>UCML01000025.1:0-190728 GCA_900473675.1 Hyphomicrobiales bacterium | reverse complement strand
CGAAGCCCCCTCATCGCCTCGCATTCGCTAGGCTCTTCTCCCCGCTGGGGAGAAGAGGAGATCGCCTCAATTCGCCGCCTTGATCTCGCTCACCGCACGCGAATAGTCGCGCTGCGCTTCGCCGAGGTCCTGCAGCTCCTCGTATTTGACCAGCGTTTCCGGCGAAACGCCCATGGTCGGGTACTTCTTGATCAGTTCCGGATCGAGGCTTTCCATGGCCGGCTTGTTCGGCACTTCATAGAAGATGTTCGAGGCCGCCCAGGCGTGGTTCTTCGGCTCGAGAATATAGTTCACGAACTTCAGAGCCGCATCTTTGTGCTCGGAATTCTTCATCACGACCATCGTGTCGATCCAGAGGTCGGAGCCCTCCTTCGGCACGACGAACTTGATCTTGTCGTTTTCAGCGATGCCGTAATTGCACCAGCCGTCCCAGGCCTGCACCAGCGAGGCTTCACCGGAAACGAGCTTCGAGAAGAAGGTTGTGTCGTCATAGGCAAGCAGGCCCTTCTTGGCCTCGATCAGGGCGTTCTTCGCCTCCTCGATCTTGGCCGGATCCTTCTCGTTGACCGAATAGCCCTTGTAGAGCAGCCCCGCCGCCATCAGCCAGCGGTCGGTCGACAGCATGGTGATCTTGCCCTTGAGCGCTTCCGGCGGATTCAAAAGATAGGACCAGCTATCCGGCATCCCTTCGACGAGATCGGAACGATAGCAGAGGCCGGTCGTGCCCCAGGCATAAGGAACGGCATAGGTATTGCCCGGATCGAAAGCGAGTTTGGTTGCCTGCGGGTAGAGGTTCTTCAGGTTCGGAACCTTTTCGGCGCCCAGCGGCTCAAGCAGGCCCTGACCGTTGAGGATATGCGCGAACGGCGAGGAGACGAAGACGACGTCGTAGCCCTTGCCCTGGCCCGCCATCAGCTTTCCCATGATCTCTTCATTGGTGGCATGGTTGACCACCTCGATCGTGAGCCCGGTTTCCGCCTTGAAAGTCTCGGCGATATCGGGCGCCATGTAGCCCGCCCAGTTGGAAATGACGAGGTCGGCTGACAGCGCCGTTCCCGCCGAAAGAAGCATGGCTGTCGATGCAAGACCGGCCAGGCGCAATTTCACTGACGTTTTCAAGGACATCTCCCGTTGCTGGCGCAGTCCGGAGGCCGGTCAAGCCCGAGCCATCGCCGTTAGCGCAAATCCATCATCCCGGAAGGTCTCGCGATTCCGCGTCAGCCCTGCCGAGGGTTCAACATCTGTTCCCGAAGCGGCGCGCCGGTCAGCCGGTCTATGTCTCGCTTCATCTGACAGTATTATTTATAAAAAAAATACGTCAATACGAAATCGTGCTGCACGCGAAATTTTAATGATTACTCTTGCGAACACGTGTTGGAAGAGGCAGCATACACTCATCATCATGATATTCAGGGTAATAGGCGATGGATACAGAGGCGAAAAAGGTAAATCATCGCCATGTTGAACTGGCGCAAAAAATACTTGATATCGCGACTGAGCGCGGGATGAGCCGTGGTGAGCGGCTTCCCGAGCAGGCGCTTGCCTCGCGCTGCAACGTCTCGCGCACCCCGATCCGCAAGGCCTTGCAGTTTCTTGCCGAGAAATCGATCGTCACGGCGGAGGCGGAAGGCGGCTATCTGCTCGCCATCGACCCTGCCTCCTTCCCCGGCCTCGAAGATACCGCCCAGCCGGCCGAGGAAACCGAACTTTACAACGCCATCCTGCGTGACGTCTCGGCCGGGCGCATCAGCGATTCCCAGACTGTCGCCAGCCTGCAGCGCCGCTATGGCGCCTCCCGCAACGCGGTCCAGAATGCGCTGACGCGGCTTGCCGAGGACAACCTGGCCGAACGCGCCGCCGGCCAGCAATGGCTGATCAAGCAATTTGCCATCAGCGGCGATGCCGTCGCCAAGAGTTTCGAATACCGCCTCTCCTGCGAGCCGCTGGCGCTGACCATGCCCGGCTTCCGCCGCGACATCGCCGCGATCACGTCGCTCAGGCAATCCATGGAAATCCTGCGCTCGATGACGGAAAGCGGCTTCGACCAGAAGCTGTTCGAGCGCACCGATTTCGATTTCCACATGCTGATCGCCAGAAGCTGCGGCAATCCATTCATGTCGGAGGCACTCTCGAGCCATCATCGCCGCCGCCGGTCGAGCCAGCCGCCCATTCACGTCAACGCCTTCCGGCTGATGCAGTCCAATATGGAGCACATCCAGATGCTGGAGCAGATCGAGCGTGGCCAGCTTGAGCTTGCGGCCGACCTGATGCGCGTGCATATCCAGCTTTCCCATTCGCAGCGGCCCCGTCTTGCCGGCCGCGGCGTTCCGCCCGTCTTCAAGGTCGTGGGATAACTATCTGGTGCACGCATGAGCCAACCCAAGGTAATCGCCTTCTTTCCCGAAGCCAGTTATGGCGCCGCGCTGAATTGCGTCGGCATCGCTCAGGAGCTTCGCCGGTTGGGTGCGCGCCCGGTCTTCATCTGTCATCCAGGCTTTCGCGGCGTCTTCAGCGAATACGGTTTTCCCGAATATCAGCTGCAGTCAGCAGGCGCTGAAAGCCAGACCGATTGGACGGACTTCATCAACCGGCATCAGGATGCCTTTCGTCAGTCGCCACTGGAACAGGTGAAAAGCTACGTCGCCCCAACCTGGGAGGCGATCGTCGATACGGCAATCGCCGCCGAAGAACCGCTTCGCCAGCTTTTGGCACAGTTGAAACCCTCTGTGATCGTGCTCGACAACGTCGTGATGTTTCCGGCCATCGCCAATGCAGGCGTGCCCTGGGTGCGGGTCATCTCCTGCGCCGAGACGGAACTGCCGGATCCGCTTGTTCCGCCCTATCTTTCCGGCTGCGGGGAAAAGCCGGGGCCGGATTGGGCAACGTTCTCGCGAGCGTATGCAAAAGCCGTGGCGCCGGCACAGAAACGCATGAACGCATTCCTTGCCGAATGCGGCCTCAACCCGCTACCACCCAGCGAGTTCCTGGAGAATTCCCCCCACCTCAACTTGCTGCTGTCGCCCGACATCGTTCGCTTCCAGCGCGAAAATCCGCTCGATCCGCAAAAATTCGTCTATCTCGACGGCTGTGTGCGGCAGGAGGCGCCCTATACGCTGCCGCATTTCGCCTCGCATCAGGAGGCCCCACTGGTGCTGACGAGCTTCGGCAGTCTTGGCGCCATGGATGTGTCGATGATCAAGCGGATGATCGGTGTCTTCGAAACCCTGCCCTGTCGTTTCATCGTCAATGTCGGGCCGTGGCGCGACGACTACAGCCGCACACCCGACAATGTCTTCCTCGAAAGCTGGTTTCCGCAGCCCTCGGTGGTCGAACAATCGAGCCTGTTCATCCACCATGGCGGCAACAACAGCTTTTGCGAGGCCTTGTATTTCGGTGTCCCTTCCCTCGTCATGCCGTTCTGCTGGGACGGCCACGACAATGCCCACCGCGCGGAGGACGTCGGCGTCGGCCGCCGGATCGACCGCTATCGGTGGAGCGACGAGGAGTTGGTCTCGACCATCACCGGCCTTCTCGACAATCCCGCCCTGAACGATAAACTCGCAGTCAATTCCGCTGCCATGAAAAAAGCGGCCGGCGTGGCGGTGGCAGCCAAGGCGATACTTGACCTGATTTAAAGAAGGACGGCGACATGCAGGACAGGCTTTACATCGATGGCGAGTGGGTAAGGCCGGAAAAGGGCGGGACGCTCGATGTTATCAATCCGGCAACCGAGGAGATCATTCACAAGGCCCCGGCCGGCACCAGCGGCGATATCGACAAGGCCGTCAAAGCTGCCCGCTACGCTTTCGATTCCGGTCCGTGGCCACATTTCACAGGCACCGAGCGCGCCGTCTATCTTCGCGCCATCGCGACGAAAATCACCGAAAAGCGCGAGTTCCTCGCCAAGCTCGAAGTCTCCGACAACGGCAAGCCGCTTCCCGAGGCGCTGTGGGACATCGATGACGTCGCCGGATGCTTCAACTATTACGCGGGCCTTGCCGAGGAGCTTGACCATAATCCGGAAGAGACAATCCCGCTCAGCGAACCGCGGTTTTCCTCGCGGGTCGTGCGTGAACCGCTGGGCGTCGTCGGCGCCATCACGCCGTGGAACTATCCGCTGCTGATGGTGTCGTGGAAAGTCGCCCCCGCTTTGGCTGCCGGCTGCACCATGGTGCTCAAGCCATCCGAACTGACGCCGCTGACCGCGCTCGAACTCGGCATCATTGCCGAGGAGATCGGCCTTCCTGCAGGTGTCCTCAATATCGTCACCGGCACCGGCCCGCAGGCCGGTGAGCCGCTGACCGAGCATCCGTTGATCGACAAGCTCGCCTTCACCGGCTCCGTCTCCACCGGCCGCAAGGTGATGATGGCAGGCGCCCAGGACATCAAGAATGTCAGCCTCGAACTCGGCGGAAAATCGCCCTTCGTCATCTTCGGCGACAGCGATATCGAAAAGGCCGTCGAATGGATCATGTTCGGCATTTTCTGGAACCAGGGCCAGGTCTGCTCGGCAACCTCGCGGGTGCTGGTCGAGGCCAGCATCTATGACACCGTCGTTTCGCGGCTCTGCGAGGAAGCAGCCAAGATCAGAATCGGTAACGGCATGGAGGACGGCACACTGCTCGGCCCGATCGTTTCCAAGGGCCAGTACGACAAGATTGTTTTGGCGATCGAACGTGCCCGGATCGATGGCGCGACGGTCGCCTATGGCGGAAGCCGCCCGACCGGACTTAACAGCGGTTATTTCATCGAGCCGACGGTGCTGACCAACATGAGCGAGGACAATTACGTCTGGAAGGAAGAAATCTTCGGGCCGGTCGTCTGCGTCAAGCCTTTCAAGGACGAGGACGAGGCCATCCGCATGGCCAACGACAGCCGCTTCGGCTTGGCCGCCGCCGTCATGTCGAAGGACGTGATCCGCGCCGAACGCGTCGCCGAAGCCTTCCGCGCCGGCATCGTCTGGGTCAACTGCTCGCAGCCGACCTTCACCGAAGCCCCCTGGGGCGGCTACAAGCAGTCCGGCATCGGCCGCGAACTGGGCCGGTGGGGCCTGTCCAATTATCTGGAGACGAAACAGATCACCCGCTTCAACAGCGATGAGCCGTGGGGATGGTATATCAAAGGATGAGGCTGGCGGCCGAGCGCTGCACTACCGCTCATCTGCTTGAGTTGGGGCCGTTGCTGGCCCCAACCCGCGACTATCGAAGTCTCGGTGCCGTCGAGAACCTATGTCCTAGTACGGCGAGACACATTGACGCCGCCCGCCATAATACGGCTGGAACGTGTTGTCATAAGCCCTGTAGGACCGATATCGCGCGTAGCACCAATCGGCGTGAGAACCACCGCTGCGATAATACCGGTCGCCGCCGTAGTACCGGGGTTGCGCCAAAAGGCCACCGAGGATCGCCCCCGCCGCGAACCCGCCAAACGCTGCTCCGTAGTTGTCGTCGTAGTCGTGGTAGTAGCGCCGGTGGTGATAGTAATTGCGGTTGCCATAATAGCTGCGGTCGCGATAGTGACGCCTTATATAATAATGGCGATTGCCGCCATAGCGCCCGATACCCCACGAACTGCGGTACGATTCGACCTGCTGAACATCCGAAGCTGGCAGCTTCGGCCTGTCGATCGATGGAAAAGCCTGTGCCGGCGCTACGCTGGAGAAGGCGGTCGCCAGTGACAGGCCAATGATTGCAAGCATCTTCATTTGGTTCACCATTTTGCCTTTCAAGAAACAAAACGTTTCAAACGCCGATTTTGTGCCCCGGTAACGGCATTGTGATGGCATTTAAACCTGATGTGTCAGGCCAGACGCTTGAACGTCCACTTGACGACATATTCGCCGTTGCGCTTCATCTTGGTCTTGGTCCGCACCCGGACCGGACCTCCGAGCGCCATCTCCGCATCTTCGAAGGCCTGCCGCGCCTCGGTTATGGCGTGATGATAGGCACTGTTATCGCGCTTCGGGCTTTCCGCAATCGCCTTGAGAAGGGCCATCATATCCAGCTTTTCTTCGGCCATGGGGTCATGCTCCTTTACGGCCGGACGTAAAAATAATGCCGCCATGCCGAACACATCGACGTCAATACACCAAGCTGAACCACCTTCCCAATCCAAACTCTGGCTGGATTGGTCAAGGATGGCGTGGTGCGGCATGACGGCGGGCCATTCCGACACTGATTGCACTGCGCAGGCGTCCTCCCCCAACCGAAGGGCCTTTGCGAACATCAACCGGGGATACGCGCTATGACCTTGATCTCGAAATCAAAGCCGGCAAGCCAGTTCACGCCGATTGCGGTCCAGTTCGGATAGGGCGGCCGGCTGAAAATCTCCTGCTTGATGACCATGATGGTTCCAAACTGGTTTTCGGGATCCGTATGAAATGTCGTGACATCCACGATGTCGTCGAACGTGCAGCCTGCAGCCTTAAGCGTCGCCTTGAGATTTTCGAAAGCCAGCCGGACCTGTCGTTCAAAAACGGGTTCGGATGTCCCATCGGAGCGGCTTCCCACCTGTCCGGACACGAACAGGAGATCGCCGGAGCGGATGGCAGCGGAATAGCCATGTTCTTCGTAAAGAGCATGCCGGTCGACGGGAAAGATTGCTTCGCGTTGAGTCATTTTTGATCTCTCTTCATTCTAATTCCGATGATAACCGTTGAGCCAACGACGCGGCATAACCTTCACATCCAGCCGCACATTTCGTATACGGTACGTATATGAAATACCTCGTATACACTCCGTATGTCAATTACAAATACGTGGCGTATACGAAATAGAAAGGGACATGATGGCGAAACGGCGAATCGATACGATGGAGGAGAACCGCACCAAGTTGATCGCGGCGGCGCGAAAGGCATTTGCCGAGAAGGGATACGCCGCCGCGTCGATGGACGAGCTGACTGCGGACGTCGGCCTGACCCGGGGTGCGCTCTACCATAATTTCGGAGACAAGCGCGGGTTGCTTGCGGCGGTCGTCAACCAGATGGATTCTGAAATGGCTTTGCGCGCGCAGGAGATCGGCGCCCGCGCGGGAGACGATTGGCAACGCCTGCTTGCCGAGGCCTCGGCCTATATCGAGATGGCACTCGATCCGGAGTTCCAACGCATCGTTCTGTTGGATGGACCGGCAGTGTTGGGTGATCCCTCACAATGGCCAAGCCAAGACAGTTGTCTGCAAGTGACAAAGCGAGCGGTGGCGCACCTGATCGCACTGGGAACAATCAAACCTGTCGATCCGGAAGCCGCCGCCCGACTTCTCTGCGGAGCAGCACTCAATGCTGCCTTATGGATCGCCGCGAGCGACGATCCGAAGAGTGTCCTGCCCAAGGCCGTCGAGGCATTTCACTGTGTAGCCTCAGGCTTCCTGATGAAGCCGGCGTGAGCTAACGAGCGCCGGCTTGGCGTTGTCATTGTCGCCCAACCGCAGTTTATGGCGACCGCCACCACCCCTACTCAGCCGCTTCCGCCCTGGACGCAGGTACATAGTTCAAAATCGGCCCCAGCCACCGCTCGACCTCTTCGATCGGCATGTCCTTTCGCGCGGCATAATCCTCGACCTGGTCGCGCTCGACCTTGGCGACTCCGAAATAATAGGATTCGGGTTGAGCGATGTAGATGCCGGAGACGGAAGAGCCGGGCCACATGGCAAAGCTTTCCGTCAGCGTCACGCCGATTTCTTCCTCGGCCTTCAGCAGATCAAACAGCGTCGCCTTCTCCGTATGGTCCGGTTGGGCCGGATAGCCGGGCGCCGGGCGGATGCCGGCGTAGGGTTCACCGGCCAGTTCGCTTGGATCGAAGGTCTCGTCGGCCGCATAGCCCCAGAGTTCCTTGCGGACATATTCGTGCATGCGCTCGGCAAAGGCCTCGGCGAAACGGTCGGCCAATGCTTTCACCATGATCGAGGAATAGTCGTCGTTGGCGCGCTCGAAACGCTCAGCAATCGCCACTTCCTCGATGCCGGCCGTGACGACGAAGCCGCCAAGGTAATCCCGTTTGCCGCTGTTCACCGGCGCGACAAAATCCGACAGCGCCACGTTCGGGCGGCCATCGCGTTTTGCCATCTGCTGGCGCAGGGTGAAGAAGGTGGCAAGCTCAGTCGCGCGGGTTTCGTCCGTAAACAGGCGGATATCGTCGCCGGCCACGCCGGCCGGCCAGAATCCGACGACGGCTTTCGGCGCGAACCACTTCTCCGCAATGACCTTGGCAAGCATGGCTTGCGCATCGGCGAACAGTTGGCGGGCCGCTTCACCCTGGCGTTCGTCGTCGAGGATTTTCGGATAGACGCCCTTCAGCTCCCAGGTCTGGAAGAACGGCGTCCAGTCGATATAGCGCGCCAGTTCCTCGAGGTCCCAATCCTGGAAGACGCGGGTGCCGAGGAAGGACGGTGTCTTCGGCGAATAAGCGTCCCAATCGACCTTCTGCGCGTTGGCGCGGGCCTTCGCCAGCGGCAGGCGCTGCTTTTCCAGCTCGTTGCGGGCATGCGCGTCGGCCACCTTCTTGTACTCGGCGCGCACGGTCTCGATGTAGCCATCCTTCGCGTCCGGCGACAGCAGGCTGGAAACCACGCCGACGGCGCGGCTGGCGTCGGTGACGTAGATCGCCTGGCCCTGATGGTAGCGCGGATGGATCTTGACGGCGGTGTGTACGCGGCTCGTGGTCGCGCCGCCGATCAGAAGCGGGATATCGAAGCCTTCGCGCTCCATTTCGGCGGCCACATGCGCCATCTCGTCGAGCGAGGGCGTGATGAGACCAGACAGGCCGATGATATCGACCTTGCGCTCGCGGGCGACTTCGAGAATTTTCGTGGCGTGCACCATGACGCCGAGATCGATGATCTCGTAATTGTTGCAGGCGAGCACGACGCCGACGATGTTCTTGCCGATATCGTGCACGTCGCCCTTCACCGTCGCCATCAGCACCTTGCCGGCACTCTGGCGTTCGCCCTCGCCGCCACCCGCCAGCCGCTCGGCCTCCATATAGGGCAGGAGAACCGCAACCGCCTGCTTCATCACGCGGGCGGACTTCACCACCTGAGGGAGGAACATCTTGCCAGCGCCGAAGAGATCGCCGACGACGTTCATGCCAGCCATCAGCGGGCCTTCGATGACATGCAGCGGCCGCTCGGCATTGGCCCGCGCTTCCTCCGTATCGGCATCGATGAATTCTGTGATGCCGTTGATCAGCGCATGTTCCAGCCGCTTTTCGACCGGCCATTCGCGCCACTTCAGGTCCCGCTCCTTGGCCTCCTTGCCGGCGGTTCCCTTGAAGCGTTCGGCAAGCTCCAGCAGCCGCTCGGTCGAATCGACGCGGCGGTTGAGGACGACATCCTCGCAGGCTTCCTTCAGCTCGGGTTCAATCTGGTCGTAGACCGCCAGCTGCCCCGCATTGACGATGCCCATGTCCATGCCCGCCTGGATGGCGTGGTAGAGGAATACGGCGTGCATCGCCTCACGCACCGGTTCGTTGCCGCGGAAGGAGAATGACAGGTTCGAGACGCCGCCGGAAATATGGACGTGCGGCAAGGTCTCGATGATCTCGCGGGTGGCCTCGATGAAATCGACGCCATAATTGTTGTGCTCCTCGATACCGGTCGCCACCGCAAAAATGTTCGGATCGAAGATGATGTCTTCCGGCGCAAAACCAGCCTGCTCGGTCAATAGCCTGTAGGCGCGGGTGCAGATCTCGACCTTGCGAGCCTTGGTATCGGCCTGCCCCTGCTCATCGAAAGCCATGACGACGACGGCGGCACCATAGGCGCGGCAGAGTTTTGCGTGATGCAGAAAGGCTTCCTCGCCTTCCTTCATCGAGATCGAATTGACCAGCGGCTTGCCCTGGACGCATTTCAGCCCGGCCTCGATGATCTCCCATTTCGATGAGTCGATCATGACGGGCACGCGGGCGATATCCGGCTCGGCGGCGATCAGGTTGAGGAACTCGACCATCGCCTGCTTCGAATCGATCAGCCCCTCATCCATGTTGACGTCGATGATCTGAGCGCCGTTCGCCACCTGGTCACGGGCGACGTCGAGCGCTTCGGCGTAGTTTCCTGCGGTGATCAGCTTGCGGAACTTGGCCGAACCCGTGACGTTGGTGCGTTCGCCAACATTGACGAAGGGAATGTCCTTGGTCAGCGTGAAGGGTTCCAGACCGGACAGCTTCATCAGCCGCGGCACTTCGGGAATCGCACGTGGCGGATGTTTCGCCACGGCCTGCGCGATCGCGCGGATATGGGCCGGCGTCGAGCCACAACAGCCACCGACGATGTTGACGAGGCCTTCGCGGGCAAAGCCTTCGATCTGGGCTGCCATCTCCTCCGGGCTTTCATCATAACGGCCGAATTCATTCGGCAGACCGGCATTCGGATAGGCGCAGACGAACGTATCGGCAACGTCGGAAATTTCCGTCAGGTGCTCGCGCATGGCATTGGCGCCGAGCGCACAGTTAAGGCCGATGGTGAAGGGATCGGCATGGCGCACCGAATGCCAGAAGGCGGTCGGCGTCTGACCCGACAGCGTGCGGCCGGAGAGATCGGTGATCGTGCCGGAGATCATCACAGGCAGGCGGATACCTCTTTCGACGAACACTTCCTCTGTCGCAAAAATCGCCGCCTTGGCGTTCAGCGTGTCGAAGATCGTCTCGATCAGGATGATGTCGGTACCGCCGTCGATCAGGCCGCGCAGCTGCTCGGCATAAGCTATGCGAAGGTCGTCGAAAGAGACGGCCCGGTAGCCGGGATTATTGACGTCGGGCGAGATCGACGCGGTGCGGTTGGTCGGGCCGAGAGCACCGGCGACGAAGCGGCGCTTGCCATCGACCTGCTGCGCCCTGAGCCCCGCGCGCCGCGCCAACCGGGCACCATCGCGGTTCAGCTCATAGACCATCGCCTCCATGCCGTAATCGGCCTGGGCGATGGAGGTGGAGGAAAACGTGTTGGTTTCGAGAATATCGGCGCCGGCGATGGCATAATTGTAGTGGATCTCTTCGATCGCGCCGGGCTGGGTCAGCGTCAGAAGATCGTTATTGCCCTGGAGATGACACTCGCAGGCGACGAAACGCTCGCCACGGAAATGATCTTCGCCGAGGCCAAGTTGCTGGATCTCCGTGCCCATCGCGCCATCCATGATCAGGATGCGTTCACGGGCCGCTGCCTTCAGCGCCGCCATGACTTCCGATCCGTCCGGTTGGGGTGAAACGGCGCCGAAGAGGGTATCGATGGCGGACATGGGAAATCTCCCGTTCTGAAAACGACAATAAATCGAAAATCAGAGATCACATAAAGATATCTTTATGTCAATATATGAGTTGGGAAATGCCGAAAATTGCGCAAAAGAAAACCGGCCCGCTTCAGGCGCGACGGGCCGGTCAGACAGTGGGTTGGAGAATGCTTCAAAGCCGTTTCAGGCAATCGTCCAGTTCGTAGATGGCGCAGAGGATATGATAAAAGCTGCTCGCCGGCGCCGCTTCGTCGACGAAGCTGCCGTCCGCCTGTTGCTTGTCGCGCCAGAGCCCCTTGACCGGCGTGTCGAGAAACCGCGTCAGCGCCGTAGCAGCGCGGACGGAGGAGCGGAGATAACGCTCGCGTTCCGCGCCCTGTGTCAGCGCCGCAAAGCGGATCGCGGCCTTCAGCCATTCCGTCTGCGGCCACAGTCGAGCGATCGGATCGGCAACCGAGAAATCATCGAAAAGCGTCATGACGGCCACGTCGCGCGGCTGCGCAATGCCATATTGCTCGCCGATCTCGAACAGACGGCGCGCCTTAACGAGCGCATCGGCATTGCCGCGCCGCTCGCCCCAGCGGAGCAGCAACCAGGCCCATTCGAACTGGTGACCCGGCTCGACAATGCGGCCCTTGTCGCCCGGCATCGGCGACCAATCGTGATCGAAGAATTCGCGCAGCGCACCGGTTTCGGTATCGATGAAATGATCCATGCAAAGCGCCGCGATTTCATCGGCGAGATTGGTCCAGGCGACGGTATCGAACCCTTGGACCACCTCGCTGGCGAGACAAGCCTCGAACAGATGCATGTGCGGGTTGGAGCAGAGCGGCAGGCGCGGCGGATTGTCTTCCTCGAAACCAGCCGAAGGATGCTTGCAATACGCCTCCAACTTGTCGCGTAGCGTATTGCTGCGCGCGATCATTTCCGCCTTCCTGTCCGGAAAGACCTCCGCCAGATAGGCGAAGGAAAGAAGCGCAAAGGCCTGATTGTAGAGGTCGAAGGACGGATCGATCAGATTGCCGTCCGCATCCGCCAGGGCGCCATAAAAGCCGCTCGGCTGCAGGTAGACCCGGTCGAAATAGGCGATGCCATCGGTGGCAATGGTCTGCCAGCCTCCCGGCCAGCCGCGGCGCCCGGCTTCGGCGAAACAATAGACCTGGCGTGGCTGGACACGCGACCGGCGATTGGCACGCGTTGGCTGCCCCGCCATGTCGATGGTCTCAACGAAACCGCCACTCGACGTATCGAAGCCCCTATCCCGCCAGAGCGGCAAAGCCGCTTGCGTGAGCCATTCGTTCAATGTCGCGGAAAAGCCGGCAATATCCATGGTCATCTATCCATCCAGGCTCTAGGCGCCGAGCTTCAGCGCTTCGATGTCCTTGCCGAGAAGCTTGGCCAGCGCTTCGACGACCATGGTGTGATCATCACGCTGCGGCAGTCCGGAAACGGTGACCGCACCGATGCAGCCGGTACCCCTGACGACGATCGGGAAGCTGCCGCCATGCGACGCGAACTCGTCGTCCGGCAAGCCGAATTTAGCCTGCAGCGTGGTTTCCTGCTTGGCGAGGGTCAGGCCGACCGCATAGCTGCTTTTCAGGAAGCGGAAAACGCAGTTGCGCTTGCGGCGCGCCCAGTTCGGATTGTCGGGCGTCGAGCCCTCAAGTGCCACATAGAACACCGGCATGGAAAACAGCGTGACGTCGATGACGACGCCGAGCTTGCGCTCCGCCGCCATGCCGCGCAGCAGCGAGCCGAGCTTCCAGCCGGTTTCGAGGCTGAAACTGTCGAACTGCAACTCCCGTTCCTGCAATGCGATGCGTTCGAGATCCTTGTCGAAACTCATGAGGCCGTCTCCTTTGTGTTCAGTCTTTCCAGAGCCAGGCTGCACCGCGTACGCCGGAACTGTCGCCGTGCATCGCCTTGCGGATCGGCGTCTCGAAACTGTCTCCGAAAATGTATTTGACGATCAGGCCCGGCAATTCATCGTAGATTTCATCGACATTCGACATGCCGCCACCGAGCACGAACACATCCGGATCGACGATGTTGGTGAGGAGCGCCAGGCTGCGTGCAAGCCGGTCGACGAAGCGCTCATAGACGGCGGTTGCAACCGGTTCGCCATTGCGCTTGTCGTCAATGATGTCGCGGCCGCGCCGGTCGACGCCCGTCGTCGTGCGATAGTCCAGTTCGACGCCGGTGCCACAGGCATACATGTCGAGACAGCCATGTTTGCCACACCAGCATTTGTGGCCGGGATATTCATCCGGCGTCATCCAGGGCAGAGGATAATGGCCGATCTCGGCGGCGATGCCCTGATAGCCGGCATGGACATGCTTGCCGATCGCAAGCCCGCCGCCATGGCCGGTGCCGACAATCACACCGAAAACCGTATGGGCGTCCTTGCCGGCACCATCGACGGCCTCTGAAACCGCAAGACAATTGGCGTCGTTGGCAAGCCGCACCTCGCGTCCGAGCGCCGCTTGAAGATCGCGCCCGAGTGGCTGACCGTTCAGGAGAACGGCATTGGAATTGCGCACGATGCCGGTGCGCGGATTGGGGCTGCCTGGAATGCCGATGCCGACCGTTCCCTTTTCGCCTGCCATCTGCTCGGCCGTGGCGACAAGCTCCTGCACCGCGCGGATGCAGGCGTCATAGCCGCTGGTCGGCGTGGCGATGCGATGCCGGGCTCTCGTCGCGCCATCGCGATCGAGCGCGATGACTTCCATTTTCGTGCCGCCCCAATCAATTCCGATGAACATGCTGGATCAAACTCTGTGGGTCTCGTTGTGAAGGGCGGCACCGTTCCGGCCGGGTCTCCTCCCGTTCCGCCGCCTCCTGCTTAACATCGGAAAACCATCCGGCGCCAGCCCCCGGTCAGCCGTCACGCGCATCAGAAACGCCTGTTCATGCAAAAGCATCGGGAAGCACGCGGGAAAACACTTGGCTTCGACGCCCACCTTTTGTAAGGCTTCTTTCCGGTTGGTCCCGTAGCTCAGTAGGATAGAGCACAAGATTCCTAATCTTGAGGCCACTGGTTCGAATCCAGTCGGGATCACCAATCATTCGCCACGTCCAGTATTTGTCCGGGACAACGAGCCATGGCCGGCCGTTGGCTTCCATTCCCCAATCAGCATGAGAATCTGCCTGGCGAAGGCATGCGCGATCGCACGCCTTCGCCGCGAATGCTCGGTTCTGTTAGTAGCCTACGCGTAAGCCGCCCGGATCGGACGCGCCGAAATCGGGCACAGGGCCATAGCCCTGATACTGGGCATAGGTGGTGTTGTTTGCGCCGGTGCTAGCGCATCCCGAAAGAGCCAAAAGCACCATTGCCGCAGCAGCCATCAGAGATTTAAGTGGCATGGTTTTCTCCTGTAGAGGGATTGGCCGGACGGCCGAATGGCCTCGCTGCATTGTTCCCCCAAATCATCCCTGATGGCAAGTAGTGCCATTCTCCAGAAAGGCGAGATGATGAACACGAACGCAAACGTCGGTTTCAAAAAGAAACATCGCGACTGGTGGTCCGGCTGAGATCCAGACAAAGAAAAAGGCCGGGTGAAAACCCGACCTCTCCGACCCGTCTCGACAGTTGTTGCCAGTACATCCGTGGTCAACCGCTGGAAACGAATTCAATGGTGGTAATATAGCAGTTGAATGTAACCATTTCAAGACACAGCGAAAATTCAGCCAAACCCGGAATGTCGGAGCTCATCATGCCGCGTCTAGCGCCATCGTCAGATCGGCGATCAGATCGTCCGAATGTTCGATGCCGATCGACAGGCGGATCGTGGATTCCAGCACGCCGATCCTCTCGCGGACCTCCAGCGGCACGCCGGAATGGGTCATGGTCGCCGGGTGGCTGGCCAGTGATTCAGTACCGCCGAGACTGACAGCCAGCTTGAAGATCTGCAGCGCATTAAGGAACTTGAAGGATGCCGGCTGGCCGCCGCGAATATCGAAGGAGAATGTCGAGCCCGCACCGGTGCACTGCGCCGCAAAAGTCTTTCCGAGTGGCGATTGCGGATCGTGGTAGGGCAGGTAATGAATGCCTTCGACCTTCGGATGCTCGCGCAGGAAGTTGGCGACTTCAAGAGCGTTGCTATTGGCTTTCTCCATGCGGATCGACAACGTCTCCAGCGAGCGGCCAAGCATCCAGCACGAATGCGGATCGAGTTGCGTTCCGATGGCGCCGCGCAGCGCCTTGACCTGTTTCATCACTGCTTTTGCACCAAGGGCCGCACCGGCGATCAAGTCGGAATGGCCGCCGACATATTTGGTCAGCGAATACAGCGAAATGTCGGCACCATGCTCGATCGGTCGCTGGAAGACGGGACCGAGCAGTGTGTTGTCGCAGGCGATGATGGGCGTATGCCCCCGCTTCCTGCCGATCGTATCGGCGACCCTGCGCATCATCGCAACGTCGACAAGGCTGTTGGTAGGGTTAGCCGGCGTTTCTATCAGGATCATGGAAACCCGCCCCTTGGCCATCGCTGCATCGGCCGCCGTCTGCACCGATTCCTCATTGACGCCGTCGGCAAACCCCACCGCCGCCACACCCATGTTGAGGAAGGTCTTTGCCAGAAGCGTTTCCGTTCCGCCGTAGAGCGGCTGGGAATGCAGGATGGCGTCGCCCGGCCGGACGAAAGCGAGAAGTGTGGTGGCGATCGCCGACATGCCGGAGGAAAACAGAGCACAGCTTTCCGTACGCTCATAGACCGCCAGACGATCCTCGACGATCTCGCTGTTGGGATGGTTGAAGCGGGAATAGACAAGACCGGCCCCAGTGCCCGCCGGCGGCTCACGGCGGCCGGAGACAAAATCGAAGAAATCGCGCCCCTCTTCGGCTGATTTGAAGACGAACGTCGACGTCAGGAATACCGGTGGTTTGACCGCGCCTTCGGAGAGTTCCGGGTCATAGCCGTAGTTCAGCATCTGCGTCTCGGGATGCAGTTTGTGATTGCCGATATGGGTCTTGGAAGGATGTGGAGCGGTCATGAAAGTCTCCGGTGTTTTGATGCGACTTTTACAGTCTACATCAACTCCAGCCGTTGCTTCTTGCCAATTTGAATGCACTTGCGGCCAAAAATTGCGCGATGGCGAACGAATAGGTCGAAAAATCGAGCGAAACTGTCAATTCGGGAGCGGAATCATATCGGCCGATGACGACGGCCGCCTTTGGCAACATCAATCCACCGCATCGCTGCCGACATCCCGCGACACGTTCATCTGCTTGCGCGCGCGGGCCATGTCGCTGACGGCAGCCCGCAGCCGCGGATGCCGGGTCATGAAGAGGTTGAAGTCGCGCCTGTCGAGCCTCAGGAACTGGCAAAAATCGACCGCGATGACGTCGGCGGTGCGCGGCCCGCCGCTGAGCAGAGCCATTTCGCCGAAGAAAGCACCGTCCTCAAGGAGGATGGTCTTGCCCGGCAGGCGCACCTCGACAGCTCCGGAGGCGATGAAATACATCGCGTCGCCGCGTTCACCCATGCGAATGACCTTGTCACCCGGCGAGGCGGATGCCGGCCTGAAGAGGAGAAGAAGCTCTTCGAGGGCGTGCTCATTGACCTTCGAAAACAGCGGAAAGGTATTCAACAGTTGCTGCTTTTTCAGCTGCTGCTGGCTTTCCCTTTCTTCGACTTTTGCTCTGACGCGATCGAGATCCCGGGTCAAGGCGGCAAATCTGGCCTGGCCGTATTGGGCCGTGAACGCGGGCATCGAACGAGCGAAGACCGTTTTCAATTTCCCCGCAACGGTGAACACCAACGGGTTCAGCGTGATGGAGAGAATGGCGCCCGCCAGGATGAGATCGTGCCCCTCCTGCGACAAAAGCCCGAGCGAGACCCCGAGCCCGGCGACGATGAAGGAAAACTCGCCGATCTGCGCCAGGCTTGCTGCGACCGTCAGCGCCATCGACACGGGATAGCCCAACAGCGTCACGAAGCTGAAGGCGATCAGCGGCTTGCCGCAGGTGACAAGCGCCACGATGGCGATCACGCCAAGCGGTTGATGGATCAGGACCATCGGGTTGAACAACATGCCGACCGAGACGAAGAACAGAACGGAGAAGGCATTCTGAAGCGGAAGCGAATCGGCGGCAGCCCGATGGCTGAGGTTGGATTCGCTCATGACCACACCGGCGAAGAACGCCCCGAGCGCAAAGGAGACCCCGAAAAGCGTTGCCGATCCAAAGGCAATGCCGAGCGCGATCGCAAGGACCGTCAGCGTGAACAATTCACGTGACCCGGTGCGGGCGACCAGCGTCAAAAGCCACGGGACCAATCTCGGCCCAAGGACGATGGCCAGCACGGCAAAGGCACCGAGCTTGACCAGGGTCAGCACGATGGTCACCGCGACCGGCGTGCCGCCGCCGGTCATCGGGTGGCCTCCCGCCTGGCCGGGAGCCCCCAAAATCTCAGCTATGATGGGCAAGAGAACGAGCGCCAGCACCATTGCCAGATCTTCGACGATCAGCCAGCCGATAGCCACCCGCCCGTTGGGCGAACTGACCAGGTTCCGTTCCTCCAACGCCTTCAAGAGAACCACCGTGCTGGCGACCGAGACACAGAGGCCGAACACAAGCCCGGCACCGAGGTTCCAGCCCCATAGCGAACAGAGGCCGATGCCAAGCAGCGTTGCGACGATGATCTCGCCGACGGCGCCGGGGATGGCAACACCACGAACAGCGATGAGATCTGACGCGGAGAAATGCAGACCGACACCGAACATCAAAAGAATGACGCCGATTTCGGCCAGTTGCCCCGCAAGAGCGCTGTCCGCCGTGAAGCCGGGCGTGAACGGACCCATCATGATGCCGGCAACCAGATATCCGACCAGAGGCGGCAATCGCAGCCGATCCGCAAGATAGCCAAAACCGGCGGCCAGTACGAAGCTGATCGCCACGGTCGCTACCAAAACCGTATCCTGATGCACGCCTTACCCCCAACTGCCCAACTGTTCTGTCATTACAATGTTTTTCACATCGTATGCTGTCCGTAGCGCTTTGATAAAGTGGCATATTAGGAAAATGACGGTTTTATCGCGCGGGGCGGTCACGCATCCCGTCATTCGGTTCGAGAGGCGCCCTCGTCTGTCAGCTTCAGCTGGAACTGCCCATCCGGCCTCAGGATGAAGTTCGCGCGTGTCCACGATGTGTTGCCGGACCTGTATGACGTCTTGTGAAGTTGCCGGATCGCCTTGGTGACGGCGTGGCCGAGTTGTCGAACGTCCAGGTCCGCGAGCGCGCCGTTCTCTCGCAGGTACTCGCCGGTCAGACCGATCGAATTGTCGATCACGTCGATATGCAGCCGGATCTCGCTCCATGGTTCGGCGACGCAATCGGCCAGAGCCTGCCCAATGCTGTGATAAAGGTCCTCGGCGTTTTCCGCCATGTCGCGTCCCCGCTATGATATGATGCCAACTAGGCAAGTCTTGACCGGCGTAAATGGCTGCGCAGCAAAATAATCCGGTCACGCCCTGAGCATGATGCCTAAATTTTAGGCTTCAGGTATCACGCCCCTATTTTAGGCATTGCCAAGATTGCTGCACTGCGTCATCTATGCGCCATGGCTTATTTGGACCTCACAATTCTTGTCATCGATGAGAACGCGATCCGCGCTTCCATCATCGAGGAAGGATTGCGCGAGGCCGGGCATGCGAAGGTGACCGTCGTCCATGAGGTCAACGGCATTGCTCGAATCATCGAGACGCTGCAGCCGGATGTGATCTTCATCGATCTGGAAAACCCGAACCGCGACATGATGGAGCACCTGTTCCAACTGACTCGCACGGTCGGTCGGCCGATCGCCATGTTCGTCGATCGATCGGACACCGCATCCATTGAGGCGGCGGTCGATGCTGGCGTGTCGGCATATATCGTCGACGGACTGAAGAAGGAACGGGTCAAACCCATTCTCGACATGGCCGTCAGCCGTTTCAACGCCTTCAGCCGGCTGCAACGAGAACTCGCCGACGCCAAATCGGCGCTGGAGGAACGCAAGATCGTCGAGCGCGCAAAGGGTATCCTGATGAAGATGCGCGGCCTTTCCGAGGAGCAGGCCTTCGCGCTGCTGCGCCAGACGGCCATGAACGAAAAGAAGAAGATATCGGACATAGCCCAGAGCGTCGTCACTGCGGCGGGATTGCTGATGTGATGACCGCGCCTCAGTCAGATATCTTCCGATGGGAGGCATTGGAGTGAACATGATCACCAAGCTCACGCATTTAAGCGGGAATAGCGGCCTTGCCGCACCGGCGCGATTGGCCGGCGAAGGCTCGCGCACCCTGCGGGCCGGCTTCATTCCACTCGTCGATGCTTCCGTGCTGATCGCAGCGTCAGAATTCGGCTTTGCGCAGAAGGAAGGCATCGCTCTCGATCTGGTCAAGGATGTCTCCTGGGCCAATGTGCGGGATCGGCTCGCCTTCCGGCAGTTCGACATCGCCCACATGCTGTCACCCATGCCGGTCGCCTCGATGCTGGGGCTCGGCTCCAACCCATCGCCGACGATCACGCCGTTTTCGCTCGGCCGCGGCGGCAATGCGATCACGCTTTCCACACGACTCTATGCCCGCATGCGGCAGGAGGCATCTTTGCCGGAGACGGCGAGCGCGCTGGAAAACGCACAGGCGCTGGCAAAGGTCATCCTCGGAATGAAAGCGCGCGGCGAGCCGCTGCCGACGTTGGGCGTCACCTATCCCTTCTCCTCGCACAATTACGAATTCCGCTATTGGCTGGCGGCCGGCGGCATCGATCCGGACCGCGACGTCAAGCTCGTCGTCGTGCCGCCGCCGATGACGTCGGATGCACTTGCCGCCGGCGCCATCGACGGGTTCTGCGTTGGCGCACCCTGGAACATGGTCGCCTCCGAGCGCGGCGTCGGCCGCATCGTCGCCGCCAAGCAGGACATCTGGCCGTCCGCCCCGGAAAAGGTGATCGGCATGCGGCCGGATTGGGCCGAAACCCATCCGGAAACTGTCTCACGACTGATCGTGGCACTCGATGCAGCAGCCCGCTGGTGCGACCGCCCGGACAATCACGATGCCTTGTCGGAAGCGCTGGCCGACGGCCGTTACATCGCAGCACCGGTCGACATCATCCGCCGCGTGCTGGCAGGTGAGTTCAATCTTGACGACCGGGGCAATCGGCGCGTCATCGATGGCTATTTCAAGTTCCATGCCGGCTTTGCCAACTATCCACGCCCAAGCCAGGCGCTGTGGATCTACAGCCAGATGATCCGCTGGGGCCAGGCCGACCTTTCCTCCAAGGGCATGACGGCCGCAGCCGCGGCCTATCGGCCCGACATCTACCGCCTGGCACTTGGGGCGAATGCGGCACCGTTGCTGGATGACGATATTCGCGTCGAGGGAGCCTCGGACGGAGACCGCTTCATGGACGGACAGGTTTTCGACCCGGCCCGGATCGCCGACTATCTCGCCGGATTTCCGGTCAAAAGCAGTGCGCTTGGCAGCGCTCCGAGCGACGAAATCTGACTTTCGCTTTTTGCGCTGCACAAAAAATCCCACCTTACCCCTGCCGATCCAAAGCAACCGCTGAATTTTTTTGCATACTTTGCCTCCGGTTAAAAAATACTCATTTAGCGGATCGCGGCCAAAACACCTTCAATTTCAATACGCTAATATTTTCCTTCCAAACTGGCACGGGGGTTGCATGACATAAATCGCTCCGGTCAATGGCGATCGCAGCGAGCCGAAGCCAAATAGGCCTTCGCAAAAGACATCGACGTCGCAAGGGTTTTGCAGTCCGGGATTCCTCCTTCCCGAAGACGCAAATCTCCGAGCGGCGTTTTTTATTGCCAAAAATCCGACCGGCCACTCTAAAGGGAACCTGTTCATGAAGACGATTTTGAGCAACGGCATCACCCGTCGCAGCCTTCTCAAGACAACCGCTACCGCGGCAATGTTCACCGCGGTCAAGACGGCCTTCCCGTCCGGCGCCTTTGCCGCCACGGCCGGCCCGGAAGTGACCGGCGTCAAGCTCGGCTACATCGCGCTGACAGATTCCGCGGCGCTCATCATCGCGAAGGAAAAGGGCTTTTTCGAAAAACACGGGCTTCCGGATGTCGAAGTCGCCAAGCAGGCCTCCTGGGGCGCGACGCGCGACAATCTCGTGCTCGGTGGCGCCGCCAACGGCATCGACGGCGCACATATCCTTTCGCCCATGCCTTACCTGATGCACACCGGCAAGGTGACGCAGAACAACGTTCCGGTTCCGATGGCGATCCTCGCCCGCCTGAACTGTGACAGCCAGGCGATCTCCGTTGCCAAGGAATACGCCGATACCGGCGTCCAGCTCGACGCCTCCAAGTTGAAGGCCGCTTTCGAGAAAAAGAAGGCCGATGGCGGCGAGGTGAAGGTGGCGATGACATTCCCGGGCGGCACCCACGATCTCTGGATCCGCTACTGGCTGGCAGCCGGCGGCATCGACCCGGACAAGGACGTCTCGACCATCGTCGTGCCGCCGCCGCAGATGGTGGCGAACATGAAGGTCGGCAACATGGACTGTTTCTGTGTCGGCGAGCCCTGGAACGAACAGCTGGTCAACCAGGGCATCGGCTTTACCGCGGCGTCCACCGGCGAGCTCTGGAAGGGGCATCCGGAAAAGGCGCTTGGCATGCGCGCCGACTGGGTCGAGAAGAACCCCAACGCCGCCAAGGCGCTGATGATGGCCGTGATGGAAGCCCAACAGTGGTGCGAAAGCATGGACAACAAGGACGAGCTGGCGACGATCGTCGGCAAGCGCCAATGGTTCAACGTGCCGGTGAAGGACATCATCGGCCGGCTGAAGGGCGACATCAACTACGGCAATGGCCGCGTTGTAACCGGCACCGACCTCTACATGAAGTTCTGGGCGAACGGCGCGTCCTACCCGTTCAAGAGCCACGACACCTGGTTCATGGCCGAGAACATCCGCTGGGGCAAACTCGCGCCCGACACCAACATCAAGGCACTGGTCGACCAGGTGAACCGCGAGGACATCTGGCGGGCCGCAGCAGCCGATCTCGGCGTCGCAGCAGCCGACATTCCGGCCTCGACCTCCCGCGGCAAGGAAACCTTCTTCGACGGCAAGGTCTTCGATCCGGAAAATCCGTCCGCCTATCTCGATAGCCTGTCGATCAAGGCATCGTCCTGATCAAAACAGCCTCGGCGCAGGACCGCCTGCGCCGGTTTTCCTCTTCTTTTCAGGAGTTCTTCCATGCCAGCATTGGCCCGCACGGAAAAAATCGCAACGGCTGTACCGCCGAAGACAAGCGCAAGCGTCCTGCCCTTCTCCGGCCGGCCCGCCGCAAAAACGAAGCCGAAGCAAATCGCGGCGACGATCGCGCGCAACGTCCTGCCGCCGCTCGTGGTGCTGGTCATCATTCTGGGCGTCTGGCAGCTCCTCTGTTCGGGCGCAGGCGCCACGCTGCCGCCGCCGTCCCAGGTCTGGCAGGAGAGCTATGACCTGATCGCCTATCCGTTCTTCAACTACGGATCACAGGACATCGGGCTGGGCTGGCGGGTGCTGATCTCGCTGCAGCGCGTCGCCTACGGCTTTGGCCTTGCCGCGGTCACCGGCGTTCTCGTCGGCGCGGTCATCGGCCAGTCCGTCTGGGCCATGCGCGGTCTCGATCCGATCTTCCAGATTCTCCGCACAGTTCCGCCGCTCGCCTGGCTGCCACTGTCGCTCGCTGCGTTCCAGGACTCGAACCCCTCGGCAATTTTCGTGATCTTCATCACCTCGATCTGGCCGGTGATCATCAACACCGCCGTCGGGGTCCGCAACATCCCACAGGACTATCGCAACGTCGCCAAGGTGCTCTGCCTCAACCAGTTCGAGTTCTTCTTCAAGATCATGCTGCCGTCGGCCGCCCCTTACATCTTCACCGGCCTGCGCATCGGCGTCGGCCTCTCCTGGCTCGCCATCGTCGCCGCCGAAATGCTCACCGGCGGCGTCGGCATCGGCTTCTTCATCTGGGATGCGTGGAACTCGTCGCGCCTGCCCGACATCATCGTCGCGCTCGCCTATATCGGCGTCGTCGGCTTCATCCTCGACAAGCTGGTCTCAGCGGTCGGCACCATCGTCACCCGCGGCGCATCCGCCAACTGAGGGACACGTTCATGAGCGCCTATCTGAAACTCGATCATATCGACAAGCATTTCGACCGGGGCGGTCAGCGCGCCGAGGTGCTGAAGGGCATCAACCTGACGATCAACAAGGGTGAATTCGTCTCGATCATCGGCCATTCCGGCTGCGGCAAGTCCACCCTGCTCAACCTCATCGCCGGCCTGACGCCGGTTTCATCCGGCGCGGTGCTTCTGGAAAACCGCGAGGTCAACGCGCCGGGACCGGAGCGCGCCGTCGTCTTCCAGAACCACAGCCTGCTGCCTTGGCTGACGGTCTATGAGAACGTCAATCTCGCCGTCTCCAAGGTTTTCGGAAGGACCAAGAGCAAGAAGGAACGGCACGATTGGGTCATGTCCAATCTGGACCTCGTGCAGATGGCGCATGCCAAGGACAAGCGTCCGTCCGAGATTTCCGGCGGCATGAAGCAGCGCGTCGGCATCGCCCGCGCGCTCGCCATGGAACCGAAAATCCTTCTGCTCGACGAGCCTTTCGGCGCCCTCGACGCGCTGACCCGGGCGCATCTGCAGGATGCCGTGATGGAAATCCACGCCCGCCTCGGCAACACGATGGTCATGATCACCCATGACGTCGACGAGGCAGTGCTCTTGTCCGACCGGATCGTCATGATGACCAACGGTCCGGCGGCCTGCATCGGCGAAGTGCTCGACGTGCCGATCGCCAGGCCGCGCAACCGCATCGAACTCGCCTCTGACCGGACGTACCTCAAGTGCCGCGAGGCCGTGCTGAAGTTCCTCTACGAACGCCACCGCTTTGTCGAAGCCGCGGAGTAACCGACATGACCCAGAAACTCGTCATCATCGGCAACGGCATGGCCCCCGGGCGCATGCTGGAGCACCTGCTGGAACAGGCGCCGGGGCAATATCAGGTCACCATCTTCAACGCCGAACCGCGCGTCAACTACGACCGGATCATGCTGTCGCCGGTTCTCTCCGGTGAAAAGACCTACGAGCAGATCGTCATTCACGGTGACGGCTGGTACATCGAACACGGCATCACGCTCTACAAGGGCCACAAGATCGTTTCGATCGACCGCGCCAAGAAGACCGTCACCTCCGATCATGGCGTGACGGAAGGCTACGACAAGCTGGTCATCGCCACCGGCTCCGTGCCCTTCATCATTCCGGTGCCCGGCAAGGATCTGCCCGGCGTCATCACCTATCGCGATCTCGACGACGTGCAGGCGATGCTGCTCGCTGCCCAGTCGCGCGAAAAGGCTGTCGTCATCGGTGGCGGCCTGCTCGGGCTCGAAGCCGCGGCAGGTCTTGCCTCGCGCGGCATGGATGTGACCGTGCTGCACGTTATGCCGACACTGATGGAGCGCCAGCTCGATCCGGCCGCCGGCTACCTCCTGCAGAAAGCCGTCGAGGAACGCGGCATCAAGGTCATCTGCAAGGCCAACACCAAGCAGATCGTCGGCGACGGCAAGGTCGAAGGCATCGAGCTCGACAACGGCACGATCATCCCCGCGACACTGGTCGTCATGGCCGTCGGCATCCGTCCGAATGCTAATCTTGCCAAGGAAGCGGGGCTTGCTGTCAATCGCGGCATCGTCGTCGATGCCGGCATGCAGACTTCCGACGGTGACATTTTGGCGCTTGGCGAATGCGCCGAGGTCGGCGGCATGGTCTACGGCCTCGTCGCGCCGCTCTACGAAATGGCCCGCATCGCCGCTTCGCATCTCGCCGGCGATTGCACGCCCGCTTTCGTGCATTCGGACACGCCGACGAAGCTCAAGGTCACCGGCATCAATCTCTTCTCGCTCGGCGACTTTGCCGAAGGCGACGACCGCGAGGAGATCGTCCTGCGCGACGCGACGGCCGGCGTCTACAAGCGGCTGGTGCTCAAGGACAACCGCATCATCGGCACCGTGCTTTACGGCGAAACGGCCGACGGCGCATGGTTCAACGACCTGAAGAAGAAAGCCACCGATATCTCGGAGATGCGCGAAACGCTCATTTTCGGCCAGGCCTACCAGGGAGGGTCCCCGCTGGACCCTACGGCGGCCGTTGCAGCCTTGCCGGATGATGCGGAAATCTGCGGCTGCAACGGCGTCTGCAAGGGCAAGATCACGAGCGCGATCACAGGCAAGGGACTGACCTCGCTCGACGACGTGCGAGCCCACACCAAAGCGTCGGCTTCCTGCGGATCCTGCACCGGTCTCGTCGAACAGCTGATGACCATCACGCTCGGCGACGCCTACAATCCGGCAGCCGTCCAGCCCATGTGCAAATGCACCGAGCTTGGCCACGACGACGTGCGCCGCCTGATCAAGGCCAAGGGTCTGAAGACAATTCCGGCCGTCATGCAGGAACTGGAGTGGAAGACCTCCTGCGGCTGCGCCAAGTGCCGTCCGGCCCTCAACTACTACCTCGTCTGCGACTGGCCGGACGAATATGCCGACGATTACCAGTCGCGCTTCATCAACGAGCGCGTCCACGCCAACATCCAGAAGGACGGCACCTATTCGGTCGTGCCGCGCATGTGGGGCGGCGTGACGAATTCGAAGGAACTGCGCGCCATCGCCGACGTGGTCGACAAGTTCGAGGTGCCGCTGGTCAAGGTCACCGGTGGCCAGCGCATCGACCTTCTCGGCATCGAGAAGGAAGACCTGCCCGCCGTCTGGGCCGATCTCGGCAAGGCCGGTTTCGTCTCCGGCCAAGCCTACGCCAAGGGCCTGCGCACGGTAAAGACCTGCGTCGGTTCCGACTGGTGCCGCTTCGGCACGCAGGATTCGACCGGGCTCGGCATCCGCATCGAAAAGTTCATGTGGGGCTCGTGGACGCCGGCCAAGCTCAAGATGGCCGTCTCCGGCTGTCCGCGAAACTGCGCCGAGGCGACCTGCAAGGACATCGGCGTCATCTGCGTCGATTCGGGCTTCGAGATCCATTTTGCAGGGGCTGCCGGTCTCGACATCAAGGGCACCGAAGTGCTTGGCCTTGTCAAAACCGAGGACGAGGCGCTGCACTACATCGTGGCGCTGACGCAGATGTATCGCGAACAGGGCCGCTATCTGGAGCGCATCTACAAATGGGCCAAGCGCATCGGGCTCGACGAAATCCGCCGCCAGATCATGGGCGATGCGGACAAGCGCCAAGCCTATTACGACCGCTTCGTCTTCTCCCAGAAATTCGCCCAGGTCGACCCCTGGTCGGAGCGTGTCTCCGGCAAGGACAAGCATGAGTTCCGGCCGATGGCGACGGTTGGATACTCGGAAGCGGCGGAGTAACGGACATGGAAACGAACTGGATCGCAATCGGCGACATCTCCGACATCCCGCTGCGCGGCGCGCGCTGCGTCAAGACCCCGCAAGGCAAGATCGCTGTGTTCCGCACGGCCGAAAACGAGGTCTTCGCCATCGAGGATCACTGCCCCCACAAGGGTGGACCGTTGAGCCAAGGCATCGTTCACGGAACGGCCGTGACCTGCCCGCTGCACAACTGGGTCATTTCGCTCGAAACCGGCAAGGCGCTCGGCGCCGACCAGGGCGAAGTGCGAACGATCCCGGTGCGCAACGACAATGGTGCACTCTCCATCGCGCTCGAAAGCCTGATGATGGCGGCGGAATAGGCGCATGGAGCAAGAAATACCCCCCTCTGTCGCTTCGCGACATCTCCCCCTCAAGGGGGGAGATCGGTCTGAGTTTGCTGCTGCCCGTTTGAGCAAAAAAAGCGTCTATCGCTTTTGCTCAGTGGGTGGAGACCAGTGGCACGGCAGGCTCCCGATCTCCCCCCTTGTGGGGGAGATGTCAGCAAAGCTGACAGAGGGGGGTGAAAGCCACGGATGCCAGAATGGCCGGGGGAACATCTGTGGCCACTGAAACCAGGACCACCTGTCCTTATTGCGGCGTCGGCTGCGGCGTCATCGCCAAGACCGACGACAACGGCGCAGTCAGCGTCAAGGGCGATCCCGATCATCCGGCCAATTTCGGTCGGCTGTGTTCCAAGGGCTCCGCGCTCGCCGAAACCATCGATCTCGACGGACGGGTTCTTTACCCACAGATCGGCGGACAACGCGCAAGCTGGGACGAGGCGCTTGACCTCGTCGCCTCCCGTTTTTCCGAAACCATCGCCGAGCATGGCCCGGATTCGGTTGCCTTCTACGTTTCCGGCCAGTTGCTGACCGAGGATTATTACGTCGCCAACAAGCTGATGAAAGGTTTCATCGGCTCGGCCAATATCGACACCAATTCGCGCCTTTGCATGTCCTCCTCCGTCGCCGGCCATCGGCGTGCTTTCGGCGCCGACACCGTTCCCGGTACCTATCAGGATATCGAGCTTGCCGATCTGGTCATCCTGACCGGCTCCAACCTCGCCTGGTGCCATCCCGTGATCTACCAACGGCTTGCAGCCGCCAAGGCCACCCGGCCAGGCATGAAGGTCGTCGTCATCGACCCGCGCCGCACCATGACGGCCGACATCGCCGACCTGCATTTGGCGATCCGGCCGGATGGCGACGTGGCGCTGTTCATGGGCCTGCTGGCTCACCTCGCGGGTACTGCCGCGATCGATCAGAACTACATCGGCACGCACACCAATGGTTTCGCAGAGGCCTTTGCGGCCGCCTCGGCCCTCAGCATCGCGGATCTGATGGAATTAACCGGCCTGCCCTCCATGCAGCTGCGGCAGTTCTTCCGCCTGTTCGAGGAAACCGAAAAGGTCGTCACCTGCTACAGCCAGGGCGTCAACCAGTCCGCCTCCGGCACCGACAAGGTCAATGCCATCATCAACTGCCATCTCACGACCGGCCGCATCGGCCGGCCCGGCACAGGGCCCTTCTCGCTCACCGGCCAGCCGAACGCCATGGGCGGACGCGAGGTTGGCGGCCTTGCCAATATGCTGGCGGCCCACATGGCAATCGAAAACCCTGAGGATTGCGACCGCGTCCAGCGCTTCTGGCAATCGCCTGATATTGCCCGCAAGCCTGGCCTGAAGGCCGTCGACATGTTCCGCGCCGTCGCCGACGGCCGGATCAAGGCACTCTGGATCATGGCCACCAACCCGGTCGTCTCGATGCCGGACGCCGATGCCGTCGCAGCCGCGATTGCTGCCTGTCCTTTCGTCGTCGTCTCCGACATCCTCGCGAACACCGACACGACGAAGTACGCCCATGTCCTTCTGCCCTCGCTCGGCTGGGGCGAGAAGGACGGCACCGTCACCAACTCGGAACGCCGCATTTCCCGCCAGCGCGCCTATCTTGCCACCCCTGGCGAGGCGAAGGCCGACTGGCGGCAGCTGGCCGAAGTCGGCCGCCGCATGGGTTTCGAGGACGCGTTCTCGTTTCCGTCCGCCACCACTGTCTTTGCCGAGCACGCGGCCATGTCCGCCTTCGAAAACGACGGCAGCCGCGATTTCGATATCGGCGCCTACGAGCGGATTGATGAAACGGCTTACGATGCGCTGGAACCCTTTCAATGGCCGCAGCCGGCAGGCGCGAAAACACGAACCACCCGATTCTTCGCCGATGGAGGCTTCTTCCATCCCGATCGCAAGGCGCGTTTCATTGCCGTCAGCGCTCCGGTCTCGGACCGGACGAGTGCCGACTTCCCGCTGACGCTCAACACCGGCCGCATTCGCGACCAGTGGCACACGATGACGCGGACGGGAAAGAGTGCGCGCCTGTCCGCCCATATCGCCGAGCCCTTTGCCGAAATCCATCCGCGCGACGCGCTCGAGATCGGCGTTGCCAGCGCCGGCCTCGTCGAGATCGAAAGCCCCTACGGCAAGGCTGTGGTGCGTGCGCTGGTTACCGAGCGTCAGGCCCGCGGCAGTCTCTTCGTGCCGATGCACTGGAACGATCAGTTTGCCGCCAAGGCCCGTATCGACGCCGTCGTTGCGCCGGTCACCGACCCCTTCTCTGGTCAACCGGCCTCGAAGAACGTCGCCGTCGCTGCCCGGCCGCTGAAGGTTGCAAGCTATGGCTTTGCGGTTTCGGTCGCCAAGCCACTGGATCTCGACGCCACTTACTGGGCCATGGCAAAGGCCGAAAGCGGCTGGCGGCTGGAACTGGCATTCGATGCCGCGCCCGAAAACTGGATGCAGTGGTGCCGCACGCATCTGGGTATTCCCGACCATATCGAGCCGCTCGGCTACGCCGACGCCCAGACCGGCGACCTGCGCCTTGCCTTCTTCGATGGCGACCGGCTGCTTGCCGCCTTCTTCCTCGCCCGCCAGCCGGTCGCCGTCGCACGCAACTGGGCGATCGAGCAACTAACTGCCCAACATGCCGAAATGGCCAAGCGGTTCGCCGTCGTTGCCGGACGTCCAGGCGCTGGCCGGATGGACCCGGGCGCCACCGTCTGTTCCTGCTTCAGCGTTGGCGTCAACCAGATCGTCGCCGCCGTCAGAGGTGGCTGTCACAGCGTCGAGGCTGTCGGCAAGGAATTGAACGCCGGAACCAATTGCGGCTCCTGCCGCTCCGAAATCAGGGGGATCATCGATGGATGCCTTGCAGCTGCTGCCGAGTGACCGGAACACCCGCCCTGCCCGCATGGCGCCACTGGCCAAGCTGCCGGTCTTTTGGGCCCTTGAAGGAAAACGCTCTATTGTCGTTGGCGGGTCCGACGCCGCAGCCTGGAAGGCGGAACTTCTCGCCGCTTGCGGAGCCGAAATCCATGTCTACGCGGAAGATTTGAGCGAGACGTTTGCGAACCTCATCAATCAGGACGGCCGGTTCTTTCATCACAGGAGGCAATGGTCCCCTGCATCCTTCGAAGGCGCAGCAATCGCCGTTGCCGACTGCAAAGACGACGAAGCAGCTACCGCGTTCTTCGATGCGGCCTGCAGGGCCGGCGTACCGGTCAACGTCATCGACAACCCGAAATACTGCCAGTTCCAGTTCGGATCGATTGTCAACCGCTCACCCGTCGTCGTCGCTATTTCCACCGATGGCGCAGCGCCGATCCTTGCCCAAGCGATCCGCCGTCGCATAGAGACGCTGCTGCCGCCCTCGCTGAAATCCTGGGCGGTGCTGGCGCGCAATATCCGCGAAAAGGTCAATGTCAGGACAAGCCCCGGTGCGCCAAGACGCGCCTTCTGGGAAAGTTTCGTCGATCGCGCATTTGGTGCAGCCCCTGAGACGGATACCGAGAGCGATCTTCTCTCCGCTGCTTGCCGCTTCGACACGGCCAAGCCATCCACCGGTCGTGTCACGCTGGTCGGCGCCGGTCCCGGCGATGCGGAGCTGCTGACGCTGAAGGCCGTGCGCGCCCTGCAAGCCGCCGATGTCATCCTGTTCGACGATCTCGTCTCCGACGAGGTGCTGGAACTGGCCCGGCGCGAGGCGAAGCGCATGCTGGTCGGCAAGCGCGGCGGCCGGACAAGCTGCAAGCAGGAAGACATCAACGCCACGATGATCGCGCTCGCCAAGGCGGGAAAGCGTGTGGTGCGCTTGAAGTCCGGTGACCCGATGATCTTCGGCCGCGCCGGAGAGGAAATCGCCTGCCTGGAGCAGGAAGGTATTCCGGTCGATATCGTGCCCGGTATCACCTCCGCCAGCGCCATGGCCGCAAGGCTCGGCGTCTCGCTGACGCATCGCGACCATGCCCAAGCCGTCCGTTTCGTCACCGGCCACTCGCGCCTCGGCGATCTGCCCGAACATCTCGATTGGCAAAATCTGGCGGAACCACGGACCACGACGATTTTCTACATGGGCGGCCGCACCGCAGGACAAATCCGCGCGCGGCTTCTGGCAGCAGGAATGGACTGCAAGACCCCGGCGGTCGTCATGAGCGCAGTCACGCGCAGCGATGAAAAACGCTGGATCGGTACGCTAAGCGGCCTTGCGGAGGCCGTGGAAAAAATCGGTGTCGACAATCCGATCCTGATCGGCGTCGGCCAGGCCTTTTCGGCAGCGCTGTCGAAAGCCGAAACACTGACGCAGCACGAACAGACTGCGGAAATCAGAATGCGGGCGATGTGATGCCGACAGATCTCATCGCCGCCCTGTTCCTCAGCCTTGCCATCGGCTTCAGCTGGCACCGATTCCGGCAGATCTTCTCGCCGGCGACGGATCAGACCGTTCTCCTGTCACCCGCCACGACACTTGCAGGCGCCATCAACCTGTCCGCAATGGCGATGGCATTCAGCAACAATACCGCAGGTATTGCCGGAATGATCGTCGCACTTGGGCTGATGCTAGCGATGGCTGTCGATCGTTTTTCATTTGGCTCGCCGATGCGCCTGACATTGGCTGCCATGAGCCTGTTCGCCCATGTCGGTCTAGCCGGCTCATTCTAAATCTGCACAGCCATCGAATTGCCACGCGATTCGATAAGCATCCCCCGCATGGCCGAGGTATACGTCCCCGACACAGGGCATTTGCCGGAACCGGCATTCGGAACAACCTGGTGATCCGCACGTTTGCAGGAATGCTTAAACAGGAAAAGTGCAATGCAAATGACCATGCGCGCTGTTGTCTTCGTGATCGTCGGTTCTATCCTCAGCATCCTCCTGATCAAATATACCGAGAACGATTTGAACACCGCGGTCCCGATGATGGACCCGGCCACCGCGGCTGAACCGACCTGATATTTTTCATAAATTGGGAGCACAGGCCGTAGCTTCGGCCCGTCCTCCCAATCCCGCCAGTCTGGCCCACCAGTCTGAAAACCGCCATATTCGACCGCCACCCATTCCGCAAGCGAGGCATGCTTCCAGGCGTGTGGGCGCAGATCGCTGCTGCTTCGCCGGACAAATATGTATTTCTGAATAGATGGTGGGAGACGAGGCATGACGAAATGGCGCAACGAGCCGATGCTGCCGCATCATGTCGAACTATGCCAGCGTGTCTTCGACGCCGCCAAAACCGCGCGCAACATAACTCCTGACAGCGATGCGAACGATCCGGTCGCTGCCCTGGTGCTGACCCTTTACCGGCACGGCGTGCGGGAGGAGGACGAACTGCTTCGCCGCGTTCTCGGCGCTCTGGACGAAAAATCCTGATTCAAAGCCTCACTGCACCGCCTCCGGCGAATCTCCTATTGCTTTACCCTGCAAACAGATCGAAAACTTACAGGCTTGACCGACGACCAATATTGATAAAAACTATAGACTATTAAGAATTGGCCGAGCGGTGAGATGTCATGAACCAATTGATCGTCAATCCGATGACCTTGTCAGCCCTCAGCGAATCGATGGTGCCGAAAGCGAGACGGCCGGTCGTTGCCATCATCGGCGGCGGCGTTTCAGGTGCAGCTACGGCCTTTCACCTCGCACAGGCAGGCCATATCCAGCCCCCGGAAATCGTCGTCTTCGAACCGCGCGAAGGTCTCGGCAGGGGTCTCGCCTATGATACCGCCGAACCGGCCCATCGTATCAATGTGCCCGCTGCGCGCATGAGCCTTCTCACCGACGAACCGGATCATTTCCTGCGATGGATCGATGAACAGGCGGCAACCTCCGGCGACGCCGATGCCTTGCGGCCGGACGGCCATCTCTTTCCCCGGCGCAGCGTGTTCGGCGACTATGTCAACGCCATGCTGCAGCCGTTCGTTGCCAGCGGCGCTGTCCAGCATCGCCGCTCCGCCGTTGCCCATCTCGTCCGCGAGGGGCAGCGCTGGTGCATCATCGGCGATGACGGTGCACAAACCATGGCCGATATCGTCGTCATCGCCACGAGCCATCCACCGCCGGTGGCGCCCGGCCAGCTTCAGACCGTATTGAAGGATCATCCCCGCTTCGTGCCGGATCCGACGAGGGCTGGCGCGCTTGAGGCCATTCGTTCGTCGGACCGGGTGCTGGTCGTCGGCAACGGCCTCACTTCTGCTGATGTGATCGCGGCTCTGGCGCTGAAGGGCCACACGGGTCCAATCACCGCGATCTCTCGTCGCGGGTTGCGATCGCGCGGTCATGCGCCTTTCCCGCAGGACCCGACCGGCGATTTCCTTACGGATCCCGCCTTCACTGCGCTAACGCTCCTGAAAAACATTCGCGACACCATTCGGCAAGCCGTTTCGGATGGCCTCACCTGGCATGGCGTCATCGACCAGGTGCGGGCGCAGGGTCAGGCCCTCTGGCAGGTTCTGCCATTGGCGGAGCGGCAGCGCATCGTCCGGCATCTGCGGCCCTATTGGGATGTTCACCGCTTCCGAGTCGCGCCACAGGTGGAGGCGGCGCTCGATGGAGCAATAGCTGCGGAGCGGCTCGAAATTCTTGCCGGATCGATCGCGGCGGTCCAGGTCGAGAACGACGCTGTCCACTGTACGCTTCGCCTGCGTCGGAGCCATGAGACAATCGAGAAAACTTACGACGCCGTCGTCGTCACCACCGGCCCAGGGCATGGCGGCATCCTCGCCAGTCAGCCCTTTCTCGCCGAACTCTCCGAAAGCGGCTATCTCGAACTCGACCCGACCGGGCTCGGATTGTCCTGTACCCGGAATTCGGAAGCCATCGGCCCGGCAGCGGGGGTAAGCCCTACCCTGCTGATCGCTGGTCCCCTTGCGCGCGGCACGTTCGGCGAACTCATGGGTCTGCCGCAGGTGACCGAACACGCCGCCTTCGTGGCTTTCGTGGTTGCGGGGCGCTTGCAGGCGCCGGCGCCAAAGGCGGCGCAAAACTCGCCTTAAGGAAAGACTTTTCTTAGTCCAGTCGATCTATAGAAATTATAATCTTATCTTTCCGCCCGACTTCTTCCACCCATACTCCGTGCAGAAAATCGGAGTGTGCGATGGAAACCCTCTTGCAGTATCAGCCCAATATCCGGCAGACGGCCGATCGCCTTCGCAGCGATTTCGAAGCGATTGAAGCCGCCCAGTCACTTGCCGCCGATTTCGCGACCCGCGCCGCGGACCGCGACGCCAACCGCACCCTGCCCTATGGCCAGCTTGACCAGATCGCCCGATCCGGACTGCTCGCCATCACCGTTCCCGCTGAATATGGCGGACTGGATGTCTCCAATGCCGTGCTTGCCGAAGTCACGGCCATTCTCGCGGAAGCCGACGCATCGATCGGCCAGATTCCACAGAATCATTTCTACATTCTCGAGGCTCTGCGGGTAGACGGCAGCGAGGAACAAAAACGTTATTTCTTCGGACGCGCACTGGCCGGCGACCGCTTCGGCAACGCACTCTCGGAACGCGGCACCAAGACGGTCGGCGACTACAACACCCGCATCACGCCTGACGGTCCGGGCTACCGCGTCAATGGCCGTAAGTTTTATTCGACCGGTGTACTTTTCGCCGATTGGATCACGGTCTTCGCACTCGACCCCGAGGAACGCCTGACCATGTCCTTCGTCGCCAAGGGCACAGAAGGCATCGAGATCATCGACGACTGGGACGGCTTCGGCCAGCGCACCACGGGCAGCGGCACGACAGTGTTCAACAATGTCTACGTCAACGCCGACGCCATCGTCTTTCATCACAAGGGTTTCGAGCGGCCGACGACGATCGGTTCGGTCGGCCAGATCATCCATGCCGGCGTCGACCTCGGCATTGCCCGCGCTGCCTTCGCCGAAACGCTGGATTTCGTTCGAACCCAAAGCCGCCCCTGGATAGACGCCGGCGTCGAGCGTGCATCCGACGATCCCCTCACCATCGCCAAAATCGGCGAGATCGCCATCCGGATCGAGGCCGCAACGGCGATCATAGAACGGGCCGGCCGCAAGGTCGATGTCGCCCAGATGGACCCGACCGAGGCCCACGTCATCGACGCCACGCTGTCGGTGGCGGCGGCAAAGATCCTGACGACGGAGGTAGCGCTCGCAGCCTCCACCACATTGTTCGAACTCGCCGGCACCTCTTCCACCCGCATCGGCCTCAACCTCGACCGCCACTGGCGCAACGCCCGCACCCATACCCTACATGACCCGGTGCGCTGGAAGTCCCATGTGGTCGGGAATTATCATCTGAACGGCGTAAAGCCGCCGAAGAACGGAGCTTTGTGAGGTGTACCAAGTCCCGATGCTGATCGTTGCGGCTAAACGCGCCGCCTTTAACGATCGGTTTCGAGCGTGTTTCAGAATTCGGTAATCGGCGAGTGTTATACGGCCAGTCACCCGGAACAATTACAACCTACGGATGACGATACACGTGGACCTTGCGACCGTACTGCTTCTTCACAAGTCATCATTTTTCATAGGTGCGCTGTGTTTCCTATACGTTCGATGGCAATCTCCCCGGAGTCATGGGCTCGGCGTCCTGGCCATAGCCTTTCTCCTCCTCGCCATTGCTTCGACTGTTGCGGGTCTGGGTGAAAAGCGCGCTCTGCCCTTGTATGTTTGGGCATTGTCGAGTTTCGCGCTCGGCACGCTTGGTTACGCCCTGTTCTGGATCGGGATAAGAAGACTCAGCAGCAGGAAAAAACGCCCATTTGATTGGCTTGCGACGGCATTGCCCATGCTCCTGACCGCAACAGCAGTGATCACGGGGTTTCACCTCGACAACCTTTTCCGTGGCAGCGTTTTTCAGTTCAACTCGATCTTGTTTTTGAGTGCCTCTGCCGTCGCGCTTGTCCACGACGCTCGGCATGAGAAACTATCGGCCAGATATGCACTGGCGGCATCGATCGTCGTAGCCGTGATATTGTCGCTGTTTATAATCCTGGGATTGGTGGCCTTGAAGGCCATTCATCCTCGTGACGCATTCTTTCTGCTCATTCTGTGCCATTTCGCCATAGCGTTGTTTACGCTCGTTTTTGTCAAGGAACGGGCGGAGGCGACACTTACAAAACTGCTAGATACGGATGCGCTTACACAGATCCACAATCGGCGTTGGTTCTTTTCACAGCTACCGGCCGCACCCCGCGCAGGTGACGCATTCATCATCATCGACATTGATCACTTCAAGCGCGTGAACGATACGTTTGGCCATGCGGCGGGCGACGCAGTACTCGCCTCGGTCGCACAAAAGATGGCGGAGAACTTGCGCAAGAGTGAAATCTTTGCGCGCCTCGGTGGTGAGGAATTCGGCATCTACCTGCCTGCCGCATCTGATCTTGAGCCGCGCGTCGTTGCCGAGAAATTACGCAATGCCATCCAGTTTCTCGATGTCAGGCTCGGTGAGACCGATATTCCGGTCACAATCAGCGCAGGCATTGCGATCGCTACCCATGGTTTGCAAATGAATGAACTCATGAGCATCGCCGATACGGCCTTGTATTCGGCAAAGAATTTGGGGCGGAACCGCATTGAGCTGCATCAGTCCAGCCCATCATCCGCAAATGTTGCAGTTGCACGGCACAGCATGAGCCTATCGCTCACCAAAAAAACCGAGCGGGCAGCGTAACGGGACTGTACCGGGCATTATAGCCTGCGCCGCAGTCTCAATGAACACGTCCGGCGCGAAGCGGTCGTTTCTGCCTGTAACGCACTCCGGCATAGGGCCGGCCTGCTCCCTCCTCAGCTATACAAGCTCACCACCGGAATCCTGTCGTTGAGCACGAACTCACCGACTTCCTTGGCCTTGTAGAACACCGGATCGTGCAGCGTGTGGGTGCGCACGTTGCGCCAGAAGCGGTCGAAACGGTACTTTTCCGCCGTCGAGCGGGCACCGGTGAGCTCGAAGACGCGCGAAGTGATATCGAGCGCGACATGGGTCGCGTGCACCTTGGCGGCATAGGCTTCCGCCGCCGCCTCGCCGCGTTCGCGCGCCGTGCCGTCTTGCCCCTTGGCGAGCGCCGTCTGCACCGCCAAGGCAGCGCTGTCGGCGAGAGCGGCCGACGCTTTCAGGGCGGCGGTGAACTCGCCCACGCGCTCCAGAATATATGGATCGTCCGATGCCTTCTCGACGCCGGAGGTGATCCAGGGCCTGGTCGTGGTACGGACATAATCGACGGCGGCAGCAAGCGCGCCTTCGGCAGCGCCGAGATAGAAATTCACGAAGACCAGCTGGATCAGCGGCGTGTTGAAGGTCGAAAGCACCGGCGGCGGTTCATTCTCGTCGGCCGGCGGCGCGATAAAGTCTTCCTCGTAGACGGGGAAATCATGGAATTCGACGCTGCCACTGTCGGAGAGCCGTTGGCCGATATTGTCCCAGTCGTCATTGGCGACATAACCGGGACGATCGGTCGGAACAGCGAAATTGGCGATCTTGCCGTCGAGCGTCGCATTGGCGTTGATATAGTCGGACACTCGTGCAGCGGTGGAGAAGGACTTGCGGCCGTTCAACACGTAGCCAGTGCCCCGGCGCGTCAGGGTCAGGCCCGGATCGCGCGGATTGACTGCCGCACCCCAGTAGAGGTTGCGGGAGACTGTTTCAGCACCCAGCGCCTGGGCGCGCGCCTGATCGGCGAGGGCCCAGTAGATGAACTGGCTGTTGACATAGTGATAGCCGAGGAGCTGGCCGATCGAGCTTTCGCCGCGGGCCAGAATGCGCACCAGCTTCAACCCATCGACCCAATCGAGCCCGCCGCCGCCGATCTCGCGCGGATGCAGCGCATTAAGCAGCCCGGCCTTCTTCAGCTTGACGATCTCGCCAAGTGGCGGACGCCCTTCCCTGTCAAGCTCGGCCGCATGCTGCGACAGATCGCCTGAGATTTCAGTGGCGCTGGCAAACAGCTTGTCGCGCGTGACGCCGAGACCGGCTGCATAGACGACGTTGGATTGGCTCATGGGAAAAACTCCGGTTTATGGAATGAAGAAGCGGCGGAACCAGAGGAGGTTCCGCCGTTGCAATTCGAAAGATCAGAACAGCTTGGCCGGGATCCAGCTTGCGGTGGCCGCATCGCTGGCGCTGAAGGCCGGGACCTTGGCTGCCAGTTCCTCAATCGACTTGACGCCGGCTTCGCGCAGGCCTTTCTGTGTCAGCAGTGTCGGCTCGACGGTGATCTGTCGGGGAACCTCTTCACCGGCGATTTCTAGGGCTGCGGCGCGGATCGAGACAGCCCCGACCACGGCCGGATTGGTCGCGACGGTTGCAACCCACGGGCTTCCCTCCTCGGTGATTTCCTGAATATCGGCAGTCGAAACATCGGCAGAATAGATCTTCAGCTTGTCGGAGATGCCGAGATCGGCCGCTGCCAGCTTCACGCCACGGGCAAATTCGTCATACGGAGCAAAGACGACGGTGATATCCGGATTGGCTCGCAGTGCTGCCTTTGCCTGATCCGCTGTGCTCGTTGCCGTCGTATCGCTGACATTGCCGAAGCGCGCCTTCTCGACAACGCCCTTGTTCTCGGCCTTGAACGCATCCCAGACCTCGTTGCGGCGATCAAGCGGCGCAAAACCCGCAACGTAGACATAACCGGCATTGAAGCTCGTGCCATTGTCCTTGACCGCTTGCTCAAGCGCTTGCTTGGCAAGTGCGTGATCGCTCTGCTCGACCTGCAGCACCTTGGGATTGTTCAAGTTGACATCGAAGGCGACGACCTTGATGCCCTTGTCCAAGGCCTGCTGCACGACATCGCCGAGCGATTCCGGAACGCCATGATCGACAACGATCCCTTCGACGCCGAGATTGATCGCCTGCAGTATCTGTTCGCGCTGCTCGGCTGCGTCCTGGCGGCCGGGGAATATCCTGAGATCGATGCCGAGCGCCTTTGCCTGTGCTGCAGCGCCGGCCTGATAGGCCTGGAAGAAGTCTCCTGCCGAAATATAGCTGATCAGCGCCAGCTTGACGCCACCCTTGTCAAACGGGGCAGGCGCGCCGGCAACGCCGTCCGCGTTTGCCACAGAGGCAAAAAGAAAGGGAATGAGAGCGGCGGTTGCCGCCAGACGGAGAATGGTTTTCATGGAAAGCGTTCCTTCTGAAGACAATCGAAACGCGTCAAACGGCAGACCGTCAGGCCGCCTCGAAACGCAGCATTTATTAGATATGCAATCCATAAATTTAATAGAGTAATTCGTGCCATTTTTGCGGATTGGAGAGATTCCTGTTTCTCCGAAACAGCCCCGAGCCGCAAAGATTTGCCGAAGCCAACTGGCCTCAAGGGCGCGCAAACCGCTCGGCGCGAACATTCCTCCGCAGGCTGACCATCCGCAAAGAAATTGTCGGGGCTGCCCGTACTTCGCAAAGCTGTTCTCCGCGTACGGCTGTCGCCTGTCCAAAATATATGACAAATTATATAGACAATAAAGATATTGGAAATCCGTATCATGCCGCTGCTACACGTCGATGCGCTCAGCCGCAGCTTTGGACCCACGCGCGCGCTCACCAGTGCCACGCTGACGATCGACGCCGGCGAGATCGTTGCGCTGATGGGAGCGAACGGTGCAGGCAAATCGACACTGGTGAAAATCCTCTCCGGCGTGCTGCCCGCCGATAGCGGCACGGTCACACTGAAGCGGCGACCCTATGCGCCGCGCACGCCCACCGAAGCTGCTGCTGCCGGCGTCGTCACCGTCCATCAATCGACCGATCTCGTCGGCGCTCCCGGTCTTACCGTCGCCGATACGTTGTTGCTTTCTCGCTTCACGGAGCGAGGCCAGCCCTTCTTCGTCTCCCGCTCCGGCATCCGGCGTCAGGCGCAGGCAATTCTCGATGCCGCCGGCTTCGATTTGCCGCTCGATCGCGATTTCGCAGATCTTTCGGCGGCCGACCGCCAACTGGTGGCGATTGCCCGCGCGCTGGCTAACCAAGCGGAGTTGCTGATCCTCGACGAGCCGACCGCAAGCCTCTCGATTGCCGAGAGCCGCCGCCTCTTCGATATTCTGCGAAGCCTGCGCGATGGCGGGCTTGCCATTCTCTACATCTCCCACCGCACCGCCGACCTCGAAGCGCTCGCCGACCGGGCGCTGGTCATGCGCGGCGGCGCGGTTGCCGGTGCTTTCCAGCGCCCCATCGACTTTTCCGCCGCCATCGAGACAATGTTCGGCCGCAAGCTGCAATCGGCGCGGCCCGACATCCGCATTGTTGACGGTACGCCGGTCTTCGAAATGCGCGGCGCACGCCTATTACCGGAATCCACCGCTTTCGATCTTGCCGTGCATGCGGGCGAAGTGGTGGCGATCACCGGCGTACTTGGCGCAGGCAAGAGCCGCCTCCTCTCGGCGATCTTTGGCGCGGGCCGCCTCTCCGACGGCGAAATGTTTCTCGACGGCCGTCCGCATCATCCGCAAACACCAGCTGACGGGATTGCCGCCGGTGTCGCCATGGCCGCAGAAGACCGGCACCGCTCCTCGCTGATGCCCGCCAACTGGCCGGGCAGTTCGCTCGCCGCCACCATCAGCCTGCCGCATCTCGCCAAATGGTATCCGCATGGCCTCCTGTTCGGCGGCCGCGAACAACGCGAGGCGAAAAAGGCGATTGCCCGCCTGCGCATCAAGGCATCCGGACCACAAGCGCCGATCGCGTCGCTCTCCGGCGGCAACCAGCAAAAGGTGGTGCTCGCCCGCTGGGAGGCCGAGCCGAGCCGGCTGCTCCTGCTCGACGAACCTTTCCAGGGCGTCGATGTCGGCGCCCGCCACGACATCATCCAGGCGATCCGCAGCCGCACCGACCGCGCCACGCTGATTGCCACCTCCGACCCCGAAGAAGCCTACGAGGTCGCCGACCGCATCCTGGTCATCGACCATCACAGCCTCGTGCCGGCGGCCCGCGGCGCACCATCTGTCTCCCAAGGAATTCACGCATGACCTCGATCAACGACGAAACACTGGCGCCGGTGTCACGAACCGGGAAGATCGACAAGAACGCCAACGGCTGGCTCGGAAACCTGAGCGCCAGCCTGCGTTCCGGCGCGGTCTTCATCCTGCTGGGCGCTCTTCTGTTGGGCTTTACCGCCGCCGAACCTGCCTTTGCCAATATCGGCAACCTGATGAGCATCCTGCAGGCGGTCGCCGTGGTCGCCATCCTCGGCGCAGGTGTAACCGTCACGCTCGCTGTCGGCGGCTTCGACCTGTCGATCGGCGCCATCGCCGCCTCAAGCGTTATGGCAGCCAGCTATGCGATGATCGTCTGGGGGCTCAGTGCCGTTGCAACCGTGCCGCTGGTGCTCGCCTTCGGGGCGCTTGTCGGCCTCGTCAATGCACTCCTGATCGTCCGGCTCAAGGTTCCCGATCTTCTCGCCACGTTGTCGATGATGTTCCTGCTCTCCGGCCTGCAACTGATCCCGACCGCCGGCCGCTCCATTTCCGCCGGGCTCATCCTGCCGGACGGAACCACCGCGACCGGCGCATACGACCCTGCGTTCCTCCTGATCGGCCGCTTCAGCCTGTTCGGCATCGTTCCCGTCTCCGTCGTGCTGATGGCGCTGGTCGCCATCGTCCTGTTCGTTCTCACCGAGCGCACCCGCATCGGCCGCCTGCTCTTTGCCACCGGCGGCAACGAACTGGCCACGCGCCTTGCCGGCGCTTCGACGGCACGGTTGAAGACACTCGCCTATGTCATCTCGGGTACGCTTGCATCTCTCGGCGGCATCGTCATCGCCGCTCGCGTCGGCCGTGGCGACGTCTCTTCTGGCGGCTCTTTGCTGATGGACGCTGTTGCGGCCGCCCTAATCGGTTTCGCGGTCTTGGGACGTCGGCGGCCGAACGTGCTCGGCACCATCGTCGGCGCGGTCTTCGTCGGCGTCCTGCTCAACGGTCTCACCATGCTGAATGCACCCTACTATACCCAGGATTTCGTCAAGGGTGCCGTACTCGTCGGTGCCTTGGCGCTGACGTACGGCGTCGGGCGCAGCGCAGCCCAGTAACGCCTTTCGTCGCGGGGAATTTGGCAGGCACTGCCAGATGCCTCGCCAAGTTTTCCGGGTCGAGCGCGATCTTTGGAAATTTCTTTCTCGGCACTGAGGTCAATACACTTATTCTATAGATATTATTCAAATTGAGGACGAACCATGACACAGGAAAAAGCCGGACAGGGCGTCAGACGCCGTGATCTCTTGAAACTCTCTGCCGTAGCGGGCGCAGCACTCGCTGGAGCGAGCCTCATCGGCAACCGGACGGCGGCGGCGGAAGAAGAACTCTCGCTGAAGGGCAAGCGCATCGCCATCAGCGCCACCGGCACCGACCATTTCTTCGATCTTCAGGCCTACAACGCCCAGATCGAGGAAGTGAAGCGGCTGGGCGGCGAGCCGATCGCGGTGGATGCCGGCCGCAATGATGGCAAGCTCGTTTCGCAGCTTCAGACGCTGATCGCCCAGAAGCCGGATGCGATCGTCCAGATCCTCGGCACGCTCAGCGTCATCGATCCCTGGCTGAAGAAGGCACGCGACGCAGGCATTCCTGTGCTGACGGTCGATGTCGGCTCGACCAATTCAATCAACAACACCACCTCCGACAATTGGGGCATCGGCAAAGATCTGGCGCTACAGCTGGTTTCAGATATCGGCGGCGAAGGCAATATCGTCGTCTTCAACGGCTTCTATGGCGTCACACCGTGCGCCATCCGCTACGACCAGCTCGTCAACGTCGTCAAATACTTCCCCAAGGTGAAAATCCTCGAGCCGGAACTGCGCGACGTCATTCCGAACACTGTGCAGGACGCCTTTACGCAGATCACCGCACTTCTCAACAAATATCCCGAGAAGGGCTCGATCAAGGCGATCTGGTCGGCCTGGGACATCCCGCAGCTTGGTGCCACCCAGGCGGTGGCTGCGGCCGGCCGCACTGAGATCCGCACCTATGGTGTCGACGGCAGCCCGGAAGTGCTGCAGCTCGTTGCCGATCCGAACTCGCCGGCCGGCGCCGACGTGGCGCAGCAGCCGGCCGAAATCGGCCGCACCGCGATCCAGAACGTCGCCCGCCTGTTGGCCGGCCAGACCCTGCCGCGCGAGACCTACGTGCCGGCACTGATCGCCAACAAGGCGAACGTCAACGAAGTCAGCAAGAAGCTCGGTATCGGCTGACCTTGTACGCCTTCGGGCGATCCGGACACGCTCCGGGTCGCCCGCTTCGATTGTGTCGATCACCGGGACGGACTTTCCATGAGCGCAGCTTCACCAGCCGCAGACAGAAGCGGCGACGCCATTCATCTCGAAAATATCGTCAAGCGGTTCGATGGGGCGCAGGCACTCTCCGGCGCCTCGCTGCGCGTCCGGCGCGGTACTGTTCACGGCCTCGTCGGCCAGAACGGCGCAGGCAAGTCGACGCTGATCAAGCTGCTCGCCGGTCTCCACCAGCCCGACGAGGGACGCATCGAGATCGACGGCCAGACCTACGACAAGCTCACGCCACACCGGGTCGAGGAACTCGGCATCCATTTCATCCACCAGGACCGCCTGCTCGTGCCGACATTCACGGTCGGCGAAGCGCTGTTCCTTGGGCGCGAGCCCCGCATCGCCGGCACGCCCTTTCTCGACCGCCGGCTGATGCAGCGCCGGGCCGGCGAGATCCTCAACGATTATTTCGGCGTGAGATTGCCCAACAGCGCCCTGATCAGCGAGCTTTCCACCGCCGAAAAACAGATCATCCAGATCACCCGCGCGCTGCTCGACCAGCCAAAGATACTGGTGTTCGACGAGCCCACGGCAGCCCTCGTGCGCCGCGAGGCCGACATCCTCTTCCGCCTGATCCGCCGCCTGGGCGACGAAGGGGTGACGATCATCTACATCTCGCATTACCTCAACGAGATCGAGGAACTCTGCGACCACGTCACGGTGCTGCGCAATGGCGAGGACGTCGCCACCTTGCCCCTCAGCGAAACGTCGGCGGCGGCCATTGCCCGGCTGATGGTGGCGCGCGACATCGCGGAGATGTTCCCGAAACGGAGCGTCACACCCGGTAAGGATATCCTGACCGTCGACCAGTTGTCATCCCGCGGAAAATACCACGATATCTCCCTGACGCTGCGGCGTGGCGAGGTGCTCGGCCTCACGGGTCTTCTCGGCTCCGGCGCCAAGGACCTGATCCGCACATTGTTCGGCCTGGAACCCGCGACGTCGGGGCAGATCGAGATCGACGGCAAACCGGCACGCTCGGTCAACCCAGCGCAGGCCGTCGACCAGCGCCTGGCACTTGTGCCGGAAGACCGGCGTGGCAACGGCGTGGCGCTTGATCTCAGCGTCACCGAGAATATCACGCTCTCTTCGCTGAAGCGCTTCACACGCCTCGGCTTCCTTGATTTCAAGAGCGAACGCCACGAGGCGGACAACCTCATCCGCCGCCTTGAGGTCAAGACATCGGGACGCAACGCCCTTGTGCGCACGCTCTCGGGCGGCAACCAGCAGAAGGTGGCAATCGCTAAATGGCTGAGCCGCCATTCCGAAGTCTACCTGCTCGACGAGCCGACCGTCGGTGTCGACATCGGCTCGAAGGTCGAGATCTACAATCTGATCGGCGATCTCGCTGCCCGTGGGGCAGGCATCATCGTGCTCTCGTCCGACTTGGCCGAACTGATCGGCATCACCGATCGCATCCTTGTCCTCTTCCGCGGCAACATCGTGCATGAATTCGTCTCGTCGCAGACGTCGCCGGACGAAGTGCTTGCCGCATCCACCGGATCATCGGAGACGCTCCGCCATGTCGGTTGACATCCAGCTCGCACCCGTCATCCATTTTGAGCCGGGCCAATCCGATTTCGCCTCAGCAGGAGGCGGAAGCCTCGCCGCCGCGGCATTGCGGGCCGGATCGCTGATTGCCTTTGTCGCGATACTCGTCGTCTTTTCACTGACGGCTCCCTACTTCCTCAGCGTCGGCAATTTCGGCAATGTGCTAGGCCAGTCGGCCATTTCCGGCGTGCTCGCCATCGGCCTGACGATCGTGCTGATCGCCGGCGGCTCCAACGTCGTCACCGGCGGCATAGACCTGTCGCTCGCCGCCAATATGGGCCTCAGCGCCGCCGTCTACGCGACGGTTGCTCAGTTCGGCTATGGCGATGCGACTGCGGTCGCAGCCGCTCTCCTCACCGGCGGCCTTATCGGCTTGGTCAACGCCATCGCCGTTGTCGGCGCAGGCATCGTACCGCTGCTGGCAACGCTTGCCGTCATGAACATCGTCGCCGGCCTCGAACTGGTGTTGACGCAGAACACCGTCATTCCGGCCTCGACGCCGCTGCTCACGGCGCTGTCGTCATCCGGCCCGCTCGGCATTCCGGCACTTGCCTATGTGCTCCTCGTCTTCACGCTGATCGCTGCGGCCATCGTGCAATACACGCCGGCCGGGCTTCGACTCTACGCCGTCGGCGAATTTCCCGATGCGGCCCGCGCCGCTGGGTTGCCGGTCCGCCGGCTGGTCGCAGGTGTCTTCATCGCCAGCGGCCTGTGCGGCGGTTTTGCCGGCATCCTGTCCGTCTCCAATCTCAGCGGCAGCACCACCGGCTCCGGTGAAATGCTGCTGCCGGTCGTCGTCACCGCCTTGCTTGGCTCCGTCTTCTCACGGCGACTGGTGCCCACGGTCGTCGGCACTCTTCTGTCCACCCTGTTCGTCGGCTTCCTCGTCAACGGTTTCCAGCTCCTCAACATTTCAAGCGTGCTGGTGAGCGGCGTCCAGGGGCTGCTCATCCTGCTCGTCGTTTCCGCAACGACTTTGCTACGCAGACCGGAGGCCTGAACCATGGCCCCGCAGACCTCCTCGATCGGGACACCGACCCTGCCCCGCCTCCTGCTTGGCGCCGTCGTTGATAACGCGCTGGTACTGGCGCTCGTTGCCGTGTTCGCCGTCTTTTCCATCGCGACTCCGACATTCCCAACGCTCGCCAACCTGCAGAGCATCCTCGTCAACAACTTCACGCTGCTTGCCATCGTCGCCGTCGCCATGACCTTCGCCGTCTCGGTTGGCGGGATCGATCTTTCGGTGGGAACGGCAGTCGACTTCGCCAGTTTCGCCTTCGTCTCGCTTGTGCTTTCGGGCCAGCCTGTCGCCATCGCAGCGTTAGCTGGCCTTGGCGCCGGAGCCGCCGTCGGCGCATTCAACGCCCTTCTGATTTCCGGTATCGGCATTTCGCCGTTTCTCGCCACGCTCGGCACGCTGTTCATCGGCCGCAGCATCCAGCAGCTCCTGACCAATGGTGGAAACCCGGTTTACCTGCCGCCGTCAGGCGTGCCGGAAGCCTTCCGCTTTCTCGCCCGCGGCGCAATCGCCGGCATTCCCGTTCCGCTCGTCATCGCCGCGGTCATCGTCGCCGGCGCCACACTGATCCTCACCCGCGCCCGCTTCGGTCGCGTCGCTCTGGCGATCGGCATCCAGCCGAGCGTCGCGCGTTACTCCGGTATCACGGCCCGCGCCCACGTCGCCGTCGCCTTCATTCTGGTCGGTCTGATCGCCGCCGTCGCCGGGCTGATCCTGTCGGCGACTGTCACGGTCTATATCCCCTCCTCCGGAAACGCCTTCCTGCTCAATGCCATCGGTGCCACCTTCATCGGCACGACGCTCTCCCGCCTCGGCCGCCCGAACATTCCCGGTACCGTGCTTGGCGTGCTGCTGCTCGGCATCGTCGCCAACGGCCTGCTTCTGACCGGCCTGAATTTTTACTGGCAGCAGGTCGGCACCGGCCTGCTGATCTTTGCCGTGCTGGCCCTGAGCTTCATCAACAGGCGCAAGGCCACGGCCTGATACCAAGACAAGGAATTGAGACATGAGCCGCGAAATCAGGCTGAACGCCTTCGACATGAACTGCGTCGGACACCAGTCGCCGGGCCTCTGGCGGCATCCGCGCGATCAGTCCTGGAAATACAAGGACCTCGATTACTGGGTGCATCTGGCAAAGACGCTGGAACGCGGCAAGTTTGACGGCCTGTTCATCGCCGATGTGCTCGGGGTCTACGATGTGCTGAACGGCAATGTCGACGCGGCGCTCCGCCATTCCGCCCAGGTGCCGGTCAACGATCCGCTGCAGCTTGTGCCGACCATGGCCTATGTCACCGAGCACCTGGGCTTCGGTCTCACCGCTTCGCTCTCCTTCGAGCACCCCTACACCTTTGCCCGCCGCATCTCGACGCTCGATCACCTGACCAAAGGCCGCGTCGGCTGGAACATCGTCACGTCCTATTTGAACAGCGGCGCGCAGAATATCGGGCAGGCGAGCCAGACGAAACATGACGACCGCTACGACCTCGCCGAGGAATATCTCGAAGTCTGCTACAAGCTCTGGGAGGGAAGCTGGGAGGAGGACGCGGTGGTGCGCGACCGCAATAGCGGCATCTTCACCCATCCGGAAAAGGTCCATCCGATCCGCCACGCCGGCAAGCATTTCACGGTGCCGGGCATTCACTTGAGCGAACCCTCGCCGCAGCGCACGCCGGTGCTCTACCAGGCCGGCGCATCGAGCCGCGGCAAGGATTTCGCCGGCGCCCATGCCGAATGTATCTTCGTCGCCGCCCCCTCGAAACCGGTGCTGAAGCGCTACGTCGCCAATGTCCGTGAGGCTGCCGAAAAGGCTGGCCGCAACCCACGGAACATCCTTGCCTTCAACCTGCAGACCGTAATCCTCGGCGAGACCGATGCTGAGGCGAAAAAGAAGTTCGACGACTATCGCAAATATGTCTCCTACGAGGGCGCGCAGGCGCTGATCTCCGGCTGGACAGGCATCGACTTCGGCCAGTTCGCCCCCGACGAACCGCTGCGCCACCGCTATACCAATGCCGTACAATCCGCCGTCGAGACCTTTACCACTATCGATCCCGACAAGGTCTGGACGGTGCGGGAAATGGCCGACTGGGTCGGTATCGGCGGCTTCGGCCCGGTCTTCGTCGGCTCACCGTCAACGGTGGCCGACCTGCTGCAGGAATGGGTCGAGGATACCGATGTCGATGGGTTCAATCTCGCATACGCGGTGACACCGGAAAGCTTCGAGGATGCAGTTGATCTCCTGGTTCCGGAATTGCAGAAACGCGGTGTCTACAAGACGGACTATGCGAAGGGCACACTGCGTGAAAAGTTGTTCGGCGAAGGCCCGCGCCTCGTCGCGCCGCATCCGGGCGCCGGTTACCGCAACTTGGCGCAGGAACCGGTAAAGCTCGCGGCGCGCGGTTGAGCGATCAAAATGGCCTGTCACCATCCACCGGCGTGCAGTGCCGGTGGAACGGAACTCATTCCGCTTTCGCGCAGGCGATACCCGGGTCGTCCTCGCCCTTCATGGTATCGAAAAGCGTCGCTTCGTCGCCCTTCGTCCACCAGACATATTGCCCGCCCATATATTTCGCGCCCGATCCGGAAATCACGTTCGACGCCACCACGAATTCTTCGCCGATGGCAAGCGTCACCAGCGAGACCGGGCCGGCGTTGATATAGTCAGCAGTGACCGACTTGCCGGCGCAATCATAGCGCACAGTCTGACGGTCGATCGACTGGGCACCGGGAATGTTCAGAAGCACGTCCGCAGATACCGTATGCGCGGCAAGCCGCAAGGCGAGGTTCGAATCGGATTTGGCAAGCAGCAGCTTGGTATCTTCGATCTTCCAGGATAGCCCGGTCCTCAGGGCGTCGAAGAACTTCGTCTCCTGGTTCATCACCGCCGGCACGCACATCTTACGGGTGGCACCCGCAGGGCCGAAGGTTATCTCGTCGCCATTCAGGTTGAAGGTGCCGGTGTAATTATTGCAGCCTGCAAAGCCGGAATAGGTGCCGTCATCGTTGATCTCGAGCGTCGTCTGCAGATAATCGATGACACCGCCGCCACCGATATCCTCCGTCAGCCATGTACCCACCAGTTCCGCGGGCACGGTGTCTGCCGCAACGGTCGATACCGAAGTCGCGTCGATAAGTACGCAGGAACATGAAAGAAACAGCCCGAGTTTCAGCATGAGGTACATCCTTTCAGGCAAACAACAGACCCTGCTCGTGGTCAGCCATTGACAGTGATTCGCGGCACCTGCGACCCTATCGCCATGAACCTGACCGAGACTACCCTTGTTGACACCCGCTTTCAGCTGTAGAGCCTAGCATGAAACAACAAAAACAACGGGACTTGGCCATGACCTCCGGCGCACCTGAAAAACGCCGTTTGACCATTCTGGGCTCGACGGGCTCGATCGGTACCAACACGCTCGACGTCATCAACCAGCTCGGCGGCCGCGAGACCTTCGAGGTCGCGGCCCTGACCGGCAACGGCAACATAGAGCTGCTTGCCGAACAGGCGAGAGCAACAGGTGCCGAGCTCGCCGTCACTGCCAACGAAGATCAGTACGAAAACCTCAAATCCGCACTCTCAGGCACCGGTATCGAAGTCGCAGCCGGCCGCAGCGGCCTGATCGAAGCGGCAGAGCGCGACGCCGGCTGGGTCATGGCTGCCATTGTCGGAACAGCCGGCCTTGCCCCGACGCTCGCGGCCGCTCGCCGCGGCGCCGACATTGCACTTGCCAACAAGGAATGCCTCGTCTCCGCCGGCGACCTTTTCGTGCGCGCCGTTCGGGCCGGCGGCGGCAAGCTGCTACCGGTCGATAGCGAGCACAACGCCATCTACCAGGTTCTGGAGGAACACCAGCGCCACGCCGTCGAGCGAATCATCCTGACAGCATCGGGTGGCCCGTTCCGTCAGTCGACACTTGCAGAAATGCGTGATGTCACCGCCGCGACCGCCCGCGCCCATCCAAACTGGTCGATGGGGCTGAAGATCTCGATCGACAGCGCCTCCATGTTCAACAAGGCGCTCGAGATGATCGAGGCGAAGCATCTTTTTGGCATGCGGCCTGATCAGATCGAGGTGATCGTCCATCCGCAATCGGTCATCCACTCGATGGTCGGCTATAGCGACGGCTCAGTGTTGGCGCAACTTGGCTGCCCCGACATGCGCACGGCCATCGGCTATGCGCTGTCGCATCCCGCACGGCCGGCGCTCGATGTCCAGCGGCTGGATTTCGCCAAGCTGTCGCGCCTGGATTTCGAGGCTCCGGACGAAGAGCGCTTCCCGGCCCTGCGACTGGCGCGATTGGCAATGGAGCGCGGCGCTATGCAAGGGGCGATCCTCAATGCTGCCAAGGAAGTAGCCCTCGAAGCCTTTATCGGCGGACGGACAGGCTTCCTGCAGATGGCCGTGATCACCGAGGCCGTCATGGAGGCGATGATCGCAACACCCGCTGCATCGACCATGAACGATGTCTTTGCCGTGGACGAAGACGCCCGGCGACTGGCGAAAGTGATCGCAGAACGGGACGCCGCCGCTTAAAGCGACGGACTACGCCCCGTACACCGCCTTGACGATCCGGTCGGGAAATTCGCCCGTGCAGCCTTCCAGCGCATTGTTGGTCATGCTCAGCACCGTTAGCCCCTCTGCCGGATCGATGAACCAGTTGTGACCATAGACGCCGCCCCAGCGGACGGTTCCGGCCGATTGCGGCGTCATCGCTTCAATGGGGTCCTCGACCACGGCACCGAAATAGCCGAACGAGCAGCCCGGATCGGAGATGAGCTTGCCGATCCGGTTGGAAAGGCCGGCCTGAACAGGCTCTGTTCTTAGCACGCTCTTGCCACCCGTCCTCAAGGCCTCCAGGAAGAGCAGGATGTCATCCGCCGTTCCGGCCATACCAGCACCGCCTGACTGGAAAGCCCTCCCGTTGAATATCCGCGACGGCGAAAAGCCGACCGTCCAGCCTGTGTCTTCCGCTGCAAAATAGGGATCGGTCATTCGAACGGGAGCGAGCGCCGCGTCGGCATAGGGTACGGCAAGCCGCTCGGTGTCGGTGACATGGAAGCGGGTGTCGGCCATGCCCAGCGGACCGGCAACGTGTGCAACGACAGCCTCTTCCAGAGTGCCACCCTGCACTTTCGCGATCACTGCGCCCAGAATGTCGGTTGCGAAAGAATAGGCCCATTGTGTCCCCGGTGGAAACGCAAGAGGCACGGCATTGTGGCGGCTGAAATTGCCCTCATAGTCGAGATCAGTATTCAGCAGACCGCAGTTGATGGCCTGGTCAGCAGGCAAGAGTTCCAGCGCCAGATCGTAGGTTAGCCCGGATGTGTGCGTCAGCAACTGATGGACGGTGATGTCCGCAGCCCCGCCGTCCTTCGTTTTCGGCCGAAACCAGGGTAGATGGTCGGCGACCCTATCGGACAGGGACATCAAGCCATCATCGCTCATGGCCAGGGCGGTAGCCGCAACAATGGGCTTTGTCACCGAGGCCAGCCGAAAGATCGTATCGAACGCGACCGGCTTGCTCGCTTCTCGATCAGCAAAGCCGGCGGCACGACGAAAGAGCGGCCCCCCGTGCTGATAAGCGAGCACGACGGTTCCGGTAACTTTCCCGGAATCCAGAAACCGATCGATGACCTCATTGAGTCTGCGTTCAACGCTCATATCGGAACTCCATGAAGCCAGCCTGGAATCAAAAATGCGGACCATCTTTCGACGATCCGCATTTCAATTGCAAATCTTTGGCAGCGATCAGGCGACAGCCCTCGCCAGCGCGCAGCGCGACCAGAGCTGGTGCAGCGCGCCGACCAGATGATCGATGTCGGCATCCGAATGCAACGGCGTCGGCGTGATGCGCAGCCGCTCTGTCTTCTTCGGCACCGTCGGATAGTTGATCGGCTGGACGTAGACCCCGCAATTGTCGAGCAGCAGGTCGGAAATCCACTTGCACTTGGCCGCGTCGCCGACAATCACCGGCACGATATGGCTAGGGTTATTCAGATGCGGAATGCCGTTCTTGTCAAGCAGGTTGCGCAGCCGGCGAACCCGTTCCTGATGCGCGAAACGTTCGACCTGGCTTTCCTTGAGATGACGGATCGAGGCAACGGCACCGGCGGCCAGGGCCGGAGGCAGGGCTGTCGTGAAGATGAAACCGGAGGCGAATGAGCGGATGAAATCGCACAGCGCCGTCGAAGCCGCGATATAGCCACCCATCACGCCAAAAGCCTTGCCGAGCGTGCCTTCGATCACCGTCAACCGGTGCATCAGGCCTTCGCGCTCGGCGATGCCGCCGCCACGCGGGCCGTACATGCCGACAGCATGAACTTCATCGAGATAGGTCATCGCACCATACTTGTCGGCGAGGTCGCAGATCTCCTTGATCGGCGAAATGTCGCCGTCCATCGAGTAGACCGATTCGAAGGCAATGATTTTTGGCGCACGCGGGTCCGCAGCCTGCAGCTTGGCTTCGAGATCAGCGACCGAATTGTGCTTGAAGATCACCCGCTCGCATTTCGAGTGACGGATGCCTTCGATCATCGAAGCATGGTTCCCGGCGTCCGAAAAGACGATCACGCCGGGGATCTTCGAACAGAGCGTTCCGAGCGCTGCCCAGTTGGACACGTAACCGGACGTGAACAGAAGTGCTGCTTCCTTGCCATGCAGATCGGCAAGCTCGCGCTCGAGAAGAACGTGGTAGTGGTTGGTGCCCGAGATATTCCGAGTGCCTCCCGCACCCGCGCCACACTGATCGATGGCGAGTTTCATCGCCTCGGTGACCTTGGGATGCTGGCCCATGCCGAGATAGTCGTTGGAACACCAGACGGTGACGTCCTGCTTTTCGCCGGCTGCATTATACCGGGTCGCCTTGGGGAACTGTCCGCGCTGGCGCTCCAGATCGGCGAACACACGGTAGCGACCTTCCTGATGCAGGCCGTCCAGTTCGCCTTTGAAGAAACTCTCGAAATCCATCATTGTCTCCAGAACCTTGCCGTCTTTTTGATCCAAAGACCGGCCGCGTCAACCTCTGCGAGGGTTATCGCGACCAAGTGCGGCAAAAGGCCCCTAATTTTGAACAGTTCCAAACTATCCGTCTCGATTTTCATTCCATCCAGCGTGGAATGAGTCAAGTCACAAGAAAAGGGACGGGCCACCCCGTCCCTATATTCTGTTTCAACAAAAACAGCCGTAATCCCTCACGCGGCAGCAACCGCGCGTTTCGCCATGACCTTCACCAAGTTGGCCCGATACTCGGCACTGGCATGAATATCAGACATCAGATCCGACGGGTCGACCGAGACGCCGGCCAGCGAATCCGGGGACCAGTTGGCGGATAGGGCCGCTTCCATGCCTCGATGGCGGAAGACGCCGTCGGCGCCTGCCCCGGTCACAGACACCCGCACATCGCCATTGTCACGGCGGGCGACGAAGACGCCCGTCATCGCATAACGCGACGCCGGATTGCGAAACTTGGCATAGGCGGCCTTTGCCGGAGCATCGAAGGTGACCGCGACGATCATTTCCGCCTCCTGCAGTGCCGTTTCGAAGAGGCCGGTGAAGAAGTCCCCGGCCTTGATCTCGCGGGTGTTGGTGACGATGACCGCATCGAGCGCAAGAAGGGCGGCCGGATAGTCCGCCGCTGGGTCGTTGTTGGCAACGGAGCCGCCGATCGTGCCCATATGCCGGACATGCGGATCGCCGATCCCGTGCGCGAGGTCGCAGATCGCCGGACAGACGGCCTTCAGCTCTGTCGACGAGGCGACGTCGTAATGTGTCGTCGCAGCACCGATCCGGACCGATTTTCCGTCAACGGAAATGCCCCTCAAGCTCGGGATATGGCGGAGATCAACGAGATCGCTGGGTGCCGCCAGCCTTTGTTTCATCGTCGCGATCAGCGTCATGCCGCCGGCGAGGTACTTGCTCTCATCGGCCGCCGATCTCATCCTGACGGCATCCTGAACCGAGGATGCGCGATGGTAATTGGTCGCGTACATATCTGTTCCTCCCTCAGTTGACGGCGTTGAGCGCGGACCAGACCTTTTGCGGGGTCGCCGGCATCGTCAGGTTGTTGTTGCCGATCGCATCGGTGATGGCGTTGATCAGTGCCGGCGGCGAACCGATGGCACCCGCCTCGCCGCAGCCCTTGATGCCCAGGGGATTGGATGGGCATGGCGTGTTCTGGTGCGACAGCTTGAACGACGGCAGGTCGTCGGCGCGCGGCATGGCATAGTCCATGTAGCTCGCCGTGATCAGCTGGCCGTTCTGCGGATCGTAATGGACGTTTTCAAGAAGCGCCTGGCCGATCCCCTGCGCGATGCCGCCATGCACCTGCCCCTCGACGATCATCGGGTTGATGATATTGCCGAAATCGTCGGCGGCGACGAACTGGACGATCTCGGTCGTGCCCGTTTCCGGATCGACCTCGACCTCGCAGATGTAACATCCGGCCGGGAAGGTGAAGTTGGAGGGATCATAGAACGCGCCCTCCTTCAGGCCGGGCTCCATGCCCGGCGGCAGGTTGTGGGCGGTGTAGGCAGCCAATGCCACTTGGAACCAAGGTAGCGTCTTGTCGGTGCCAGCCACCTTCAGCTCGCCGTTCTCGATGACGATGTCGCTTTCGTCGGCCTCCATCAGGTGTGCGGCGATCTTCTTCGCCTTGGCCTCCACCTTGTCGAGCGCCTTGACGACCGCCGACATGCCGACGGCGCCGGAGCGCGAGCCATAGGTGCCCATGCCCATCTGCACCTTGTCGGTATCGCCATGGACGATATTGACATTATCGATGGGAATACCGAACCGGTCGGCGATCAGCTGGGCGAAGGTGGTCTCGTGGCCCTGACCGTGGCTGTGTGATCCGGTCATCACCTCGATCGTACCGACGGCGTTGACCCGGACCTCGGCCGATTCCCACAGGCCGACGCCCGCGCCGAGCGAACCGACCGCTGCCGACGGCGCAATGCCGCAGGCCTCGATGTAGCAGCTCATGCCGATGCCGCGTTTCATTCCCCGTCCGGCAGCCTCAGCCTTACGGGCAGCGAAGCCGTTCCAGTCGGCCGCCGCCATGGCAGCTTCCAGCGAAGCCTCGTAGTCACCGGCGTCGTAGTTCATGATGACAGGTGTCTGGTAAGGGAAGGTCCGGACGAAATTCTTCCGCCGGAGCTCCGCCGGCGAAACGCCGAGTTCGCGCGCAGCCGTCTCCATTGTGCGCTCGAGCAGATAGGTCGCCTCCGGACGACCGGCGCCGCGATAAGCATCCACCGGCACGGTATTGGTATAAACCGTACGGACATTGGCGTGGATGGCTGGAATGGCATATTGGCCCGACAGCAGCGTCGCGTAGAGATAGGTCGGCACCGCCGATGAGAACAGCGACATGTAGGCACCGAGATTGGCGATCGTATCGACCTTCAGCCCGGTGATGCGGTTGTCCTTGTCGAACGCCATCTTCACTGTCGAGACGTGGTCGCGGCCATGCGCGTCGGTCAGGAATGCCTCGGTGCGGTCGCACGTCCACTTGACCGGTACTCCTGTCTTCTTCGATGCCCAGAGACAGACGATCTCTTCCGGATAGATATAGATCTTCGAACCGAAGCCGCCGCCGACATCCGGCGCAATCACCCGCAGCTTGTTTTCCGGCGCGACATTGTAGAAGGCGCTCATCACCAGCCGTGCCACATGCGGGTTCTGACTGGTCGTGTAGCAGGTGTAGTGATCCTCGGCACTGTCGTAGATGCCGAGCGTGGCGCGTGGTTCCATCGGGTTCGGCGCCAGCCGGTTGTTGTGAATCTTCATTTCCGTCACATGCGCCGCTTCCGCGATCGCCTTGTCGGCAGCGGCGCCGTCGCCGAGTTGCCAGTCGAAAATGAGATTGTTCGGCGCTTCCGGATGCAGTTGCGGTTGACCCGCTTCCAGCGCCTTCACTGCCCGTGTCACCGACGGCAGCACATCATAATCGACGACGACCGCCTCGGCCGCGTCGCGCGCCTCGCCCAGGCTGTCGGCAACGACGATGGCGACGGCATCGCCGACATAGCGGACCGTATCATTTGCCAGCGGCCGCCAAGCGCCCATCTTCATTGGCGAACCATCCTTGGAATGGATCATCCAGCCGCAGATGATATTGCCGATGGCGTCGGCCTGAAGCTGCTTGCCCTCGAGAATGCCAATGACGCCGGGCATGTCCTTGGCTGCCGCCATGTCGATGCTCTTGATCCGTGCATGAGCATGTGGGCTGCGCACGAAAAACGCATATTTCATGCCCGGGACGCTCATGTCGTCCGTGTACCGGCCCTTGCCGGTCAAAAACCGCTTGTCTTCCTTGCGCGCAACGCTTGCGCCAATGCCTTCGACACCCATGCGTCATCTCCTCCCGAGATCACATCTTTTAGCGAATAGCTATTGGCCAGTAGGCAGTAGCGAAGTTACGGATCTGATTTCTATCGGCTACTGCCTATTGGCTCATTCCGCTGCCTGCTTAACGCCGCCCATTTCGGCGGCAGCGGCAAGGATCGATTTGACGATATTGTGGTAGCCGGTGCATCGACAGATATTGCCGTCGAGTTCGGCCCGGACCGTTGCCTCGTCGAGATTGGCGCCATGGCGGCGGATCATGTCGATGGCGGTCATCACCATGCCGGGCGTGCAGAAACCGCACTGGAGACCATGATTGGCCTTGAAGGCCGCCTGCACCGGATGCAATTCGCTGCCGCTGGAAATCCCTTCGATCGTCAGGATCGTCGAGCCTGCAGCCTGGGCTGCAAGGATGGTACAGCTTTTCACCGATCGGCCGTCCATATGGACGACGCAGGCACCACATTGCGTGGTGTCGCAGCCGACATGGGTTCCGGTCAGCGCCAGATTTTCACGTAGGAAATGTACCAGTAACGTACGATCCTCGCACTCAGCACCGACATGCCGGCCATTGACCGTCATTTTCACTTTTGCCATCTCGCTCCTCCGCGGTTGGCTTGCCAACACGAGCGGCTGTCGGGCAGGGTAATTCGTTCCCGCGACAGAACCGCGTCAACTCTTTAGCCTTGGCCGCATCGCCTTCTCCTCAAAGCGCTACGGCATTTGCATCATTTGACTTTTTTCGAGCCGCCGCAACCGCTACTTTCGGTTGGCGCGAAAATTCTGCCCTGCGTAAAAATTTCGTTGGCGGTGTCACGCGGGGAACAGCCTTCAGCTTCCGTTCAGGTTGAATGGCATTTCTTGCAGCAAGGGGATTTTGCAGGATATCTGTAGACTTTCGCAGACAGGCAATTATCCTTTGACGTTGCAAGTTCTACCGGAGGGGGACCTTACCGTCCATCTTCCATCCCTGGGGAGAAACGGACGGCGGAGATTCGAGTTCTCGCGTCCAGATTGGAGAACCAATGAAGAAGGCCATCGTGCTTGTATTGCTCGCTCTATCCGTCGCGAGCTGCACGCAGACTGAAAAGGGTGCCGGTATCGGGGCGGTTTCCGGCGCCATCATCGGCGGAGCCGTCACCGGCAACGTTCGCGGTGCAGCCGTCGGCGCTGCGATCGGTGGCGTGACTGGCGCGGTCATCGGACACGTTTCCGAACAGCCCGGCCAGTGCTACTACCGCGATCGCTACGGCCGCCGTTATATCGACGATTGCCCGTGATACGGCCCCGCTTCAAGGGGTAAATGACACGGCAAATTCCGCCGTCGGTCGTTTTGGAAATACTGTGGACCCCGGAGAAATCCGGGGTCTCTTTGTTTCGAATACGTCACACATGTCGCAGTTTTTCTGCAAATTTCGCCTCTACGCCTTCATCAACGGGGCCTAGCTGTGTAGGGTCATCGTTAATGAAAGGGAAAACCTTGTCATGCAATGGTGCCCCTGCCGTGGTGGCGGGCAAATGTTGAAAGTGGCCTGAACAGCGGAATGCGGAAACGAATGCGTCTGCCGAACATGAGTGTTGCGTATCGGAAGGCTGGCACTGCAATTGCGGTCGCGGCTCTGGCTGCCTGCGGCCCGCTTGCGGCAACGGACGCTTACGCTTTCAAGATCTTCGGCATGCGTTTCTTCGAGAGTAACGAGGAACCCATCGATGTCGTCGACCCCGTCAACTACAGTCTGACGCTGAACGAAAGCTCTGGCGACGCCGATCTCAAGGAGGCGCTGGAAACCAGTTCCCGCCTGTTTCAGGACAAGGAAAAGCCGGTCTCCGGCGATCTCGGCCTTGCAATCAAGGCGCGTGACGACCGTGACCGCCTGCTGGCTGCTCTCTACGAGCAGGCCCGCTATGGCGGCGTCGTCAATGTGAAGGTGAACGGCCAGGATATCGACACGCTGCCGCCTGATCCCGTGTTTCCGGATGGCGCACCAGTTCCCGTCGAAATCACCGTGACGCCCGGGCCTGTCTTCACGCTGGGCGACGTCGTCCTCAAGGGGGACGCCATCGGGTGTAGGCCGGACGAATACCTGAAGCGGGGTGCACGGGCGGATTCCACACTGATCATCAAGGCCGGCGAAAAGGTCATCGAAGACCTTAAGGAAGAGGGCCGGCCGCTCGCCAAATTGACCGAGCGCAGCGTCATTGCCGATCATGCGACCAACACCGTCGACGTCACGATCGCGGCTGACGGCGGGCCGGTTGCGCCGGTGGGCGCGGTCACCGTCACGGGCACCAAGACAGTTGACCCCACCTTCGTGGCCACCTATTCGCGCCTCAACGGCGGCAGGCCCTATTCGCCGGAAAATCTACGCAAGGCGTCCGAGCGGCTGCGGCAGCTTGGCGTGTTTTCCAGCATCACCATCAAGGAAGCCAACCAGCTGGCGCCGGATGGCACGATCCCGATGACGATCGAGGTCTCGGAAGGCAAGCATCGCTATTTCGGTGCCGGCGCGCAATATTCGACAACCGACGGCTTCGGCATCCAGGGCTATTGGGGTCATCGCAATCTCTTCGGCCGTGCGGAATCGCTGCGGCTCGAAGGCTCCATCAGCCGCATCGGCGAAACCACCGATGTCGGCAATCTCGATTATTCGGCAGGATTGCTCTTTGCCAAGCCCGGCGCGTTCGGACCGGCGTCCACCTTCAATGCCAGCCTGAAAGCGCAATTGCTTGATCCAGACGCCTACAAGGCAACGATCTTCACGGCCGCGGCGGGCGCAACCTTCGAGCTGTCCGACACCGACACGATTTCCGCCGGCGGCGAACTGGCCTGGGCCGACGTCGACGACGCGTTCGGTACCAACGAATATCTGACGGCGGCGATCCCCATCGAATATGTCCGTGATACCCGCGACAACAAACTCAACCCCACAGCAGGCTACCGCGCCTCGATCAACGCCAAGCCGAGCTACGAGATCAACGGCCAGAGCTTCTTCAGTTCGTTCGAGGGTTCGGCCTCCGCCTATCTCGGCCTGGGCGAAGAAAACCGCTTCGTGCTGGCCGGCAGACTGAACGCCGGCGTGCTCGCCGGCGGCGACGGCCTTGCCTCCATTCCGGCGAACCGGCGTTTTTACCTCGGCGGAGGCGGCACGGTGCGCGGCTATTCCTACCAGGAGATCAGCCCGCGCAACGGCGATGACGAGATTCTGGGCGGGCGATCCTATGTCAACGCCACTTTGGAAGCGCGCATCGGCATCACCGAAAAGATCGGCATCGTGCCCTTCATCGATGCAGGAACGGTATCAGCCAAGACCGCGCCCGATTTTTCCGACATCCGGGCCGGAGCAGGCATCGGACTTCGCTACAACACGCCGTTCGGGCCGATCCGGCTGGATGTCGCCGTGCCGCTGAACGCCTATCCCGGCGGCACGAAATACGGAATCTACGCCGGGATCGGCCAATCCTTCTGATTGCCGATGGCGGTCAACAAGGCCTGAAGCCGAGCTCCGGCTTCAGGGAGAAGCAATTTCACCGCAACGCGACTTGCGCTATGGATGAACCATGAATCGTTTGCTCCGTTTTCTGAAAATCGCGTCGCGTTGGCTGGTTTATTGCCTCGGCTTCGGCCTCGTTGCCGTCGTGCTTCTTATCCTGTTTGCCGGCTTCACGGCACCCGGAGCCCGGTTTGTGGCTCTGATGATCGAGAAATATGCCTCGACACCCGACCAGATCGTTCGCATCAACGATCCGAGCGCACTTCTGACCGGCGATTTCACGGCGTCCAGCGTGACCCTGTTCGACAGCAAGGGCATTTATGCGGAAATCCGTGAAGTCGCGATCGACTGGTCGCCGACGGCACTCTTCTCGAAGCGCTTCGATGCGGCAAGCCTTTCGGCCGGATCCGTGCGCCTCGAACGGCTGCCGATCCCCTCGCAGGAAACCAGAGAAGTCCGCGAAACCTTCGCGTTGCCGCTCGACGTCAAGATCGACACCTTCGATCTCAAGGAATTCGTCATCGGCAAGGACATTGCAGGCACCGATCAATTCCTGAGCGCGCAGGGCAAGGTGAACGCCACCAATGCCAGCATCGCCGCGGCCCTTGCCGTCGCCCAGCGCGACCGGCCGGACGCCAAGGCCATCGCCGACATCGTCTTCAATCCCGCCGGCAACGAGTTGAAGCTGGAAACCACGATCAACGAGCCGAAGGGCGGCTTGCTTGCCAAGGCCATGCGCCTGCCCGGCGAGCCGGCAGTCAGCATTTCCGTGACTGGCGACGGTCCGCTCACGAAATGGACCGGTACGGCAACCGCGGCACTCGATGGCAAGGAAGTGCTGAAAGTCGACGGAGAGCACACGCTTGCTCCTGACGGTTTCCGCACCCTGTCTCTCAAGGGTGGCGGAACCTTCAGCGATCTCTTGCCGACCGCTTTCCGGCCGCTGTTCGAAGGCACCACCGACATCGACCTGTCGGCGGCGCTCGACGGGACGACCATGCGCATCCAGAGGGGCAACTTCTCGACCGGCGCACTGACGTTCGTCGCCTCCGGCACCTACAGCACGGCGGGTCAAAATGACCTGCAGGCAAGCCTCACCGGCACGAATGGCCCGATCGACTTCCGCCTGCCGCTGGAAAAGGGCGAAGCGCAACTTTCAATCAACAACGCCAGCGTTTCGTTGATCGGCGAAGCGCAAGCGGCCGTCCTCGACATCGGCGCTGATATCGGCAAGGTGACGCTGCCGCAGGGCGAAATCGACGCAATCAACCTGCACGCCTATGGCGACGGCTTCAACCTTTCGACAAAAACCGGGCCGCTGAAAACCACGATCGAGACCGGCGAAACCCGTTTCGTCAGTGCCGACATCGACCGCCTCGTCAAGGGACCGGTCAAGATCGACGGCACGCTGTCGGTGACCCCTGAGACGGTCTCCTTCGATCCCGTGACACTGGAAAGCGCTAGTATCGGCGGCACGCTGACCGGTTCCTACACGATTGCCGAAAACACGCTCGCCACCGCGTTCAAGCTCTTTGCCATGCCCGCCGTCCTGCCGCCGGCGCTGGCTGAGAAATTCGACACGACGATTGCCATCACCGGCAACCTCGGCACTGGCGCGAACGGCGATGTCACCGTGAACGATCTCGTCCTCAAGTCCGGAACCATCGAGGCGGCCGGATCGGCGGCGCTCGAAACCGGCAACCTGACGGCAGCAGTCAGTGGCACCGTTCCCGAAATCGGCAAATTCCTCGCTGACGCCAAGGGAGCCGCCAATTTCAAAGCGGACGTCAGCGGGCCACTCGACGCGCTCGCCGTCAAGGCCGAGGTGACCGCAAATGGCGCGACGCTTGCCGGACGCACCCTGAACGATCTCGCTGTCAACGCCGATGCGACCGTCGGCCAGAACGGGCCGAATGCGACGGTCACTGCCACAGGGTCGCTTGACGGACAGACAATCAATGCCAAGGCCGAAATCGCTTCCGCCAAGGGCAGCACCAGTCTTCCATCGATTGAAGCGACCATCGGCCAAAACACGCTGAAGGGATCGCTGGACCTGACGCAGGATTTCCAGCCGAACGGTTCGATCACCTTCAATCTCCCCGATCTCGGCCTGCTGGCAGCGATGGCCGGCCAGACCGCCTCCGGCGACCTTGCCGGCAATGCCAGCATCAAATCGGAAAACGGCGTCACTTCGGTTGCGGTCAAGGCCAGCGGCTCTGGCATTACCCGCGGCGACCTGGTGATCAGCAAACCAGCTGCCGACATCACCATTGCCGATTTGAAGGCCTTGGCGATCAAGGGCACGGTGACGGTAGAGGAGGTTAGCCAGGGCGATAACCGCCTCGCCGGCCTCAAGCTCGGCTTCGAACAGCAAGGCCCGAAAACGAATTTTGCTCTCGACGGGACCTATGACGCCGCTCCGCTCACAGCGCGCGGCGACCTGCAAAGCGCTGCCGGCAAGACGACGATCAATCTCCAATCCTTTGCCGCGGCGCCAAAGAAAATCCCGCTGCAACTTGCGGCCCCGACGACGATCGTCATCGAAAACGGCACGGTCAACCTCCAGGAGCTGGCGATCGCTGCTTCCGGCGGCACAGTGACGCTGAACGGCAGTGCCGGCGAGAAACTCGACATAACCGCCAGGCTCGCGGGGATCGATGCCCGCCTGCCGTTGAAGGACGGCGAGGCGCATCTGGTACTCGATACGGGCACCGCATCGGTCAAGGGCGACATGCAATCGGCGGTCCTCGATGTCCAGGCAATCGTCGCTCAACTCGCCTTGCCGCAAGGCCGGCTCGAAGCCATCAAGCTGACGGCCCATAGCGACACCTTCAATCTGTCCACCCGAAGCGGCCTCGTGACGGCCAGGATCGAGACGGGCAATACGCAACTCACAAGCGCCGACCTCGACAGGCTGGTCAAGGGGCCGCTGAAGATCGAAACGATTCTGGATGTGTCCCCGGAGCGGATCGGCTTCGACCCCGTCACCATCGACAGCACCAATCTCGGCGGCACGCTTGAAGGCTCGTTCGATGTTGCCGCGAACGCTCTGAATTCCGGTTTCGATCTGACCGTCCTTCCGGCCGGCCTGCCGGCATCGGCGGCATCGAAATTCGACACGCCGGTCACCCTGTCGGGCTCGGTTGCCACCGGGGCGGATGGTGCCGTGGAGGTCAGCAGATTGGCCGTCAGCTCCGGAACCATCCAGGCTGCCGGCTCCGTGGCTCTCAAGAGTGGAAACCTGACTGCGGCATTGACAGGCACATTGCCAGACCTCGGCAAGGTGCTGGCAGACGCCAGCGGCATTGCTGACTTCAAGGTCGACGTCAGCGGCCCGCTCGACAATCTCGGCGTCAAAGCCGAGATCACCTCAAGCGGCGCGACGCTCGCCGGCCGGACCCTCAGCGATCTCCAGCTCACGGCCGATGCGACAGCCAACCCGAAAAACCCGCAGGCGAAGATCAAGGCTACCGGCGCTCTTGGCGGCCAGGCCATCAACGTCAACGCAGACCTCGTCTCCGAGGAGGGGCGCACCAGCGTCCCCGTTCTTCAGGTTCAGGTCGGCGAGAACACGCTGAACGGCAAGATCCAGTTCACCACCGATTTCCTGCCGCAGGGAACGATCGATTTCCAATTCCCCGATGTCGGCCTGCTCGCCGCCATGGCCGGTGAAAAGGCATCCGGCGACATCGCAGGTTCCGCATCGATCAACAGCGACGGCGGAAAAACGTCGATCGCCCTCAAGGCCAGCGGCTCGGGCATCAAGCGTGGCGATCTCGTCATCACCAAGCCGGTCGCGGACATCACCGTCGCCGACCTGACGGCGCTAGCGATCAAGGGCAATCTCTCCGTCGAGACCTTTGCGCAAGGGGCAAACCGCGTCAGCGGCCTGAAGCTCGACTTCGCGCAGCAGGCAGGTAAGACGGACGTCACGCTGGACGGCCAATATGACGGGGCGCCGCTGAACCTGCGCGCCGATATCCAGACCGCCGGTGGCAAGACTGTCGTTAACCTGGCGTCCTTTGCAGCGACACCGAAAAGGATTCCGGTGAAGCTGGCATCACCGACGACGATCTCCATCGAAAACGGCAAGGTCAGCCTGCAGAAGCTGACGATCAGCGCTTCAGGGGGCACGATCGTCGTGACCGGCTCGGCTGGCGAACAGCTCGATCTCAATGTCGCCCTCAACGCCCTGCCAGCCAGCCTTGCCAACACATTCGCACCTTCGTTGGGCGCTGGTGGCGCCATCGGCGGCACGGTCGGCGTCAAGGGCACGCCCGCCGCGCCCGTCGTTTCCTACGACGTGCGCTGGGCCAATGCCGCGGTGGCGCAGGCCCGGTCTGCCGGTGTCGGCGCCCTGGATATCGCTGCGAAAGGCGGGTTTGCCAACAACAGCGTGACGCTGGACACCGTGATCAGCGGGCCGAGCGGCCTTGCATTCAGAGGTAGCGGCAAGATCGGCATCACCGGCAACAGGCCGATCGACATGAAGCTCACGGGCAACCTGCCCTTCGGCCTCGCCGCCGGGCTTCTGGCACAGCAGGGTTTCACACTGACCGGCGCTGCCAATGTCGATCTTACCATCACGGGCGCTGCAACAGCACCGCAGGTCAGAGGCACGATCTCGACCTCCGGCGCACGCCTGGTCGATGTCCGCCGCAACCTCGCGATCACGGATCTTGCCGCCAAAGTCTCGCTCGACGGCAAGCAGGCGAACATCCAGAAGCTCTCGGGGCGGCTCGCGAGCGGCGGCTCGCTCGATGTCACAGGCACGATCGGCATCGCACCCGGTTCCGGTTACCCGGCCGACCTCGCCATCCGCCTCGACAATGCGACCTATGTCGATGGCAGCCTGTTCACCGCCAGTGTTGATGGTGCGATGACATTGAAAGGCTCCCTGACGGCGATGCCGGTGCTGGGCGGAAAGGTCACGATCCAGAAAGCCGCCATCACCATTCCGGAAAAGCTGCCGGCCTCGCTCTCCGAGATCAACATCAAGCACAAGAATGCACCCGCCAAGGTCCGGCAGATGCAGGCGGATGTCCGCAGCGACACGGTCAGCGGTGGCGGCGCCAAGAGCGGCGGCATCGCCTTCGATCTTCAGGTCAGCGCACCCGGCAAGCTCTTCGTTCGCGGACGCGGCATCGACGCGGAGCTTGGCGGCAACCTGACGATCCGCGGGACGGCGGTCGAACCGGCCGTTTCCGGCGGTTTCGAGATGCGCCGAGGCCGGCTGGAAATCCTCGGCAAGCGCCTCGATTTTTCTGACGGCACGATCAGCTTCGGCGGTAACCTGGTCCCGACGCTCGATCTCGACGCCACGTCGAGCGCCGGCTCGACGACGATCACCGTCAATGTTGCCGGTGTCGCCAACAACCCGACCATCACCTTCTCGTCGTCGCCCGCCCTGCCGCAGGACGAAATCCTGGCTCAGTTGATCTTCAACCGCTCGCTGTCCAAGCTGTCGGCCCTGCAGATCGCACAGCTGGCAAGCGCCGTCAGCGAGCTTGCCGGCGGCGGCTCCAACTCGCTTCTGAACGGCCTGCGCAACAAGCTCGGCGTCGACGACCTCGACGTCTCCACCGATGCCACCGGCGGCGCCACCGTGACCGCAGGCAAATACATCAACGACCGCACCTATCTGGAACTCCAGTCCGGCACCGAGGCCGGCAGCGGCAAGGCAATCATCAATCTCGACGTCGGCCGCGGCGTCAAGCTGCGCGGCGAAGCCGGGAGCGGCGGTGCCGGCGGAGGTATTTTCTATGAGAAGGAATATTGAGGCTTAAAACGCCGCCGAAATCTTGCTGGTCTTCAGCAAAATATTCGTCTCCGTCAGGTTGATCCCGTCGATCAGCCGGATGAGCCTCAGCGTTTCGTCGAAGGTGCCGAGGTCCTTGTCTTCCAGCTCGGCAATGAAATCCCAGCGGCCGTTGGTGGAATGAAGCGCGCGTACCTGCGGCAGGCCGCGCAGTTGCGCCGCGACGCGATCGGCCATCTTGCCGTGGATTTCGATCATGACGATCGCGCGCACACCGCTGCCGGAAAGCTCCGCCCCGGTGCGGATGGTGAACGCGGCGATCGTGCCAGAGGCCACCAGCCGGTCGATCCGGGCGGCGACTGTGGCGCGCGAGGCGCCGGTCGTGGCTGCAAGCGACGACACAGGCGTCCGGGCGTTGTGACGCAGGGCGCTGATCAGGGAATGGTCGAGATCATCAAGACTTATCATTGTGTCTAACTGTACTTCTCATATTGTCGATTATTACCTCCTATTTGCCAGTTTTCCATCTATTTGCCAACGAACAAACCCGTATAATCCGCGCACAAACCGGACAACCGGCATCACGCGAACCTGCGGGGAAAAAACTATGGCTGAATCCAAGAAGAAGATCACGCTGATCGGCGCGCCGATTGAAGAGGGCTCGGGCCGTCGCGGCTGCGCCATGGGCCCGGCCGCCCTGCGCATTGCCGGCCTCGACACAACGCTGTCCGAACTCGGCCACGCGGTCACCGACGATGGCGACCTGAAACCGCTGCCGGCCCGCGATCTTCCCAGCCACAAGGGCGCGAACAACCTGCAGATCGTTGCCGCCTTCACCCGAGCGCTCGATGCCGCCGTGCACGACGTTGCCCGCGCTGGCGGCGTCCCGATCATCCTCGGCGGCGACCACGCGCTGGCCATGGGCTCCGTGTCCGGCATGGCCCGTCACGCCGCCGATGTCGGCCGGCCCCTCTTCGTGCTCTGGCTCGATGCCCATGCCGATTTCAATTCGCCGGAAACAACCCCCTCGGGCAACATGCACGGCATGCCGGTCGCCTTCTTCTGCGGCAAGGCCGAATTCGCGCCGATCCTCGACAAGGACCGCCCCTTTGTCGATCCGAAGAAGGTCTTCCAGGTCGGCATCCGCTCCGTCGACGAGCGCGAACGCGAGGAAATCGCCGAACACGGCGTCAATGTCTTCGACATGCGTGCCATCGACGAGACCGGCATGGCACACATCATGCACGAGATCATCGCCACAGTGAAAGCCGCAAACGGCCTCCTGCATGTCAGTCTCGACGTCGATTTCCTCGATCCGGAATTCGCCCCCGGCGTCGGCACGACCGTTCCAGGTGGCGCAACCTTCCGCGAAGCCCACCTGATCATGGAGATGCTCTGCGACACCGGGCTCGTCTCCTCGCTCGACCTGGTGGAGCTGAACCCCTTCCTTGACGATCGCGGCAAGAGTGCCCGCATCCTTGTCGAGTTGACCGCAAGCCTTTTCGGCCGCCGCATCCTCGATCGCCCCACCCGCAGCGCCTGAGCCCCCCAGTCCCTGGAGAATCGCATGAACACGACCAATGCACTGATCGAAACCGAATACCGGCTGGGCGCGCATAACTACAAGCCGATCGACGTCGTGCTGTCGCGCGGCGAAGGCGTCTATGTCTGGGATCTCGATGGCAACCGCTATCTTGATTGCCTGTCGGCCTATTCCGCCGTCAACCAGGGCCATTGCCATCCGAAGATCCTGGCGGCGATGGTGGAACAGGCGCAGAAGCTGACGCTCACCTCGCGCGCCTTCCGCAACGACCAGCTTGCCCATTTCTACGAGGAACTGGCAGCGCTGACCGGCAGCCACAAGATCCTGCCGATGAACTCCGGCGCCGAAGCTGTTGAGACCGCCGTCAAGGCGGTGCGCAAGTGGGGTTACGAGGTCAAGGGCGTCGCGGAAAACAAGGCCGAGATCATCGTCTGTTCGAACAATTTCCACGGCCGCACCATGGGCATTGTCGGCTTCTCGACCGACCCGGATGCGCGCACCGGCTTCGGCCCGTTCGCACCCGGTTTCAAGGTCGTGCCCTTCGGCGATATCGAAGCCTTCCGCGCGGCGATCAACGAGAACACGGTCGCCTTCCTGATCGAACCGATCCAGGGTGAGGCCGGCGTCATGATCCCGCCACGTGGTTATTTCCCGGAAGTTCGCGCGCTCTGCTCCAAGCATGGCATCACGCTGATCCTCGACGAGATCCAGACAGGGCTCGGTCGCACCGGCAAGCTGCTTGCCGAAGAGCACGAAGGCATCGAGGCCGACGTGACCCTAATCGGCAAGGCCCTGTCCGGTGGCTTCTATCCGGTTTCGGCCGTTCTCTCCAATTCCGAAGTGCTTGGCGTGCTCAAGCCTGGCCAGCACGGCTCGACCTTCGGCGGCAACCCGCTCGCCTGTGCGATTGCCCGCGCGTCACTGAAGGCATTGACGGAAGAAGACATGATCGGCAATTCCGCCCGCATGGGCGACCGCTTCCAGAACGGGCTGAAGGACATCCGCTCCAACATCATCAAGGAAGTGCGCGGCCGCGGCCTGATGCTCGCCGTCGAGCTGGTGCCGGAAGCCGGCGGCGGCCGCAAATATTGCGAAGCGCTGAAGGAACGCGGCATCCTTGCCAAGGACACCCATGGCGACACGATCCGTATCGCCCCGCCGCTGGTGATTACCGAAGATCAGGTCGACTGGGCCGTCGAGCAGTTCGCCGGCGTCCTGGCATCGATTTGATCGTTACCCCCCGCACCGGCTGGTCGTTCAGCCGGTGCGCATTCCCTTCGCACGAAAAATCATCTTTTAACGATTTTTGATATAAGGTTCTTTTCAAGGCGCGAACGGCTACCCGGCCGTGCATGACGCATCGCCCCCGACCGGATGTAACCGGCATTCCAGACAATTTATCCGACGCAACACGCCAGGCGGAAAACTACCTCCGCGGCAGCAAGTTGCCGAAGACTGTCCAAAAGCTGCGCGCCAGAACGCCAGCCGAAAGCCGCAACGGGAAGGAACCGCAGATGACAAATACATTGAAAGTGGCAGGTTTCGACAGCGAAACGCTCGAGATCATCGCCTTCCGTCTTCATGATCAGGAATTCTGCGTGAAAACGACGACGATCCGCGAAATCCGCGGCTGGGCGCCATCGACGCCGATCCCGCATTCGCCGGCCGACGTTCTCGGCGTCATGAACCTGCGCGGCACCGTCATCCCGATCATCGACCTTGCCCACAAGCTCGGCATGAAGAGCACGGTCGCCAACGAGCGCAGCGCCATCGTGGTTGCTGAAGTGCACAACATGGTCATCGGCCTCGTCGTTGATCGCGTCTCCGACATCCTGACTGTCCGTGGCGACCAGGTTCAGCCGGTTCCGGAAATCACCACATCCTTCGACAAGAGCTATGCGGAAGGCATCATCGCCAACGAGACCGGCATGATCTGCTTCCTCAACCTTGCCCGCATGTTCAAGGAACGCGAAATGGAAGACGTAGCGGCCTGATCGCTGCTTCTCCATTATCCGATAAAGAGCGGCTTCGGCCGCTCTTTGCATTTCAGGCGAATTGCCACATGCAGCCGCTTTGCAACTGAGCGAAAGTCACACATGACTTCACGCTTCAGTTGCTCATGGAGTTGCTGGCGACGGGGTAGTGCGCGTCTTCCCAGGCCGGGAATCCACCAGCGAAATGGTAGACATTCCGGTATCCCCAGACGAGCGCCTTGGCTGAAGAGTAGGCCGAGTCGCCGCAATATTTGCCATGGCACGAGAAGATGATTTCCTCGTCCTTGCCCGCGACCTTCGTCAGCGTCTCTCTCGACAGAACGGTAACGACGGGCAGGTTGACGGCGCCTGCGGCATGGGAGCGGGCAAAACCCAAAGGCCCGCGGACATCGATCAGTTTGGCACCGCGCTCAAGCAACCGCTTGGCCATGGGAGCATCGACCCTGGTGGTGCCCCTGACGTTATACTCGCCGTTGGTCTTGCTGATGAAGCGGGCGTAGTCGTCATAGGCAATGTCCGTCCCGGCCCCCGGCCAGACCCCGGCCTTGCGCAGGCCCTCCTGCAGCCGGTCGCGATACGCCCTGTCATAATCGAACACGTCGCCGTACCACCACCATCCCATTTCCTGCACCGTCAGCGGGAAGTATCCGGCAGGAACGTTAAGGGCATTGAAGTTGTCGATATTCTCCTTCACCCCAGCGGTGCGCCCGAGATGCCCGAGGCATGAGACCATCGTGGCATAGTCTTCGGCAACATCCGATTGGCGGGTGACGACGACCTGGAGGTTCTCCAACGCCTCCTCGTATTTCTCCTGGTGGAAGAGTGACAGCGCAAAGACCCGCAGATAGCTCGGCGGATATTGCGGGTCGAGCCGCATGGCGAGGCGCGCTTCCTCCTCGGCCTCAGGCGCGCGGCCCTTGGCGTTGAGGATGCGCGCCTTGCTGACATGAATTTCGGGATCGTTCGGAGCAAGTTTCATTGCCCCGCTGATTGCAGCGAAGGCTTCGTCGTAGTGCCCCCGCTTTGCCAGGATTTCCGCCGAGACCGCATAGGCGAGCGGGGTCGGATTGCGCAACGCGAGGGCGAGATTCTGGTTCGCCCGTTCCATCGCCTTCTCGAAGCCGAGATTGGCCGATTCCCAGTTGGAGGATGCTATCCTCCAATCCGCCATGGCGAGCGCTGCATAGGCGCGGCTGTAGTTGGGATCGAGTTCGATCGCTTTTTCCAGGAGAGGGATCGCCGTCAGCGTTTCCTCTTCATTGCCGCGACGCAGGTGATCCAATCCCTTCAGAACGAGGTCATAGGCTTCGGGATTGCTGGTTTCTATCTGCGCCGCCTCTGCCTTTTCCGCAGACGTGAGCTCGATCGTGAGAGCCGATACGATCTCGCCGATGACCTTGTCCTGAAGCGCGAAAATGTCACCCATGGAGCCGTCGTAGCGTTCAGCCCACAGATGATGATCGCCGCGCGCATCGATGAGCTGGGCGTTGATGCGCACCTGATCACCCTGCCGCCGTACGCTGCCTTCCAGCACGTATTGCACGCCGAGCTCTTCAGCGACCTGCTGCAGGTTCGTCTGCTTTCCCTTGTAGGCGAAGGTGGAGTTGCGCGACGTCACAAAGATGCCGGAGAGCTTGGAGAGATCGGTGATGAGGTCTTCGGTCATGCCGTCGGCGAAATAGACCTGTTCAGGATCGGAGCTCAGGTTGTCGAACGGCATCACGGCGATCGAGGGCCTGTCCGGCAGGGCAAGTATCTGGCGATCCGCAGCCGCAATTCCGGCGTTCGGCGCCCACGGGCGAAGCCACACGACCAGGGAAAAAGCGAGAAGCGGGAGGAGGAGTGCAAGGGCAGCTATTCCCCACGCACGCCTCCCTCGGTATGGGAGGCCCGAACGATGCGTGGTTCCCTCGAACTGTACGCGATAGGTGCGTACCGGTCTCGATATGTTTTTCACATGCTGCTCGCCAATGAACTCCAGCGGCAGGCCCAGTTTTCCCTGCAGCTGATCATAGGCCGTGCCGGATACGAACAATCCACCCGGCTCGCAAAGCTGCTCAAGACGCGAAGCAACATTGATACCATCGCCCAGCAGATCGTCGCCCTCAACGACGACGTCGCCAAGGTTGATCCCCATGCGAAAGAGTATGCGCCGTTCCGGCGGGGCGGCGGCCTGATGTTTGATAATATCCTTCTGAACCGCCACGGCACACGCGACCGCATCGACGACCGAGCCGAACTCGATGATCGCACCGTCTCCCATCAATTTGACGATGCGTCCGTGATACTCGTTCAACAGCGGATCAATGACGTCGCATCGCAGGGCCTTGATCGCAGCGAGTGTACCCGCCTCGTCAGCCTCGACAAGGCGCGAATAGCCGACGATGTCGGCGGCGAGAATAGCAACGAGGCGCCGCTCCGCATGGTCTATCGCCATGGTACCCCCTCCTGAGCACGGCATACCGAAAGCCTGCTCTTGGGTCCGTTGGTCGATTGTAATTTTCATCGCGTTTTAGCGGTCAGCATCCTACTCCCGTTTGTTCTGCGCGACGAGAGGGATTCGACCCGATATCGCTGCCACACGGAACAAAGCCGGGCCCAGAATGTTATCAATCGACAGCGCATTCACGGAGGCAATTTCCATGCAAGTGATCGGCACCCAGGTCCATCCGCAACCTTCAGCCGGGATTGTGACAGTCGAGTTCGTCGGCGAAGGCGGCGACGTCATCTCCGTTCAGATGCGCAAGAGCGAGGGCGGCGACCTTAACCGGCAGAACGCGATCGAAAAAGCCAAGGCGATGATGCTGCAGGTGGCGACGTTCGAGCAGGCCGCGGACAGCAATGGCGGTTCGCGAGCGAGCACGACCTCCGGCGGCGAATCGCCCGCCGTCCTGTCCTTAAGAAGCGCGCGCTCGGCGCATGACAAGGCCACCCTTGAGGAGGAACTTGATGAGGGGCTTGAGGACACGTTCCCGGCAAGCGATCCGGTGTCGGCGATCGTGAGCACCATTCCGAGTGGAAGAACGAGTGAGAAGAAGACCGAAACCTGAGGACTCGGGCAAGAAACCTGCCGAGCGGCGCGCGGGCTCCTTTTCTAGCCTAAAAGCCTGAACTCCTCTCAATCAAAGCATCAGAGCATCGCTCCAAAACCGCCCCTGTCTAAGGCGCCGGCTTCGCAGCCTGCCTGCGGTCGAAGCCGTCCAGAATACGCTTTACCAGCGCCGGATAGTCCTCGTCGAAATGGTGACCACCGTCGATGGAGATGACCTCGACGCCGGTGCCCTTCAGGGTTGGGCAGACATCATCGTCCTCATCGGTGCCATAGATGCACTGGACAAGCGCCGGCTTGATCTTCGCAATGTCGTCAGCCGGATCTCCGGCGCCATTTGATCCGGCAGCGCCCAGCCAGCCGAGCACCGAAATCTTGTAGTCGACCTGATGTGATACGGCGAGCAGCGAGATCTGCGAAATCCGGTCGCGATCGACCTGCGGAAGGAGGTTATAAGTTCTGGGCAGGATATCCGCGCCGAAGGAATAGCCGATGAGCAGGATGTGCTTGACGTCCCAGCGTTTACCGTAGAGCGCGATGATCCGGTGCAAGTCGTCGGCAGTTTCCTGTGCCTGGCGCTCCGACCAGAAGTAACGCAGCGAATCGATGCCCACGACCGGCATGCCCTGTTGCTGCAGGATATCACCGACCTGCTTGTCGATATCGCGCCAGCCGCCGTCGCCGGAATAGACGATCGCCATCGTGTCCCGCGTCGGCTTGGCATCGAGCACCGTCAACGGCAGACCAAGTGGATTGTCGTCGCCCGCAGAGGCAGAAACGAGGGCAGAGAGAGCGTCGGAAAAAGCCGTCCACATATCATCATCCGTTTCCGTAATCTGGATATCGCCGTGTTTGGCGGTCAATTCAGTCATATGCGCGCGGCCATCTGCCGGCGCAGCATCCGTAAACAGCACCGTGACAGGATCGGGCAGCGGCCCGTCGGTGAGGCCATAGATCATATGGTCGCCCACTGTTTTCTTGTCGGCCGGTGTGCACAGCTGCTTGGTGAGGGCAATGCCCGCCTCGGGATCCACCGCCAATGTCTGCCCGAACGTTGCAGGCGGCGTCTGAGCGGCGATCGCCAGAGCAAGCGCCCCGCCGGCGCCGGCGCCCGCCACGATCGGCAGGCGATAGTCGGTGTTCTTCGCCGCGCGCTGGACCTGTTGGCTGAGCGCCTCGATATCCGACACCATATAGATGCAGTCGCCCTTATCCTTCGCCAGCGACGCCAGATAGCGTGGCAGGTCGATGCCGATGACCAGCGCCCCGCCGTCGGTCAGGCTCTTGGCAAGCGCATCTTCCTTGTCCGACCAGCCGGCCTTGTCCGAGATCAAGACAACCGCAGCGGCGACATCGCCGGCGGGCATCAGAATATGCGGTGACGGAATCATGCCCGTATCGAACGCGGCTGCATCCTCGGATCGGACTCCGGAGGCGGAGAAAAGCAGGCCGGCGGCAAAAACGGCGTGGCGGCAGGTCTTCCAGATCATTTTTTCACAATACCCTTTACGCCGCCGCCGATGAGAAATGTTGCATCCATGAGTGCCAGGACAGGATTGATACCACCGCCCGCCGCCATGTAGCGAGGCTGCCACTGCGGATGAAACTTCGACTTGAAAGCCTTCAGTCCCTTGAAGTTATAGAAGCGCTCGCCGTGTTCGAAAACAGTGCGGCCGACCTTGTCCCAGACAGGCGACGAGCGGCGCTCCGAGAGGCCCGCCAGGGGCGCCATGCCAAGATTGAACCGCTTGAAGCCCTTGCCGCGCAGATATTCCATCAAAGACACGAAGAGAAAATCCATCGACCCCTTCGGCGCATCCGGCAGGAAGCGCATGAGATCGACGGTTCCTTCCTCGCACGTATCCGTAATCAGGATATTGGCAAATGCGACGATCCGGCCGTTCAGGCGCAGAACCCCGACCGGCTGGGCGGCGATATAATCCGCATTGAAAGCGCCGAGCGAAAAGCCCTTTTCCCTGGCCCGGTGATGCGCAAGCCATGCGTCGGATACCGAGGTCAGCTCGTCCATGATCGCGGAAATGTCCTCGGGCTCGACCACCGCAAACTCCAGTCCATCGCGTTGGGCGCGGCTGGCGGTCTGCCGCAAGGTGGCCCACTTGCCGCCCTTCAGCTCGAATGTTCTGAGATCGACCGTGGCCAGTTCACCGAGACGGAAGGCGCGCAGGCCCGCATCCGCATAATAGGAGAGCCCCGCGGGCGACACCTGATAGAATACCGGCCGGCAGCCGCAGGACCGGGCTTCCTCGATGAACCGCCAGATCAGGTCCGGCCACGCGTCACGCGGGCCGACGGGATCGAACAGGGCGATCCAGGAGCGGGCCTGTCGGCCATACATGATGAAGGCGCGGCCATCGGCTGAAAACATCAGGCTCTTGTCGCCCATCCGCACCAGATTGGCGTCCGACACATCCTGCGCCCGGGCGATGGCGATGGCCCTTTGCATCTCCTCTGCAGACGAGGCCATGAATGAGCCTTTTGCAGGCCGCAACAGGCTCCAGAGCGCCGCAACACCGGAAAAGATCGTCAGTCCCAACACTGCGCGAAGACCGCGCGGCGCTTCCTCCGACAATTCGAACTGCCACCAGAGCGCATTGCTGTATTCCACGTCGCGGTAGACGAACAACAGAACGATCACCGCAAAGGCACAAAGCGCCAGCATCGCTGTCAACCACGGTATGGTCAGCCGTGCATTCGTCAGGTTCGACGGCCTGTCGAACATGCGATGCGTGGCAAGCAGGCTGACGATGAAGAATGCCAGCAGGCTCGCTTCGATCAGGGCGACGGCCTTGAGCAGCGAGAACAGCAGCGCGACGACGGCAATGACGAGTGCCGCCCACCAGGCGCTGTCCAGCCGCCGGGCAAGACCTCGGGCGACGATGACAAGGACGAGACCAAGCAGGCTTGCCAGGAAGTGCGCGCCTTCGATCACCGGCAGCGGCACGTAGTCGGCAAGGAATGCCAGGTTGTCGTCCGGCGTCGGGGTGACGCTCGAAAACACCAGCATGGCCGCCAGAATAAGGGCGAGTGTCGCCAGCAGAAGCGGCGTCAGCCTTCCTCCAACACGGCGCAGGCTCGAGGCGACTGGCTTATGATAGAGGCTGCGCAATTCGGCGCCGATGACGAAAATGACCGCCAACAGCAACGGCAGGACATGGTAGATGAGGCGATAGAGGACCAGCGCACCGAGAACCGTATCGACATCGGCGGCCCGGCCGAGGGCGGCAACGATCACGGCTTCAAAGACGCCGAGCCCGGCCGGCACGTGACTGAGAACACCAAGCCCGACGGCAACCGCATATATCGCAAGGAACGCCGGCCAACCGATGGTCCCATCCGGCAGGAGCACATAGAGGACGGAGGCCGAGGCCGCTATGTCGAGGACAGTGATAAGGAACTGGCGCGACGCCGTGCGCGAATCGGGAATGCGCAGCGAAAACCGCCCGAACTGCAAAGCGCGATTGTCGCGCCCTGCCACCATCAGAGCCGTAAGAACGGTCAGTATCAGCACGGCGAGGGCGCGCAGCGCTTGCGAACTCAGACCGACCAGCGGCGCAACTTCCGGGGCGATCATCAACAGGCTGAGAGAGGCGACACTTGCCAGTCCAAGCCCGAACGCAAGGGTTACGAAGGCGATGACGCCGCCGATTTCCTCCGGCCGCAAACCCAGACGCGAATAGGCGCGATAGCGGATGGCACCGCCGCTCAACGGGCCGAACCCCGCCGTGTTGCCGACGGCATAGGCCGCAAACGCCGTCAGCGCCACATCGACATAGGGCAGCTTGCGCTTGAGATAGATCAGCGCGCCCGCATCGTAGAAGGTCAAGGCGAAGAAACTGAGAGCGGTGAAGCCGATGGCAAGTGCGATCGACTTCGCGTTCGTCTCCCCGAGCGCAGACATCACGTCCTCATAGCGGACTTCGCTCGTCAGATGGAAGATCGCATAGCCGGCAAGCGCCAGAACCAGGATCGTTGCCGCCGCCGCCAGCAACCGACCCTGGAGCCATACCCGTTGAACCAGGGTTTGAGCGCCGTTGAGCTCTTCGTTTTTATCGATCGGATGGGACATGCGGCACCTGGGAGGGCATTTTAAACTGCGAGGTCAGCGACGATATACATCCTGCCCGGCCGACAAATAAAGTGAAACTCCTGTAATCTTCGGCGGCCGGATTTGTGCCTTGGGAAACGGCCGCAATGTGGGCACGGCAATATTTGGAAAGAATTGCGGTCAAGCGGCGTCCGACTTGTACCGGCCGACAGCATTGACCGTTCCATCTTGCCAGCCTATCTCGGTCTCATGACAGAGCACGCCGATACCGAAAAAACCGATGGGCCGTTGACTGCTCTGCGCACCAGGCTGCGGGTGCTTTATCTCGGGACGAGCCGCAAGGCGATCCAGTTCCAGATCACCATGGCGGTGATCGATCTTGCCATCATCATCTTCTTCCTCGTCGGCCCCTATTTCAGCGCCGGACGGACTTACCTCATCATCGACTATGCGATTGCCGCCCTGATCGCCTTCGAGCTCGGTGCGCGGGCGCTGATCGCTTCGAGCCTCAGGCGCTGGCTGACGCGGCCGATGACCTGGGTCGATGTCGCTATCCTCGCGACACTGCTTTTTCCCGCGACATTCTCGAACTTCGCCTTCCTGCGCGCCTTCCGCATCTGGTCGCTTGGCCAGAGCAAGGTTTTCACGCTTCTGATCAAGCGGGCCGGTTATGGCGAGTGGGAAGACGTCATCCGCGCCTGTATCAACTTCCTGACCTTCCTGTTCCTCGTCACCGGCTTCGTCTATACGGCGTTTTTCTATCACGTCGCAGGCATCGAAGGTTTCATCGATGCGCTCTATTTCACCGTCGCCACCATAACGACGACAGGGTTCGGCGACATCACCCTGCCAGGTCCACTCGGCAAGCTGACCTCGATCGTGACGATGATCTTCGGTATCTCGCTGTTCGTGCGCCTCGCGCAGGCGATCGTCCGGCCCCACAAGGTGGTGTACCCCTGCCCGCAATGCGGCCTGCAGCGTCATGACGCCGATGCCGTACACTGCAAGGCCTGCGGGCACGTGCTGAACATTCCGGATGAGGGGCATTGATGGATACCCGCCCTGTTCACAAATGCTATTGAAACTGAAGGACAAAGGCTGCCCGAGCCAAGGAACTGCCCAAATTTGGCATTCTCGACAAATCGAGTTGAATGCTAATATTCGCCGGGCAACTTTGGGGGGAAACCAATGCCACGCATCGCACAGCTCTACTTTCGCACGGCCATCATTTTCCTGATCGTCGGGATTTCGATGGGTCTTACCATGGCCATTTCGCAAGACCACAGCGCGATCGGCGCGCATGCACATGCCAACCTGCTCGGTTGGGTGACCATGGCGATCTTCGGCGGATATCACGCATTGAACCCGGCCAAGGCGGAACGGCGGATCGCGATGATCCAGTATTTCGTCTACACGACCGGCGTAGCCGTATTGGTACCGGCGCTCTACCTCATGCTGACCGGCAACCCGTCAATGGAGCCCGTGGTCGCGGTCGCATCCTTGATCGCGTTCGCCGGCGTGCTGTTGTTCGCCGTTATCATTTTCAGCAGCGGAACTGCCGTCACACGTCCGGCCATCGCCGCATAGTAAGGCGCTTTCGAATTCCAGCTGTCGCTACTTGCCCGCGACCTTCCCGGTCGCGGCAAGCTGTCGGTTTGCCAGGCAGTTCGTGATGGATGCCAGGGGAGTGCCCCCCCTTTAAACCCGCGTCGCCTTCAGCCGATCTTCGTCCAGCACAACGCCGAGGCCCGGCGCCTCGCCAAGCTCCAGCCAGCCGTCCTTGTGCTTGAGCGGCGCGGCCATCGGATAGTCGCGGCGTTCCTCGCTCCATTCCGGATTGTCGTAGGGATATTCAAGGAACGGCGCGTCGCCGGCACCGGCCGTCAGATGGGCGTTGGCAAGCACGCCGATGCCGTTGGTCCAGGAATGCGGCGTGAACATCACGCCGGCTTCGCGCGCCTGATAGGCGAGACGCCTGCAGCCGGTGAGGCCGCCGACCAAAGCCACGTCGGGCTGGATGACGTCGAAGGCGCGCTCCTCGATGATGTCGCGAAACTCATAGAGTTCGCGGGTCATTTCTCCGCCGGCGATGCGAACGCTGGTGGCATCCGACAGACGGCGCATGCCTTCGCGATCCGAACGGAACAACGGCTCCTCCATCCAGTAGATATTGAGCTTTTCCAGCTCCTTCGCCACGGCAAGCGCATCCTTGAAGGTCCAGGAGAGCGTCGTATCCCAGGGCATACGCCAGCCCTGATTGCAATCGACCATCAACTCCAGCCTGTCGCCGACGCGGGCGCGGATAGCTTCGAGCGCCTTCACATCGGCCTTCCAGCTGCCGCGGCCGCCGGCTGACGAGGAGAAGCGCACCTTCATTGCCAGAAAACCCTCCTCGATATAGCGTTCCGCCTGATCGGCCATCGCGGAGGGCTCACGCAACACGCCGGAGGAGGCATAGAGCCGAACCTTGTCGGCGCGACCACCGAGCATGCGCCACACGGGCTCGCCAGTGATCTTGCCGGAGAGATCCCACAGCGCCAGATCCATCGGCCAGCAGCGGCCATAATGGAACGAGATATGCGACAGCACCTCGTAATGCCGCTCCAGATGGCGCGGATCCTGACCGATGAACAGGTCTTCGTGTCCCTCGAACCCCTTCATCAGGTCGCCGGAGCCGATACCCTCGCGGCCCTCGTCGTCGCGGACACGCACGATCGTCGCGTCGAAATGCTTGCGCGGACGGCCGTCCCAGCTCGCCTTGAATGCCGGGTCGAGCGGTAGGCGATGATGGGTGATCTCGATGGATACGATCTTGCTCATTCTCTCACTCCCCGGAGCGTCGCGTCATCTTCGGACACGGAACCGCTTGTCTTCTTTCATCGGTCGTCTGGCCAAACCGGCATCAGCCAAAATGCTGCCAGATGGTCTTGTAGTCGCAATATTTGTCGATCGCATGCACGGAGCGGTCGCGGCCGAAGCCGGACTGCTTGAAGCCGCCGAAGGGGGTGGCGAAATTCGACATGTCATAGGTGTTGATCCAGACGGTGCCGGCATGCAGGTTTTCGGAGAAGCGATGGGCGCGGCTCATATCCGTAGTGAAGACCGCGCCGGCGAGGCCATAGATCGTATCGTTGGCGATCTTGAGCGCTTCCTCTTCGCTATCGAAGGGAATAGCAGCAAGCACAGGTCCAAAAATTTCCTGGCGGGCAAGGCTCATATCGTTGGTCATGTCGACGAAGACGCCTGGGGAGACATAGTAACCGCCGGTTTCCGACAGCACCCGCTCGGCGCCGAAGGCACGGCGCGCGCCTTCCTTTTCGCCAGCCGCGATCATGCCGAGCACCTTGTTCATGTGCTCCTCCTCGATCAGCGCACCGATCTGGGCCGATGGCTCGAAGGGATGGGCAAGCGCGATGTCGCTCTTCGTCACCGCCTCGATCTTCGCGATGAGCGCATCCTGCACCGAACGCTCGACGATCAACCGGGTCGAGGCATGGCAGGTTTCGCCGGAATTGTAGAAGCAGCCCCAGGCGACGGCGGACGCGGCCACATCCAGATCGGCATCGGCAAACACCACGAGCGGCGACTTGCCGCCGAGTTCGAGCGCCACGCGCTTGACATTGGACTGCGCCGCATAGCCCATGATCAGCTTGCCGACCTCGGTCGAACCGGTAAAGGCAATCATGTCGACATCCATGTGCAGGGCGAGCGGCTTGCCGGTTTCCTCGCCGTAGCCAGTGACGACGTTGAGGACGCCAGCCGGAAGGCCTGCCTCATGGCCAAGCTGGGCGAGACGGATAGCCGACAGCGAGGACTGCTCGGCAGGTTTCAGCACCACGGAGTTGCCGGCAGCGATCGCGGGACCCAGCTTCCAGGCGTCGATGATCATCGGATAGTTCCACGGCGTGATGGCGCCGATGACACCGATCGGGACTTTACGCACAATTGCCCGCTCGCTCGGTGGCGTCGGGGCGACTTCGTCATAGAGCTTGTCGATCATCTCGGCGTAGAACTGGATGCCGTCGGCGCACAGGCGCACGTCGACATTCAGCGACGCCATGACCGGCTTGCCGACATCGAGCGTTTCGAGCATCGCCAGTTCATCGCCATGGTCGCGGATCAGTTGCGCCCACTTCAACATGATCTTCTTCTTATCCGTCGGATCCTTGTGCCGCCAGACACCACTGGCAAAGGCCGCGCGACCTGCGGCAACCGCCCGGTCGATATCATCAGCATTGCCGCGGGCAAGGACGCCACCGGGCTTGCCGTCCATGGGGCGCGTGCGGGTGAAGGTCCGGCCGGAGGAAGACGGAGACAATTCGCCATCGATGAAATGGCGGCCTTCCGGCTTCAGGGCGGAGAGGACATTTTCCCAATAGTCGCGGGTGTATTGCTTGGTCATGATCAGGCGGCCTTTGGCAGGGACATGATGGAGGCGGCGAAACGGGCGATGTCGTCGTCGGAGATTTCGCGAATGGTCGAGCGGCGCATCGGCTGGTTTTCCGGCGCCTTCATCTCGTTGGCGAGAGCATTGCCGTCCAGGGATTCGAAAGCCTTCGGCAGCGTGCGAACGATGCCGCAACGATCCATCAGGCCGGAGACGAAGGCGGGGAGTGCGGCCGCATTGGCCAGGCCGCAGGCCCTTGCCGCGGCATTGAGATCGGCCGTGTCGGCTTCGACGAGCCAACCAAGCGTTGCCTCGAACCCCAGCGCGGTAGCAAGCCCGTGATGAACAGGCGCAAGGCCCGCCATGGCATGGCTGATATTGTGAGCTACAGCGGTACCGCAATTGTCGATGGCAATGCCGGCATAGCACGAGCCGAGCAGCACCTTGCCGCGCGCCTCCATATCGCCGGGTTCCTTGACAGCCGTCCCGAGCGCGCCGGTCAGGAGCCGCAGGGCTTCGTGCGCATAGAACTTGCCGCCGGCATGGGCGTTGCGGTTGGTGGCGGCTTCAAAGGCATGGATGAAAGCATCCATGCCGCACCAGGCGGTGAGGTTAGCCGGCAGCGTCGCAGTCAGCACCGGGTCAAGCAGCACCAGATCGGCTTTGGTTTCGGCACCCCAGATCCAGAGTTTCTTGCCTTCCGGACCAGCGAAGATGTTGGTGGCGGATGTCTCCGACCCGGTGCCTGCCGTCGTCGGCACCATGACCTTTTTGAGCGGATTCTTCGGCAGCGGATTGGCGGCCAAGGCATAGTGCATGGCGTCTTCACCTGAGGCCGCGCAGCAGGCAGCGATCTTGGCGATATCCAGCGCTGAGCCGCCGCCGATACCGATCACCACGTCCACTCCAGTGACAGCCTCTGTGGCCTTGCGCACATGAGCGAGCTTCGGTTCGCCGGCGAAATCGGAGAACAGGCGAGCCTCGATGCCTTCAGCCCGTAATTGGGCGACGATACGGTTAGCCAGACCCGACTGCGCCAGAAAGCTATCGATGACGATGGCCGCTGTTTTCGCGCCGAGCGCCTTGGCAGAAGCGCCGATCGTTTCATGGAGGTTTTCACCGAAACGGATTTCGGGAACGAAGGAGGTTGAGAACGGCACGGGGCGTATCCTGCAATGCGTGTTTGATGCTGCTTCCACCGTGCATCACAATCTGATATTTTCAAAGACACGCATTTTTGGGCCATTTTGATAATTTGAAATTATGGAGAGCTGATGCTGGATCACATACCGCTGGAGGCGTTCCGGGTGTTCGACGCCGCTTGCCGGCAGATGAATTTTTCCAAAGCCGGGCGCGAACTCAACATCACCCAGGCGGCCGTCAGCCACCGCATCAAAGGGTTGGAGGATCACCTGGGGGCTGCCCTTTTTATCCGACGCGGCAAGAACCTGGAATTGACGCCGCAAGGCGAGCGGCTGTTTCAGCGGGTGCGCGCGACGCTCGAATATCTGGAGGAGAGCCTCGAACCTTTCCGCCCCGGCACTGGCGGCACGATCGCGATCGCGGCCAGCGGCTCCGTATCGCATCTGTGGCTTGGACGCCGTCTCAGGGATTTCGGCAAGGAGAACCCGGCGATTTCACTGCGGCTCTTGACCTCCGATACGCCATCGGACCTCGCCTCGGAAAACAACGACCTCGTCATTCTCTACTCGACCGGCGAGCATCCGCGCTGGAACCTGACGCTGTTGATGCCGGAACTGCTGGCCCCGGTCGCCTCGCCGGAGTATCTCATGAGCCGTGGGCTCGATGCCTCGGAACTTTCGGTCGACGATATCGCCAACCTCGACCTCATCGACTATGAGCGCTTCAATGCGCATTGGATCTCGTTTCGCCAATGGTTCGGCCGGCTCTCAGGCCCACCGAAGCTGAAGCTACAGAACCCACGCTTTTCCTTCTCCACTTACATCATGGCAATCGACGCGGCGCTTCGCGGCGACGGCATCGCGCTCGGCAGCCTGGGGCTGATCGACGAGCAGATCACTGACGGACGATTGGTGCGGGCGGGAACGGAATGTTTGGCGACCGGCTATGGCTATTATCTCGGCCTGCCGAAATACAAGACCGTATCGCCGGAAGCGATGCACCTGCACGCGCGGCTGCTCGAACCAAGGGCGGAGCCGTGACAAGCCCCGGATCGATTGTGCGCCGCAATCGAATCATGCCAGGTACTGCCAGCCTTTGCCGTGGCGCCTCATCAGCCACGTAAAAGTTGCATGTATCCCGAGTATGTCTCCCTCCCGCGAATTTCGGGTCCTGCACGATGGCATGGTTTCTTTCATTTTATACCTTGATATGTTTGTTTTTTCTCGACAATACCTATCGCGAGGGTGAGGCTGCCGGCAGCGGCTGGGATGGAATGCGCGTTCTTGGACTGGTTTTGTGCCTTTTATGGCCGCTGCTCCTTGTTCACGTGATCATCTCAGCTTACCGGAGCCGGCAGGCGGGCTAAAGTACGCTCACAATCCTGCCCGGGAAATACGCCAAGATAGGCTTGGCAAAAGTCAGAAGCGCCGGATGGCAAGGGCACGCGGGTGCCTGAAGCCTGTGGGAACCGCGGAGTTCGGGTTTCGGCATGAAAGAGGAGCGGAAAAGCCGGTCTGGAAAGGTCTTCTTTCTCGTCGCTGTCGGCCTTGTCTTTGCCGGCATATTGACGACCGTGCTGCTCGCCAACGGCCACCGCAATCTCGACCTCCTGCTCGCCTATTTCGGCTACCCCGATCTTCTGGAGAGGATAGAGCCCACACCGAAACAGGTGACGATCACGCAAAGCCGGGGTGTCCGCCTGCCGCCGGCGCGCATGGCGCTGCCGGTCTACGCCTTCGCCGACTTCAAGGCGCCGCAGCAGCACTTCGTCCGACTGATCCAGAGCGATCCGAGGACTCTGTGCGAACAGCTGAAAAGCGGCGGATTTGGTGATCTCGACTGGACGGTCAGCAGCGCCAACAAGGACAATTGGGAATGTTCCTCCTCGGTCGATCTTCCCGCCCGAAATGCCGGGGAGACGGCCCAATCCTCGGTGTTCATTTTCATCAAGGGCGATGGCGAAAACCGCGTCACCTCCTTCCGCGTCAAGCTGAATATCGAAAACGCAGCTGATACGATCAAGGTCGCGGACCTTGCCGGAAGTGCCGCGAACATATTCCTGAGCCAGGTCCGCTGGGGAAACCCGGGGGAGATCATCAGCAAGATCCATGCGCTCAAGGCTTTCGACATCCGCAATTTCGGCAGCCGGATTCAGTTCAAGCGGGAATTCGGGGAAATACCACGCTATAATTTCCTCGCCAACCAGATCAACAAACCCGGCAGGAAAGCGCCAGGCGATCTTTTCTTCGACCGTGGCAAATGGTTTCCGCTGACCGGCAGCGACGGGCTGCCGATGATCGACGGCATGATGGCGGGTGAAAATTCCGAAGGATTGACGCTCACCGCTCCTGAAAATACGGCGCAGTGAGCGGATTCATCCAGTCATAAAAATTTCAAATTAGCACATCGCGCGCCGTGGCCGGCAACGGCAACGCAGCAAATCTATGTCGCATCGCAGCAAGAGATTGAAGGAAAACCGTAATCACCCCAAAAATGATCCAATTCGGGGCGCCGCAAATTAACCACACGTAAGAAGATTGCATCTGCGGTGACTTGTCAAAGTCGATCATATTTAATAAACGATTAAAAAACAAAAATTGCTTTTTGCAGACAAATAATTTTCAGGGACGACAACACTCCACGGGGATACCGGACATTAGGAACCTTGCCGAAAAGGCAGGGAAGACATTTATTTTGAGAATAGAAAATCGACCGGCTTCTTCGGACAAACACAATTAATCGGCAAAGGCAAACCAGAAGCCTGTGCTGTCTGTCAAAAGTGCCAGGAGTATTTAAAGCCATGACAGAAAAAATGATGTTGCAACAATCAGCTGCTATCGGAGTGGAGGATAGCAGGTTGAGCAGAAGTATTTCTGGGGGGTTTACCGTTCAGGGCAAAGAACGGCGTGCAGACGAAAGCAATTTCTACATTAATCCTGCCAGCGCACCGAACCTGCCCGTTCAGCTGGCACTCAAACGCGCGTTCGACGTCGTTGGTTCATTTTTCGGCCTTCTCGTTCTTGCGCCTGTTATTCTTCTCATTGCCGTGCTGATCAAGCTGGAAAGCAAAGGCCCGGTCTTCTTCAGGCAGTTGCGGACAGGTCTTAACGAAGCTCCGTTCGAGATCCTGAAATTCCGTTCCATGTATACCGACCTCTGCGACATGAGCGGCGTGCGCCAAACGATCGACAACGATCCGCGCATCACGCCGCTCGGACGTGTTCTGCGCAAGACCAATCTCGACGAACTGCCGCAACTGTGGAACGTCCTGATCGGCGATATGTCGCTGGTCGGGCCGCGTCCGCATGTTCCGGACATGCTGGCTGCCGGACGCAGCTATTCCGAACTGGTGCAGGGTTACGAGTATAGGCACCTGATGCGACCGGGTCTCACCGGTCTCGCCCAAGCTCGCGGCCTGCGCGGCCCAACAGGGCACCGCTGGATGGCGATCCGCCGGATCGTCTGCGACGTCGAATATGTCCGGAACTTCTCACTGATCCTGGACATGAAGATCATGATCCGCACTATCATCAACGAGTTGAAAGGCGGCACCGGCCTCTGAGGTCGAAACCCGTCAGAGCTATAGGCGCGCAATTGAACCACCGGTGCAAACCGGTGGTTTTTTTCGTTCGACAACAGCATGAACCCCGCAAGGTTGCCGTCATCGACGCCGCAGCCGGGGCTTCCGCTTGCTGTCGCTGTCCGAGCCTTTGACTTCAGTGAGAAGAGATTTGGCAACATCTTCCATAGACATGGTAATTTTCCTTTTACGAAGAGCGAAACGCCATGTGAATGGTTCCCGGATCAAACTTGCCAAGAGGAGGATGCCGGCGACCGATTTTGGAATGAGGCGGTATCCATCAAACGAAAAACCGCCCGGAATGACCCGGGCGGCTCGATGTCGGTTGATGCAATCGCTTGCTTTTACTTCTGCCAGCTCTTGACCAGTTCGTCGTAGTTGACGGTCAGCGGCTTTTCTTTTTCGTTCTCGATCTTCAGCTGCGGAGCAAGGTTGCCCTTGGAGACGGCGTCCTTGTTCCAGTATTCGAGGTCATGTTCCTCGGCGAGCTTCGGACCCATTTCGCCCTGGATGCCGGCGCGTTCCAGGCGCTGCAGAACCTTTTCCTGCTCGGCGCACAGCGAATCCATGGCTTCCTGCGCGGTTTTGGCACCGGAAGAAGCGTCACCGATTGCCTGCCACCAAAGCTGGGCCAGCTTCGGATAGTCCGGGATGTTCGTGCCGGTCGGCGACCATTGAACGCGGGCCGGCGAGCGGTAGAACTCGATCAGACCGCCGAGCTTCGGCGCACGATCCGTGAAGCTCTTGTCCTGGATCGTCGACTCGCGGGTCAGCGTCAGGCCGACATGGCTCTTCTTAAGGTCGACGGTCTTGGAGGTGACGAACTGCGCATAGAGCCATGCGGCCTTGGCGCGGTCTTCCGGCGTCGACTTCATCAGCGTCCAGGCACCCACGTCCTGATAACCGAGCTTCATGCCGTCCTTCCAGTAGACGCCGTGCGGGCTTGGAGCAAAACGCCACTTCGGCGTACCGTCAGCGTTCACGACCGGCAGACCTTCCTTCACGAAGTCGGCGGTGAACGCCGTATACGTGAACATCTGCTGGGCGACTTCGCCCTGCGACGGAACCGGACCGGATTCCGAGAAGGTCATACCTTCGGCGGACGCCGGCGCATAAGCCTTGATCCAGTCCAGATACTTCTGGATCGAATAGACCGCTGCAGGACCGTTGGTGTCGCCACCGCGGGCAACGCAGGAGCCGACCGGCTGGGACTTCTCGTTGACCTTGATGCCCCATTCGTCGACCGGAAGGCCGTTCGGCAGGCCCTTGTCGCCGTTGCCGGCCATAGAAAGCCAGGCGTCAGTGAAGCGCCAGCCGAGCGACGGATCCTTCTTGCCGTAGTCCATGTGCCCATAGACCTTCTTGCCGTCGATTTCGCGACCCGTGAAGAATTCGGCGATGTCCTCATAAGCAGACCAGTTGACCGGAACACCGAGATCGTAGCCGTATTTCGCCTTGAAATCGGCCTTGTTCTTCTCGTCGTTGAACCAGTCATACCGGAACCAGTAAAGGTTCGCGAACTGCTGGTCGGGCAGCTGGTAGAGGTCGCCGTCCGGGGCTGTCGTGAATTTCGTGCCGATGAAATCAGCGAGGTCGAGACCGGGATTGGTCACGTCCTTGCCTTCATTGGCCATCCACTTGGTCAGCGAGCGGGCCTGCTGGTAACGCCAATGGGTGCCGATAAGGTCAGAGTCGTTGACATAGGCGTCGTAGATGTTCTCGCCGGTCTGCATCTGGGTCTGCAGCTTTTCGACAACGTCGCCTTCGCCGATCAGGTCGTGCGTGACCTTGATGCCCGTGATCGCGGTAAACGCCGCGGCAAGGGTCTTGGATTCATATTCGTGCGTCGTCAGCGTTTCGGAAGCCACCTTGATGTCCATGCCGGCAAATGGCTTTGCCGCATCGACGAACCATTGCATTTCGGCTTCCTGGCCGGCGCGGTCGAGCGTCGATACGTCGCCGATTTCCTTGTCGAGGAACTGTTTTGCCTCGTCCATGCCCGCGAATGCGGACCCGGTAAAGGCCAGCAGCAGAACTGCTGTCGATGTCAAAAGATGCCGTCGCATAATTATCCTCCCTTAAAGGTTTTGCGATTGCTATGTCAGACTGCCTCCCCGGCAATCCGTTTCAGTAATCTTGCCTCAGACCAGCTTGAAGACGCCGACGGCGTACACGAAGGAAAGCGCAAGAGCCCACCACACGTTGGGACCGACAAGTCCCAGCCATGCGAGATGAATGAAGGCGCTGCCGAGCAGAGAGACGAACAGGCGGTCGCCGCGCGTCGTTTCGAAGCGCAGGATGCCGACGCGCGGATTGCCACCGGGGCTGGCGTATTCCCACACCGCCATCAGCGACAGAAGCGCGAAGATGGCGAGGAAAAACATGGCGCCGGGGAACGACCAGGCCATCCAGCCCCCCGGGACCAGCGGAGCAAACCAGTCGCGCACGCCGTCCTTGACCGGCAGCGCCATGACGAGCAGCCCGGTCAGGGCAGCATAGACGACGAGAACGGCGGCCAGCGCCAGAGGCCAGCGGTTGGTACGTTGGGTTACAGTGGCCATTAGACCCTCCCCAGGGCAAAGCCCTTGGCGATATAGTTTCTGACGAAGTAGATGACGATCGCGCCCGGGATGATGGTGAGCACGCCGGCTGCTGCCAGCACGCCCCAGTCCATGCCCGACGCCGAGACCGTGCGCGTCATGATGGCGGCGATCGGCTTGGCGTCGGTCGTCGTCAGCGTACGGGCAATCAGCAGTTCGACCCACGAGAACATGAAGTTGAAGAAGGCGGCGACGCCGATGCCCGATGCGATCAACGGGATATAGATGCGCAGGAAGAAGCGCGGGAAGGAATAACCGTCGATATAGGCGGTTTCGTCGATCTCCTTCGGCACGCCCGACATGAAGCCTTCAAGGATCCAGACGGCCAGCGGCACGTTGAACAGGCAGTGTGCCAAGGCAACGGCGATATGCGTGTCGATCAGGCCGAAGGCGGAATAGAGCTGGAAGAACGGCAGTGCGAAAACGGCCGGCGGCGCCATGCGGTTGGTGAGCAGCCAGAAGAACAGGTGCTTGTCGCCAAGGAACCGGTAGCGCGAGAAGGCATAGGCCGCCGGCAGCGCCACCGAAACCGAGATGACCGTGTTCATCACCACGTAGATGATCGAGTTGATATAGCCCTTGTACCAGGACGGATCGGTGAAGATCACCGCATAGTTCCGGAGCGTCGGCGCATGCGGATAGAGCGAGAACGTGCCGGTGATCTCGGTGTTCGTCTTGAAGCTCATGTTGACGAGCCAATAGATCGGCAAGAGCAGGAAGAGGATGTAGATCGTGGGCACGAGCCAGGAGAGGCTGCGGCCGGATGATTGTGTCGCGGTGGTCATTGTTTTTCCTCCCTCCGGCCGTCAGCTCTGCGCATCGCTATTGGTCATCACGGTGTAGAATATCCATGAGAGCAACAGGATGATCAGGAAGTAGATGAGCGAAAGTGCTGCTGCCGGACCGAGGTCAAACTGGCCGATGGCCGTCTTGACGAGATCGATCGACAGGAATGTGGTGGCATTGCCGGGGCCGCCGCCGGTGACGACGAAGGGCTCGGTATAGATCATGAAGCTGTCCATGAAGCGCAAAAGGAATGCGATCAAAAGCACGCGCTTCATCTTCGGCAGCTGGATGTAGCGGAACACCGCCCAGCGCGAGGCACCATCGATCTTGGCGGCCTGATAATAGGCATCCGGGATCGACACGAGGCCGGCATAGCAGAGCAGAACCACAAGGCTCGTCCAATGCCAGATGTCCATGACGATCAGCGTCACCCAGGCGTCGAAGACATTGTTGACATAGTTGTAGTTGATACCGAGCGCTGCCAGCGTGTAGCCGAGCAGGCCGATATCGACGCGGCCGAACACCTGCCAGATGGTACCGACGACGTTCCACGGAATGAGCAGCGGCAGCGACATCAGGACGAGGCAAACGGGAACGCCAAAACCCGTCTTCGGCATGTTGAGCGCAATCAGAATACCGAGCGGAATCTCGATCGCCAGGATGATGCCGGAGAAGATCAGGTTGCGGGTCAGCGCGTCCCAGAAGCGGTCGGATTGCAGCACCTGGATGAACCAGTCGGTGCCTGCCCAGAAGAATTCGTTGTTGCCGAAGGTGTCCTGTACCGAATAGTTGACCACTGTCATCAGCGGGATGACCGCCGAGAAGGCAACCAGAACCAGTACCGGCAGGACCATGAACCAGGCCTTGTTGTTCCAGGTCTTTTCCATGATCAGGCCTCCCCGCCTATACGCCAGCTATCGGCGTAGATATTGATGGCATTGGGATCGAAGGTGATCTTCGGTTCCGCCGGGATTTCGCCGTCCTCATGCACGACGATGGCGATCGGCCGGTTGGCGAAGGTGGCGCGGACGATTTTCTGGCGGCCGATATCCTCGACCTTGGAGATCGCGACCGGCATGCCTTCGCGGCCAAGCCGGACAAATTCCGGGCGGATACCCAGTTCCGTCTTGGCACCGGCTGCAAACTTCGGCGCAAACGACAGGGCAACCTTCTGGCCATCGAGATCGACGGACGAACCGTCGATCTTTGCCGGCAGGACGTTCATGCCCGGCGAACCGATGAAATAGCCGACAAATGTATGCTTCGGCTTTTCAAACAGCTCGGCCGGCGTGCCGATCTGGACGATCTCGCCGTCATACATGACGACAACCTTGTCAGCGAAGGTGAGCGCCTCGGTCTGGTCGTGGGTGACATAGACCATGGTGAAGCCGAACTGCTTGTGCAGCCGCTTCAGCTGCGAACGCAGCACCCATTTCATATGCGGATCGATGACCGTCAGCGGCTCATCGAACAGGATGGCGCTGACGTCGGAACGGACAAGACCGCGACCGAGCGAAATCTTCTGCTTCTGGTCGGCAGTCAACCCTTGCGCCCTTTTCTTCGCGCGGTCGGACAGGCCGATCATTTCCAGGATTTCCGTAACGCGACGATCGACTTCGGCTTCCGGAACGTGACGGTTGCGCAGCGGGAAGGCCAGATTGTCATAGACGGTCATGGTGTCGTAGATGACCGGAAACTGGAACACCTGGGCGATATTGCGGTCCTGCGTCGACAGGTTGGTGACGTCCCTCCCGTCGAACAGGATCTTTCCTTCCGACGGCTGCAGAAGCCCGGAAATGATGTTGAGCAGCGTGGTCTTGCCGCAGCCGGAGGGGCCGAGCAGCGCATAGGCGCCACCGTCGTTCCATTCGTGATGCACTTCCTTCAGCGAGTAGTCCGAAGGCTTTTTCGGGTTCGGGCCGTAGGCGTGGCGGATATGGTCGAGATTGATGCGTGCCATGGTTTTCTCCTCACGCTCCCCGAACAGTGTGGCTATCGGCAGAGCCGCCGATCGCGCGGCCGTCCGCCCCGAAGGCCATCAGGTGGCGCGTGTCGACGAAAAGCTCGATCGCCGTATCAGGCTCGATGTCGTGGATGCCGTGTTCGAGCATGACCCAGCGCGATCCGGCGCAATCGACATGGATGAAGCTCTCGGAGCCGGCGATTTCGGAAATGATGATGCGCGCCTTCAGCGTCGCCGCCGTTTGATGCGGACGGGCCAGCGACAGATGGTGCGGATGGAAGGCGATGGTATAGGCGCCGTCGGCAATGGCCGACAGATGCGCCGGCACCGGCAGAACGGTGATGCCGTCGCGCTCGAAGGCATCGCCCGACTTCACCAGATCGATGGTGTTGAGCGGCGGATCAGCAAAGGTCTTGGCGGTGACAATATCGGCCGGCTTGCGATAGACGGAAATGGTCGAGCCGAACTGGCTGATGCGGCCCTGGCTGAGCGTCGCCGTATTACCGCCGAGAAGCAACGCTTCCTGTGGTTCGGTCGTAGCATAGACGAAGATCGAACCGGAGGCGGCGAACAGCTTGGGCAGTTCCTCGCGCAACTCCTCGCGCAGCTTGTAATCGAGGTTGGCGAGCGGCTCGTCGAGCAGCACAAGGCTGGCATTCTTGACGATGGCGCGCGCCAGCGCCGTGCGCTGCTGCTGGCCGCCAGACAGGTTGAGTGGCGTGCGCTCCAGATAGGGCGTCAGTTTCATCAACTCGGCCGCCTTGCGGACCTCGCGATCGATCGTTGCAGCGTCCTTGCCGGAAATGCGCATCGGTGAGGCGATGTTCTCGTAGACGGTCATCGCCGGATAGTTGATGAACTGCTGGTATACCATGGCGACCGAGCGGTCCTGCACCCGCACGCCGGTCACGTCCTTGCCATCAAAGGTGATGGTGCCGGTCGTCGGCTTGTCGAGGCCGGCCATCAGCCGCATCAGCGATGTCTTGCCAGACAGCGTCGGGCCCAGCAGCACATTGAGCGAGCCCCGCTCCAGCACAAGATCGGTCGGGTGGATATGCGTATCCGCTCCAACGACCTTGGTTATGTTTTTCAGTTCAAGCATTCTCAGGCTTCCTCCCAGCCATCGGCAGCGCCATGCAGGCGCCGCCCTCAGGCGACGTTGCGGATGGTCTCCCGCATGTAGTCCTCCAACCCGGCGGCTTCCGCCTGGGTCAATTTCAATCCGAGCTTGGTGCGGCGCCAGAGCACATCCTCGGCGTGCCGCGCCCATTCCTGGGCGATCAGCCATTGCACTTCGACCTCGTAGAGATCGGCACCGAAGAGCCGCCCGAGGTCTTCCGTCTTGCCGGCATTTCCAAGCAGAGCCACAGCCAGCGTTCCATAGAGCCGCACCAGGCGGCGTGCGTGACGTTCGACCAGAAACGGATAACGGCTCTTTAGTTTCAAGACTTCGGCGTCATAGCCGGTCGCCGGAAAATCGCCGCCCGGAAGCACGCTTTTCGCGGTCCACGGATTGCCCTTGGCGCCGATCGCACCGGCGATCTTTTCGAGCGCATGCTCGCTGAGCCGCCGATAGGTCGTCAGCTTGCCGCCAAAGACGTTGAGCAGCGGCGCATCGCCATTGTTGGCATCGATTTTCAGCACGTAATCGCGCGTGGCTTCCTGCGCCTTCGAGGCACCGTCGTCATAAAGCGGGCGCACGCCGGAATAGGTCCAGACAACATCTGACTGCTTCACTGGCTCGGAAAAATATTCACTCGCCGCCGAGCAGAGATAATCGATCTCGCCCTTGGTAATCTGGATGTTCTTCGGATCGCCGGTGAAATCGCTGTCGGTCGTGCCGATCAGCGTGAAATCAGTCTCGTAAGGGATCGCGAAGATGATGCGATTGTCCGGATTCTGGAAGAAATAGGCGCGCGGATCGTCGAACTTCTTCTTCACGACGATATGGCTGCCCTGAACCAGCCGGACATTGTGGACATTGTTCTTGCGGACGGCATTGGACAGAACGACGTCGACCCAGGGACCGGCGGCATTGACCAGCATGCGCGCCTTGAACGTGTTGACGGCACCGGTCGCACCATCCTCGACATCGACCGACCAGAGGCCGCCCTCGCGCTTGGCCGAAACCACCCGGCTGCGGGTCATGATGCGCGCACCCTTCAGGGCTGCGTCCTTCGCGTTGAGAACCACGAGGCGGGCGTCATCGACCCAGCCGTCGGAATATTCGAAAGCCTTGGTGAACAGTGCCTTCAGGGGCTTCGCAGCAGGATCCCGGCGCATGTCGAGTGTGCGAGTAGCGGGCAGAAGCTTGCGGCCACCGATGTGATCATAAAGAAAAAGGCCGAGGCGAATGAGCCAGGCTGGGCGGATGCCGCCTTTGTGGAACGGCAGGACGAACCGCATTGGCCAGATGATATGCGGGGCCATGGCCCAGAGCACTTCGCGCTCCATCAGCGATTCACGCACCAGCCTGAACTCGTAATGTTCAAGATAGCGCAGTCCGCCATGAATGAGCTTGGTGGCGCGCGACGAGGTGCCGGAAGCGAAATCGTCCATTTCGGCCAGCGCAACCGAATATCCACGGCCAACGGCATCCCTTGCGATGCCGCACCCATTGATGCCGCCACCGATCACGAAAATGTCGAGTACGTCCTGCGCAGGCACTGCTTCCCCTCCCACATTTCGCATTGCACAATTTTGAGCATATGCGAAAGCAAAAATAATTAAAGCGAAATTATTACGAATGTCAAACGAATGTTTATGGAAAACAGGCCGCCGCTAAAATCGGCGATTTCAGCGCGAGGTCTCGATCAGGCGGACATCCTGCTCCTGGCAGATGTTCCGCACGTTTTCGATGGGACAAACATCGGTAATAAAGGTGTGGACCTGGGTGATATGGCCAATCCGCACCGGCGCCGTACGCTCGAACTTGGTCGAATCGGAAACGAGAATGACGTGACGGGCATTGGCGATGATGGCCTGCGCCACTTTCACTTCGCGGTAATCGAAATCGAGAAGCGCGCCATCATGATCGATTGCCGACGCGCCGATGACGGCATAGTCCACCTTGAACTGCCGGATGAAATCGACCGCCGCTTCTCCGACGATACCGCCATCGGCACCACGCACGACACCGCCGGCAATCACCACCTCGATCGAGGGGAAAACACGCAAGCGATTGGCAACGTTGATGTTATTGGTGATGATCATCAGTTCCGTATGGTCAAGCAGCGCCTCGCCGACGGCTTCTGTGGTCGTGCCGATATTGATGAAGAGGGAGGAATTGTTGGGGATCATCGCGGCGGCCGCCTGGCCGATCGCCTGCTTCTCGAGAGCCGCGATCGAACGTCGCGCCTCGTATTTCACATTCTCGTTGCCGCGCGGAAAAATCGCGCCGCCATGAATGCGCGTCAGCATGCGGCCGTCGCAGAGGTCGTTCAGGTCCTTGCGGATGGTCTGCGGCGTCACCGAAAAACGCGCGGCGAGTTCGTCGACGAGAACCCGACCTTCCGTCTTGGCAAGCTCAAGGATTTCCGACTGGCGTCCCGTCAGATACATGGATATTCCCTCCCCGTCGTTTTCGTTTTCTTTCATAATATGCAAAAACGAAAGCTACGCAATTTCATAAACGCAGCGAGCGCTCGAAAATGAACCTGCAGGAGCATGCCGCGTTGCATTTCTGGTCACGATGCGACAGCCTGTTCGTCGCTGAGGAGGAGTTCAGATGTTTCATCCATCGCTGTTCAAGGGCATGAATGTCGTCGTCACCGGCGCGGGCCGCGGCATCGGGCTGGAAGTGGCGCGGCAGTTTCTCGACTGCGGCGCCATCGTCTACCTGCACGGCGGACGCACGGCGCACGAACCGCTGCCGGACTTTCTCGACGCAGCGCTCACCGAAGGCCGGGCGTTTCTCTCCTATGCGGATTTCTCGACCGTCGGCGGCATCGAATTGCTTGCCGCCGGCATCGCGCTGCGGTTCGAGGCGATCGACGTGCTGGTCAACAATGCAGGCACTATGGTCGGCCGCTTTCCCGCTGACGAACTGACCGACGCCGAATACGAAACCGTAGTCCAGCTCAACCAGACCGCGGTGGTCCAGATCACGCGCGCGCTGCTGCCTCTTCTCAGACGCGGCACGCATCCGGCCATCGTCAACACAGTGTCGATCTCCGCGCTCACCGGCGGCAGCGCCGGTTCCTCCATCTATTCGGCGACCAAGGCTTTCGTTTCGACCTATTCCAAGGCGCTCGCCCGCGAACTGGCGCCGGCCGGCATTCGCGTCAACTGCGTTTCGCCAGGCACAATCGCCACAGATTTCCACGACCGGTACTCGTCACCCGAGAAGCTGGAGACGACCCGCAAGACGATCCCCTTGCAGCGGCTTGGCACAGCGGAAGATTGCGCGCCGGCCTATCTCTTCCTCGCCTCGAACGCGCTCTCCGGCTATATCACGGGCCAGGTTCTCGAAGTGAACGGTGGGCAATTGATCTGCTGAACACAGACGAGACGGCATTCAGGAGGGCTATGCGTGATCGACAAGCTGGAATTCTTCATCGCGCTTGCCCAGGAACGGCATTTCGGCCGCGCCGCGGACCTTTGCGGCATCACGCAGCCGACGCTGTCAGCCGCGATCAAGCAATTGGAAGACCAGCTCGGCGTCATGCTGGTCAATCGCGGCTCGCGATACCAGAGCCTGACGCCGGAAGGCCAGCGCGTGCTGGAATGGGCACGCCGGATCGTCGGCGATTCCCGCACCATGCACGAGGAGATGCGCGCCGCCAGGCGCGGGCTTGTCGGCCATATCCGGCTGGCCGCCGTGCCGACCACCCTTGCAATGGTGCCGCGCATTACCGCCCCGTTCCAGGAGAAGCACCCCGAAGTGACCTTCTCCATCCTTTCCACCACCTCGCTCAAGATCCTCGGATTGCTCGAAAATCTGGAGATTGATGCCGGTCTTACTTATCTTGAGAACGAGCCGCTAGGGCGTGTCACCAGCGTGCCGCTGCAGGTGGAACGCTATCATCTCGTTACCGCAGCCGGCACGCCGCTGTCGGATCGCGAAACCGTGACCTGGAAGGAAGTCGGCGGTATTCGGCTTTGTCTATTGACCGCCGACATGCAGAACCGGCGCATCATCAACCAGCATTTCGCGGAGGCCGGCGTAACCGTATCACCGACGCTTGAATCCAATTCGATGATCGTCCTGTTTTCCCATGTGCGCACCGGCCACTGGGCAAGCATCATGCCCTACAACGTCGCGAAATCATTCGGTTTTCATGAGGATATAAAGCTCATACCGATCATCGAACCGGACGCTCGGCACACCGTCGGACTGGTCGCAACGCACCGTGAGCCTTTCACCCCGCTTGTTTCGGCCCTGTTGCACGAAGCACGCATTCTGGCCGATGCCCAAGCGCTTTGATAGAAAACATCTATCGCTTAACGGAACAGGCCTATTGACCGGCTAAGCGGCGGCTGACACGCTGCTTTCATAGTGCGTGGGCTGTGAAGACCGCGATCTCGTGCCTTTTCAGGCAAGGGGATGGAATGAACCGATGTTCTGGAGGGGGCTTCGTTTGTTCCATCGGGATCGCAGACTGCGACGATTGTTCATTTCAGTTCGGGAGGTCTGAACGTTGAACCTGCATGTATCAAGCCGGGATATCGGCGAACGGACGCTGGATATCGTCAGCGGGATGAAGTCGCTCGAAGGGCCGCTTCTGCCGATCCTGCATGAGATCCAGGCCGAATTCGGCTATGTGCCACAGGAAGCCCTGCCGATCATCGCCCGCGAACTCAACCTGTCGCGCGCTGAAGTCCATGGCGTCGTCACCTTCTATCACGACTACCGCGACCACCCGGCGGGCCGGCATGTGCTGAAGCTCTGTCGTGCCGAGGCCTGCCAGTCGATGGGCGGCGATCAGCTCGCCGAACGGGTCAAGACCCTGCTCGGCATCGATTTCCACCAGACGACACTCGATGGCGCGGTGACGCTGGAACCCGTCTATTGTCTCGGGCTCTGTTCCGCCGCACCCGCCGCGATGCTCGACGGCGAGGTGCACGGGCGGCTCGATGCGGATGCGGTGAAAGACCTCGTTGCGGAGGTACGCGCATGACCGTCAGAATTTTCGTTCCGAGAGACGCTGCAGCATTGGCACTCGGCGCCGAACGCGTTGTCAAGGCGCTTGCAAGTGAAATCGAAGCGCGCAGCATTGACGCCACGATCGTGCGCAACGGATCGCGCGGCCTGCACTGGCTGGAGCCGATGATCGAGGTCGAGACGGCGCAAGGCCGGATCGCCTATGGTCCTGTCAAGGCCTCCGATGTCGCCTCCCTGCTCGACGCCGGGCTGGCGACCGGCGGCAACCACGCACTCTGTCTCGGGAAAACCGAGGAACTGCCGTTCCTGAAGAGTCAGACGCGTCTGACCTTCGCCCGTTGCGGCATCGTCGATCCTCTATCGCTTAGCGACTACCGGGCGCATGACGGGCTGAAAGGTCTTGAAAGGGCCGTGACGCTGGCACCCGCCGATATCGTCACCCATGTGACGGAAAGCGGCCTTCGCGGACGCGGCGGCGCGGGCTTCCCGACCGGCATCAAATGGAAGACGGTGCTCGACACACCGGGCGCGCGAAAATACATCGTCTGCAATGCCGACGAGGGCGATTCGGGTACCTTTGCCGACCGGATGATCATGGAGGGCGATCCCTTCGTGCTGATCGAGGGCATGGCGATAGCCGGTATCGCGACCGGCGCCACCAAGGGTTTCGTCTATATCCGCTCGGAATATCCGCACGCCATCGCAACGATGACGCAAGCCGTGGAGATCGCCCACAAGGCGGGCGTGCTCGGAACTTCGGTGCTCGGATCGGCCCATGCCTTTGACATCGAGATCCGCACCGGCGCCGGCGCCTATGTCTGCGGCGAGGAAACGGCACTCCTGAACTCGCTCGAAGGCAAGCGCGGCATCGTCCGTGCCAAACCGCCGCTGCCCGCCCACAAGGGCCTGTTCGACTGTCCGACCGTCATCAACAACGTCATCTCGCTCGCCTCCGTGCCGATCATCATGGACAAGGGGCCGGTGTACTACAAGGACTTCGGTATGGGCCGCTCGCGCGGCACGATCCCGATCCAGATCGCCGGTAACGTCAGGCATCGCGGGCTTTATGAAGCAGCCTTCGGCCTGACGCTTGGCCAGATCGTCGACGACATTGGCGGCGGCACGGCGTCGGGACGGCCAGTGAAAGCCGTCCAGGTCGGCGGCCCGCTCGGCGCCTATTTCCCGCGCGCGCTGTTCGACACGCCATTTGACTACGAAGCCTTCGCGGCCAAAGACGGCCTGATCGGTCATGCCGGCATCGTCGTTTTCGACGACACCGCCGACATGCTGAAGCAGGCCCGCTTCGCCATGGAATTCTGCGCGATCGAAAGCTGCGGCAAATGCACCCCCTGCCGCATCGGCTCGACGCGCGGCGTCGAAGTGGCCGACAAGATCGCGCAAGGGATCGAGCCGGAGAAGAACCGCGAACTGCTGGCCGACCTCTGCAACACGATGAAATTCGGCTCGCTCTGTGCACTGGGCGGCTTTACGCCCTATCCCGTGACGAGCGCCATGACCCATTTCCCGGACGATTTCCGCCCGGCTCCTCTTGTCGAAGCTGCGGAGTAATTCCCATGCCCCTCATCTCTGAAATCGACTTCGGCACCCCCGCCTCCCGTTCGGAAAAGATGGTGACGCTCACCATCGACGGAAACGAGATCACCGTGCCGGAAGGTACCTCGATCATGCGCGCTTCGATGGAGGCCGGCATCGAGGTTCCGAAACTCTGCGCCACCGACATGATGGACTCCTTCGGTTCCTGCCGGCTCTGTCTCGTCGAGATTCAAGGCCGCGCCGGCATGCCGGCCTCCTGCACGACGCCGGTCGCGCCCGGGATGAACGTCTCCACGCAGACGCAGCGACTGAAGGACGTACGCCGCGGTGTCATGGAACTCTACATTTCCGACCATCCCCTCGACTGCCTGACTTGCGCCGCCAATGGCGATTGCGAGCTGCAGGATATGGCGGGTGCGGTGGGTTTGCGCGATGTGCGCTACGGCTATGACGGCGACAACCACGTCAAGGCGCGCAATGACGGAGCGATCAACATCAAGTGGTCGCCAAAGGACGAATCCAACCCCTATTTCACCTTTGACCCAGCGAAATGTATCGTCTGTTCGCGCTGCGTGCGGGCCTGCGAAGAGGTTCAGGGCACGTTTGCGCTGACGATCGAGGGGCGCGGTTTCGACAGCCGTGTCTCGGCCGGCACGCACGAGGATTTCCTCTCCTCGGAATGCGTCTCCTGCGGCGCCTGCGTACAGGCCTGTCCGACGGCGACGCTGACGGAAAAATCAGTGATCGAGATCGGCCAGCCCGAGCATTCGGTCGTCACCACCTGCGCCTATTGCGGCGTCGGCTGTTCGTTCAAGGCAGAAATGCGCGGCGAGGAGCTGGTGCGCATGGTGCCTTGGAAGGACGGCCAGGCCAATCGCGGCCATTCCTGCGTCAAGGGCCGCTTCGCCTATGGCTATTCGACCCACAAGGAACGCATCCTCAACCCGATGATCCGCGAAAAGATCAGCGATCCCTGGCGCGAAGTGAGCTGGGAAGAGGCGCTGGCCCATACCGCCGCCGAATTCCGCCGCCTTCAATATCAATACGGTCGCGAATCGGTCGGCGGCATCACCTCGTCGCGCTGCACCAATGAAGAGACCTATCTCGTCCAGAAGCTGGTCCGCGCCGGTTTCGGCAACAACAATGTCGACACCTGCGCCCGCGTCTGTCATTCGCCGACCGGCTATGGTCTCGGCGCCACCTTCGGCACATCGGCCGGTACGCAGAATTTCGATTCGGTCGAACACACCGATGTCGTCATCATCATCGGCGCCAATCCGACCGATGGACATCCTGTCTTTGCCTCCCGGCTGAAGAAGCGCCTGCGCCAGGGCGCCAAGTTGATCGTCGTCGATCCTCGCCGCATCGACATGGTGTCCTCGCCGCATGTCAAGGCATCGCATCACCTACCGCTGCGACCCGGTACCAACGTCGCCGTCGTCACCTCGCTGGCGCACGTCATCGTCACCGAAGGCCTCTACGACGAGAAATTCATCCGCGAACGCTGCGACTGGTCGGAATTCGAGGATTGGGCTGCCTTCGTCGCCGAACCGCATCACAGCCCGGAAGAAGTCGAAAAGCTATCCGGCGTGCCGGCCGAGGAAATCCGCGGGGCGGCCCGCCTGTTTGCCACCGGCGGCAATGGCTCGATCTATTACGGCCTTGGCGTTACCGAACACAGCCAGGGCTCGACGACGGTCATGGCGATCGCCAACCTCGCCATGGCGACCGGCAATATCGGCCGCCCCGGCGTCGGCGTGAACCCGCTGCGCGGCCAGAACAACGTCCAGGGCTCCTGCGACATGGGTTCCTTCCCGCACGAACTGCCGGGCTATCGCCACGTCTCGGACGATGCGACGCGTGACATCTTCGAAAAGCTCTGGGGCGTGACGATCTCCAACGAGCCCGGCCTGCGCATCCCCAACATGCTGGACGCCGCCGTCGATGGTTCGTTCAAGGGCATCTACATCCAGGGCGAGGATATCCTGCAGTCCGACCCGGACACAAAACACGTCTCGGCCGGTCTCGCCGCGATGGAATGCGTCGTCGTGCAGGACCTGTTTCTCAACGAAACGGCCAACTACGCGCATGTCTTCCTGCCCGGTTCGACCTTCCTCGAGAAGGACGGCACCTTCACCAATGCCGAGCGCCGCATCAACCGCGTCCGCAAGGTGATGACGCCCCGCAACGGCTATGCCGACTGGGAAGTGACGCAGAACCTTGCAAAAGCCATGGGGCTCGACTGGAACTACACCCATCCGTCGCAAATCATGGACGAGATCGCGGCGACGACACCGAGCTTTGCCATGGTGTCCTATGACTACCTCGAAAAGATGGGCTCGGTTCAGTGGCCTTGCAACGAGAAGGCGCCGCTCGGCTCGCCGATCATGCACGTCAACGGCTTCGTCCGCGGCAAGGGTAAGTTCATCCGCACGGAATATGTCGCAACCGACGAGAAGACCGGCCCGCGCTTCCCGCTGCTGCTCACCACCGGCCGCATCCTTTCCCAGTACAATGTCGGCGCCCAGACCCGGCGCACCGACAATGTCGTCTGGCACGAGGAGGACCGGCTGGAAATCCATCCGAACGATGCCGAGATGCGCGGCGTGCACGACGGCAGCTGGGTGAAGCTGATGAGCCGCGCCGGCGATACGACGCTCAGGGCACTGATCACCGAGCGCGTCGCCCCCGGCGTCGTCTATACCACCTTCCACCATCCGACGACGCAGGCGAACGTCATCACCACCGACTTCTCCGACTGGGCAACCAACTGTCCGGAATATAAGGTGACCGCCGTGCAGGTCTCTCCCTCGAACGGCCCGTCGCAATGGCAGGTCGACTACGACGAACAGGCCCGCCAGTCCCGCCGCATCGCGGGCAAGATGGAGGCTGCGGAGTAGGTCAACGGCATGATGAGTTTGCGGCAAACATCCCCCTCTGTCCCTCCGGGACATCTCCCCCTCAATGGGGGAGATGGAGTTGGGCGTGCGCGGCGCCCTCCCTCTTCTCCCCCACGGGGAGAAGGTGCCCGAAGGGCGGATGAGGGGGGCCGAAGGCAACTCCCACCCTCCCCGCTCACCACCGCCTCGTTTCGCTGGAATTCTCACTCAAATAACGGGGCTTCGCCCCCCTCATCCGGCGCTGCGCGCCACCTTCTCCCCGCGGGGGAGAAGAGGGAGTGCGCCGCATGATCCCGTTCAAACTCACCCAGAAGGTCCCCGAGACCGCCCGCCGCAACGGCAAACTCGACGCAGGCTCCCGCGTCGTGCCTGAAGAAACCCCGATCGCCTTTTCCTATGGCGGCTCGACCCATGCGGTGATGATGGCCACGCCCGGCGATTTCGAGGATTTTGCCGTGGGCTTCAGCCTAACGGAGGGCATCATCACCAATCCGTCAGAGATCGAATCGATCGAAGCCGTCCCCGACGAAAAGGGCATCGACCTGCAGATCATCCTCAAGGACGAGCAGAACGACGCGCTCACCGCCCGCCGCCGCCATATGGCTGGCCCCGTTGGTTGCGGCCTCTGCGGCATCGAATCGATCGAGCAGGCTGTGCGCAAGACGCCTTCGGTTTCAGCTTCGCCGCTGCGGCTGACGGAAGAGCAGATCGTCGAGGCCGTTGCACTGCTGAACGGTCAGCAACCCCTACATTTCGAAACCCGCGCCGTGCATGGCGCCGGCTTCTATGTGCCAGGCAAGGGGCTGATCGCGGTGCGCGAGGATGTCGGCCGGCACAATGCGCTGGACAAGCTGGTGGGCGCAGCCGCGCGAGCCGGTTACACCGGCGCAAGCGGCGCCGTCGTCGTCACCAGCCGGGTTTCCGTTGAGATGGTGCAGAAGACCGCCATCATCGGCAGCCCGTTCGTCATCGCCATTTCCGCCCCGACAGCACTTGCCATCCGGACAGCCGACGAAGCCGGCATGACGCTGATCGCGCTGGTGCGCGGCGCGGAGTTCGAGATTTTCACCCATTCAGACCGTATCCAGTCCGGAGCCATCGCCGATGTCGCTTGATAACACCAATGGCAAACTCGTCCGCATGGCGAACCAGATCGCCACCTTCTTCAAGTCGCAGCCCGAAGCCGAGCGCGTCCAGGGCGTGGCGACGCACATCAACAAGTTCTGGGAGCCACGCATGCGCAAGGCGTTCTTTGAACTCATCGAACAGGGCGACGCCGGCTTCGACCCGATCGTGATCTCGGCTGCCGCCATCATCAAGCGGCCCGGCAGCCCGGCGCAACCTTCCGAAGCGTCCGAACACGTCGATGCAGCCATGCTGGAGGCTGGCTTCAGCGATTGATCTGCGTCGACAATCACTTCCGCCGTTGAACTCGACCCGCCTGTACGTTATGCAGTCATACCGAAAAAGATGGTCCGGTTGGTAATCCGGTCTCTGCGTCAGGCAGCTTATGGCCTTTGGGCTTCCACGGTACCAGTTTGATCAGACATGGTCAGCGAGGTACGTGGTCTGGCGACTTGTTCCCTCGATGACGAAGAAGGAACATCGACATGACGGACGCATCCCGTATTTCATCGGCCAACCTAATCGAGAACCACGCACTTGATCACGCTGAGCTTGAAACTCTGTCGAAAAGCGGAACTGCACACAGGCTGGTCGGCTGTGTTCTCGAAGAGGTCGATCTCTCGCGGCTGTCGCTGGACAGTTGGGTGTTCGAGTATTGCAATGTCAAGCAGGCCAATTTCACCGGCGCGAAACTTGGCTCCAGCGTCTGGTTGAGTTGCAAAGGCGGATTTGCAGATTTCACCGGATGCGACCTGTCCGAGAGCAGGTTCGAGGCGTGCGACTTCAACAACAGCAGTTTTCGAGGCACGACGCTCACCGGTTCGTCGTTCGAACGATGCAAGCTGACGGGGGCAAACCTGTCGGAGGCAAAAACGCTGAACCTGTCCTTCAGAGAAACACGGCTGGCCGATGCGAGATTGCCCGGCCTTTCGTTTCGAAAGTCGCGCTTGAACGGGCTCGATCTTCAGATGGCGGACCTGCGAAAGTGCGACTTCCGCGACGCCATATTTCAGGACTGCAGCCTGCGAGACGCCAATCTCGTCGATTGCCGGTTTGAAGGCGCTGATCTCCGCGGAGCCGACCTTGGCGGCATCCGTCTTTTGAATGCCAAGCAATTCAAGGGCGCGACCATTTCGCGCGATCAGGCTGGGCAGCTGCTGGCCGAACTGGGGTTGAAGGTCCAGTAGAGGTACTGGGCAGATCAAGACTTGTCGTACGGCGCGACACGGTTTTCGACCCGACGACACCAATTAGAGCCGCTTTCGCGGTTTCACCGAAAGTCTATAGCCTCTCAGGACCGCGATGGGTGCCAAACAGGCAAAGACCAGTTTCTGAAACCAGACAGGAATGCCATCTCCATAGGCATGGCCGTAGAATGCGTGCAGAGCCTGCGCCCGCAGTACCAATGAAGGCTCTCCGTTGTCGTCATACCAGTCGGGATGGTTGGCCGTACCAAGCGACATATTCAAGAAAAACCGCATGAAATCATGAGCCGGCGAAAAGCGGGCTCTGAACAGAGTCTCCCCATCATGACCGTTGCGAAACAGATGAGGGATGCCGCGCGGGACCAGCAGCGTGTCGCCTGCTTTGAGAACATGCCATTTTCCATCCATCATGACCCGGAGAATGCCACTGCGGACATCGAACTCCTCGTCGGAATTCGGGTGGAAATGCTGGCGACCAGTTCCCCTTAGCATGCCCCCGCGTTCTAGAAAGACGTCGAGCTGAAACAGCTCCGCATCCTCGTCAAGATGGGTGAAGATGAAGGTCTCACCATTAAAGGCGTTGCGAATGCGTGTCCCCGGAGGTGGAAGTATCTCCATGACATGCCCTTCCAAAACCATGTCAGTGCCACCGCAGTTCTGCCTGCAGCCGCGCACAGGACGAAGAACCGCGTTGCCGATTGTGCCCTAGTCACGGCGCGATGGGTAGTAATTTCCATCGTTGCACCACTGCCCGCGTCGACAACGCCTACGTTAACATCCTCACCTGGGAACGATTCAGACCGTTTCACAGACAAGAGCGGAAACTGCCTTTGTGCCCGCTGTTGAGCCTTGCTATGGTCGGCAACGCTAAAGGTGGGGGAGAGACTTTTGCAGGGAGAGGCCGCGCGAAAAACGCCAGTGCCGGAGCGCGATCCGGAGTTCGGTCCGTGGCTGGCTCAAGCCTCCATCCTGATCGTCGACGACGGGCCGGGCATGCGCAATTTCCTCGTGCGCACGCTCGGGCCGCGCTGCAAGCGGATCGAGGAGGCGGCCGATACCGACGAGGCCTCGCGCAAGCTCGACGCGCATCATTTCGACGTCGTCATCCTCGACAACATCATGCCCGGCAAGAACGGCGTCGACTGGCTGGCCGAACAGCGGGCGATCGGTTTCTTTGCCGAGGCGATCCTGATCACCGCCTTTGCCGATCTCGAAACCGCGATCCAGGCGCTACGCGCCGGTGCGGTCGATTTCGTTCTGAAACCCTTCCGCTCCAACCAGATCCTCAACTCCGTCGCCCGCTGCCTCGACAGGATGCGGCTGCAGCGCGAGAATTTCGTGCTGCGCTACGAACTCAGGGCGACATCCGATCATATCCTTTTGCGCGACAGGCTGATCGGCGCATCCCGGGTCATCGGCGAGGTTCGCGATACCATTGCACGCGTGGCGCCGCTGCCCACCTCGGTGCTGCTGACCGGCGAATCCGGCACCCGGCAAGGAAGTGGCGGCCCGCTCGCTACACACGCTGTCGGACAAGGCCGCCAAACCCTTCGTACCGGTCAACTGCGCCGCCATTCCGCCGGATATGATCGAGACGGAGCTGTTCGGCCATATCAAGGGCGCCTTTACCGGCGCCGGAAACGGCCGCGAAGGGCTGTTCACCCATGCGCAGGGTGGCACGCTGTTTCTCGACGAGATCGGCGAAATGCCGCTCGCAACCCAGAGCAAGCTGCTCCGGGTGATTGAGGATCGCCGCGTCCGGCCGGTCGGCTCCGAGCGCGAGGTGCCGGTCGACCTGCGCTTCGTTTTCGCCACCAATGCCGATCTGCAGAAGGAGGTGGAGAAAGGACGTTTCCGCGCCGACCTGTTTTACCGCATCAATGTCATGCAAATCCATCTGCCACCGCTGCGCGACCGCGGCAACGACGTGCAGGATCTGGCCGATCTCTTCATGCAGAAACTCTCGCAACAGCTCGGTATGCCGTCGGTGACCATCGACGCGCCGGTACGGGCAGCGCTTGCCCGCTACGCCTGGCCGGGCAATGTGCGCGAATTGCGCAACCTGATCGAACGTTCGCTGATCCTCGGCAAGTTCCCCGATGATTTCCGCGGCGACCGCGTGACACAACCGGACGGCAACATGCTGGAGGATGTCGAGCGACGGCATATCCTCGCCGTGCTGGAGGAAACTGGCGGCAATCGCGACGAGGCAGCGCGGCGGCTGGGCATTTCGCGCAAGACCATCGACCGCAAGTGCGCCGTCTGGAATGGCTGAGACAGGCCACACCGATATGCGGACACGCCCTGCCCGATCCATCCGGTTCCGGCTGCTGGCCATCGCGCTTCTGCCGACGCTGGTCATCCTGCCGCTGCTGCTCGGCATCACCATTGCGCGCTGGAACACGAAATTTGACGCCCGGTTGATCACCAAGGTCAACGGCGACCTGACGATTGCGCATCAGTATCTCTCACGCATTTTGGAAAATACCGGCGAACACATCCAGGCGCTTGCGGTTTCAGCGGCATTCCGAGACACGGTAGGCGCAAATGAAGCCCCGGATCTGCCGGCGTTTCTGGAGAAGAGTCGCCAGACGCTCGGCCTCGACTTCCTGATGCTGGTCGATGACCGGGGACAGCCGCTGATACCCGGCGGGCAAGACCAGGGCGATTGGCCGGTGGTTAAATCGGCGCTTGCCGGCGCGCCCTCGACCGCGATCGACATCTTTTCCAATGAACAATTGGCTGCGGTTTCACCGGAACTGGCAGAACGGGCGCGCATCGACCTCGTCGAGACCACCAACGCCGTACCGACCGACCGCACCAGCGAAACCCGCGGCATGGTCGTGCATTCGGCAAGCCCGGTGACCCTTGCCGACGGTGGCAAGGCGGCGCTGGTCGGGGGCATCCTGCTCAACCAGAATCTCGTTTTCATCGATACGATCAACGATCTCGTCTATCGCGAGGCAAGCCTGCCGAAGGGAAGCAGGGGAACGGCGACGCTGTTTCTGGAGGATGTGCGCATCAGCACCAATGTCCGACTGTTCGAGGATCGCCGCGCGCTCGGCACCCGGGTCTCGAGCGCGGTGCGGGCGGCGGTGCTGGATGAAGGACGGACCTGGCTCGATAGCGCCTTCGTCGTCAATGACTGGTATATCTCAGCCTACGAACCGATCGTCGACAGCTTTGGCAGGCGGGTCGGCATGCTCTATGTCGGGTTCCTGGAAACGCCCTTCCGGCAGGCGAAATATGCGACGCTGCTGACCATCGTTCTTGCCTTCCTCGCCGTCGCAGCGGTCAGCGTGCCGATCTTCCTGCGCTGGGGGCGGGCGATCTTCAAGCCGCTGGAGCGCATGAGCGACACCATCACCCGCGTCGAGGCCGGCAACATGGGTGCCCGCACCGAACTGAAAGCGGCAAGCGACGAAATCGGCCGCGTGGCCGTGCATCTCGATGGGCTGCTGGACCAGTTGCAGCAGCGCGACCGGGAGCTCAGGCAGTGGAACGACGAACTGAACGACCGAGTGGCCGAGCGCACCAGCGAACTCGAGCGTGCCAACCGGCAGATCGAGGCAACGACGAAACAGCTGATCATGTCGGAGAAGCTCGCCGCGATCGGCGAGATCACGGCCGGCGTGGCCCACGAGATCAACAATCCGATCGCGGTCATCCAGGGCAATCTCGATGTGGTGCGTAGCGTTCTCGGCAGCCATGCTAGCGAGGCAAGCACCGAGTTCCGGCTGATCGACGAGCAGATCCACCGCATCAGCCAGATCGTCACCAAGCTCCTGCAATTCGCCAAGCCGGAGGAATATGCCGGCTATGTCGAGCGGCATGCGCTAGCCGGCGTGATCTCCGACTGCCTGCCGTTGGTCCAGCATCTGCTGCATAAGGCCGAAATCGCGCTTGTGCGCGACGACACTGCGATACGGCTGGTACTGATGAACCGGACGGAACTGCAGCAGGTGGCGATCAACCTGATCGTCAACGCCATCCATGCCATGCCGAAAGGTGGGACGCTGACGATCCGCACATGCGATCAGGACATCGACGGGAAACCAGGTGTCACCGTCGAAATTGCCGATACGGGCGTCGGCATGACCGAGGAACTGATGGGCCGGATCTTCGACCCCTTCTTCACGACCAAGCGGGAAAAGGGAACAGGGCTCGGCCTTTCCATCAGCCAGCGGCTGATCGCCCGTCAGGGCGGTAGGATTTCCGTTAAGAGCAAGCTGGGCGAAGGTACCCATTTCTCGATCTGGCTGCCGGAAGCGAACTGACGGCTTAGGACAAAATGTCCAAAACCTCGCGGACAATATGTCCGATCCTGCCCCGCCATATCTCCTAACCTGTTGAAACAACGAGCTGCACGATCTGGCACAGCGGTTGCAATCCGCTTTGTCAGGAACGGCAGGCAGGACGGCACGCGTTGAGGAGCCGGTGATCAAAGCAATCCTTCTGTCGATCCAGGCAACAACAGCAACTGGGAGACGCCCGGTGGGACCCGGACGGACGGAGGACAAATTTCATGGTCGCAACGACTGAAACCTTTGGCGATGGAGGCTCGATTGGCCTTCTCGACCGCGAGCGCATAATCGCCAGACCCGGCTTCAACCGCTGGCTGGTACCGCCGGCGGCGCTTGCCATTCATCTCTGCATCGGCATGGCCTATGGCTTCAGTGTCTTCTGGTTGCCGCTTTCCAAGGCGCTAGGCACCACCCCGGACAGCTGCACCAATCTCAATCTGGCCTCGGCGCTGTTTACCACCACCTGCAACTGGCGCGTCGCCGACCTCGGCTGGATCTACACGCTGTTCTTCGTCCTGCTCGGCTGTTCTGCCGCGATCTGGGGCGGTTGGCTTGAACGCGCTGGGCCGCGCAAGGCCGGCTTCGTCTCCGCCTGCTGCTGGTGCGGCGGCATTCTGGTCGCCGCCATCGGCGTGATGACCCATCAATTGTGGTTGATGTGGCTCGGTGCCGGCGTCATCGGCGGCATTGGCCTCGGTCTTGGCTACATCTCCCCGGTCTCGACGCTGATCAAATGGTTCCCCGACCGGCGCGGCATGGCGACCGGCATGGCCATCATGGGCTTCGGCGGCGGCGCCATGATCGGCGCACCGCTGGCAAACCTGCTGATGACCCACTTCCGCAGCGACACCTCGGTCGGCGTCTGGCAGACCTTCGTCGTCATGGCGGCAGTCTATTTCGTCTTCATGATGGGCGGCGCCTTTGGCTACCGAATCCCGCCCGCCGGCTGGCGTCCGGAAGGCTGGACGGCGCCTGCCGCCAAGAGCACGATGATCACCACCAGGCATGTGCATCTGCGCGACGCGCACAAGACCCGGCAATTCTGGCTGATCTGGGCCGTGCTCTGCCTCAACGTCTCGGCCGGTATCGGCGTCATCGGCATGGCCTCGCCGATGCTGCAGGAAATCTTCGCCGGTTCGCTGATCGGCCTGCCGGATGTCGCCTTTGCCGATCTCGACACGGCGCAGAAGGCGTCGATCGCCGCGATCGCCGCCGGCTTCACCGGGCTTCTGTCGCTGTTCAACATCGGTGGGCGCTTCTTCTGGGCATCGCTCTCCGACAAGATCGGCCGCAAGAACACTTACTTCTGCTTCTTCGTCCTCGGCATCGTGCTCTATGCCCTGGCACCGACGCTGGCCGGGCTCGGCAACAAGGCTCTGTTCGTTCTCGCCTTCGGCGTCATCCTGTCGATGTATGGCGGCGGCTTCGCGACCATCCCGGCCTATCTCGCCGACATTTTCGGCACCCAGTTCGTCGGCGCCATCCATGGCCGGCTGCTGACCGCCTGGGCGACCGCCGGTATCGTCGGCCCCGTCGTGGTCAACTATATCCGCGAGGCGCAGATTACGGCCGGCGTGGCACCCGGACCGGCGCTCTATACGGGCACTATGTACATTCTCGCCGGCATGCTGGCGCTCGGGCTGATCGCCAATGCATTTGTCCAGCCGCTCTCGGACAAATGGTTCATGAGGGACGAGGAAGTGGCGGCGCTGCAGGCAAAAACGGCGGCCGCCAATGTGGGCCCGACAGGCTCCTTCGGCATCGGGACGGGCGGGCTCGACGGCAAGGCGCTCGTCGCCTGGGCGCTGGTTGGCATCCCGCTGCTGTGGGGTGTGTGGAATACGCTGAAGGCGAGCTTTGCCCTGTTTGGCTGATTGAATACCTCCCAAGGTAGGAAGGCCGCATTCGTCCCAGTCACGATGCGGCTTTTCCTTGGGTGGCTCAGCGGCTGATCCGCGTCGACAGGATGATCGAAGACAGGGTCTTCTCGACGCCGTCAATCTCGCCGATCCGGTCGATGACCAGATCCAGTTCGCTGATCGAGGATGCAGCGACGATGGCGATCAGGTCGAAGCTGCCGCTGACCGAGTGCAGGGTCCGCACGTCCTCGATGGCATGCAGGTCCTGCGACACCCGCGCAAGCGCCTTGGGCGCGAGCGTGATCAGCACATGCGCCTTGACCAGCCCCTTCTCGAAATCATCCGACAGCCGCACCCCATAGCCGGAAATCACCCCGTCGCGCTCCAGACGCTCTATCTTCGCCTGCACGGTGGTGCGCGACAGGCCGAGCTTGCGCGCCAGCAGCGCTGTCGGCATGCGGGCGTTTTCGCTGAGAATCGCCAGAAGCTGTCTGTCCTTGTCCGCTAACGTCATTATGCGCATCCTTGACGGCAATATGCCGATTATCGGACGGCATATTTATCATATTAGCGCTTCATATCAACCATCAAAACACCGACACTGGTGACAGACAGATTCAAGTTTCGGGGGACCAACATGAAAAACATCGTCGTCATCGGAGCCGGCAATATCGGCTCGACCATTGCCCGGCTTCTCGCCCATTCCGGCGATTATCAGGTAACACTCGCCGATCGCAGCGCCGAACAGCTCGCCCTGATTGAGAAGCATAATGCCATCTCAGTTGCCGAAATCGATATCTCCGACAGTGCCGCCCTGGTTACCCTGCTCACCGGCAAATTCGCTGTTCTGAGCGCCGCTCCCTTCCACCTGACGATCGCCATTGCTGAAGCTGCCTCGAAGGCCGGCGTGCACTATCTCGACTTGACCGAAGACGTCGAATCCACCCGTCGCGTCAAGGCAATCGCCGAAACTGCGAACACGACGTTCATTCCGCAGTGCGGCCTTGCACCGGGCTTCATCTCGATCGTCGCCAATGATCTTGCCAGCCGCTTCGACACGCTCGACAGCGTGCGCATGCGCGTCGGCGCCCTGCCGCAGTATCCGTCCAACGCTCTCAACTACAACCTCACCTGGAGCACCGACGGCGTCATCAACGAATATATCGAGCCCTGCGAGGCAATCGTCGAAGGCCAGCTGATCGAGGTTCCCGCGCTTGAAGAGCGCGAGGAGTTCTCCCTTGATGGCGTCACCTACGAGGCCTTCAACACCTCGGGCGGTCTCGGTACGCTCTGCGAAACGCTGAAGGGCAAGGTCCGCACACTGAACTATCGCACAATCCGTTATCCCGGCCATGCCGCGATCATGAAGGCGCTCTTGAACGACCTCGGCCTGCGCCATCGCCGTGAAGTGCTGAAGGATATCTTCGAAAACTCGCTGCCCTCGACCCTGCAGGACGTCGTTATCATCTTCGTCACGGTGTCAGGTCGCAAGGAAGGCCGCCTGGTACAGGAAACCTATGCCAACAAGGTCTACAGCGCCGTCGTCGCCGGCCGCATGATGAGCGCCATCCAGATCACCACGGCGACCAGCATCTGCGCCGTTCTCGACATGCTGGCCAACGGCGAGCTGCCGTCGAAGGGCTTCATCCGCCAGGAAGAAATCGGCCTCGGCGCCTTCCTCAAGAGCCGCTTCGGCCACCACTACGAACAGAAGGCCTACGCGGACAAAATGGCAAGCTGACCTGCGGGGACAAGAAGACCATGGACCGCGACGCCCGGGATTGAAAAATCCCGGGCGTTTTGTTGTTTCAACCGTTAGCGGCAAACCCGATGGCGACGATGTTGACCACCGCGCAAATTGTGAAAATGAAACATGCGACGAGAAGCAGGCGAATATGCAGCCTTCCCAAGCGACTGGTCATATATCCGTATACCGCTTCATCGAGCCATCGGCGGTCGGGATCTCCAACGGAAAAGGCCCGTTTTCTGAATTGGCTTAAACTCGGGGCCAGAAAAGCATAGACGAACAGCGGCGGCACGAAGAGCCCCAGAACGATAGCCATTCCCACAAGCGCATAACCAGTTATCGGCAACATGAGATGACCTAAAACGGCGATGAGATTTCATTTCAGTACGACAGGCGGCTTATCTCCAAAGGTACTCTGCATATCCGTCGTACTCAATGCACCTCTCATCACCGGTCGTCAAAAGGAAAACTACGTCCGACCGAACTCGTCATCCAGCCGGATGATATCGTCATCTTCCAGATAGGAGCCGGTCTGCACCTCGATCAGCTCCAGCGCGATCTTGCCGGGATTGGTCAGCCGGTGAACGACGCCCTGCGGGATATAAACCGACTCGTTCTCGTGCAGCAGCCGCGTCTCGCCGCCGATGGTGATTTCCGCCGTGCCGCGCACGACGATCCAGTGTTCCGAGCGGTGATGATGCTTCTGCAGCGAGATCTTACGCCCGGGCGTGACGCGCAGTCGCTTGACCTCGAAGCGCTCGCCGCTGAGCACCGACGCGACCGCGCCCCAGGGACGATAGGAGGTCGGATGATTTTCCGTCAGCCCCTTGGTCTTGGCCGAGAGCGCCAGCTGCTTGACGATCTGCCCGACATTCTGACTGTCTTCCATCCGCCCAATATAGACGGCATCCTCGCTGGCGATGACCGCGACATCATCCAGTCCCTGCACGGCGACATGGATATCGCGCGACAGGACCAGGGAGTTGCGCGTGTCATTGACGGTCGCTTTCTGACCGACGACGTTGCCCGCCTCGTCCTTTTCGCCGATCGCCCAGACAGAATCCCAGCTGCCGAGGTCCGACCAGCTGAAGGATGACGGCACAACGGCGGCATGCGGGGTGTTTTCGAACACAGCGTAGTCGACCGAGATATTCGGCGCCTGCGAGAAGGTGGCCTCATCCAGGCGATCGAAATCGAGATCGCGTTTGGCCCCCTGGATGGCCCGTTGTGCCGCGTCATAGACGGCCGGCGCATAGCGCAGGATTTCGGCGAGGAACTGTCCGACCGGCAGCATGAACATGCCGGAATTCCAGAGATAACGCCCACTCGCCAAAAGCTCTTCGGCGCGTTCGCGGTCCGGCTTTTCGACGAAGCGGGCGACGGTCTTTGCTCCCGTTTCTAGATCCTCACCCATTTCGATATAGCCGTAACCCGTTGCCGGCTCCGTCGGCTGGATCCCGAAGGTCACCAGTTTTCCGGCTTTGGCGGTTTCCCGTGCAATGCGGATGCAGTCGAAATAGTGTTCACCGGCATCGATCTCATGATCGGAGGCGAGCACCTGCATGATCGCCTCGTCGCCATATTCACGCAGCACGACGAAGGCCGCCGCGGCAAGCGCCGGCGCCGTGTTGCGGGCAATCGGCTCCAGAAGGATGCTCGACAACGGCGCTTCCAGTGCGCGGGCCTGCTCGGCAACGATGAAACGGAATTCGGCATTGGTGACGACGACCGCCGGAGTATACCGGTCCTGGTCCGAAACTCGCTGCAATGTCTTCTGGAACAGCGAATGATCGCCGAGAAACTGGAGAAACTGCTTGGGTGCCGCCGAGCGCGACAGCGGCCACAGCCGCGTTCCCTTGCCACCGGCCATGATGACCGGCACGATCTTGGAAGACATGCGCATCCTCTTGTTTCTTGTCGGACCCATGGCCCTGAATTCTCAAAAACATCTGCGACCAGCGCAGCCTAACGGAAAACGACAATCTGCGTAAAATTGTTTCGCAGTTGCGAGAATTTATAAAATCAAAGTCTTAACACGGTAATGACCATGCAGCGCAGGCTCCACCGGCTGGAGAGACTGTAGAACATCCGGAAATGCAGGCAATAAAAAACCCCGCCGAAGCGGGGTTGGAAAGTCACTGGGCAGCTATCAGAACGCTACGAGGATACCGTTCAGCTGGGTAAGCTCGGCCAGGAAAGTCTCGACCCGAGTACGATGTTCGTCACTATGCGCGCCGTCCTGAAGCTCGGCCTTCGCCGCCTCGATACGCTTTTCGATGGCGGCGCGATCTACCTCCTCGGCCCGAACGGCGGATTCGGCAAGCAGCGTGCAGCCCGTCGGCAGGATATCGGCAAAACCGCCAAACACGACATAGCGCGAGACCTTGCCGTCGGCGGCCTTGACCGTCACGACACCCGGCTTGATCGTCGTCATCGTCGGGGCGTGGTTGGCCATGACGGTCATCTCGCCTTCCGATGCCGGAATGACGACTTCGGTCACGCGCTCGGACAGCAGAAGACGTTCCGGAGAGACGAGTTCGAAATTGAAATCAGCCATGATCATTCGCTTCTTTTGGAGCTACCGGCTCAGACCCGCCGGCAGAGAATTCCGTTCGGCGCGGCCGGACTTGCCCGTCGCAGCGATTGACGATCGGGGCACGCCATTCGGGCACCCCGATCGAAATTCATCAAGCGGCTTCGGCAGCCAGCTTCTTGGCCTTTTCGATCGCTTCCTCGATGGAGCCGACCATGTAGAAGGCGGCTTCCGGAAGGTGATCGTAATCGCCGTTCACGAGGCCCTTGAAGCCCTTGATCGTGTCTTCGAGAGCAACCAGCTTGCCCGGCGAACCGGTGAAGACTTCGGCGACGAAGAACGGCTGCGACAGGAAGCGTTCAATCTTGCGGGCGCGGGCAACGGCCAGCTTGTCTTCTTCCGACAGTTCGTCCATGCCCAGGATGGCGATGATATCCTGGAGCGACTTGTAGCGCTGCAGGGTCGTCTGCACCTTGCGGGACACTTCGTAGTGCTCTTCACCGACAACCATCGGGTCGAGCATGCGCGACGTCGAGTCGAGCGGGTCAACAGCCGGGTAGATACCCTTTTCAGCAATCGAGCGCGACAGAACGGTCGTCGCGTCCAGGTGGGCGAACGAGGTTGCCGGGGCCGGGTCGGTCAAGTCGTCGGCCGGAACGTAAATGGCCTGAACCGAGGTGATCGAGCCCTTGGTTGTCGTAGTGATGCGTTCCTGCATCTGGCCCATGTCGGTGGCAAGCGTCGGCTGATAGCCCACGGCCGAAGGAATACGGCCGAGAAGAGCCGACACTTCGGAACCTGCCTGGGTGAAGCGGAAGATGTTGTCCACGAAGAACAGAACGTCCTGGCCTTCGTCGCGGAACTGTTCAGCGATCGTCAGACCGGTCAGAGCGACGCGAGCGCGAGCGCCCGGCGGTTCGTTCATCTGGCCGTAAACGAGAGCAGCCTTCGAGCCTTCGCCGCCGCCGTGCTTGTTCACGCCGGATTCGATCATTTCGTGGTAGAGGTCGTTGCCTTCGCGGGTACGTTCACCCACGCCTGCGAACACCGAATAACCACCGTGCGCCTTGGCGACGTTGTTGATCAGTTCCATGATGAGAACGGTCTTGCCAACACCGGCGCCGCCGAACAGGCCGATCTTGCCGCCCTTGGCGTAAGGTGCCAGCAGGTCAACGACCTTGATGCCGGTAACGAGGATCTGTGCTTCTGTCGACTGCTCAACGTAGGCCGGGGCGTCCTGGTGGATTGAGCGCTTGCCGGAGGTAATCAGCGGACCTGCTTCGTCAACCGGCTCGCCGATGACGTTCATGATGCGGCCGAGGGTTTCCAGACCAACCGGAACGGTGATCGGAGCGCCCGTGTCGCCGACCGGCTGACCGCGAACCAGACCTTCGGTCGAGTCCATGGCGATCGTGCGGACCGAATTTTCGCCGAGGTGTTGGGCAACTTCGAGAACAAGACGGTTGCCGTTGTTGTCGGTTTCCAGCGCGTTCAGGATTGCCGGCAGCTGACCTTCATCGAAGGCAACGTCGACGACGGCGCCGATGACCTGCGTCACCCTGCCGGTTGCGCCGGCGATAACAACCGACGTGGTTGCAGCAGCAGCCTTGGCAGTTGCCGTCTTGCGCGGAGCAGCCGGCTTCTTTGCCGCTGCTGTATCTGTGGGGGTAGCTGCCTTAGCCATAATCCTTACCCTCTTTCCGTAACCTTAGAGCGCTTCCGCGCCCGAAATGATTTCAATGAGTTCCTTGGTGATCTGAGCCTGACGCTGACGGTTGTAGGAGAGCGTCAGCTTGTTGATCATTTCACCGGCATTGCGCGTGGCGTTGTCCATCGCGCTCATCTTGGCACCCATTTCACCGGCAACATTTTCGAGCAGAGCCCGGAAAACCTGCACCGAAATGTTACGCGGGATGAGATCGCTGAGGATCTCGCCCGCATCTGGCTCGTATTCGTAGATCGCAGCGGCGCCTGCCTCGGTCGATACCGCCTCTTCCGGAGCAGCAGCCGGGATCAGTTGAAGTGCGGTCGGGACCTGCGAGATGACCGACTTGAATTCCGAATAAAACAGCGTGCAGACATCGAACTCGTCCTTTTCGAACAGGCCGATGATCTTCTTGCCGATCTGGTCGGCGTTGTCGAAGCTGATCTTCTTGACTTCACGCAGATCGACGCGTTCGATGATCAGCGAGGCGAATTCGCGACGCAGGATATCGAAGCCCTTCTTGCCGACGCAAATGATCTTCACCGTCTTGCCATCAGCCAGGAGCTTGCGCAAATGGTCGCGGGCAAAGCGGGCGATCTGGCTGTTGAAGCCGCCGCAAAGGCCGCGTTCCGCCGTGCAGACCACAAGCAGATGCGTCTGGTCGCGGCCGGTGCCGGTCATCAGGCCCGGCGCGCTGCCTTCCGAACCCACAGCCTGGGCGATGTTCGACAGGACCGCGCTCATCCGCTGCGAATAAGGCCGCGCGGCCTCGGCCGCCTCCTGGGCACGCCGAAGCTTCGCCGCGGCGACCATTTTCATCGCCTTGGTGATCTTCTGCGTCGCCTTAACGGAGGCGATCCTGTTTTTCAGATCCTTAAGTGAAGGCATCCGTTATCCGTCCTAAATGGAACCCGATCAGGCGAAGGATTTCGCGAACGTGTCGATGGCAGACTTGAGCTTGCCCTTGACGTCGTCGCTGATTGCCTTCTCCTTGCGGATAGCTTCAAGAATGTCCTTGCCTTCGGACCGCATGTACGACAGCAGACCCTGCTCGAACGCGCCAACCTTGTTGACGGCGATCTTGTCGAGGTAACCGTTGACGCCGGCGAAGATGACCGCGACCTGTTCTTCCGTCTTCAGCGGCGAGAACTGCGGCTGCTTCAGGAGTTCCGTCAGGCGGGCGCCGCGGTTCAGGAGGCGCTGCGTCGCAGCGTCAAGGTCCGAACCGAACTGGGCGAAGGCGGCCATTTCGCGATACTGGGCGAGTTCGCCTTTGATCGAGCCGGCAACCTGCTTCATAGCCTTGATCTGAGCGGCCGAACCGACGCGGGAAACCGACAGACCGACGTTCACGGCCGGGCGGATACCCTGGTAGAACAGGTCCGTTTCAAGGAAGATCTGGCCGTCGGTAATCGAGATCACGTTGGTCGGGATGAACGCCGAAACGTCGTTACCCTGCGTTTCGATGACCGGCAGAGCCGTCAGCGAACCGGCGCCCTTTTCATCCGAGAGCTTTGCAGCGCGCTCGAGCAGGCGGGAATGCAGGTAGAAAACGTCGCCCGGATAAGCTTCGCGGCCCGGAGGACGGCGCAGAAGCAGCGACATCTGACGGTAGGCGACGGCCTGCTTGGAAAGGTCGTCATAGCCGATCAGCGCGTGCATGCCGTTATCGCGGAAGTATTCGCCCATGGCGGCGCCGGCGAACGGTGCGAGGTACTGCATCGGAGCCGGATCGGAGGCCGTCGCAGCAATGATGATCGAGTATTTCAGCGCGCCGCGCTCTTCGAGCACCTTGACGAACTGGGCAACCGTCGAACGCTTCTGGCCGATAGCGACATAAACGCAATACAGCTTTTCAGCTTCCGGGCCATTGTCGTGAATGGCCTTCTGGTTGAGGATCGTGTCGAGAATGATCGCGGTCTTGCCGGTCTGGCGGTCACCGATGACCAGTTCGCGCTGGCCGCGGCCAACCGGGATGAGCGCGTCGATGGCCTTGAGACCGGTCGACATCGGCTCATGAACCGACTTGCGCGGGATGATGCCCGGAGCCTTGACGTCAACGCGCGAGCGCTGCTTGGCATTGATCGGGCCCTTGCCGTCGATCGGGTTGCCGAGCGCGTCGACGACGCGGCCGAGCAATTCCGGACCAACCGGAACGTCGACGATGGCGCCGGTCCGCTTGACTGTGTCGCCTTCCTTGATGCCGCGGTCCGCACCGAAGATAACCACACCGACGTTGTCGGCTTCAAGGTTCAGTGCCATGCCGCGAATGCCGCCTGGGAATTCAACCATCTCACCAGCCTGGACATTGTCCAGACCGTAGACGCGGGCAATACCGTCACCGACGGAAAGCACCTGGCCGACCTCGGAGACTTCTGCCTCCTGGCCGAAATTTTTGATTTGATCTTTGAGAATTGCGGAAATTTCCGCGGCGCGGATATCCATCAGCCGACCTCTTTCAGTGCAAGCTTAAGGCTAGAAAGCTTTGTGCGAAGGGAAGTGTCAATCTGGCGGGACCCGACCTTGACGATCAGACCACCGAGAATAGAGGGTTCAACCGTGACGTTGAGCGTCACGTCTTTGCCGGTGACGCTCTTGAGCGCCGCCTTCAATTCAGTTTGCTGCGCCGCTGTCAGCGCATGGGCGGAAGTCACTTCGGCAGAAACTTCGCCACGATGACGGGCGGCGGTCTCGCGATAGGACTTGACGATGCCGGGAACCGCGAACAGGCGGCGATTGCGTGCTACGACCTTCAGGAAATTGCCGACCAAACCCGTAATTCCGGCCTTCGCGATGATCGCGGAAATGGCCTTGAACTGGTCGTCGGCAGAAAAGATCGGGCTGACGATGAGGCGCTTCAAATCGGCGCTTTCGTTGATCAGCGACTGGAACGTATCCAGATCAGACCCAACGCTCTCCACCGATCCTGCTTCGAGCGCGAGATCGAAAAGCGAAGACGCGTATCTTTCTGCAACACCGGAAATAAGCTGGGATGTGTCTGCCACGGGCACAAGCTTCTCTCATTTTAATCCAAGGGCGATGTCTGCGGAGAACCGTAAACCCAACATCTTGAATTTGTTGCTATATTTTAAAGGATGCACAAGCCGGGCGGCTTGTTTCCCCCACAAGTCGCGGTTCGTCTAGCATAGGATATCTGGACTCGCAACACGCGAACAGCACGAATGCGCTTAAGATCGGCCGGTTTGGCCAAATTTTGACAAAAATGGGGTATGAGCTGACGAGGTCCACACTCTGTGGACCGCCTCGACCAGATTCAGACGAAGCCGAAAACGTAAGCCAAGGGTAAGGCAGAAAGCACGATCTGAACAATCAGGTACAGCCAGTTCACCACCGTACTGCCGCCGTCCGAAAGCATTGAAAGGATGCGGCCGAAGGCAGCCAGTGCAAAGGCGGCGCCGAGCGCCAGATAAACCATCGGCTGAGCCAGTAGCAGGGCCGCTATTCCCAGACCTAGATGAAAACCACCCATCGTCGAACGCGCTTCGGCATAGCCGCCGCGCCGGCCCTCCCGAATACCTATGCCGAGCGCACGAAAGGCCATGCCCGGCGCAAACAGGAAGACAAGCCCGAGCAGCGAGGTGACTACCGCTGCGCAGAACGCCAGGAACTCTCCCGTGTCCGTCGGAATGTAGAACTCCATCTTGCCCTCTTGAATGCCAAGCTATTGCTGCAACGAGGCAGCATTAACCCAGCGTAGCAAAAAAGGGAATCGGGTGACGGCGGTAATCTGGCGCGAGATTGAGGATCGCCATGGAAACAATTGAATGCGGTGATCCGCCCTCACCCTCTTCCCGCGAGCAGGGGGAGGGTGAGGGACAAAGTTGCACATTGTCTCTTACAGAAAGCTCTGCGGATCGATATCGAGCTGCACGCTGACCGAACCGCGTACCTTCGGTCCGCTCGCCATCATCGTTTTCACAAATGCCTGCATGTCACTGTTGCGGCGGCCGTGGACCAAAAGCCGGAAACGGTGGCGGCCACGGATCAGCGCCAGCGGCGCTTCGGCCGGGCCGAGAATGCTGATGCCGCCGACGCGGGGCGCCGCCTGCCGCAAGCCTCTCGCATGCCCTTCCGCGTCGGCGCGGGTATCGGCCGAAACGATGATCGACGCCAGCCGGCCGAACGGCGGCAAAAGTGCCTTTTCCCGCTCGCTGATTTCGCGCTCGTAGAAGGCCTCCGAATCACCCGAAACGATCGCCTGCATCACCGGGTGCTGCGGTTGGTAGGTCTGCAAAAGCCCGAGCGACTTCAGGCCGGTGCGCCCCGCCCGGCCCGTCACCTGGCTCAGAAGCTGAAACGTCCGCTCGGCAGCCCGCGGGTCGCCATTGGCAAGGCCTATATCGGCATCCACGATCCCGACGAAAGTCATCATCGGAAAGTTATGCCCCTTGGCGACCAGCTGCGTGCCGACAACGATATCCGCCTCGCCCTTGGCGATGGCCTCCAGCTCCAGCCTGAGCCGCTTGACGCCCATCAGGTCGGACGAGAGCACGATGGTCCGTGCATCCGGAAAATGCCGGTCGACTTCTTCTGCGATGCGCTCGACGCCGGGGCCGCAGGCAACCAGGTGATCGAAGGTGCCGCATTCGGGGCAGCTCTCCGGCGTCTTTTGCGCGTAGCCGCAATGATGGCACTGGATCTGGCCGCGAAAGCGGTGCTCGACCAGCCAGCTCGAACAATCCGGGCACTGGAAGCGATGGCCGCAGACGCGGCAGAGCGTCAGCGGCGCGTAGCCACGCCTGTTCAGAAAGAGCAGTGCCTGCTCGCCGCGCTCCACCGCCTTGCCGATATGCCGCAGCAGAACGGGCGACAGGAAGCCACCACGATCCGGCGGATGCCGGCGCATATCGACTACACCAAGATCGGGGAGTGCGGCGTCGCCGAAGCGGGTCGGCAGATGGATCGGCTTGTAGCGGCCAAGATCGCCATTGACCCGGCTTTCCACCGACGGCGTTGCCGAGACGAGGACGATCGGAAAATCGCCGATCCGGGCGCGCACGACCGCCATGTCGCGCGCATTATAGAAGACGCGGTCTTCCTGCTTGTAGGCAGGATCATGCTCTTCATCGACGACGATCAGCCCGAGATTTTCGAACGGCAGGAACAGCGCCGAGCGGGCACCGGCAACGACGCGCACGCCACCCTCCGTCACCTGCCGCCACACCTTTTCCCGGGTTCGCGGCGCAAGATCGGAATGCCATTCGGCGGGTTTGGAGCCGAATCGATCCTGGAAGCGCTCCAGGAAACTGGCCGTCAGCGCGATTTCCGGCAAAAGGATCAGTACCTGTTTTCCCGCCTTCAGCGTCGCGGCGATGGCCTCGAAATAGACTTCGGTCTTGCCCGAGCCGGTGATGCCATCGATCAGCGAGACGGAAAAACCGCCGGTCTCGACGCTTTCCAGCAGATCCAGCGCCGCCTGTTTCTGCGGCCCCTCGAGACGATGTTCGACATAATCCGGATCAGGCACCGCCACGACCGGCGGTGGCGGCATGAACACCGTCTCGAACACACCCTGCGCCGTCAGCCCGTCGATGACGCTCGACGAGGTACCGGCCGCATGTGCGAGACCCGATCGTGTCCAGGTAAATCCATTGTCGGCCGTTGCGATCACCCGCTCGCGCGCGGGCGTCATACGTTCGGGCCGGTTATCCGTCAGCCTTAGCCCCTCGATCATCGGCTCTGGGTCGAAGGCGGCCGGTGCCCGTAGCGCCATGCGGGCAACAAGGCCGGGGGGCGAGACGGTGTAGCTGGCGACCCAATCGAGGAAGGCACGCATATCCTTTGCCAGCGGGGGGCAATCGAAGACCTGGGTGATCGACTTCAATTTCTTCGGATCGACGCTTCCATCATCGACACCATCCCAGACGACACCCACGACCTGGCGGGGACCGAGCGGCACCTGCACGATCGAGCCCGGTTCGACCGCCATTCCCTCCGGTACGGCATAGGAGTATGCTTTAGGCGCAGGCATCGGCACCAGAACGGGCACGACGCGACGGGCGAACAGGTCATCAAACAAATCGGTCGAATCTTCAGTCATCGGCCGTGACCTTGCCTCCGGATTGCGTTAAAGAAAACCCCCGAAACATCAGGCAGCCCCCGCATCCCAAGGGAGAATAACCATGAAGTTTTTTGTCGACACAGCCGATGTGAACGAAATCCGGGAATTGAACGACCTTGGGCTCGTCGACGGCGTGACGACCAATCCCTCGCTGATCCTGAAGTCCGGCCGCAACATCCTCGAAGTAACCAAGGAAATCTGCGGCATCGTCGAAGGCCCGGTTTCGGCAGAGGTCGCTGCGACCGACTACGAGTCGATCATGAAGGAAGCGGCTGTCATTTCGAAGATCGCAGACAATATCTGCATCAAGGTACCGCTGACGCTCGACGGCCTGAAAGCCTGCAGGAACCTCTCCTCCGACGGTCACTTGACCAACGTGACTTTGTGCTTCTCGGCCAACCAGGCGCTGCTTGCCGCTAAGGCGGGTGCTACTTTCATATCGCCCTTCGTCGGCCGCCTCGACGACATCGCCTTCGACGGCATGGACCTGATCCGCGAGATCCGCCAGATCTTCGACAATTACGACTACGAGACCGAAATCCTTGCTGCCTCGATCCGCACGGTCAACCACGTCAAGGAAGCCGCCCTCATCGGCGCCGACGTCATCACCGCCCCACCGGCGACGCTGAAGGCCCTCGTCAAGCACCCGCTGACCGACAAGGGCCTCGAAACCTTCCTCGCCGACTGGGCAAAGACCGGCCAGAAGATCTCCTGATTCAAGCATTGAGTGAAATGAAAGCCCCGTGAGACGATCGCGGGGCTTTTTTTGTTCGATTGTCTATTCCGCTACGACCGTCAGTCCCGCCTCAATCAAAGCACCACGTATCTCCGGAATATCCTCATTCGGCACATTCCACCGCCAACACCGCGGTGTGAGTTGTTGCAGTGTGCCAAACGCATTCTCATCAATCCAGCCCCGCAGAGTTTTACCCTTTACCTGGCGGTCGAGATGTCCCTTGGAGAGAAAGTTGATCTCAAAAACGTCACGAAGCATATGATCAAGGTTTCGTTTGTCGTTATCAGTGAGGTATACTCCGCTGAACGCGTGAGATTGTTTTCTCATTTGCTCAGGTACGCCGTAGAAGGTTCTGTCGACTGTTGAAAAGCGAGTCGAAATCGTGCCTTCTGCGAAGGCTCTCGGCCCCCAATAATAGGGCATTGTGTATCCTATGCCGTAAATCGGCTGAAACGCGCTCACCAGAAGCTCAGCAATTCTCTCATTTACCTTCGAGAAATTATCGACCGCTGCTTCGTCAATATGGACGCTGATACGCTTGAACTTTCCAGGAACAAAATGAAATTCAATTGCGAAATCAGACAATACGTCTTCTTTGCGCTTCCATAGATAGCCGAACTCCACCCAGTCCTTTTGATGGATGACATCGCGCTTGACGAAGTTCTTGTAGAGGTAGTCCCTGCCCTTCTTCTCCTCCAGAACCGTGGCAATATCCGGTGGACGCCCCACCTCGCCGGCAACCAGGTCGAAAATATCGCGGGCGCGGACCATATCGGTCGTTGTTGCCCAGTCGTACAAGACGAGTGAGTGGACTAAATTTACCTCGGAATATTGATCGTAGGTCAACATGCAATCTCAATAGGATGTTGATTTTGAGGAAGCTCCGCTCGTTGCTTTCTCGATGATGCTGCAAATCGGCGGTAACCTTTACGCCGAAAAACAACCCCAGCCGTCGATATACCCGGCGAATGGCTCCGCCTCTCGCTGCAGAAGCGTTTCTATCTCAACGATTTCGTTGTAGCTCGGCAACATAAGTCGCGTTGCCGTGACATCCCATTCCGTTTGCCCCGGCTCGTCGGTTTCATGATACTTCACCGTATGAAAATGCTGTCCAATCCGACGGGCAAACGCGACCACTGAAGCCTCGTCCGGAAACATGATCGAGAAATCGATGTCGCGCTGCCTGCCCAGATCGTCACCCCGTGCTTGCATTCTGCGCAACACGTCGCCGGTGGCATCATCGGGAAAATCCTGTGTCATGCCATCTCCACCAAAGAGGCTACAAATTGCAGCTGTTCAATCATCATCCTCATCGTCCATCATGCCCGTCAGTCGCATCCCCTCGATCCAGGTCGCACCGTCGTTGCGGATCACCCTTTTCGGTCGCGCGCCACACCGCTTCTCGATCTCCGCCGCGAGAATCTCCGAATGCGTGACGATCCAGATCTGGCTGTCGGCAGAGGCAACCGCGATCATCTGCGCGAGTGCCGGCAGCATGTCGGGGTGCAGGCTTGTTTCGGGCTCGTTAAGCGCGATGAAACGCGGCCGACGGTAGGATAGCAGTGCGCCGGCCAAAGCGAGGAACCGCATCTGGCCATCCGAGAGTTCTCTTGGAGAGAAATGGCGTTGAGGGAAATCCGGGAAGATCAGGGAGAATTCGGCGAACTCCTGCGGATCCGTCACCACCAGCCGAGCGCCGCCAAAGGCATCGGCGACGGCCCGGTCGAGATCGACGGTGTCCTGGCGGGTATGGACCAGCGTCGCCAACACGGCGGCAAGATTGGAGCCGTCCTCGTCCAACGTGGTAGCGGTGACGGCAAGACAGGGCGAGCGCAGCGGCGAATCGCGGTCGGTTCGAAACCCGTGAAAAAAGCGCCAGCCATCGACGGCCCGGCGAAACGTACCGATCTCCGGATAGTGGCCGGCATCGCCCAGAAGCGCGATGGCCGTTTCCGAGGTCAACGCCTGCTCCGGATAGTCTTCCATCCGGCCAGCCGTGTTTCTGACCGATATCAAAGGGCCTTTGCGCTTCATCATTGTCGCCGGTCGCCCGGCGTCCACGCGAAGCTCCTCTTCCTTGACCTGCGGCTCGAAGGCGAACCCGGCCGCAGCCTCCGGCGGCCGCAACCCGGCCTCCACCCGGTAGAGGAAACTGAGCGCCTGCGCCTCGTCCAGCAACTCGACGTCCAGCTTGATCCGCACCGGCTTACCGTTCCGCCGCTTGCCGCTCCAGAGTGCCGACGCCATGCCGCCTTCGCGGGCGATCTCATGGGCAAGCCGGCCGCAGACAGCGGCTTGGATGAGTTGCAGGGCGCGATAGAGATTGGATTTGCCGACACCGTTTTCGCCGATGAACAGGTTCACGCCAGCCATGTCCATGCGGATGGATTTCAGCGAACGGTAATTGGCGGCGAACATGGAGCGAATCTGCATGATGCAGATTTACCCGATCGTCTCCGCAGACGAAACCAGATTGCGGAACCGGGCATCGCCGTCGCGTGCAAGCGCATGGACCGTGTGGTGCTCCAGAACGCGCGTCACCTCCACCGGATCGCCGTCCAGCGCATCAGGCTCGATGAGGTTGCCGATAGTGAAATCGAACACATCGCCCTTCTTGTTCAGAAGCTCATGAAACACCGTCATGTCGCGCAGTTCGGTCGACCATTTGGCCAGCCAGTAGAACAGGCCGGAATTGCGCGCCGCCATATGCACGGGAAGAATCGGCAGATTGTACTTGCGGGCGAAGCTGACGGCGGAGGTTTTCCACGGACGCTCGTTCAGCCGCCCGTCCGCCCAATAGGCGATGCGGCCGGACGGAAAGAGCACGGTCGCCTTGCCCTCCGAGATTGCCCGGTTGGTGACCTGCAGCGTCTCGCGCGCCTTCAGCTTCGTCTTGTAATCCTCGCGCCATTCGACCGGGATAACCATCTCGACGAAGCGCGGATTGACCCGGATGGCGTCGCGATTGGCGAAGAACATCATGTCGGGACGACGCCGTTTCAAAAGATCGAAGACGGCGATGCCGTCGGCAATGCCGGTCGGGTGGTTGCTCACCAAAAGAAAACCGCCCTTTTCGGGAATGCGATCTTCATTGCGCACGCGGATATTGAGCGACAGAGTTTCGCTCAGATGCTCGAAGGCCTGAAAGCCGGGCGCGTTGGCGACGGCATCAGCAAACTCGATGGCCTTGCGGTAATTCAGCAATGTATAGAGAAACGGCCGCATGACCGGCCACAGCGGATGCTTGACGATGCGCTGTCCGCGCTCGGCAATCAGCGTATCGACGATATGGCCGGGCTGCCCTTGCGAAACCAGAGCTACTGTCTCTGCGAAGTACGTGAAACCGCTTGCCGAATCCCGTCTTGCCATGTTTTTTTCCGCTTTGCCTTCGCTGAGCTATCGCAGGTGAATATGATCCCAACATGACAATTTCCAAGTGCCGTTAGGAAAAACATAACGGACTTGCGAGCAGAGTCCTCACTTGATTGTCGCGGAGCCTGCCTGTGAACGAACTCCTGATCATTGGTCATCCCGAGCTGATGGCGGAGCGTCAGCGCTGGCTTTCGGGCCTCGGCGAAGAACGGCGCCTGTCGGACAAAACCGTCGAGGCCTATGAGCGCGACACGAGGCAATTCCTGCATTTCCTCACCGGACATCTGAGCGGGCCGGCGCGGCTCAGCGACATCAGCGCGCTCAGACCCGGCGATCTGCGCGGTTTTCTCGCTTCGCGGAGAAGGGACGGCGCCGGCGCCCGCACGCTCGGCCGCGGGCTTGCCGGGCTTCGCTCCTTTCTCCGGCATCTGGAAAAGAAGGGGCTCGCCAATGCGGCCGGCGCCTCTGCCGTGCGCTCGCCGAAACAGCCGAAATCCCTGCCGAAACCGCTGACCGCGACCGACGCGTTGACGGTTGTCACCAGCGAGGCGCAGCTTGCCGAAGAGCCGTGGATCGCCACGCGCAACGCCGCGGTGCTGACCTTGCTCTACGGCTGCGGCCTGCGCATCTCCGAGGCGCTCGACCTGATGCCATCGGATTTTGCCGGAGCGCCGACGGCACTGCGCATTCACGGCAAGGGCGGCAAGACCCGCGTCGTGCCGTTGATCACAGCTGCCATCGATGCAGTGCGCACTTACGAAAAACTCTGCCCCTATCATCTGACGCCGGATGGACCACTGTTTCGCGGCGCCAAGGGCGGAAAGCTGCAGGCGGCGATCATCCAGCGCGAGATGCAGAAACTGCGCGGCGCCCTCGGCCTGCCGGATACCGCGACGCCGCATGCGCTGCGCCACTCGTTTGCCACCCATCTTCTGGCCGGCGGCGGGGATCTCAGAACCATCCAGGAACTGCTCGGCCATGCCAGCCTGTCGACCACGCAAGTCTATACCGGCGTCGATTCGGCACGGCTCCTGGAAATTTACGACCGCGCCCATCCGCGCGCTTGAAGCCCCGCCAGAATTTTGCCCCCGTATTTTGCCTATGTAAAAAGCGTTAACCAGCTTTGTTAAACAGCCCGTGAGCCCTGACCGCTTATGGTCGACACAACAACCGTATCGCAGACAGGACCCACGATGTTCCAGCAATTGGCAAAACCGGCACGCGCCATGGCGGAAAAACTGGGCGACAATATCCTGACCCTGATTGCCACGCTGCATGTGCTCTTCGCGCTCAGCCTCATCGTCATTCTTGCGTCCCTCTCCCCGGCCCACGCCGAAGACGCGGCGTGCGGCGGCAAGAACCTGATCGCCGAAATGCAGACCGCCAATCCGGCGCAGTTTGCAGCGCTTGAAAAGGAAGCGGCTGCCGTTCCCAACGGCAAGGGCACGTTCTGGAAGATCGACAAGGCGGGTGTTGCCCCGTCCTATCTGCTCGGCACCATGCATGTCACCGATCCGCGGGTGCTTGCCATGCCGAAGGGTGCGGACGCCGCCTATGCGACGGCCAAGACCGTGATCGTCGAATCCGACGAAATCGTCGATGAGCGCAAGGCAGCCGCGGCGATCATGATGCAGCCGGGATTGACCATGTTCACCGACGGCAAGTCGATCAAGGACTTCCTCAAGCCGGAGGAAACGGAAAAGCTGGCTGTCGGCCTGAAGGAGCGCGGCATCCCGCTGACGCTGGTCGCCAAGATGAAGCCCTGGATGATCGCCAGCTTCGTCGCCCTGCCCGCCTGTGAAATGAGCCGCAAGGCAGCCGGCGCCTCTTTCCTCGACAAGAAGCTGGCCGAGGACGCGCTGAAACAGGGCAAGACCCTGAAGGGGCTGGAAACGCTGGTTGAGCAGCTGAAGGCGATGGATGCGCTGCCGGTCCAGTTTCATCTGGATGCGCTGATCGAGACGCTGGCGCTCGGCGACACCGTGGCCGACGTGATGGAAACGACGACAGAGCTCTATCTGAGCGAAAACATCGGTATGATCCTGCCGATGATGAAGGCGGTTTCGGAAGAGAAATCCACCGATAGCGATGCCGGCTACGCCGATTTCGAGCAGCGCATCATTACCGACCGCAACAAGACAATGGCGACCCGCGCCAAGCCGATCCTCGATGGAGGAGCCGTGTTCATGGCCGTCGGCGCGCTGCACCTGCCGGGAACCGAAGGCGTGATCGAACTGCTGCGCAAGGACGGCTTCACCGTGACAGCTGTCAACTGAAGACAGTGGCGGTCGCTGAAAACCGCACGCGCTCATCGTCCGCGGCGCGACGGCAATTGCTGACGCGGCAATCAAAGCCGCCGGCGGCTCCTACAACGAAGACGCCGGAAAGCCGGCCTATTGCAGACTGCCGTCTTTACTGCGATCGGCCGCGGTGAAATCATTCATGACACGGTCCATGAATTCGCTCTGTGCTACGACACCGTCGCGATTGGCATCGCTGAGGGCGAATTGCTGGGTGGTCAGAACTTTTTCCACCTCGGCAGATTGCAAACTGCCATCCTTGTTCTTGTCCAGACTTGTGAACGCCGTCGTCATGAAGGCCTGATATTCCGCGCGTTCGACCGTTCCGTTGGAGTTGCTGTCGAGCCGGTCCTTCTGCCCCTGGTACATGGCGGCCGCTTGTTGCTGTGCCGGCACCGGAGCGGTCTGGCACAGAAGGATTGCCGCGATCATGGCTAGCTTTTTCATGTCCGGATCATGCCTCCGTTACACACATGTCAGACGGTTACCGAGGATGCCACCGAGCCCGATACCGCCGCCGATTGCGGCGATCTGACCGGATCCGGCGCCGATCGTGCTTCCTATCAAGCCGCCGACAATCGCGCCTCCGACCGTTCCCGCAACGCAGCCGAATTCGGCATTGTGATCCGCGACCGCTTGCGATGTTGGCGCAGACTGGCAGGCAGACAAAGCCAAGCATCCTGCAAATAGGACAGTGACTGTACGTTTGCTCATTTCTTCCTCCACAGTTTCCAGCTCAACCGCAGTTGAACCGGTGGATGGCTGCTCTGCTGCCCGGATAAAACAAGCTTTCGGCACCTCAAATGACAAGGCGCTTGCGTAAGGTCAAATTTGGCTCGCCAGCTGACGTGCAGGCATCGGGGCGGCAGAACGTGACAATTTCACATGGCGTACGGCTAATACAGGTCGCGCAACGGACCTGACCTCCGATACTACAACTGGGCGTGAATGATGACAACTCTTTGCACTACCGGGCGTTCACCGGCTCATTTTGACGCTGCTGGATGCCGATGCTTGAGCCTGCACTATCCTGCGCTACCTGTGAACCGTCGCTGCGCCTTTTCGCGAACGGCACCGGATGCGAAACCGTCGCAAATCAGCAGATCGTTATGAAAGCAGAGCGCCACGTACTTGCACAGGCGCCGTCTCTCTGCCTTTTTGCGGAGATAACCTGCGGCGGCCTGATTCGCGCCCGCTCCGCTTCGCATTCGATTGCAGCTCCCGGAACGCGCTTCCACGTGCCGGGGCGGCAGTGACACTCAAGGAGAGACGAGATGACAGAGATCAAGAAACCCGTGATTTCGGAAATGAGACCGAAGATCACTGTCATCGGCGTCGGCGGCGGTGGCGGCAACGCCATCAACAACATGATCACCGAAGGCCTGCAGGGCGCCGAATTCGTCGCCGCCAACACGGACGCGCAGGCACTCACCATGTCGAAGGCGACACGGCTGATCCAGCTCGGCGCCCAGGTAACCGAGGGGCTTGGCGCCGGCTCGCTTCCCGAAGTCGGCCGTGCGGCGGCCGAGGAATCGATCGACGAGATCATGGATCATCTCGGCGGCACGCATATGTGCTTCGTCACTGCCGGCATGGGCGGCGGCACCGGCACCGGTGCTGCCCCCGTCATCGCTCAGGCCGCGCGCAATGCCGGCATCCTGACGGTGGCCGTTGTTACCAAGCCGTTCAGCTTCGAGGGCAAGCGCCGCATGCAATCGGCCGAGGAAGGCATCGAGCGGCTTCGCGAAGCGGCCGATACCGTGATCGTCATTCCGAACCAAAACCTGTTCCGCATCGCTGATGCCAAGACCACCTTTGCCGATGCCTTCGTCATCGCCGACCGGGTTCTCTATTCGGGCGTCGGCTGCATCACCGACCTGATCGTCAAGGAGGGCCTGATCAACCTCGACTTCGCCGATGTGAAATCGGTGATGAAGGGCATGGGCCGGGCCATGATGGGCACCGGCGAGGCGGCCGGCGACGGCCGCGCTTCCAAGGCTGCCGAAGCCGCAATCGCCAATCCACTTCTGAGCGAAGTGTCGATGAAAGGCGCCAAGGGCGTGCTGATCTCGATTTCCGGCGGCTCCGACATGACGCTGTTCGAGGTTGACGAAGCCGCGACCCGCATCCGCGAGGAAGTCTACGAGGATGCCGACATCGTCGTCGGCGCGATCTTCGACAAGAGCCTCGACGGCGTCTTCCGCGTCTCGGTCGTTGCCACCGGGCTGGATGCGCAGGCGCCGGGCGCCGACGTCACAGGCATTGCCGCGCAACCGGCGCAGATGCGGACGCTGCAGTAAAATCCAGACTGTTTGCCGGGCGGGCGCAAGCGCTTCCCGCCCGGTAGCGACGCAACGTGGGTAATACGAATGATCGCTGCTGCCTACCAGGCATCGGGGTGGTTCATTGCAACGCCTCGACAAAGCGGATGACCTCGCCAACTGTGCTGTTGTTCCAGATATCATTGTGACCTGAGCCGTCGTCGATCAGCATTTGCTTGGGTTCGGGAGCGATGCGGTACAACGCCTCGCCCGAAGACAACCGGATGCTGTCGTCACGCCGACCATGAATGAACAGTTTCGGTTGGTGTACCTTTGCTATTCTGAGATCCGAGCGGAATGGGTCCTTGATGAGAAATGCGACTGGAAGGAATGGGTAACGCGTCTCGGCGATCGACAGAACCGACAGGTATGCCGATATCAGAACCACGCCCATGGCGGGCCTCTGCGCGGCCGTGTTCACCGCAATACCGGTGCCCAGCGAGCGGCCGAGCACAACGATCTCGCTTTTGGAGCGTGCTGAAAGCCAGTCGAACGCCGCGATGCCATCGCTCAGCAGCCCCACCTCGCTCGGCGAGCCCGTCGATCCCGGATAGCCGCGATAGGAAACCGCCAGCAATCCAATGCCGCGCGCCGCCAGCGCCTGTGCGAGAAAGCCGTAGTTGCCGACTCGGTCACCGTTCCCGAAAAAGAGCAGAACGCACGGCTTGCCGGATATGCCCTGACTGTACAGCCCATGAAGCGACTCTCCGTCAGGCGTCTCGATGGAGACGTTTTCGCCCCAGTCTGCGTGCTCTGAGGCAGGTGCCGCGCTTGTGCCGGGAAAGAGGAGAGCCCGTTGTGAAAGATAGACCACGCCAACAAGCGCCGCATAGGCGAAGGCCACCGTCAGCGGCAGGATCAGCAGAAGTTTCGTGGCGCTCATGCAGCATGTTCACCGGAAGGTTCGCCAGAGTCTAGAGTGCTTCGGCAGCGAGCGCGCGCCGTCAGCTTGCGACAACAGTCGGGCGGGACAGCCGGTCCAGCATCGTGCGGACGATCAGCCGGTGGAAAGGCGTGATCACCGCAAGGTAGAGCTTACCGAGGAGTATCTTTCGGTGGACCAGCGTCGTTACATTGACCACCTGTTGCGTGTCTCCAGCCGGGCGGACATCCACAACGATGCGGAAGTTCAGATGCGTATCGTCGAAGCCGAGGACCATCTGTTCGTCAGAGCGGGAAAGGACGGGGAAAATGCCGATCATTTCGCGCGTATTTGGCGGCCCCGATCCTTTGAGGCCGAAGGGCCGGACGATGGCGTTTCGCAGCCGCATCAAGGCGCGGACCCAGCCCGGAAAATCGCCCATCGTGCGGCGCGCGGCCAAGGTCGCGGTCAGGCCGCAGCCGGGCACGAGAAGCTCATAACAATCCGCCCAATCGGCGCAGGGCAGTGCCGGATGCGGCAAGGTGACCGGAACGGGATGATTGTGCAGCACCATGGGCGTGACCTCCTCGAATGCCATGACGATAGGTCATCCGGCGGAGAGCCGCAAAGGGGCCGATTGTCACGGCCCCCTGCGCGTTTTCCTTACATGTGGATCGGCTTGAAGAAGGTAGCGAGAGCCGCTTCCTTGACCGCTTCCGACATCGTGGGATGCGCGTGGCAGGTCCGGCCGAGGTCCTCCGACGAGCCGCCGAATTCCATCAGCACAGTGATCTCGTGGATCATCTCGCCGGCGCCGAAGCCGACGATATGGCCGCCGAGAACACGGTCGGTTTCCTTGTCGGCGAGGATCTTGACGAAGCCATCGGTTGCCAGCATCGCACGCGCGCGGCCGTTGGCCGTGAACGGGAATTTGCCGACCTTGTAAGCGACGCCAGCCGCCTTCAACTCTTCCTCGGTCCTGCCGACGGAGGCGACTTCCGGCTGGGTGTAGACGACGCTCGGGATGACGTCATAGTTCACATGGCCCGCCTGGCCAGCGATGATCTCGGCAACGGCGACGCCCTCATCTTCCGCCTTGTGGGCAAGCATCGGGCCGCGCACGACGTCGCCGATCGCGTAGATGCCGGGAATGCTGGTCTGGAAATGATTGTTGATCTCAACCCGGCCGCGCGTGTCCATGACGACGCCCGCCTTGGCAAGGCCGAGGCCCTCGGTGAACGGCTTGCGGCCGGTGGCGATCAGCACGACATCGGCGTCGATCGTCGCGGCATCGCCGCCCTTGACCGGCTCATACGTCACCTTGGCGCCCTTGCCGGACTTTTCAACACCGGTCACCTTGGCACTGACCTTGATATCGATGCCTTGCTTGGCCAGCATGCGCTGGAACTGCTTGGCGACTTCGCCGTCCATGCCGCCGAGGATCGTGTCGAGATATTCGACCACGGTCACCTTGGCACCAAGGCGCGACCAGACCGAGCCAAGCTCGAGGCCGATGACGCCGCCGCCAACCACCACCATGGTGGCCGGAACCTTCTCCAGCGCAATACCGCCGGTGGACGAGATAATGATCTTCTCGTCGATCTCGACCGGAACGCCGGGGATGCCGGCAACGTCGGAGCCGGTAGCGATGACGATGTTCTTCGTCTCGATGACCTGCTCTTCGCCCTTGTCGTTGGTAACCGAGACCTTGCCTTCACCAAGCACCTTGCCGGTGCCCTGGAAGGCGTCGATCTTGTTCTTCTTGAACAGGAAGGCAACGCCATCGACGTTCGACTTCACCGTCGCATCCTTGTGGGCCAACATCTTGGCAAGGTTAAGCTTCGGCGCGGAAACCTCGACGCCGAGCGCATCGATGCCGTGGCCGGTCTGATGGAAGACTTCCGAGGCATGCAGCAGGGCCTTGGACGGGATGCAGCCAACGTTCAGGCAGGTGCCGCCGTAAGTGGCGCGCTTCTCGATGACGCCGACCTTGAGGCCAAGCTGGGCCGCCTTGATGGCGCAGACATAGCCGCCGGGTCCGGTGCCGATAACGATGAGATCATAAGCCATGAAAAAAAGTCCTTCCTGAGAACGGCTATCGTCCGCCGCTGACGTTGAGAATGGCGCCCGTGACATAGGACGACGAAGGGGAGATGAGATAGAGAACGGCATCGGCGACCTCTTGCGCGGTGCCCGGCCGTTTCAAGGGAATGGTCGGTGAAAGCTCGCGGGCGCGATCCGGAAGACCGCCGGACGCATGGATATCCGTATCGATGACGCCCGGGCGAACCGCATTGACGCGGATGCCGTCCGAGGCGACCTCGCGCGACAGGCCAATGGTGAAACTGTCGATGGCGCCCTTCGAGGCGGCATAATCAACGTACTGTCCAGCCGAGCCGAGAACGGCGGCCATCGATGAAATATTGACGATAACGCCACCCTTGCCGCCGTGGTGAACCGACATCCGCCGCACCGCTGCCGCCGCGCAAAGGATGGAGCCGGAGACATTGACGCGCAGCATGCGTTCCAGCCGGTCCGGCGTGATCTCGTCGATCCGGGCCGGCATGCCGACGATACCGGCATTGTTGACCAGCCCGTCGAGGCGGCCGAAGGCCTTGTCTACTGCCGCAAAGATCGCGGCGATGCCCGCCTCGCTGCCGACGTCGCCTTCAACTGCAATGGCCGTGCCGCCAGCCGCTTCGATCGTGACGACGACCGCATCGGCAGCCGGACGGTTCGAGGCATAATTGACGGCGACGGCCCAGCCCTGTTCGGCCGCCGAAACGCAGATGGCAGCGCCGATGCCGCGGCTGCCACCGGTGACCAGAAGGACAGGTTTCTCGCTGATCGTCATGGGGCGCACTCCTTGAAAGTGAGAACATCCCAGGGCGCGACGGTCGCCTTGCCCCAGATGGACGCGTTGCGCACGGCGGGGCCGAAATCCGGCAACAGCAGTTGCGCCGCCGCTTCCGATCCTTCCTCGGGCAGGAGCGAGACCTTGCCATCGGCGCCGATGGCGTAGATCACGCCTTCCCAGACGGTGCAGGCGGCGATGTCGTCGCCGGTGATGTCGCCCTCCGGGCACTTGTTCATGATCATGCCGTTCGGCCGCACGGGTTCGCCCGATTGCATGACGATGCCGTCAAGCACCAGATCGGTCTTCGCGACCTTGATCTTGAAATGATTGCTTGTTGCAGCATTTTCGGAACCGACCGGCTCGAATCGCAGCTCGTAAGCGCCGTCAGCATCCGCATAGATTGCCTGTTCCTGCAGGCAATCCGCCGCCAATGCCGGCGAGGCCGCCAGCAAGATCGCGAACAGGGATGCGGAAACGGCGAAACGCATGCTCAGGCTGCCTTCTCGGTAGCGAGCTTCAAGCCAAGGGCGATGAAGACGAGACCGCTGGCGCGGTCGATCCACTGGCTGGCGCGCGAGAAGGCGGCACGCATCTTCGGCGTCGTCATGAACAGGCTGACGCCGACGAACCAGAGAATCAGGCAGCTGGCCATCACCAGGCCATAGCCGAACTTGATCATGATCGGCGTATGGGCGCTGACGACCGTCGAGAAGATCGACAGGAAGAAGAACACCGGCTTCGGGTTGAGCGCATTGGCCGCGAAGCCAAGACCGAAAGCCCTCAGTGCGGACTGGCGCTTCCCGTTGGTCTGCGCATCCTCCGCCTGCACTGTCATATCCGTCTTGCCGGCGCGCAGCGACTTGACGCCGATATAGAGAAGGTAGGCGACGCCGCACCATTTGACGATGTTGAACAGGTAGATCGACTGCGAGATGATCAGGCCGAGCCCGAGGATCGTGTAGGTCACATGGAACATCAACGATGTTCCGACGCCGAACGAGGTGATGATGGCGGAGCGGCGCCCGTTCATGATCGACTGGCGCATGACCATGGCAAGGTCTGCCCCGGGGGAGACGATGGCAAAGGAAAAGATCGCCATCAGCGAGGCAAGTTCGAGGAGATATTGGTTCATGCTTGCTCCAGCGCGGCGTTGAAGGCCCAGATATGGCCGAAGGGATCGGTGATGCGGGCGTAACGAGCGCCCCAGAACGTATCGGACGGTTCCATCAGCGGCGAAGCGCCGGCCGCCACCGCCTTTGCGAAGGCCGCATCGACAGCCTTCGGTTCCGGCAAGTTCACATTGATCGCAAAGCATGTTCCGCCGATGGTCGGCGGTGCGCTGACGCTCATCCCGAATTCGGGGAATTCGTCGTGAAGCATGACCTCGCCGCCATAAATGGTCAGATTGGCATGCATCACCCGTTTTCCGTCATCGGCCATCTGGTGAAAGGTATTCTTCGCCCCGAAGGCTTTCTCGTAAAAGGCGATGGCGTCAAGTCCGCCCCTGACGCAGATATGAGGTTGAAGGGCAGGAATGTTGGTGAATGCCATGCCTTCCTCCTAAACTACGATCGCACCGAACATCAGCAAAAGTCCGGCGAGCGAACCGAGCCAGACAAGCGAGCGGACATAGGGAATGCCCGCCAGATAAAGCGGAATATAGACAATCCTGAAGACGATCCAAGCCCAGGCGCCGGCGAGGCCCCAACCAGTTGGATCCCCAGCGATCGCAAGCGCGAGCGCCAGACCGACAAAGGCCGGATAGGTTTCCTGGAAATTGGCCGAAGCCCGGGCAGAACGCCCGGCCAGCTTGCCGGACGGTTTTCTCTCCCCGTCGCGCGGACCGGCATTCCAGGCCGATCCGAGTTCCAGTGTCGACATCACGCCTTGCAGACTGACATGGAAGACGAGCAGCACGACGCTCCAGGCGAGGAACGCGATGAATGGCGATGCCGCCAGTGCTGCCGCATCCATGATCCAGCTTTCCCTTAGAGATCGAGAACCAGGCGTTCCGGATCTTCCAGGCTTTCCTTGACGCGGACGAGGAAGGTCACGGCTTCCTTGCCGTCGACGATGCGGTGATCGTAGGACAGCGCCAGATACATCATCGGACGGATGACAATCTGGCCGCCGACGACGACCGGGCGATCCTGGATCTTGTGCATGCCGAGAATGCCCGACTGCGGCGCGTTCAGGATCGGCGAGGACATCAGCGAGCCGTAGACGCCGCCATTGGTGATCGTGAATGTTCCGCCCTGCATGTCGGCCATGCCGAGCTGGCCGTCGCGGGCGAGCTTGGCGAGACGGCCGAGTTCCTTCTCGATTCCTGCGATGGAGAGTTCGTCCGCATCGCGGATGACCGGAACGACGAGGCCCTTGTCGGTGCCGACGGCCATGCCGATATGGCAGAAGTTCTTATAGATGATGTCGGTGCCGTCGATCTCGGCGTTGACGTTCGGGATTTCCTTCAGGGCATGCGTCACGGCCTTGGTGAAGAAGCCCATGAAGCCGAGCTTGACGCCGTGCTTCTTCTCGAAGATGTCCTTGTACTTGGTGCGCAGGCTCATCACCGCGCTCATGTCCACCTCATTGTAGGTGGTCAGCATGGCGGCCGTGTTCTGCGCGTCCTTGAGGCGTTTGGCAATCGTCTGGCGCAGGCGGGTCATCTTGACTCGCTCTTCGCGCGGCGCATCCTCGGCCGACGACGGACCACGCGACACGATCTTGACCGGTTCGGAAGCGGCAGGCGCCGAAATGCCCTTGGCAACGGCGGCGATGACATCGCCCTTCAGCACCTGGCCACGCTTGCCGGAACCGTCGACCTGATCGGCCGACAGGTTGTTTTCAGCGAGCATCTTGGCCGCAGCCGGCGCGGCCGGCATGGCGGAGGCGACCTGCGGAGCAGCGGGGGTGGCAGCGACTGCGGCCGGAGCAGCGGCAGCCGGCTCGGCAACCTTCTTTTCAGCCGCAGGCGCGGCAGAAACGGCACCTGCTGCCCCGTTGGCGATCTGGCCGAGCAGCGCGCCGAGACCGACGGTCTCGCCGGCAGCGGCGACGATTTCGGAAAGCGTGCCTGCGGCAGGGGCCGGAACTTCGATGGTCACCTTGTCGGTTTCGAGTTCGAGCAGCGGTTCATCGGCTTTGACGGTATCGCCCACCTTCTTGAACCATGTACCGACGGTCGCTTCGCTGACGGACTCGCCGAGGGTAGGAACGCGGATTTCTGTGGTCATTTTCAGATCCTGACTTTGATCGTTATCGGTTATGCGGCAGGTGCGGCGACATGCCGGAGAATGAGTGAGGGTATGGCGGCAATTTCGAACTGGAAACCCAGGCGGGCGGCAATGACGGGGTCGCCGTCGGCAAGGGCTCGTGCGGCTCCTTCATCGGAGACCTCCACAATCGCCATGCCCCAGGCACCATCCTTGGCGAAGACGGGACCGACCGCAATCGCGCGGCCGGTATCGGCCTGTTCCCGCCAGTAGACAAAATGACGTTCCATCGCAGCCATTTCCTCAGACGTTGCATCATGAGGAAATGTGCTGCGGGGTGGCACTAGTTTCAGATGAAAATAGGCCATGGAACGCTGCCTCTCAACCGCCGAGCGCGTCTTCTAGGAAGGCCGCGAGCTGGGCGAGGTGCTTGGACATCAGGCCCGTCGCCGGAGAGGCGGCGGCCGGACGGCCGGTGTAGCGCACACGCTGGTACTTCGCATCGATATGGGCAAGCACCCATTCCAGATACGGGTCGATGAACGACCAGGCGCCCATGTTCTTCGGCTCTTCCTGGCACCAGACCATTTCCGCGTTGCGGAAGCGGGAAAGCTCGTTGATCAGCGCCTTGGCCGGGAACGGATAGAGTTGTTCGACGCGCAACAGGTAGATATCGTCGATACCGCGCTTTTCGCGCTCTTCCAGAAGATCGTAATAGACCTTGCCGGTGCACAGCACGACGCGACGGATCTTGGCGTCTTTCTGCAGCTTGATCGGACCGTCCTTGATGACCTCCGCATCGTCCCAGAGCAGACGGTGGAAGGAGGTCTCGCCGGCCAATTCCGACAGCGAAGAAACCGCCCGCTTGTGGCGCAGCAGCGACTTCGGCGTCATGATGATCAGCGGCTTGCGGAAGTCGCGTTTCACCTGGCGGCGCAGGATGTGGAAGTAGTTTGCCGGCGTCGTGACGTTGGCAACCTGCATGTTGTCTTCGGCGCACATCTGCAGCCAACGCTCGAGGCGGGCCGAGGAATGTTCCGGTCCCTGGCCTTCGTAACCATGCGGCAGCAGGCAGACGAGACCGGACATGCGCAGCCACTTGCGTTCGCCCGACGAGATGAACTGGTCGAAGACGACCTGCGCACCGTTGGCGAAGTCGCCGAACTGGGCTTCCCAGAGGGTCAGCGCATTCGGACGGGCCAGCGAATAGCCGTATTCGAAGCCGAGCACGGCTTCTTCCGAGAGCATCGAGTTGATGACCTCGTAGCGGGCCTGGGTCGGCGACAGGTTGGCAAGCGGAATGTAGCGTTCCTCGGTCTCCTGATCGTAGAGAACCGTGTGGCGCTGCGAGAACGTGCCGCGTTCGCAATCCTGGCCCGACAGGCGGATCTTGGTGCCTTCGACGGCGAGCGTGCCGAACGCAAGCGCTTCCGCCATGGCCCAGTCGATGCCCTCGCCGGTCTGGATCATGTTGGCACGGCCGTCCATGAAACGCTGGATGGTCTTGTGAGCGTTGAAACCTGCCGGCACTTCCGACAGCTTGCGGCCGACTTCCTTCAGCGTCTTCATCGGAACCGAGGTCTTGCCGCGGCGCTGTTCGTCCTGATTGTCGGCGGCACGCAGGCCCGACCACACGCCGTCCAGCCAGTCGGCCTTATTCGGCTTGTAGGACTGTCCCGCTTCGAACTCCTGCTCGAGACGAGCACGCCAGTCGGCCCGCATCTTTTCCAGTTCGCCTTCCGAGATCAGGCCTTCCGCAATCAAGCGTTCGCCGTAGATCTGCACGACCGTCTTGTGGGCGCGGATGACCTTGTACATCTTCGGCTGCGTGAACGAAGGCTCGTCGCCTTCGTTATGGCCGAAGCGGCGATAGCAGAACATGTCGATGACGACAGGCTTGTGGAACTTCATCCGGAATTCGGTGGCGATCTTGGCGGCGTAGACGACCGCCTCCGGATCGTCGCCGTTGACGTGGAAGATCGGCGCTTCGATCATCTTGGCGACGTCGGAGGGGTAAGGCGACGAGCGCGAGAAAGCCGGATTGGTGGTGAAACCGATCTGGTTGTTGATGATGAAATGCACGGTGCCGGCGACGCGATGACCGCGCAGGCCCGACAGCCCGAGGATTTCGGCCGTCACGCCCTGGCCGGCAAAGGCGGCATCGCCATGCAGAAGCAGCGGCATCACCTGCGCGCGTTCCGAAAGCGGAATGATGTCGCCTTCGAAGACCTTCGCCATCTGGTCCTGCTTGGCGCGGGCCTTGCCCATGACGACAGGGTTGACGATTTCGAGATGCGACGGGTTGGCCGTCAGCGACAGGTGAACCTTGTTGCCGTCGAACTCGCGGTCCGAGGAGGCACCGAGATGGTACTTCACATCGCCCGAACCTTCGACATCGTCCGGCGCGGCAGAACCGCCCTTGAACTCGTGGAACACGGCGCGGTGCGGCTTGCCCATGACGTTGGTGAGCACGTTCAGACGGCCGCGATGGGCCATGCCAAGGATGATTTCCTTGAGGCCGACCTGGCCGCCGCGCTTGATGATCTGCTCCAGCGCAGGGATAAGGCTCTCGCCGCCATCAAGGCCGAAGCGCTTGGTGCCCTTGTACCGGACGTCGATGAACTGCTCGAACCCTTCCGCCTCGATCAGCTTCTGCAGGATCGCCTTCTTGCCTTCCGGGGTGAATTCGACGCCCTTGTCCGGACCTTCGATGCGCTCCTGGACCCAGCCTTTGATTTCCGGATCGGAAATATGCATGAACTCGACGCCGAGCGTCGAGCAATAGGTGCGCTCCAGGATTTCGATCATCTCGCGGATGGTCGCGTATTCGAGGCCGAGAACGTTGTCGAGGAAGATGCGGCGATCGTAGTCGCTCTCCTCGAAGCCGTAGGACTTCGGCGACAACTCGTTGTAGTCTTCCACGGGTGCCGCGATGCCGAGCGGATCGAGCTTGGCGTGCAAGTGACCACGCATGCGATAGGCGCGGATCATCATGATGGCGCGAACCGAATCGCGGGTCTGCTGGTGGACATCGGCAGAACTGGGCGCGACGCCAGTGGCGGCAGCCTGCGCCTCGGCCTTGGCCTGCACCTTCTTTTCGATGACCTTCTCGACCGTGCCCCAATCGCCGTCGAGCGCCGAGACGAGATCGCCATTGGCGGCGATCGGCCAGTTCGGCTTTTTCCAGGAGGCGCCCTTGGCGGCCCTTATCACGTCTTCAGGCGAGTCCTGCAGCGCCTTGAAGAACGACTGCCATTCGCCGGAGACCGACGACGGATCGTTTTCATAAGCCGCATAAAGCTGATCGATATAGCCGGCATTCGCTCCGTCGAGGAACGATGTCAGCTGAAATTGCTCGTTGGCTTCTTGCCTTGCCATGGTGTTTCGCGGACCTGTCCGTCCGCCTCCTGACTTGTTAACTCTGCCGGCTTCGGTCCCGGTCGACCTTGTTGGCATCGGCGCCGAGCGCCGTTGCCCTGTTTCAGATGGAGGCAATCGGGCAGCTTGCAACCGCCTGCCCGATCACATCCCGGTGTCTCAGCCCTTAAGGACTTCGACCAGCGTCTTGCCAAGGCGAGCCGGCGACGGCGACACGCGGATGCCTGCCTGCTCCATCGCTGCGATCTTCGATTCCGCGTCACCCTTGCCGCCGGAAACGACAGCACCGGCGTGGCCCATCGTGCGGCCCTTCGGTGCGGTACGGCCGGCGATGAAGCCGGCCATCGGCTTCTTGCGGCCCTTCTTGGCCTCGTCGATCAGGAACTGCGCTGCGTCTTCCTCAGCCGAGCCGCCGATTTCGCCGATCATGATGATCGACTTGGTTTCGTCGTCGGCGAGGAACATTTCGAGCACGTCGATGAATTCCGTGCCCTTGACCGGGTCGCCGCCGATGCCGACAGCCGTCGTCTGGCCGAGGCCTTCGTTGGAGGTTTGGAAGACTGCTTCGTAGGTCAGCGTGCCGGAGCGCGAAACGATGCCGACCGAACCCTTGCGGAAGATCGAACCCGGCATGATGCCGATCTTGCACTCTTCCGGTGTCAGGATGCCCGGGCAGTTTGGCCCGAGCAGTCGCGACTTCGAGCGGTCGAGGCGAGCCTTGACGCGCACCATGTCCATGACCGGAATGCCTTCGGTGATGCAGGTGATGAACGGGATCTCGGCTTCGATCGCCTCGATGATCGCGTCCGCTGCACCTGCCGGCGGAACATAGATGACGCTGGCGTCGGCGCCGGTCCGTTCCTTGGCTTCGGCGACCGTTGCGAAGATCGGCAGCCTTTCGCCCTTCGAACCGGTCCAGGTTTCGCCACCCTTCTTCGGGTGGATACCGCCGACCATCTGCGTGCCGTAGTAAGCAAGCGCCTGCTCAGTGTGGAACGTGCCGGTCTTGCCGGTCAGGCCCTGAACGAGGACCTTGGTGTCTTTATTGACGAGAATAGACATGAATTCGGGTCCTTCAAATTAGGCGTTGATCGCCGCGACGATCTTCTTGGCCGCATCGTCCAAGTCGTCTGCCGCCGTGATCGCGAGACCCGATTCGTTCAGGATCTTCTTGCCGAGCTCGACATTGGTGCCTTCGAGGCGCACGACGAGCGGAACCTTGAGGCCGACTTCCTGCACGGCAGCGACGACGCCTTCAGCGATGACGTCGCACTTCATGATGCCGCCGAAGATGTTGACGAGGATGCCCTCGACCTTGGGGTCAGCCGTGATGATCTTGAAGGCTGCGGCCACCTTCTCCTTGCCGGCGCCACCGCCGACGTCGCAGAAGTTGGCCGGTTCCTTGCCATAAAGCTTGATGATGTCCATCGTCGCCATGGCAAGGCCTGCGCCGTTGACCATGCAGCCGATGTTACCGTCGAGCGCCACGTAGGCGAGGTCCCACTTGGAGGCTTCGATTTCCTTGGCGTCTTCCTCGGTCTCGTCGCGCAGCGCCTTGACGTCGTCGTGACGGAAGATCGCATTGCCGTCGAACGACATCTTGGCATCGAGAACGCGCAGATGATCGTTCTTCATGACGATCAGCGGGTTGACCTCGAGCAGCGCCATGTCCTTCTCGTTGAAGGCCTTGTAGAGGAGCGGGAAGAGCGACTTGGCGTCTTCGGCGGCCGTGCCCGAAAGCTCGAGAGCCTTGGAGATCGCGGCGACATCGGCCGCCGTCACGCCGGCTTCCGGGTCGATGGCGATGGTGTGGATTTTCTCAGGCGTGTCATGGGCCACAGCCTCGATGTCCATGCCGCCTTCGGTGGAAACCACGAAGGCAACGCGGCCGACCGAGCGGTCGACCAGCAGCGAGCAGTAAAGCTCGCGGGCGATGTCGGCGCCGTCCTCGATATAGAGGCGGTTGACCTGCTTGCCGGCTTCGCCGGTCTGCGCGGTCACCAGCGTGTTGCCCATCATTTCCTTGGCATGGGCCTTGGCTTCGTCGATCGAGAAAGCCAGACGAACGCCGCCCTTGGCATCCGGTCCGAGTTCCTTGAACTTGCCCTTGCCGCGACCGCCAGCATGGATCTGGCTCTTGACGACGTAGAGCGGGCCTGGAAGCGACTTCGCAGCAGCTTCAGCTTCTTCCGCCGAGAAGATGGCGACACCTTCCGCAACCGGAGCGCCAAAGGTCTTCAGCAGAGCCTTGGCCTGATATTCATGAATGTTCATGGGGATATTTCCTGTTTAAGCCGAACGGCAATTACTTCAGGCTGGGAGCAATCGTGATGCAGGCTTCGCAAAGACCGGCAACCGAGGCGACCGATTTGTCGAAGGCTTCTTGCTCGGCCTTGTTGAATTCGACTTCGATGATGCGCTCGACGCCGCCGGCACCGATGATCGTCGGAACGCCGACATACATATCCTTGACGCCGTACTGGCCGGTGAGGTGTGCGGCGCAGGGGAGGACGCGCTTCTTGTCCTTGAGGAAGGATTCGGCCATTTCGATCGCCGAGGCGGCCGGAGCGTAATAGGCCGAGCCGGTCTTGAGCAGGCCAACGATTTCGGCGCCGCCGTCACGGGTGCGCTGGATAATTTCTTCGAGGCGCTCCTTGGTGACCCAGCCCATCTTGACGAGGTCGGTCAGCGGGATGCCGCCGACGGTCGAGTAGCGAGCGAGCGGCACCATTGTGTCGCCATGGCCGCCGAGAACAAACGCAGTGACGTCCTGGACGGAAACGTTGAATTCTTGGCTCAGGAACAGGCGGAAACGCGAGCTATCGAGCACACCGGCCATGCCGACGACCATGTTCTTCGGCAGGCCGGAGAACTTCTGCAGCGCCCAGACCATCGCGTCGAGCGGGTTGGTGATGCAGATGACGAAGGCGTTCGGGGCATATTTCTTGATGCCGGCGCCGACCTGTTCCATGACCTTGAGGTTGATGCCGAGAAGGTCGTCGCGGCTCATGCCGGGCTTGCGGGCAACGCCGGCGGTGACGATGCAGACATCGGCGCCTTCAATTGCGGAGTAGTCGCTGGCACCGGTCAGATTGGCGTTGAAGCCTTCGACGGGGGAGGACTGGGCGATATCGAGGCCTTTGCCCTGCGGGATGCCGTCGGCGATGTCGAAGAGGACGATGTCGCCCAGTTCCTTCAGGCCGGCGAGATGCGCCAGCGTGCCACCAATCATTCCAGAACCAATAAGTGCGATCTTGTTGCGCGCCATGAAAGTGCTTCCTTTGCGATCCAAATCTGACAAGGCCTGACGTGGCGCCTCAAAGCGCGAGCTGTGGCAAACCTTCGGCGAAAGGAATTAAACGCCAAAATCTAAAATATCAACCGATACTTTTGGGTGGAACAATTTCAATCGGTTAGATCAATAAATTCTTACGTAAACGTAAGAATTGTCGTCTCCAAATTGTCACGAAGTTACTGTTTCCGCACGATGATTGCGGGCATATTCCTCGCTCTGCATCTCGATCAGGCGCGAAACCGTTCGGTCGAATTCAAAGCCTTCCGTGCCCTTTTTCGCCGTCAGAAGCTCGATCGGCGCGGAGGCCGCCGTGGCGAAAAGACGGGCGCCGTGATCATAGATCGTATCGACCAGCATGATGAAACGCTTGGTCTCGTTGCGGCGCTCCGGCGTGAGATGGGGGATATGATCGATGAAAATCGTCCGATAGTGCGAGAGAATGGCGAGGTAATCGGCTGCGCCCAGTGGCCGCTCGCAGAGATCGGAAAAAGCAAACCGCGCACAACCGTTGGCCGCTGCCGGAACCCTGATCTTCCGGCCCTTGCGCGCAACCTCGCCGACTGTGACCGAAAGGCCGGCCGTCGCATGGATCCAGGCCCGGTCAAGCGCCGCATCCGCCTCCGGCCCCATTGGCGACAGCCAGACCGGCAGCCCCCCCATCTTGGCAAGCCGGTAGTCCGTCCCCGCATCCAGCGGCACGATATCGGCGTGCGCTTTCAACAGATCGATGAAAGGCAGGAACAGGCCGCGGTTGAGCCCGTCCTTGTAGAGATTGGCCGGCTCGACATTGGAGGTGGCCACCAGCACGCAGCCTTTGGTGAAAAGCTCGTTGAACAGACGCGACAGGATCATCGCATCGGCGATGTCGGTAACGGAAAACTCGTCGAAGCAGAGAAGCCGGGCTTCGGCGAAGATTTCCGACGCCACCGGCGGCATCGGATCGGCCTGGCGCGTCTCGCCGTTCTTCAGCTTCTGCCGGTGTTTGAAGATGCGCTCGTGCACATCCGCCATGAACTCATGGAAATGCGCCCGGCGCTTGCGCTGGATCGGCACCGTTTCAAAGAACAGGTCCATTAGCATGGTCTTGCCGCGGCCGACGCCGCCGTAGAGATAAAGCCCCTTGAGCGGCGGATGATCCTGCTTGCGCGAGGCAAACAGCCAGCCGAGCGCATTCGACTTGCGCTGCGCACGGCTGCCGGCCAGTTCGCTCGACAAATGATCGAGGCGCCGGGCGATACCAAGCTGGGCCGGATCACCCCGCAAAGTGCCGGCGGCAATCATGGCCTCGAGTTTTCGCGAAATGCTGTCTTCGGGATTTGGCACGCGCTGGACCGGTCTGGTGTCTAAAACGACGGCAAGAAAAAAGCCCGGCTGATACCGGGCTGATTGTTAGCGGCTGAGGCTGATCGGCTGGCCGCCGTTGGTCGAGCCGTCGAAGCGCGCATCGGCGGTCTTGAACAGGCGGGCGAGCGGATTGCCGTTGCGATCCTTCAGCACGACCTGCTTGCCGGCAACCTCCCAGGAACCCATGGCCGTCAGTTCGCCGGCGCAACCGCGCGTGCCGCCACGCGAGCCGCTGCCGAGATTGGTGAGCGTCAGGAACATGTCGCAGGAGCTGCCGGCGTTCGACACACGCCAGTTGCCGACCATCGATTCCTTGGTGACATCGAGCGCATTGGTCGCGGCCGCCACTTCGGTGCCCCCCGGTGTCTGCACACCGCCAACCGCTGCCGTGCCGCTGACGGGTGCCGCCGGAAACTGCGAGGTGTCGCCTGTCGGAGCGGCAAGCTGGCCGGACGATACGGTCGGCACAGGCTGCGCCTGGACGGGGGCCGGCGATGTATTGTTGCCACCGAAATCGGTCATGGACGTCCTCTGACATCCAGCCAGCGCCAGCACCACGGCCAGTCCCGCTACCGCATGTATTGTCCGCATGTTTTTGCTCCCGATCATCTCTGCTATGGCGTTGTCCAGGGAAATATAGGCGGAATTAGCTTAAAACTAACTTTAAAATCAAGATGGCGCCGATTCTTTAAGACTGTGGCATGATTGAAACGGTTGGCGTGCAGACAGCGATGGTTGCACCCAAGCGAAAGCCGCGTGGTATCGAAGACTACTTGAAGAAAGAGCCAACAGCTACCGGCCAACTTCCTCGCGATAAAAGGCCCCTGCAATCTCCTCCGCTTCTCCGTATGCCGAACTGAAATCGCGTATAGATTCTGCTTTGTACCGAGCATCGACGCCCGCTATGAAATCATAAACCGGTGCCGGCGGAACGCCCTCACCCATTTCCCGCGTCACCTTTTTGGTTTCGACAAGCTCCAGAATGGCGGTCCGCGCGTCGTCTGAAATGTCCGTTTGATCCAACATTTCCAGTAAATTCATCGGCGGCAGCGCCTCGTAGTTGCGCTGCCTCATCCATTCCAATGCTACCGCGGGTCGGACACCGTAAAGCAGCTTTTTCAGGATAACAGGCTCATCCGCCGCACGCAGTGAGTAGCGCTGCAGGAGCCCGTGATAGTGGGCACCGACCTTTGCCGGAACCATGATTGCCGCCAGAACAGCTTCCAGCCTTTGACGAAAGCCCGGTTCTTCCTCATAGACGAATGGCGATTTCACCCATTCGACGATAACCGCGTTGCCCTTAAGCGCAAGGAGCAGCGCCTTCTTCAGGTCCCATCCACCGGTGTCGATATCACCAACGATCGGGAATTCGATGACATCGCGAACCGACGCTAATCCAAGATGATCGCGAACAGGCCGGATATAGACGAAACGGCAATCATAATCGCTGTCGGGCGACGGAAAACCCCATGCGCGACTGCCGCTTTCGATGGCAAAGCCGATGCGGACCCCGCTTTCGCGCACGGTATGGAGGCGCGCGACAATCTCGCGCACCGCCTCACTTGCGAACCCTTCAAGCATGGTGAACTTTCAAAGTATGATCAGACGCGGCGCTCGACCATCATCTTCTTGATCTCCCCGATCGCCTTGGCCGGGTTCAAACCCTTGGGACAGGTCTGGGCGCAGTTCATGATCGTGTGGCAGCGATAGAGGCGGAAGGGATCTTCGAGATTGTCGAGGCGTTCGCCCTTGGCTTCGTCTCTGGAGTCAATCAGCCAGCGATAGGCCTGCAGCAGCACGGCCGGGCCGAGGTAACGGTCGCCGTTCCACCAGTAGCTCGGGCAGGAGGCGGAACAGCAGGCGCAGAGGATGCACTCGTAAAGGCCATCGAGCTTCTGGCGATCCTCGTGGCTCTGCTTCCATTCCTTTGCCGGCGTCGGCGAAACGGTCTTCAGCCAGGGCTCGATCGAGCGGTGCTGGGCGTAGAAATTGGTAAGGTCCGGCACCAGGTCCTTGACGACGGGCATATGCGGCAGCGGGTAGACCTTCACCGTGCCCTTCACCTCGTCCATGCCCTTGGTGCAGGCCAGCGTGTTGGTACCGTCGATGTTCATGGCGCAAGAGCCGCAGATGCCTTCGCGGCAGGAGCGGCGCAGCGTCAGCGTCGGGTCGATCTTGTTCTTGATGTAAAGCAGCGCGTCGAGCACCATCGGCCCGCAATCGTCGACGTCGATGTAGAACGTGTCGATCGACGGGTTCTTGCCGTCGTCGGGGCTCCAGCGATAAATGCGGAATTCGCGTGTATTGGTGGCCCCGGCCGGCTTCGGCCAGACCTTACCTTCGGTCATCTGCGAATTCTTGGGGAGAGCGAGTTCAACCATGCGACCTGTCCGTTCTTTCCTTGCGCCGATCCTTGCGCCGGTCCTGGCGAATGACCAGCTTCAGCCCCGACCATATCCCGTCGATCGCGGCCACCTTGACATCCACCAGATCGAGATCGAGGGCCGCATTGCGCACGACATCCTCGGTCACGTCCGTCTTAACCTTCGAAGCTTTCTTCGGCCATGAGACCCAGATCATGCCATCCGGCGTGATCCGGTCCTGCAGCCCGGAAAGCTCATTTTCGATCTCCGCCCTCATGATCGTGAAGGCATGGATCGCATCATATGTTCCGCCCGCCGCCCGCAGCGCCTTCCAGTTGGGGAAGCGGTCGCAGACGGCAAAATCGGTCGAAGCCGAAAGGTCCGCCAGACTGTCCGGCAGCGCGATGAAGGCTGCCGTCATTCCGGGCTTGAACCCGAGCTTCTTTGGAAGCGGCGTGCCGGAATATCCCGCATCCACCGCCGCCATTTTAGAATAATCTTCCGGAGGCCTTCGCCCCTTTAGTCGCAACAATAGCCCGCGGCCAACCATTCTCCAGCGCCGGAACCGGCATATCCAGTTGGTGAAGAGTGATTTCAATCCCTTCCACGAGTTCCGACAACCTATAATTCCTTCTCGCGATGCGTTGCTTTGACCTTCTCGAGAGCAGCACGGTTCTCGCGCTCACGTTCGTAGGTCCATTTGACACCCCACCGGCAGTAATCGTCATAGCAATCTTTACCAACCGACCGATACAACTTCGCTTTAAACTCTTCTCCGCCGATCGTGCCGTGGATCGTACCCGTCTCTCCCTTGCTCCTGGACGCAAGTTCAAAGCTCCCTGCACGGCCATCAAGGCAAAAGATTTCTCCCTCGTAGATACGTTTCTTCAGCGCCAAGCCAAGAACAGACAGACCCTTTTGCGAAACCTCATACCGACCTTGGCATTCCATCTTTTCCGCCGTCCCGATGGAAATCTCACCGTACTGCCTCTCGGCCCGAGAGGTGACATAACCCACAAAAGACCGACTGTTGGACAGATAGCTTCCCTTCACTCCCCCGTGAAAGAGATAGGAACACCCAGACAGGAGAAGCATCGGCAGCGCGGACAATGCCAGAAATGCCAACCCACTGGGTGTGTTACTCATGATCAATATACCCGCGCCTTCGGCTCGATCTTGTGCGGATCGATGCCGTCAGCCAGAAGCTCGGTGTGAACCGGGCGATAGTCGAGCTTCACCTCACCCGCCTCGTTCACCCAGGACAGCGTATGCTTGCGCCAGTTGACGTCGTCGCGGCCGCCGAACGGACCGCTGGTATAGTCTTCGCGCGCATGGCTGCCCCGGCTTTCCTTGCGGGCCTCGGCGCCGACGACCGTGGTGATCGCATTCGCCATCAGGTTTTCCAGCTCCAGCGTCTCCACCAGATCGGAATTCCAGATCATCGAGCGGTCCGTAACCTTGAGATCGCCCAGTTCCTGCCAGATCGCGCTCATGCGCTTGCAGCCCGATTCCAGCGATTCCTGGGTGCGGAACACTGCCGCGTCATCCTGCATGGTACGCTGCATTTTTTCACGCAGGATCGCGGTCGGAGTGCCACCGTTGGCGTGACGCAGCTTGTCGAAGCGCGTCATGATCTTTTCGGAGGCCTTTTCGTTGATCGCCGGGATCGCCGAGGCGCGGTCGATGACTTCGCCGGCGCGGATGGCGGCGGCGCGGCCGAAGACCACAAGGTCGATCAGCGAGTTGGAACCGAGGCGGTTGGCGCCGTGCACCGAGGCGCAGCCGGCTTCGCCCACAGCCATCAGGCCGGGGATGATCCGCTCCGGATTGGCACTGTCGGCATTGAGCACTTCGCCCCAGTAGTTGGTCGGAATGCCGCCCATGTTGTAGTGGACGGTCGGCAGCACCGGGATCGGCTCGCGCGTCACGTCCACACCGGCAAAGATCTTGGCGCTCTCGGAAATGCCCGGCAGGCGCTCGTGCAGAACGGCCGGATCGAGATGGTCGAGATGCAGATAGATATGGTCCTTGTTCTTGCCGACGCCGCGGCCTTCGCGGATTTCCAGCGTCATGCAGCGCGAGACGACGTCACGCGAGGCAAGGTCCTTGGCCGACGGCGCATAGCGCTCCATGAAGCGCTCGCCCTCGGAGTTGACGAGATAGCCGCCTTCGCCGCGCGCGCCTTCGGTGATCAGACAGCCGGAGCCGTAGATGCCGGTCGGGTGGAACTGGACAAATTCCATATCCTGAAGCGGCAGCCCGGCGCGGGCAATCATGCCGCCACCGTCGCCGGTGCAGGTATGGGCCGATGTCGCGGAGAAATAGGCGCGGCCGTAGCCGCCGGTCGCCAGCACCACCATCTTGGCGGCAAAGCGATGGATCGTGCCATCATCGAGGTTCCAGGCGACGACGCCGGTGCAGCGGCTGCCGTCTTCCGACATGATCAGGTCGAGCGCGAAATATTCGATGAAGAATTCGGCGTTGTTCTTCAGCGATTGGCCATAAAGCGTGTGCAGGATAGCATGGCCGGTACGGTCGGCAACGGCGCAGGTGCGCTGGACCGGCGGGCCTTCGCCGTAATTCTGCATATGGCCGCCGAACGGTCGCTGGTAGATCTTGCCTTCCGCGTTTCGCGAAAACGGCACGCCATAATGCTCGAGCTCATAGACCGCCTTTGGCGCTTCCATGACGAGATACTGCATGGCATCGACGTCGCCGAGCCAGTCGGAGCCCTTGACAGTATCGTAGAGATGCCACTGCCACGAGTCCGGCGTCATGTTGGTGAGCGAGGCCGCAATGCCGCCCTGCGCCGCGACCGTGTGCGAGCGCGTCGGGAAGACCTTGGTGATGCAGGCCGTCTTGAAGCCCTGCTCGGCCATGCCGAGTGTGGCGCGCAGGCCGGCGCCGCCGGCACCGACGACGATCACGTCATAGGCATGGTCGACATACTCATAGGCGCGGCCATTGATGAGCGGCGAGGTATTGGGTGCCATTTTGAATTACCCTGCAAACGCGATCTTCAGGATGGCGAAAAGACAGAGCCCGCCAACTGCGATCGTAAAAAACGTATTGAGCATGACCAAGACGATCTTGGCACCCTCACCATGCACGTAATCCTCGATGATGACCTGCATGCCGAGCTTCATGTGAATGAGGCCGGAGATGACCACCAGCCCCATGACCACGGCCACGAACGGGTTCGACAATGCGGCAACGACGTCCGCATAAGGGGCGCCGGCATATTTGATCAGGAACAGCACGAAGAAGATGATCAGCGGCACGTTGGCAACGGCCGTCAGCCGCTGGCGCCAGAAGTGATCGGTGCCTTCCTTGGCCGAACCGAGGCCGCGAACCTTACCGAGGGGAGTGCGCATATCCATGGAAATTCTCCTCAGCGAACCGCGTAGCCGACGATCCAGATCAGCAGCGTGACTGCGACCGAACCGATGAGGTTGGCGATAGCGAGTTTGGTGGCAAAATGCTTTTCGTAACCGTAGCCCAGATCCCAGATGAAGTGACGCAGGCCGCCGAACAGGTGGTGCACCAGCGCCCAAGTGTAGCCGAACAGGATGAGCTGGCCGATGATGGTGCCGAAGGCCCACATGACCCAGTCATAATACTCCGGACCGGTCGCTGCGGCGATCAGCCACCAGGCGACGAGAATGGTGCCGAAATAAAGTGCACCACCGGTGATGCGGTGCACAATCGACATGACCATGGTCGGAATTGGCTTGTAGATTTGCAAATGCGGCGAAAGCGGCCGGCTTTTGGTGACATTCGTCATCGGAACCCCACGGAAGAACCGGAAAGGGATGCCCAAAAACTGGACTATTTCTATCCGGTATTGCACATGATTGTGCGCAATTCAGTCAGCCGACGTTTAATCACCATATTGATTAACGACAAGTGTGTTTGCACTGCAAAATCATTTTAATCGATTAGACGAAAATGTGGCGGGCGCGATGAATCAAAAGTGCCGCCGCATTAACGATAAGACATGAAAATTCAACGCAATCCGTGACTTTTGCCGATATCTGCCCCACATTGCCCGTTAAGGATTTGTTAAGAGTTCTCCGGAGGGCTGCACGAAATGCGTCCAATCACCCTGTTGAATGCGACGAAAGTCTTGATCGTGGTCTTCGCCATGATCCTTTCGTTCACCGATTTTGCCGAAGCGCGCGATCGCGATGGTGATCACAATCATGTTCGCCGCCCGCATTTCGAACGCTCGCATCACGAGCGGCGGGAGGTTCTGTCCGGCACCAATGTCGACAGCCGCTTGCATCGCCGCGACCGCCATATCCGCCTCTCCGGCAGGAATGCCGACCGCCGCCATTTCGAGCGCCGATACGGCTTTGATCGCGGCCCCGACAGGCGGATGGTCGTACGCGAATATCGTCGCGACCGCCCGAACGGCTGGGCACCGTCTTATGGCGGAGACGATTTCCCGTCCGACACCACCGGTGGCACCTATTTCGGCGGTTTGTCCGCCTGGACCGATCCGGGCAACGGCACCTATTTCAGCTCCGATCGTGGCGGTTACGGCTATTATACCGGCGACATTAATGTGAACTACTACAGCCCGGCGCGGCCCAAGATCATCCGTGTGACCCCGTCGACCGCCGGCCGCGCCTGCTCATGGGAATCCGGCGTCTGCGTCATCCGCCGCTGACTGAAGGGCCCGGGGCAAAGCGCCAGACCGTGGTCTTCTTGACCTCGCTGTCTTCCAGCGCCCGCGTCACCAGCACCTGGTAGCTTGCCAGCATCTCCATCCGGTCGCGCGGGCAATAGGCGCGGCCGGGATCGCCGACCAGAATGGCGGCCCCGTTCGCCGCAAGCGCGGTGAACCATGGAACCAGCCGGTCGGCAAACGCCTTGTCGTAGAAGACATCCCCCGCAAGATAGATATCAGCCGCCCGTACGCTGCCGATGATATCGGATGCTGCGAAGGAAACATCCACGCCATTGAGCGCCGCGTTCAGCCGGATGGCGGTTTCGGTCCACGGATCGATGTCGATGGCAAGCACCGAGGCAGCGCCCGCCTTCATCGCCGCGATCGCAACCAGACCGGAGCCGGAAGCGAAATCGATCACCCGCTTGCCTTCGACCAATTCGGGATGATCGAGAATATGCCGCGCCAGCCCCTGGCCACCCGCCCACGCAAAAGCCCAGAACGGCGGCGGCAGGCCGATCTCCTCCAGTTCCTCCTCCGTCTTCAGCCAGAGATCATGGGCTTCGCTTGCCAGATGTAGCCGGATCTCCGGCACATGCGGCGGCGTCATGATACCCGTATTTTCGCGGATGAAGGTTTCGGGGTCGGTTTTCACGGGTGATAGGGGTTCCGGTTGGTTGCGGTGAATTCCATCCAACGGCCTCAGCGTGGTGAGAGCCCCTCACCCTAGCCCTCTCCCCGCTTGCGGGGAGAGGGGACGACGGAGCTTGCCGCTTGTCCCTTCACCCCGTTCATGGGGAGAAGGTGGCCGACTGGCCGGATGAGGGGCTTTCAACGGCGTTACCGCGGCGGGTTATCCAGTCCGCCAAGCCTGCAGATTTCCAGATACTCTTCCTCGGTGACCGGCTGGACGGAGAGCCGCATCGAGGTGACCAGCGCCATTTTCTCGAACTTCGGATTGGCCTTGATGTCCTTCAGCGAAACCCGCACCGGCAGGTCGCAGACGGCGCGGATATCGACGCAGTCCCAGCGGGCATCGCCATCGGCGGTCGAATCCGGGTGCGACAGTGCGCAGACCTCGGTAATGCCGACGATCTCGAGCCCGTCATTGGAGTGGTAGAAGAAACCCTTGTCGCCGATCTGCATCGCCCGCATGTTGTTACGCGCCAGATAGTTGCGCACGCCGGTCCACTCGGTGCCCTTCTCGCCTGCATCCTTCTGCATAGCCCAAGACCACTTGAACGGCTCGGACTTGTAAAGCCAGTAACCCACGCTCAAGCCTCCGGCTTGTTGAAGACCCAGTTCCAGGGCTTGATATCGACATTGGCAAAGAGCCCGGCCTTGGCATAGGGATCGGCGGCTGCGATGGCGCGCGCGTTCTCTATCGTCTCGGCCTTGATCACCACCAGGCTGCCATTCGGCTTGCCGGCATCGTCGAGAAACGGACCGGCGAAGGCGAGCCCGCCTTTGGCATTGAGATCGTTCAGAAATTCGATGTGCTCGGGACGGGTGTCCATCCGCACCTGCAGGGCATTCGGCTTGTCCGTGCACAGAACCGCAAACAGCATGGTTTTCTCCTTGAGTGACTATTCCTGTGTGATCGGGCGGGACATCAGTTGCTCCAGCGCCGTCTTCACATCCATTTTTCCATCGATGATATCTGCCACCGCGTCGGTGATAGGCATATCGACGCCAAGCTGCCGGGCGACATCAGCGGCAACGGAGGCTGCAAACGCGCCCTCGACGAGTTCGTCCGAATGACCCTTGGCACTGCCGCTTTGACCGAGCGCGATGCCGTAGCGCAGATTGCGCGACTGGTGGCTCGTCGCGGTCAGCACGAGATCGCCGAGACCGGACAGCCCGCGCACCGTATCGGCCTCGCCGCCGCGGGCCGAGACGAAGCGCGACATTTCGGCAAGCCCGCGGGAAATCAGAGCCGCGCGGGCGGAATCACCAAGCCCTGCGCCTTCGACGATGCCGCAGGCGATCGCCAGCACGTTCTTCAACGCGCCGCCAAGCTGTACGCCGATCCGGTCAGCCGACGGATAGAGCCGGAACGTCGCGCCCGAAAGAGCCTCGGCGAGAGCCCCCGCACGCTCGATACTGCCGGCCGCAATCACCATGGCTGTCGGCAGCCCCTTGGCGATATCAGTGGCAAACCCCGGCCCGGAGAGCACGGCGACATTCTGCAGGTGCAGCTCCTCCTCGACGACTTCGGTCAGCAGGCGGCCGCTGGCGCGCTCCATGCCCTTGGCGCAGATCACCACGTCGGCACCCTTGCCGATGAAGCCATGCAGCGAACGGCCCGCTTCGCGCTGCGCCTGCGACGGCATGGCAAAGAGCACGATGCCGGCACCCTCAAGCACCGTCGGATCATCGGACACAACAAGCGTTTCCGGCAGGTCGATCCCCGGCAGGGCACTGTCGTTGCGGCCGGTTTCCTTGAAATCCTCGACAATGCTCTCGCGGCGGGTGAGCAGCGTCACCGGCACTTTACCGGATGCAGCAGCGACGGCCGCGAGCGCCGTGCCGAAAGCACCGGAGCCGACCACGACGATACGATCCTTTTGCATAGCTTCTGCCATCAAGCCTTCGCTCCCCGTTTACCGAACCCGATCAGCGCCTTCGCATCGGCATCGAGCGGCCAGCGCGAACGCGGCGCGACATCGAGATCATCGGCCGGCAATCCCGCCGCCATACGTTCGGCCCCCGCCCAGGCGATCATCGCCGCATTGTCGGTGCAAAGCTGCAGCGGCGGTGCGACGAAGCGGAAGCCGTTCTTGTCGCACAGTTCCTGCAGCGTCCCCCGCAGCGTCTGGTTTGCGGCGACACCGCCGGCCACGACCAGCGCGGGATTTCCGACGGTGCCTGCAAATTGCTCCTTGAAGCGTGCCAGCCCCCGGCCGATGCGGTCCTTCAGCGTGCGCGAGATCGCCTTCTGGAAGGAGGCGCAGATATCGGCGATATCCTGCTCTGTCACCGGCGCGATCGACTGCGCCGCCTGGCGAACGGCGGTCTTCAGACCAGAGAAGGAGAAATCGAGGCGCGCTTCGCCGACGAGCGGACGCGGAAAGGAAAATCGGTCTGGGTTGCCACTTTTTGCCGCACGCTCGACGGCCGGACCGCCCGGATAAGGCAGTCCGAGCAGCTTCGCCGTCTTGTCGAAGGCTTCGCCCAGTGCATCGTCGATCGTCGTTCCCCAACGCTCGTAGACGCCGACATCCTTGACGAGAATGAGCTGCGTATGGCCGCCGGAAACAAGCAGCATCAGATAGGGAAAAGAGAGCCCATCCGTCAGCCGCGCCGTCAGCGCATGGCCTTCGAGATGGTTGACTGCATAAAGCGGCTTGCCCGATGCCCGCGCCATCGCCTTGCCGGTCATCAGGCCGACAAGCAGCCCGCCGATCAGGCCGGGGCCGCTGGTGGCGGCGATGGCGTCGATGTCGGAAAGTGTCACGCCGGCACGCAGAAGCGCCTCCTCGATCAGCGTATCCAGCGCCTCCACATGTGCGCGCGCAGCGATTTCCGGCACGACGCCGCCATAGACGCTGTGCTCTTCGAGTTGGCTGAGAACCACGTCGCCAAGGATCTCGCCATGTCCATCGGCATCGCGCAGCACGACGGAAGCGGCGGTTTCATCGCAGCTTGTTTCGATACCGAGGATGCGCAGAGGCAAAGACATGGGCCATTTTACTCGAATATTGCGGTCGCCGGGAAAGGCGGATACACGGAACTCCGGTAACAACGGATCGCAGTGGATGCAAACAAAACCTTTCCGGATCGGCACGCGGGGTAGTCCCCTGGCGCTGGCGCAAGCCCACGAAACGCGGGACCGCCTGATGGCAGCGCACGGCCTGCCGTCCGAAATGTTCGAGATCGTCGTGCTCTCGACCATGGGCGACCGCATTACCGACCGCTCGCTTTCGCAGATCGGCGGCAAGGGGCTTTTCACCCAGGAGCTGGAGGACATGCTTCTTTCCGGCGGGCTCGATTTCGCCGTGCATTCCTCCAAGGACATGCCGACGAAGCTGCCGGACGGCCTGTTCCTCTCCGCCTACCTGCCGCGCGAAGACGCCCGCGACGCCTTCATAGGGCGCACGGCGGCGAAACTCATGGATCTGCCACAGGGCGCCACCATCGGCTCGTCGTCGTTGCGCCGCCAGGCTCTGATCAAGCGGCTGCGGCCCGATATCAACGTCATCACCTATCGCGGCCTGGTCGATACCCGGCTAAGAAAACTCGCCGAAGGCCAGGTCGATGCGACCCTGCTTGCCTTCGCCGGCCTCAAGCGCCTCGGCAAGGACGACGTTCCGACCGAGATCCTCGATCCCGAAATCTTCCCGCCGGCGCCGGCGCAGGGAGCCATCTGCATCGAAAGCCGCATCGGTGACGACCGGATCAATGGGCTTCTGGAAGCGATCAACGATCCAAGGACGCACGAGGCCGTGACCTGCGAACGCGCCTTTCTCTCGACCCTCGACGGTTCCTGCCGCACGCCGATCGCCGGCTATGCCGTGTCCGACGGTGACACCATCCGCTTCTCCGGCATGATTCTGACGCCGGATGGCAGCCAGCATTTTCGCGTGGCGACCGAAGGCAAGACCGTGGATGCCGAGCAACTAGGTGCGAAAGCCGGTGACGATATTCGCCTCGATGCCGGGCCGGATTTCTTCTCGAGCTGGACCTGAGCCATGCGTGTCCTTGTCACCCGGCCACAGCCCTCGGCAGCGGCGACGGCGGCAAGGCTTGAAGCGCTTGGGCACGAGGCCATCGTCCTGCCGATGATGGAGGCAATCCATAGCCCCGAAGCGGCGATGGATATTTTCGCCTTTCCGCATGACGCCATCGCCGTGACGAGCGCGGAGGCAATCCGTGCTCTGATGACGATCAGGGATCAACTGACACCGCATCTGCAAACGCCGGTTTTCTGCGTTGGTGCGGCGACGGCGGAAGCGGCACGGCAACTGGGGTTTCAATCGGTCATCGCCGGACCGGGAACAGGGACCGGGCTCGCACAGCTTATCGTCGATACCCGCCCTTCGCCGCACAACGGTGTCAATCTTGCCTATCTGGCAGGCCTGCCGCGATCGGCCGGCTTCGAAACCGCCCTTCAGGAAGCGGGCTTAGCCTGCCGCGTCGCGGAGGTTTACCGAATGTCTCCGATCCCATATGCACCCGGAGATGTCGAAAGCCTGCTCGAATCGCGCAGGCCGGACGCCGTTCTCTTTTATTCCCACGAAACCGCCAGAGCCTTCTTCGATCTCGTCGCACCGGCGGCGCAAATCTTGACATTGCGGGACATCCGTCTGCTCTGCCTCAGTGACCACGTGGCCGCAGCCATACTGCCGCAAGGCTTCGCAACCATCGCCGTTGCCGCCGAACCCAATGAAGCCAGCCTCTTCGCATTGCTCTGACCGGTCCGTAGGCGACGCCCCGCCTTCGCGTTAATCAGTATCCGGTCAAGGAATTGTCGCTTGGGGGCTTTCCCTATTCCTGCCGCATGTCTAGGTTTAAGACAGTACCTTAAGCGATAACGGGAAGAGATCATCATGGGACCGGAAAATCCTCCGCGCCGCTCGAAATCCGATCAGGAGCCGTTGACGATCGATCTGGAAGCCAACACGGCGGCGACGGAAGACGCGGATAGAACCGATACCGCCACTGAGCGCGAAGCGGTCGTCGACGAGGCAGCGGACATCCGCGCCGGCGAAGCCGATGAAACCGTGCGCGCCGACATTCCTGAACCGGCTGACATTCCCGAACAGGACCCGGAACCGAACAATGCCATCCGCGAATCGGATGAAGAGGACGCGCGCGCTGAAGCAGCGGCTGCAGCGTTCGCCGAAGAGCCGACCTCGGCCGCTACAGCGGCGGAGCAGCCAACCGGGCCAATTCATGCCGAACCTCGCCGTGCCTCCAATTCAGGCGCGCTCGCCGCCGGCATTCTCGGCGGCCTGATCACACTTATCGGCGCCGGCGGCCTGCAATATGCCGGCGTTCTGCCGGCGCTCGGTCCCGGCGGCGATACGACCATCGAGCAGAGCCTTGCCGGCGAAATCGAAACCATCAAGGCACAGCTCGCCGCGGCACCGCCGCCATCGGCAACAGCCGATCTCGGCCCGCTTGAGACCCGTATCGCTGAACTTGAAAAGAAAACGGCCGACGGAAGCGGCGCGACGGCCGATGTCTCCGGTCTCGACGCGCAGATCGCCAACCTCACCGGCGAAATCGCCACTCTGAAATCGGCCCTCGCTGATGCGGAGCAGTCGACGCAAGCAGCAAAGTCGGAGCTTTCGACCCGTATCGAAGCGGCCGAGAAGAAGATCGACGAGCCGGCCAGCGACGTGCAGCTCGCCCGCGCCGTGGCCGTCACCGCGCTGAAGACGGCAATCGATCGCGGCGGTCCGTTCCTCGCCGAACTCGACGCCCTGAAGAGCATCGCCGCCAACGATCCAGCCGTCACCGGCCTTGCCGAGGATGCCAAGACCGGCGTTGCGCCCCGCGCCGACCTGGTACGTGACTTCCCGGCCGTGGCCGACGCCATGCTCGAGGCAACACAACACAGCGACCCGAACCAGGGCATCTTCTCGCGCCTGATGGACAGCGCCTCCTCCGTTATCCGCGTCCGCCCGGTCGGCAGCGTCGAGGGCGAGGGCCCGGAAGCGGTCGTCGCCCGCATCGAGGACAAGCTGACCAATGGTGATCTCAAGGGCGCAAGCCTTGAATGGGAAGCCTTGCCGGAGCCGGCGAAAACCGCTGGTGCCGATTTCAAGACGAAGCTCGACCAGCGTATCCGTGTCGAAGGGTTGATCGATGCGACCGTCGCCGGCGCGATGACGGCCAACCAGGGCTAAGGAAGAGTTCATGATCCGTATTCTGTTCTACGTCCTCATCGTTCTGGCCCTTGGTGCCGGTTTCGCCTGGCTGGCCGATCGTCCCGGCGAGCTGTCCGTGATCTGGCAGGGACAGCGCATCGAGATGAGCCTGATGGTGGCGGCAACCTTGCTCGCCTCGTTGATCGCGGCCATCCTGATCGTCGTCTGGTTCATCCGCGTCGTCTGGCTGTCGCCGCATTCGATCTCCCGCTATTTTCGTGCTCGCAAGCGCGACCGTGGCTACCAGGCGCTCTCAACCGGCCTGATCGCCGCAGGTGCCGGTGACAGCGCTCTTGCCCGCAAGATGACAGCCCGCACGCGTGGGCTCATCAGTTCCGACCAGGAGCCGCTGATCCATCTGCTCGAAGCGCAAACGGCGCTGATCGAAGGCAAATACGACGACGCCCGCAAGAAATTCGAGCTGATGGCCGACGATCCGGAAACCCGCGAACTCGGCCTGCGCGGCCTCTATCTCGAGGCCAAGCGGCTGGGTGCCAACGAAGCGGCGCGGCAATATGCCGAGCGTGCCGCCGACAAGGCGCCGCACCTGCCCTGGGCGACGCTGGCAGCGCTCGACTATCGCAGCCAGACCGGCCAGTGGGACGAAGCCATCCGCCTCCTCGACCAGAGCCGCGCCGGCCACGTCATCGACCGCAAGGAGGCCGACCGCAAGAAGGCCGTGCTTCTGACAGCGCGCGCCGCCGAAAAGCTGGAGGCCGATCCGAAGGGCGCCCGTGACGACGCCCAGGCAGCGCTCAAGCTCGCCGAGGATCTGGTTCCCGCCGGCCTGATCGCCGCCAAGGCTCTGTTTCGTGAGGACAATTTGCGCAAGGCGGCCTCTATCCTGGAAAAGCTCTGGAAACAGGACCCGCATCCGGAAGTCGCCAAGCTCTATGTTCGTGCTCGCAGCGGCGATTCGGCCGCCGACCGGCTGAAGCGTGCCAACAAGCTCGAAGCGCTAAGACCGAACAATGCCGTCGCGCTGGCCACCGTCGCCGAAAGCGCTCTGGAAGCACGCGAACTGCCGCTCGCCCGCGCCAAGGCCGAAGCCGCCGCCCGCATCCAACCGAACGAAGGTATCTTCCTGCTCTTGGCCGATATCGAGGAAGCCGATACCGGTGACGACGGCCGCATCCGCCACTGGATGAACCAGGCGCTGAAAAGCCCGCGCGATCCGGCCTGGACGGCTGACGGTGTCACCGCGCCGGAATGGCTGCCGGTTTCGCCGGTCAGCGGCCGGCTTGATGCTTTCGAGTGGAAACAGCCGGTTGCCCAGATTGCCGGCCCGGTCGAAGAAGGCACGGTCGATGTCGCCGACGAAGCGATCCGCAGCCTGCCACCGGTGGCGATCGCGCATCAGCGTCCGGAACCGGAGCCGCAGCCCGAACGCGCCGCGACGCCGGCCAAGACGCGCGCTGTGGTCGAAACAGCCGAGAAACCCGAAAAAGTGGTCGTCCAGACCATCGCCGTGCCTGCACCGACCGAATCGGTGATCGTCCCGCAAACGGTGAAGGTCGAACCGAAGCCGAAGCCCGTCAAAACCGACGAGACCACCGTCGAGCCGTTCTTCGGGCGTCCGCCGGATGATCCAGGCGTGCGTGATGGCAGCAAACCATTGGAAAAGAGCACTTTTCGCCTGTTTTGAGAAGAAACCCCGATTTTTGACGGAAAAGCATGTTTGACCGATTGCGAACTTTCCTCGACAGCCTGACCGGGAGCGGCCCGTCCGCCATCCAGCCCGGCGATCCGCGCACCGCCATCATGGCACTCTGCATCCAGGTGATGGAGGCCGACGGCGAGATCCACGAGAAGGAGCGCAAAAAGGTCCGCTCCATGATCAAGGATCATTACAAGCTGGATGATGCGGCGCTCGACGCACTGATCGCCGCCGGCGAGACGGCGGAGAGCCAGGCCATCGACTTTTTCCGCTTCACCTCCGACATCAAGCGGCATTTTTCAGAGGAGCAGCGGATCGACCTTGTCGGCATGCTGTGGGAGATTGTCTATGCCGACGGCAAACGCAGCGAAATGGAAGATCACGTGATCTGGCGGATCGCCGATCTGCTCGGCGTTTCCGGCAGGGACAGGATCATGAAGCGGCAGGAGGCGGCCGCCAAACTCGACGTCGCGGAGGAGGCAACCGCGCAACAGGAAGAGTGAAATGCTTTTCGACGACCGCACGTTCGCCATGCGCACGACCGGCAAACCGGTCCTGATCATCCTGCATCAGGAACACTCCAGCCCCGGCCGCGTCGGACATCTCCTGCTCGAAAAGGGACTGGGCCTCGACATTCGCCGCCCGGTGCTGGGCGATCCCCTGCCCTCAACACTCGAAGATCATGCCGGTGCCGTCGTCTTCGGCGGGCCGATGAGCGCCAATGACGACGAGGATTATGTCCGCCGCGAGATCGACTGGCTCTCCGTCCCTTTGTCGGAAAACAAGCCCCTCCTCGGCATCTGCCTCGGTGCCCAGATGCTGGTTCGCCATCTCGGCGGTGTCGTGGGTCCCCACCACGAAGGACAGACGGAAATCGGTTGGTATCCGTTACAGGCCACCGAAAAGGGCTGCGCGCTGATGGAGTGGCCGTCGATGGTCTACCAGTTCCACCGCGAAGGCTTCGACTTGCCGGCCGGGGCCGAGCTGCTCGCCGCCGGCAACACCTATCCCAACCAGGCTTTCCGCTATGGCGAAAACGCTTGGGGCATCCAGTTCCACGGCGAATTGACGCGCGTGATGATGCACCGCTGGGTCGTGCATGGGGCGCACCGGTTTGACCTCCCCGGCGCGCAGCTTGGCCGTGCCCATCTGGAAGGCCGCATGGACCATGACGCACCACTGCGCGCCTGGATGGACCGCTTCCTCACCCATATCTTCCAGCGACAGGGCGAAAAGGTTAGCGTCTGACGATCACGCCTTGCGGTCCGGTGCGTTGAGCGAATCGATCTTGCGCAATTGCGGAAAGCCGAGCGCCCAGATGACGGCGACCGCGAGCGTGCCGACGCCGCCAATCACCACGGCCGGAACCGCGCCGATGATATGTGCCATCGTCCCCGCGCGGAATTCGCCAAGCTCGTTGGAGGCGCCGACGAAGACCATGTTGACGGCATTGACGCGGCCGCGCACGGCATCCGGCGTCCACAGCGCGATCAGTGTTTCGCGCACATAGACCGAGATCATGTCCGCCCCGCCCATCAACATCAGCGCGACGATCGACAGCCAGGCGACCTCTGACAGACCGAAGACGATGGTGCCGATGCCGAACAGTGCCACACCGGCAAACATCAGAACCCCGGCATTGTGGCGGATCGGATAGGCGGCCAACGTCACGGCAACAAGGATGGCGCCGATGCCGGGTGCTGCGCGCAGCAGCCCGAGGCCAAGCGGCCCGAGAACCAGGATTTCCTTGGCAAAGACCGGCATCAGCGCAACGGCGCCGCCGAGCAGAACCGCGAACAGATCGAGCGAAATCGCGCCGAGAACGACCTTTTCGGTGCGGATGAACTTGAAACCGGCAAGAACCGAGGTCCAGTCGCGCGGCTCACTGAGACTGTGCTGCGCCGGCTTCTCGATCATCCCGACTAGGATGGCTGCGAGGACAAGGAAGGCGAGTGCGACGGAATAGGCGACGGTAGCGCTGACGCCATAAAGCAAACCGCCGGCGACTGGCCCGAGGATCGCAGCCGTCTGCCAGGAGGACGAATTCCAGGCGATCGCGTTCGACAAGTCATGGGCCGGAACAAGATTCGGCGCCAGCGATTGAACCGCCGGGGCCATGAAGGCGCGCTCGATGCCGAAGACGATCAGGATGGCAAAGACCGGCCAAGCCGAAAAGGCATCGGCGATTGTCAGGCCCAGCAGCGCCGCAGCGCAGGCAGCGCTGATGATCATGCAGATCGAGACGATCATCCGCCGCGAGTGACGGTCGGCGACCGATCCGGTCACCAGGATGAGCACCAGCGACGGCAGGAACTGGAAGAGACCGATCAGGCCGAGATAGAGCGTGTTCTGCGTCTGCTCATACATCTGCCAGCCAACCGAGACGCTGACGATCTGAATGGCGAAGGATGCAAGGAAGCGGGCGAAGAAGAAGCGGGCATAGGAGACATGCCGGAACGCGGCGAACCGGTCTGCACCCTGAAGGACGGACATGCGGCGATCTTTCCGATGTGCGACAGGCAACTCACCCGTCGTATTAAACATGTTTTGCCGCGTGTGGCACGCGGACTTGCCGGTTTAGTCGTCAATGTCTACATGTCTGTCAACAACGAATTGGAGACCGGCATGCTTGCTGTCATTGCGACCCTGAATTTCATTATCAACATTGCGTGGTTCCTGGTCATCGCCTCGGCCATCTTTTCCTGGCTTTACGCGTTCAACGTCATCAACGTGAACAATCAGGCGATCAACATGATCGGCCGCTCGCTCTACCAGTTGACCGAACCGCTGTATCGGCCGATCCGCCGCGTACTTCCGGACATGGGCGGTGTCGACCTTTCGCCGCTGGTCGTCCTGGTGATCCTTTATTTCGTCTGGTATCTCTTGAACACGACGATTGCCACAGCGTTGCTCGGCGGCATCTAACTCCGGAGCCAACGGTTCCTGTCAGGCACGAAAAAGCCTCCGGATCGGCCTGATCCGGAGGCTTTCGATTTAAAGCATTCGAGCCGTCTTGCTTACTTCGCAGCCTTGGCGCGCGCGATGGCTTCTACGATCAGCTGCTGGGCGACGGTGACATCCTTCCAACCGAAGATCTTCACCCACTTGCCGGGCTCCAGATCCTTATAGTGCTCGAAGAAGTGCTCGATCTGCTGCAGGGTGATTTCCGGCAGGTCGGTATAGTCCTTGACCTTATCGTAGCGCTTGGTCAGGTGATAGCTCGGGACGGCGATGATCTTTTCGTCCTTGCCGGAATTGTCTTCCATCATCATGACGCCGATCGGGCGAACATTGATGACGCAGCCGGGAACCAGCGGACGGGTCGAAGCGATCAGCACGTCGATCGGGTCGCCGTCATCCGACAATGTATGCGGCACGAAGCCGTAATTGCCGGGATAGGTCATCGGCGTATAGAGGAAGCGATCGACCACCAGCGTGCCGGCTTCCTTGTCCATTTCATACTTGATCGGATGTCCGCCAACCGGAACTTCGACGATCACGTTGATATCTTCAGGCGGATTCTTGCCGATGGAAATTGCATCAATACGCATGTTTTCCCCCAAGGGTCTGATGTGTGGCTGGCGTTCCCGATAAAGGGAAACATGACGCGGCGCAACATTACTTTCGTCATGAGGGGAAAAATGCAAGGTTTGCGCGAATAATCCCGAGCGCCGCAACGTCCGTTGAACGAGGAGTGCCGATGATGACCTGTGTACGCATATTTCCGCTCGTTCTTCTTCTGGCAGCTGCGCCCGTCGCGGCGCATGCCAATGACAGCACCTATACCGACCTCGACACCGATCACTGCAAGACGCTGTCCGAGGAAGACTCCGAAGGTGGCGGCATATCGCTGCAATGCAAGGGGTTCAAGGACTACCCGGTCTACTTCAAGGAAGGCGATTTGCGCCAAAGTATCCTCTACGGCCCCGCCAGCAACGCCTCCATCGATGGCATCTTCGAAAGCTTTGAGCCTTTCAATCACACCGCGCGAAAGATCGAATGGCGGCTCGGCCCGGACGGCAAGCCGACGGCGACCATTCTCCGCTGGTTCATCGAGAATATCGATCCGGCGACAGGCGAACCGTCACCGAAAGTCAAAGGCCAGGTTCTCGTCGTCTCGAAAGTGGCAGGCCAGGAAGGGATGGGCTGCGTCGTCGGTTATGTCGATGCACTTGCCAATCCGGAGCCCAACGTGATGGCCCGGCAGATCGCCGATACGAGGGCCGAGAACTTCGCCTGCGGTACGGACAGGGCCGACTTTCACGGCAATCGCGGGTCAACGGCAGCCGAACCCACCCATGTTTTTCCGGAGTAGTGCTACTCAATCCCAGATGTAGCCGATCTTCTTCAGGATCTTCTCGCCGAAATCTTCCATGCCCTCGCAGATGTCACGACCGCCGGCCATGCGAAAGAAGCGGTCGGCATGGTGGCTGTCTTCCAGGCACCAGACGACGAGGCCCTGGCAGCCGAGTGATTTCAGAAGACTTTTCGCTTCGCCAAAGAGAATGCGGCCAAGCCCGACCCCCTGATATTCCGGACGCAGGTAGATCTCATAGACCTCGCCCTCCTGCGGCAAGGCGCGGGCGCGGTTGAGGCCGAGCGTCGCATAACCGGCAATCACGCCGGCAACTTCGACAACGAGCAAGGTGGAGGGTCCGCGTGTAGCTTTGCGCCACCAGGCATGATCGCGCCGGTTGACCATCTGGGTCAGGGGGCGGTGGGGTATCAGCCCGCCATAGGCCTGAAGCCAGGAAACACGGTGCACGTCCGAGATGGACGCAGCGTCCCTCGGTTCGCCCGGCCGCACTTCGATGGATAGTGTTTTCATAGCGCAACTCTAGACCGGTGCCGTACAAACAGGAATCCCGCCAAAGCCCTGTCTTTAACTAACTCACAGGCAACTTATGGGGACAACTGCAAAAAGTTAACGCTTTTTTAACTTTTCCGGCAAGCGGCAAAAATTGCGGCGCACAATAAATAGCGTGTGCACACTCGGCATTTCCCATACCGCGTCGGCACAGTCCGCCGCACATCGCGGCGGAAGGCTGCTCAGCCGGCGAGGTACGGAGCTACTTCGAATTCCTGAAAGCTTCAGACACAAATATGCTTGCCGGCCAAAAATATGGCGGCGCATCATGGAACCTTTTTGTCGGTCGCGCGTTTGAACACGTCCGGACCTGCGCATCTCTCTGCGCATCGGGACTGTCACCGCGGCCTTCTCTCTCCGGCCTCGGCTCTCGAGCAGGAAGTAGGGCGTTTCAAATGCTGGTCAAGCGCACGCAGCGAAATCCCGAAACACCAATCGACTTATCGTTCAGCGGCACACCCAAGTGCCCGTTATGGAGTAGCCGATGAAAAACCTCTCAGCAGACAGGCGCATGATCAAGATCGCGATGGCGGCCCCCTATCTCGAACGGGATGAGGAGCACGCACTCGCGCTGGCCTGGAAGGACCACAACGATCAGGAAGCCCGCAACAAGATCGCCATGGCCCATATGCGCCTGGTGATCTCCATGGCCTCCAAGTTCCGAAATTTTGGCCTGCCGATGAGCGATCTTGTCCAGGAGGGACATATCGGCCTCCTGGAAGCGGCAGCGCGCTTCGAGCCGAGCCGCGAGGTTCGCTTCTCGACCTATGCCAGCTGGTGGATTCGCGCCTCGATGCAGGACTATGTGCTGCGCAACTGGTCGATCGTTCGCGGTGGCACCTCGTCGGCTCAGAAAGCCCTGTTCTTCAACCTGCGCCGGCTGCGCGCCAAGCTGGCCCAGGGCGACCGCCAGCTGACGGCCCGCGCCGTTCACGAGGAAATCGCCGTGGCGCTCGGCGTCAGCCTCGCCGACGTGCAGACGATGGACGCGCGCCTCTCCGGCAACGATGCCTCGTTGCAGGCACCGATCTCGTCCGGGGAATCCGATAGCGGCGAACGGCTCGACCTTCTTGCCTGCGACGCCCCGCTGCCGGACGAGCAGGTCTCCGAGATGATCGACAGCGAGCGCCGCCGCATATGGCTGAGCCACGCGCTCTGCCAGCTGAACGAGCGCGAAATGAAGATCATCCGCGCCCGCCGCCTGTCGGAAGACAGCGCGACGCTGGAGGAGCTCGGCGCCGACCTCGGCATCTCCAAGGAACGCGTCCGCCAGATCGAAACCCGGGCACTGGAAAAGCTCAGGATCGCGCTCGTTGCAGAGGCCCCTGTGCTGGCAATGCGCCACTGATGCGGCATGAATCGATATTTCGGTTCGGCGTGAGAACCGCTAGCGAATGCTAATCCAACCGTGGCGGCGCGGTGCTGCCCCGGATGATCAGTGTCACGTCGAGCGCTTCCTGCAGGGGAGGCATCGCATCCTCAAGAATGGCTGCCACTGCTCTTCGCGCAATCTCCTGTAGCGGTTGTGCCACGGTCGTCAGCCCCGGTCCGGCCGTCGCCGCTTCAGGCACCCCGTCGAAGCCGGCGACCGACACATCACCCGGCACTGCGAGGCCCCGCCCGGCGAGCCATTGCATCGCAAGCAGAGCGACGCGGTCGGACATGGCCAGAATGGCCGTCGGCGGCTTGGCCGTTGCAAACAGTGCTTCAAGCGCTGCGTCGACGCTCAGCCTGTCGTTTTGCGTCCCGTACATCGGCACGTCCTCACGGCCGATGCCGAAATCCGCCAAAGCCTGCCAATAACCAAGCGCGCGGTCGCGCGACGTCGATTTCAGCGATCGAACGGCCTGTTCGGGCGTAACCGCTTCCACGTGGTCGCCGTTCAGTCCAATGGCCAGAATGGCAAACCGGCGATGCCCAAGCTCCGCAAGATGTCGTGCAACCGTGGCGGCACCTGCAATATTGTCGATGCCGATCGCCGGGATCGAAGCGTCGCCGCCACCCAGCGCCAAGGCGATGAAAGGCAATTGCCGCCGCCTTGTCAGCTCGACGAGCTTTTCCCCGCCTTCGACGCACAACAGGATGAAGCCGTCGACAAGCGCGCTATTGATGTTCCAGGCAAGTTTTTGCTGGTTTTGCGCCGAGACCAGAGCGATGCCGGTTCCGGTACCGTCACAAACCGTCGCGAGTTCCGTCATCAATGCCCGCGCCCAAGGATCCTCGAAGAAATAAGCCAGCGGATCGATCGCGGCCACACCGATGGCGTTGATCCGCCCCGCCCTCAGCAGGCGCCCCTTGATATCAGGACCATTATAGCCGAGCTCCCTGGCTATCCCGAGGACGCGCTCACGCACCTCTTCACGAACCACTTCCGGCCGGCTGAAGACATTGGACGCCGTCCCCTGTGACACGCCGGCCGCCTTGGCGACGTCGGCGAGCTTTATATGCCCCTTTGTCAAAATCACTCCTTCACCAGGTGAACCCACGTCAGCGTAACAGAATATTGTATCGGTTCAAATCTCTTGACATTTTTCATCAGGTGATTACGATTGAATCGGTTCAAATAAGTTTCCAACTTTTTATTGAATCGATTTAATAAGGATAAGATCATGATCCCGACCAGCTATCTTTTCAAGGACCTTTATAACGACCGCTGGGGCGCTCCGACCAATCCGGTACAGGCAAATTCTTTGCAGGAGAGGAACTTTCCGGAGCGGCTCCTTCGCTATCGGGCACAGCGCCCGAACGCTTGGTCCTTCACCATCCCGATCGACCGCCGCTTCAGGTAGCCAAACGATACGGTCGTGGCAGGCCTGCGGGCTTCAACTGAGCCCTATTCGGAAATGATCTTGACCTTGTCGCCGGGCTTCACCGTCGAGGTGATCTGCATGGCGTTGATCAGCCGGAAGAGATCGAGCTTGCGGTCCGTACCCATCATCCGCGCCGACAAGGTTGCCAGCGTATCGCCCGGCTTGGCGATCACGACGCGAATGCGCAGCGGCTTCAGCGCCGCGGCTTCCTGCGGCGTCATACGGCGGAAGGAAGCCCGCAGGATGTCGGCCGTCGGCTCCAGGCTCGGCGCGCCCTTCGGCACCGCCGTCAGGAAGCGATAGATCTGGGTATCGATGCGGATGACCGTGACGTCGAAATCCCAGCGCTCGGCAGATGCGCGCGCGGTTGCCGCCTCCAGCCCATTGACGGCGATGGCGTGGATCGTGTCCGGCTGCAGGCCGGTCACCCACCCGCTGCCGATATAGTCGGTCAGGCTGCGCTTCTGCGTGTCGGCCACCCCGTCGAAGCGGATCGCGATCTCGCCCGGCCCTGTCGCGAGCACGGCTTCCGCCTTGTTGTCGATCTGGAAACCGGCGGGCACGTCGAAGCGGATGCCAAGCTTGCCATGTAGGAATGTCTGGCCGCGGACGTAGCCTTCCTGCGGGCTGTCGCCATAGAGAAGGCCATCGATGCCGGCGAGATAATAGTCGCGGCCACGATCCCCAACCGTCCCCTCCGCGCCGAAGGCGCGGGCATGGCGGCGGGCAAGATCGACGCGCTGCGGCGCGCTCGGATGGCTCGACAGGAAGTCCAGGCTCTGGTCGCTGTCAGGATCGACCGAGGAGAAGCGGCTATAGGCCGCCATCGAGTCGAGGAAGCGCGCAGCCGCATAGGGGTCGTAACCCGCCTCGCCCAGCATACGCACGCCGATGACGTCGGCCTGAAGTTCCTGATTGCGCGAGAAAGCCGCGAGCCGCAGCTTGCCGCGGGCGAGCGCCTGTTTGCCGGCGAGATCGCTCGAAAGCACTTCCGAGACGACACGGCTGGCGATGACTTCCGCCTCTTCGCGTTGCTGCCGCTCGATGCCATGATTGGCCGTGACGTGCGCCATTTCGTGGGAAAGCACAGCCGCCACTTCGGACGCATCGTTGGCGAGCGCCAGAAGGCCGCGCGTCACGTAGAGATAGCCGCCCGGCAGGGCAAAGGCGTTGATGGCGGGAGAGTTGAGAATGGTAATGCGGTAGGACTGGTTCGGGTTTTCCGACACCGCCGTCAACGCCCCGGTGATCCGCGCCACCAGACGCTCGGTCTTTGCATCCTGATATTCGCCGCCATAGCTTGCAACGATGCGCGGATGTTCGCGGGCGCCGACCTGGGCGCGCGGATCGTTCTTCTGGACTTCCTCGACGATCTGAGGCGACGACGACGGCGAGACTTTCGGCTCGTAGGTCTGCTCGATCACCGATTGGCAGCCGGACAGCAGCATTCCTCCAAGCAGCAGCGTTACAACGCGCAGGGAGACGCCGGAATTCGTTCCCGGAAACCGCGCATCGATGGCTGTCGTTCTGTTCATCTGCCTCAGCTCGTTTCCAGTCTTCAGGCCAGCCCTGCAAACCGTCTCCCGGTCCGCACGCATGCGAAATTCGGTATTCTTTACAGCCGTATACATAGGTCTGGCGGCTGTTACGGCAATGGACTTGCTGTAACCTATTCACGCCTTGCGTGCCTAGCATACACCCATAGAAATAGTTGCCCCGTGGTATCCCGGCAACGCACACGCGAACGTGATTGAAGCGGGATGCCGAAAGGCCCGTCGCACAGGCAGTCGTTCAAATTGTGGCAAAAGCATCGCAAGCGATGCTCACCGGCCGAGAAAGCGCGCCACGGCCGGAATATCCGTGTGGTCGAGAAACTGCGCCGTTGGTTCGTGCAGGATAATACGGCCCTCATCAAGGAAAAGCACGCTATCGGCCAATGCCCGCACGTCGTCCGGATGATGAGTGATAATCAGGATCGTATTGTTTTCCTGCCGGTGGAGATCGAGCAAAAGGTTGCTCATGCCGGAGCGCAGACCCGGATCGAGCGCCGCGAACGGCTCGTCCAAGAGCAGGATTGGCTTGCGGCGTACCAGCGCCCGGGCCAGCGCCACCCGCTGGCGTTCGCCGCCCGACAGCGTCGGCGGCAGGCGCTTGCCGAAGCCATTGAGGCCGACCCGCCCCAGCGCTGCGGCGATTTTTGCGCGCTCCTTCACACCGAGCTTCAGCGACGGATCGATGCCAAGACCGATATTGGTGCCGGCATCGAGATGCGAAAACAGATTGTGTTCCTGAAAAATCACTGAAATCGACCGTTCGGCCGGATCCCGACCAGCGACGTCTTCTCCGAGGATTTCGACGCTTCCCGCGTCCGGCCTCTCGAACCCGCCAATGACGTTGAGTAACGTCGACTTGCCGGAGCCGGAGGCGCCGGTCACTGCCACGATCTGTCCCTTGCCGACTGCGCAATCGAAACGCAGCTGCGTCCTGCCGAACTGCACAAGGACGTCGCGGAGATGAATGGCGCTGTTCGTTTCAAGCGGCAGCATCTTGTCTCCCATGGTCGTCATTTGCTGCCGAAGGTGTACCGGCGATCGTCAGGACGAGACAAACGAGGCCGAGGAACAGCGCCAGTCCTGCCGCATCGGTGGACCGGTAGCTGGCCATGCGGCTATAAAGCAGCCACGGCAGCGTGACCATGTCCTGCGAGCCAAACAGCGCCACCGCCCCGAGATCGCCAAGCGACAGGGCGCAGGCAAAGGACAATGCCATCAGCACCGGCTTGCGCAATCCCGGCCAATCGATGAGACGCAGGCGATGCCAGCCGCCGAGACCGAGGCTGGCAGCCAGCCGGGCGGTACGAGCGGAATGCGTCGCCATCGCAGGTTCCAGTACGCGATAGACGAATGGCAGCGCCATGAGCATGTTGATCAGGATGACCAGCAAAGGCGCAAAGGTCGTGATGTCCCCAAAGGGCCGCAAGAGCAGGAACCAGCCAGCCCCCAGAACGACCGGTGGCACGAGCAATACGAGCGCCGAACTGGCCGAAATGGCGGCCGCCAAGCCGCGATAGGCCGTCGACGGCCGCCGGCGCGCGAGTGCGGCCTGCCGCGCCCGGATCATCACGGCCGTCGATATCACGCAGAACAAACCCGAGACCAGCGCGATGACGAGGCTGGTCGCCAGCGCCCGCTGGACCATCGGGTCGCTGACCAGCCGGAAAAGATCGGAGCGCAGGCCGGAGGAAACGACGGAGCCGAGTGGCAGGGCAAGGAACAGGATCGCAAGCGCAATCACCAGCCAATCGCCACCCCGGCCGAACCCATGGCGGCCATCGAACCGGCGCACCCTGCGCCCGCCGCCATGACCTTCATCGGCCTTCGGCGTCAGAAAGCGGATGGCAACCAAAAGCACGGCGGTCACGGTGATCTGCAGCAGCGACAGGACAATGGCGCGCGGCGGATCGAAATCGAAGCGCAACGCCTGATAGATCGCGACTTCGATGGTGCTCGCCGCCGGCCCGCCGCCGAGCGTCAGTACCAGCGTGAAACTGGTGGCGCAGAGCATGAAGATCAGCCCGGCGATACCCGGCAAAAACCCGCGGATCGCCGGCCATTCGATGAAGCGGAAAATGGAAAGCGGCCGCATGCCGAGGTTGGCCCCAACCAGCCAATATTCGCCGGGTATGCGCTCGAGACCGCTCAACATCAACCTTGCTGCGAGCGGCATGTTGAAGAAGACATGGGCGACGAGAATACCCGACAGGCCGTAAATGCTGACCGGCTGATCGAGGCCGATCGCGGCAAGCGCCGTATTGAGCACGCCCTGTCGACCCCAGATGCCGATCAGCCCCAGAACTGCAACGAGCGCCGGCAGGCCGAGAGGTAGCGCCATCAGCCGGATGACCCAGACACGGCCGGGAAAAGCGGTCTGGCGTGCCAAAGCCCGCGCCACCGGAATGGCAAAAAGGATGGAGAGAACCGTCGAGAGCGAGGCCTGAAGCAGCGTGAAGCGGGCAACGCGCCAGACATAGGCATCAAACAGTACGCCGTCATTGGCCATGCCCGGTTCGTCGAAAGCGAGCAGCGCAACGGCCGCAAGGAAGACGAACAGCACGATACCGCCAAGGCAAAGCGCCCCGGCGGCAAGCGTCCAACGTCTCTCAATGCGGTTGATCATGATGGTTTTCTATCGTTTGCGGTCGGTGGGTTCGCCCATGGTTGTGCCTTGACCTTAGACAACTCCCAACTCATACGGGCGTCGGCTACTCCCTCTTCTCCCCAACGGGGAGAAGGTGGCGCCCAGCGCCGGACGAGGGACCTCCTTTTGGCTCCGGCTTCGCCGAAGCCCCCCTCATCGCCTCGCAGTCGCTTCCCTCTTCTCCCCGCTGGGGAGAAGAGGGAAGCGTTTACGCATGACCACGTCGAAGCGATCATCCCCCTGCCGTATCAATTCTTGCTCATGGCAGCGAGCCACTCGTCGATCCAGGCCTTGCGGTTGGCCGCAACCTCGTCCGACGACATCAGATAAGTCTTTGCCGGATTGACCAGCTTGCCGAACGCCTCCGGTAGCGGTTCCTTGGTAGCGGCAACCGGCATCATCCAGTTGGTCGTCGGAATGATCGACTGGAATTCCGGCCCGGTAACGAAGGTGAGGAAATCCTTGGCAAGCGCCGGATCCTTGGCGCTCTTCGTCATGCCGGCGACTTCGATCTGGATATAGTGGCCTTCGGAGAACGAAGCCGCCTGGTACCGGTCGGTGCTTTCCGCAACCATGTGGTAGGCCGGTGATGTCGTGTAGGACAGCACCATCGGCGCCTCGCCCTTGGTGAACAGGCCGTAAGCTTCCGACCAGCCGGGCGTCACTGTCAGCACGCGATCCTTGAGCTTCGCCCAGGCAGCACCGGCCTGATCACCATAAACCGACTTTACCCAGAGCAGCAATCCGAGGCCCGGCGTCGAGGTCCGCGGGTCTTCGATGACGATCTTCTGGTTGACATCGCCCTCGACCAGTTCCTTCAGGCTCTTCGGCGGCTCCTTCATCGCCTGCGTATCATAGATCACGGCGAAATGGCCGTAGTCGTAGGGAACAAAGGTATCGTCGGTGAAACCGCCGGGAACCTTGACCGCCGACGTATCGAGGCCGTGCGGCGCAAAGAAGCCGGTCGCCTTGGCTTCCGAAACGAGATTGGTATCGAGCCCAAGCACGATATCGGCCTTGGAGGACGCGCCCTCGAGCTTCAATCGCGTCAAAAGCTCGACACCATCGGCGACGCTGACATAGGAGACCTTACAGCCGCAGGTCTTCTCGAATGCCTCGGCGACCTTGGCGCCGGGACCCCATTCGCTAGTGAAGCTCTCATAGGTATAGACGGTCAACGTCTTGTCTTCGGCCGAGGCAGAAAACGGCGTGGCGAGGGCAACGAGTGCCGCGATGAATGGAATGAGTGCCTTGCGCATCCGCGCCTCCTTATAAATCCAGGAATTGGGAATAGGGCGCTGGAATGTGCCGTCTAATCCCTCCGCCGGTACAAACCGGATCAGGTTCTTCGGGTTGGCCAGAGCCTCTCAGCCGAACGTTCCAAAGAACGACCGGCACCCCGTTAGAGCAGCAGGAGGTTTAGACCTGAGTGAAATACTTGGCAAGGGGGCAAGAGCGGCGGGCGATTGTTGTGCGGCCGCCCCTCCCGATCAAAGGGCGATGGGGCTGTCAACGGCCCAAAGCGGCTACCGCGCCATCAATTGCGCTGCGCGTTTACTACGGTTGTTACAGTAACGTACTTGTATGCCCCCCGCGCAGGGGACAACTTTCCTGCGCAGCCGGCAGTGGCCCTGCGTCACCGCCCTCTGTTGAGGCTTTGCCATTTTGGCAGTCGAGATTTGTTTGAACAATCAGACATGGTTTTGCGCGTCAGTTCTCAATGCAGACGCGCTTCTTCTCAGATCAAATTTTGTCGCAGGAAGGAACCTGACAATGATAGTGGAAGCTGACCGATCAAATTCGTCACGCTACGTGTCGAAGGGTTTTCCAATGAAACTTCTGGGGTCGTGCGTTGCGGTGGCGGCCTTTGCCGCCGGCCTGTCAGCCCCCGCGAATGCGCAGCAAACGACAGCAAAGCCAAACATCCTTCTCATCGTTTCCGATGACACCGGCTACGGCGATCTCGGCCCGTATGGCGGCGGCGAAGGACGGGGAATGCCGACGCCCAATATCGACAAGATGGCCGATCAGGGAATGACCTTCTACGATTTCTACGCTCAGCCGAGCTGCACGCCAGGTCGTGCCGCCATGATCACCGGGCGTATTCCGAACCGAAGCGGTATGACGACCGTAGCATTCCAGGGTGAAGGTGGAGGCCTTCCCGCGGCTGAGTGGACGCTTGCCTCTGTTTTGAAACTCGGTGGGTACGGCACCTATTTCACCGGCAAATGGCACCTGGGTGAGGCGGATTATGCGTTGCCGAACGCCCAGGGTTTCGACGTGATGAAATATTGCGGTCTCTACCACCTCAATGCCTACACCTACGCCGACCCGACCTGGTTCCCTGATATGGATCCGAAGCTCCGAGCCATGTTCCAGAGGGTCACCAAGGGCTCGCTGTCGGGTAAAGCCGGAGAAAAGGCGGTCGAGGACTTCAAGATCAATGGTCAGTATGTCGACACGCCCTCAGTGAACGGTACGGCAGGGGTTGTCGGCATTCCCTTCTTCGACAGTTATGTCGAAAAGGCGGCTCTTGAATTTCTTGACGACGCGGCAAAATCCGACAAGCCGTTCTTCATCGATGTCAACTTCATGAAGGTGCACCAACCGAACATGCCGGCACCGGAGTTCGAGCATAAGTCGATGTCTAAGTCGAAATATGCCGACAGCATCGTCGAGCTGGATACCCGCATCGGCCGCATCATGGACAAACTGCACGAAACCGGCCTCGACAAGAATACGCTCGTCTTCTACACGACCGACAACGGCGCCTGGCAGGACGTCTATCCCGACGCCGGCTATACGCCATTTCGTGGCACCAAAGGCACGGTCCGGGAGGGTGGTAACCGCGTTCCCGCCATCGCAGTCTGGCCGGGCAAGATCAAGCCAGGCTCCAAGAATCACGACATCGTGGGTGGACTCGATCTGATGGCAACATTTGCTTCGGTTGCAGGTGTTGCTCTCCCCGACAAGGACCGCGAAGGCCAACCGACCGTCTTCGATAGCTTCGACATGTCGCCAATCCTCTTGGGAACCGGCAAGTCGGAACGCACCTCATGGTTCTATTTCACTGAGAACGAACTATCGCCCGGAGCTGCCCGCGTCGGCAACTACAAGGCGGTGTTCAATCTGCGTGGTGACGACGGACAGTCGACTGGCGGCCTGGCCGTCGACAGCAATCTGGGATGGAAGGGTCCGGAAAAGTATGTCGCTACGGTCCCGCAAGTTTTTGACCTCTGGCAGGACCCCCAGGAGCGCTACGACATCTTCATGAACAACTACACCGAGCGCACGTGGACGATGGTGACTATCAGCGATGCCATCAAGCAATTGATGGCGACCTACGTCAAATATCCACCACGCAAGCTTCAAAGTGCGAGCTACTCCGGTCCGATTGAAATTTCGAGGTATCAGCAGTTCCAGTGGCTGCGAGATGAACTCGGCAAAGAGGGCTTCAGTCTTTCCATGCCGACTGGTAACTGAGCCGGCAACAGGGGGGGAGCGGTGCTGTTTGGTTCGATCCGGACAGCGCCGCTCGAAGTACCCATTCGCTGCGGAGTGCTTCAAGCCAATGCATGCGTCGATTGCCAGCCGGATGTCGGCCCTTGGGGCTGGAAGCAGATATTCAACGTTGACGTGAGGGCTGCGAAGCCCGGTTGTGGACGTCCCCTCGATGGAACGGTCAGGCCTCGGGTTCGTGGCAAACCATTTCGATATTGTGCCCGTCCGGACCAATGACGAAAGCTGCATAGTAGTTCGCGTGATAGTGCGGGCGCAGACCGGGCGCACCATTGTCTTTGCCTCCAGCCTCCAGAGCCGCGCGATAGAAAGCGTCGACTTGCTGACGATTCTCGGCCGTGAACGCCAAATGAAGATGCGCCGGCTTCTCCTCGGTTTGGTACAGGCACAATGAAGCCTTGCCCTTTGGGCTAAGCTCGACCCCGTATGTCGGCGCCCCCTCCGCGACAACAGCTACGCCAAGCGGTTCGAGTGCCCTGAGGAAGAACGCTTTGCTCGCTGAATAGTCGGTGACTCCGAATTTGACGTGGTCGAACATGAATTCTCCCGAAGAGTGTGGGCCTGCCTTGCGGAGAAGCAGCCGGAGAATGCCGGCTGCTTTGCGCCTTGCAGTGTCTGCTTGCGCTGAAAAGCAATGCTTCGCGGCCGCTTTGCGTCTCGCGCTTTAATGGCATGTCTCAGCCATCAATGGCAAGGAACAGAGGGCGGGGGCCAGCGCTCTTTTGCGTAAGCCCGCAGGGCACACAGATGCGGGATTTCAGATAGGGAGCGATAGCTAGTTGCCGTCGGATCTCCGGTTCGATCCACTCAAGAGCATCATCCCAACATGTCCGCAAAGGGCCGCAAAGCGGACGACCATCACCCCTTCTGGCGACGGTCATCCCACTCACGCCGCCGGCTTCTGCGGCAACCGCACGGCCTTGAGACTGATCGCCGCAGTGAGCGCGATCAGCGATATACCGACAGCCGTCAGGAACAGCGGCAGGAAGGCCGCTGTATAGCTTTCGGCGACCAGCTGGCGGGTCGCCTCCGGCAGTGTCGACAGCACCAGCGGCGTCAGCTTTTCGATGTCGGCCACACCCGGGATCGCGGTGGTGCCGCGCGCCAGGCCGGCAGCGATGATGGCGCCGTAGATGGAGATGGCGATCGAGGCTCCTCCCATGCGCGACAGCGTGACGGCGCCGGTGGCCGCGCCGACATCACCGCGCGAGGCGATGTTCTGGACGGCGACGATCGGAACCTGCTGGCCAAAACCGATGCCGATGCCATGCAGGGCCATGAGGGCGCAGATGACAAAGAGCGGCGTGCCCGGCTGGATCTGCGAGAAGATTAACAATGCCAGCACCGTCAGGCTGGCGCTCACGATCGCAAACGGCTTGTAGCGGCCGCTGCGCGAAATCAGCCGCCCGGCCGTCAGCGAGCCGCAGACGATGCCGCCGGTCAGCATGATGAAGAGCAGCCCGGCAAGCGAGGGCGTCAGCCCCGTCGTCGTCTGCAAGAACAGCGCGAAATAGTTGACCATGCCGATGCCGACAGCGCCGCTTGCCAGCGAAATCACCAGCATCAGGCTGAAGGTCGGATTGGAAAACAGCGCCAGCGGCACGATCGGCTCAGGCGCGCGCCGCTCGACAAAAACCCACATCGCGGCGCAAAGCGCACCGATGGCAACGATCATCAAACTGCCGAACGACAAAACCGAGCCGAACAGTTCCGCGCTATCGCCGAGCAGCACGACACAGGTGACGGCTGCGGCCAGAAGCAGCGCACCGGCATAGTCGATCGTCGGACGGCGGGTCGGGCGGCGGTAGGGCAGGAAGACGAACAGACCAGTCAGCACCGCAACGCCGATCGGAATGTTAATGAGAAAGATCGAGCGCCAGCCGAACAGGTCGCTCATCGTGCCGCCGAGCACCGGCCCGACGGCACCCGACGCCATCAGCACGAGGCTGGAATAGCTTTGGTACTTGGCCCGCTCGCGCGGCTCGAACAGGTCGGCATTGATGGAGAAGATCGACACCATGATGCCGCCGCCGCCGAGCCCCTGCAGCACGCGGGCGGCAATCAGCGTGTTCATCGAGATCGCCAACCCGCAGGCGATCGAACCCAGCGTGAAGATCGTCACCGCCGTCAGCATCACATATTTGCGGCCAAAGAGGTCGCCGAGCTTGCCGTAGAGCGGCATCACCGCGCAGGTGGCGAGCAGATAGGCCGAGCCGATCCAGCCGAAGCGCTCCATCTCGCCGAACTCGCCGACAATGGTCGGCAGCGCGGTGGCGACGATCTGGTTGTCCAGCGTCGCCATGAACAGCGCCGTCATCAGGAAGAAGAAAAGCGTGAGGCGGAGCGCGGGGCTCGAAACGAGCGGCGCCGGCGTGACGTGCATGTCCATAGGAGGGTTCCGGTTGCGTTGCGCAATTTATGTGCTGTTAGCATATAATTGTCAACAGCACGTTTGTGCGAAACGCATATTTGCGCTTTATGACGACCCTGAGCTTTGCTATTGTTCCCGCATGGAACACGCAATTTCACCGATCGAACCCGAAACCGGCCTGAGTGAAGCGGAGGCAAACCGCGCCTCGATCAGCCGGTCCATGGGGCGCTGGCGGCTTTTGATCGGCCGGCGCGTCATTGCCCGTCTTGCCCTCAGCAATGTTGCGCCCGGCCTCGAGATCACCCATCTCGACGTTCTCGACGCCGTCTGGCGCGCGCAGGCGGAAGGCGAGGTGACCGTTGGCACCATCGCCGATTTCATGAAGATCGACCCCTCGCGCGCCAGCCGCATCGTCGCCGACATGGTGGCGCGCGGAGCCTTGCGGCGGGAAGCCTCGCAGGCCGATGCCCGCCGCATCATCGTCGTGATGACGGAGCTTGGAAACAAGCTGATGCTCGAGGTGAAAGCGGTCAAGCGCTCCCTGATCGAAAGCATCATCGCCGACTGGCCGGAGGAGGACATTGCCGCCTTCTCCCACCTGTTCGACAAGTTCGTCACCTCGTTCGAGACGTTCTACCAGGCCCGCGAGAAGGAAAACGCCGAGCGGACAGGCGAACAAGCCGCGCCGTAACCCACCATACAATTCGACAAAGACAACCGCATCAACGCGAAGGGCCGGCGACCTCCCTCTTCTCCCCACCGGGGAGAAGGTGCCCGAAGGGCGGATGAGGGGGGCCGAAGGCCACCTTCCTATATGGCTCCGGCTCCGCCGAAGCCCCCCTCATCGCCTCACTGCGTTCGGCACTTCTCCCCGCTGGGGCGAAGAGGGAGTTTGCCGCCACGTTCGCCCAAGGACCCGATGCAATTGCACCGGCAAATCTGCGCCTGCCCCTTCCCCTTGCGCCCCTGTTTACGCTATGGCCTTGCGCCATGAGCAAACAGGCTTTTGTAATATTGATGGGCGGCCATCTGACGCCGACAGAGCGCCTGACCGGCCATCTGAAAGGCACCCACGTGATTGCGGCCGATGGCGGCATGCGCCATGCCAAGGCGCTGGACCTGAAACCGGAACTCTGGGTCGGCGATTTCGATTCCACGCCGCAGGTGCTGATCGACGAATGGCCGGACGTGATCCGCGAGCCCTACCCGCCCGCCAAGAACGAGACGGATGGCGAGATCGCCGTGGCCGCTGCCCTTGAGCGCGGCGCGAAAAAACTCATGCTTGCCGGCGCGCTCGGCGGCGAACGCAGCGACCATGCCTTCATGCACCTGCTCTATGCGGCAAAGCTTGCCGAAGACGGCATCGACGTGCTGCTCACCTCCGGCGAGGAGGAGGCCTATCCGCTCTTGCCTGGAACACGTAAGATCGACCTGCCGAAGGGCAGCCTGTTTTCCATCCTCGGGCTCGACACGCTGACCGGCCTTTCGATCGAAGGCGCCCGCTACCCGCTCAAGGATTTTCATCTGCCGTTCGGCTCCTCGCGCACCGTTTCCAACGTCGCCGAAGGCACCGTCCGCTTCACCCTTTCCTCCGGCCGGGCGCTGATCCTTGCCCGTCCTTACGACCTTTCGGGAGCCTGACCATGGCACCACCCATTCTGAAACTCGACGATATCTTCCTCTCCTTCGGCGGCGCGCCGCTCTTGGCCGGCGCCAACCTGCAGGTCGAGCCCGGCGACCGCATCTGCCTCGTCGGCCGCAATGGCTCGGGCAAATCGACCCTGATGAAGATCGCCGCGGGCCTTGCCGAACCACAGACCGGCGAGGTTTTCCGCCATCCGTCCGTCACCATCCGTTACCTCAATCAGGCCCCCGATTTCGACGGCTTCGACACGGTGCGCGCCTATGCCGAGGCGGGCCTTGGGCCTAGCGACGATCCCTACCGCGTCGCCTACCTCTTGGAACATCTCGGCCTCACCGGCGACGAGGACCCGACACAACTCTCCGGCGGCGAATCCCGCCGCGCAGCGCTTGCCCGCGTCATGGCGCCGGAGCCGGATATCCTTCTGCTTGACGAGCCGACCAACCACCTCGACCTACCGACCATCGAATGGCTGGAAGGCGAGCTGATCAAGAGCCGCTCAGCCCTCGTCGTCATCTCGCATGACCGCCGCTTCCTCGAAAAGGTCTCGACCGCCACCGTCTGGCTCGATCGCGGCCAGTCCCGCCGACTCAGCCAGGGCTTCGCCTTCTTCGAGGCCTGGCGCGACAAGGTGCTGGAAGAGGAAGAGCTCGAACAGCACAAGCTCGGCAAGGAAATCGAGCGCGAGGAACACTGGCTACGCTACGGCGTCACCGCCCGCCGCAAGCGCAACATGCGCCGCCTCGGGGCGCTGCAGGACCTGCGCGCCAAGCATCGCGGCCATAACGGGCCGCAAGGTTCCGTTCAGGCGACGGTTTCCGACGCGCGCGAATCCGGCAAGCTGGTGATCGAAGCCGATCAGATCACCAAGACCTATGGCGAGCGCTCGATCGTCGCCCCCTTCTCGATCCGCGTCCATCGCACCGATTGCATCGGTCTCGTCGGCCCGAACGGCGCCGGCAAGACGACGCTCTTGAAGATGCTGACCGGCCAGATCAAGCCCGACAGCGGCTGGGTCAAGCTCGGCACCAATCTCGAAATCGCCACCCTCGACCAGCGCCGCGAGGACCTGAACCTCGAGGATACGCTCGCCCATTACCTCACCGACGGCCGCGGCGACAACCTTTTGGTCAACGGCGAGCAGCGCCATGTCACCGGCTACATGAAGGAGTTCCTGTTCCAGCCCGAACAGGCAAGAACCCCGATCAAGAACCTGTCCGGCGGCGAGCGCGCCCGCCTGATGCTCGCCCGCATCCTGTCTCGCCCGACCAACCTTCTCATCCTCGACGAACCGACCAACGATCTCGATATCGAGACGCTGGACCTGCTTCAGGAAATCGTCGCCGGCTTCTCCGGCACAGTCATTCTCGTCAGCCACGACCGCGACTTCCTCGACCGCACCGTCACCTCGACCATCGCGCCAGCCAATCCGGACGCCCCCGACGGCCGCTGGATCGAATATGCCGGCGGCTATTCCGACATGATGGCGCAGCGCAAGGGCGCATTGGACGAGAAGAAACGCACCGAGAAAGCGGAGAAAGCCAAATCCGGCGACAATGGCTCCGCATCTTCCGCACCAAAGACCGGCAAGGGCAAACTCTCCTTCAAACAGAAATTCGCGCTGGAAAACCTGCCGAAGGAAATGGAAAAAGCCGAAGCCGAAATCGCCAGGCGCGAAAAGGAAATGGCCGACCCCAACCTGTTTTCGAAGAACCCCACCCGCTTCTCGGCGGTCGCCGCCGAACTCGAAAAACTCCGCGCTTCCATCACCAGGATGGAAGAGGAATGGCTGGAGCTGGAAATGTTGCGGGAAGAGATCGAGGGGTAAAACACTCCTCCACAGCGCCGCGCCTCATTCATGACGCCACAGTACATGACACGACGTATTTCTGCACTGGGTTGCCCCTCACCCTAGCCCTCTCCCCGCGTGCGGGGAGAGGGGATGACGGAGATGGCCGCTTGTTCCTTCTCCCCGTCTCGACGGGGAGAAGGTGCCCGATAGGGCGGATGAGGGGCGATTGTCGTGCACCTTGTCAGGAAGCGCAAAGGACGCTGTAGCACTTTAAATTTGCTGCATAATTGCGATGCCGGAATTATTGAGTACCCAGGCGATCCCGCGCCACGGCAAGTCGTATCGACAGGCCCTCTGGCTTCCAATCACGGACAATCTCGCCGCCCAGCTGGTTTCGCACCGTCGCCTTGCCAAGCAACGTGCCGAACCCCTCTCCATCGGCCTGCCGATCGACCGGCGGCCCACCGCGCTCGGTCCATGTCAGGATAAAGCGGTCTGCCTCCTCGCGGCAGGAGATGTCGAGGACGCCTTCGGCAATGGACAAGGCGCCGTATTTGGCGGCGTTCGTCGCAAATTCGTGCAGCAGCAATGCAAAGCTCGTGACGGCGGCGCCGCCGATGGGAATATCCGGACCAACGATAGTGGCACGAGGCTGGCGATTGTCCGAGCAATTGTGATAGGGCGCCAGGATCGTTTCTATCAACCGATGCAGCGTCGTGGTCTGCTCGGTTCTCCCGCTCGCCTCGGAGATCGATGGAACCGTCAACGCGTGGGCTTGCGCCAGCGCATTCAGCCGGTCTCGAACGGCCGAGGCAAGCTCTGCCGGCGTGCTTGCCGAACGTGCGCTGAGGGAGACGACGCTGCTCGCCAGTGCGAACAGATTTTTGACACGGTGGTCCATTTCCCGAATGAGAAGGTGCTGCTGCTCCTCTGCGCGCTTGCGCTCGGTGATATCGCGCGCGATCTTCGAAGCGCCGATAACCCTGCCGTCGCGACTTCTGATCGGAGACACCGACAGGGAAATCTCGACAAGGGTCCCGTCCTTGCGCCGCCGGATGGTCTCGTAGTGGTCGATGCGTTCGCCGCGGTGAATGCGGGCCAGGATGTCCGGTTCCTCGTTGTGCCGATCCAGTGGAATCAAAATGGTGACAGGCTTGCCGATGATTTCAGCTGCGGTATAGCCGAACAGACGCTCCGCGCCACGGTTCCAGCTGATGATCGTGCCCTTGAGATCCTTGGCAATGATCGCATCGTCCGAGGATTCGACGATGGCCGAAAACCGTTGTGCCGTCTCATCGACGATTGTCCTTTCCGTGAGGTCGACCAGCATATTGACGGCTCCGGTGAGATTGCCGTCCTCATCAAAGAGCGGAGTTGGAAATGCCAGGAAGGAAATACGCGTGCCATCGGGGCGTTCGGCGATCGCTTCCAACCCTCGATTGGCGCGCCTTTCCTTCAGCGCTGTGGCCATCGGGCACTCGTCGTGAGGCAAAGGCGTGCCATCGGGCCAACGCAGCTTCCATGATCCGCAGAATTCGCTTTTGCCGATCTCCGGTCGAACGCCCCACATTTCGACGGCAGCACTGTTATAGAACGTTATCCGGCCCCTCGCATCCGTCATGTAGATCGGCTCTGGAAGTGCCTCGAGAATGTGTTGAACGTTCACGTCCACAGCAGAAGACGGCTTCTGCCTCTTGTCGGAAAGCGGTGTTTCGATACCCCCGGCATCATTGTCCGTTGGGCCGAGCAAAAGTGAGCTCATTCGTTACTCCGTAGGCGCCTCGATCGGCTTTCTGCGGCCGGGAATTTATTCGCAGGGGCATAGGATGATAATCTTTCCGCAAGCTCATGTATATCGCTGATGTGGTCGTCGGAAAGACCTTCTGGCCGCTCTGTCAACGGCCGCCACCGCCGCATCGCAGGAAACGTGTCCCCGCAAATCCCCGCCCCCTGTTTGCGTTGTCGGCGAGGCGGAACGGATGCCCGGACGGTTTGGCGAAACGCGCGCGAAATCCCCGGGGCCGAGTGGAAGGCGGTTCTCCTTCGCCTCGAAAATGAGCCGGGCGTGCGGTCCATCACGCCGTCTCAAGCGGTCCAGATGCTTCGCCTCATTGAAAAGCCCAGCGGATAAGCGGCGGCATTGGAGGCTTCTGTCTGAAAAAGGAAAAGCGCAGAAGAACCTGAGAAGCACGGCAAAAGACACCGAAGCGTGGCACATCGCGTGTTACGTACCATAACCACCACCACCACTGCTATTGCTACTACTTACCTCAGGCATCCGATGCGCCCCGGTCGATAACCCCTGCCGGAAAGCCGGCAAGGTCAGAAACAGAAAAGACATGGGCGTTTCGCGCCGCGTGATTGCAACCGCATGTGCAGGTTATGGTGATGACATATCGGCGGTCGCGCCAATGCCTCGGCCGTCGTTCGGCGGGAGCTGCTCCGCAACGTCGATTCTTCCGAACACGCCGATCCTTTTGCCCCGATAGGGCGCGTCCAGGATATGGCGATAGGCGGAAACCTCCTTGGGGTCTTTGTAGATGACGACGGCCAGACCATTTGGGTGCAGTGCAGACCAGGCCTCAAGCTCGCGCGGCGGCACATCGGCGATCGGCCTTTCAAGCCCCGCCAAAAAGCCCAGCTCGGCATGATAGTTGCTCACAAAGGCCCAGTCCTTGTCCTGGTTCGCCTGAACGTAGGTGGCGATCGGTGCGAGATCGTAGCGCGTCAGGAAGGTCAGGGCGGCGGCGGCTTGTCCCGCAACAATCAGGTTGACCATGACAACCGTCGTCCGCGCCAGCTTTCGCGTGGAGACGCTTTGAAGGCAAAGTGCGATGAGGAGCACAACGCCCGGCATCAGCGGCATGAGGTAATGCGGCTGCTTGTTGCTGACCAGGCAATAGCAGAGGAAGGTCGGCACGATCCAGCACGCCAGGAACCGCTTTCCCTCGGTGTCCAGAAGGCGACCGCGCAGCCTGGCGGCGCCCCGCCAGAAATCGGGGATGAAAATCCATGGAAGGAACATCACCGGCAGCAGCGGAAGATAGGCGTAGAACGGGGCTACATGGGCATCGAGACTGCCGGTCACGCGACCGGCTGTCTGTTCCCACAGCAGCCAATAGGCAAAATTGGCGTCGGCACGGGCCAGCATCGGGATCAGCCAGGCAAGCACGATGACAAGAGCGATAGCACCGGCGAGCATGTTGCCTGCGTACCAGGTGCGGATATTGCCGACATTTTTTGCCCAATAGGGGGCAAGGAGGATGGGAAAGAAGATGCAGAATGGGGCAAAAGGCCCCTTGGCGAGACCTCCCAGGCCTAGGGAAACGCCGATCAGGATGATGTGGCTCCATTTTCTTTCACGCGAATGGAGAACGATGCCGATCAACGACAACAGCACGAAAACGGTCAATGTCGTGTCGAACATGACGACAGTGCTGTAGGCGAGAAACGGCACACTGGCGACCATGATCAGCCTGGTGCGGTTGTTGTCGTCAAGAACCTCCGGAAAAAGCATGCGGCCGAGCACACCGGTGAGATAGACGCTGACCAGCGCCGACAGGACAACCGGTATGGTTGCCGCCCAGCGGCTCACGCCGAGGAGAGCCCAGGACGCATTGATCAGCCAGAACAACAGAGGCGGCTTGTGGTGGTAGGGTTGGAAGTTGAGTGTCAGCGGCTCAAGCCAGCCCTGACGCAGATACATTTCCCATGCGACGCTCATGTATCGCGTCTCGTCGACCGGCAAGAGCGGTCTGAAGCCGATTGCGGCTGCGTACAGGAGAAGTATCGTTGCCGGTAGCCAAAGTGGCGTTGTCAGCGCAGTCCGCTTCATTCGTGCCGTCCGTGTCCATCGACGTGGTAGGCCGGACGCGAGGACATCGCGGCACTGCCTGCTCTTCCTGGCGGGTAAATCCAATTCACCTGACAGCAACCTGAACGACAGCAAATTTGCCGACAGGACGAACCGACCGGATTGGTCAGGTTTTGCGGAGAACATTCATGAGGACGCACGAGCGTAATTCGTCTCCTCAGACGCGCCTCTGGCTCAACGCCGCCACCCGCCCATGCCAGACGACAAGGCAGGGCGCTACCACCAGTTCCATCCCCAACCCGAGCAGATGCCCGGCTGATGGTTCACCGGCAATCAGCAGCGAGAGAAACCGCGCCAGCCCGCCGCAGAAGGTGAGGATTGCCAGGAGCCGGATGCGCTCCGTCTTCTTTTCGATCGCTGGAATGCAGGTGTACCAGCCGATCCCGAAGGCGAGGAAAAGGCCAGACAGGAAACGGACATGGCTGTCGAGATCGGCGGGACCCGCCTTGACACCAAGAAACCCGGCACCCGTCACCACACCGCATACGCCGGCGAAAACCGGCAACATGGCGAGAACGGCGACGGTCACCTGCAGCAGCCGGCGCTGCCGGAAATCTGTCGGGCTGATTTGGTAAGCCAGGCTGGGCATCGCGCATTCTCCAGAGACATCAGCGATACGACAGTCGACGCGCGCCAGTTTCAGACTGCGGCTACACATCGGCGTGAACACAATAGTTAGTAATCTGCTTAACTATCTCTTGCGCGTAGCATCACGTCGTGATACTTAGGCATATGCTTAACCAATCAAACCAACTCGATCTCATGTTCCAGGCGCTCGCCGATCCGGCGCGCCGCACGATGGTTGAACGGCTCTGCCGCGGACCGGCCTCGGTCAGCGAACTGGCGGGACCACTGACCATGTCTCTGCCCTCGGTGATGCAGCACCTGCAGGTGCTGGAACTGAGCGGCCTCGTCCGTTCGCAGAAGGTCGGGCGGGTTCGAACCTGTACGATCGACCGGCAGGTGCTGAGCCTCGCCGAACAATGGATCTCCGATCGCCGGGCGCTGTGGGAACGCCGCCTCGATGCGCTGGGGGAGTATCTCGCCGACAATCCGCAAGAGCCCGAGCCTATTCAAACAGCAGCAAATCAAGGGAGTGAAAAATGACCGACCGCAGCGTGACCCATGCCACTTTCGTCATAGAGCGCGTCTACGACGCCTCGCCCGCCCGCGTCTTTGCGGCCTTTTCCGACCCGGCCGCCCGCGACCGCTGGTTCGTGAAATCCGACGGCTGGCCGATTGCCGAATACACCTTCGACTTCCGCGTCGGCGGCCACGAATCCGGCCGCTTCAGCCCGGACGGCACGATGATGGTCTACAACGAAACCATCTATCAGGACATTGTACCGGACAACCGGATGGTCTTCGCCTACACCATGATGATCGGCGACAAGCGGATATCCGCGTCGCTCGCCACCGTCGAACTGAAACCAGAGGGTAAGAAAACCCGGCTTTTCTACACCGAACAGGGCGCCTTCCTCGATGGGCTCGACCAGGTCGCCGATCGCGAAAAAGGCTGCCGCGATCTCTACGAACAGCTCGCCGTGGAACTTGAGCGCGACACTGCGACCGCCTGAAACAGACATGGATGAAAGGAGACCGTCATGACTGAACGATCAACCAAACATTCCACCATCGTGCTTGAACGCACCTACGACACTTCACCGGCGCGCGTCTTTGCCGCTTGGTCCAATCCCGACGCCCTCCTGCGCTGGGGCTCACCCAGCGAAGGCTGGGATGTTGCCTATGAGCGTTTCGACTTTCGCACCGGTGGCAGCGATGTCAGCCGGTTCGGTCCGAGAGGTGGACCGGTCTTCGTGAACGAGACCTTCTATCAGGACATCGTGCTCAACACGCGCATTGTCTCAGCGAGCAATATGACGTCGGATGATAAGCGACTTTTCGCCGGCCTGCTCACCGTCGAGTTCATCGCCGCCGGCAAGGCTTGCCGGATGGTGATGACCGAACAGGGCGCCTTCCTTGACGGTCACGACAAGCCGGAGAACCATGAGGCCGGCTGGAACGAGATGCTCGACAATCTCGGCATCGAACTCAAGCGCACGCAGGCCGCCGCCTGATCTGATATCGCCACCCCGTTCCGGCGCATGTACGCGCCGGAACGACATTGATTTTCGCGCGGACAGGCGCTATTTAAGCATCTCGTGGTGATTTGGCCGGCCGGCTTGCAGCCACGTTAAATAAGTCGCTAAAGGGCCGTGCATGCGCAAGCAAGCGGGCCCGGTAGCGATTCATCGTTGCCGGTTTTTTTGTGCCGGCCAGTCCGTTGCCACCTGTCCGTAGACCCGAGTGTTGCCCATGCCCATCAAGATTCCCGACACGCTACCCGCCTTCGAAACCCTCGTCAAAGAGGGCGTGCGGGTGATGACCGAAACCGCGGCGATCCGTCAGGACATTCGCCCGCTGCAGATCGGGCTCTTGAACCTCATGCCGAACAAGATCAAGACCGAGGTCCAGATGGCGCGCCTCGTCGGCGCCTCGCCGCTGCAGGTCGAGTTCACCCTCATCCGGCTCGGCGGACACAAGGCCAAAAATACGCCGGAGGAGCATCTACTCGCCTTCTACGAGACCTGGGAAGAGGTGAAGCACCGGACATTCGACGGCCTGATCATCACCGGCGCGCCGGTCGAGACGCTGGACTATGAGGACGTCACCTACTGGAACGAAATGCGTGAGATCCTCGACTGGACGCACACCCATGTTCATTCAACGCTCAACATCTGCTGGGGCGCGATGGCGGCCATCTACCATTTCCATGGCGTGCCGAAATACACGCTGAAGGAAAAGGCTTTTGGCGTCTATCGCCACCACAATCTCAATCCGTCCTCGCCCTATTTGAGCGGCTTCTCCGACGATTTCCAGATTCCCGTGTCGCGCTGGACCGAGGTGCGCCGTGCCGATATCGAGAAAAAGCCAGAGCTCGAAATCCTGATGGAATCCGACGAGATGGGCGTCTGCTTCGTGCATGAGAAGGTGGGCAACCGGCTCTACGTCTTCAACCATGTCGAGTATGATTCGACCTCACTGTCGGACGAATATTTCCGCGACGTCGATGCCGGCGTGCCGATCAAGATGCCGCACAACCATTTCCCCCACAACGACCCGGAACTGCCGCCGCAGAACCGCTGGCGCAGCCACGCCCATCTGTTGTTCGGCAACTGGATCAACGATATCTACCAGACGACGCCTTATGATCTGGCGGATATTGGGAAGGACAGGCGGTGACCGCAAATCTGGAAATCCGCCCGATCGAACCCGGCGACGAACAGGACTGGCGTCGTCTGTGGAAAGACTATCTCGCCTTCTACGAAACCACGTTGCCGGAGGACATCTACGCCCTCACCTTTTCGCGCCTGCTGAGCGGTGAAGCCCATGAATATGCCGGATTTCTCGCGGTCCTCGACGGCAAGCCGGTAGGCCTTGCGCATTTTCTGTTTCACCGTTCCTGCTGGCACGCAAATTCCATCTGCTACCTGCAGGACCTCTATGCCGATCCGGAAATACGCGGGCTGGGTATCGGCCGGGCGCTGATCGAAGCGGTTTATGCGCGGGCCAACGCGGAACGGGCCGAAGAGGTCTACTGGATGACCCAGGACTTCAACGCCACGGCCCGGACACTTTACGACCGGATCGCAGACAAGACGCCCTTCACCGTTTACCAGAAGACGTTCTGAGCCGAATCTGCCCTGTCGCCACGACAGACGCCGGAACGGCGGGCGGCCAATCGGCCGTGAATTGTATGACTTTTCGGTTGCCGCATTCGGCGAAATGACGCAGTTTGCCGCCGGGGACAATGGAGGAAGAACGGCCGTGCAGACAGAGACTGAAGTATTCGGCCATATGCCATCCGGCGAACCGGTGCACCGCTTTGTCATCAGGGGCGGCGGGTTGACGACGCATGTCCTCACCTGGGGTTCCGTCATCCAGGATCTGCGCCTCGACGGCCATGCAGCCCCCTTGGTGCTCGGTTTCGAGAATTTCTCCGATTATCTGGCGCATTCCCCCTATTTCGGCGCGACGCCCGGCCGCAACGCCAACCGCATCGGCGGTGGGCGCTTTGCAATCGACGGCACGCCCTATCAGCTGGAATGCAATGAAAAGGGCGTGACCCACCTGCACGGCGGCAGCGACGGTATCGCCAAGCGCCTCTGGACGATCGTCGAAAAGGCCGAGGATCGTGTCGTGCTTCAGATCGTCGATCCCGATGGCCGCGCCGGCTATCCCGGCAATTGCACCATCACCTGCACCTATACGGTGAGCGCCGGCGGCGTCCTCAATGTTCTCTACGAAAGCACGACCGACCGCGCCACGATCTGCAATGTCTGCCAGCACAGCTATTTCAATCTCGACGGCACCGCCGATGCGCTCGACCACGACGCGATGATCGCCGCCAATACCTATCTGCCGACCAACGAACTGCAGGTCCCGACCGGCGAAATCCGCACTGTCGAGGGCACCGTCTTCGACCTGCGCGCCATGACGCCGATGCGCCGCCAGCAAGAGGGCGACAGGATCGGCTACGATCATAATTTCTGCCTGTCCGACACCCGCGGCCCCAAGCAATCCGTCGCTCTCGTCCGCAGCATCAATTCCGGCGTCTCCCTGGAAGTGCGCACCACCGAGCCCGGCGTGCAGTTCTATACCGGTTTCAAGATGAACGTTCCCGTTCCGGGTCTCGAAGGCCGCCGCTACGGTCCCTTCGCCGGTTTCTGCCTCGAAACCCAGATCTGGCCCGACGCCGTCAATCACGCGAATTTCCCGGAAGCCGTGCTGCGGCCGGGTGAAACGCTGCGGCAGGAAACCGACTACGTCTTTACCAAGAGCTGATGGAGTGGATGCCC
>UCML01000024.1:0-12438 GCA_900473675.1 Hyphomicrobiales bacterium | reverse complement strand
GGGCATCCATACATGACCCGGCGTTGGAGTGAACCCCTCGGGCTGGACCACGGGCGTGATGTTCATCACCATCGAGGATGAATCCGGGATCGCCAATCTCGTCGTCTGGCTGAAGACCTTCGAAACGTATCGCCGCGTCGTGCTTGGCGCCGGCATGCTCGGCGTGTACGGCCGCATCCAGCGGGAAGGGGAGGTCGTGCATCTCGTTGCCCACCGGTTGACCGATCTTTCCCCATATCTTGGAAGTGTCGGTGACCGCGATGCTGCCTTTCCGTTACCGCACGGGCGCGGGGACGAGTTTCATCATGGAACACCGAGACCTGATCCACGCGGATTGCCGAAAGGACCGCGGCCGAAGGATATCGTCGACCCCTATCTGCATCTCGACGCGATCAAGGTGAAGAGCAGGAATTTTGGGTGAGTTCAGTGGGCGGCTACAGAGGAGATGCGGTCAAAAGCAAAGCGACAGGGACACTGAGCGCTGACGCGGTCAATGACCACACGGATGCCAATTTAATCAGGCGCATTTTTCGTGCGCGGCCTTCGTCCCACTCGTATGCCATGCTCAGTCCTCCGAGCGGCAATGAAGCATTCCGAGGGATTTGAGTCGAGTCCAGAAAAATGGAGGACAGCAGTTCGTATCCCATCAAGACCACCACTTTTACTTTCTCCTCTTGAACGCAGAGCTGGCAAACGCGCTGCTTGATATTGGATGCCTCAAGGCGCTCAATGAGTGAGCCTCAGCAAAATCCATTTCGTATGTTGTATTTATCAAACGACGCCGGGCCAAACAGAACTGCTGGCGTCAAACAGAACCCCGAGGGATTATGCGCCCAAACGGCTATCTGGCCTTGGCACCACGTCGGAGCGGGTCCGCTAGATTCCCGACCCATCGAACTGCTGGGCGTCGTCGCCTTCCCAGGGTGAGGGCATGGATGCGCGGTTGCGATTGGCGGAAGGCATCGGCATCCAGCACTTCAATTCCGGCTCGGCATATTCAATGACGCAGCCGGGGGAGGAATCAGAGGCGCGCCAGCCTTCTGCGCCGAACTGATCGCCATTCGACCAGTAGGCGAGGTCAACTTCCGCCGGTCCCTGTTCAGACGGGCGGACCGTGACGAGGATCCGACTGCCGTCTTTCGGCGCGCTTGCCATGTGGCGCCACCTGTCTGGCTCGTCCATCGTTTTCTCTCCTGCCTTGCTGTAGGTGAGAGTGTTGCCTCGCCATCGTAAGCGGTCAACCCTAACTCTACACACTCAGGCGGCATTTTTGCGGTGAGACGAAGGAAGCGAGTCGTGCCGGGTCACGGAGGACAGCGAAGGCGGATGCTCCATGCGGTTCATCCATCGAGAGGCACCGACGAGACCAGCTCGTGCACGTCGACCGGTTCCGAACGCCCCTTGATTTTGACTGGGCCAATCGCACGGAACGAGAAGCGATTGCAGACCACGGCGTGGATCGCAGCGCTTACGAGAATCGTTGTGCCAAACTCCTTGTTCAGGCCCTCAAGCCTCGACGCCACATTGATCGTATCGCCCATCGCCGTATATTGTCGGCGCGAGAGCGCGCCGAAACTGCCCACAACGGCCTGCCCGGTGTGAAGGCCGAACCGAGTTCGCAAATCGGGGCGACCGATTTTCCGGTTGTTGTCATTCAGCTCGTCCACGGCGGCACTCATGGCGAGCGCACAGCGGCAGCCGCTTTCGATATGATCGGGGTCTCGAATCGGCGCATTCCACATCACAAAAACAGAGTCCCCGAGATACTGAACGACCGTGCCGTCGTGGCGCTCTGCAATCTCGTTCAGTTGCTCAAAATACGTGGTGAGGATTTCGACGACGTCTTCCGGCGGATGCTGTTCGGAAATCGTCGTGAAGTCGCGGATGTCCGTGAACAGGACGGTCACATCCTGCCTCGAAGCCCTGGTCGAGGTATCAGCGGGGTCTACGATCCGGCGGACCACCTCTCGGGGCACGTAGAGGGCAAATTGCGCTATGGCCCGGCGTGAGGCGACCAACGCTCCCGCTAAAGTGTTGATCTCGCTAATCCAGGAATGCGGCGCGCCCGTTCCCGCGAAATCTAGATCGCCGATTTTTCGCGCCTCGTCGGCGAGCTGATACAGAGAAGCGCTGATCAGGCGCGAAAGCAGAACCGACGCCCCGATGCCAGCAATTACGAACGCAGCGGCCATGAACAGGTTGCGCACGAGTTGTCTGTTTGCATCGCTGACGAGGTCGTCGAGTGGCACCACAACAGCGACGGAACTGCCTTTGAAGAGATTCGAGAATGTGACAGGTGCGATCAGAGCAAGATAGCGCTCACCGTCCAGATCGAATCGGGCGATGTTGCTGGCCGTCGTTTCGGGATCCTTGCGGAGCTTACTCACGGTTTCGACCGTTCTATCCAGAACAGTTCTCGCCTCCTCGGTCCGGCCATCATGCGAGACCATCCCCAGTATTCTGCTCATCATCGCGGGATCGGAATGGGCCACCAGGTTGTCCTGCTCATCGAGGATATAGCTGCGGGCACGCGGTGATATTTCACTGGCGTCGAGAAGTCTGCTAGCGGTTTCGAGGTGTATGTTCACCCCGACCACGATTTGGCGATTGTCTTTCAAGGGAGCGGCGATGGTAAGAGTTGGTACTTTCAACGTCCCGCTGACAAACGGTCCAACGGAAACGGGTTTGCCATATCGAAGCGCCGCCCGATACCACGGGCGCTCGCGCGGATCGAATGTCGGATCGTCGAACTGGCGCTCTCCGAGCAAGCTTCCACTGGCACTGAAAAACCTCATCACGGCGATGGCATCAGCATTGTCATGTGCGGCGACAATTCGGACCGCGAACCACGTGCCGTCGGGAGCTGAAAGCGCCATTCGCACATTCGGGTTGGTCGTGTTGATGGCTTGAATGTAGGAGCCGTCCTGATAACCGGCGAGAATGCTGGTCACATTCGAGACGTTTCGAAGGACCTCAAAGAAGAATGCCTGTTTCCTTTCGAGCTCGCGCGGCGGACTGGATACCAGTTGCGGCAGAGTGGAAGCAACTGCCACGGCTTCGTATCCCCCCTCCAGCGCATACTTGTACCCCTCGACAAGGCGCAGGCTCATCTGCCGCATCTGCTTTTCACCTGCAAGGATGGCCGCTTTTCGTCCCTGGGAGAAGGACAGCACGACGAGAGCCGTTGCGATACACAGTAAAAGCGTCGCGACCAGAACGCTGAGATGCAATCTTAACGGTTTCGACCAGCGCACGTTGCCTCCCGTTGTCTCTATGCCTTGTGCCCCTCACACTGAGGACGGTTGAGCGATTTCGCAAGTTAGGATCTGAGTTTGCAGGGACTTTTCAGACCATCGGCTACCAGTGCGATGCTGGAAATCGAATCCTTCACTACACCCAGACAAGCCCAACGGTAACGGCAGTCGACAATGTGTAACGAGGGGGCAAGCACCATGCCGCATGCACGCAACCGCATCGCCCGTAGTATGCAGCAGTCTCACGAGCATCGCGCCAATAGCAAAGAGGATCGCACAGGCCCATCGAGCGCGTATGTCGCATCGCGACCACCTAGCGGTAGAAAATAAAATGCCATATTGTGAGCAACGTAGTTCCTTGTCCTGACGAGAGGCGCGTGTCTTCGGGGGGAGGCATCGCGGAACGGCCCGCTATCGGTCGCTCGTGCCTGTAAGTTATTGATCTGAAATAGTTGCACTGAATTTCTACTCGACATCGATAGCAGGTTGCTTTGAGGCAGGGGAGGGAAGCAATGGTTTCGAATTTGACAATGACCGAACGTCGCTTAGCGGTCGTCATTCTCATCGTCCTCAGCCTGGTGGGATTGACGATGAGCGTCGTTGGACGCGCGGACCTGATGGGCACCCAAGGTTTCATCGTGCTCGTTTTCAGCGTTGGGCTGGCGTTCGTCGTCATGTCGGATTTCTATTCTCCCACGCCTGACTCGAAACGGCTGGAGCGCTACTTCGACGATCCGACCAAGGCCGGCATCGTGTTTTCGATGATCTGGGCTGTCATCGCCATGTTTGTCGGTGTCTGGGTCGCGGCGCTGCTTGCCTGGCCGGACCTGACTTTCGATGCCGCCTGGGCGAGCTTCGGACGGCTGCGTCCCGTCCACACCTCGGGCGTCATCTTCGGATTCGGCGGCAATGCCCTGATCGCCACCTCCTTCCACGTGCTTCAACGGACCTCGCGGGCGCGGCTGCCGGATCAGCTCAGTCCGTGGTTCGTGCTGATCGGCTACAATCTCTTCTGTCTGGTGGCTGCGAGCGGCTATCTGATCGGCGTGACCCAGTCCAAGGAATATGCCGAACCGGAATGGTATGCCGACATCTGGCTGGTGATCGTCTGGGTGGTTTATTTCCTGATCTACATCCGCACGCTGGCGCGACGGCAGGAGCCGCATATCTACGTCGCCAACTGGTATTACATGGCCTTCATCCTGGTTGTGGCGGTGCTGCATATCGTCAACAATCTCGCCGTGCCGGTCTCGTTCGGACATGCCAAGAGCTATTCGCTGTTCTCCGGCGTGCAGGATGCGATGACGCAGTGGTGGTACGGGCACAATGCGGTCGCCTTCTTCCTGACGGCCGGCTTCCTTGGCATGATGTATTACTACCTGCCCAAGCGCGCCGGCCGGCCGATCTTCTCCTATCGGCTGTCGATCATCAGCTTCTGGGGCATCACCTTCATGTACATGTGGGCTGGCTCGCACCATCTTCACTATACCGCGCTGCCCCAATGGGTTCAGACGCTCGGAATGACCTTCTCGCTGGTGCTTCTGGTTCCGTCCTGGGCATCGGCGGGCAATGCGCTGGCAACGCTGAACGGCGCCTGGCACAAGGTGCGCGACGATGCGACGCTGCGTTTCATGATGGTTGCTGCGGTGTTCTATGGGCTTGCGACCTTTGAGGGATCGTTCATGGCGATCCGGGCGGTCAATTCGCTTTCCCACTACACGGATTGGACCGTCGGCCATGTCCATGCCGGCGCGCTCGGCTGGGTGGCGATGATCACGTTCGGATCGATCTATGCGCTCGTGCCGTGGATGTGGAAGCGGGAAGCCATGTATTCGTCGAAGCTTGTCGAGGTGCACTTCTGGCTGGCACTGTCCGGAACCATCATCTACGTCTTCGCCATGTGGAATTCGGGCATCATCCAGGGCCTGATGTGGCGGACCTACAATGAAAGCGGCACGCTCGCCTATTCCTTCATCGACAGCGTGTCCGCCATGCATCCCTACTATATCGCGCGCGCCTTCGGCGGGCTCTTGTTCCTGCTCGGTGCAGCGGTGGGCCTCTACAATGTCCTGATGACAATCCGTGCATCCCGTATCGAACAGGTGCAAGCCGACGGCGAAACCGATATCCCGCTCGTGGCTACGGCACGCGCGGTCCAGCCGGGGGAGTGAGCGGCCATGGCTGAATTCCACCGCAAACTCGAGCGCAGCGCCATCGGCTTCGTGCTCGCCATCATCGGTGTCTCGGCGATCGGCGGCTTTGTCGAGATCGCCCCATTGTTCACGATCCACGAGACGGTCGAGGATGCGCCCGACATGCGCGTCTACACGCCGCTCGAACTGGCCGGCCGCAATATCTATATCCGCGAAGGCTGTTATGCCTGCCACTCGCAGATGATCCGCACCTTGCGTGACGAGGTCGAGCGCTACGGTCCCTATTCGCTGGCCGTGGAATCCAAATACGACCATCCGATGCTGTGGGGATCGAAACGCACGGGGCCGGACCTTGCGCGGCTCGGCGAAAAATATTCGGATGCCTGGCATGTCGCGCACCTGATCAATCCGCGCGATGTCGCGCCGGAATCGGTGATGCCGAAATATGGCTGGCTGCAGCGTAATACCTTGAGGATCGACGATCTCGGCGAGCATCTGGCGGCGCAGCGCACCGTTGGCGTGCCTTATACGCAGGAGATGATCGACAATGCGACGGCGGACGCCTTCGGACAAGCGACCCCGGACAGTGACAAGGCCGGTGGCGTCAGCGAGCGTTACGGTGATGCGACCCACGTCCGCGCCTTCGACGGAGATGCGGGCCTCGTCACCGAGATGGATGCGCTCGTTGCCTATCTTCAGATTCTCGGTCAATTGACGGATGTCGCGAAACGGCAGACCGCCTCGGTGGAGAACTAGGATGATGGCCGCCGACCACGAAACGATCGTCGCCTTCGCCAAAAGCTGGGGCCTGTTCTATCTCATCGCGATGGCGGCCGGGGTCATGGTCTATGCGCTTTGGCCTTCCAACAGGAAGCATTTCGACCGCGCCAAGAACAGCATTCTCGACAAGGACGACAAGCCATGGAGTTGAAGTGATGGCTGCGGAGAAGCTTGATCCCGTCACCGGACGCATGACCACAGGGCACGAATGGAACGGCATCGAAGAACTCGATACGCCGGTGCCGCGGGTCGTCCTGTTTTTCCTGGCGGCCAGCACGCTGTTTGCTGTCTTCTACTGGATCCTGATGCCGGCCTGGCCGCTTGGCTGGACCTATACCAAGGGCCTTCTGGGCATCAATCAGCGCGAGGTGGTGGCGCGCCAGATCGAGGCCGCGACGGCGGAGCGTGCTGTCTGGACCGACAAGATCATGGCGGCGGGTTTCTCCGAGATCGAGGCGGACGAAGCGCTGATGGCCAAGGTGCGCGAGACCGGCCATACGCTGTTTCGCGACAATTGCGCCGCTTGCCATGGTATCGATGCGACTGGCGGCCCGGGTTTCCCCGACCTTACGGCGAAAGCGTGGCTCTGGGGTGGCGATCCGGAAATGATCGCCGAGACGATCCGGATCGGCATCAACTCGACAAACGAGGATACCCGCGTTTCGCAGATGCTCGCCTTCGGTCGGGACGAGGTCCTTGATCGCAAGAAGATCAGCGACGTGGTAAGCTATGTACAGTCACTTTCGGCACCGGAAAGCGGCGATGCCGAAGCGATCAATGTGGGTCGCGAGGTCTTTGCGGCCAATTGCGTCGCCTGTCATGGCGAGGACGGCAAGGGCAAGAAGGATGTCGGCGCGCCCGACCTGACTGATAGCCACTGGATTTATGGCGGCGACCGGCAGTCGATTTATACGACGGTCTATGGCGGGCAGCAGGGACATATGCCGCATTGGGGTGGAAGGCTGTCGCCATTGGATATCAAGATGCTGACCGCCTACGTTCACACGCTCGGAGGCAAGGCGCCATGAGCAATGCACACGGGTCGGCGGTAACTTCCGCGCCGTTTAAGTGGAGGCGCATTGCGATAGCGATCGCCGCTGTCGGCTTGCTGCTCTTTGCCGGCGCCCACGCGCATCTGGTCTATGTCGCGGTCATGTCGCAACCGGATTGTGTCCTGCCGGCAAAGGGTAGCGGCGAAACCGTGAAATTCCAGGCGGCGAAACCAGCCTGTTGAGGAAGGGAGAGACGGATGGGTGCCATCGATCGTCCTGAGGCCGTGGTCAGGCCGCTTGCGGAGCAAAGGCGGCGCAATCTCCCGGCAAGCGCTGCTTTCGACTGGCTGAAGGCAGGGTGGCGGGATCTCCTGCATCAGCCCGGACCGAGCCTTGCTTATGGCCTTGCGGTCTTTCTCGTCTCGCTCGTGATTGTCTGGGGGCTCTTTGCGCTCGGGCTCGACTATATTCTGTTTCCGGCGCTTTCCGGTTTCATGGTGGCCGGCCCGATCCTTGCCATCGGGCTCTATCAGAAGAGCCTCGACATCGAGAACGGCAATCCCGTCAGCTTGAGCCGCATGATCTTCGTCAAGGCAGAATCGGGCGCGCAGGTCTGGTTCACCGGGGCGATCCTCTGCCTGCTGATCATGGTCTGGATGCGGGCGGCCGTCATCATCTATGCACTGTTCTTCGGTCTGCGAGCGTTTCCGGGCCTTGATCACATTGCCGCCACGCTGTTCACGACCCCGGTCGGCTGGGGCATGATGCTTGTCGGCACGGTCGTCGGCGGGCTCTTTGCCGCCTTTTCCTTTGCCATCAGCACATTCGCGGTGCCGATGCTGCTCAATGAGAAGACGGACGCCTTTACCGCCATGGGGACCAGCATCTCGCTGGTCTGGAACAACCTGCCGGTAATGATCGCCTGGGGCGTCATCGTGCTGGCGCTGTTTGTTGCGAGCGTCCTGACCGGGCTGCTCGGGCTGGTCGTGGTCTTCCCGCTGCTTGGCCATGCGACATGGCATAGCTACAGGGCAATCAGATGAGCTGCTGCGCACCCGGAGCCGAGATCGGCGCCGAGGCGCGCGGATCACCAAGCGCGAGCGAGACCCTGCTTGCGAGCCGACCCTTGGGCGATGGTCTCTATCAGACGGACATTTCCGTGCCAGACGTTCGCTGCGCGAACTGCATCCGGGCGATCGAAGGCGGGCTTTCCCGGTTATCCGGCGTCGAGAAGGCACGCGTGAACCTTTCGAGCCGGCGCGTCAGCGTCAAATGGCGGGGGGATCAGGCGCCGCCGATGATGGAAACCCTGTCGAGCCTCGGTTATCCCGCGCATTTGTCCGAGACCGATGCCGGCACGGCGGATCCGGAGCTTTCCCGGCTGATCCGGGCGCTGAGCGTCGCCGGGTTTTCCGCCATGAACATCATGCTGCTTTCGGTTTCCGTTTGGTCGGGCGCCGACGCGGAAACGCGCCAGGCCTTCCACTGGATCTCCGCGGCATTGGCGGCGGTCGCCCTGTTCTATTCGGGACCGGTGTTCTTCCGTTCCGCGTGGGCCGTCCTCAGACGCGGCCGCACAAATATGGACGTGCCGATCTCCATCGGTATCTGCCTCGCCTTCGGGCTCAGCCTCTACGATACGATCCATGCCGGCGAACACGCCTATTTCGATGCGGCCACGTCTCTCATTTTCTTTCTGCTGATCGGGCGCACGCTCGACCATGCGATGCGCGAAAAGGCCAGGGTGGCTGTGCGCGGATTGATGCGGCTTTCGCCGCGCGGGGCAATGATCGTGCGCGGCGACGGGAGCCGGGATTATATTCCGGTGAACGAGGTACTGCCCGGCATGCGCGTCGACCTTGCCGCTGGCGACCGGGTTCCGGTGGACGGCCGGGTCGAGGAAGGGGTATCGGACATGGATTGTGCGATTGCGACGGGCGAGAGTGCTCCCCAGCGCGTTGGTCCCGGTTCGATGGTAACGGCGGGAACGCTCAATCTTGCCGGTCCCCTGAGGATCGTCGCCACGGCGAACGCGGACAATTCCTTCCTCGCCGAAATGGTGCGGATGATGGAAGCCGCCGAAGGCGGGCGCGCCAGATACCGGCGTCTTGCCGACAGGGCCGCCGAGCTCTATTCGCCGGTCGTTCACACTGCAGCGTTCGTCACTTTTCTCGGATGGATGACCGCCACGGGCGATTGGCACCGCGCCATCGGCATCGCGATCGCGGTGCTGATCATCACCTGCCCCTGTGCCCTCGGTCTTGCCGTCCCGATCGTGCAGGTCGTTGCGGCGCGGCGCCTGTTCGAAAACGGGATCATGCTCAAGGACGGGTCGGGTATCGAGCGTCTTGCCGAGATCGACACGGTGGTGTTCGACAAGACCGGCACTCTGACATTGGGCAGGCCAAGATTGGTGAACGGCAGTTCCATCGAACCGGAAGCTCTTCAAATTGCCATCGCGATGGCCCGGCATTCCCGCCACCCGGTTGCTACTGCCCTGTCTGTCGCATCGAAACGCGGACCGGACATCTCGCCTTCCGATATCGTTGAAACACCCGGTCTGGGCCTCGAAGCACGAATCCATGACAGGACCTATCGCCTTGGTCGCGCCGAATGGGCACTGGCAGATGACCCTGCGCAGCAAGGCTTGGGAACCGTTCTCTCGTGCGACGGGCGCTTAACAGCACGGTTCGAGTTCGAGGATGAGTTCCGGCCCGGCGCGGCACGGGCGGTGAAGGAATTGCAGGCGGACAACCTGCAGCTTGAAATGATCTCGGGCGACCGGGAACCGGCGGTCGCAGCGGTTGCACGGCACCTCGGGGTCGTACACTACGCTGCCGGTCTGCGACCGAGCGAAAAGATGGATCGCCTGACGATGCTGACAGACAATGGCCAAAGGGTTCTGATGGTTGGGGATGGGCTCAACGATGTGCCAGCACTTGCTGCCGCGCACGTGTCTATGGCACCGGCCAATGCCGCCGATATCGGACGCAAATCTGCCGATTTCGTCTTCCTGCATCAGGATCTCGAGGCCGTTACCATGGCTATCGCCGTTGCCCGCAAAGCGGGCTTGCTGGTCAGGCAGAATTTTCTGCTGGCCGTCCTCTACAATATGATCGCGCTACCGTTTGCTATAGCGGGCCAAGTCACGCCTCTCATCGCCGCTCTCGCCATGTCGCTATCCTCGGTCATCGTCGTCGCCAATGCCCTGCGATTGAGAGAAGGAGGGGGCAGACTGTGGACGGTCGCGCCCTCAAAGGGGAAGCCTGGGCAGGTCCTGGCTGCCGCCGAATGAGCAGCCTCGTCTTTCTTGTCCCGTTGGCATTGCTGCTGGGTGCGGTGGCCTTGGGGGCCTTCCTCTGGTCTTTGCGGAGTGGGCAGTACGACGATCTCGATGGCGCCTCCGAGCGAATCCTGATGGACGATGAGGAGCAATGAATTGTCGTTCGAAGCGACTTCCTTCGCTTGCAGATCCGCGGACGAGCCCACCCGACAGCTCGGACGCCTGGCCGAGCCATTAACAAGGGCATCGCATTGCGGAGCGGCACCGTCCTGTCAGGATAGGTGTATTCGAATGACCCAACATATTGGCAATGTGGGCCGCTCGAACAAATGGCCTTAGTTCAGCCCACTAAGGGCGGGAGAAACTTCGCAGCTTCTCTCCTTGGAGGGTAGCGTCCTCGTCAGCATCTGTCTCCCTAAGTGGCTGATAGGGGAAGATGACGGGGCCGTCGGTTCGATCCTTTTCAAGGCGAAGAAGATTCTCGTTAGCACCCATGCTGGCAGGTTCCGCACAGGCTGATCTGTTGCGCGCACTGAGGGGTGGCTATCGGAACCTGATGATAGCAGGCCACGATCCTTACATCCGTATTTGATATATTATAATATATACTACTTATTGCTTGATACACTTATAAATATCGGAATTGCGCAAATTAACAGAATCATCTATATATTATCATGAATAAATGTCTCTTTTGATATAGGATAATGATATGTCATACAAAACGGAGTATATAACACGGCAACTGCGTGCCGCGCGCGAGGGGCAGAAGATGAGCCAGCGAGAGCTCAGTGCCCGTTCGGGTCTGACTCAAAGCCATATATCCCAGATAGAGCGGGGAACTATGGAGCCAGGGCTTTCCAGTCTGGTAGACGTCGCGCGCGCTCTCGACCTCGAGATCGTCCTTGTCCCGAAAAAACTAATGCCGGCGATACGAAACATCCTCGAGAGCACATCGGTGTCGAGCGATATGCTGACATCGGACCAGCGCAAAATGGTAAGACGCCTTGAGCGGCAGTTTACGCAATTCAGGGATGCTTTCGGCAGTGCCTCCGAGGCTGATATGTTCAAGGACAGCCTGGCGCTCCTGCGCCACCTGCCGCTGCCCGTCGAAGAACTGGACAATTTTAAAGAGGCTACCGCACGTCTCGACCGCTGGCAAACAGATCCGCCCTCCAGCAAGGAATTGCATCACATTGCACACACAATCAGACTGTTGCGGAACGTCGCGGTGCACCGCGACCGCGACCACGCTGTCCCGCGCTCGGCCTATGCACTGGAAGAGGATGGCGACGATGCCTAAGGTCACGGTACTCGATGTCAGGCTGTATGGAGAACCGATCGCGACCCTCACGCACCTGCAGGATGGGCGCACGATTTTCGCGTTCAACGATACCTATATTGAAAATGACAAGAGGCCTACTCTCAGCCTGTCATTGAAAGATTCGTTCGGCGCCCTCATCACCAAGTTGCGGCCATACAACGTTGTGGTCCCGCCATTCTTCTCGAACCTTTTGCCGGAAGGACCCCTGCGCAAATACCTAGCCGAACGCGCCGGGGTGAAACCGTCAAGGGAGTTCTTTGCTTTGGATGTTGGGCCGCGACTTGCCTGGTGATGGCGGCGCTCTCGAAGGACGAGCTGATGCATCTGGCGGCAAAAGCGGAGCTTCCTGAGAAGCTCGTGATCGACACGGCGCGCGAGACGGTCGAGCGTTTTAGGGCAGTGTGGGAGGCAGAGAAGAACAACCTGCCTATGGCGGCCAAGATTGTAGGGGCGATCGATGCGCACGCGCCGACGGTCGAACTGTATCGCGAGTTGGCGGCGTAGCCGGCCCGTTGAGGCTAGGGTACCATTCGACGTTCACACCCTTGCCGGCTAGCCGTTGAACTGCCGAGTTTTTGCAGATTCAATGCGTTGGCACAATCAACCAAGATGATTGCAGGTTCATATCCCTCACATCAGGATTTTTGTCAAT
>UCML01000028.1:0-147877 GCA_900473675.1 Hyphomicrobiales bacterium | reverse complement strand
GGCTTCGGCGAAGCCGGAGCCACTGAGAAATTGCCTTCGGCCCCCCCTCATCCGGCCCTGCGGGCCACCTTCTCCCCGCCGGGGAGAAGAGGGTGCAAGCCGAAACGCCTACCTCCCAACCACAGCCTTCTCGATCGCCGGATAAAGCCCGTCCTTCAGGCTGCGCTCATCGAACGGCCCGACCCGCTTGTAGACGATGGTCCCCGACGCATCGACGAGGTAGGACTCCGGAATCCCATAGACACCCCAGTCGATCGCCGCCTTGCCGCGCGGATCGACGCCGACGGCGGAAAAGGGATTGCCGAGTTCACCGAGGAACCGCAGCGCATTGTCCGTCTGGTCCTTGTAGTTGATCCCGACTACCGTCAGCCGCGAGTCCTTGGCCAGTTCGAGGATGATCGGGTTTTCCTCGCGGCAGGGCACGCACCAGGACGCCCAGACATTGACCAGCGTCAGCTTGCCCTTGATGGCCGCGTCGGTCAGTGCCGGCATGGCAGCGCCCTTGAAGGTCGCGCCTTCGAGCGGCGGCATGTCGAGCGACGGTGCCTTGGTGCCGATCAGCGCGGAGGGAATTTCGCTGATATCCCGGCCGGAATCGAGCTGGCTCCAGAAGATCACCGCAAGGCCTGCGAAGATGACCAGCGGCAGGACTGCAAAGACAATGCGCAGCTTGCCTGGGCGGACGTTCTGCGGCTCGACTGGCGTCTCGGCGCTCATTGTACGTCTCCGGCTTGCGCCGAGCGGCGGCGAATGCCCGCCTGATCCAACGCCTGCAACTCGCGGCGGCGGGCACGTCCGTCAGCCCAGACCCAGAGGATAAGGGCAACCACGGTGACGACGGCGATGCTATAGCTGGCGACGACATAGGCGGTATGGGTCATCATCGTCTCACACCTCCCGACCGGCGCTGCGAGCCGCCTGCCGGCGCATCGAGGTCACCCGGCGGCGCCAGATCTCGTTGCGCATCGCGGCGATATGCAGGGTGAAGAACAAAAGGGTGAAGGCAACCGCCATCACCAGCAGCGGAGCTAAAAATTCCGGGTCGATCGCCGAACCGCCGAGCCTCAAAACGCTTGCCGGCTGATGCAGCGTGTTCCACCATTCGACCGAGAATTTGATGATCGGGATATTGACGAAACCAACGAGAATCAGCACGGCCGACACTTTCGCCGCCTTGCCAGGCTCATCCATCGCCCGGTTGAGCGCGATCAGCCCGAGATACATCAGAAACAGCACGAAGACCGAGGTCAGCCGCGCATCCCAGACCCACCACGTGCCCCACATCGGCTTGCCCCAGAGCGAACCGGTGACCAGCGCCAGAAAGGTGAAGCTCGCGCCGATCGGCGCTGCGGCGCGGGCGGAAACATCGGCCAGCGGATGCCGCCAGACCAGAGTCCCGAGCGCGGAAATCGCCATCACCGTGTAGCACATCATCGACAGCCAGGCGGAAGGCACATGCACATACATGATGCGCACCGTCTCGCCCTGCTGGTAATCGCCCTCGGTGGTGAAGGAGAGGTAGAGCCCGACGGCAAAGAGCAGCGCGGTCAACCCTGCCAGCCACGGCAGCACAACCGCCGCCAGGCCAAGAAACCGGGTGGGATTGGCAAGGTCGCTGAATTTGCGGATAGCCAGGCTGTTTTCGCTCATCATGGTTCTTTAACGCCGAAGGGCTTTCTCTTCAATGCGTGTCGTCCGATCACATTTGCGTTAGAGCGTCACGCGTTCAAGGAACGCGTAAAGGTCGCTCTAACTTTTAGTTCTAGAGCATTTTATCCGCCCCTCTACCAAAAGGCGGAATGCTCTAGTCAGACGAGGACCGGAGCGCTAGTGCTGCCGCCAAGGGCCCAATGACCGCGAAGAACAGGGTGATCGCCACCAATATCAGCAAGGGCGGCAAAAACGGGGCGGGGTCCTCGACAGCCGCATAGGCTGCGCTGACGCCGAAGATCAGCACAGGGATCGCCAGCGGCAGAACAAGGATCGACACCAGCAACCCGCCGCGTGGCAGCGTGACCGCGACGGCCGCACCCGTCGCGCCGATGAAGGTGATGGCCGGCGTCCCCACCAGCAGCGTCAGCATCGTCGCGCCGATCGCGATCTCGCTCATGTTCATGAAAAGTCCGAGCAGCGGCGAGGCGATCACCAGCGGCAACCCGGTCGCCGTCCAGTGCGCCAGGCACTTCACCAGCACCGTCAACACCAGTGGCGTCTCCTGCATCAGCATCAGATCGAGCGACCCGTCCTCCCGCTCCGCCTGGAACAGCCGGTCAAGGCCAAGGAGGCAGGCGAGCAGCGCACCGATCCAGAGAATGGCCGGGCCGATCCGCGAAAGCAGATTGAGATCGGGGCCGAGGGCAAAGGGCACGACGGCAACGACCGTCATGAAGAACAGCACGCCGATCAACGCACCGCCGCCGGCGCGCATGGCGAGTTTGAGATCGCGGAGGAAGAGGGAGGTCATGGGTTTCCCCCTCCCGCGCGGAGAGTTTTACCCCCCTCTGTCGGTGATTCCGACATCTCCCCCACAAGGGGGGAGATCATTCTTTTTCCACTCGACTTCATCAGTCTTCCGTCAGCCAAGATTGGGCGAAGAGGTGCGGCCGGTGATCTCCCCCCTTGTGGGGGAGATGTCACGAAGTGACAGAGGGGGGTGAGTGCGGCAAGCTCGATCCTCAAACCAACTCTCCCGCTAAACCCGCAAACCCCGTCATCCGCAACTCCCGTGCTTCAACCCCCAGCGGCTGATGCGTCGCCGCAACGACGATGCCGCCAGCACCAAGATGCCGCTCCACCAACTCCGCAAACAACAGGTCGGCTTTCGCATCCAGTGCCGCTGTCGGTTCATCGAGGATCCAGACCGGGCGATAGGCGACCAAAAGCTTGGCCATCGCCATCCGCCGTTGCTGGCCGGCGGAGAGATAGCCGAACGGCAGGTGCGAAATGCCGCCAAGGCCAAGTGCCTCGGTGGCCTCCTCGATACTGATTCCGGAGCCGCTGGCCGAATCACTCATGAAAGATTTCCAGAAGGAGAGATTCTCCTCGACGGTCAGTTCGCGCTTCATTGCATTGCGGTGCCCGAGATAGTGGCAGAGCTCTCGCGGGTGGCCGATGTCAGACGACACGCCAACAAGCTGGACCTTGCCGGATTCCGCCGTGAGAAGCCCCGCCAGAACCCGCAGCAGCGTTGACTTGCCCGACCCGTTCGGACCCGTGACGACAAGGGCTTGCCCGACCGGCAGAACGAAGGAAATATCGTGGAAAATCAGGTCCTCGCCGCGCTTCGCACTGAGGCCCTCGACGACGAGGCTGATCGGCATTCACATTCCTTTTACGACGTTCGTCGCAGTGCAAAAAAATTGTCCCAAATTGAGGACGGATGGTCTGGCACGTTCCGTAGAAATTATCTATAACCGCCCCAACACGCCAGCGGTCGGCGTGAATTTCATCCTAGCGCCGAACATGGAATGATTTCCACGTACGGACAGCGGAAATGGCCGTACCCGCATCCCATATCGCGCTTTAAATGCGTTCGGGCGTTCGTACGTCAGGTTTTGGCGATCAAACGGAACGGGGTATCCAGTGTCCAAATCCCTAGACAGCTTCAATTGTCGGTCGACGCTCTCGGTCAATGGCGTGGACTATGTCTATTACAGCCTGCCCAAGGCGGAAGAAAACGGCCTCGCCGGCGTTTCAAAGCTCCCCTATTCGATGAAGGTTCTGCTTGAGAACCTGCTGCGCTTCGAAGACGGTCGCTCGGTCACCAAGGAAAACATTCTTGCCGTCGCCGAGTGGCTGAACAACAAGGGCCGCGAAGAAAACGAGATCGCCTATCGCCCGGCGCGCGTGCTGATGCAGGACTTCACCGGCGTTCCCGCCGTCGTCGATCTTGCCGCCATGCGCGACGCGATGGTGTCGCTCGGCGGCGATCCGGAAAAGATCAACCCCCTCGTTCCCGTCGATCTCGTCATCGACCACTCGGTCATCGTCGACGAATTCGGCACGCCGACCGCCTTTGCCCGCAACGTTGAGCTCGAATACGAGCGCAACGGCGAGCGTTATCGCTTCCTGAAATGGGGCCAGCAGGCGTTCAAGAATTTCCGCGTTGTCCCGCCCGGCACTGGCATCTGTCATCAGGTGAACCTGGAATATCTCGGCCAGACCGTCTGGACCAAGGAAGAAGACGGCGAGATCACTGCCTATCCGGACACCTGCGTCGGCACCGATTCGCATACCACGATGATCAACGGCCTGGGCGTTCTCGGCTGGGGCGTCGGCGGCATCGAAGCGGAAGCCGCCATGCTTGGCCAGCCCGTCTCCATGCTCCTGCCCGAGGTCATCGGCTTCAAGCTGACCGGCAAGCTCAAGGAAGGCGTCACCGCCACCGACCTCGTGCTGATGGTCGTGCAGATGCTGCGCAAGAAGGGCGTGGTTTCGAAGTTCGTCGAATTCTTCGGCTCCGGTCTCGACAACATGACGCTGGCCGACCGCGCGACGATCGGCAACATGGGCCCGGAATATGGCGCGACCTGCGGCTTCTTCCCGGTCGATTCGGAAACCATCAACTACCTCACCATGTCCGGCCGCGAAGAACAGCGCATCGCGCTGGTCGAAGCCTATTCGAAGGCTCAAGGCATGTGGCGCGACAATGACGGTGCCGACCTCGTCTTCACCGACACGCTCGAACTCGACCTCGGCGCAGTCGTTCCCGCCATGGCCGGCCCGAAGCGTCCGGAAGGCCGCATCCCGCTCGAAAACATCGCATCCGGTTTTGCCGGCTCGCTCGAAGGCGAATACAAGAAGCCGGGCCAGCTCGACATGCGCTTCCCGGTCGAAGGCACCGATTACGATATCGGTCACGGCGACGTGGCGATTGCCGCCATCACCTCCTGCACCAACACATCCAACCCCTCGGTTCTCATCGCCGCCGGCCTTCTCGCCCGCAACGCGGTTGCCAAGGGTCTGAAATCAGCTCCCTGGGTTAAGACCTCGCTGGCGCCTGGATCGCAGGTTGTCGGCGAATATCTCGCCAAGTCCGGCCTGCAGGATTCCCTCGATGCGCTCGGCTTCAACCTCGTCGGCTTCGGCTGCACGACCTGCATCGGCAATTCCGGCCCGCTGCCGGGCCCGGTCTCGAAGACGATCAACGAGAAGGGCCTGATCATGTCCGGCGTCCTCTCGGGCAACCGCAACTTCGAAGGCCGCATCTCGCCGGACGTCCAGGCGAACTACCTCGCTTCGCCGCCGCTGGTCGTCGCCTACGCACTGGCCGGCACCGTCCAGAAGGACCTGACGACCGAGCCGCTCGGTATTGGCAGTGATGGCAATCCGGTGTTTCTCAAGGACATCTGGCCGACCTCGCAGGAAATCCAGGAATTCATCCTGAAATACGTTACCCGCGCACTCTACGCATCGAAATATGCCGACGTGTTCAAGGGCGACGCCAACTGGCAGGCGGTTCAGGTTCCGGCAGGCCAGACCTATGCCTGGGACGACAACTCGACCTACGTTCAGAACCCGCCCTACTTCGTCGGCATGGGCAAGTCTGGTTCGGGCATTTCCGACATCAAGGGCGCGCGCGTCCTTGGCCTATTCGGCGACAAGATCACCACCGACCACATCTCGCCGGCAGGCTCGATCAAGGCGGCGTCTCCCGCTGGTGCCTATCTCATCGGCCATGGCGTCGGCGTTGCCGACTTCAACCAGTACGGCACGCGCCGCGGCAACCATGAAGTGATGATGCGCGGCACATTCGCCAATATCCGCATCCGTAACCACATGATGGGACCGAACGGCAAGGAAGGCGGATACACGATCCACTATCCTTCGAAGGAAGAGATGTCGATCTACGACGCCGCTATGCAGTACAAGGCAGAGGGCGTTCCGCTGGTCATCTTCGCCGGCGTCGAATACGGCAACGGCTCGTCGCGTGACTGGGCGGCCAAGGGCACCAACCTTCTCGGCGTCAAGGCCGTGGTGGCGCAGTCCTTCGAGCGCATCCACCGCTCCAACCTCGTCGGCATGGGCATCGTGCCCTTCGTCTTCGAGGAAGGCACGACCTGGGAATCACTCGGCCTGAAGGGCGACGAGAGCGTCACGATCGACGGCCTCGCCAATGTCCAGCCACGTGAAAAGCGCGTCGCCAAGATCACCTATGCCGACGGTACGGTGAAGGACGTTCCGCTGATCTGCCGTATCGATACGCTCGACGAGGTCACCTACATGAACAATGGCGGCATCCTGCAGACCGTTCTGCGCGATCTCGCTGCCTGATCGAACTGCTTTGAATCGAAAGCCGGGGCTGCAAGGTCCCGGCTTTTTCGTGCCCGCCTTGCCGGAGGTTTGCAATGCCGCGCGCCTCACTCCAACGTGACTTTCTGTTGAAAGGCGAGCGGCGTATGAAGAGGCATCCGAATACGCCACCCGCATCCCCGAAATGGAAATACCGATGTCTGGACCACGCAACATTCGCCGCATCATGCTCGCCTGCGGCTTTGGCCTGATGGCATTGCCGGTTGTTGCGGGTGATCTGGCCGCGCCGGCAGGTGTTGTAGAGCTCTTTACCAGCCAAGGCTGTTCGTCCTGCCCGCCGGCGGATGCGGCGCTGAAAAAACTGATCGACGACGGCAAGGTCGTGGCGCTGTCCTATCACGTCGATTACTGGAACTATCTCGGCTGGGCCGACACGCTGGCCTCCAAGGACAATACCGCCCGGCAGTATGCCTATGCCAAGATGCTCGGCCGCAACGGCGTCTATACCCCTCAGGCCATCCTGAATGGGCGCGACCACATCAATGGCGCTGATCTCGATGGCATCAATCGGCGGCTGACGGAAATGAGCGAAATGGGCAAGGGACTGGCCGTTCCGGTCAACGCAACCGTGCGGAAGGACGAGATCGACATCAATGTCGGCGCTGGCAACGGAAAGGCGAATGTCGTTGTCGTCTATTTCAACCGCGAGCAGCAGGTGGACGTCACCAAGGGCGAGAACAGCGGCAAGAAGATTTCCTACTGGCATTCCGTCCGCGATATCCAGACGATCGGCATGTGGGACGGTAAATCGGCAAATTTCGTGCTGCCCGCCTCAATTCTCAACGAAGGCGACAATGGCGGCTGTGCCGTGCTGCTGCAGAAGATGAAGGACAGCGAAACGCCCGGCGCCATCGTGGGCGCCACGACCGTCATGGCGGACAAGGCCGCCAACTGACGGCTTTTCAAGTTTCTGGTTCGGCCCGGCAGCATCGAGGGGCTGGGGCTGAGGGTTCGAAGATGCCGGACCGAACCGGCCATATCCCGCGACAACAGGCGTTGCCGGGAACAATGGCGTTTGGAGTGGCCGCGCCAGAACAGGCGCAAGCTAGACACTCCAGCAGCACCCCGCCCGAAAAGAAATGCAGACAGAGGCACAGGCCGGCGCGTGGTAGGACTCCCTGCGCCAGCGAGCGGGAGTTTCCTTTCGAATTGGGGCGGGGTTTAGGCTGAAATGCGGCACGCCGAAAAAAGTCTCCCGCAATGTGGCGCGGCTTGCAGCTTGCATTTCGGCGAAGCTCAGGCAAACTGTAACCGTCCTGTCACAATAAAAGCCGGGGTAAAGATGACCGATCAGCCGGATTTGCCGCAAGGCGAGACCCGTTCCGAAAGGCAGCAAACGTCCAATGTGGTTGTCCATCTGCACGAATATCGCAGCAGCAACCAGGATCCACTCCCCATCACTTTCCATCGCCGGGAACTCGACCTGATCCTTAGAGTCTACGGCCGAATGGTCGGCGAAGGCGAATGGCGCGACTACGCGATGGACCATCTGCGTGACAGAGCAGTCTTCTCGGTGTTCAAGCGCTCGGGCGAAATGCCACTCTTCCGGATCGAGAAAAACCCGAAGCTGGCAGCAAAGCAGGGCGCCTTCAGCGTGGTCAACACGCATGGCATGATCCTGAAGCGCGGCCACGACCTGCAACAGGTGTTGAAGGTTTTCGACAAGATGCTGAAGGTGATTGATACCTGAATCAACCGCGATAGAGCGTATCGGGATAGACCCCCGGCTGCGGATCGGTCGTCAGCCCCTCGCCAAGCGGCAACTGCATGATGATCGTATCGAGCCAGCGGCCGTGCTTGAATCCGGTCCCCTTCATCAACGCACCATGCTCGAAACCGGCAGCGCGATGCACCGCCACGGACGCCGGATGCGCACCGCCGATGACGGCGACCATCTGGCGAAATCCGAGCGCTGTGCAGCGGCTGATCAATTCGGCAAGCAGCGCCTTGCCGATCCCCTGCCCCCGCGCCTCCGGCGCCAGATAGATCGAATCCTCGACCAAGAAACGATAGGCCGGTCGTGTCCGGAATGCCGAGGCATAGGCATAGCCGAGAAGAAGCCCATCGGGATCGACTGCGGCGATGTAGGGATAGCCATTGCCTGTGATTGTCGAAAACCGGGAGACCATCTCCGCTTCGTCCGGCGGCGTCATCTCATAGGAGGCAACACCGTTCAGCACTGAATCCTGATAGATCGCGGTTATTGCAGGAATATCGGAAAGGGTGGCGTCGCGCAGGATGAAAGACATGGGAAATCCGTGTGGACTTATCGTGTGCTGTCGTCTGTCACATCGCCGCGGGCCGATCAAGCAAGCTTCAATCTTCGAAAGCGCGGACAACAAAAAAGGCGGCAGAAGCCGCCTTTTTCAGATGATTGCCAGTTCCGGCTATTCGCGGTTTCCGAGGAAACGCAGCATGAACAGGAACAGGTTGATGAAGTCGAGGTAGAGGGTCAGCGCGCCCATGATGGCCTTGCGGCCAGCAACGTCGGCACCATCCGCTTCGAAGTACATTTCCTTGATCTTCTGGGTATCCCAGGCGGTGAGGCCTGCGAAGATCAGGACGCCGATGACCGAGATCGCGAAATCAAGCGCGGACGAGCCGAGGAAGATGTTGACGATCGAGGCGATGATCAGGCCGAACAGACCCATGATCAGGAACGATCCCATGCCGGACAAGTCACGCTTGGTGGTGTAGCCGTAGAGCGACAGACCGCCGAACGAAGCTGCCGTGACAAAGAACGTCTGGACGATGCTCTGGCCCGTATAGACCAGGAAAATCGACGACAGGGAAAGACCCATCAGGCCGGCATAGACCCAGAATGTGGTCTGCGCGGCCGATACGCTCATGGAGTTGATGCGGAAGCTCATGTAGAACACCAGAGCCAGCGGCGCGAGCATGACGACCCATTTCAGCGGGCTCACGTAGATCGCCTGACCGAAGGCAGTCAGTTGTCCATCCGCAAATGCGAATTGGAATGCGGCGTAGGCGGCAATACCGGTGATCGCCAGACCGAGGGCCATCAGGTTGTACACCTTGAGCATATAGGTGCGCAGACCTTCATCGATTACGGCCCCCGCCTGCGCACCAGTCTGCGCCGTCCGGGTTTGGTAGTTTCTAAGATCAGCCATTGTTTCCTCTATATAAGCCCCGGTTAAGTTTACGGTGTCAGGCCACAAGGGCGCATCGTTTTCGAGATGCCAGCCACTCGGCCCAGGCGCCGCTGCGGGGCTCCAGCATGCCTGTGCTGAATATGATGTCGAAATATGACTTGCACAAGACCGAGAGGGCTGCGAATCGAGCGAAAAGCCGCTTTGAGCGGCTTTCTCACCCTAACGTTAACGGTTAACTGCCCGCTCAAAGTTCCCGCAGGACGGGTGCCGCCTTCTGTCCGAGCACCCTCCAAGTGCCGGCGAGACCAAAACCGACCGTGACAATCAAGGCGACCGCCATGGTCCCGAAGGCGACATCCGGCAGGAAGGACGAGGGCAGGGTCATGATCCTGCTCACCACGAACCAGGCCGCGACGCCACCCGCAAACAGCGCGAAGGTGGCGGTGGACAGTCCGAGGATCGCATATTCGTAACAGAAGGCACGGATCAGCGTCGACCGTGTCGCACCCAGCGTCTTCAGCACGACGGCATCATGGGTGCGCGCCCGGTTGCCGGCGGCAAGAGCGCCGGCCAGCACAAGAACCGATGCAACCAGTGCCACGGCGGCGGCAGCGCGGATGGCGGTTGCCAGCTGACCGACAAGCACATTGATGATATCGAGCGCATCCTTCACCCGCACGCTGGTGATCGTCGGATAGGTATTGGTCACAGCCCTGAGGGTCGCCGCCTCCTCGACCGCCGTCGCCTGCGGATCGATAACTGTTGCAAGCCACGCATGCGGCGCTCCGGCGAAGGTGTTAGGCGAAAACACCATGACGAAATTGATCGACAAGGATTCCCATTCGACCTTGCGGAAGTTGGCGATCCGGGCCGTGATGTTACGACCGAGCACGTTGACGGTGACTGTGTCCCCGATCTTCAAGCCAAGTTCACCGGCCTCTTCGGCTGAAAACGATACCAGCGGTTCACCGGAATAATCCGGTGCCCACCAGTCCCCTTCCGTCAACGACGAGTTTTCCGGCCGGTTCTTGGCGTAGGTGATGCCCCGGTCTCCGCGCAAAACCCATTGTCCGCCGGGCGGCACGTTCATTTTGGTGACATCCACGCCGTTGAAAGCGAGGATACGGCCGCGCAGCATCGGCACTTCGACGATCTTGCCCCCGGGCAGGTTTTTCTGGAGCAGCGAGCGAAAACCATCGACCTCGGCGCCCTGAATGTCGACAAAGAAGAAATTCGGGCCACGCTCCGGCAGGCTGCCGGTGAGCTCGCGGCGCAGATTGCCGTCGATCAGAGCAAGCGTCACCAGAAGCGCGAGCCCCAGCCCGAGCGAGAGGACCACCGATGGCGTCAGCGCGCCCGGTCGGTGGATATTGCCGATGGCAAGCCTGAGCGCCGGCGAGTTGACGCGCGGTGCCCGGCGAGCCAGCATGGCAACGAGAACGGCGACGCCGCGCAGCACGATGAACGAGAAGGCGATGGCGCCGAGGAATGTCAGCGAAATCGTCCGGTCATAGGCCGTCAGGATGGCAAGGCCGGCAAGCGCTGCAAGGCACACGCCAGCGGCAACAAGGTAGGGCCAGGATGGCAGGCGCGACCGCTCGAAACTCTGCTCGCGGAAGAGCGCCGTTGCCGGCACCTCGCGGGCATGGCCAAGCGGCAGGATGGCAAAGGCGAGCGAAGTCAGGAGGCCGAACACGGCGGCAAGGCCGAGCGCTGCCGGATAAAGCTGGAACGCGGTGGAAACCGGCAGCATGCCGGCCAGGAACTGCGCGGCAACGAATGGGATGAGCGCACCAAGCACGAGGCCGATGGCAATGCCGATCAGCGCGATCAGCAAAATCTGGATGAGATAGATAGTCGTGACCATCGCCGCGGGAGCGCCGACGCATTTGAACGTCGCGATAACGCCGCGCTTGGAATCGAGATAGGATCTGACCGCATTGGCAACGCCGACGCCGCCGACGATGAGGGCGGTGAGGCCGACCAGCGTCAGGAACTGCGAGAAACGGGTGATATTGGCCGTCAGTGCCGGAGCCGCGTTTTGGCTGGTGCGGATCGACCATCCGGCCTGCGGAAACTTCTCCTCGGCCTGCCGGCGCAGCGCAGGAACGCTGGTGGGGTCGGTCACTTTCACCTTGTAGACGTGCTCGACTAGGCTTCCCGTCTGCACCAGACCGGATGCGGCGAGCGCCTTCTCTGACAGCAAAAGGCGCGGCGCGAAGCCGAAGCCATCAGACAGGGCATCGGACTCGCGCACGATCAGGCCGGCCACGCGAATGCGGGCATTGCCCAGCAGGATTTCGTCGCCGGTTTTGATACCAAGCCGTTCAAGAAGCATCGGCGCGGCCAGCGCGTCGAACGCACCATTGTTTTCGACAAGCATTTCGCCGAGCGGAGCCTCCGGTTCGCTTTCGAGCTTGCCGTAGAGCGGATAGGCACCATCGACGGCTTTCAGCTCGACCAAGGCTTGGTTGGAGCCATCGGGAAGCCGGGCCATCGAGCGCAGGCTGGAGGATACGGCAACTGTACCCAGACTGTCGATGAACGCCTTTTCCTCATCCGTTGCGACGCGGTTGTTGAGTTCGAAGCGGATATCGCCGGCGAGCAGCTCGCGACCCTGGCTGGCGATCGAGCCGGTGATCGATTGCGACAGCGAATTGACACCGGCAATCGCCGCCGTTCCGAGCGCAACGCAGGCGAGAAAGATATAAAATCCTTTCAGGCCACCGCGCATTTCCCGCAGCGCCAGGCGAAAGGCAAGCCCGAGACGAAAGCCGCCAGCGGCCCTCACGCCGAGACTGCCTTCGACAACGACGCGGAAACCGGCGGTTCATGGCCGGAGCCGGAGACGATCTCGCCGGAGCGGACCCGCACCTGCCGCGAGCAGCGGGCGGCAAGCGACGCGTCGTGGGTGACCAAGACCAATGTCATGTCGCGCTCGGCCTGTTTGGAAAAGATAAGGTCTGCGACCTGCCTACCCGTTTCAGCATCGAGATTGCCGGTCGGTTCGTCGGCGATCAGCAGTTTCGGTGAAGGAGCCAAGGCGCGGGCGATGGCCACGCGCTGCTGCTCACCGCCGGAGAGCTGGCCGGGATAATGCGACAGGCGCTCACCAAGACCGACGGAGACCAGTTCCTGCCGGGCGATCTCGAAGGCATTGCGGACATTGGCAAGTTCGAGCGGCACGGCGACATTTTCCAGCGCCGTCATATTGGGGATCAGATGAAACGACTGAAAGACGATGCCGATGTTGCGGCCGCGGAATTCCGCGACCCGATCTTCACTGAGGCCATGCAGAGGTGTTCCATCGATGACGATCTCGCCGCTATCGAGACGCTCCAGACCGGCCAGAACCATCAGCAGTGTCGATTTTCCGGAGCCGGATGGACCGACGATGCCGACCGATTCCCCGGCATCGATCGTGAGATCCATGCCCTTCAGCACATGAACGGATGCGGCGGCCTGCCCGAGGGTAAGATCCGCATTTTTCAGGTCGATCATGGTTTTTGCCAAAGGAAATTGCCCTATATGTAAAATATGCAGGTTGCCGGAGCGGCTGACTTTACCGATTTAAGGGCGCGTTCATGCGAATAAAAGGTTTCCGTACATTTTTGTTGGCGATCACGGCAATTGTGATGATGCCGCTGGCGAGCCACGCGGCAACGCTGAACCTCGTCGGTTTCGGCGATAGCCTGATGGCCGGATATCAATTGCCGCCGGACGATGCCTTTCCCGCCCGCCTGGAAAAAGCGTTGCGTGAAAAAGGTCACGACGTCACCATCAGCAATGCAGGCGTCTCCGGTGACACGACGTCGGGCGGGCTGGCACGGATCGACTGGTCGGTTCCGGACGGCACCAAGGGCGTTATCCTCGAACTGGGTGCCAACGATGCGCTACGGGGCATCGCGCCCGAAGAAAGCCGCAAGAACCTGATAGCCATGATCGAGAAGCTGAAATCGCGCGGCATCGCTGTCCTGCTGGTCGGCATGATGGCACCGCCCAACATGGGCGGCGACTATGCGGGGCGGTTCGACCCGATCTATCCGGAGCTTGCAAAGACCTACGGCACCGAACTCTATCCATTCTTCCTTGACGGCGTGGTGGAAGATGCAAAACTGAAGATCGAGGATGGTATGCACCCGAATAGCGACGGCATCGGCGTCATCGTCGGACGCTTCCTGCCGGTCGCGGAACGCTTCGTTCAATCGCTTGCAACAGGAGGCTAATCGAGACAGGAAGAAAAATATTCACTTGTTCAACGCCTGTTAATCGCGTTGGATAAATATTGCAGGTGCGAAATTGTAATTGCGTGCGGATGTCAGTCGTGATTCGCTGACAATATCTGCAAGAGATTCGGGGAGCTCGTCATGCCGAGACTTTTCACCGCCCTCGAGATTCCGCGTAATGCCGCGATGAGCCTTTCATTGTTGCGTGGTGGACTTCCCGGTGCCCGTTGGATCGATGTGGAGAACTACCACATCACTCTTCGCTTCATCGGTGACGTCGAAAACCGCACTGCCGACGAGATCGTCGACCGGCTCGACCGCATCGAACGCCCGGAATTCCAGCTTCAACTGACCGGCACCGGCGCCTTCGGGTCGAAGAAACCGCATTCCGTCTGGGCCGGCGTCAGCAACCCGCCGGAACTTTACGCCCTCCAGGCCGAAATCGAACGCATTTGCCAGCGGCTCGGCCTGCCGGCCGATCCGCGCAAATTCACGCCGCATGTGACACTCGGCCGTTTGCGGTCGTCGCGGGTCGAGGATGTCGTCAGCTACCTTTCGGGCCGCGGTGGGTTTTATACCAATCCCTTCACCGTCTCGCGCTTCGTGCTTCTGTCCTCGCGCGATTCGATCGGCGGCGGTCCCTACGTCACCGAAGAGGTCTTCCCGCTCTACGAACGCTCCTCGAGCCTGCCGGCGAGTGACGAGCATCCTTCGAAGAGTATGTTGTAGACCGTCTCGAAGCCTTCCGGCCCCTCATAATAGGGGTCGGGGACATCGCGCGCTACACCCAGTGTGTATTCAAGAAAAAGATGCAGCTTGTGCCCTTCACCCGGCGGCGCCAGCGCGCGCAGATTGGCGAGGTTGCTCCGGTCCATCGCAAAGATCAGGTCGAATGCCTCGAAATCGCGGCGCTCGATCTTACGTCCGCGCTGGCCGGTGATATCGATTCCGTGACTTCGTGCAACGGCAATGGAGCGACGATCCGGCGGATCGCCGATGTGCCAGCCGCCTGTACCGGCCGAATCGACATCCACGGGGAAATCACCGGAAACGTGCCGCAAAATGCCCTCGGCCAGCGGCGAACGGCAGATATTGCCGAGACAGACAAAAAGAATTCTGACAGGTTTCATGCTATCCAAATGGCCGGGGAAAATGTGAACCTATCCCCGGCTGCCGCGTTGTGAAACCGGAAAATGCCGCCGTCGAAGAAGCTGGAGGGAACTGCCATGAAACAGGAAAAGCTTAGCCCCGAAATAGTTGCCGAGAACCTGCACAAGATGGAAGGATGGGTGCTCTCGGAGGACGGCCTGTCGATCTGGAAGGCCTTTCGGTTCAAGAGCTTCGTCGAGGCCTTCGGCTTCATGAGCGAGAGTGCGCTGGCGGCAGAGAAATTCGGCCATCACCCCGAATGGTTCAACGTCTACAACAAGGTGGACGTAACGCTGACCACCCATGATTCGCAAGGCCTTACCGAACTGGACTTCAAGCTCGCGGCGAGAATGGACCGGGCCGCGGCGGGGCGGATGCCGGACCATATGAAATGAGGCCATTTGAAATAGCCGCAGCGCTCACCATATGATTTTCCATGACGGATGGGACAGACAAGATGGATGACATCAAGATCGGCGAGATTTTGCTGCCTGGCGAGGAAAGCGAGCAGGAAGCGAAAGCCCGCAAGGTGCAGCGCCGGTTCTGGCCGACCCTGAAGCGAGCCATGCGGCAGGTACCCTTCAGCCGCGACGTCGTTGCCGCCTATTATTGCGCCATGGACCCGGCGACGCCGATGCGCACGCGCGGCATCCTGCTCGGTGCGCTCGCCTATTTCGTCATGCCGTTCGATTTCATTCCGGACGTGCTGGCGATGGTCGGCTTTTCCGACGACATCGCCGTGCTGACTGCCGCCTTTGCGGCCATCAGTGGCCAGATCAAGGAACAGCACTACGTCAAGGCGGACGAGATGCTGCAGGACAAGCTCCCGGATTGATCAGGCTTCACGGCCTTCAAACACTGTCCAAGCCACCCTCTTCAAGCAGCGTCCGTAGCCGGCCGAAGGCAAGACGGATGCGTGATTTGACCGTTCCAAGCGGCAGGCCCGTGGCCGCCGAAATCTCCGAATGCGACTGACCGAAGAAAAACGCCATCTTGATCAGGGTCATTTGCTCTAAGGGCAATTTCGTCAACGCCGTACGGACGATTTGCTCGCGGTCTTCATTTTCGACCAGATCATCCGGTGCCGGAGGTGCTGTCGGCAGGAGTAGCGGCTCATGCACATCAAGTTCGCCCGTGCGCCGACGGCGAGCCACATCGATACGACGGTTGCGGGCAATGCGGAAAAGCCAGGTCGAGAGCGAGGATTTCTGCGGATTGTAGAGATGGGCCTTCTGCCAGAGGATGACCATCACCTCCTGGACAACTTCCTCGGCCTCGGCGACGCCAGCGTTCTGGCGCATCAGGAAGGATTTGAGCCGCGGCGCGAAAAAATCGAAGAGTTCTGCAAAAGCGATCTGGTCACGATTTTGTGCGACAGCCTGCGCAAGGGCGGCGAAATGCTGTCTTGCGTCAACATCCATTCCGCTTTTGATGGCCTCCCCGCCCTGGTTTTCGCAGTATTTCACAAGAGGTACAGCGCTTTTGTCAAAGGTCAAACTCTTGCCTGAATCTTTGTGACATAAAACGAACGCCGAGCACGCGTCGGCTGATCGGGCAGTTGCTCAGCAAACGGAGCGTGCAAGGCAGGCGGAATTCAGCATTTTTCCGCCGGTACCATTCTTCGGGTTTTCACACACCATGGACCAGGACAGGCTTGCATCGTTCGGGCGCGTATCCGCAAACCTGAAACTTGAGCAGGATTTGCTTCGTAATGTGTTCCGTATTAAAGCGGGTGACCGCAAATTCAGCGAATGTTGACGGTTTGGTAACCTGAATTAAGTCAAAATAAATCAAATCGTGACCAAGCGTTGCCCGGCTGATGCTGATCGGGCTTTGGGCGCTCAAGAAACCGGCAGGACAACATGTTTGTAAGAAAACTTAACCTCGCAGTCGCACTCGTGCTCGCATTTGCCGGCGTTGCCTCAGCGCAGTCGCCGACTCGCATTCAGCAGTTCAATGCCTGGGGTGCCTATTCCTATCAGGCCGGCGCCGGCAAGGTCTGCTATGTGCTGTCGGTTCCGAAGGAAAAGAGCCCGGCAAACGTCGATCATGGCGATATCTTCTTCCTCGTCTCGCAGCGCCCTGGCCAGAACATCTCCTACGAACCGCAGGCGATGATGGGCTATGCGCTGCAGGAAAACTCCAAGGTGACTGTGACGATCGACGCCAAGGACTTTGTGATGTTCACCAAGGGCAACTCCGCCTGGGTGGAGAACGCTGCCGAAGAGCCGGCGCTCGTTGCCGCGATGAAATCCGGCAAGGCAATGTCTGTCGCCGCAAAATCGCGCAAGGGCACGCCGACCGCTTACTCCTATTCGCTCTCGGGTATTTCTGCGGCGCTGAAGCAGATCGAGACCTGCAAGTAAGCCGGTTTCCGACTCTTTGATATTTTGAAAGGCCGGTTCATCCGGCCTTTTGGCGTTAAGGCATTCGTCTTTTTGCAGATCTGCCCTGAAGCGCCGGAGGGTGACGCAGGGCGAAAACCGTGCTAAAGGCCCGCTCAACGATGGCTGCGCGGATCGTTCAACGATCCCGATGCGCGGCAAACGAACTCTGATCTCAGCATTTTACGCATCGGCGGCAAGCAAAAGCGCTTGAACGGACCTTGCGTATCGCAAAATGGGAAATGGCGAGAATGGCCGCGACTGAAGCACTCAATCTGGACCGCCCGGTCAAGGCACCGGTCCGTCCGGCCATCGCTGCCGAGAAGCCGACGCTGATCGGCCTTTCGCGCGAGGACATGGGTAAGGCGCTGGCCGAAGTCGGCGTTCCGGCCAAGCAAGTCAAGATGCGCTCTAGCCAGCTCTGGCACTGGCTCTACGTGCGCGGCGTCTCCGATTTCGACCACATGACCAATGTGTCGAAGGATATGCGCGAGATGCTGAAGCAGCATTTCACCATCGCCCGTCCGGAAATCGTCGAGGAACAGATCTCCACCGACGGCACGCGCAAGTGGCTGTTGCGCTTTCCGCCACGTGGCGCCGGCCGGCCCGTCGAGATCGAGACCGTCTACATTCCCGAGGAAGGCCGCGGTACGCTCTGCGTTTCGAGCCAGGTCGGCTGCACGCTCACCTGTTCCTTCTGTCACACCGGCACGCAGAAGCTGGTGCGCAACCTGACGGCGGAGGAAATTCTCTCGCAGCTGCTTCTGGCACGCGACCGTCTGGGCGATTTTCCGGATCGCGATACACCGGCCGGCGCCATTGTGCCGAACGAAGGCCGCAAGGTCACCAACATGGTGATGATGGGCATGGGCGAGCCGCTCTATAATTTCGAAAACGTCAAGACGGCGCTTCTGATCGCAACCGATGGCGACGGCCTGTCCCTCTCCAAGCGCCGCGTCACGCTGTCGACCTCCGGCATCGTTCCGGAAATCTTCCGCACCGGCGAGGAAATCGGCGTCATGCTGGCGATCTCGCTGCATGCGGTGAAGGACGATCTGCGCGACATGCTGGTGCCGATCAACAAGAAATATCCGCTGAAGGAACTGCTCGACGCCTGCCGGAAATACCCAGGCCTGTCGAACGCCCGCCGGATCACCTTCGAATATGTCATGCTCGAAGGCGTCAACGACACGCTGGAAGATGCCAAGGAACTGGTGCGCCTCCTCAAGGGCATTCCGGCCAAGATCAACCTGATCCCCTTCAACCCCTGGCCGGGCACGAACTACCAGTGTTCGAAGTGGGAAGAGATCGAGAAATTTGCCGATTTCATCAATGCGGCCGGCTACGCCTCGCCGATCCGCACGCCGCGCGGCCGCGACATTCTTGCCGCCTGTGGCCAGCTGAAATCGGATTCCGAGCGCATGCGCAAGGTCGACCGCATGGCGCTGGAAGCGATGATGATCGCCAATCACGGCGAGGATTGATCAGCAAATTTGATGGATTCTCGTCTCCAATTCGATTGATTTAAGCATCTGGCCTTCCTAAGACTGCCGAAAAATCAGTCTTTGGAGGACACCCCCATGCGCTCGCTTCTCATTGCTCTTGCCACCACCGTTGCCCTGGCTCTCCCCGCACGTGCGGATGAAGTCACGGTCGCCGTGACCGCCATCGTCGAGCATCCGGCGCTTGACGCCGTGCGTGACGGCGTCAAGGAAGCACTCGCCGCCGCCGGTTACAAGGAGGGCGAGAACCTCAAGTTCCTCTATGAGTCCGCGCAGGGGAATCCGGCAACGGCGGCGCAGATCGCCCGCCAGTTCGCCGGCGAAGGTCCGAACGTCATCGTTCCAATCTCAACACCTTCGGCCCAGGCGGTTGTCTCCTCGACGCGCGACATTCCGGTGGTCTTCACCGCCGTTTCCGATCCGCTCGGCGCGCAACTGATCAAGGACATGGACAAGCCGGGTGGCAACGTTACCGGTCTTTCCGACTTGTCGCCGGTTGCCGAACACGTCGCGCTGATCAAGGAAATCCTGCCGAGCGTGAAATCGATCGGCTACCTCTATAATTCCGGCGAGGCGAATTCCGTTTCGCTGCTCGCCGTTCTGAAGACCGAAGCCGAAAAGGCCGGCCTGACGGTCGTCGAATCCGCAGCCACGAAGTCTGCAGAAGTCCAGGGCGCGGCCCGTGCCCTCGTCGGCCGCGCCGATGTCATCTACATCCCGACCGACAACACGATCATCTCGGCACTCGAAGGCGCGGTTGCCGTTGCCGAGGAAGCCAAACTGCCGCTATTCACGGCCGACACGGACTCCGTATCGCGCGGCGCCGTTGCCGCTCTCGGCTTCAACTATCATGATGTCGGCAAGCAGACCGGCGATATCGTCGTGCGCATCCTGAAGGGCGAAAATCCCGGAGATATCGCCGTGAAGGTCGCTGCAGGCACCGATCTGGTTATCAACAAGGGTGCAGCCGCCAAGATGGGCGTGACCTTCCCGGAAAGCGTTCTCGGCCGCGCCACCCGCGTGATCGAATAATCGCGAAGCATTTTCGACGGCACAATCCGATTGATTTTGAACCGCCCTCGCATCATACGGGGGAGGTTCATCTGTAAAACAAGCCCCATTTGCCGGCCGCGGCGGCCAGGACGGGCTTGAAGACTTTAAGAAGAGGACCGATAGCGGTGAGCCAAATTGCCTTCTGGGGAGCGGTGGAGCTTGGGCTCGTCTACGCCTTCGTCGCCATCGGCGTGTTCCTGGCCTTCCGGGTGCTCGATTTTCCGGACCTCACCGTTGACGGCTCGTTTCCGCTTGGTGCTGCCGTCACCGCCGTGCTGATCATTGCCGGCGTCAATCCGTGGATTGCATCAGGCGTGGCCATGATAGCAGGTGCCGCCGCCGGCATCGTCACCGCGATCCTCAACGTCCGCTTCCGCATCCTCAATCTTCTGGCCTCGATCCTGACGATGATCGCGCTGTTTTCAGTCAACCTGCGCGTCATGGGCAAACCGAACGTGGCGCTGATCAATGCCGACACGATGCTGTCGCCCTTTTACGGTCTCGGACTCAGGGACTTTTACGTGCGACCGTTGTTCGTCGGAATTCTCGTCCTTGTCGCCGTTCTAGCCGTCTGGCGCTTCCTCGAGAGCGATGCCGGTCTTGCGATGCGAGCGACCGGCGCCAATGCGCGCATGGCCCGGGCTCAAGGGGTCGATACCAGCCGCCAGATCTATCTCGGCATGGCGATGTCCAACGCGCTGGTCGCCCTTGGCGGCGCGCTATTTGCCCAGACCAACGGCTTTGCCGACGTGACCTCGGGCGTCGGCACCATCGTCGTCGGCCTTGCCGCCGTCATCATCGGCGAAACCCTGCTGGGTGCCCGCGGCATCCTGATCGCGCTTTTCGGCTGCGTGCTCGGCTCGATCCTCTACCGCATCGCCATCCAGCTGGCGCTCTCGACCGATATGCTCGGACTGCAGGCCTCTGACCTTAATCTGGTCACCGCGGCCCTCGTCACCGTCGCCCTCGTCCTTCCCCGCCTGCGCCGCGGAGGTGCCGCATGATCAAGCTCGACAACATCCAGGTGATCTTCGGCAAGGGAACGCCGCTACAGAAGCAGGCGTTGAACGGCGTCAGCCTCACCATCGAGGAAGGCACCTTCGTCACCGTCATCGGCTCCAACGGCGCCGGCAAATCGACCGTGCTCGGCGTTCTCGCCGGCGACGTCATCCCGACGGCCGGGCAGGTCACGATCGGCAGTACGGACGTCACCCGCAAGGGCACGGCGGCGCGTGCCGGCCTTGTCGCCCGCGTCTTCCAGGATCCACTGGCGGGCAGCTGCGGCGCCTTGTCGATCGAGGAAAATCTGGCGCTTGCCGCACGGCGCGGCGAAAGCCGGGGCCTGACGCCGGCACTTGGCCCCAAGCGCCGCGAGCATTTTCGCGAGCGGATCGCCGAGCTCAATCTAGGGCTCGAAACCCGCATGAGGGACCGTATGGATCTGCTTTCGGGCGGCCAGCGGCAGGCTGTGTCACTGGTCATGGCGACGCTTGCGGGTTCCGAAGTTCTCCTGCTTGACGAGCACACGGCGGCGCTCGATCCCGGCATGGCCGAATTCATCATGAACCTCACCCAGAAGATCGTCTCCGAGCGCAAGCTGACGGCGCTGATGGTCACCCACTCGATGCGCCAGGCGCTCGATTTCGGTCACCGTACGATCATGCTGCATGCCGGCGAAGTCGTGCTCGACGTGTCGGGCGATAGCCGCAAGACGCTGCAGGTCGAGGACCTCATCGCCATGTTCCGCCGCATCCGCGGCCAGACGCTGGACGATGACGCGCTGCTGATCAGCTGATGCTGATTGCAGGTGGAGTATGTGCCGGTGCCGCCGGACTGACATTGCCTGTCCTTCGCCCACGCGCCGAAGACAGGATACCAGTCGAAGAGTGGGCGAAAAAGCTCGTGACAGCCGCCCGCTCGCAAATCGGCGTCACGCTCCTCTACGACCCCTCCTATTCGAAGATCGACTTTCCAAGCGGCGATGTGCCCCGCTTCAAGGGCGTTTGCACGGACGTCATCATTCGGGCCTATCGGGACGGCCTGAACATCGATCTACAGGCCCTGGTGCATGCCGACATGCGCAGCGCTTTCGGCGCCTATCCGAAGAACTGGGGCCTGAAGACCACCGACAGAAACATCGACCACCGGCGCGTCCCAAACCTGCAGACGTTTCTGAAGCGGCAGAAAACCGAAATGCCCGTCGCCGCCGACGGGCTCGACTACGCTGCACCCGGCAACAAACCGCATATCGCCATTGTCAGCAACGTGCTCAACAGTAACGGTTCAAGTCCATTGCTGATCCACAACATCGGCTGGGGAACGAAGATGGAGGATATCCTCTTCGCCTTCCCCATCACCGGCCACTACCGCTATCGCGGCCAGATCGCTTAGCGAGAGTGCGTAAACAGGATTTTCACAGCGAAGATCGAAAAGACCCCGGCGAAGGTATAGTCGAGACCGCGCATGACGCTTTTCTTGCGCTGCAGCCAGGCAGACAGCCAATCGGCCGTCAGGATGACCAGGACATTGACCGGCATCGCCGCAACGATGAAGAAGAAGCCGAGGAACAGCAGCTTCTGCGTCACGGCCGGATCGTTGGCTGTGACGAACTGCGGCAGGAAGGTCATGAAGAAGATGATGACCTTCGGGTTGAGCAGGTTGACCCAGAGCCCGGTCGAGATATTGGCCATGGCGGACGCGCCCGTGTCGTCGACCTTCTTGACCGTCAGGGTCGATCCATAGCGGATTGCCTGCACTGCCAGCCAGAACAGATAGGCGGCACCGCCGGTCTTGAGGATCATGAAGGCCGTGGGCGAGGCGGTAATCAGTGCGGAAATGCCGAAGGCGACCAGAAGCGTGTGCACGACGCAGCCAAGGCTCGTTCCAACCACAATGAAGAAGGCGGCCGCCTTGCCCTGCGACAGTGCCCGGCTGATCGACAGCGTCATGTCGGGACCCGGCGTCGCTGCCAGAAGCAGCGTAGCAGCGGTAAAGGCGAGAAGCGTCGGCAGGCTGGGCAGAAAATCCATGGTGCAAACTCCTCGAATGGCAACATGCGCAATCGCTGAAGCATGTATCGAAAACACCGCGATACCGCCAGTGCAAAAGCAGAGCCGACCTCTGTTACCGGGAGCATACGCCGCCGGCTCGCATACTGGAACGTTTTAGCACTTTCAGGTATTCTTATGCACAGGGACAGGAAAGGAGAAGGGCTGACGCAGGAGAGACGCTGATGAGAAAACTCGCAATCGTTTTGGTGTCGCTGATCACAGCCTTCACAAGCATTACACCGGCACAGGCTTTCCCACCCGTCGATGTGGCCACCACCGTTAAAAATCCGGATGTCATAAACGTCCGTGACCGGCATTATCACGGCGGGCGCCATTACCACCACGGACACAACTATGGTGGCGCGATTATCGGCGGCCTGGCGGCCGGCATGATTTTCGGCGGCATGCTTGCCGACCCGTACTACGGGTCGGGTTACTATGGCCCAGGGGCCTACTACGGTCCGGGAGCCTTTTATGGCCCCAGAGTCTACTATGGCCCGCGAGCTTATTATGGCTACGGCGGCTATTATGGCCGTAGAGCCTACTATGGTCCGCGAGGCTATTATGGCCCCAGAGTTTATTATGGACGCAGAGGCTATTATCGCGACTGGTAAGAGGGTGTGAAATAGAATGACATGATTAGCGCCCGCCGCCATTCCCGGCGACGGGCTTTCATGTTTTAGCACCGGCCAACACTCGCCCGCTGTTCACCCCGCACGGGGAAAGGCGCGCTGCAAGCGATTCCCTTGGCCGAAAGGCTTGCACGCCTCGGCAATCTCGCTAAAAGTGCCGCAGAATTTTTCTTGGGCGCGACCCCGCATCTTCTCGGACAAGACGGACAGACAAACATGGCAAAGCAAGTGAAAAAGGTCGTTCTCGCCTATTCCGGCGGTCTCGATACATCCATCATCCTGAAGTGGCTTCAGACCGAGCTCGGTGCTGAAGTCGTCACCTTCACCGCCGATCTCGGCCAGGGCGAAGAACTCGAGCCGGCTCGCAAGAAGGCCGAGATGATGGGCATCAAGGAAATCTACATCAAGGACGTCCGCGAGGAGTTCGTGAAGGATTTCGTCTTCCCGATGTTCCGCGCCAATGCCGTCTATGAAGGCGTCTACCTGCTCGGGACCTCGATTGCCCGTCCGCTGATCTCCAAGCACCTGATCGACATCGCCCGCGAAACCGGCGCCGACGCCATTGCCCATGGCGCGACCGGCAAGGGCAACGACCAGGTTCGCTTCGAGCTTTCGGCCTATGCGCTCAACCCCGACATCAAGATCATCGCCCCGTGGCGCGACTGGTCGTTCAAGAGCCGTACTGACCTGCTCGAATTCGCCGAAAAGCACCAGATCCCCGTTGCCAAGGACAAGAAGGGCGAGGCTCCGTTCTCGGTCGACGCCAACCTCTTGCACTCCTCCTCCGAGGGCAAGGTTCTCGAAGACCCGGCACAGGAAGCACCAAACTACGTCTACATGCGCACCATCTCGCCGGAAGAAGCGCCGGATGTGGCAACCACCGTCAAGATCGGCTTCCGCAAGGGTGATGCCGTTTCAATCGACGGCAAGGAAATGAGCCCGGCCTCGATCCTGACGGCGCTGAACGCGCTTGGCCGCGACAACGGCATCGGTCGTCTCGACCTCGTCGAAAACCGTTTCGTCGGCATGAAATCGCGCGGCGTCTACGAGACCCCCGGCGGCACGATCCTGCTGACCGCCCACCGCGCCATCGAATCGATCGCGCTCGACCGGGGTGCCGCGCACCTCAAGGACGACATCATGCCGCGTTATGCGGAGCTGATCTATTACGGCTTCTGGTTCTCGCCGGAGCGCGAGATGCTGCAGGCGCTGATCGACAAGAGCCAGGAGCATGTCGAGGGCGAAGTGACGCTGAAGCTCTACAAGGGCAATGTCATGGTCACCGGCCGTACAAGCGACAAGTCGCTCTATTCCGACAAGCTGGTGACCTTCGAGGACGACCAGGGCGCCTACGACCAGAAGGACGCGGCCGGCTTCATCAAGCTCAACGCACTGCGCCTGCGCACGCTGGCTGCTCGTAACCGCGACAAATAAACAGTGGTTTCTGTGAAATGATTGGAGCCTGCTTCTTTAACGGAGGCAGGCTCTGCTCGTTAGGCAGGCGCGGTTCGCTGGCAAAATTGCTTTGGCCGCGCTTTACCCCATGCTCCGTCATGCTCGGGCTTGAGCCGAGCATCCATACGCTAGGTCCGGAGCCGGGGGCATGGATCCTCGGGGCGAGCCCGAGGATGACCCGAGAGGTGGTTTTCGGGGTCTGTCAGCAATCCGAGACGCCCTTCAAAGCAAGTAGGCTTCTTACTCGCCGACGGCCCGTGCCGCATTAAGCACCATCCGGCGTGTCAAGGAGGCAAACCGGATGTAGCTCAGAACCGAGACGAACAGCATCGCCGGAATGATCACGCCGAAGGCGATAAAAGGCGTACCGAGGAGGGCTGCAGCAAGCCCGCCGAAAAAGCCGCCCGCCATCTGGATGAAGCCCATCATTGCCGATGCCGAGCCAGCGATGTGCGGAAAGGATTGCAGCGCCGCCGTCGTCATATGCGGCGTCAGGAAGGCGATGCCGAAGCTGGAGAAGGCGACCGGCAGCATCACCGAAAGATAGCTCGGCTCGATGAAATGCACCGACAGCGCAATCAGCAGCCCCCCAAGACCGCAGCAGGCAAGGCCGACGCGAACCGAACCTTCGCCGCCGAGTTTTGCGGCCGTCAGCCGCAGGCAGACCGATCCGGAGAAATAGGAGCCGGTCTGCATCAGCATGCCCAGCCCGAACACTGTCGGCGTCATGCCGACCTTGTCGATCAGGATGAAGGACAGCATCGTCGATTGGGCGTAGAGAGCGCCGACCGAACCGCCGAGCACGATGGCGGCGGCCACGAAGCGCGGATCGCGGACCAATTCGCCATAGGCGGCGAGAAGTGGTCCCGGCCGGGCACGGCGGCGATCCGGCGTCGCGGTCTCGCGCATAAAGACGATGACGGCGAAGATGGCAAGGAGCCCGAAGCCCACCAAAAGGAAGAAGATCGCCTGCCAGCCGAAGGCCGCCAGCGCCAACCCGCCAAGCGTCGGCGCCATGGCCGGGCCGATCGCCAGCATGATGCCGATCAGGTTCATGATCCGCGAGGCCTCGGCACCGATGAACTGATCGCGGACGATGGCGCGGGCCACGGTGATGCCGACGGAGGCGCCGATACCCTGGATCAGCCGGCCAGCAAGCAGCCAGTCGACGGAGGGCGCAAAGGCACAGATCAGGCTGCCCAGAAGATTGATGCCGACGAAGGCGAGCGTTGCCTTTTTGCGGCCAAACGCATCGGACATGGGTCCGGCGATCAGCTGCGCCACAGAGAAGCCGCCAAAATAGACCGACAAAGTGAGCTTGATCATCGATTCGGTGGTCGCAAAGGCCTGCACCAGTTCCGGCATGGCCGGCGTATAGATCGACATCGAGATAGGCCCGAGGGTCGCCAGTAACGCGCCGAGCATGCTGGTGCGCCGTTCGCTCATCCGGAAACTCATTCGACGACATTCTTCCTGTCGGGGGAAACGCAGCGGTCCAGCCGGTGCAGATTTTCGCGCAGACCCTTGAGGCTCGCCCGCAGTGCCTCGCGACCATCGGCGTCGAGCCCCAGCGTCACCTGATCCATCAGTTCGCGCACCTCTTTCCGAAGCTCGAGGAGCAGCGAATCCGCCCTGTCGGTGACGACCACATTCTTAGCCCGGCGGTCGCAGGGATCGGGAACCCGTTCGACAAGCCCAAGCCCTTCAAGGCGGTCGAGATAGGTGGAGAGTGTCATCGGTTCGATACCCATCCGGATGGCGATATCCGCCTGCTTGATGCCTTCGGTGGCCGCAACCTGGATCAGCGCGCGGGCTTCTCCGGGCGTGACGCCAAGTCCCGATGCGCTGATGCGCCGGTCGAAGGCGCCACGCAGCAGCCGCGAGACATCGGTCAGCAGCATGCCGATCGTATCGGTTTCCAGTCTGACCGGCATGGCAATCCGCTTCGGTTGTTATCGTAAGCTTTACTTATCATCAGCGGGCGATGGCGGCAAGGTTTGCGCGGCCGGCAACATGGAGCCAGTCTAAGTAAGCGATCACGAAAATATCACGGCCATGCACACACAATGACAACCACGTGCATCGCGGACGCGTGAGTTGAACGTGTTCAAACGGCAGGCGCACAGTCGGTCCCGGGAGCAATCATGCGCCCCGTTCACTGGGAGAGAAAAATGTTCAAGACAATTCTTGCCACCGCCGCCCTCGTTGCCAGCCTGTCTGCACCCGCCTTCGCTCAAGGCATGATGGCCTGCGACGAGGCATCGATCATGAAGACGGAGGAAATGGCCAAGGGCATGACCGATCCGATGAAGAAGGACGCGATGATGATGGCCATGCAGGAAGTCGACAGTGCGAAAATGGCAATGAAGGCCGGCGACGCAGCGAAATGTTCGACGCACCTCGACAACGCCATGAAGGCGACGGAAGCGAAGTAGACCTCATCGGGTCGCGCGGCGGGGCCTCGACCGGCCCTGTCCGCATCTTGACGGAATCACCTGCGCAAGGTCGAATGGCTCTTTACGCGCAAGGAGCTTCCATGACGCAGACCCTGCTTTTCGGCGCCTTTCTGGCGGCCCTCCTCTACGTGCTCATCCCCGGCCCGGCCTTCCTCGCCCTTCTTGGCATCGGCGCCGGTCAGGGCCGCAAGGCGGGAGCGCTGTTCATGGGCGGACATCTGGCCGGCGACCTGCTCTGGTCGACACTGGCGCTGGTGGCGATCGTCGGCGCCAAGACCATCGGCAGCACCGTCTTCGATATTCTTGGCCTTCTCTGCGGCTTCTATCTCGCCTGGATCGGCTGGACCGCGCTGCGGGCAAAGCCGAACGGCGAGAACCGGCCTTTGCTGACCATCGAGCGGCCGTATCGCCGCGGCCTGATCTTCGGCCTGACCAACCCCAAGGGATATCCGGTGGCGCTGGCCACTTTCACCGCGCTTCTGGCCGGTTCCTCGAATGCACTGGACTTCCATGCCCTGCCGGCGCTGCTTGCCGTTTCCTTCCTCGGCTTCCTTGCCGCGGACATCATTCTCATCGGCATCATCGGTGCCTCCGTCGTCCGGCGCTTCTACCGCCGCCACGAACTGGCTATCGTTCGGCTTTCCGGAGTCCTGTTCATGGGCTTTGCGGTGCAAGCCATCTGGCATGCGGCGCCCGGTCTTCTCGGAGTGAGAAAGCCTTGATCCGGGACCTGCAAACGCCCACCTGACAATCTTGATATCTCCATAATCCTGCCGACAACTGGAAGCAGCACCCGCCATCAGCGGATCAATTGGAATGCGAAAGGACTGCCCCATGACTTCGAGCCCCGCGCTGAACCCTGCCGTCACTGACTGGAACGGCCCGGATGGCCTGCCCCGCTTCGAGGCGGTCAGCGACAACGATTTTGCAGCGTCCTTCGAGGCAGCCCTTGCCGAGCATGAGGCGGAGATAGATGTAATCGCCGGCAATCCTGAGAAGCCGACATTCGAGAACACCGTCGTGGCACTGGAGATCGCAGGCGACGCGCTGTCGCGCGTCTCCTCGCTGTTCTGGAACCGCGCCGGTGCCCATACCAACGATGTCATCCAGGCACTGGAGCGGGATATCGCCCCGAAGATGTCGCGGCACTATTCAAAGATCGGCATGAACGCGGAATTGTTCGCCCGCATCGATGCGTTGTGGGAAGGCCGTGAAAAGCTTGGGCTCGATCTGGAGCGGACCCGCGTGCTCGAACGGCATTGGAAGGGTTTCGTCAAATCCGGCGCCAAGCTGCCGAAGGCCGAGCAGGAACGACTGGCTGCGATCAACGAAACGCTCGCAAGCCTCGGCGCCAAGTTCGGCCAGAACGTGCTGGCCGACGAAAAAAGCTGGGCGCTAATCCTCGACAACGAAGCGGAGCTTGCAGGCCTGCCGCATTTTCTGAAGGATTCGATGGCGTCCGCCGCGCGCGACCGTGGCGAGGACGGCAAATATGCCGTCACCCTCTCACGCTCGATCATCGAACCGTTCCTGACCTTTTCCGAAAAGCGCGACCTGCGTGAGCAAGCCTTCAAGGCCTGGACCGCGCGCGGCGCCAATGGTGGGGAAACCGACAATCGCGATACGATCCGCCAGACGCTGGCGCTGCGCGCCGAAAAGGCAAAACTGTTGGGTTACGAAAACTATGCCGCGCTGAAGCTCGACAACACCATGGCGAAGACACCGGAAGCCGTGAGCGGGCTTCTGACCCAGGTCTGGGAAAAGGCGGTCGTTCGGGCGCGGGAGGAAGAGGCTGATCTTGCCACACTGATCGCGGCTGAGGGCCACAATCATCCGGTCATGCCCTGGGACTGGCGCTACTACGCCGAAAAGCTGCGGGCGCAGAAATTCAATTTCTCCGAAAGCGAACTGAAGCCTTATCTGCAGCTCGAAAAGATCATCGACGCCTGCTTCGACGTTGCGCACCGGCTATTCGGGATCATTGCGACCGAAAAGAAGGGCGTCAAAGGGTATCACCCGGATGTCCGCGTTTTCGATATCCGCGATTCCAGCGGCAAGCTCGTTGCCCTTTTCCTCGGCGATTATTTCGCCCGCTCCTCGAAGCGATCCGGCGCCTGGATGAGCGCTTTCCAGTCCCAGCACAGGCTGCCTCTGAAGAATGGTTCAATCGGCGAACTGCCGATCATCTATAACGTCTGCAACTTCGCCAAGCCGGCCGATAGCAAGCCGGCGCTTCTCTCGCTGGATGATGCACGCACGCTGTTCCACGAGTTCGGCCATGCGCTGCACGGCATGCTGTCCAACGTGACCTATCCGTCGGTGTCCGGCACCAGTGTCTCGCGCGATTTCGTCGAACTGCCGTCGCAGCTTTACGAGCATTGGCTGACAGTTCCGGCGATCCTGAAAAAATACGCGGTGCACGAGGCAACCGGCGAGCCGATGCCGCAGGCTTTGCTCGACAAGGTTCTCGCGGCCCGGACCTTCAATTCCGGATTCAACACGGTGGAGTTCACATCTTCGGCGCTGGTGGACATGGCATTTCACACGCGCGGTGCGGTGGAAGACCCGATGGCGGTGCAGGCCGAAGTGCTGGAAAAGATCGACATGCCGGCCTCGATCGTCATGCGCCATGCGACGCCGCACTTCCAGCATGTGTTCTCGGGCGACGGTTACTCCGCCGGGTACTATTCCTACATGTGGTCGGAAGTGCTCGACGCGGATGCCTTTGCCGCCTTCGAGGAAACCGGCGACGCCTTCAACACGGAGACAGCGAAAAGGCTGAAGGACAACATCTACTCCGTTGGCGGCTCGATCGATCCGGAAGACGCCTATAAGGCTTTCCGCGGAAAGCTGCCAAGCCCTGACGCGATGCTCGCCAAGAAGGGGCTGGCAATCACGGAGGAACTGGCCGGCTCCGACGCCTGACAAGCCTGCAGTCATGGAACTGTCGCCAAACCGTTGGAATAGATTCATCCAACTGTAAAGCAGCTGACATCCGCTTCGCCAAAGGTCCGCCTCGAGATTCTTATGATTCCCGAGACGGTACCGGAGGCAGATTTGGCCACTATCCAGGACACACTGACCCGCCGCTCCTTTCTACTTTCCGCAGGCGCGGCCGGGTTTGCGGCCACATCGGTTCTCGCCACGCCTTTTTATGCACGCAACTTCGGCCGGCCGTCCTTCACGCATGGTGTCCAGTCCGGCGATGTCGATACTAAGTCCGGGATGATCTGGACCCGGGCCGATCGCCCCTCGCGCATTACCGTCGAATATTCGACCACGGAGAGCTTTTCCGCGCCGGTACGGCTGCCGCCGATCGATGCGCTGCCCGGCAGCGATTTCACTGTGAAATGCGCCCTCGACAATCTGCTGGCCGATCAGGACATCTTCTACCGCTTCACTGCGACCGATCTCTACGACAGCAACAGCGTTTCCGAGCCAATCATTGGCCGGTTCCGCACGGCGCCGCTTCGCCGCCGCTCGGTCCGCTTCGTCTGGTCGGGCGATACGGCTGGACAGGGGTGGGGCATCGACGATGTCGGCATGAAGACCTATTCGACCATGCAGCTGCACGAACCCGACTTCTTCATCCATTCCGGCGACACGGTCTATGCCGACAACCCGATCCCCGACGAGATCAAGCTCAGGGATGGCACCGTCTGGAAAAACCGCATCATCACGCCGGAAAAGCGCGATGTAGCGCGCACCCTCGACGAATATCGCGGCCAGTGGAAATACAATCTTCTGGACGATCATGTTCGCGCCATGAACGCCGCTTGCCCGACCTTCTATCAGTGGGACGACCATGAGGTGCTGAACAACTGGTCGGCATCGACCGATCTTCACGACGATCCGCGTTATCCGGACAAGGACGTTTCCGTCTACGCGAGCCGAGCCATGCAGGCCTTTCAGGAAATGGCGCCGATCCGCGCCATTCCCGCCCAACCAGGCCGTATTTTCCGCAAGATCCCCTACGGCCGTCTTCTCGACGTCTTCTTCGTCGATCTGCGCTCCTATCGCGACGCCAACCAAGGCGGAGGCAACGAACTGTTTGGATGGCGGCAGGCAGACTGGTTGAAACGCGAACTCGCAGCCTCCAAGGCGGTCTGGAAAGTGATCGCCTGCGACATGCCGATCGGCCTCGTCGTCTGGGACGATTTCAGCCACAAACGCGGCTCTGACGCGATCGCCAACGGCGACAATGGCCAGCCGGACGGACGCGAAAAGGAGTTCGCCGATATCCTCACCTTCATCCGCGACAACGCCATTCAGAACATCGTCTGGCTGACGGCCGACGTGCATTATACTGCAGCCCACCACTACGATCCCGCCCGCGCCGCCTTCAAGGACTTCCTGCCATTCTGGGAGTTCGTCTCCGGCCCGCTGCATTCCGGCACCTATGGACCCAAGGAACTGGACATGACGTTCGGGCCTGACGTCCGCTTCATCAAGGCCTCGGGCGGCGGTATCGACCAGAACCTGCCACCCTCCGCCGGCCTGCAATTTTTCGGCCTCGTCGATATCAACGGCCAAACCGAACAGATGACGGTTCAGCTGATGGATCGGGACGATCGGGAGCTCTGGCAGATCACCCTTGATCCCGCTGGAAATTCCGTATGAAGCGGCTCTCGGATTCACCGTCTCTCAAGACTTTGCCACCGTCCCCCCTTTCGCAAATGCAAAAAAACCTGTATGAGCCGCGCAATTGAAGATGCGGCGTGCCTAAGATACGCCCCGAAACCTCCGAGTATTCACACATGAAAATGCGCAACATCGCGATCATCGCACACGTTGACCATGGGAAAACCACGCTTGTCGACGAACTTCTGAAGCAGTCGGGTTCGTTCCGCGACAACCAGCGCACGACCGAGCGCATGATGGATTCGAACGATCTGGAAAAGGAGCGCGGCATCACCATTCTGGCGAAGGCCACCTCGATCGAGTGGAAGGGCGTTCGTATCAACATCGTCGACACCCCCGGCCACGCCGACTTCGGTGGCGAAGTCGAGCGCATCCTGTCGATGGTCGATGGCGCAATCGTTCTGGTCGATAGCTCGGAAGGTCCGATGCCGCAGACCAAGTTCGTGGTTTCGAAGGCGCTGAAGGTCGGCCTTCGCCCGATCGTCGCGATCAACAAGATCGACCGTCCGGACGGTCGCCACGAGGAAGTCATCAACGAGGTCTTCGATCTCTTTGCGAACCTCGACGCGACCGACGAGCAGCTCGACTTCCCGATCCTCTACGGTTCGGGCCGCAACGGCTGGATGAACGTCAATCCGGAAGGTCCGAAGGAAGAAGGCCTCGCGCCGCTTCTCGACCTCGTTCTGAAGCACGTCCCGGAGCCAAGCGTCGGCGACGAAGACGGCGCGTTCCGCATGATCGGCACGATCCTGGAAGCCAACCCCTTCCTCGGCCGTATCATCACCGGCCGCATCCATTCCGGCTCGATCAAGCCGAACCAGGCTGTCAAGGTCATCGGCCAGGACGGCAAGCTGATCGAAAATGGCCGTATCTCGAAGATCCTCGCATTCCGCGGCATCGAGCGTACGCCGATCGAAGAAGCGCATGCGGGTGACATCGTCGCCATCGCCGGCCTGTCCAAGGGCACGGTCGCCGACACGTTCTGCGATCCTTCGGTCACCGAGGCGCTGCACGCCCAGCCGATCGACCCGCCGACCGTCACCATGTCCTTCATCGTCAACGATTCGCCTCTTGCCGGCACCGAAGGCGACAAGGTTACCTCGCGCGTCATTCGTGACCGCCTGCTCAAGGAAGCTGAAGGCAACGTCGCGCTGAAGATCGAAGAAGCCGAGGGCAAGGATTCGTTCTACGTTTCCGGCCGCGGCGAATTGCAGCTCGCTGTTCTCATCGAGACCATGCGCCGCGAAGGCTTCGAGCTTGCCGTATCGCGTCCGCGCGTCGTCATGCACAAGGATGAAGCCACGGGTCAGATGTTGGAGCCGGTCGAAGAAGTCGTCATCGACGTCGATGAAGAATATTCCGGCGTCGTCGTCCAGAAGATGTCCGAGCGCAAGGCTGAAATGGCCGAGCTGCGTCCGTCCGGCGGCAACCGCGTTCGCCTGAAGTTCTTTGCACCGACCCGCGGCCTCATCGGCTACCAGTCGGAACTGATGACTGACACGCGCGGCACGGCGATCATGAACCGCCTGTTCCACGAATATCAGCCTTACAAGGGCGATATCGGTGGGCGCGTTCAGGGCGTTTTGCTCTCCAACGACGCCGGTGAATCCGTCGCCTATGCCATGTTCAACCTGGAAGACCGCGGCCCGATGATCATCGATGTCGGCGAGAAGGTCTATGCCGGCATGATCATCGGCATCCACACGCGCGACAACGACCTAGAGGTCAACGTGTTGAAGGGTAAGAAGCTCACCAACATGCGCGCATCCGGCAAGGACGAAGCCGTCAAGCTGACCCCGCCGATCCGCATGACGCTCGACCGCGCGCTCTCCTGGATCCAGGACGACGAACTGGTTGAAGTGACGCCGAAGAACATTCGCCTGCGCAAGATGTACCTTGACTCGAACGACCGCAAGCGTTTCGAAAAGTCGCGCGGCGCTGCATAAGCAGACGTTCCAGACTGAATTCAAAAGGGCGCAGCGATATCCATCGCTGCGCCCTTTTTCATGTGCGGATCACGCTATCGCGGATCAGGATTTCAGCACGCCGCTCTTCTGTGCCGTCCACGTCGCCATGTAGTCCATCAAGGCGTTGTTCAGGCAATCCGATGGCGTCAGACCCAGCTCCGTCAATCGCGCGCGAATGGCCGGCATGTCGGCGGGGTTCGTGCCGGATTCGATGATGGAGGAGACGAACGCGGCAAAGCCGGGCGGCGACCAGCCGGACTCTTCGAACCGCTCGGGATGGATGAAGTCCAGTCCCTGGAAGGGATGCTCCCGCTCCACCGGACCGTACATGTGCACGCCGCAGCCCTTGCAGGCGTGACGCTGGATGAGCGCTGCCTTGTCGACCACTTCGAGCTTGTCGCCATTCTCGAGCACGGTGATCTTGTCGTGGGGAACCACCGCAACGATCGAAAACGTCGCCCCGGCCGGTTTCCAGCATTTGGTGCAGCCGCAGGCATGGTTGTGGGCGACGTCGCCATCGACCTTGACCCTCACAGGTCTGTCGGCGCATTCGCAGACCAGAACGCCGCCCGAAAAGCCCGGTGAGCCCTTGGGCACACCCTGGTCGAGCAGCGGATGCAGAGACATGCTACCTGTCATTTTCTCCTCCGAGTGCCGGTCATGGTTTCGCCCCGCCGCGCCGGCAGATCGCCACAGGACGCCTCGATGACCAGCATAACACGATGGCGCGAGGAGTTCTGCGGCGATCGGCGACAAGGGCTCGCGGAGCGCGCTACGTGGCGTGGATGAACTCGAGCGGACCGCCGGCCACGTCGTCGTCGAAGACGGCGCAGGTGAGCTTGCCGCTAAAGACGCAGCCGCTGTCGATATTTGTCCGGTTGCCGATGGTCTGCGGATTGGTTCTGGACGGCGTATGACCGTGGCAGAGATGTTTGCCCCAGTAATCCGAGACAGGATATGTGCGCAGCCAGAGCAGGTCACGCGGCGATTGCCTGTCGAGCGGAAACTCGGGAACCACGCCGGCATGGACGAAGATGCGATGCGAGTCGACATGGATCAGCGGCAGCCGGTCGGCCCAAAGCAAGTCTTCTGCCGGCACCCTGCCATCGTAGGACAGTTCGGTTTCCAGCCCGCCATTGTCGAGCCACCAGTCCCGCTCACTGCGGCCCGCATAGGCACCGACCATCATGTCCTCGTGGTTACCCTTGAGCGTGATCCATTGCCAGCCCGGTTTTTCCGGACCGGCCTTGAGCAGTTCGATCACCCCGCGGCTATCTGGCCCGCGATCGATATAGTCTCCGAGAAACACGACGGTGCCCGACACCCAGCGGGTCTCGATCATGGCGAGAAGCGTGCACAGAGGTGCCAGACAACCGTGGATATCGCCGATTGCGAAGGTAAAGCTCATGGCAAACTCCCAACTTCAAGAAGGGCGATGCAACAGGAACGCGATGGAGCGAGACTACAACGATTTGCGGCGAAGAGGTATGCCTCGCGCAGATGTGTCGCACCGACAAAAAAAGCCCCGTCATCGCTGACAGGGCTTTTTGAATGCAAGCGCCGTTTGGCCGGTGCTTACGCAGCTTCTTCCTGCGCTTCGTCTTCTTCGATAGCCTTGCCGCGCTTCGGACCCTTGTTCAGGTTCGTTTCGACAAGACGGACAGCTTCCGTTTCCGACATCTTGTTCACGGCTGCGATTTCGCGCGCCATGCGGTCGAGGGCAGCTTCGTACAGCTGACGTTCGGAATAGGACTGTTCCGGCTGGTTTTCAGCCCGGTAAAGGTCGCGTACGACCTCGGCAATCGAGATCAGGTCACCGGAATTGATCTTTGCATCATATTCCTGCGCACGGCGGGACCACATGGTCCGCTTGACGCGTGCCCTGCCCTGGACGACCTTCAATGCACGTTCGACGAAATCGGTTTCGGACAGCTTGCGCATACCGATGGAGACGGCCTTTGCTACCGGCACCTTGAGGCGCATCTTGTCCTTTTCGAAATCGATCACAAACAGCTCGAGCGTCATGCCCGCAACCACCTGCTCCTCGATTGCAACGATCTGTCCAACGCCATGGGCCGGATAAACGATCGATTCACCGGTCTTGAATCCATGGCGTGTTGAAGATTTTTTCTGCTGGGTCGTCATTCGTTTCAAAAACTCCCTGTTACGCTCCGGCAACAAGCCGGGGCCGGGTCAGTCAGGCCCGGGATGGACGGGGGCACCGTCGGGTGACTCCATGCTGATCCGTTCCAACGGTCATCAAATCAATCTTCTGCGGGGCGATCACACACATGCAACAGACGTTGCGTATTTGGGGTCAGCCGCGCCGTGGGACTCTTTTGCTTTCGTGATGGTTTTCGGGCACACGCAAGTGCCACGATGTGGATCAGTATTTTGACCCTATCATAAAAAACTGCGGAAATCAATAATTTGCTTTACAACGGCCATCAAGGCCAACCAGTCCATCACGAACATGGTAAAGCCACAATTCCCCAATTTTCGCCATTTTTTGCAGCCGGGAAAACAAACCCGTAACCGGCCGCCCGAAGCTCTGATCGATCAGTCGCCCTGACCCGGCTTCGGCGAAAAGTATTTCTCGAACTTGCCTTCTTCGCCGTCCATTTCCTTGGCTTCCGGCATCTCGTCACGTTTGACGGTGATGTTGGGCCATTGTGTGGCGAATTCGGCATTGACCTTCAGCCACTTGTCCAAGCCCGGCTCCGTGTCCGGCTTGATGGCACCTGCCGGACATTCCGGTTCGCAGACACCACAATCGATGCACTCGTCGGGATGAATGACCAGGAAATTCTCGCCTTCATAGAAGCAGTCCACCGGGCACACTTCCACGCAATCGGTATATTTGCAGCGTATGCAATTGTCGGTCACGACATACGTCATGAGGTACTCCAGCGATTTCTCACATTTGACATCGGACGGCACCCAAGAGTGAAACCCGCTTGTCCACCTTCATCGAACACCAGCCCGGCAACATGGCAGGGCTGCTCATTTGTCCCGTGAGGTAAAGGCTTTGCCTGGCCTTTGCAAGAATAATCCATGCGCCAAGACGCTTGCCGGCGGGACAGTTTTCTAATCCCGTTTTTCTAATCCTCTTGCCAGTCAGGCTTGAGCCTATCCACCTCGCGGCGCTCCTTTTTGGTCGGTCGGCCGCTGCCTCGCTCACGCGTAGCCTGCTCGAAGCTGTTGGGCTTTTCTCCGGGAACAACCGCTGGCGTCAGGTCCTCGTAGAGAAGGCGCGCCTCCTCGGAGGGACCGCGCCGAACGCCGGGAAGCAGAACCCGAACGGTCAGATCGCGGCGATCAAGGGAAAGAACAAGGATGTCGCCGGCTTTCAACGCATGCGACGGCTGCGTGATGCGGACATCGTTGACGCGGACGTCACCGGACTCGATCGCCTTCTGGGCGATCGAGCGGGACTTTTCCAGCCGCGTGAAAAACAGCCATTTGTCGAGACGCTGGCGGAGAACCGGCAGGGACTGAGGCTGCTTTTCGACCATGGCGCTATTTCTTCATCTGCTCCTTCAGGGCAGCGAGCTTGGCGAAAGGCGAATCCGGATCCAGCGGCTTTTCCTTGCGCGGCGGGCGCGCCTCGAACTTGGCAGCCTGCGGCTTTCCGCCGCGGTCGTTGCGATCCGGCCGGTCCTGCCGCTCACCCTTCTCGTGGCGTTGACCACCCTGGGGCTTGCCACCATCGCGGCCGCGATTGCGATCCGGCCTGCCCCCACCGCCATTCTTGCGGTTGTCGTCGCCACGGCCCTCACGGCGGGCTTCGCCGTCCCTGCGAGGCTCACCACCATCACGGCGTGTGTCACCCTGAGGCGCACGGTTGTTGGCGCCGCGGCGATCGCCCTGCGGACGTCCGCCCGAGCGCTGGTTATCGTTGCGGCTGCCCGGTCGCCAAAGGAGAACCGGTTTGGCTTCGACCGGCTCTGCCAGCTCGCCAGCACGCTCGGCGGCTGCGGCCGGCTCAACCACGGCAGCTGTCTCAGCTTCGACAACAGCAGTAGCTGCCTCGGCTGTCTGTTCCGCTGCCGGTTCGGAAGCATGAGGCTCTTCGCCGGCTGCATCCGCGTCATCATGGTCGGCCGTCTCGACAGACGTATCGGCAGCCGAAGCTTCAACTGCCGGCGCGGCAGACCCTGCCTGCACGGCAAGGAACGCGGCAGCGTCTTCGGCCTTCACGGCGTCGGCACGGTAGCCGAGACCCTTGAGAATCTCTTCCATATCGTCCGGCGTTGCACCGAGGATCGACAGCATCGCCGTGGTCGCAGTGAAACGCCGGCCATCATAGGCGCCATCGGGACGCGCCGTGGTGCCTGGCTTCCACTGCAGGAGCGGACGGATCAGATCGGCGAGACGCTCGAGGATATCGATGCGCACGGCACGCTTTCCAAGGAACCGGAAGCCGGCGAGCTTGTAGAAGGTGCGTTCGAAGGTCGGATCGGTGACAACCGAGGTGCGGCCGGCGGCCAGAATCGGGATGAGGTCGCCATAGCCGGGCTTGTCCAGGCCATCGTTCTTCAGCGCCCAGAGCAGTGTGATCAGCTCTGCCGGAGCGGGCTTCAACAATGCCGGCATGAAGATGTGATAGGCACCGAAACGAATACCGTGGCGGCGGATGGAAGCGCGCGCTTCCTGATCCAGCGACTTCACGTCATCGGCAACATCCCGGCGGAACATCACGCCGAGATTCTCGACGAGCTGGAAGGCCAGCCCCTTGGCAAGACCTTCGAGATCTTCGGCACGCGACAAATCGTCGAGCGGCTTCAGCACCGTCGAGATATGGTGGTTGACGAACCGTTCGATGCGGGCAAGCACATGCTCGCGGGCGTTACCCTGCAATTGCTCGTCGGCGAGCAGCAGCACGCGCGGACGCATGACATGATCGCTGGCGGCAAGCCGCGCCACGGGATCGCCGAGCCAGCGCACGAAGCCGTCGGACGCCAATGCCAGATCGGCATTGCCCGCCGCATGCAATCTTGCGGCCCGTGCTTCAAATTCGAGCGCTAGCGCCTTTTGCGCAGCACCCTGCGCTGCGCGCGCGTCAAGACCATCGGTCACTGTCGCCAGCGTGAAACGGAACCCGGCCAATTGTCCCACATGATGACCTTCAACGAAGACATCGCCATTTACACTGATTTCAGCTTCCAACATCGCATTCTCTCTCAGGCGCTTCATGAGCACAGATGTCCTGCGATCAACAAAGCGTTTCGTCAACCTTTCATGTAACGCGTCAGACAATCGATCTTCGATTTCCCGCGTCTTTTCTTGCCAGTGTGTCGGATCGGCAAGCCACCCCGGACGGTTGGACACATAGGTCCATGTCCTGATTTGTGCAATTCTCGCGGACAATGTGTCGATTTCACCATCCGTATGGTCAGCCCTGCGAACTTGCTCGGCCATGAAATCTTCGTTCACTGTGCCACGCCGGACGAGATCGGCATAGATCGTCGAAATCAGATCGGCATGTTGCGCCGGTGTTATACGACGGTAGTCGGGAAGAGCACAGGCCTCCCAGAGTTTTTCTACACGCTCCGGTGTGGTCGCAACACTGGTCACTTCCGGATAGCGCGAAAGATAATCCAGCGCCTGCTGATCGACGGCCGGTAATGCCCGTGTCAACCCGTTGACGGCGGGCGCTGCATCGAGGCTTTTTTTCAGCGCCTGGAGAGAAGCATAGTTGAGCGACTTCGACCGCCACTGCAACACACGTACCGGATCGAACTGGTGCGATTCGATGCGATGGACCAGTTCATTGTCAAACGGCTCGACCCGGGAAGTGACACCGAAAGTGCCGTCGCGCAGATGGCGTCCGGCACGCCCTGCGATCTGCGCCAGCTCGCCGGGATTGAGATTGCGGAACTGGTAACCGTCATATTTCCGGTCCTGCGCGAAGGCCACATGGTCGACATCGAGATTGAGCCCCATGCCGATGGCATCGGTCGCCACCAGATATTCAACGTCACCGGCCTGATAGAGCGCAACCTGCGCATTGCGCGTGCGCGGAGACAGGGCGCCGAGCACGACGGCGGCACCGCCCCGCTGACGCCGGATCAGCTCGGCAATCGCATAGACCTCTTCGGCCGAAAAGGCGACGATGGCCGTTCGCTGCGGCAGGCGGGTGATCTTCTTCGAGCCGGCATAGAGAAGCTGCGACAGGCGGGGGCGCTCGACTACGGTGATGCCGGGTAGGAGATGTTCGAGGATCGGCCGCATAGTCGCGGCACCGAGCAGAAGCGTCTCGACACGGCCGCGCAAGTGCATCAGACGGTCGGTGAAGATATGGCCGCGCTCGAGATCGCCGGCGAGTTGAACCTCGTCGATCGCCACGAAAGCGGCCTTCGTCTCGCGCGGCATCGCTTCGACGGTGCAGACCGAGAAGCGCGCCATATGCGGCGTGATCTTTTCCTCTCCGGTGATCAGCGCGACATTGTGGGCACCGACCTTCTCGACAAGGCGGGTATAGACCTCGCGCGCCAGCAGGCGCAGCGGCAGGCCGATGACGCCACTCTCGTGCGCGACCATGCGCTCGATCGCATAATGCGTCTTGCCGGTATTGGTGGGGCCGAGCACCGCGATCACGCCGCGGCCGCTCAAGATCATCGGTTGGTCAGGCACTATCTCGATCCTGCGCACTTTCAGTCTGCGAAGGCCGTTCCCGGCGTTTCAAGCCGTTTCAACCGGCGCAGCACACATGCCCACGCAAAAGCACAAACGCAAGGGCGTGGCGCATGAAACATTCCAAATGGCGCATGCGACGCATATTTCCACCCACGTTTTCCGGAATCGGAACAGCGGTGGAACGAATCAGCGACGAATCGATGACTCCCACTGATTCAGGTTTTGTTCACTGCTAGATGTTGATTTTCTAAGCCGGAATCTCACCAGATGCTGAATCGCCTTTTCCCGCTCAAGTAACGGCGTACACGCACCCCATCCGAAGCGTAGTCATCCATGAGATTCAGAATCCAAATAGCTGAAAATTCAGAAAAATTTAACCATGTCGATTTGTCGACCCAGTCCGCGCAACAACGGTCATCGGCGCTGCGGCCAAACGCGCAACGAATCGGACAGGATTCCGGATGGAATTAATATCACCGCCTCCTCACTACAAGATGTGGTATGGCGAAGGAGGGGGACAACCGCAGTAACGGGAGGCTCTTTCGCCAGATTCTCCACGGCTTCCCGGTCGCCTCCGGCGCACTCACGCCAACCCTGGTTTTCGGCTGTAACGAGATTGCCCGAGCAGGTAAACGCGCGGTTATTATTCAACAAACACAGGTACGTTCGCGCAGCTTTTCTCGACAATGTTAACCTCTTGCCCAAAGCAGGAACGAATCAACGACGAATCACAGACACAAGACGTTTCCCGGTTTGTTCACCACAAGAGATTGTGTAAAATCAATTTGTTAACCATAGGAAACAGTGGAAAACCCGGGCATATGCGCAGCAAAAACCTTGTCGCGTTAACTTTCTTCCCGAAACGCAAAACGGCGCCATACAGGCGCCGTTCGCGATGAAAAGAATGCTTCCGGTCAGACGAAGAACTGACCGCCATTGGCGGAGATCGTCGAACCGGTGATGAAGCCGGCATCGTCCGACGCAAGGAACACCGCAATACGGGCAATCTCGTCGGGTTCGCCGAGGCGACCGACCGGGATTTGCGGAATGATACGTTCGTTCAGAACTTTTTCCGGGATCGCCCGGACCATTTCCGTACCGATATAGCCGGGGCAGATGGCGTTGACGGTGATGCCCTTGGCAGCCCCTTCCTGTGCCAGCGCCTTTGTGAAGCCGAGATCGCCGGCCTTCGCGGCGGAATAGTTCGCCTGGCCCATCTGGCCCTTCTGGCCGTTGATCGACGAGATATTGATGATTCGACCGAAATTGCGGTCGCGCATGCCAGTCCAGACCGGGTGCGTCATGTTGAACAAGCCGGTGAGGTTGGTGTTGATCACTTCACCCCATTGTTCGGGCGTCATCTTGTGGAACATGGCATCGCGGGTGATGCCGGCATTGTTGACCAGAATTTCGATGGCACCCAGATCGTCGACGACGCGCGCGATGCCCTTGGTGCATTCCTTGTAGTCGGAGACATCCCATTTGTAGGTCGGAATTCCCGTAACTTCCGTGAAGGCCTGAGCCTTCTCGTCATTGCCGGCGTAGGTTGCTGCAACCTTGTATCCGGCCCCCTTCAGCGCGATGGATATGGCCGCGCCGATGCCGCGCGATCCGCCTGTGACCAATGCTACTCTGCTCATCGTCTCTCCCCCACTGTTGAACATTCTTGCCTAGATGCCTGGTCCCAAAGGGCACAGACACAACCTCCGGCTCTGTCGCGAAGTCCGCCCGGCCGCGCAACGGCCGGGACAGCGATTGCCTAGTTTATGATTGTCACAGCCGTTCGACACACATGGCAACGCCCATGCCGCCGCCGATGCACAGCGTCGCCAGGCCCTTGGAGACGCCACGGCGTTTCATTTCGAACAGAAGCGTATTGAGAACGCGCGCGCCGGAGGCGCCGATCGGATGGCCGATGGCGATGGCGCCGCCATTGACGTTGACGATCGACGTATCCCAGCCGAGATCCTTGTTGACGGCGCAGGCCTGCGCGGCAAAAGCCTCGTTGGCCTCCACAAGCTCGACATCAGCAACCGACCAGCCGGCCCTTTCCAGCGCCTTGCGGGATGCCGGGATCGGTCCGGTGCCCATGATCTGTGGATCGACGCCGGCGGTTGCCCAGGACGCGATGCGCGCGAGTGGCTGGATACCCCGGCGACCGGCTTCGGCTTCCGTCATCAGCAGGGTTGCAGCTGCGCCGTCGTTCAGCCCGGATGCATTACCGGCGGTGACGGTACCTTCCTTGTCGAAGGCCGGGCGGAGCTTGGCCATCGAATCCAGCGTCGCACCATGGCGGATATATTCGTCCTGGTCGACGGTGACGTCACCCTTGCGGCCCTTGACGATGAAGGGAATGATCTCGTCGGCAAAGCGGCCTGCCTTCTGAGCAGCCTCTGCCTTGTTCTGCGAACCGAGTGCGAACACGTCCTGGTCTTCGCGCGAAAGCTGCCATTTCTTCGCGACATTCTCAGCTGTCGTGCCCATGTGATAGCCGTAGAACGCGTCGGTTAGGCCGTCCTTGATCATGGTATCGACCATCTTGAAGTCGCCCATCTTCACGCCACCGCGCAGGTGCGCGCAGTGCGGCGCCATCGACATGGATTCCATGCCGCCGGCAACGATGATCTTAGCATCGCCGGTTGCAATCTGCTGCATGCCGAGCGCGACAGCGCGCAAACCCGAGCCGCAGAGCTGGTTCATGCCCCAGGCTGTCGCCTCCTGCGGAATGCCGGCCTTCATGGCCGCCTGCCGGGCGGGGTTCTGGCCTTCGCCAGCGGACAGCACCTGGCCGAGAATGACTTCATCGACTTCGGCGGCTTCGACACCGGCGCGCTCCAGCACACCCTTGATGACGGCGGCGCCCAGTTCGTGGGCGAGGGTATTGGCAAAGGAGCCGTTGAACGAGCCAACCGCGGTGCGGCCCGCGCTGGCGATGACGATGGAGGGAGTGCTCATCAGATGTTTCCTCGTTCTTTTTTCGCAATTGCTAAAGACTGGCAAAGGTCATCGCGCAAGTCAAACGCCTTGATGCTGCCGGTGCCGTTTCGTTCTGCAATCGCGGCGCGAGACAAATTTTCGCACCTGCGTCGCCGCATTGCACAAAGAGATTGTCAGAATAGGTTTTTTACGGATACTCTGAAAAACACAATAAAGACGGGAGCATGGGGAGGAGACCCAGATGGCTAAACACGACGGTCAGATCGTAATAAAAAAATATGCCAACCGGAGGCTCTACAATACCGGTACAAGCACGTACGTGACACTCGACGATCTCGCGGTGATGGTGAAAAAGGGAGAGGAATTCACCGTCCAGGACGCGAAATCGGGCGAGGACATCACACATTCGGTGCTGACGCAGATCATTTTCGAGCAGGAATCCAAGACCGGCAACACGCTTCTGCCGATCTCCTTCCTGCGCCAGCTGATCTCGTTCTACGGCGACCAGATGCAGATGGTCGTGCCGAGCTATCTGGAACATTCGATGCAGGCCTTTACCGACCAGCAGGTGCAGATGCGCGAGCAGATCAACAAGGCGTTCGGCGATACGCCGCTCGGAAAGAACCTGGCGGTTCCGCTGCAACTGGTGGAAGAACAGGTCAAGCGCAATACGGACCTCTTCCATCAGGCCATGCAGATGTTTTCACCCTTCATGGCGGCGACGCCAGCGACCAAGGAGCCGCGCAAAGCGGAAGCAAAAGACATCGACGAACTGAAGGAACAGCTTCGCGCATTGCAGACGAAGCTGGAAAATCTCGGCTGACAAGCCTTGTGCCGCGCCGCCGTTTCCGACGGCTCGCGGCACTCGCCTTCAGAGCCCGATCGAGACGTCCCGGCCCGCCGTGCGCATCGACACGGAGAAGCCCGCGATCACATCGATGAAGCTGATCGTCATCAGGATGAAGAAGACGTGCGTCGCAGCATTGGCGACCAGCAGGAATTCCACCAGGAAAACGATGAACAGCACCATCGACAGGAGATGATCCATCAGCGCCTTGGAACTGATGCGCGTCGCCTTGATGATCTCGACAAAGAGCAGTGCCAGCGCAATGACGATCAGAAGATCGCCCACACTCATGGTCCAGACAGCGCCTGACAGCATCGTCAGTGACATCACCGTGTTTTCGAAAACCGCGACACCATCGCTTCCCAGAATGCCAACCATTCCCAGATTGTAGAGAATGAACGGCAGGATCAGCAAAGGAATGGTGGCAATCATCGGCAACAGCTCCCAATTTGTCTTGCCGGCCTGACGGCCGGGCGTCGATCAATCTTTGCTTACAGCAGCAACACCGTCAAGAAAATGACCGCGTTCCTCTCAGACAGGGCAATGGCATAGGAAAAGGTCAAAACGCAAACTGCGAAATGTACGAGACAGGCGTCTCTGCCTTGCAGATGGACAACAGAAAAGGGCCGGCGAAAGCCAGCCCTTCAAATATACAGCCTGACGGCACCGCTGATTAAGCGGAAGCCTTCGGGGTCAGAACCTGGCGACCGCGGTACATGCCGGTCTTCAGGTCGATGTGGTGCGGGCGACGCAGTTCGCCGGAGTTCTTGTCTTCGACGTAGGTCGGAGCCTTCAGCGCGTCAGCGGAACGGCGCATGCCACGCTTGGACGGGCTTGTTTTTCTTTTAGGTACAGCCATTTCATACTCCACTTATCGGGCAAAACTCTGTTTCGCGGCCAGACCGTTGGCCGGGACAAACAGATGTCAATCTCGGAATTTGCCGGGCTTATACATGCCCCATAGGCGTTTGACCAGTCCCCACAGGCATTTTTTCGCGATCGCCGGTCGGGAAACGGATCAGGCCTCGTCCTCCGGCACGATCCAGGTTTCATTGAGCGCCGCTTCCTGCCACTTGGCGAAGGCCGGATGGGTCTTTACCGCATCCATATAGGCGAGCGATCCGGGATTGCGGGTGAGGTCGTAGACCTCCAGGCGGTTGACCACCGGTGCGAACATGGCGTCGGCTGCCGTGAAGCGGCCAAACAGGAACGGCCCCCCGGAGCGGGCAACCGCCTCGCGCCAGATGGTCTCGATCCGCTCGACATCATCCATGACGCCATCAGGCAGAGCAATCGCCCGCTTTTCGCGACGAATGTTCATCGGGCAGGCGCCACGAAGCGCCCGGAAACCGGACAGCATTTCCATCGAGTAGCTGCGGGCGGCGGCTCGTTCCGCCCGATCTTCCGGCCACAGCCCCGCCTCGGGAAACAGCTCCGCAACATATTCGATGATCGCCAAAGATTCCCAGACACGGACATCGCCGTGATGCAGGACGGGGACGCGGCCGGTCGGTGAAATGTCCCGGAACATCGGATTGCCGGCGGGGAAATCGAAGGGAATGACGACGTCCTCGAACGGTATGCTGCAGGCCTCCAGCGCCAGCCAAGGACGGAGCGACCAGGAGGAATAGTTCTTGTTACCGACATAGAGCGTTAGCTTGGTCACCGGTCTTCTCCGATCTCCGTGAATGAGGCCCTGCTATAGAGGGAAAACCGGGTTCAGTGCCAATGAAAAGGCCTGATCTCACTCATAAAGGCATTTGATGTATTCGCCGGACCGTCCGGCGCGGCGCTCGATCAATGAGGCAAGACGTCTAAGGCCACGCCCTGGCTTGCCAGCATTGCGCTCGAACGGATTGGGCAGGGAAACCGCGAGCAGTGCCGCCTGCCGGCGTGACAGCTTGGCGGCGGAAACGCCAAAATGATGCTGGGCCGCGGCTTCCGCACCATAAATACCCGGCCCCCATTCGGCGACGTTGAGATAGAGTTCCATCATCCGCCGCTTGCTCCAGACGAAATCGGCGACCAGTGCCAGGGGCAGCTCCATGCCCTTGCGGATGAAGGAGCGTCCATTCCAGAGAAACAGATTCTTTGCCGTCTGCATCGGGATCGTCGAGGCGCCGCGGGTGGATTCCCCTTCCAGCGCGTCGTTGACGACACCGCGCATCTGCACCCAGTCGACGCCGTCGTGGATGCAGAACTGGCCATCTTCCGACATCATCACCGACTGCACGAGATTGGGCGAAATCTTGTCGAAGGAGACCCACTGGCGGTCATAGCCGCGCAAGAGCGCGAGATCGCGCAGCATCAGCGTCGAAACCGGATGAATGAAGGAGGGTGCGTAAAGAATGATCAGAACGTAAGGCAAAAGAACGATCGCGGCCGCGATCAGCAGCAAGCGGCGCCAGCGCCGACGCAGAACATCCCGCCACCCTCGCGAACGGCTGGAGGACACGTCTTCCTCCTCTTCCCGAGTCTCCGGTACGATGTCCACCCCTGAAGCGCCCGCCTGATAATCCATAAGGTTCTCATAGAGCAAGAACGGGTAAAATTGAACGGTTTTCTCTGCTTTGCACCGCCAGCCGGACCGTCGCCTGTCGATATGGTAAAATCCCGTTGCCAGCGGGCTCGCAGTCATGCCAAAGAGCGCCGCATGAGCGAGACAACCTTCGAAATCCGCCTGAAGACCCGCGCCGCAGAAATCGAGGCCTGTCTCACCGGCATTCTCAGCGAAACGCCGCAGGCAGACGAAATCGCCCGGCCGGCGCCGCTGCTTGCCGCCATGCGCCACGGGGTGCTGAACGGCGGCAAGCGCCTTCGTCCATTCCTGGTGATGGAGAGCACCACCTTTCTCGGCGGCGACCAGCAAGCGGCCCTGCGGGTCGGCGCGGCGCTCGAATGCGTTCACAGCTATTCGCTGGTCCACGACGACCTGCCCGCCATGGACGATGACGACCTCCGTCGCGGCCAGCCGACGGTGCATATCGCCCATGGCGAAGCCAATGCGATCCTCGCCGGCGACAGCCTGCTGACGCTCGCCTTCGACATCATTGCGGCACCGGAAACGCGACTGCCCGACCGGCAAAAAACCGAGCTGGTGCTGGCCCTTGCGCGCGCCTCCGGCATCGGCGGCATGGCGGGGGGACAGGCGTTGGATCTGGCAGCAGAGACATCGGCGCCGGACGAAGCGGCAATCGTCGCGCTACAGGCCATGAAGACCGGTGCACTGATCCGCTTTGCCTGCGAAGCGGGCGCAATCATCGCCGGAAGCGGAGCGGACGAACGGCGGCTGATGCGGCAATACGGCGAGACGATCGGCCTTGCCTTCCAGCTTGCCGACGATCTTCTCGATCTGACGGCCGATGCGGAAACGATGGGCAAGGCGACCGGCAAGGATGCTGCCCGCGGCAAGGGCACGCTCGTTTCTCTGCGTGGACAGGACTGGACCGAGGCCCAGCTTGCCCGGCTGGTGCAGGAAGCTGCCGTGCTGCTTGAGCCCTTCGGTGATCGGGCGGACATTCTTAACGAAACGGCCCGCTTCATCGCCAATCGCAATCATTGAATTTTCTCCACCCAGCACTTCCCGATTGCAGAGATTCGCGAATCCGCCTCAATTACATTCAATTGAATGGTCATTCGACTTGGGGATTTCGGAGGAGGCCGGCGTGAAACGAATAGCGATACTTTGGGTGCCGCTCATACTTTGCGGGTGTCCATCTGGCCCTCCGATGGAGGTTTTGCCGCACACTTATTACAGCTTGACCCAGATTGATATGGCTGCAATCGAAACAGCGCTTAGTCGCATCATCCACGACTTTAACAAGAACGACCTCGAAAACGTCAGGGCAATAGAACAGCCGGGCGGTGCCCGCGACGTCTGCGGCTTCATCGATAAAGAAGGGAGAGGAGAGGCGATAATTTTTCAAGGTGTAATCACAGCCGACGCAGATGGCGACAAGATATTTACTGTTACTGTGACTGATCATAACGCAGCAGCGTCGCCCTTCACGCGTGACTGTTCACGAAGAGGGATTCTATAGTATATAGGAAGATCAGGCACCCGGACAGAAGTAAGGGCGGCGTTCACTTCTCATCTTCCTCCGCAAACGGGCGAGAAATGATAGGGCTTGTCTCCGCTCCTTCGCCTGTTCACCGAGAATAGTGACCAACAAAGAGGATGAAAGGAAGAATTTATCTAGGGAGTAAAGAACTCCCCCGTCCTCCCAAAATTGTCACCGCAACAAGAATGCGCATTTTCTTTCCGCGCTCTCTGAGCATGATGGCGCCCTGCCCTGCATCGAGACGCGGTACCGGAGACCGAAGCATGTCATACCTTCTGCCTTACCTGCCGCAACTGATGGTCGCCTGGGGCGCATACATCATCGCCACGGCTTCACCCGGACCGGCGATCGTTTCCATCATAGGCACCTCAATCAGCCATGGCCGCAATGCCGGTCTTGCGCTCGCCTTCGGCGTTCTGACGGGATCCTATACCTGGGCGATGCTGGCGGCAGCCGGGCTCTCCGCGCTGATCAGAACCTATGGGAATGCCTTGTTCGTCCTGAAAATCGCAGGCGGGCTATATCTGCTCTGGCTGGCGTTCAAGGCCCTGAAGGCGGCGATGCGGAAGGAGACGGAAAGCGCCTTGCCGCCCGAGAAGCAGTCACCCTCGCTGCGCCGCCTCTACCTCAAGGGCCTCGGCATTCACCTGACGAACCCGAAGGCGATCTTTTCCTGGCTCACGCTGGTTTCGCTCGGCACGCCGCAGGACGCGCCGCACGTCATGCCCGTCCTGATCGGCGGCTGCATGGTGCTTGGTGTCGTCATCTTCGTGGGCTTTGCGCTACTGTTTTCCATCGAAGCGGTGCACCGCGGCTACAGGAAGGCACGCCGCGGGATCGAAGCGGCCATGGCCGGCTTCTTTGCCTTTGCGGGGTTCAAGCTTCTGACGGCACGGCTGTAACGACTATTCGGCCGCAGCCTGCCCTTTACCAAAGCGCTTCTCGATATAGTCGTTGACCAGCGCTTCGAAATCGCCGGCAATATTGGTGCCACGGATCGTCAGCGCCTTCTTGCCGTCGATATAGACGGGGGCTGCCGGAAGCTCGCCGGTGCCGGGCAGCGAGATGCCAATATCGGCATGTTTGCTCTCGCCGGGGCCATTGACGATGCAGCCCATGACCGCGACCTTCAGGCCCTCGACGCCCGGATATTTTTCACGCCAGATCGGCATGTTGCGGCGGATATCGCCCTCGATCTTCTGGGCCAGCTCCTGGAACACCGTCGAGGTGGTGCGGCCGCAGCCCGGACAGGCGGCGACGACCGGAATGAACTGGCGGAAACCCATGACCTGCAGCAGTTCCTGCGCCACCTGCACCTCGCGGGTGCGGTCGCCACCGGGCTCGGGGGTCAGCGAAATGCGGATCGTATCGCCGATACCCTGCTGCATCAGAATGCCAAGCGAAGCGGCAGACGAGACGATGCCCTTCGAGCCCATGCCGGCTTCGGTCAGGCCCAGATGCAGGGCATGGTTGGAGCGGGCCGACAGCATCGAATAGCAGGCTATCAAATCCTGCACGTTGGAAACCTTGGCCGACAGGATGATGCGGTTGCGCGGCAGGCCGGCTTCTTCGGCCAGTTCCGCCGAAATCAGCGCCGACTGGACGATGGTTTCGCGCATGACCTGTTGCGCCGTCAGCGGAAAGCCCTTGGCCTGGTTGTCATCCATCAGGCGCGTGAGCAGTTCCTGATCGAGCGAGCCCCAGTTGACGCCGATGCGCACCGGCTTGTCGAACTCGATGGCGCGCTCGATGATCTCGACGAACTGCTTGTCCTTCTTTGCCTTGAAGCCGACATTGCCCGGATTGATACGGTATTTCGCCAACGCCTCGGCACAGGCCGGATGGTCGGCGAGCAGCTTGTGGCCGATATAGTGGAAATCGCCGATCAGCGGCACGTCGAGTCCGAGGCGCTCGAGGCGCTCGCGGATCTTCGGCACGGCGGCAGCACTTTCGTCGCGATCAACGGTGATGCGCACCAGCTCCGAGCCTGCCTGGTGGAGGGCGGCGACCTGCGCGACGGTCGCATCGACATCCGCCGTGTCGGTATTGGTCATCGACTGGACGACCACGGGCGCCGATCCTCCGACGATCACCCCACCAACATCGACGGCAACGGAGGCCCTGCGGGGTTGCGGTTCGTAATCGAAGGCGGAAGACATGAAAGCCCCTTGCACGTGCTGTTGCGGCGACTTTCCCTGAGGTGGATGAGGAAAGCCGCCTTGTCAACGGCAACATCATTCATTGACGGCGAATTGATGGCTAACCCGCCGTCAGCTCTATTCAGTCGTGACCCTTCGGGTCGGCATGCACGGCATGATGCGATAGAGCGAGGACGACAAAAAACAGGATCGGCACGCAGGTGAAGATGATCGAGAAGCCGGTATGCTCGGCGATGAAGCCGATCAGCGACGGCGCAAACAGCATGCCGGAATAGCCCATGAAGGTGGCGACCGAGAGCCCTATGCCGGGCGCCAGGCCCGGCATGTTGCCGGCGGCGGAAAAGGCGATCGGCACCATGTTGGAAATGCCGACGCCGGCAAGCGCAAAGCCGAGAATGGCGAGCGGTGCATTGGGAGCAAGACCGGCAAGCACGAGGCCGACCAGCGCCGTCAGCGTGCAAACGCGCAATGTCTTGACGCCGCCGAACCGGTCGCGGACATGGTCGCCGGCAAAGCGCATGATCGCCATGGTCGCCGAGAATGCGGCAAAGCCAAAGCCGGACATGGCGACCGAAGCGCCGAGCTCGTTGCGCAGGTAAAGCGCGCCCCAATCGAGCACCGTACCTTCCGGCACCATCGAGAACAGCGCCACCAGCCCGATCAGCCAGGGCAGCGGCGTCATCGGCAGTCGCAGCTTCTGCTTGGCAACATCGGGATGCGGATGATCTGCGAGGATCATCGGCCAGGCGACGGCAAGCACCGCAAGGCTAAACAGGGTGACGAGAACGGCGTGCACGTAGACGCCGAAATGCGCCATGATCAAACCGCCGCTCGCAGCACCGATCAGGCCGCCGAGACTCCAATAGGCGTGGCAGGACGACATGATCGCCCGGCGCATCGACTTCTCGACTTCGACCGCATTGGCATTCATCGCCACGTCCATGGCGCCGACAAAGCCGCCGAGCAGGAACATGCCGATGACAGCCGTCCAGACGTTCGGCAGCAGCGTCAAAAGCAGGAGCAGCGGCGACAGGATCACCGCCGTGACCTTGACCACCTTCTGCGACCCGAGCCGGGCAATGAAGCCACCAGCGATCGGCATCAGCACCAGCGATCCGATGCCGAAGGTGAGGATGAGAAGGCCGAGCACGCTTTCGCCGATGCCGAGCCTGTCCTTGAACTCCGGAATCTTCGGCGCCCAGCTGCCGGTGACGAAGCCGTTCATCAGGAAGAGCAGGGAGACTGCGAGCCGGGTCTTCGGCATGTAACCCGACCGAGCCGCCGCCTGTGGCTGAATGATTGTATGCTGGTCCATGATCTTTTCCTGTGCGGTCCGGTGCCGGATTCAAACCGTGATTTCGATAGGGTTGCCGTCGGGATCCTTGAGAATCGCCTCGTAGAAACCGTCACCCGTCATGCGCGCCGGAGAAACGAGAGTGCCCAATGCCGCCGCTCGTGCCGCCATCACATCGACGGCTTCGCGGCTGCCAAGCGACAGAGCAAGATGCGCATAACCCTCGCGCTCGCCTTGCCCATCCTGCGGTGCGATCCACGGGCCTTGCATGATCTCGATCGACGCCCCGTCCTTCAGGTACAGGAACCGCGAGGAGAAACCGGGCCGCCGGGCACTCTCATAGAGGTCGCCGACGATCGCACCGAATGTTTCGGCCCAGAAACGGCAGAGGCGGTCGAGATCGGCAGTCCAGAGCGCTATATGGGCGATCCTCATGTCTTGGCCTTTCGCGCACGTGCGATGGTTATGCCTGCTTCTTCGTAGCAACGGACAGCGTCCGACGGGGCATCATGCTCGACGACAAGCGCCGAGCAGCGACTTGCGGCGATGACCCTGTGCGGCGCCGAGGTCCCGAATTTGTCGTTGGTGATTGCGGCTAGCACCGATGCGCTGCTCAGTGCGACAAGCCGCTTGAACTCAGCATCCTCATATTCGAAAACGGTCAGTCCGGCGTCGATATCGGTGCCGCACGCGCCAAGAATGCAGAGATCAGGTCGCAGCGTCTCGATGTCGCGCTGCGCCTTGGCCCCGACCGCGGCGCCCACGCGCCTGTCGATCTTGCCTCCGATGACAATCAGATCGACCCCGGGCTTGTTCATCAGCGCGGCAGCAATCAGCGGCGTGTTCGTCACGACCGTCAGCTCCAGATCATTCGGGAGAGCCTGAGCGATCGCAAGATTGGTCGAACCCGCATCGAAGAAGACCGTCATTCCCGGTTTGATAAAGACAAGAGCGGCAGCGGCAAGCGCTGCCTTGCGCTCGGGCGCCTCGCCGACACGCTGGGCGAGGGTCGTGCTGCCGGGCGAAACCGGCAACGCGCCGCCATAGACTCGCTCGCAAAGACCTGCGGCAGCAAGCTCACGCAGATCACGGCGAATCGTATCTTCGGAGACGTTGAATTCCTGCGCGAGATCGATAGCCAGCACCCGGCCGGACGCCCGCAGGCGGTCCTGGATCAGCCGTTGACGCTGTTGAAGAAGTAGTTCTGCCTGCATGGTTTGGCCATATCGTGCATAATTACGGATAAATCGGCACAAACAGGCATACATGCGCGCTCTTCGGAATTCAACTGATTTGTATGGTTTCTGGAAAAATGTGCTGCGAAAACGGCCAAGCCGCCTTGATTTCAGTCACCGGGCGCCAATTTTGCGTCGGAACGGCCCGAAATTGAGAAAAACCTTCGCTATTGCGCCTCACAATTGAAGTTTTGTGCGCTGTTATGCACCGGGCCGTATGCGATTGTCCCTTCACACCGGCAGACGGGCCGGACCAAAAGATGGAAAAAGACAATGAAATGGGTTCCCACACTTCTCGCCGCTGCCGCTTTTACCCAGCTGGTTTCATTCGGATCGGCCTTTGCCGGCGAAAACCTTGAGGCCATCAAATCGGCCGGTGCGCTGAAGATCGGCACGGAAGGCACCTATGCGCCGTTCACCTATCACGACGACAGCGGCAAGCTCGTCGGCTTCGATGTCGAGATCGGCGAAGCCGTCGCCAAGAAGCTTGGCGTCAAGGCCGAGTTCCTCGAAGGCAAGTGGGATGGCCTGATCGCCGGCCTCGACGCCAACCGCTATGACACGGTGATCAACCAGGTCGGCATCACAGAAGAGCGCAAGAAGAAGTACGATTTCTCCGAGCCTTACATCGCGTCGAAGGCCGTCCTGATCGTCAAGACGGACAATGCCGACATCAAGGACTTCCCGGACCTCAAGGGCAAGAAGGCCGCCCAGTCGCTGACGAGCAATTTCGGCAAGCTGGCAGAAGCTTCCGGTGCAGAACTTGTCGGCACCGACGGCTTCGACCAGTCGATCCAGCTCGTTCTGACCGGCCGCGCCGACGCAACCATCAACGACAGCCTGTCCTTCCTCGACTTCAAGAAGAAGAAGGCGGATGCACCGGTGAAGATCGCCGCCGAACAGGCAAATGCGGATTATTCCGGCGTCATCATCCGCAAGGGCGAGCCGGAGCTTCTGGACGCGATCAACAAGGCGCTCGCCGAGATCAAGGCCGATGGCACCTATGACGCGATCTCGCAGAAATATTTCGGCGCCGACGTTTCGAAATAACCTTTGATGTGGCGCGGCCGGACAGGTTTCGCCGCGTCGCTGTCTGAACTATAAGGCATGATCCGTTCCGGCGATGCGGGGCGGATCATGCCGTTTGAAAGGCCCGTTCGTGCCCCCTTGGCTCCAACTCATGCTCGATTCGCTCCTGCCGCTTTTGCGGGCCGGGCTGATCTTCACCATTCCGCTGACACTGCTGTCCTTCGGTCTTGGCTTGTCACTCGGCCTGCTGACGGCCGTCGTGCGGCTGTTCGGCCCGAGGCCGCTGGTCGCGGTGGCACGGTTCTACGTCTGGGTCATTCGCGGCACGCCGCTGCTCGTCCAGCTCTTCGTGATCTTCTACGGCCTGCCGAGCCTCGGTATCCTGCTGGATGCCTTTCCGGCGGCCCTGATCGGCTTCACGCTCAACATCGGCGCCTATACGTCCGAGATCATCCGCGCCGTCATCTCCTCGGTGCCGCGCGGCCAGTGGGAAGCCGCCTATTCGATCGGCATGAGCTGGGGACAGGCAATGCGCCGCACCATCCTGCCGCAGGCCTCTCGCGTTGCCGTGCCGCCGCTGTCGAACACGTTCATTTCGCTGGTGAAGGATACATCGCTCGCCGCCGCCATCACGGTGCCCGAACTCTTCCAGACGGCACAACGCATCGTCGCCACCACCTATGAGCCGCTGATCCTCTATATCGAGGCGGCCCTGCTCTACCTCGCGCTGAGTTCCGTTCTCTCGTCGCTGCAGGTGCGGCTCGAAAAGCGCTTTGCCCGCTACGGCGGCTTCCTGGAGGCGCGCACATGATCGAGCTTACCCATATCGTCAAGCAGTTCGGCGATAATGTCGTACTGAAGGACATCAGCGTCACCATCGCCGAAGGTACGGTCACGGCGCTGGTCGGCCCAAGCGGCGGCGGCAAAAGCACACTGCTACGCTGCGTCAACCTCCTGGAGACGCCGACATCCGGCACGATCCGGCTCGGTGACGAACAGATCGTCTTCTCACCGGGCAAGAAGACCGGCTGGGACGCGATTCAGCGCCTGCGCCGCCAGACCGGCATGGTCTTCCAAAATTTCCAGCTCTTTCCGCACCAGACGGCCATCGAAAACGTCATGGAAGGACTGGTCACCGTCCTGAAATGGCCAAAAGACAGGGCGAGGGCCCGCGCGCAGGAATTGCTCGAAAAGGTCGGCATGGCGCACAAGGCCGATGCCTGGCCGGCGACGCTCTCGGGCGGCCAGCAGCAGCGCGTGGCGATTGCCCGCGCACTGGCGCCTTCCCCGCGCGTACTGCTGTGCGACGAACCCACCTCGGCGTTGGACCCGGAATTGGCGGAAGAAGTCGTGGAGGTGTTGAACCGCCTCGCAGCCGAAGGCACCACGATGATCATGGCGACCCACGACTTGCGACTGGCTTCGAAGGTCGCCGATCAGGTCCTGTTCCTCGACGGTGGCGTGATCGTCGAAAGCGGCGCACCGAAGAACATCTTCCAGACGCCCGAGCGGGAGCGGACGAAGAAGTTCATCTCGTCGCTGAGCGCGGGGAATAATTACGATATTTGAGCAAGAGGACAGGACGGCACCTTCCCGTCTTGCGCCATCCAGAATCAGTTGCGGACGATTTCGTCGATCGCCTGTTGAAGGCCGATGCTGCCTTTCAGCGCATGGGCTCCCGCATCGGCAAACTCGATCCAGCCTTCGTTGAAGCCATCGAGCATCCTGATCCGTGGCCCGGGATTGGAAGAGCCCTGGGCGCGGAACAAGGCTTCCCATTGCTCGCGTGCGATTGCTTCGGCTCGTACATCGCGACCGAGAGCTTTTGAAAAGGCCGCAGCGAGGTCGTTCGGCGAAACCCGGGTCGGACCTTCCAGCTCGACGATGCGCTTTCCCGACCATTCTTCCTGCATCAGGCGGGCAGCCTGCAGGCCGACATCCCGCGTCGCCACCATCGGAAACCGTTTGTCGAGCGGGAAAAGCAAGCTGTGGATCACACCCTCGTTGCGGGCGGAGGGAAGGTCCCACTGGGCATTCTCGATGAACCAACCGGGGCGGAGAAACGTCACGGGCATGGGAAGCACCGAGAACGCCGCCTCCATCAGGGTGCGCTGCCCTGTCGGTCGAACTGATCGTCAGCAACCATCGAGAAGACATGATGAAGGGCGTCGATATTGCCGTGCGGTTTGGACCAGCGACGGGCGATATGCTCGTGGCGCGTAAACTCCTGGAAACGCGTGTGCTGACCTGCGCCTCGCCCGCCTATCTCAAGCAACACGGCGTCCCGACAACACTGGAAGACCTATCCAGCCACGATGCCATACTCTTTCGTGATCCCCAGACGGGGCGGCCGTTTCCCTGGGAGTTTTTCCGGGGAGCCGAGCGGCACGAGGCGGATATGCGCGGTCGCCTCACCACGGACGACCCTTCGACGGCCATCGAGGCGTGCGTGGCGGGCTATGGCCTGTTCCAGAGCCTTGAACTCGGGCTCGACCCCTGGCTCTCTCGCGGAGATCTGATCCAGATCCTGCCGGAATGGTTAGACGAGATGTTTCCGCTCTACGCCTATTACCCTTCACGCCACCTGCCTCCTGCGAAGGTGCGAGCCTTCCTGGATTTTGTGACAAGCAACGCCAATTCGCCTTCCCTTGGAAAGGTTGGCGAAAAACCGGGTATTTGAGAGGTTCCATCCGGGAACCATGCAAGGGCGCCGAAACCAGCACCCTTGCATCATCGATGTTACCCGCCGTAGACGACGAGCAGATCCTTTGCGTCGATCTGGTCACCGGTTTTGACGAGGACTTCGGCGATTGTGCCGTCCTTTTCGGCGTGCAGGGCGGTTTCCATCTTCATTGCTTCGATGGAGAGCAGCACATCGCCGGATTTCACCGTCTGGCCGGGCGAGACGGAGACCGTCGAGATAACGCCGGGCATCGGCGCGCCGAGATGCGCGGCGTTGCCGAGATCGGCCTTGCGGCGTGCGGCGCTGGAGGCTGCGCGGTTGCGATCCGGAACCTTGATCAGGCGCGGCTGGCCATTGAGTTCGAAGAACACCTTGACCATGGCCTGCTCGTCGACTTCGCTCTTGGCCTGATGCAGGATGACCAGCGAGACGCCCTTTTCAAGCTCCGGCAGCAATTCCTCGCCGGCCGAAAGCCCGTAGAAGTAGGCTGGCGTGGGCAGCACGCTGACGGGACCGTAGGTATCGGCGGCCAGCGCATAGTCGGTGAAGACCTTGGGATACATCAGGTAGGAGGCGAACTCGAAGTCGCTGACCTCGCGCTCGATCTTGGTTTCGATGTCCTTCCGCTCCTTGTCGAGGTCGGCGTCGGCAAGCAGCGAGCCCGGACGAACCGTATAGGCCTTCTCGCCTTTCAGCGCCTTTGCCTGCAGCGCCTTCGGCCATCCGCCCGGAGGCTGGCCGAGATCGCCCTTCAGCATCGAGATAACCGAATCCGGGAAGGACACGTCCTTGGCCGGGTTCTCGACATCGGCAACCGTCAAATCCTGAGACACCATCATCAGCGCCATGTCGCCGACCACCTTGGAGGACGGCGTTACCTTGACGATGTCGCCGAACATCTGGTTGGCATCGGCATAGGCCTGCGCCACCTGGTGCCAGCGGGTTTCCAGACCCAGCGAACGGGCCTGTTCCTTGAGATTGGTGAACTGGCCGCCCGGCATTTCATGCAGGTAGACTTCCGACGCCGGTCCCTTGAGGTCGCTTTCGAAGGCGGCGTACTGGTTGCGCACGGCCTCCCAATAGAACGAGATGCGGCGGATCCACTCCGGATCGAGGCCCGGATCGCGCTCGGTGCCGCGCAGCGCCTCGACGATCGAGCCGAGGCAGGGTTGCGAGGTGTTGCCCGAGAAGGCATCCATCGCCGCATCGACGACGTCGACGCCGGCATCGACGGCGGCGAGCACCGTTGCCGCGGCAATGCCCGAAGTGTCATGGGTGTGGAAATGGATCGGCAGGTCGGTCGCCTCGCGCAGCGCCTTGAACAGCACCGTCGCTGCGGCCGGCTTCAACAGCCCGGCCATGTCCTTCAGTGCGATCATATGCGCGCCGGCCTTTTCCAGCTCGGTGGCAAGGGCCGTGTAGTATTTCAGGTCGTATTTCGGGCGGGCGGAATTGAGGATATCGCCGGTGTAGCAGATCGCCGCCTCGCAGATCCTGTTCTCTTCCGCCACCGCATCCATCGACACGCGCATGTTGTCGACCCAGTTCAGGCAGTCGAAGACGCGGAAGACATCGATGCCGCCTTTTGCCGCCTGGCGGACGAAGTATTTCACCACATTGTCGGGATAGTTCTTGTAGCCAACGCCGTTGGCGCCGCGCAGAAGCATCTGCAGAAGCAGGTTCGGTGCATCCTCGCGCACCCTGGCGAGACGCTCCCACGGATCTTCCGTCAGGAAGCGCATGGAGACGTCGAAGGTGGCCCCGCCCCAGCATTCCAGCGAGAACAGGTTCGGCAGGGCGCGGGCATAGGTGCCGGCGATGCGGGCGATATCATAGGTGCGCACCCGCGTTGCCAACAGCGACTGATGGCCGTCGCGCATGGTCGTATCGGTCAGGAGCACACGCTTTTCGGCACGCACCCATTCGGCGAACTTCTTCGGGCCGAGCGCGTCGAGTTTCTGCTTGGTGCCATCGACGATGGCAGCCTTGCTATGGGGGACGACGGGCTTGGCGGCATCCGCACTCGGCTTCGGCCGGCCCTTGGCTTCCGGATGACCGTTGACGGTGACGTCGGCGAGATAGGTCAAGAGCTTGGTGGCGCGGTCCTGGCGCTTGACCTGCTGGAACAGTTCCGGCGTCGTGTCGATGAACCGCGTCGTATAGCTGTTATCCTTGAACTTCGGATGCGTGATGATCGCTTCGAGGAACGTGAGATTGGTGGCAACGCCGCGGATACGGAACTCGCGCAGCGCCCGGTCCATGCGGGCGATCGTCTCCTGCGGGCTCGGCGCCCAGGCGGTGACCTTCACCAGCAGCGGATCGTAAAAGCGGGTGATGACCGCGCCCGGATAGGCCGTGCCGCCGTCGAGACGGATGCCGAAGCCGGAGGCCGAACGATAGCCGGTGATGCGGCCATAGTCGGGGATGAAGTTCTGCTCCGGATCTTCCGTGGTGATGCGGCACTGCAGCGCATGGCCGTTGAGCTTGATGTCTTCCTGTTTCGGAACGCCCGATTCCGGCGTGCCGATGGCAAAACCTTCGAGAATGTGGATCTGCGCCTTGACGATGTCGATGCCGGTGACGACTTCGGTCACGGTATGCTCGACCTGGATGCGCGGATTGACCTCGATGAAGTAGAATTTGCCGCTATCCATATCCATCAGATATTCGACGGTACCGGCCCCGACATAGTTCGTCGCCTGGGCGATGCGGGTGGAATATCCAGCCAGTTCCTGGCGTTGCGCTTCCGTCAGATACGGCGCCGGCGCGCGCTCGACGACCTTCTGGTTGCGGCGCTGGACCGAACAGTCGCGCTCGAACAGATGCACGACATTGCCATGGGTATCGCCCAGCACCTGGCTTTCGACGTGGCGGGCACGCTCGACCAGCTTTTCCAGATAGACCTCGTCCTTGCCGAAGGCGGCCATAGCCTCGCGTTTGGCTTCCGTCACTTCGCGCGACAAATCCTTAGGATCACGGATCGCGCGCATGCCGCGACCACCACCGCCCCAGGACGCCTTCAGCATCACCGGATAGCCGATCTCCTCGGCCATCTTTGCCACCACCGCCATGTCGTCGGGCAGCGGTTCGGTGGCCGGAACAACCGGCACGCCGATCTCGATGGCGAGATTGCGGGCGGCCACCTTGTTGCCGAGCCGCCGCATCGTATCGCCGGACGGGCCGATGAAGATGATGCCGGCTTCCTTGCAGGCATCGACGAATTCCGGGCTTTCCGACAAAAGACCGTAGCCCGGATGAATGGCGTCCGCTCCCGACAGCTTGGCAACCCGGATGATCTCCTCGATCGACAGGTAGCTTTCGATCGGACCCAGATCGCGGGCCAGATGCGCGCCGCGGCCAACCTGATAGCTCTCGTCCGCCTTAAAGCGGTGGAGCGCCAGCTTGTCCTCCTCAGCCCATATCGCAACCGTTTTTATTCCCAGTTCGTTTGCGGCGCGAAACACGCGAATGGCAATTTCAGAACGGTTGGCGACAAGGATTTTAGAAATGGGCAAGTCGGACTCCTCAAGACTTGAAACGCGGCAATGCTGCACCGCGAAAAGAATTATTAGCGTTTCATGACTTGAAGTTCAATTTCAGAGTCGCGCCTGAGCGAGATTCATTTTTCGCTCAGGAAATCAGCCCCAAGCGAAACGACAGCGCGACAGCATGATGACGGTTTTTCGCCTTCAGCTTTTCCTGGATACCGTTCATATACCAGTCGACGGTGTGGTTGGAGATATCGAGTATCTTGCTGATCTCGTTCGAGGTCATCCCGTCTGCCAGATAATTCAGGGCCTCCATCTCGCGACGGGTCATCTGTACATCGACGGTGGACACCATCTGGGCAAGGATCGCCGGATCGGTCAATTCCAGAAGCCGCCAGAATATTTTCTTGGCAATTCCGTCGAACAGGCTCATTTCCACCGGGCTTAAATCGACAACGCGGCCGCCGACCGTCATATTGCCGAGCAGTCCGCGGCGCCCGTGAACGGGGAAAATATATCCGTCATAGAGGCCGTGACCTCGCGCTTCCACCATCATGCGCTCCATGCGCTTGCGATGCGGGTCGGAACGGAAGGCAACCAAGGTATCGCGCCAACGGAAGCCGCGTTGCGCATGGCCGAGGTACCGGATCGTCGGATCGATGATGACATATTTCTTCTTGATGTAGATCTGCGGCCAGCCGTCCGGCCAGCGGCCGGCGAGCAGGAGGCTCAGCGGATTTTCATCGGGCTTGGGCTGGCGCACGACCCCATAAAAGTCAAAACCGTAGCGATCGAGAAGCCGTTCGAATTCCTGAACGATCTCGTCTCTGCTCCTCATCTCGTCTATGAGCGCCAAAAATTGCACCAGCAATGTGATATTCATAAATACCCCTTCAAAATCAATTTCAGCCTTTGACCGCACTTGTTGCGGCGCAACATGAAGTCCTGTTCAGCACCCATTCATGTTGCAAACGCAATAATCCCCAACGTCAGTCATGGAACCACCTAACACCGCATCGCCGTCGAACTGCAAGGTGCAAAAAATAGCAAACTATGAATGGTCGACTTTGAGGCGTCAGAAATCTCCAATCGCCTTGAAGGTTTATCATAATCAAGTTTGCTCGGCGAAGCCAAAAGATAACTTTCGGCGACGGTGTTTCAAAAAGAATATGACGGAAGGATGAGGAAGATCAGTTCTGGAATTTTCATTCCATCAACTCCGGATGGGGGAATGAATACTTTTTCCAAACAAATCTTTTCTTTTTCAGCCGTTTCCCCGCGATGCAAATGCCCTGTTGCTTTTTCATTGCACCGCAAACCAACTGCCCAAGAGGGATAAGACAGTGTCATTGTTCCAGGTCTATGCAAGAGCGCTTCAGTATCTTGCCGTACACAAGCTCCGCGTCTCCGCGATCGTTATCGCCAATATCGTCCTGGCGGTCATCACGATTGCCGAGCCCATTCTGTTCGGCCGCATCATCGACGCGATCTCCTCTAAACAGGCAGTCACGCCCATGCTGTTGATGTGGGCAGGCCTTGGCGTCTTCAATACGGTCGCCTTCGTGCTTGTCGCCCGCGAGGCGGACCGGCTGGCGCATACGCGCCGCTCGACCCTGATCACCGAAGCTTTCGGCCGCATCATCGCCATGCCCTTGTCGTGGCACACCCAGCGCGGCACATCCAATGCTCTGCACACCTTGTTGCGCGCCTGCGAGACGCTGTTCGGCCTCTGGCTCGAGTTCATGCGCCAGCATCTGGCAACCGCCGTCGCGCTGACGCTTCTCGTTCCCACAGCCTTTGCCATGGATGTTCGCCTGTCACTCGTTCTCGTCGTTCTCGGCGTGCTATATGTTGTCGTCGGCAAGTTCGTCATGACCCGGACCAAGGAGGGCCAGGCCTCCGTCGAGGACCACTATCACACGGTTTTCTCGCACGTCTCCGACTCGATCAGCAACGTTTCCGTCGTGCACAGCTACAACCGCATCGAGGCCGAAACCCGCGAACTGAAGAATTTTACCCAGAAACTGATCTCGGCCCAGCTACCGGTCCTCGACTGGTGGGCGCTCGCCAGCGCTCTGAACCGCATGGCGTCGACCATCTCGATGATGGCAATCCTCGTCATCGGCACCTTCCTGGTGCAGAAGGGCGAACTCGGTATCGGCGATGTCATTGCGTTCATCGGCTTTGCTGGCCTGCTCATCGGCCGCCTCGACCAGATGAAGGCTTTCGTCACGCAGATTTTCGAAGCTCGCGCCAAGCTTGAAGATTTCTTCGTCCTGGAAGATTCGGTCCGCGAACGCGAAGAACCTGCCGATGCCGGGGAATTGAACCATGTCCACGGCGAAGTCGAATTCCGCGACGTGTCCTTCAACTTCGCCAATTCGAATGAAGGCCTGCGCGACGTGTCCTTCACCGCCAAGGCTGGTCAGACGATCGCCATCGTCGGCCCAACCGGTGCCGGCAAGACGACGCTGGTCAACCTTCTGCAGCGCGTCCATGAGCCTGCCGGCGGCAAGATCCTGGTCGATGGCGTCGACATCTCCACGGTGACCCGCAAGTCGCTGCGCCGCTCGATCGCCACCGTCTTCCAGGATGCGGGCCTGCTCAACCGGTCGATCTGCGAAAACATCCGCCTTGGTCGCGAAGACGCGTCCCTCGTCGAGGTGATGGAGGCGGCCGAAGCAGCGGCAGCAGCCGACTTCATCGAATGCCGCGAGGGCGGCTACGAGACGCGCGTCGGCGAACGTGGCAACCGGCTGTCCGGCGGCGAGCGCCAGCGTATCGCCATTGCCCGGGCGATCCTGAAGAATGCGCCGATCCTCGTCCTCGACGAAGCGACCAGTGCGCTCGACGTCGAGACGGAAAACCGCGTCAAGGTTGCGATCGACAACCTGCGGAAGGATCGCACCACCTTCATCATCGCCCATCGCCTGTCGACCGTGCGCGAAGCCGATCTGGTGATCTTCATGGATCACGGCCGGATCGTCGAGATGGGTGGCTTCAACGAACTGAGCCAGAGCAACGGCCGATTTGCATCCTTGCTCAGGGCCAGCGGCATCCTCACCGACGAGGACGTCCGCAAGAGCCACGCGGCGGCCTGACCAACAAGCATTGCCGGCTTCCGGATATCCCCTCATGGTGTCGCCATGAGGGGATTTTTTGTTCCGAAGCAGACGCGGCAAGACTGATTGAGCAAGCGGATGTCTCAAACGCCAGCGCGCTACTCTCCGGTCGGCGTCGAGTTTTCATTGCCCTGCCGCGCCACGATATGGCAAAACTTCCTTCCTCCACATTCAACTCTTCCGAGTAGCTGTTATGTTTCCGGAAAGTGACGTCGGTCTTGGGGGCTTGGGAATGCGCATCGCGATATTCAGCTTCATTTGTCTTGTTTCCCAAACTCCGGCCGCAGCACAGACCTTGGCTGACGACTTTGATTCAGGAAGCCTTGGCCAGGGAAAATGGACCACACAACAGGTCCTTTCCCATCAGATGAAATTTCAGCAGCCCGGCCGATGCGCTGCGAACGCGATTGTCATCGCAACGGCGGACGGGGACAACGGCCTGGATTGCGAGGACGATTGCCAACGCGCGGAGCTTCGCACCGTGAAATCGTCCTGGCCTGCCTTTGGGGACGAGGTATGGTACGCGTTCAGCTTCCGTGTCGAAGGCGATGTGCCGTCAGCAGGAAGTACCCGCTTCGTCATCAGCCAATGGAAGGGGCCTGGCGACAACAGCCCGGTGCTGGCCCAGCGCTTCGACAACGGTGTCTTCCACATCACGGTGCAGGACAACGAAACGCGCCGGGTCGTCGCGCAGGCTGAGGGCGATCCGGAGGCGATGTTCGCCGCCCAGCAGCTCCTTGGCAAACTCGATCGAAGTGACGGCCGCGCCATCGAGGCCGTCAAGTCCCTCCAGGCACTTGATCAGCTGACCAAATCCCAGCCTGAACTCTCACAGAAATTCTTCAACCAGGACCTGCTCAAGAGCCTGCGGGCCGAAGGAACGCAATCCGACAGTGATCGCGTCTCGCAAGCCCTTGGGTTAGACGATAGCGCATTGGTTTCCCGGTTCAGCGCATTCTCGTTTGTCGCAGAACCTGAGAAATATCTTGGAAAGGCCGATATCGAGATCCTTCCGGAAGCCGACAGGAAGCTCCCCGATCCGCGAAAGGGCTGGGTGGACATGGTGTATCGCGTGAAACCGGGACGCCTCGATAATGAATATGGGCCACGCCGGAAGGGCGAAATCGAAATTTGGGCCAACAGCCAGAAGATCGTAACGGTCCGCGGCAATCTCGGAGCGACATTGAAGAGCAGCATGCCGCTGGAGCTGCGCGGCCCGTATTTCAAGTTCGGAACATACCGCCTGCGGATTCCGGGCGCTTTCAATTTCCAGTTCGACGAATTTTCGCAGGCCCCGACGCAACAGGACCTTGTGCCCATATGCGATCCGAGGTGACACCTGAACGATTCGTCAGGCCTTGACGGTATCCGGCCGGGACAGGCCACCGAGCCAATCGAGGTAGCGGGCATAGGCGAAGTGCAGGCAGATGCCGGCAAGCACGAACAACGAGCCCCAGAGCGGGTCGCGTCCCGTCACGAACAGCAGCACCTGGCCGACCATGGCGAGGATCGTGCCGAAGATGAAGACCGGCAGCGAATGCCGGCCGATCATGACGAGCGGATGGTCGAGGCGCAGGCGCGTTGTTCGGCTGAAGACGGGAAAAACGGCAAGCAGATAGGCGAGCGCCAGCACATGCAGCAACCGGGTGAGTGAGAGGAACGTCTTGTCGAAGCCGGTCAGGACGGCGGGCAGGCCATAGGAAAAATCAAGGTTCCACCAGGACAACAAGACCCAGAAGAACGACAGCATCACATAACCCGCTGATACCGCGATCAACAGCGGATGGCGCGGCAACTGTTTGCCAGCGCGCGACCGCATCATGCAGATCATCCCGATGACGAACAGGAACTGCCAAGACCAGGGATTGAGGAACCAGTAGCCCTCGTCGAGGAAATTGATCGGAACGATGGTGAATATGCCGGCCGCAAGCCACAGCGCGGCGGACGCCATGAACAGCAGGAAGGGACTGCGCCCGTGGAGCCAGAGCATGCCGGGCAGGAGCAGGAAGACGACGGCATACATCGACAGGATGTTGTTGTAGCCCAGTTGATGCCCGAGCAGCACCATGGCGACAAACCCCTGCTCGGTGTGGTCGACGAGAGGGCGGATGTTGATCTCGCTGATCAGGTCCTGTCGCCCGAAATAAAGCGCACCGCCGGCGAAGATCGCCAGCGTGATGATACTGGTCATGATATGCGCGACATAGAGCGTGAACGCACGACGCCAGATTTTCAGGCTGAGGGCAAGGCGGTTGCCGACATTGAATTTCCGGCCATAGGCAAGCCCGGCCGATAGTCCGGAGATCAACACGAAGGCTTCGGCGGAATCCGAGAAGCCATAGTTCTTCGTGGTCAGGTATTCGAGATATTGCCCCGGCACGTGATTGACGAAGATAGTGATGAGGCAAAGCGCGCGAAACACGTCGAGGCGGGTATCGCGCTGGGGAGGTATGGAAAGGCTCGACGCCATCTGTCCGTCATCGGCAGACGGTTCGAATTGCAGTTTTTGAAGCATTCAGAATGTTCTCGTCCGAGTTCGGTGCCCCCTGCCCCCTTGACGTGATGTGACTGCTGGCAATCAGAACGAAGCCGGCTTTGCAACTTTTGGTGCAAAGCCGGCTTCACTCACGACGAAGCGCCGGCAACTACACCAAAACGCCTTCATGCGCGTTTTTTGTGACAGTTTTATTGACGCTGACGATCGGCTCGCCGCTTTCCGCTTCTTTCGTCACGGAAATGATGTGCGCCTTGCCGTCGATGGTTAGCGTTGCCGAGAAACCATCCCAATCCTTCGGCAGGACCGGACGGATGATCAGCTTCTCTCCCTGCCTGCGAATGCCGAGAATGCCTTCGACTGCAGCGCGATAAAGCCAAGCCGCCGACCCCGTGTACCACGTCCAGCCGCCGCGCCCCGTCAGGTCGCCGTCGCCATAGATATCGGCAGCGACCACATAGGGTTCGACCCGGTAGTGATCGGCACTTTCGCGGTCCTTCGAATGATTGACCGGATTGAGCATCTCGAAGGCACGCCATGCGTCGTCCGTGCGGTTCTGCGCCGCAAGCGCCAGCACCACCCATGTCGCCGCATGGGTATACTGTCCGCCGTTTTCGCGCACACCGGGCGGATAAGCCTTGATGTAGCCCGGATCCTGCGCCGTCCCGGAGAGCGGCGGCGTGAACAGCCGGATGATCCGATGATCTGCGTCGGCAAGCTCCGAAAGCACCGCATCCATCGCCTGCGCCGACCGGTCGGTGTCGCCTTCGCCGGAGAGAACACTCCAGGACTGGGCGATCGAATCGATGCGGCATTCGTTGCTATTGGCAGAACCGAGCGGTGTTCCATCGTCATAATAGCCGCGGCGGTAATGGCCTCCATCCCAACCGGCCGTTTCAAGCGCCCGCTTCAGACTGGCGAGATGCGCCTCCCAGACGGAAACCCGCTTGGTATCGCCACGCTCCCGCGCGATGACGAGGAACGACCGCAGCGTCGCAGCAAGGAACCAGCCGAGCCAGACACTGGTGCCGCGTCCTTCGATGCCGACCCGGTTCATGCCGTCGTTCCAGTCTCCGCCGAGGATCAATGGCAGACCGTTCTCGCCCTTGCGGGCAATGGCCAGATCAAGCGCAACCGCACAATGCTCGTAGAGGCTGGCACGCCGCTCCGACACAGTTGGCTGGAAGAAGTTGTCGTGCTGGCCGGGCTCCAGAGCCGCACCTTCGATAAAGGCGATCTGCTCATCGAGAATGTCCTTGGTTCCCGTGACCGAGCAATAGTGCTGCACCGCGTGACCAAGCCAGACGACATCGTCGGAGATCAGCGTGCGGACGCCGGAGCCATTGCCCGGCAGCCACCAATGGAGCACGTCGCCCTCGACAAACTGGCGCGCGGCAGCATTGAGAATCTGTGCCCTCGCAAGTTCCGGCCGATGCACGATGAAGGCGAGCGTATCCTGCAACTGGTCGCGGAAGCCGAAGGCGCCGCTTGCCTGATAGAAGGCAGAGCGTGCGAGAATCCGGCAGCCGAGGCTCTGATAGGGCAGCCAGGCATTGACCATGTTGTTGAACGCCTTGTCGGGCGTTTCGACCTGGAGAATGCCGGTAAAGTCCTGCCAGTAGCTGTTGGATGCTTCGAGAACCGTTTCGAACGTGCTCTTGCGCGCCTCTGCAAGATGCTCCAGCGCCTGTTCGGCATTGTCGGAATCGCCGATGTAGAACGTCAGTTCGCGGCTCGAACCGGCCTCCAGCGTCACCTCGAGAACGATCGCCGCGCAGGGATCGCCATCGGCTTCGACGGCGCCCGACAGTGTGGTACCTTCAAGCACGGCCTGCGGTGCGTAGATGCTGCCCGCCCGGCCGAGGAACTCGCGCCGGCTAGAGGTGAAACCGGTCGGTATTTCGCTGGCAGCAAGAAATGCGGTACGGCCGGAATAGTCGATGCTGTAGGGATTGGTGGCTAGCACCGCGCCGCTCGCCTCGTCGTGATGCGAGAGAATGAACGGGGCCGTCTTTGCCCGGTTGTTGCCGAGCACCCACTCCGCGTAGCCGTAGACCTTGAGGCTACGCGTTTCGCCGGACGTGTTGTTCAGCCGCAGCCGCAGATATTTCACCGGCGCGGTGCGATGAACCGCCTGGCTGACTTCGATCTCCAGTTCGTCCTGCACACTCCTGAACACGGAATAGCCGAGGCCATGCCGGGTTTCGAACAGAACGGACTTGCGGCGCGACAAAGCGGCGTAGGGGGACAGAACGGCCCCGCTATCCATGTCCCTGATGAAGATGGCTTCGCCCGGCCGGTTGATCACCGGATCATTGGTCCAAGACGTCAGCTGGTAGTCGCGCGAGTTGCGGCCCCAGGTGAAGGCGGCCCCCTCGGCTGCCACATGGAACCCGAAGGCTTCGTTGGAAATCACGTTGATCCACGGCTGCGGCGTGGCTTCGCCACCGCGCAAACGCGTCACATATTCGCGGCCATCAGCGGAAAAGCCGCCATAACCGTTCCAGAAGTCGAGGCCATCTCCGCTGATCTCGGCGCTTGCAGCACTGCTATCTTCACCAATGACCGCAAGCAACGGACCTGCGGCTGTTTCCTTCTTCGTGGAAGGCTTCGTCAGCAGGTTTTCCGCACGTGAAATCTGGTCAGAGATTTTGCCGTTGCGGGCGTGGAACACGGCACGGGAAGCAGACAGCAGCGCCGACCATGTCTGTGGTTCCATGATATCGCGGCGGACGGCGAAGATATGCTGGCGCGGACCATCGGACAGGCCGCGCAGGCGCAGATTTTCGGCCATGGCATCCAGCGTGTGCTGCATGTCCTGGGCATAGGAGGCGGCACGCTCGTTGATGATGACGAGATCGGCGGTGACGCCGCGCGAGCGCAGATACTCCTGCGCTTTCAGGGCTTCCCGCGCGATACCGAGATCGATGTCGTCGTTGATGCGGACGGCGAAGATCGGGAAGTCGCCCGAAATCGACAGTGGCCAGAGCGCAGACTGCGGTGCGAGACCTGCTTGAACAGTCGCGGTATCGGCACGCAGTTGCATATCCGGATAGATCAGGTAACGGCCGAGCATCTGGAAGCTTGCCGCCTCCTGCGAGGTGACGCCAACATGGCGCATCTGCACCTGCGAGCGGGTCCAGGCATGGATGAGCTCATGATTGAAGCTATCGGGATGGCGATAGCGATCGACAGCCTTGTCGATTTCCTCGCGACCGGGTGCTGCGATGGTCCAGAAGATCACGCTGACCTTCTTGCCAGCCGGCACACGCACGACGCGGCGCAGCGAGACGATCGGATCGAGCGTGTAACCGTCCGTGCCCGAAAGCTTGGCCTCGGCATCGAAAGCCTGCGCTTCAGCCAGAGTGCGGCCCGGGCCGATAAACCGGCGACGATCCGTTTCGGCTTCGGTGTGTCGCGTGCTGGCGGCGTTGTCGACGATCAGATGCGCCACCTGCATATCGGGCTCGCCAGGGCTGCGCTTGTTGCGCGTGACGCGGATGACGTCACCCTTCGGATCGACTTCCGTGCGCAGGAACATTTTGGCAAACAAAGGATGGGCGCTGTCGGTATCGTCCGTCGTCAGAACCGGCTCGGCATAGGAGGTCACCTCGATGAAGCGGTCCTCGGTGCCGGTGTTAAGCAGGATCACCCGGCGACCTTCGGCATCATGCTCGGTGGCGACGATGCACTCGACTTCGCTGGTGAGATCGCCGACGGTCTTGATGAACTCGGCCTTGTCGTCGCCGAAACGGGTCGTCGTTTTTTCGCCTTCCGCCCGGCGCGGCTCGGCCGTTGCCGACCACCAGTCGCCCGTCGTCGTATCGCGCAGGAAGATGAACGTGCCCGAACGGTCTTCCGTCGGATCGGCCTTCCAGCGGGCAACGGTCTGGCCGTTCCAGCGCGAATAGCCGGAACCCGTCGCCGTCAGCATCACCGCATAGTGGCCGTTCGACAGGAAAACCGTCTCCCGGTCCTCGGCCAGCGGATTGGTGATGACGCGAACTTCCGGGCGCAGAAGATCTTCCTGCCCCTTGCCGAGCGATTCCGGTTCTTTCTTGGTGTTGATGATCGGGATGTCGCGCGGCGCCTTCTCCTGCAGCAGCAGTTCGGCGGCTTCGATGACCGGATCGGCATGGAACCACTCGCGCAGGCGTCCGTTGAAGACGACGTTGGCGACGGCTGCGATCGACATGCCGTGATGGTGGGCATAGTAGTTGCGCACGACGGCGCAGGTCTTGCCTTCCGGCACACGTGTCGGCGTGAAATCGACCGCGTCATGGAAACCATAGACGCCGAGCGCACCGAGGCTGCGCAGACGCTCCAGATTGGCGATTGCCGCCTTTGGATCATACATGCTGGCAAGGATGGAAGCATAGGGCGCGATGACGGCGTTCTGGCCGAGGCCGCGCTTCAGGCCAAGCGTCGGTACGCCGAAATTGGTGTACTGATAGGTCAGCTCATGGTCACGGGCGTTGAAGGCCGCCTCCGAAATGCCCCATGGCGTACCGAGGCGGCGGCCGTGGTTCATCTGCTCCTGGACGATCAGATTGTTGGTCTGGTTGAGGATACCGCCCTGACGCTCCTGCATGACCAGCGGCGGCATCAGATATTCAAACATCGAGCCGGACCAGGAGACCAGTGCGCCACGCGCACCGATCGGCACGATAGGACGGCCGAGCTTGTACCAATGCTCCGTCGGAAGATCGCCCTTGGCGATCGCGAACAGACTTGTGAGACGGGCTTCCGAGGCCAGAAGATCGTAGCAGGCTTCGTCCAACTCGTTCGCATTGACACGGTAACCGATCGACAGCAGGCGCCGTTCGGGCCGGAACAGGAAGCTGAAATCCATCGTGAAGGCGATATCGCGTGCGCGGTCCCGCACGACGATCAGGCGCTGGCGCAATGCTTCGATGGCGCCGAGATCGAAGACACTATCGGCAATATGGGATTCGCAGGTGTTGACCAGCATGGTCGCCCACTTCGTCACTTCGCCGCTCTGGGCGCTTTTCACCTCATGGTCGAGATTGACGGTCAACTTGTGGATGTCTCGCGCCAGCACCGCCAGGTTGATCACCCGGATGGAGGCGAATTCATGCTCGCGCTTGACGGCGGCCAAGGCGTTCTGGAAGCCGGCGATCCGCTCTTCCATCAGGCGGCGCAGCGGCCGCACGGTCTTGCGATCGTCCGGCAGTTCGGCCAGCACCTCGGACAGAATGGACGCGACATCGCCGATACCGTCGAGATTGCCTTGAACATGCGCGGAAGGCGCTTCGGCCCAATCGCGGCACATGGAGGAAACAGCGATCAGGTGACCGGCAAGATTGCCGCTATCGACTGCGGAGACATATTTCGGCTCCATCGTCTCCAGCGTGTCGGTCTTGTACCAGTTGTAGAGATGACCGCGGAACTTCGGCATCCCGTCAATGGTGGCAACCGTTTCCTCAAGGCGCCGGATGGTCTCCTCGAAACCGATCCAGCCGAAATCACGTGCCGACATCACGGACAGAAGATAGACGCCGATATTGGTGGGCGACGTGCGCTCGGCGAGGATCGGATGCGGGATTTCCTGGAAATTGTCCGGCGGCAGGAAATGCTGCTCGGCGGTAACGAACTGCTCGAAATAGAGCCATGTGCGTCGAGCGATCTTGCGCAACTCTTCGACCACGTTTTCCGGCACCACCAGCTGGTCTTCGGTCTCGGCCGACTGGCTGACGAACCAGGCGATGACGGGAGACAGCGCCCAGACCACGGCAAACGGGATGCCAATGAAGGGCAGGCCGGTATCGGAGATCGCAGCTAGTGCCAGCGAAAGCGCCGACAGAACCGGTACGATCCACATCGAACGATAGTAATCCCAGATGCTGCCGCTGGCAGAACTCTGGACCTGTGCGGCCGTGCGCCATTCGAGCATAAGCTTGCCGCTGACAAAGGTGCGGTAGATCGAGCGAACAATAGCGTCGGCCATCATGGCGGCCGAATGCGCGATGAAGACGATGCGAAGCACGACCTGCGCATTCGCCGCCTGGATTTCCGACAGAACGGCATGAAGGTGCGCCCGCGCCACGATATCGTTGCGGCGCGGCATGACGCCTGAAATCAGGGACATGGTCGGCGCCACGAACAGGCTGAAGATCAGCACGAATTGCCAGATCAGCGCCTGTGTCGGCTCCATGTAGTACCAGCCCATCACCGAGGCGATCAGCCAGGCGACGGGGATGAGCGAACGACGCAGATTGTCGTACATCTTCCAGCGGCCAAGCATGCTGACGCCATTGGAGAGATTGAAGATATACGGCAGAAGCTGCCAGTCGCCACGCGCCCAGCGATGCTGGCGCGACATTTCGACTTCGTAGCGGATCGGGAAATCCTCGACCAGCTCGACGTCACTCACAAGTGCGCAATGCGCCAGCGAGCCTTCCAGCAGGTCATGGCTGAGAACCGCGTTCTCCTCGACCTTGCCTTTCAGCGCCGCTTCGAAGGCATCGACATGATAGAGCCCCTTGCCGGTGAACGTACCTTCGCCGGCGATGTCCTGATAGACATCGGAAACGGTAAAGACGTACGGATCGATACCGCGGTTGACCGAGAAGATGCGCTGGAACATCGAGGCATCGCTGCCGGTGGTCAGGGACGGCGTGACGCGCGGCTGCAGGATGCCGTAGCCGGCCGTGACCTTCTGGGTGATCGGATCGACGACCGGGCGGTTGATCGGGTGATAGAGCTTGCCGACGAGCTTGGTCACCGCGTCGCGCATCAGGCGCGTGTCGGAATCGAGCGTCATGACGTACTGCACGTTTTCCGGCACGGTATTGGCCCCGGCAAGGAAGCTCGTGTCGCTGTCGCCGCGCAGGAGCAGGTTCAGCTCGTGCAATTTGCCGCGCTTGCGCTCCCAGCCCATCCAGACACCTTCCGCCTCATTGTAGAGGCGGCGGCGATGCAGCAGATAGAAGCGCGTGCGGCCGTCATGGGCATAGCGGGCGCTCAGCGTCTCGATCTCGTGCTTGGCATAGTCGAGCACATCGAGATCGGTAGCGGTTTCCTCGTCCTTGCTATCGACCCAGTCGCTGACAAGCGCGAAATAAATCTCACCCTTGGGATTGGCGAGATAATGAACTTCGAGGTTTCGCACGAGTTCATCGACATGATCGCGCTTGGAGATGAGACAGGGGACGACGACGAGCGTCCGTGCATCCTGCGGAATCCCGTCTAGGAACTCGTAGCCGACCAGGCGCGAAGGCGTGACGAGCAGCGTGACCAGCGTATTGAACAGCCCGGCAGCACCTTCCGAGGCCGGAAGGGCAAACAGCAGCAGCATGATCAGCTTGGCGCCCGTCGGCATCTCCATCGGGCTGACGAAGAAATAGACTGCGATCATCGCAAGAACGGTCAACAGGATGTTCGGACCGGCGATCGCAAGCCAATCCAGTTGCCGGCCAAGGCGGATGATGGTCTGGAGGAGGGAAGGACGATAACCGATCTTTTCTTCCAGCAATCGACGCTGCTTGCCGACCAGAAACCCGCCGACATTCGGCTCGTGGAGCACGTCGGTCGCGCCAGCGTCAACACGTTCCTGGTCCTTGACCATATCAAGGGCAATATGTGTGACTTCGAGTTCGCTATAGCCCGAACGCCGCGCCAGCCGCTCGATCGTGTTACGGTATTTGTTGCGCGACCCGAAATCGAGCGACGAATAGTCGGAGCCATCACGCAACGCGTCATCCAGCTTGCTAACGCTTTCGAACCAGACAGCCCAGTCGTTGTCGTCGATTTCCCGCAGGCTGCGGATGATGTTGCTCATCGTCGCATTGCCGGAAGACAGCCGGCTCTGCTCGGCGACCAGGGCCTCCTCGACATCGCTGCCGCGCTTTTCCAGCTGCTCTTCCAGCCAGGTAATGACATATCCCGAAGTCTGCGAGCCGTCCCTCAGCCGGTAGAGGAGCTGGGCGACAAACGTATTGTCTGCGCAGAGCGGCTCGGCCTCGGCCAGAACCGATTTGAATCTCTCCGGTTCGCCGAGACGGACGATCTGATCGGCGACGTCGTTTGCCTTACTGCGCATGTTGCGCGAGCGATCGACGCGGATTGCAATGCGCCGCAGATTTTCGATCAGCACGAACCTGACGATGGATGGCAGCGCCCACAACTCGCCGATCTTGAACGTTTCGTGATCCTGGAAGCCGGCGACCATAGCAGTCAGGCTTTCGCGCGAAACCGTGCTGTGGGTGTGGGCGATATAGAGCCAGGCAAGCGCCATCGTGCGCGGGATCGTCGTGCCGGCGACGGGAAGGGTTGGCAACTGGCGATAGAATTTACGCGGAAAGTCGCGGCGAACCTCCTGAATGGACTCTTCGACCAGATAGTGGTTGTCGAGCAGCCATTCGGCGGCGGGCGTGATCGACGCCCCGGCTTCGACGTCGGCGGCCGTTATCCTGTAGACCCGAAAAATCTCGTTTTCGTTTTCGCGATGACGGGGTCGGAACTCGAACGGAAAGAAACCCGGAAGGGTGGAAACGCCATCGCGGGCGAGCGCTGCACCGCATTCATGAAGCTCATCGATGGTGAAATAGGTCGAGCGGATCGAATCGTTGTAATCGATCGGCTTGATCTCAGCTTCGCGCGGAGGCGTGGAAGGCGTGTTTTGAAAGTTCATGGGTACGGGTTCTGGGTCCAGGCGGTGTTGAAGGGTCCGGCCGTGATCGTCATGCCGGATGGGCTGTAGCCCTGATGTTTGGCTCTGCGCCGCCACGACCCTAAACACTCATCTGTGTTCTGCCATCAGCCATACGGTCTCGCGCAGGCGAAAAACCGTTGACTTTGGCACGGCCCGGAAGGGCCTTTAAGGTCGTGAAGGCGGCGGTCGCTTCGGTGTCAGGGCTGCGTGATGCAAGAACTGGGCATTTTTTAGCCGTAGTGCCAATGTGTTGCAAGCAGCGGGACCCATTCTCGGGACGAATTCCATGCCTCAGCGCTAAAGAACGGCCGTTGTCGCGGTCGTCCTTCGCAGCAAATGATGTGAAACCCCTCACGGCTGTCTTTTCGGCACTGCTCATCCAGTCGGCAACGCACATGAGCCGGAAAGGTTCCACCTTATATATTGTGGCGTCGCGAGGTCTGATATTCACCCAACCTGGGCCGTGATCCAGGCCCGGAAGGCTTGGCTGACCGGATTTTCCAGCTTTCCTTCCGGCACGACGAGATAATAGTTGTTTTCCGTCTGCATCGGCCTGTCGAAGACGACGCGCAGCCTGTCGGTCGAAAGTTCCTGCTCGATCAGATAGCGCGGCACCAGCGCAAAGCCGAGGCCCGCGACCGCCGCCTCGATCACCATGGAAAACTGGTCGAAGCGATTGCCGCGATAGGCGGACTTCATCTCGCCGCCATTGCTCTCGAACCACTGTGCCCACATTTTCGGGCGGGTGGCGAGGTGCAGGAGCGGCTTGTTTTCGAGTTCTCCCGGCTCTTTCATCGGATTGAGAGCAAGAAGCGTCGGGCTTGCCACCGGCACGATGATCTCGCTGCAGAGGTAGCTGCAGGTCGCATGCGCCCAGACAGGTTGGCCGTAGTGAATGGCAAGATCGAAATTCTGCTCCTCGAAATCGAAAGGCTGGGAACGCGAGGCGATGTTGATCACCGTGCCCGGATGCTCCTTCAGGAAATCCGGCAGCCGCGGCGTCAGCCAGCGGCTGCCGAAGGTCGGCAGCGACGCAATGGAAAGGGTGGATTCAGACCGGGCCGAGGCCATGGCCCGAACCATGAGCTCTTCCGATTGCGCCAGCAACCGGCGTACCTCGGGCAGGAATTTCTGGCCCGCATCGGAGAGGATGACCCGCTGGCGGACGCGCTCGAACAGGAGCACGCCGATCTGGCTTTCGAGATCCTTGATCTGGCGGCTGACGGCGCTCTGCGTCAGGTTCAGCTCGGCGGCTGCCTGCGTGAAGCTGCCGTGACGCGCGGCACATTCGAACGCCTGCAGCGTGGTGACGTCTGGGACCAGTCTTCTGCTCAACTTCATTCCAGCCTCGCATGACCATAGTCATAACCGTCGCAATCAATGCCCGTTCGACCCATATATGATACGAAATGAGAATGATCACCGTTATCCCTTCCATACTGCGAGGCGCGCTGCCGTGAAAGAGAATAGTTTCGTATCCACCAACGATATCCGCTCGGCCTTTTCCGCGGCGATGTCGGCAATGTACCGGACGGAAGTCCCGGCCTACGGCGCGCTGATGGAACTGGTGGGCAAGGTGAACACTGAAACGCTCGCCGCCGATCCGGATCTGCAGGCCCGTCTTGAGGACACGGATTCGCTCGAGCGCATCTCCGAGGAGCGCCATGGTGCGATCCGGCTCGGCACGCCCGCCGAGCTGTCGATGATGCGCCGTGTCTTTGCTGTCATGGGGATGCTCCCCGTTGGCTACTACGACTTGTCGACCGCCGGCGTCCCGGTTCACTCGACGGCCTTTCGCCCGGTCGGTGACGCCGCCTTGAAGAAAAACCCCTTCCGCGTCTTCACCTCGCTGCTGCGTCTCGACCTGATCGCCGACGAAGCTTTGCGCGTTGAAGCCGAGCAGATTTTGACCAAGCGGCAGATCTTCACCGAAGGCGCCATCGCGCTGACGGAAAAGGCGGAAAAGCAGGGCGGCCTCGACAAGACCGATGCCGAGCGCTTCGTTGCCGAGGCACTGGAAACCTTCCGCTGGCACGACAAGGCCAATGTCAGCCCCGAAATGTACCATCGTCTGCACGACGCCCATCGTCTAATCGCCGATGTGGTTTCCTTCAAAGGCCCGCATATCAACCACCTGACGCCGCGCACGCTGGATATCGACGCTGTCCAGGCCCGCATGCCCGATTACGACATCGCCCCGAAGGCGACAATCGAAGGCCCGCCGACCCGCAAATGTGCGATCCTCCTGCGTCAGACCTCGTTCAAGGCGCTGGAAGAGCCGGTGTCGTTCCAGGCCGAGGACGGCAGCTGGCAGAAAGGTTCGCACACCGCCCGCTTCGGCGAGATCGAGCAGCGCGGCATCGCGCTGACCCCGAAGGGCCGCGCCCTCTACGACGACCTGCTCAACGCCTCCCGCAAGATCGTCCGCCCGGCGGCAGACGGCTCGAATGCGGCGGAATATGAGAGGGCACTTTCGGGTGCCTTCATCCCGTTCCCCGACACCTGGGCCGGCATCCGCACTGAGGGTCTCGGCTACTTCGCCTATTCGCTGACCGCCAAGGGCCGCAAGGCCAAGGCCGCTACTTCCAGGAGCCTCGACAGCCTGATCGCCGACGGCCTCGTGCAGTACGACCCGATTGTCTACGAAGACTTCCTGCCCGTCAGCGCCGCCGGCATTTTCCAGTCCAATCTCGGCGACGATGCCGCCCAGGACTTCGTGGCGAGCCCCAATCAGCAGCGCTTCGAGCTCGATCTCGGTGCCAGGGTGCTCAACGAGTTCGATCACTATGCCGGTATCGAGCAAGCCTCGATCGCCGATATCAGACAGATGCTTTCGTCGGCGCAAGCTGCGGAGTAAAGCTGAAGCGATGATCGACCAGAACCACGTCGCAGCACTGACCGCACTTCTCGGTGACAAGGGCATTGTCACCGAAGGCAGTGATGTGGCGTCTTACCAGACTGGTGCGCGCTACGACCAGGGCTGCGCGGCAATCGTCCTGCGTCCGCAGACCACCGAGGAGGTGTCGGCGGCGGTTTCCTACTGCGTCGGGAACGGCATCGCTCTCATTCCGCAATCCGGCAACACGGGTCTTGTTTCCGGCTCGACGCCGGATTCGACCGGTGCTCAGGCTGTCCTCAGCCTCGACCGGATGACCCAGCGTTTCGACCTTGATCTCGACAACCGCTCGCTGCGCGCCGATGCCGGTTTCAGGCTTTCGGATGTCAATCAGAAGCTCGAAAAACATGGCCTTTTCTTCCCGATCGACCTTGGCGCCGATCCGCGCCTCGGCGGCATGCTTGCGACCAATACCGGCGGCTCACGCTTCCTGAAATATGGCGATGTGCGCCGCAACACACTCGGCATCAAGGTGGTTCTGGCCGACGGGGAAGGTACGATCCTCGACCTGACCTCCGAACTGCGCAAGAACAATACCGGCATCGACTGGAAGCAGGTTTTCATCGGTACGTCCGGCGCGTTCGGCATCATCACCGAATGCGTGCTGAACCTCGAACCCCTGCCGAAGCAGGTAGCGACAGCCTATCTGGTGCCAACCAGCGGCGCTCATGTCATGCCGCTGCTGCGCGCGATGGAAGACCGGCTCGGCGCCTATCTGTCGGCCTTCGAGGGCATTTCGCGCAATTCGATCGTCGCCGCGCTCGACCACGTCCCGTCGCTGAAGAACCCCTTCCAGGGTGGCAATGTGCCGGATTACGTCATCCTTGCCGAAATCTCCCGCACCTGGGCGCCGCGCGAGGGCGAACAGTCGCTGGACGCGGTACTGGAAACGGTGCTTGCCGAGATCTGGGAAACCGAGGAGGCGCCGCTCGCCGATGCCTTCGTCGGTCCGGCGCATGAAATGTGGGCCTTGCGGCATGCGCTTTCGGAAGGCGTCAAGCATTCGGGAAAACTGATCGCCTTCGATCTTTCCTTCCGCAGAGGTGATATCATGGCCTTCTGCGACCGCATGAAGGCCGATATGCCAAAGGCCTTTCCGGAGGTAACGATCTGCGATTTCGGCCATATCGGCGATGGCGGCGTGCATTTCAATCTCGTGGTGCCGAAGGACAGCGTCTCGGCATCCGACACGGATTTCGAACGGCGGCTGCGCGACTGGGTATTTGCCATCGCCGTCCGGGATTTCAACGGCAGCTTCAGCGCCGAACATGCCATCGGCCGGAAAAATCAGGCCTATTACGACCTCTATACGCAACAGAAGATCAAGGACATGGCCCAAGGCCTCAAAGCCATCACCTCGCCGGGAGATCTCGGTGCGGTGCGCTTCGGATAGTCCTTCGACCAAGAAAACGGGAGTTTGCTCATCATGAACATTGCAACGAAGTCGGTAAATGTCGTTCAGGAAACGGCGGCCCTTCTGGAGAAGCTCGGCGTCTCCAAGGACCTCTACGCAGGTGGCGACATGGCCTCCTTCTCGCCGGTCACCGGCGAACAGATTGCCAGCCTGAAGACGGTTTCTGCCGCTGAAGCCGCCGCCAAGATCGAAAATGCCGACGCGGCATTCCGCGCCTGGCGTCTGGTACCGGCCCCGAAGCGCGGCGAACTGATCCGCCTGCTCGGCGAGGAACTGCGTGCCAGCAAGGCCGATCTTGGCCGTCTGGTCTCGATCGAAGCCGGCAAGATTACCTCGGAAGGCCTCGGCGAAGTCCAGGAAATGATCGACATCTGCGATTTCGCCGTCGGTCTCTCCCGCCAGCTCTACGGCCTGACCATCGCCACCGAGCGCCCAGGCCACCGCATGATGGAAACCTGGCATCCGCTCGGCGTCATCGGCGTCATCTCCGCCTTCAACTTCCCGGTCGCTGTCTGGGCCTGGAATGCGGCACTCGCCATCGTCTGCGGCAATGCCGTCGTCTGGAAGCCGTCGGAAAAGACCCCGCTTACCGCGCTTGCATCGCAGGCTATCCTTGATCGCGCCATCGCCCGCTTCGGAGATGCGCCTGATGGACTGACGCAGGTTCTGATCGGCGACCGCACCATCGGCGAAGTGATGGTTGATCACCCGAAGGTGCCGCTGGTTTCGGCAACTGGTTCCACCCGCATGGGTCGCGATGTCGGCCCGCGCCTTGCCAAGCGTTTTGCCCGCGCCATCCTCGAACTCGGCGGTAACAATGGCGGCATCGTCTGCCCGTCGGCCGATCTCGACATGGCGCTGCGCGCGATTGCCTTTGGCGCGATGGGCACGGCCGGCCAGCGCTGCACGACGCTGCGCCGCCTGTTCGTCCATGAAAGCATCTACGACCAGCTCGTTCCGCGCCTGAAGAAGGCCTATTCGAGCGTTTCGGTCGGCAATCCGCTGGAATCCACTGCCCTTGTCGGCCCGCTGGTCGACAAGCCGGCCTTCGACAACATGCAGAAGGCACTTGCCGAAGCGAAAGCGCATGGCGGCTCGGTCACCGGCGGCGAACGCGTCGATCTCGGCCACGCCAACAGCTACTACGTGAAGCCCGCTCTGGTCGAAATGCCAAAGCAGGATGGTCCGGTGACCGAAGAAACCTTCGCGCCGATCCTTTACGTCATGAAGTACAGCGACTTCGATGCAGCCGTTGCCGATCACAATGCAGTCGGCGCCGGCCTCTCCTCGTCGATCTTCACGCTCGACCTGCAGGAAGCCGAGCGCTTCCTGTCACCTGACGGTTCCGACTGCGGCATCGCCAACGTCAACATCGGCACATCCGGCGCTGAAATCGGTGGCGCGTTCGGCGGCGAAAAGGAAACCGGCGGCGGCCGCGAATCCGGCTCCGACGCATGGCGCGCCTACATGCGCCGCGCCACCAACACGATCAACTATTCGAAGGCCCTGCCGCTGGCGCAGGGCGTCTCCTTTGACATCGAATAAGGATCGGTCATGACCATCAACACCAAGGTTGAGGAGGCGGGCTTTATGCCCGCCTCGCGGATTTCCACGATCGGCGTTTCGCAGATCCTGAAGATCGGCGCCCGGGCTCAAGCCATGAAGCGCGACGGTAAGCCGGTGATCATTCTGGGGGCCGGCGAGCCGGATTTCGATACACCCGATCACGTCAAGCAGGCGGCCTGGGATGCCATCCAGAGCGGCAAGACCAAATACACCGCGCTCGACGGTACTCCGGAGCTGAAGCAGGCGATCCGGGACAAGTTTTCCCGTGAAAACGGTGTTTCCTACGAGCTTGACGAGATCACGGTAGCAACCGGCGCCAAGCAGATCCTCTTCAACGCCATGATGGCGACGCTGAACCCAGGCGACGAAGTGATCATCCCGACCCCCTACTGGACCTCCTATTCCGATATCGTCGAAATCGCCGAGGGCAAGCCGGTCCTGATCGCCTGCGATGCAGAGGCCGGTTTCCGGCTGAAGGCCGAGCAACTCGAAGCGGCAATCACGCCGAAGACCCGCTGGGTGATGCTCAACTCGCCATCGAACCCGTCGGGCGCTGCCTACAGCGCGGAAGACTACCGCCCGCTGCTCGACGTGCTGTTGAAGCATCCGCATGTCTGGCTGCTGGTCGACGACATGTATGAGCATATCGTCTATGACGGCTTCAAGTTCGTTACCCCGGCAGCGCTTGAACCGGCACTGAAAAACCGGACGCTAACCGTCAACGGCGTCTCCAAAGCCTATGCCATGACCGGCTGGCGCATCGGCTATGCCGGTGGTCCGCGCGACCTCATCAAGGCGATGGCCGTAGTGCAGAGCCAGGCGACCTCCTGCCCGTCCTCGATCAGCCAGGCAGCCTCGGTCGCCGCGCTGAACGGGCCGCAGGACTTCCTGAAAGAACGCACTGCCAGCTTTCAGCGCCGCCGCGATCTGGTCGTCACGGCGCTCAACGCCATCGATGGTCTCGATTGCCGCACACCGGAAGGTGCTTTCTACACCTTCTCCGGCTGCGCCGGCATGCTCGGCAAGACCACGCCCGCAGGCAAGCGCATCGAGACGGACGCAGACTTCTGCGCCTACCTCCTCGACGATGTCCATGTCGCCGTCGTGCCGGGCTCGGCCTTTGGCCTGTCGCCGTTCTTCCGCATCTCCTATGCGACCTCGGAAGCCGAACTGCGCGAAGCGCTGGAGCGGATTGCAAAGGCCTGCGCGGCCTTGCACTAAGATAGTCAGGCCCGTCGGCGCGGTCGTGCGCTGACGGGCCGATTCACTCCGCCTGAAATAAAGCGAACGCCGCGAAACTTATCCGGAAACGGTCCCGTTGCTTGATCATCTGCTGAGACAGATGAACCAGAACCGGGAGAAATTTCATGTGGGCCTCATTCAACAAGACAGCATCATTGACACTGCTTGCCGCCGGCATCGCCGGTAGCGTTTTCGCCAATCCGATGGTCGGCGGCGCGCCGATGTATGAAACCAAGAACATCGTTGAGAATGCCGTCAATTCCAAGGATCACACCACCCTCGTGGCGGCAGTCAAGGCGGCCGGCCTTGTCGACACACTGGCAGGCCCAGGCCCGTTCACCGTCTTTGCTCCGGTCAATGCCGCTTTCGACAAACTGCCTGCCGGCACCGTCGATACGCTGCTGAAACCTGAAAACAAGGCGATGCTGACCAAGGTTCTGACCGAGCATGTCGTCGCAGGCAAGCTCTCAACGGCAACGCTGATGAAGCGCATCAAGGCCAATGGCGGCAAGTACAACATGACGGCCGTCAGCGGCGACCAACTGACCGCCGTCGTGCGCGGCAAGGGCATCTACATCATCGACGAAAGCGGCGGCGCCTCCAAGATCACCGTTGCCGACGTCAACCAGTCGAACGGCGTGATCCAGGTTGTCAACAAGGTGATGCTGCCGAAGTAATCGCTGCCTTAAATTCTTGGGGGAAGACGAGCCCTGCCGTTCCTGACGGCAGGGTTTTCCCTGTCGAAAGAATTTTGCACCGCCCGAAATTGCTGCTATCCGATACCGGCAACGATCGGCGCGAAAAGCGCCGTAATCGGCTACAGACAGGGGCAACGGGAGCATGTTCTCCAGTTTACGGCAAACGACTGATATCATCGAGAAGCTCCGCAAGCGCTCATTCGAGCCCGCCCATTCCGATTACTACAGGGGCAAGCCCGGCCGCCCGCTCAACCTTATTCTTAAGGCTCGTCACGATTTTCTGTCGGTCTGGCGCAAGGGTGACTACACAGACCGCGTGAACTCGATGAAGATCTTCGGGCGCCAGATCGTCGTCGTCAATTCGCCGGATGCCATCCGCTATGTCGTCGCAAAGCGCCACGAGAATTTCGAGCGCAAGACGCCTCAGATGCGACGCGCGCTGGAGTTTTTGCTCGGCGACGGGCTGTTCATCTCCGATGGCGAGACGTGGAAGCAACGGCGCCCGCTGGTCAACGATATCGTCCACAAGAACCGTGTGCCGGCCTTTGGCAAGATCATGGAAAACACGGCGAGCGAACTGGTGCACCGCTGGGAATCCCTGCCCGATGGCGCGCCTGTCAACGCACTGTTCGAAATGGCGGGCCTGACGGCGGAAATCATTTCGCGCGCAGTGTTCGGCAACGATCTTGGCGAAGACGGCGCAAAGGCCGTGAGCGAAGGGTTCGAGAGCTACCAGTCGCTGATCGATTCCGTCAACATCGGCTATTTCCTCGGCTTCGACGAGGGTCTGCCGGTGCTGCGGACGCCCAAGCTGCGCCGCTCGGTCTCACGCATTCACCAGATCATCGACAAGGTAGTCGAGGACCATCTGGCGGGCCGCGGCGACGACAATTCGATGGTCGAGCTTCTGGTGCGCCGGCAGAAGCGTAATCCCGAACTCAAGCTCGACGTGGTGGCGCTGCGCAACGAGGCGGCAACCATCTTCATGGCCGGCCACGAGACGACGGCGGCCACGCTCACCTGGGCATGGTATCTGCTGTCGCGGGCGCAATGGATCGAGAAATCCATCCATGAGGAAATCGCCCGCGTCTGCGGCAACCGCGTGCCGACGCTCGACGATATCCCGCAGCTGGAATGGTGCCGCGCCGTTATCGAGGAAACGCTCAGGCTCTATCCGCCCGTACCGATCCTTGCCCGCCAGACGAAGGAGGCCGACCGCATCGGCGATATCGACGTCAAACCGGCCTCGCTCATCCTGATCGTTCCGTGGCTGCTGCACCGGACGGAGGCTTTCTTCAAGGATGCGCACCTCTTCAAGCCCGAACGGTTTCTCAACGGGCAAAAGCCGATACCCTACAGTTATATCCCCTTTGCCAGTGGCCCACGCGTCTGCCCCGGTTTGCAATTCGGCCTGCAGGAGGCGATCCTGTGCCTTGCGATCCTTGCCCAGCGGTTTCGCGTTCGGGTGGCGGAGAACGCCAAGGTCGAGCCGCAATGCCGTCTGACGCTGCGACCGCGCGGCGGATTGCCGGTGACACTGCATCGGCGTGAACGGGTCTAGGTCCGTGGCCGCGCCACCGAAAAAGAAAAGAACCGGTTCTGCGAAACGGTCCGCCTGGATTTACCGTGCTCCGCCTGCGCCGCCGATAGGCGACCTGTTCAAGGATGTGGACCGGCGCCAGGCTGCCTTCCGCTATCATGTAACCGACAATATCAAGAACCTTCTCGACCTTGCGGTTCACTTCGGATTGAAGGCAGTTCCGACAGGTATCTGCTCGGCGGCAGGAGCCCGACTTGGGACCTTCGTTATCCCGCGCTGGCACTCATCGTCGGTGAAGAAGGCGCAGAAGAACCTGATGCGGCTTCTGCCGGACGCAACCGAGGAGGAGCGAGATCAGGTTCTCAGGCGGAGCTGGCAAAACCAGGGTCGCATCATGACGGAGTTTTCGATTGTCGGGCGCCTTGCGCGTCGTGCCATCTGGCACGACCTCCATCATTTTACCGACGCCTACAGCAAGGGGCCGGTGATCGTGGTCTGCATGCACCTCGGAAACTGGGAAATATTCGCACCAAAACTGGTCGAACTCGGGCTCGCCCCATCGGCCAACTACACGCCGCCGGCCGGCCGGGCCCGCGCGTGGATCGCCAGGCGCGTCCGCCGCACGCTCGGATACGGTCTGCTGCCTCCTGGCAAGGATGGCATACGTCCGGCATTGAATATCCTGAAAGACGGCGGCGCAATCTCAATCTTTTGCGACGAGGGCTTCGCCGGCAAGATCCGCGGCCCCTTCTTTGATCGTCCGCCGCACCTGGAGGGCAATCTTGCGGTTGCCGTCCGGCTGGCCCGTTTGACCGGCGCAACGATCTGCCCCTGCTATGTCCTGAGGCGCGACGGTACGTCCTTTGACGGCTTTACGCTGGTACCAATCGCCCTGCCGCCGGAAAGCCAGCCCGGCGAACGCCTGATGGACGACGTGGTTCTGCTCAATTCGGTCATCGAGCCGGTCGTCCGCGCCCATCTCGACCAGTGGTATTTTCTCGACAACGCGCTTTGACGCTCAACTCGCGGCGAGCGCCGCGCCGTGCAATTCGGAAACCAGCGCCACAAATTGAGAGCCCGCAACGTCGAGCGGGCCGCTATTGTCGATGGTCGTCACATCCGGCTCGTCGAAAATATCCGGCACCTGCCGCTTCAGCCGGTTCAGGATATCCTGTTCGCTCTCGCGGCCCCGCGCAACAAGGCGGCTCGCCAGAACCTGTGGTGAAGCAACGATGTTGACCACAGCAACTCTTGGAAAGACCTGCCGGAATTGTCCGAGCGCCGCGCGGCTGCCATTGGCGATGAGGATTCTCCCCTCACGCACCCGCTCGAGCGCCTCCTTAGGGATTCCGTATTTCAACCCATGCGCCTGCCAGGCAACAGCGAAATCACCGGCGGATAGCCGGCTGTCGAAAACCTCGCCGGAAATGCTCTCGTGATCCTCGCCACCAGCATCCGACGGGCGTGTGATGACACGGCGGACGAAATCGATATCCTTGCGCCCGGCAAAGTGCCGCGCCACGAAGCCAATGACGCTGTCCTTACCGGCGCCACTGGGGCCGACCACGATAATGATCGCGCCCGTCTGACCTTGCCCGTGCATCAGGCGACCCGCTTGCCTTCGCGCCAGACGCAGCGAACGACCGGGATACCCTCGTGGCGCTGAACCCGAACGATATCGGCACGCAGGCCGGTGGCGATCCGGCCGCGATCATCGAGACCCACCGTGCGGGCAGGAGTCGCAGTGACCATGGCGAGCGCCTGCGGCAGGCTGACGCTTTCCAGTTCGTCCGATAGGACGAAAGGTGCGTGGATCAGGCTGAACGGCACATAGTCTGAGGAAAGCACGTCGAGCACGCCGCGTTCGGCAAGGTCGCGCGCGGCGATGTTGCCGGAGTGCGACTTGCCACGCACGATATTCGGCGCGCCCATGAGTACGCTCAAACCGGCCGCATGCGAGGCTTCCGCCGCTTCGAAGCTAGTCGGGAACTCCGCCAGGCGAATGCCGAAGCCGACCGATTCCTCGACATGAGCCAAAGTGGCGTCGTCATGGCTGGCGATGGTGATGCCGCGCTCGGCGCAGGCCTTGGCGATCTCGGTACGATGCGGACCGGCGTACTTGGCGGAAAGCGCCTGTTGCCGAGCACAGAACGCGGCGAAGGCCTCGTCTGAGAGGCCGCGCTTGTTCTTGTAGTAGAGGGTGTACTGGTCCATCGTCTGGAACTGACGCTGGCCCGGCGCATGGTCCATCAGCGAGACGAGGCCGACCTGCGGATCGTTCTCGAACTCCAGGAAGTGATCAAGCACGTTGTCGGTCGAAACCTCGCAGCGCAGATGGATGCGATGATCGGCGCGAAGGCGATTTTCCTTGGCCGCCTGGGCCAGAGCGTCCGCCATATCGCGCATCTCGCCCTGCTCGAAGCCACCATCTTCGTCGGAGCCCATGCGCAGGCAGTCGAACACCGTGGTGATGCCTGAGGTGACAACCTGGGCGTCATGCGCCTGGATCGCCGCCATCTTCAGCCAGCGCACGCCGGGGCGCGGCGAATAGTGGGCTTCGAGATGGTCCGTGTGCAGTTCGACCAGGCCGGGGATCAGATAATCGCCTTCGAAATCCTCGCCTATGCGGCTGGCACCTTCCGAAATATCGGCGATCTTGCCGTCGCGGATCAGCACCGAACCGTTGAGGATGCGGTCATCGAGGACGATACGGGCGTTGGAGAGAACGGTTTCAGCGGTCATGTCATGCCATCTTTCGTTTGGACGTGCCGCCAAGCGGCAAAAGCGAATGAACTGTAAACGGAGCGCCACGCTCGGGCTCGACAAACAGTGCGAGCGAGGTCACGGCCAGCGGTTTGCCGATCATGGGGGCGAAAGTCTGCTCCAGCAGAGCTCTCATCACGGCCTGACGCTCCGCCGGCACCGGGCCAGTGAGCGTCATATGGAACCGGAAGCTCTCGAAAACGTAAGGGTATCCCCATTCGAGCAGGTTGTTTCGCATCACGTCGCCAAGCATTTCAGGCTTGCGACGCGCGATATCGGCCTCAGACAACGGTGCCCGAAACGGTGAGAACCGCCGCACGGTTTCGTCGGCAAGGTCCTGCAGTTCAGGACAATTTCCGGCCGGCACCAGTGCAAAAAACGGCCCCAGCTGGCCGAGTATCATTTCCGGTATCTCGAACGCTGTGCATTCCTCGGAAAACGCATCGAAATCATCCAGGAGCTGGGCCTCGGTTTTGTCCGGCGCAAGCGAGAAGGGAGCCTTCAGCGTTCCATGAAAGCCGTAGCGGCGCGGGTCGGCGGTCAAGGCGGTCAGTTCGTCAGCGCTGAAATCCCCTGCAGGCTCCAGGCCCCAACTCTCACCGGTGAACGGGTTCGCTCCGAGCCAGCGCGCCGCAGCGGCGCTCAGCAGATCGTCTTCATCAGGCGAGATATAGAATGCGTAGCGCACTGGTCATTCCCTGCAGAGATGTCACGGAAGCAGCGATCGGACAGGCCAATTTGACCCCGTCGCTACGCGCTGTTCGTGACATTATCGTGATAGGTGGCGATAATCCGCCACCCTATTCAGTGTGTTTTCTGGCCCATGAGACGCGAGCGCAGCAGATTGGAAACGCTGTCGAAGATGAACACGACGATGAGGATCAGGATAACCATATAGCAGACGTTTTCCCAATCGGAATTCGTCCGCATCGCTTCCCAGAGTTTCAAGCCGATGCCGCCGGCACCGACAGCGCCGATGATGGTCGCCGATCGTGTATTGGATTCCCAGAAATACAGCGCCTGGCTGGCAAAGACCGGCAGGACCTGTGGCAGGACGCCGAAGCGCTGGACAGCGAGGGGGGCGGCGCCGACCGATTTCACGCCCTCGCGCTGCTTGTCGTCGATGTTTTCCAAAGCTTCCGAATAGAGCTTTCCGAGTGTGCCCGTATCGGTAAAGAAGATCGCCGACATGCCGGCGAGCGGTCCGGGACCGAAGGCGCGGGTGAAGAACAGCGCCCAGATCAGCATATCGACTGACCGCAGGAAGTCGAAGAACCGCTTGGTCACCTGATTGAGCACGCCGTTGCGGGTGATGTTGCGCGCTGCCAGGAAGCAGAGCGGAAAGGCGATGATCGAGGCAAACAGCGTGCCGACGAAGGCCATGACAATCGTCTGCAGCAGTTTGGTCCAGACGTCGAGATGCTGCCATTCGGAATTGTAGAGGATGTTGTTCCAGGCGAGCGACAGGTTGGAGCGGCTCGGATCGAGGCGTTCGCCGCTGACGATCAGGCTCGCAACCTCGCCGAAGGACTTGTTGAAGAACGGCGAGTTTGTGTCGAAGATGAAATTGGCCCAGCCGGGAAAGCGGTTGTGGATGCTGACCTTTTCGACATCGACGTCGGCCCAGCCGGTCACGCCGAAGGCCAACGTGATTTTTTCGCCCGGCCGCTTCTGCGTTGCCCACTCCGGCAGCGCCCCTTCCGGCGTCACGCCGGTGGAACGGTCGAGATCGATCAGCAGCGTTTCGCCGTTATGCTTGGCGGCGACCTTGCCGTCTGCGACGTCGATGCTCGTCGTACGATTGAAATTGATCGTCGCGCGGCTGACGACTTCCTCGGTCCTGGCTTCCGAGCGGGCACTCGCCTCGGCACTGCTGCCAACCGCCGAATTCGGCGCCATGAAGCTGAAGCTCGAGCCTTTCTTGGGTGCCTCTTGCTGCGTCACGGCGGGAACATCGATGGTGCGATCGACCATCTTCGTTTCGATCTTGACCCATTCCGGCTTGGCGTTCGGACCGAGCGGCGAGAAGCGCGGATAGACCACCTGCATCGTACCATCGGCGGCGATCTTGATGTCGGGGCGGACTTCATAGGACACCCAGTCGGCCAGATAGGTACCGGCGATGCCCCAATTGGCGTTGACCAGAACCTGGCCGATCGAAAAGAACCACCAGCTGTAAATCATGTAGAGGGCGATACCAGCGAAGATCAGGATTGATCTGATGCGCTTGCTGGACGAGCCCTTGAGGAGATGCGGATGACGGGCGGCGATTGCTTCCATCTGCGCGGCGTTCATCATCGTGCCTACGGTCATGGTCCGCTCCTATTGCGCAAGCTGGAAGGCCTGATCGCCGACGAGACGGCGGCGCAGCCAGGCGGAAAACTGATCGACTGCAATGATTGTCGAGAACAGGAGGATAATGATCGCCAGCGTCTTGGCCTCATGGCCCTGGCTGATGGAAAGCCGCAGGGGCTCGCCGATACCGCCACCACCGACAGCGCCGATGATGGTCGAGGCACGCACGTTGATTTCGAGGCGCAGCAGGAAGTAGCTCATGAAATTGGGCAACACCTGCGGCACGATGCCGAACCAGACCCGCTCGAACCAGTTGCCGCCGGCGGCCCGAAGCCCCTCATCCGGCTTCATGTCGGCATTTTCGACGACCTCGAAGAACAGCTTGCCGAGCGCGCCAATCGTGTGGATTGACACCGCAATCATCGCCGGGATCGGGCCAAGCGACAGGATGGCGAGGAAAAATCCCGCAATAACCACTTCAGGGAAGGCGCGCAGAATTTCCATGGTGCGCCGGACAAGTCCCCGCACCCATGGATTGGGCATCAGATTGCGCGCCGCGAAGAAGCAGAGGATGAAGCCGAAGAACATGCCGAAGATCGTGGAGAAGATCGCGATATTCAGCGTTTCCAGCATCTTGTAGAAATATTCGGGCACATAGAACGTATCAGTGAGATACATCCGGCCTTCGGGATAATTGTATTTCAGGCTGCCGTCATCATAGGGCGAGGGCAGGTCGAACATGGCACGGCCGATTTCCGCGCCGTCGCGCGGCACGAGATCGCCGACGAAATCGAAGAAATAGGGCAGGCGATCGAAGAATTTGCCGGCATTGGTCGCATTGGCAAACCAGAGCGAGCCGGACAGGGCCATGACGAGCAGCGCCAGACCGATGAACGTATAGGTCCGGCGGCGGAGATTAAGCTCCTGCCAGTGGCGTTCGACCAGGGCGCCGTTGTCGCTCAAGGTCGGGGAAAGCGCTGACGTGGCCATGAAGTCTCCGGCAAAACACTACGCCTCGATGGGCATCACGCCCCGAGACCTGCTCAGACAAGGAAACGCTGGCCGGGATGGCCGGCCAGCGCTTTGAATTCAGGCGATATCAGCCGCCGATGGTCGACTTGCGAGCGTCGATGATCGGCTTGTAGAAGTCGGAGTTGACTTCGACGAAGCCCTTGTAGTCGCCGCCTTCAACAGCGGCGAAGCAGGCTGCATCGGTCTTCGGCAGGTCGAGCATGAACTGCTTGAACTTGGCCTTCACGTCGGCGCTGAGCGACGAACGAACGACGGTCGGGCCGTTCGGGATCAGCGGCGAACGCCACAGTTCGACCAGATCGTTCATGTCGAGAACGCCCTTGTCCACCATCTTGCGCAGGTTGCCGGACGTGTAGCCGTCCTTGAATTCACCGATACCCGAACCGAAGGTCGTGCCGGCATCGAACGTGCCCTTGAGCACTTCGAGAACGAGGTTTTCATGGCCGCCACCGAAGCCGGTTTCAGCGAAGAATTCCTTGACCGGCATGCCGATCGTTTCCGGCAGTGTTACGTTGGGGATCAGGTAGCCCGAAGTGGAATCCGGATCGGCGAAGCCGAGCTTCTTGCCTTTGAGATCGGTGACGCTGGCGTAGCCCTTGTCCTTGCGGGCAACCATGATCGAGTAGTAGCCAGTCGAACCGTCGGTCTGTTCGGTCGTCAGGATCGGCTCGACGGCATCAGCCTTGGCGAGGTAGATCTTGGCGTAGCCGGAAGCGCCGAGTTCGGCGAAATCAAGCGTGCCGCCCAGCAGACCCTGGATGACGCCGTCATAGTCGGCAGCCGGGAAGAAGGAAACCTTCTCGACGTTCAGGGCCGTCTTCAGGTGATCGCCGAGGCACTGGAAGTTGCGCAGGCGGTCGGCTTCGTTCTCACCGCCGATGATGCCGACGCGGAATTCCTTGAGGTCTTCAGCCTGGACGTGGCCGATGAGGGCAAAGAGCGCAACGGCGCCCAGAAGTGCTTTCTTCAACATAGGGGTCTTCTCCTGTTATACCGGCGGCGCCGGCTCACATTCGGTTGCAATGGTCTGCCCTTGACGCGGGCTCTCGATCCTTGACGGGCGCCTAGAGCCCCGCGAGTGCCAGCGGCTTGACGCCGGCGGATTTCGTGTTGTCCTGCGCGGCAGGAATATTGATGCTGGTCGAGGTCATGCCTTCCTCGATCTCACCGGTGCTGCCGTAGATTTCGGCAACCGCGGCCGCCGTCAGATCCTGCGGCTGGCCGTCGAAAACGACGGCGCCATGCGCCATGCCGATGATGCGCTCGCAGTAATTGCGCGCGGTATCCAGCGTGTGCAGGTTGGTGACGACGGTGATACCGTCGCGCTCGTTGATATCACGCAGTGCATCCATGACGATCTTGGCGTTCAGCGGATCGAGCGAGGCGATGGGCTCGTCGGCAAGAAGCATCTTCGGCTGCTGCATCAGGGCCCGGGCGATGGCGACACGCTGCTGCTGGCCACCCGACAGAGTACCGGCCGGCTGCAACGCCGTCTGCTCGATACCGAGCCGTTCCAGGGCGCCGATTGCCATGATCCGCTCTTCGCGGGTGAACATATTGAGGATGCTGAGAACCGTGGAGCGATGATTGAGGCGCCCCAGAAGCACGTTGGTGAGCACGTCGAGGCGTGGCACCAGATTGAACTGCTGGAAGATCATGGCGCAATCGCGCTGCCAGCTGCGAAGCGCCGCACCGCGCAGCGACGACACTTCGAGATCCCCGAAATGAATGGAGCCGGAGGACACGTCGTTCAGACGATTGATCATCCGCAGAAGCGTCGACTTGCCCGCGCCCGATCGGCCGATAATGCCGACCATCTGGCCCTGCGGGATGTCGAAGGTAACCGCGTTGACGGCGATCTTCTTGCCGAACTGACGCGTTACATTCTTCAGCTGAAACATGGGCACTCGTCCTTTTGCGGCGGTACCGGTCATCGGTACGACACTTGCCATAACGGCGCTTGATGAAGGGGTAGTGTCAGATTGATGTAGCTTTTGTTACAGTCCACAATCCCTGCGCGGGCAGGGGTTGCAGCGCAAAAAATCAGGCATTGTGACGAACGAGGAACGCGTCCGCATCGAGCATCCTGAAGTCGTTCAGGGCATCGCGCAGCTTGCCGTGGTCCCAGTCCCACCAGGCAAGTGCCTCGAAGCGCTCAGCAATCTCCTTACCGAAGCGCTCGCGGATCAGCTTTGCCGGAACGCCGCCGACAATGGTATAGGGCGCCACATCCTTGGAGACGACGGCACCTGCGCCGATCACGGCACCATTGCCGACCGTTACTCCGGGCAGTACCGTCGCCCCGTGGCCGATCCAGACATCATGGCCGATGACCACGCGGTTTTCACGGCGCCAGGCAAAGAAGTCCTGGTCCATATCCGCATCCGGCCAGTAATCCTTAGCCCGGTAAGTAAAATGATGCAGCGTCGCCCGCCAGACCGGATGGTTGGTGGCGTTGATGCGCACCGATGATGCGATATTGGCGAATTTGCCAATGGTCGCACACCAGACCGAGCCGTCTTCCATGATGTAGGAATAATCGCCGATTTCCGTTTCAGAAATACGGCAGCGCTCGGCGATTTCCGTGTACCGGCCGATCGTGCAATCGGTGACCCGTGCCGTCTCGTGGATGAGCGGCTTTTCCGAAAGCTTGATGGTCATGCGGCAGCCTTTCGCGGCGAGAAGGCGGAGACGTCGAGGATGCGATCTGCCACGGCATCGCGCACTTCCTCGTCATGGAAGATGCCGAGCAAGGCAACGCCCTCCGCCTTCTTGGCAGCAATCATCTCGACGACCACACGGCGGTTCTTTGCGTCGAGCGATGCGGTCGGCTCGTCGAGCAGGAGGATTTCATGGTCGGTGATGAAGCCGCGAGCGATGTTGACGCGCTGCTGCTCGCCGCCTGAGAAGGTCGCAGGCGGCAACTGCCAGAGTTCGCGCGGCAGATTGAGCTTTGCCAACAAATCAGACGCCCTTTCACGCGCTTCGTCCTGAGCCGCGCCACGCGCCAAAAGCGGTTCGGCGACGACATCCAGAGCAGAGACGCGCGGAACTACGCGCAGGAACTGGCTGACATAACCCAGCGTATCGCGCCGCACTTCCAGCACGGAACGGGGAGCCGCTTTTGCGAGATCGACCAGGTGACCGTGATGCTCGATCAGGATCTGCCCGGCATCGACGGCATAGTTGCCGTAGAGCATCTTCAGGATCGAGCTTTTGCCGACACCCGAAGGGCCGCCGAGTACGACGCATTCGCCCTTCTTCACCGAGAAGGAAACACCGGACACGACCGGCAGGGTGATGCCGTCCCGCAGGTGCATGGTGAAGCTCTTGGCGACTTCGGAAACAACGAGAGGCGTCGGCATGATCACACCTGAAGAATCGAGGAAACGAGAAGCTGAGTGTAGGGCTCGCGCGGATCGTCGAGCACCCGGTCTGTGAGACCCTGCTCGATCACCAGCCCGTCCTTCATCACCATCATCCGGTGCGAGAGAAGGCGTGCGACAGCAAGGTCGTGGGTGACGATGATGGCCGAGAGGCCGAGATCATGGACGAGGCCGCGAACGAGATCGAGAAGCCTGGCCTGGACCGACACGTCGAGACCGCCGGTCGGCTCGTCCATGAAGACGAGGCGGGGGGAGGTCACAAGGTTGCGGGCGATCTGCAGACGCTGGCGCATGCCGCCGGAAAAGGCGCGCGGCTGATCGTCGATGCGGTCTTCCTCGATCTCGACGCGGCGCAGCCAGTCGGTTGCCGTCGCGCGGATATTGCCATAATGCCGGTCCCCGACCGCCATCAACCGCTCGCCGACATTGGCGCCGGCCGAAACCGTCATGCGCAGGCCATCGGCCGGGTTCTGATGAACGAAGCCCCAGTCGGTGCGCATCAGGAAGCGGCGCTCCGCCTCACCCATGCGGGCGAGATCGCGGTATTGGCCGTCACGCATGTGATACTCGACGACGCCTGAGCTTGGCATCAATCGCGTGGAAAGACAGGAAAGCAAGGTCGTCTTACCCGAGCCGGATTCGCCGACGATTGCCAGCACTTCACCGGGCCAGAGCTCGAAGGAGACGTTGCGACACCCGATGCGGCTACCGTAGAATTTCGAGACGTCGTTGACTTTGAGAAGCGGGACGGCGCTCATTCTGCGGCCTCCTGTTGGGCGAGAAGATGACCGGCATGACCATGCTCGCGGCGGTCTTCGCAATGGTCGGTATCCGAGCAGACGAACATGCGGCCGCCCTTGTCGTCGAGAACGACTTCATCGAGATAGACATGTTCAGCGCCGCAAAGCGCGCAGGGCTTGTCGAAATGCTGGATCTCGAAGGGATGATCCTCGAAATCGAGGCTGACGACGTCAGTATAGGGTGGAACCGCGTAGATGCGTTTTTCGCGGCCGGCGCCGAACAGTTGCAGCGCTTCCGACATATGCATTTTCGGATTGTCGAACTTCGGCGTCGGCGAGGGGTCCATGACGTAGCGGCCCTCGACCTTGACCGGATAGGCATAGGTCGTGGCGATATGGCCGTTGCGGGCGATATCCTCGTAGAGCTTGACGTGCATGAGGCCGTATTCCTCCAGTGCGTGCATCTTGCGCGTCTCGGTCTCACGCGGTTCAAGGAAGCGCAGCGGTTCCGGGATCGGCACCTGATAGACCAGCGTCTGGCCGGCGGTCAGCATCTCCTCCGGGATGCGGTGGCGCGTCTGGATGATCGTCGCCTCACGGGTCTTGGTGGTGACCGCGACATTGGCAACCTTCTGGAAGAAGGCGCGAATGGAAACGGCATTGGTGGTGTCGTCGGCACCCTGATCGATGACCTTCAACACGTCATCCGGCCCGAGGATCGCCGCGGTGACCTGCACGCCACCGGTGCCCCAGCCGTAGGGCATTGGCATTTCGCGCGACGCGAAGGGAACCTGGTAGCCGGGTATCGAAATCGCTTTCAGGATCGCACGGCGGATCATCCGCTTGGTCTGCTCATCGAGGTAAGCGAAGTTGTAGGTAGCAAGGTCAGTCATTGTTGATTACCTTGAGGTGCAGGAGAACACAGGAGGGAGCGCTTTGGGCGGATTGCTGTTCATTCTGGCGGCCATTGTCATTGTTACCGTCGTCGCCCTGGGAGACCGCGCCGCCAGGAAGCGGAAAAACCAGACGGCCGGAGCGGCAGGCGACGGTGGCGTCTATGTCTCGAGCGATGGAGACTGCAGCAGCGATTCTGGTGGCGGTGGAGACGGTGGAGGCGGAGGCGACTGATCCCAAAGGTGTCCTGAGCGATAGGGAGGCCATCATTCGGCTGCCTCCTTCAAGCGGGAATAGGTTTCAAGCCGCTCGGCGAGCGTGCCGGTGTGAAGCTCGAAGAGATGATTGTCGGCATCGTGGAAATAGATCGACCGTCCCTCGCCTTCGACACGCGACCTTGGCGGCATCATATCAAGTCCGAGCGAACGAATGCGTTCCAGATAGATATCGACGTCCTCGTCGCGGATCTTGAAGGCGACATGATTGTAGGTCCGCTCGCTCAGGCTTTGCCCCTGCATGATCGCGATCCACAGATCGCCAATCGTGAAGAATTTCTCGGCCGAACGCGAAAACTGTTTCTCATCACTGGCATAGACTTCGCGCGCGCCGAAAACCGTCTCGAGGATTTCGCTCATCCGCTCGAGATCGCTGACAATGAAGGTGATGTGGGAGAGATCCTCGATCATTCCGCCGCTTCCCGAACATTGCCATCCCTGCCTGCGCCAAACTTCGCATCGTATTCGGCGCGCATGCGGCGGACGAGATCGAGCTCGGCTTGGAAGTCGACATAGTGCGGCAGCTTCAGGTGCTCGACGAAACCGGTCGCCTGGACGTTGTCGGAATGTGAGATGACAAATTCCTCGTCCTGCGCCGGAGCGACGATATCCTCGCCGAATTCCTCTGCGCGAAGCGCCCGATCGACCAGCGACATCGCCATCGCCTTGCGCTCGCTCTGGCCGAACACCAGACCATAACCACGGGTGAACTGCGGCGGGTTCTTGGCCGAGCCCTGGAACTGGTTGACCATCTGGCACTCGGTCACCTGAACGCGACCGAGCGAGGCGGCAAAACCAAGCTCTGGAATATCGAGTTCGACCTCGACCTCGCCGATGCGAACTTCACCAACGAAGGGATGGGTGCGGGCATAACCGCGCTGGGTCGAATAGGCGAGCGCCAAAAGGAAACCTTCGTCGCCACGCGCCAGCGCCTGAAGACGCAGGTCGCGGTTCAACGGAAACTCCAGTGGCTCGCGCGTCAGGTCGCCGGGCACATGATCCTCCGGCATCTGGCCGTCGCCCTCGATCAGACCTTCGCCGGCCAGAATGTCGGAGACTCGCATCATCGAACTCTCGTCCGCGGTCTTGCGGATTGGCTCGGCAACAGGCTCGTCGGTCAAAAGCGACGGATCGAGCAGGCGGTGGGTGTAGTCGAATGTCGGGCCGAGCAACTGGCCACCCGGCAGGTCCTTGTAGGTCGCCGAGACGCGGCGCTCGATCTTCATGCGTGCCGTATCGACCGGCACGGACATGCCGAAGCGCGGCAGCGTCGTGCGGTAGGCGCGCAGGATGAAGATCGCTTCGATCATGTCGCCGCGCGCCTGCCGGACGGCAAGGGCCGCGAGTTCCTGGTCGTAGAGCGAAGCTTCCGCCATGACACGGTCGACGGCGAGCCCGAGCTGGGCGACGATCTGGTCGATGGAGATGGCCGGCAGCGACCGGTCACCACGGCGGCGGTCGGCGAGAAGCTGATGCGCATTGGCGATAGCGGCCTCGCCGCCCTTGACAGCAACATACATGGATCAGACCTCCCGACGGCGCAGCTTGGTGGTACGCGGCAGGCAGAGGACATTCGTGCCGGACACCAGGATCAGATCGACACCGCGCGGAAACTGCGCCCGGTTTTCCCGCCAAAGGGTCAGGAAAATCTCCGGCAGGCCGATGGGTGCAATGATGGTCTCGCCCTTTATGCCGGGGCCGTCGGCAACGAATTCGCTACCGCCGTCCAGCGATGCGATTTCAAGCACGAGTGTTGCCGAGCGGTCGGGATATTCCTGCGTTCCAAGGGCGAACTGATCGAAACCGGGAACGAGCCCGCCAGCTTCGATGAATACGAAACGGGCCTCCGGCTTGACGTCTGTCACCGACGCGCTGGTGTGGAAGGACAGCCAGGCAGGAACGGAAGACTGAAGGAGGGCATTTGTAAGCCACACAGGCGTTCCGTCATCGCAAAGGGTCAGTGCAATCGCTCCGGCACCGGCACCGAGCGGCTCAGGTGGCATTGCGGAAGGGCCCAGCGGCATGATCGTGCCTGGACGCGCCATAGCGTCCATCAACGATCGAAACACGGACTGCGACTGGAAAACCGGGTCAGAAAAAGCGCCGGCATAGGTGCTGGCATGGATTTCGGCTTGACCGCCCATCAGTTGTCTCCCCGGACCATGGTGAAGAAATCGACCCGCGTCGCAGCGGTCTCTTCCGCCTGCTTGCGGTCTTCCGCATCGATGCGGCTTTCCACCGCGTCGATCAGCTGCTCGACCGCTTGACGATGTTCCGGTCGCTGGTGAAGCGCATCGAACACGGCCGCCAGACGCGCCTTTTCCCGGTCGTTGCCGAGCAGCTGACCATGTCCGATCTCGCCGGAACCGAGTCGCACCGTGGCGCGGCTCACCGTCGCTTCGCCGAGATTGAACGGGTCACCACCACCGCCGATGCGGCCACGCACCATGACAAGGCCGGTTTCCGGGCCGCGCACGGGATGAACATCCGGCTTCGGCTCGATGGACTGCCAGCCCGCCTGCAACTCCGCAGCGGAGGCGCGCGCCAAAAGGCCCATCGCCCGTTTGCGCTCACCGACCGCCGTGCCGTCATTTTGTTTGATCGCGTCCATTGCTTCCGTCCGAAATGTCTATTAACATAGACAACCATACATCTGATGATTTTCTTGTAGAACTGCAACATGACGGGCTTGTGACATGAATGCGAAAAAGGCGGTTGAGCGACAGACCGGCGTCGCCCTCTGGCGACAGATCGCCGACCTGATCCGGCTATCGATCAGCAATGGCGACTACGACCAGACGGGCATGGTGCCGCCGGAAACCGTTCTTGCTGGCCAGTTCGGTGTCAACCGCCACACTGTTCGCAGCGCCCTGGCAGCCTTGGCAGACGAGGGTCTGGTTCAGGCGATCCAGGGCCGGGGTACGATGATCCAGCGGAAAGAACGACTGAGTTTTCCCATTTCAAGACGCACCCGCTTTTCGCAAGGTCTTGGAGACCAGGCTCGCGAGACGGAGGCAAAACTGCTGTCGCACGTCACGCTGCCCGCCGCTGGCGACGTTGCGACCGGACTGAGGATCGCTCCAGGGGCGCCCTGCATCCAGCTCGATCTGGTCAGCAGCGCTGACGGACGGCCGGTCTCCTGTTCCACCAGCTTTTTCCCGGAAAGCCGATTTCCGGACATGGCCGAACAGTTCGAACGATTGCGCTCGATCACCAAGGCCTTTGCAGCACAGGGCCTGGAAGACTATGTGCGCATCTCCACGGAGCTTGTCGCTCGCCATGCCAACGCCGACGAACTGGCGCTGCTTCGCCTTTCACCCGGCGCCATCGTCATCGAGGCAACCGCCATCAATTCCGATCCCGATGGCCTGCCGGTGCAATTTGCGCGCACCCGCTTCGCCGCCGATCGCGTCAAGCTGAAAATCGAAACCTGAGCCATGAAAAAGGGCGCAATGCGGTGGCATCGCGCCCTCTTCAATTCCGCTGCAGCAATCAGATTTCTGCGTGCCCAAACCCTCGATCCCAAGCTCAACGACACCAGGGGCGTGCCGGTCGAGCGGATGTGGCGGGATCAACTCCCGCCACAATGTGCACTCAGGCAGCCTTGGAATAGGCCTTTGCCATGTCGGGCAGTCGCATGACGCGGATTTTCGATGCCTGGCCAGCCGCATTGAACGCGATGAAGCGTTCCTTGCACACTTCGACCATCCGGGCGGTGGCCGGCTTCAGATAATTGCGCGGATCGAAATTGTCGGGATGCTGCAGGTGGTGTTTGCGGATTTCGCCGGTGAAGGCAAGGCGCAGGTCGGTGTCGATATTGACCTTGCGAACGCCGAGCGGAATGGCCTTCTGGATTTCATGGACCGGAACACCCCAGGTCTGCTTCATCTTGCCGCCGAATTCGTTGAACAGGTCCTGCAGATCCTGCGGCACCGACGATGATCCGTGCATGACCATATGGGTGTTCGGCAGGCGCTTGTGGATCTTGGCGATCGTCTCGATCGAGAGGATTTCACCGTCCGGCGCGCGGGTGAATTTATAGGCGCCGTGGCTGGTGCCGATCGCGACGGCGAGCGCATCGACGCCGGTCTTTTCGACGAAATCGAAAGCCTGCTCCGGATCGGTCAGCAGTTCCTCGCGTGACAGCTTGCCCTCGAAGCCATGGCCGTCTTCCTTCTCGCCGGCGCCTGTTTCCAGATTGCCCAGACAGCCAAGTTCGCCCTCGACCGACACACCGGCGGCATGGGCGATCTTCACGACTTCGGCCGTGACATCGACATTGTATTCGTAGGAAGCGATCGACTTGCCGTCAGCAAGCAGCGACCCATCCATCATGACGGATGTAAAGCCGTTGGTGATCGCCGAAATGCAGGTCGAGGGCTGGTCGCCATGATCGAGATGCAGGCAGACCGGAATATGCGGATATTCTTCGGCGGCACCCAGGATCAGATGGCGCAGGAAGGCATCGCCGGCATAGGCGCGGGCGCCGCGGCTTGCCTGCAGGATGACCGGAGAATCCGTGGCATCAGCGGCGCGCATGACAGCCTGGATATATTCCAGATTGTTCACATTGAAGGCAGGCAGCGCGTAGTTGTTTTCAGCAGCGTGGTCCAGCAACTGCCGCAAGGTGATCAATGCCATTTCAAGAGTCTCCCGTTGTCTCAGCGCCATCGTTCCTGATCAGGATGGCGCTCGCCTTATTCTCCGCCTGAGCAGAAGTGCTCCCCACAAAAGCCAACTGGTATCGCGACCAGGCCTCCTGGCAAATGTGGGGCGGATTTGCTTGGCACCATAATTGATGATCCGGGTTTGGCAACCGCCGCCGAGGCAGAAATGAGGCCCTTAGGCGAGCGGAAACGTTGCAGATGGGGCTCTGTGGACAAACTATCCTGCATTTTTTTGTCAAATCACTCGCAACAATCCCTGATTGAAACACGATCGATGTACCCGGTACGTTCCTTGACGCAACAAGGTGCCGGGCTGCAGACCGTTGCAGGCGGCGAACTGCATGATCATTTCCACAGAAACACATCTCGCGAATACATATTACGTAAACTGCCGGAAATATTATCCAAACTTGCGTATTGTGTTGCCAATCACCTGTTGGCGCCGGACATTAGACGACGCAAATCTACCCCAAAACGGCGCGATTGAAATGCAACCGAAGCGCTATAGATATCTGCTCATCAGCGACATTGCGGCGTCTGAACCACGACAAATAGCCTTGCCTTTGGGAAAAATTTGGCATTCTCTCGCCGCTTCACAACCTAAAAGAGGGGAAGGAGAACAAAAATGACATTGGCAAAAATCAACCTCCGCACAGCAATGCTGCTTGGATCTATACTCATCGGCGCGAGCCCCGCGCTCGCGGAAACAGTCCTGCACCGGGGCAACGCCGGCGAGCCGCAGACGCTCGACCAGGCGCACACCTCGATCAACATCGAAGAGTTTATTCTGAAGGACCTCTATGAAGGCCTGACGATCTATGATGCGGCCGGCAAGGTCGTTCCGGGTGCGGCCGAAACCTGGGACCTCTCCGACGACGGCATCGTCTATACCTTCAAGCTGCGCGCTGACGCGAAGTGGTCGGACGGCTCTCCGGTCACCGCCGAGGACTTCGTCTTCTCCCTGCAGCGCGTCGAAGATCCGAAGACCGCCGCCGGCTACGCCAACATCCTTTTCCCGATCAAGAATGCCGAAAAGGTCAACAAGGGCGAAGTGCCCGTCGATCAGCTCGGCCTGAAGGCCATCGACGACAAGACGCTGGAAGTCACCCTGGAACGCCCGACACCGTTCTTCCTGGAATTGCTGGCGCACCAGACCGCCCTGCCAGTTTCCAAGGCGAGCGTCGAAAAGAACGGCGCCGATTTCGTCAAGCCGGGCGTCATGGTTTCGAACGGCGCCTACAAGCTCGTCGCCCATACGCCGAACGACAGCCTGACCACCGAGAAGAACCCGTCCTATTGGGACGCGGCCAACGTCAAGATCGACAAGGTGATCTTCTACCCGATCGACGACCAGGCAGCCTCCGTCCGCCGCTTCGAGGCCAAGGAAATGGACCTCGCCTACAACTTCTCGGCTGACCAGCTCGACCGCCTTCGCAAGTCCTATGGCGAGCAGGTCCATGTTTCGCCGACGCTTGCGACCTACTACTACGCCTTCGACACCCGCCAGGAGCCCTATAGCGACGTGCGCGTTCGCCGTGCGCTCTCCATGGCCGTCGATCGCGACTTCCTCGCCAAGGAAATCTACTCGGGCTCGCAGCTGCCGTCCTACTCCATGGTGCCTCCGGGCATGGCAAGCTATGGCGATCCGGCAAAGGCCGATTTCGCCGACAAGTCGCAGCTCGACCGTGAAGATGAAGCGCTCAAGCTGATGAAGGAAGCCGGCTACGGCGAAGGCGGCAAGCCGCTTGATATCGAGATTCGCTACAACACCAACCCGAACCATGAACGTGTGGCGACCGCTGTTGCCGACATGTGGAAGAACACGTTCGGCGCCAAGGTGTCGCTGGTCAATCTCGACGTCTCCTCGCACTACGCCTACCTGCAGGAAGGCGGCAAGTTCAACGTCGCCCGCGCCGGCTGGGTGGCCGACTATGCCGACGCAGAAAACTTCCTGGCATTGAGCCTCTCCTCGAACAAGACCTTCAACTATGGTCACTTCGAGAACCCCGAGTTCGACGCCCTGATGAAGAAGTCCTACGAGGAGATCGATCCGACCGTCCGCTCCAAGACGCTTCATGAAGCCGAGGCGCTTCTGATGAAGGAACAGCCGATCGCGCCGTTCCTCACCCAGGCAGACCTCTGGCTGGTGTCCGACAAGGTGAAGGGTTGGCAGGATAACGCCGTCAACGCGCATCTCAGCCGCTTCCTGAGCGTTTCCGAATAACGGATTTTGACGCGCGGCTGCTTTGGCCGCCGCGCGTCACGGTCAGAGAGCAAAACCATGATCTCCTTTGTCCTGCGCCGCCTTGCGAGCGCCGTGCCGACCTTGTTTATCGTCGTCACGATTTCCTTCTTCCTGATGCGGTTCGCCCCCGGCGGTCCCTTCAATCTCGAACGTCCACTGCCGCCGCAGACCATGGCGAACATGATGGCGACGTACCATCTCGATCAGCCGCTCTGGAACCAGTACCTCACCTATATCGGCAATGCCGTGACCGGCGATTTTGGTCCGAGCTATATCTACAAGGACAACACCGTCGCCGAACTGATCGGCAAGGGCCTGCCCTATTCGATGGAACTCGGTTTCTATGCGCTGCTTCTGGCTCTGGTCGGCGGCGTCTTGGCCGGCACCATCGCAGCCCTTCGGCAAAACAGCGCCCTCGATTTCCTGATCATGTCGGTCTCGACCGTCGGCGTTACCGTGCCCAATTTCGTCGTCGGCCCGGTTCTGACCCTGATTTTCGCCATCACGCTTGCCTGGCTTCCCGCCGGCAGCTGGGGCGACGGCTCCTTCCGTTTCCTCATCCTGCCGATGATCGCGCTCGCCCTGCCGCAGCTCGCGGTCTTTGCCCGGCTGACGCGCGGCTCGATGATCGAGGCGCTTCATACCGACCATATCCGCACGGCCCGCGCCTACGGCCTGCCATCGCGCACGGTGGTCGTCACCCATGCGATGCGCGCGGCGATGCTGCCGGTCGTTTCCTATCTGGCGCCCGCCGCGGCAGCTCTGCTTACCGGCTCGGCCGTGGTCGAGACGATCTTCACCATTCCCGGCGTCGGTCGCTATTTCGTGCTCGGCGCGATCAACCGCGATTACACGCTGGTGATGGGAACCGTGGTGCTGATCGCCATCTTCGTCATCGTCTTCAATCTTCTGGTCGACATTCTCTACGGCCTTCTTGATCCGAGGGTTCGCCATGACTGATATCGTCACCACCCCGCTACCGCCGGAAACGGCAAGCCGCAGCTTGTTCCAGCTCGCCACCATGCGCTTTCGCCGCAACCGCGCCGCCATGGCCGGCTGCGTCATGCTGGCGCTAATCGCGCTGTTTTCTTTCCTCGGCCCCTATTTCATCAGCCACACCTACGACCAGGTCTTTCCGTCCTACGTCTCGATCCCGCCGAGCTTCGAACCCCGGCCGGACGCATCGAGCCTTCAGGACGTGATGGAAGGCGTTGCCGGACGGGCACGTGTCGACCTGAAGGAGTTTGCCGTCGAGGGGCAAACGTTCACGGCCACAGTGACATCCGACACACCGATCGATCCGCGCGCCTCGCGCTATTTCGACCGCGCCAACGAATTCGACAGCACGCAAGTGGTGGCAACTGAAGACGACGGCAAGACGTTGAAGCTCACCGGCAGCGTATCCCGCGAATACTTCCTGTTCGGCACGGATTCGAACGGCCGCGACCTGATGGCTCGCGTCATGCTTGGCGGGCAAATCTCGATCGCCGTCGGCCTGCTGGCCAGCCTCGTTTCGCTCTCGATCGGCGTTCTATACGGCGCGACCTCCGGCTATATCGGCGGCCGCATAGACAACGTCATGATGCGTTTCGTCGAAATCCTCTATTCGCTTCCCTTCGTCTTCCTCGTCGTCGTCCTCGTCGTCTTCTTCGGCCGCTCGTTCATCCTGATCTTCCTCGTCATCGGCGCGGTGGAGTGGCTGGACATGGCCCGCATCGTGCGCGGCCAGACGCTGGCCTTGAAACGGCGCGAGTTCATTGGCGCAGCGCAGGCACTGGGGCTGACCGACTGGCAGATCATTCGCCGCCATATCATCCCGAACACCATCGGACCGGTCGTGGTTTTCGTCACCGTCGTCGTGCCGAAGGTGATCCTGCTCGAGAGCTTCCTGTCCTTCCTCGGCCTCGGCGTCCAGGCGCCGCTGACGAGCTGGGGGGCGCTGATTGCCGAAGGTGCCAACAACATCCAGTCGGCGCCGTGGCTCTTGATCTTCCCGGCGATCTTCTTCGTCCTCACCCTCTTCTCGCTGAACTTTGCCGGCGACGGCCTGCGCGATGCGCTCGACCCGAAGGACCGCTGACATGAATGATTCACGGGAAACAATTCTCGCCGTCCGAAACCTCAAGGTCACGTTCACAACGCCGGACGGAGACGTGGAAGCGGTCAAGGGCATCGATCTCGACATCAAGGCCGGCGAAACACTGGCCGTGGTGGGCGAATCCGGCTCCGGCAAGAGCCAGACCATGATGGGTATCATGGGCCTGCTGGCCGGCAATGGCCGGGTCACGGGTTCGGCGAAATATCGCGGCCAGGAACTGGTTGGCCTTCCGCTCAAGGCGCTGAACAACGTGCGTGGCGCCAAGATCACCATGATCTTCCAGGAGCCAATGACCTCGCTCGATCCGCTCTATACGATCGGCCGGCAGATCGCCGAGCCGATCGTGCATCACCGCGGCGGCACGTTCAAACAGGCCCGTGCCCGCGTCCTGGAACTTCTGGAACTGGTCGGCATTCCCGATCCGGCACGGCGGATCGACAGCTACCCGCATGAAATGTCCGGCGGCCAGCGCCAGCGCGTGATGATTGCCATGGCACTCGCCAACGATCCCGACATCCTGATCGCCGACGAACCGACAACGGCGCTCGACGTCACCATCCAGGCGCAAATCCTCGATCTGCTTAACTCGCTGCAGGCCAAGTTCGGCATGGCGGTCGTGCTCATCACCCACGATCTCGGTATCGTTCGCCATTTTGCGAGCCGCGTCGCCGTCATGCGCCGTGGCGAGGTGGTCGAGACCGGAACGACGGCCGATATCTTCGAGCGCCCGCAGGCCGACTATACCAAGATGCTGCTGGCGGCCGAGCCGCATGGCCGCAAGGCCGCCCCCGCCAACACCGCACCGATCATGCTGGAAGGCACGAACGTCGCGGTCGACTATGCCACCGGCGGCGGTCTGTTCGGCAGCTCGGCTGGTGTTTTCCGTGCGGTCGACGGCGTCAGCATCCGGCTGAGAGAAGGCCAGACCATCGGCATCGTCGGCGAATCCGGCTCGGGCAAGTCGACACTTGGACGCGCGCTTCTGCGGCTGGTTCCGAGCAGCGGCCGATATCAGTTCGGGCCAACCAATATCTCCGACTTCGGCCGTTCCGCGATGCGGCCGTTGCGCCGGCAATTGCAGCTCGTCTTCCAGGACCCCTACGGATCGCTGTCGCCGCGACAGACCGTGGGCGAGATCATCACCGAGGGTCTTTACGTCCACGAGCCGCAACTCAGCCGGGCCGAACGCGACAAGCGGGCTATCGAAGCCCTCAAGGAAGTCCGTCTCGACCCGGCCGCCCGCAACCGCTATCCGCATGAATTCTCCGGCGGTCAACGGCAGCGCATCGCCATTGCCCGCGCCATCATCCTCAAGCCCAAGGTCGTCATCCTCGACGAGCCGACCTCGGCACTCGACCGCTCGGTACAGGGGCAGGTCATCGACCTCCTGCGCGATCTGCAGAAGGCGCACGGCCTTTCCTACATCTTCATCAGTCACGACCTCTCGGTGATCAAGGCGATGTCGGATTATGTGGTGGTGATGAAGAACGGCAAGATCGTCGAGGAAGGCGATACCGACGCCATCTTCGAGGCGCCGCGCGAGAGCTACACCCAGACGCTGATGAACGCGGCGTTTACGGCCTGAACGTGTGGCCACCACGTGCTGCCCCTCATCCGGCCTGTCGGCCACCTTCTCCCCATTCTGATGGGGAGAAGGGACGAGCGGTGGATCTCCGTCGGCCCCTCGCCCCGCTTGCGGGGAGAGGGCTAGGGTGAGGGGCAAAGCCAACCAAGAATTGAAACGGTCGTGTATCGAAAAAAATGGGCGGCGCGCCGATCCCTAAGCCATGAAACGCGGGATAATTTTCCGCATCCGCCAATTTCGGTTCCGAAATTTATACGATAGTCTTCTTCGAAAGCCGGGCGCGCAGCACCGAGCAAGCAACACATACCGGAGCGCGATCATGACCGGCTCATCGCTCTACGAAATCCATGACCAGCGCTTCAAGTCCCTGATCGTCGGAAGCGCCGTTCTCGAAGAGCTCTATTCAGGCTGCCGCTGGGCCGAGGGACCGGTCTGGTTCGATGATGCACAGCAGCTTTTGTGGAGCGACATTCCCAACCAGCGGATGATGCGCTGGGTGCCCGACGGCAGCGTCTCGGTCTTTCGTTACCCTTCCAACTTCACCAATGGCCACACCCGCGATCGCCAGGGGCGGCTGGTCTCCTGCGAACACGGCACCCGTCGTGTCACCCGGACAGAGCCCGACGGTTCGATCACGGTGCTTGCCGACAGCTACCAAGGAAAACGGCTGAATTCGCCCAATGACGTCGTCGTCCGCTCAGACGGCAGCATCTGGTTCAGCGATCCGACCTACGGCATCCTGTCCGACTACGAGGGCTACAAGGCTGCCCCCGAACAGGCCGAGCGTAGAGTCTACCGGCTCGATCCGACAACAGGCGAACTGACGGCGGTCGCCAGCGACTTCCTGCAGCCGAACGGCCTTGCCTTCTCACCGGACGAAACCAAGCTCTACGTCGCCGATAGCGGCACCAATCCCGACGATACGGCCCCGGCCCATATCCGGGTCTACGACGTGGATGGCACGCGCCTGACCAATCCCGGCGTCTTCTGTCGCCTCGACGAAGGCCGCCCCGACGGGTTCCGGCTCGATACCAACGGCAATCTCTGGACCAGCGGCGGCCATGCGGTGCATTGCTTTGCTTCGGACGGCACGCTGCTCGGCAAGATCCGCATCCCGCAGGGCGTCTCGAACCTCACCTTCGGTGGCCCTCGCCGCAACCGGCTGTTCATTACAGCGACGCAATCGGTCTACTCGATCTACGTGACCGCGACCGGCGTCCAGCAGCCCTAGCGATCGCTATTCCGAGACAGTGCCACGCCGCTTCAACTGCTGCTCGCGGAAAAAGATGAACAGGCCGGAAGCGACGATCAGCGCGGCGCCGACGATCACCGTCCAGCGCGGCGTGTCGCCGAAGAATATCCAGCCGAACACCACCGCCCAGAACAGAAGCGTATATTGCAGCGGCACGACTGTTGCTGCATCCGCCAGCTTGAGCGAGCGGCTGACGAGAATATGGGCGAGCATGGCGACGATCCCGAGCAGGCTGAGGCAGAGCACTGCCCGCATGTCCATCGGTGCCCAGCCGGCTGTGTTGGCACTGACGCCAACCAGCGAAAAGATCAGCGCGCCACTCAATTGCCAGAAGATCAGCGTCGTATCCGGCGTCGAGCGCAGCGTCCGTCCGAGAAGAAGGGCAAAGGCGAAAGCGGCACTGCCGACCAGCGCAATCAGCGCCGGCAGGGAAAAGCTCTTGGATGATGGTTCAAGCGCGATGATCACTCCGGCAAAGCCGATCAGGATCGCCGTCCAGCGCCGCCAGCCAACTTTCTCGCCCAACAGGAACGGCGAAGCGGCGGCCACATAGATCGGCGCCGCCAGCCAATAAGTCATCGTGTCGGCGAGAGGCATGTATGCGACGGCGAAATAGAAGGCGGACGCATCGACGGCAAAGAGCAGGGATCGCAGGGCGTGCAGCCAGGGCCGATCGACCTGGATCAGGCTGCGCCAGCCGCGCTTGATGAAAAACGGCGTCAGCACGATCAGCGCCGCGACGCTGCGGATCGTCATCAACTGGCTGACGGAATAGGTCGAAACCAGCCATTTGCCCATGACGTCGTTCAGCGAAAACATCAGCATGCCGAGCAACATGATCAGCACGCCATTGCGGGCGGCGTTCGATGTATAGGTGATGGGCGCTGTTTGGGCAGTCATGACAAATGGTTCCGACAGGGGAATGCGTGCCAGTCGCATATTCCGGCCGGGCGATCCAGTCGCGAAAAGACATGGGTTCATCAACAATTGGAATGCCAGCAAGTGCCGTATTTCTCGAACATTCTATTGACCTGCCCATTGATAGAAATCTCCTATCACCATATGCAAGGGAGGCCCTTGAATGAATGGAGAAATTCCATCAGAAACCGTCGTAAATCGTATTTTCACGACGGTTTCTTCTATCGGCCGGCAGCCGGGGATTTGTACTTTCATGGGCAAGACTGTTTTCATCGGCAAACGCTCCAATGCGGCAGGCGGCTGGGGTGCGTTGAAAAGCTGCGGCAAACGACTGTTGGAAAGCGGCTCGCCGCTTTCGGGTGCTCGCGCCCTCATGAAGGCCAACCAGCCCGACGGCTTCGATTGCCCCGGCTGTGCCTGGGGCGACCCGGAGCATGGATCCTCGTTCGAATTCTGCGAGAACGGCGTCAAGGCCGTTGCCTGGGAAGCGACCGACAAGCGCACGCCGCCCGACTTCTTCGCGTCTCATACTGTGACCGCTCTCCAATCCTGGAGCGACTACGAACTGGAACAGCAGGGCCGGCTCACCCATCCCATGCGCTACGACCGCACGACCGACACCTATGTCCGCGTCAGCTGGGATGCAGCGTTCACTGAGATCGGCGCCATCCTCAACAGCTTCGACACACCGGACCGGGCGGAATTCTACACCTCCGGGCGCGCGTCAAACGAGGCCGCGTTCCTCTATCAGCTGTTCGTCCGGCTCTACGGCACTAACAATTTTCCCGACTGCTCCAACATGTGCCACGAGGCGAGCGGCATCGCCATGAAACAGGCCGTCGGCGTCGGCAAGGGCACGGTGCTGCTCGAGGATTTCGAGAAGGCCGACGCCATCTTCGTCATCGGCCAGAACCCCGGCACCAACCATCCGCGCATGCTCGGCGACCTGCGACGTGCCGCGCAACGCGGAGCCAGGATCGCGGTCTTCAATCCGGTGCGCGAGCGCGGGCTGGAACGCTTCGCCGATCCGCAGGACAAGCTGGAAATGCTGCGCGGCGGTTCCACCGAGATCGCCAGCGACTATTTCCAGCCGCGCCTCGGCGGCGACATGGCGGCGGTACGCGGCATGGCGAAGGCGGTTTTCGCGGCCGACGAAGCGGCACTGGCTTCCGGCCTGCCATCCGTTCTGGATCACGCCTTTCTGAGCGAGCATACGGCCGACTTCGAAGCCTATCGGGCTGCGGTCGATGCAACCACCTGGGACGAGATCGAAGATCAATCGGGTCTGACGCGCCTGGAGATTGAGCGGGCAGCCGACACCTATCTTGGCGCCGACCGGGTGATCTGCACCTGGGCGATGGGCGTGACCCAGCATCGCCATTCGGTCATCACCATCCGCGAGATCGCCAGTTTCATGATGCTGCGCGGCAATATCGGCAAGCCCGGCGCCGGCCTCTGCCCAGTGCGCGGCCATTCCAACGTTCAGGGCGACCGCACCGTCGGCATCAACGAAAAGGCACCTGCCGCTTTCCTCGATGCGTTGGAAAAGGAATTTGATTTCAAGGCGCCGCGACACGAGGGCCACAATGTGCTCGCGGCGATCGGCGCAATGCTCGATGGTTCGTCACAGGCCTTCATCGGCCTTGGCGGCAATTTCGCCCGCGCCACGCCCGATAGCCCGATCATCGCCAAGGCGTTGTCCGCACAGAAGCTGACGGTCAATATCGCCACCAAACTCAATCATTCGCATCTGATGCCGGGCGAGGTGAGCTTCATCCTGCCCTGCCTCGGTCGCACCGAGATCGACCGGAATTCGAAGGGCGTCAGCCAGATCGTCACCGTCGAGGATTCGATGAGCATGGTGCATGGCTCCGGTGGCATCAACAAACCCGCCTCACCGGAACTGCGCTCCGAAGTGGCGATCATCGCCGGCATCGCGGCAGCGACCGTCGGCTCGGCAAAGGTCGATTGGGCCGCCCTTGCCGATGACTACGACCTGATCCGCAATCACATCGCCAAAGTCATTCCGGGTTTCGAGAACTACAACGAGCGCGTCCGCAAGCCGCGCGGCTTCCACCTGCGCAATGCCGCCGCCAACCGCGAATGGGAAACACCGAGTGGCCGCGCCACCTTCTGGGCCGGACCGCTTCCGGACGCCATCGAGCACCAGGTCGCCCGCGATCAGGAGGGTGTCTTCGTACTGCAGACCTTCCGCTCGCACGACCAGTACAATACGACGATCTACGGCATGGACGACCGTTATCGAGGTGTTTACGGCGAGCGCAACGTCGTCTTCATCAACCCGATCGATCTGGCTGAAATCGGCGCAGAAGCCGGTGATCGTGCCGACGTCATCGGCAGGCACGGCGACGGTGTTTCCCGTATCGCCAGCGACTTCCGCTTCGTGCCGTATGACATCCCGCGCGGCTGCGTCGCCGGCTACTATCCCGAACTCAACGTACTCGTGCCCTTGTCGAGCGCCGGGGATGAGAGCGATACGCCGACATCGAAATCGATCCTGGTGTCGTTCCGCACGAAAACTGCCGTGGCAGACGCTGCCTGATGGCGGATGAATTTTCCGAAGAGGTTTTTTTCACTCTCACCGAAATGATCCGAGCCAAGGATACAGCGCTTTCGCCGTTGGCAGCAGGAATCGTCGCCGCCGTTTCCCAAGGAATCGCCAATGACAGCCGCACGTTTTCCAAGCTGTTCGGCATCGCCCACGCGCTCGTTCTGCGCGAGATCAATTTACTCTCCGGCCCGGACGCACCGATCGAAATCATCCATCGCGACGCGCAAACACAGAGAACCCACCTCAAACTTACCGTAAAAGGCGAGGCGCTTTGCCGCCCCATCCCTTGACCTTGGCCAAAGGATCGCTAAGTAGGCGCTGACTTCGTAGTGCCGGGCATTTTCAATACGCCTGCGGAGCAAACCTGATACCGGGCCCCTCTGGCGAGAATCTACGGCGCTCTCGTGATGTCGGTATCACCCCGCAAATAAGCCGGCGGACTATAAGCAAATGACACTCCACCTCATGCGTTCTTCGCATGCCCGTGATGGCATGCGGGATTTCTCCATCTATTCCAATCCTGCTCTCAGCCTTGCCGGATCGGAGGTGCGGCCATGACTACCGCTCCCCAGACCTCATCGCTGGGCTATTTCAAATGGGCCTTCATCGTCACCGCGGCGGGTCTTGCGCTTGGCGCCTGGCTGGGCTGGACGACCACCGGAACGATCGGCGGCATGGCCACGGTCTTCTTCGTCTGTACGGTGCTCGCCGTGCTGGAAATCTCCCTCTCCTTCGACAACGCCATCGTCAACGCCAACAAGCTCAAGGAAATGACGCCGGTCTGGCAGCACCGGTTCCTCACCTGGGGCATCATCATCGCTGTCTTCGGCATGCGTATCGTCTTCCCGCTGCTGATCGTCGTGATCGCCGCCAACATCGGCCCGATCGACGCCCTTGTCTTGGCCGCATCGCGTCCGGAGGAATATGCCCGCATCATGAACGAGGCTCATCTGCCGATCGCCGCGTTCGGTGGAACCTTCCTGATGATGGTCGGCCTGAAATTCTTCTTCGACCATGAAAAGGATGTTCACTGGATCAAGGCACTGGAACGCGGCATGTCGCGCTTCGCGACGATCAAGGGCGTGGAAATCGCCTTTGTGCTCATCCTGATCCTGGTGTTCTCGTCGTTCCTTGAAGGCGAGGAAGCCACGACCTTTGTGTATTGCTCAATCTACGGCCTCCTGACCTTTCTGGCGGTCGAGGTGGTCGGCGGCTTGCTCGACGCTTCGCAGCAGACGATGAGTGCTGCGGCCAAGGGCGGCCTCGGCGCCTTCATCTATCTCGAAGTGCTCGACGCCAGCTTCTCCTTCGACGGCGTGATCGGCGCCTTCGCCCTGACGCAGAACCTCTTCGTCATCGCCATCGGCCTCGGCATCGGCGCCATGTATGTGCGCTCGATGACGATCATGCTGGTAGAAAAGGGAACGCTTGCTGAATACCGCTACCTGGAACACGGCGCCTTCTACGCGATCCTGATCCTGTCGGTGATCATGTATTGCCAAACCCTGGTGCACATCCCGGAAGTCATCACCGGCCTTGGCGGCGCAGCCCTCATCGGTGTTTCGCTCTGGTCGTCGATCCGGCATAACAGGCGCGAAGAACTGAGCAGCGCGCACTGATCACATAAAAAGGCCGCCCGTGTCAGCACGAGCGGCCTTGTTTTGAACCGATACCATGCCTCAGAGATAGATGAATCCCTTGCTGATCGTAAGGGCGTCATCGAGACGAATGGAAAAGTCCGCCGTCTTGTCGCCGTTGACGTCGGCATAGATGTAGGTATCCGACGCCGCCTTGTCATAGCGAAGCTGGCCGGCGCTACCACTGAAAGCGGCCGTGCCGATGAAGGAAAATGCTTGATTCCCCGACACGTTGGTGTTCGCATCGAGCAGCCGAAGATCGAGGCGATCGTTGCTGGTGAAGTCGTAGATCGAATCTCGCCCGGAAGACGCGACCGTCGATTCGCTCAGCGACGCGTAGACGAACTTGTCCGCCCCGCCACCGCCTGTCATCTGATCTGCGCCTAGCCCCCCGGTAATGAGGTTGTTGGCGGCATTTCCCGTCAATTTGTCCGCAAATTTCGAACCGGTCAGATTTTCAATGGCGAAATACGTGTCGCCCAGCGCATCGCCCGTATTGGACGAAGGAGACAAGAACGACGCCAAGACACCTTTCGTGGCGTCCGCATAGGAGGCCGTATCGACACCGGAACTTCCATCCAACCGATCCGCTCCGGTTCCGCCGACCAGGATATCGTTTCCGAGATCTCCATACAGCTTGTCGTTACCGCCGCGACCGAAGATGGTATCGTTGCCGTCGTTGCCATGGATCGTCTGGCTGCTGGAGGTGCCGTAGATGACCTCATGGATCGTATCGTCGTTGACGATCGTGGCGACGCCGGTCGATCCAAGCGTGCCATTCTTGATATCGACCGTCGGCGTCAGAACAACCGAGAAGGTCTCGTTGGCTTCCAGCACCCGATCGCCATTGACAAGAACGTCGATGGTCGTGACCGTCTGTCCTGCTACGAACTTCACAGTTCCGGTCTCCGCGACATAGTCGCTGCCGCCCTTCGCCGAGCCGTTGACGGTCTTGTACGCAAAGCTCAAGTCCTTCGTTGCCGGCTGCGACAAATGCACTTCGAAGGTTGCCACCTTTTGGCCGCTGCTGCCCTCCGTAACCGTCGCATTCGAAACGAACAGCGACAGGTTGGCGCCACCGCCATCATCATCGCGGATGATGCCGATGCTGGTCAGGGTCTTCTCCCCGCCGGAGAGAACGGCATTGGTCGGATTGAGGAGTTCAAGCCAGAAGGCTTCGTCCACCTCGTCAACATTGTCAGCCTTGATCTCCGGCGAGATCGTGATGCTCGTGTCACCGGCGGGGATCGTGATCGTAAAGACTTGGTCGACGTTGCCCGGGGTCTGGAAATCGGTGGCCACGGCCGTTCCCGGCCGGACGCGATACTGGATCGTAATGTCCTCGTCGGAAGCCTCCGACAGGTTCACGCGGAACGTTGCGAATGGGCCGAACGTTGCGAGACCCTCGACGACATCGACCCGCTCGACCGAAATGATCGGCAGCGCACCATTGCCGGTATCGTCGTCCAGAATGGTGGCGACGCCGGTCGAAGCCGCCGTTCCATTCTTGATATCGGCCGTCGGCGTCACCACAAGCGAGAAGAATTCGCTGGCTTCCACCTTCGTATCGACGGTCACCAGGATCTCCACGGTGGTGACCGTCTGCCCGGCTGCGAACTTTATCGTTCCCGTCTCGGCGGTATAGTCGCTGCCGCCCTTCGCCGAACCGTTGACCGTCTTGTAGGCAAAGCTCAAGTCCTTCGTGGCCGGCTGCGACAGGTGAACCTCGAAGGTCGCGACCCGGTTTCCGCTGTCGCCTTCCGTCACCGTCGCGTCCGAAACGAACAGCGACAGCTTCGCACCACCCTCATCATCATCGCGGATGATGCCGATTGAGGTCAGCGTGTTCTCGCCACCGGCAAGAACGGCGTTGGTTGGATTGAGGAGTTCAATCCAGAAGGCTTCGTCCACCTCATCGATATTGTCGGCCCTGATCTCCGGCGCGATCGTGATGCTCGTGTCGCCGGCCGGGATCGTGATCGTGAAGATCTCGTCGACATTGCCCGGAGTCTGGAAGTCGGTGACCACCGCCGTTCCCGGCCGGACGCGATACTGGATCGTGATGTCTTCGTCGGAGGGCGTCGACAAGTTAACGAGGAATGTCGCAAACGGGCCGAACGTTGCATCGCCCTCGACGACGTCGACCCGGTCAAGCGAAATGACCGGGAGCGCGCCGGTAGCCGCATCGTCCTCCAGAATGGTGCCAAGACCGGTCGAAGCGGCAGTCCCATTCTTGATGTCGGCTGTCGGCGTCACCACCAGCGAGAAGAATTCGCTGGCTTCCACCTTCGTATCGCCGGTCACCACGATCTCCACGGTAGCGACCTTATCACCCGTCTCGAATTTTACCGTTCCGGTCTCCGCGACATAGTCGCTGCCGCCCTTCGCCGAGCCGTTGACCGTCTTGTAGGCAAAGCTCATCGCCTTCGTCGCCGGCTGCGACAGGTGCACTTCGAAAGTCGCGATTCTCTGGCCGCTATTGCCTTCCTTTATCGTTGCGTCCGAGACGAACAGCGACAGGTTGGCCCCGCCGCCATCATCATCCTGGATGACGCCGATCGAGGTCAGCGTGTTCTGGCCGCCGTCGAAAACGGCATTGGTCGGATTGAAGAGTTCCAGCCAGAAGGATTCGTCCACCTCATCGATAGTGTCGGCGCGGATCTCCGGCTCGATCGTGATGCTTGTGGCGCCGGCCGGGATCGTGACCGTGAAGATCTGATCGACGTCGCCCGGCGTCTGGAGGTCGGTGGCCACGGCCGTTCCCGGCCGGATGCGAAACTGGATCGTAATGTCCTCGTCGGAGGCCTCTGTCAGGTTTACACGGAACGTCGCGAACGGGCCAAACGTAGCATCGCCCTCGACGACATCGACCCGCTCAAGCGAAATGATAGGAGTAGCCATGGGAATATCACCTTCATAAAGGGTTGATGGAAATGAATGGTCGGCCATGTCGAAAAATGAACCGGATCAGCGTCTCTCCGCGCCCGGCTGTAACTTACACGCATCGGCAATGATGTTTAATCGAGCAAATCGTAGTATCTTTTGACGTAACGCCTATCCGATAGGCTTAACATTGGCTAATCTGAAAAAATAATTTGATGATAATCTTTAAAAGCAACCGTGATCAATTACGCCATACAACAACGGCCAGAAGTACGGCGTTTTTACACATGAAACGACGCATTATTTTTGATAAACTATTGGGATAACGCACAAAAAATCCCGCCAATCAGGAGATTGGCGGGATTTTTAATTACCGAATTTTTGGCGCGATCAGCTGCGCTTCATGGAATGGAAGTTCACCGGGTTGATACCGAGCGTGTAGAGGTCGCGGTCCAGCGGACGGCGGTGGCCCTCGACTGCTGCGGCAGCGGCCGTGGCCGCGCCAAAGATGGCGATGGCATTACCGAAAAAGCCTCGGGCAGATTTACGGGCACTCATCTCTTTACTCACTTTCCTGTGTTTGTTTCATCGTGTTGTTCGATGACAGGAATATGACGCTTGCCGCCTTTGTTTACAACGCACAGGAATTCACCCCAGCCATGCAAATAGAGAAGGCCCGGTTAACATCAGCTAACCGGGCCTTCTTCTGTGACGGTCTTGGGAGGAGCGTCAATCTTCGCTTGCGGCAAGCTGCGACAGGACTTCGCCGCGACCACGCGCCCGCAGGATGAGCGGGATGATCAGGGCTGCAGCGGCAATCACCAGCAGAACGGCGGCGACCGGCGACGTGAACAGAACCGTGACATCGCCCTGGCTGATCGACAACGCACGGCGAAGCTGCTGTTCGGCAAGCGGCCCGAGGATCAGGCCGACGACGACCGGCGCGATCGGATAGCCGAAGATGCGCATGACGTAGCCGAGAACACCGAAAGCGAGCAGCATGCCGAGTTCGAACACCGACGGATTGGCGCCGATGGTGCCGAGCGTCGCAAACAACAGGATGCCCGCGTACAGCCATGGCTTGGGGATCGTCAGAAGCTTCACCCAAAGACCGACCAGCGGTAGGTTCAGCACCAGCAGCATGAAGTTGGCGATGAGCAAGCTGGCGATCAGGCCCCAGACCAGCTGAGGATTGGTGGCAAACAACAGCGGGCCGGGCTGCAGCCCGTATTGCTGGAAGCCGGCCAGCATGATCGCCGCCGTCGCCGTGGTCGGCAGGCCGAGCGTCAAAAGTGGCACGAGTGTACCGGCAGCCGACGCGTTGTTGGCCGCTTCCGGACCGGCGACGCCTTCGATGGCGCCGTTGCCGAATTCTTCCGGATATTTGGTCAGCCGCTTCTCGGCGGCATAGGAAAGGAAGGTACCGATTTCTGCGCCACCCGCCGGCATCGCGCCGATCGGGAAGCCGATTGCCGTTCCGCGCAGCCAGGCCTTCCAGGAGCGGGCCCAGTCCTGACGGTTCATCCAGACAGAGCCTTTGACCGCCTCGACCTTGTCCGGCCCCTGATTACCTTGCGCGGCGATATAGAGTGATTCGCCGATGGCGAACATGGCAACGGCAAGCGTCGTCACTTCAATCCCGTCGAGCAGATCGGGAATGCCGAAGCTCATGCGCGTTTGGCCCGTCAGCTGGTCGATACCGATGATGGCCAGCGCAAAGCCGATGAACAACGAGGTGAGACCACGCAGCGTCGAATCGCCGAAGGCGGACGAGACGGTGACGAACGCAAGGACCATCAGCGCGAAATATTCACGCGGGCCGAAGACCAGCGCCAGCTTGACGACAAACGGCGCGATGAAGGCAAGTGCCAGTGTCGCGATCAGACCGGCGACAAACGAGCCGATGGCGGCGGTCGCCAGCGCCGGCCCGCCGCGCCCTGCCCGGGCCATCTTGTTGCCCTCGAGCGCGGTAACGATGGACGAGCTTTCGCCCGGCGTGTTCAGAAGGATTGATGTGGTCGAGCCGCCATACATGCCGCCATAATAGATACCGGCGAACATGATCAGCGAACCGCCCGGATCGAGCTTGTAGGTGACGGGCAGGAGCAGCGCCACTGTCAGCGCCGGGCCGATGCCCGGCAGAACGCCGACGGCCGTGCCGAGCGTCACGCCGATCAGCGCATAGAGGAGATTCATCGGCTGGGCTGCAACGAGGATGCCCTGCAGCAGAAAATCGAATGTGTTCATGTCAGGGCCTTACCAAAACAGATGTTCGAGCGGACCGGCTGGCAGCGACAGCTGCAGGAGGCCTGCAAAGATCAGCCAGACCCCGAGACAGATCGCGATGCCGATGGGGATCGTAAACCACAGCTTGCGTTTGCCGAAGCCGGCGGCAGTCGCTGCAAAGAGCAGGCCCGTCGCGATCGAGAAACCCAGCGGCTTCAAGAGCAGCATCTGTGTTGCGAGACCGCCGATGATCCAGATGACCGGGCCGAACTCCTGCCGGTCCCGCACCGGAAAATCGCCCCGCAAGGCTTCGAAAACGGTCCAGGCCGCAAGCAGCAGCAGGCCGCCGGCGATCACGAAGGGAATTGTGGCCGGGCCGACGCCGGAATAGCCGCCAGCCCCCGCCAGCCGGGATGTGTCCCAGAAGATCAGGCCACCGAGACCCGCGAGGAAAACGGCGATGAAAAGCGCCGCCCGATCAGGGCGACGCTGTTCCGTCGAAGGGGTGTGACCCTTGCTCATTGAACCAGACCGATGTCCTTGAGGACGGTTTCGGTTGCCGATACGTCCTTGGCCAGCTGTTCCTTGAAGGCGTCACCGGCGAGATAGGTATCCTGCCAGCCCTTGGTCTTCAGGGTTTCCTGCCAGCCAGCGGACTTGACCAGCTTCTCGATATCAGCCGAAACCGCAGTCTTCTGCTCGTCGGTCAGGCCCGGAGCAGCGGCAACCATGCGCCAGTTCTGCACCACGACATCAAGACCGCCTTCCTTGATGGTCGGCGCGTCGATGCCGGCGAGACGCTCGGCGCTCGATACGGCGAGAAGACGAAGCGTGCCGGACTTGACCTGCGATTCGAACTCGCCGTAACCGGAAATGCCGGCCGTCACTTGGCTGCCAAGAATGGCGGCCAGCGCTTCGCCGCCGCCGGAAAACGCGATGTAGTTGATCTTGGTCGGATCGACGCCCGCCGCCTTGGCAATCAGGCCGACTGCGATATGGTCCGTGCCGCCGGCCGAGCCACCACCCCAGGATACCGAACCCGGATCCTTCTTCAGCGCTTCTACCAGATCGCCGAACGTCTTCAGCGGCGAATCCGCCGGAACGACGATCGCTTCGTATTCGCCGGTCAGGCGGGCGATCGGGGTGACGTCATTGAGCGTCACCGGCGACTTGTTGGTGAGGATGGCGCCGACCATGACGTAACCACCAACAATCAGGGCGTTGGCGTTGCCGGCCGACTGGCTGGCGAACTGCGCAAGGCCGATCGTGCCGCCGGCACCGGGTACGTTCTGCACCTGGACGTTGCCGGAAATGCCTTCGGACTGCATCACGGACTGGATCGAACGGGCCGTCTGGTCCCAGCCGCCGCCCGGATTGGCCGGTGCGATGATCGTGTAGTCAGCAGCAAAAGCCGGCAGGGCGATGGCGCCGGCGAGAATGGTTGCCAGAAAAAACTGTTTCAAGATTAGTCCTCCGTCAGGCGCACTCGTTATCTGGCGCGCGCATTGTTCATCTTTGCGGACGGGGACGGACTCACCGGTCGAATCGAGCGCAGCGGCCATTTTTGGCACGCGGTTGCGCCGGTCTGGTGAAACTCCTCCCATACGCCTCGATCATCCGCCTCCACGGACGATGAAGAACTGCAAGGCACCACAGAAAGCTGTCATTTACCTGACATCGCGCAGAACCTTACCGGATTAGTCTCCCGCAATTTTCACGCCCCGTCTAGCCGAGCGTTAAAACTTCTACTGGAGACGCAAAACTTCGTTCCAGCGCGCAATCAGCCGCGCCCGCTTGACCTGATCGAGATAGACCATCAGTCCGGGGCTGACCGGAACCGGCCGCAATTGACCGCCGAGCATTTCGCGCATCGTGTTGGCAGTGTTCGCACCCGCCACATCCGGGCTGACGGCGGGGATCTGCAACTCGCGCGCCATGATCGTCTGGCCTTCCTTCGACATGAAGAACTCCAGATAGCGCCGTCCGAGATCAGGCGACGCGGCCGCCTGGGGCACCAGTCCGATGCGCGACATGACGACGGTATAATCCCGCGGCAGCACGATGCCGACATCCGGATGGCGCGAGGCCCAATCGGCCGCATAGGAGCCGAGAATATTGTAGCCGAGCACGAAACGGCCATCGGAGACGCGCTCGAGGATGGCCGAGCTGGTGGAATAAAGCTTGACGCCCGCCGCGCCCATCGTCTGGATCACCGACCAGATATCGCCGAACTGCTCCTGGTCGCGCGCCATGAACAGGAAACCGACGCCCGATCGTTCGATATCATAGGTGCCGATCTTGCCGAAAACGGCGCTTCCCTTCCGCTTGAGATAATCGACGAACTCCGCCCGCGTCGAGGGCGGCTTCTCCTTGGTGAAGCTCGGCTTGTGATAGACGAACACGGCCGGCTCGAAGGTCAGCGCATAGGCAGTATTGCGCCAATTGGCCCAGTCCGGCCAGCGGTCGCTCATCGGCAGGTCGCTGCGCTGGGCATAACCGTCATTACTGAGCTTGACCTGCAGGTCCATCGCCGAGGAAAACGCGAAATCCGCCGTCTTTTCGCCGGCATCGGTCTCCTTGACGATCCGGTCGTAGATCTCGCCGGTCAGCATATCCTCGTAGCGCACGGCAACATCCGGATTGGCCGTCTGGAACCCAACGATCATCGGTCGCGCCAGGGGCTCGTCGAGCGAGGAGTAGACAACGACGGTCGGTGCCGCCGCATCACCCGAAAGCGCCGGGAACAGTACCGGCTGGGCGGTGGCGGGCAGGGAAAATCCAAAAAGAAGACAGAGAAAGGAAAGGAAACGCATAAAACGATATTGCAGCAGCAGCAGCCCGTTCACAAGGCGAAGCACGCTCGATAGAGTGCCTCAGGGAGACAGCGGATTTGCGGATATTACTGGTCGAGGACAATAAGGCGCTTTCGGAAGGGCTTGTCGCCATCCTGCGCGGCAGCGGCTATGCGGTCGATGTCGTTCACGACGGTGCCTCGGCCAATGCGGTGATTGCCACCGAAACCTTCGATCTCGTCATCCTCGACCTCAACCTGCCGGAAATGGACGGTCTCGACGTCTTGCGCTCGATGCGGGCGCGGCAGAACAAGGCGGCTGTGCTGATCCTGACCGCGCGGGGTACGCAGGAGGAGAAGATCAAGGGGCTTGATCTCGGTGCCGACGACTACATGATCAAGCCCTTCGACATCAGCGAATTCGAGGCCCGTGTCCGGGTCCTGCTGCGCCGCCAGGCCGGGCTTCGCTCATCGCTGGTCAGTTACGGCAATGTGTCCTTCGATCTTAATTCGAGAACATTTTCGGCCGGCGGGATCACCGTCGATATCCCGGCCAGAGAACTCGGCCTGCTTGAAATCCTGTTTATGCGCGCTGGAAAAGTGGTCGCCAAGGAGGCGATCATTCAGTCGCTGACGGCCTTCGACGACGACCTCAGCGCCAATGCCATCGAACAATATGTCAGCCGGCTGCGCAAGCGCCTCGCACCACACGGCCTGACGGTGCGCACTGCGCGCGGCATCGGCTATTATCTCGACAAGATGGCGGACACGTGATGACGCCGGCCGCCTATTCGCTCCGCCGGCGGCTGCTCGCCTGGCTGCTGATCTCGACCGTCGTCATCGGCGCCCTGGCACTGATCGATACCTATCGGGACGCGGTGAAAACGGCGAATGTCGTCTCCGACCGTGTGCTTGCCGGCTCGGCGCTGGCAATTGCCGAACGGGTCGTGGTTGCGGAAGACGGTTCGCTCGAGGTCGATATCCCCTATGTCGCGCTGGAAATGCTGACCTCGGCAGCACAGGACCGGGTCTTCTACCGCGTCGACGGACCGCCCGGTCAGTTCATCACCGGCTACCAGAACCTGCCCTCGGTCGCCGATATGAACGGTCAATCGGCCGTTTATGCCGACGCGCAGTTTCGCGGCGAGCCGATCCGTGTCGCGGCATTGGAGCGGTCCGCCTCGACGGGCATCAATTCCGTTCCCTTCGTCGTCACCGTTGCGGAAACGACGATCGCCCGGCGCCAGCTGACGCAAGCCATCCTGTTGCGCTCGGCGTTCCGGCTTCTGATGATGATCCTCGGTGCCGCGACCATCGTCTGGATTGCGGTGACCTTTTCACTCAGACCACTCTATCGGCTGGGCGATGCCATTGCCGAACGTAGCCCCGACGACCTGCATCCGATTAAGCAGTCGGTGCCGAGCGAAGTCGAAGGGCTGGTCGAAACGGTCAATTCCTTCATGGTGCGGCTGCAATCGGCGCTCGATGCGCTCCGCCATTTCTCCGGCAATGCCAGCCATCAGCTGCGCACGCCGCTCGCCATCATTCGCACTCAGCTGGCGTTATCTGCCCGCGCCACGACGCTGGAAGAGGCGCAGGCGGCAGCACGCAAGGGCGACGAGGCGGTTGCCCACGCAGAGCGCATCCTCGCGCAATTGTTGCTGATGGCAAAGATCGATGCCGCCGGCTCAACGGAGCCGCAGCCGCTTGAGGTCATCGACCTCGTGTCCCTGGCCCAGCAGATCACCGGTGATCGCGTGCCCGGCGCCGGCGATGCCGGCGTCGATCTCGGCTTCGAGGGCGAGGGCACAGCGCTGATCCGCGCCGAACCTTTGCTGATCGGCGAGCTTCTGCGCAACCTGATCGAAAACGCCATCGCCTATGCCGGCAAAGGGGCGGAAGTGACGGTTCGCGTGGAAACCGAAGACGGCAACGTGCGGCTCGACGTCGAAGACAACGGCCCGGGCATCTCGCCGGAGAACCGGCAGGTCGTGCGCCAGCGTTTCGCTCGCGGCGGACGCGGCGAAGCACCGGGAATGGGGTTGGGTCTTCCGATCGTCGAAGAAATCGCCGGACTGTTCGGCGGACATCTCACGCTGGGGGAAGGACCGGATGGCAAAGGGCTGAAAGCCTCCGTGACATTCCCGGCCGCGATAGCTGGCCCGGCCGCAGGTTCTGCCTAGCGGTTACGACCTGTCATAAGCGAGGTCGTTTCACGGGTCTGAACGAGAAGGATCGCGTTCCAGATCATCTGGACAAAACCGCGATCAGACGGGTTCGACAGCTTGCGCTGCGAAAACATGATAAGCTCCATAGGATTGTTGCGAGCGTCAGATACCACTCCTTCAGGTATTTCGCCAGAGCATAAAGGCAAATCTGCCCTGCGCGGCAAGCATGGCAGCTACATCCGGAAATCATCCATACGAAATACATAATATTGCAAGTAAATCCACACGATATACAATTACGCATTCGCCGATAATTCCCCAATGAATCAATAGTTTGCTTGCGAACTCAAAACAGCGCCGCCGACAGGTTTCCTCATTCTTTTTTGGGGTCTAGAAAGAACCGGTTTCGCGTGCCGCCTGTGGACAGCAGCGCGCCTTTCGTCGAAATGGCTTTTGGTTTTTTCCCATGCCATGCTGCGCCAAAACGGACGGGAGAAAACATGGCGGAACATTTCAGGGCACTCGTGATCGACGACCGCGACGGCAAGCCGGTGGCGGGCTTTCGGGATCTGGCACTCGCCGATCTTCCGGATCACGACGTGCTGGTCGAGGTCTTGTTCTCGACGCTCAACTACAAGGATGGTCTCGCGGTTTCGGGCAAAGGCCGCATCGCCCGCCGCCTGCCGATGGTGGCCGGTGTCGATCTCGCTGGCATTGTCGTTCAATCCCGCAGCCCCGACTGGAAGCCCGGCGACAAGGTGATTGTCAACGGCTGGGGCATGTCGGAAACGGAATGGGGTGGCTATACCCGGTTCCAGCGCCTGAAGTCCGAATGGCTGACGCGCCTGCCGGATGCCTTCAGTCTGGAAGAAAGCATGGCGATCGGCACTGCCGGTTATACGGCAGCCCTTGCCATTCACGCGCTCGAAGCCTGGGGCAAGATCAAGTCGGATGATCATGAGGTTCTCGTCACCGGTGCCGCCGGCGGTGTCGGCTCAGTGGCAATCACGCTTCTGGCGGAGCGCCGCTACAAGGTCACCGCATCGACGGGCCGCCCGGAAACCCATGGCTATTTGTCGGCCCTCGGCGCGACCGGTTTCATCGACCGGGCTGAACTCGCCGCAAAGGGCGGCGCGCTGCAGAAGGAGCGCTGGGCAGGCGCCATCGATTCCGTCGGATCAACGACACTGGCCAACGTATTGGCGCAGACCGTCCAGAGCGGCGCGGTTGCCGCATGTGGTCTCGCCGGCGGTGCCGACCTGCCGGCAAGCGTCATGCCGCATATCCTGCGCGGTGTCGCTCTTCTCGGCATCAACTCGGTGACAGCCCCCCATGCCGAACGCGACAGGGCTTGGGCCATTCTGGCGGAAAGCCTCGACCGGAAACGCCTGGCGGCAATGACGACGGTCGAGCCGCTGTCAAATCTGCCGCAACTGGCGGAAGACATCGTCGCTGGAAGGATCCGTGGCCGCGTCGTCATCGACGTGACGAAATAGGCCGGCGGCTGCCAGATTGACGGGCGCAGCCGGATTGAACATCTTCCAGAGCCCATAAGGGCTGGGAATGTATCCATCTGCCGCTCAGGAGCGCGTTATGACGAACCATCCCGTTCCCGCGGCTGTCGCCGAGGCGCTTGGACGATATCCCGAGCCGATCAGGATGCGGCTGTTGCAGGTTCGCGACCTCATCTTTGCTGTTGCGGCCGAAACCGAAGGCGTCGGCCCATTGACCGAGACGCTCAAATGGGGCGAACCGGCCTATCTGACCGAAGCAAGCAGAAGCGGAACGACCATCCGGCTGGGAGTATCCAAGTCAGCTCCCGGCCATTGCGCGGTGTTCGTCAACTGCAAGACCACACTGATCGAAACTTTTCGCGCTCATTTTGCCAATGATTTTGCCTTTGAAGGCCAGCGGGCGCTGCTCATCCCGACAACTGACCATTTGTACCGGGAGCCGCTGGCGCTATGCCTGCGCGCAGCACTGACCTATCATCGGCAGAAGCCGGTACGGAAAATCCGGCCGGCATGACCACGTTCGCCACCTCCGTGGCAGGACGCGATCATGTCGGTGCTCTCCCGCAAATCCGAATGCCGGATCCGGGCTTCACTTCATCGTGTAAACGTCGATCGTGAAATACTTGTCGTTGATCGTCTTGTAGGTGCCGTCGGCACGGATATCCACGAGCGCTTTGTTCAGCTTTTCGCGAAGATCGCTGTCATCCTGGCGCAGCGCGATGCCGACGCCGTCGCCGACGAACTTCTTGTCGGTGATCGGCTGGCCGATCAGTTCACAGCATTTGCCGTCATTGTTCTTGGTGACCCAGTCGAGCATTGGCAGCATGTCGCCGACTTCCATGTCGAGGCGACCATTGGCCATGTCGAGATTGGCTTCGTCCTGCGTCGGATAGAGCTTGATCTCGGCATCCGGGTAGACGGCTGCGATATATTCGGCCTGCGTCGTGCCGGACTGCGCGCCGATGACCTTGCCCTTCAGCGCCTCGTTGCTGAATTCCGTGACGCCGGCACCTTTCGCCGCAACATGGGTCATGGCGGCGAGGTAGTAGGGATCGCTGAAGGCGACCTGTTTTTTGCGCTCTTCGGTGATGAACATCGAGGCGATGATCATGTCGTATTTCTTGGCAATGAGCCCAGGAATGATGCCGTCCCAGTCCTGCGCCACGACCTCGCATTCGACCTGCATCTTGGCGCAAAGTGCCTGCCCGATCTCGACGTCGAAACCGCCTATCTTGCCGGCGGAATCAATGAAATTGAAGGGCGGATAAGCGCCTTCTGTGCCGATCCTGAGCTTCTCGGCGGCGTTGGCGGATGTCATGGAAAAGGCGGCGGCGCAAGCCAAAGCCAGTGCGATGATCTGTTTTCTCATGCGTTCGGTTCCCCTTGTTGCGCACCGTTTCCCGGCGCTTGACGGAAACTTTAAGCTCGAAACGCACATAAACGAAATAGATAGCGACAATAGCCGGTATAAACCGGCTTGATCATAAACACGAAGACAGCGCTAGAATGTCGGCGGCGTGTTGATCCACAAGAGCACGGTCTCCCCATCGTGCCGGTTCGACCAGGCATGATGGCGGCGGCTTTCGAAATAGAGGGAATCGCCGGGGTTCAGATCGTGGAACTGATCGGAATCGAGCACGAATTCCACCCGGCCGGAGAGCACATAGACGAATTCCTCACCCTCATGCTTGTAGGCGCCCTCGCTGGAGGCGCCTGGCTCCAGCACGAAGCGATGGCAATCCATCTGGTTGCGGCCCTCGGCCAGCAGCTGCACGGTGACGCCCGGCGTCGTGCGCGGCCAGGTGCGCCACTCACCGGACCGCACCAGGGCGCGCACTTCCGGCTCATCCTCGCCGGAAAGGCTGGAGACCGTTGTTCCGAAATATTCCGCGAGATTGTGCAGCACAGCGACGGAGACGCCCTGCGAGGTGCGCTCCAACGTCGAGAGAACCGAAGCCGCGATGCCGATATCGCCGGCCACCTGCTCCAGCGTCTTGCCGGCCGCGTGGCGCAGGCTCCGGAGCTTGCGGCCAACCTGTGACTGCGGCGTTGCTTCACCCACGGCAGAAAGACTGTGATCGTCGAGTTCGCCAGCCTCCGCCTCGAGCGCTTCACGAATGGCTGCCGGATTGAGGCCGCGCTCGGCGCGAAACCAGGAAACGCGCTTCAGTTGGGCGACATCGCTCTCGCTATACTGCCGGTGACCGGTCGCTGAACGCTCCGGTACGACAAGCCCCTGCGTTTCCCAGAGCCGCAAGGTTGACGCAGAGACACCAGCGAGCCTCGCCGCCTCTGCAACCTTGTACCGAACTGCCATGGCATCGCTCATAAGCCGCCACACAAAATGATCATGCGGTCAATGTTCCAGATCGCGAAACAGGTCTTCGCCGTTATCGAGACGCGAATTGCGATCGATGGCCGGCAGATCTTCCCGGTCCGGTACCTTCAACTCGAAAGGCAGACGTTTCTCTTCGGCTATGCGCAGCATCAGCAGGCGAATGGCGTCGGAAACCGAAAGCCCCATGGCTTCCAGCGCCGCGATAGCTTTTTGTTTCGTGGCAGAATCGATACGGGCACGGATAATGGCATCTGCAGTCATGGCGTCATTCTCCTGATTGCTACGCGCTACAATGGTGCAGCCCCCGCCCTGAAAACCTTCGCCGGGCACCGGCCGCCAAATGTCTGGGTGTTCGAAGTGTCAGAAAATATCCATACAATGTTTAAGGCATCAACGTAGCCACACCTGCCGCAACGCACAAGGAAAAGCATCACAAACGCTGCTTTTCCGATCACTATAATTAATTTGCAAACCTACAGAAAAAATATAGGATTTGCATCAACAATGTTCCTCACGCTCTAGGATGATACCCGTGACCAGTTTGACCGATCGCAAGAACGCAGCCATTTCCCGCGGTGTGGGCATGACCACGCAGATCTATGCCGACCGCGCGGAGAATTCCGAAATCTGGGACAAGGAAGGCAATCGCTACATCGATTTCGCCGCCGGCATCGCCGTGGTCAACACCGGCCACCGCCATCCGCGCGTCATCGAGGCCGTCAAGGCACAGCTCGATCGCTTTACCCACACCTGCGCGCAGGTCGTTCCCTACGAAAGCTATGTGCATCTGGCCGAGCGCCTGAACGAGATCACGCCCGGGGACCATGCCAAGAAGACGGTCTTCGTGACCACCGGCGCCGAAGCTGTTGAAAACGCCGTCAAGATCGCCCGCGCCGCCACAGGCCGCTCTGCCGTCATCGCATTCAGCGGCGGCTTCCACGGCCGCACCTTCATGGGCATGGCGCTCACCGGCAAGGTCGTTCCCTACAAGGTCGGCTTCGGCGCCATGCCGGGCGACGTCTTCCACGTGCCCTTCCCTATCGAGCTTCACGGCGTCAATGTCGAGCAGTCGCTCGCTGCGCTGAAGAAACTCTTTGCCGCCGATGTCGATCCGGCGCGGGTCGCCGCGATCATCCTCGAGCCGGTGCAGGGCGAAGGTGGCTTCTATCCCGCGCCTGCTGCTCTCATGCGGGCGCTGCGCGACATCTGCGACCAGCATGGCATCCTGTTGATCGCCGACGAGGTGCAGACCGGCTTTGCCCGTACCGGCAAGATGTTTGCAATGGAACATTACGACGTGGTGCCGGATCTGATGACCATGGCAAAGAGCTTGGCCGGCGGCTTCCCGCTGGCAGCCGTGACCGGCCGCGCCGAGATCATGGATGGGCCTGGGCCTGGCGGCCTTGGCGGCACCTATGGCGGCAGCCCGATGGGCATTGCCGCGGCCCATGCCGTGCTCGATGTCATCAAGGACGAAAACCTCTGCGAACGCGCCGAACAACTCGGCGGCCGCCTCAAGCAGCGCCTTGCGGCTATTGCCGAACAGGCACCGGAAATCGTCGATATCCGCGGTCCCGGCTTCATGAACGCCGTCGAATTCAACGACGTGAAGACCAATCTGCCGAGCGCCGATTTCGCCAACCGTGTCCGCCTGATCGCACTGGAGAAGGGCCTTATCCTGCTCACCTGCGGCGTCCACGGCAACGTCATCCGCTTCCTCGCGCCGATCACCATTCAGGACGAGGTTTTCGCGGAAGCACTGGATATCCTGGAAGCATCGATCCTGGAAGCACGGGCCTGATTCAGGCGCCGATGCGATAATATTCCCATCGGGCAGCACACCGTTTCTGCCCGATGGACCCGGCCGCCTTAATCGGCTATCGGCATTGTCCCCGCGACGATATGTGCCGCGCTACGCTGCCTTGCGCAGACCGCCAGAAAGGATCTCCGATGATCTTTACCGAGACGCTGATCGCCCACGTCAAGGAGCCTCATCTGCTCGGGCTGGTGAATGTGCCGGGCACCCCTCACGCAAAAACCTTCGATGTGCGCAATCCCTCGAACGGCGCACTGCTTGCGACTCTGCCGGACATGGGCGTGGCGGAAACACGGACCGCAATCGATGACGCTTACGCGGCGCAGTTTCCCTGGGCCGAGCGCCCCGCAGGCGACCGCAGCACCATCCTGCGCCGCTGGCACGACCTCGTTATCGCCCACATCGACGATCTCGCGGCGATCCTGACGGCCGAAATGGGCAAGCCGCTCAACGAAGCCCGATCCGAAGTGCAGCACGCCGCCGCCTACATCGAGTGGTATGCGGAAGAGGCCAAGCGCGTGTACGGCGAAACCATTCCTGCCCCCTCGACGGACCGGCGCATGATGGTGATCAAGCAGCCGGTCGGTGTTGTCGGGACCATCACCCCGTGGAACTTCCCGGCCTCCATGGTGGCGCGAAAAATTTCGCCGGCGCTGGCAGTCGGCTGCACCGTCATCCTGAAGCCTGCCGAACAGACGCCGCTGGTGGCACTGGCCATGCACGCGCTGGCGGCTCGGGCCGGCTTTCCTAAAGGCGTTTTCAACCTGATCCTTGCCTCGGAAGGCGATGCGATCGGCCGCGAACTCTGCACCAATTCGCGCGTGCGCAAGATCAGCTTCACCGGCTCGACCGAAGTCGGCCGCATCCTGATGCGACAGTGTTCCGAGCAGATCAAGAAAGTCAGCCTCGAACTCGGCGGCAGCGCGCCCTTCATCGTCTTCGACGACGCCGATATCGACGCGGCCGTCGATGGTGCCATCCAGGCGAAGTTTCGCAACGCGGGCCAGACCTGCACCTCGGCCAACCGCATCTATGTCCAGAGCGGCGTCCACGACGAGTTTTCCGGTAAACTTGCTGCCGAAGTAGCCAAGCTCAAGGTCGGCGACGGCTTTGCTCCCGGCATCACGATCGGCCCGCTGATCGACGGCCGGGCTATCGAGAAGGTCGAGACGCATGTGAACGATGCGATCGACAAGGGTGCAACGCTTCTCTGCGGCGGAAAACGCGTGTCCGGCGCGTTCTTCGAACCAACAGTGCTTTCCAACGTCGGCAAGGGCATGCTGGTCGCCTGCGACGAGACGTTCGGACCTGTCGCTCCGATCATCCGCTTCGAGACAATGGAAGACGTCATCCTGCAGGCCAACGATACGATTTACGGCCTCGCCGCCTATTTCTATGCGACCGAGTTGAAAAAGGTCTGGCGTGTCGCCGAAGCGCTGGAATACGGCATGATCGGCATCAATACCGGCCGCATGTCGTCCGAAGCCGCCCCCTTCGGCGGCGTCAAACAATCCGGCATCGGCCGCGAAGGCTCCCGCCACGGCGCCGAGGACTATCTGGAAATGAAATATCTCTGCATGGGGAATATTTGACCCCACGCAGGTTCGTCAGGGCTTCATCCCGATCTCGGTAAGTACCTCGTGCGTATGCTCCCCAAGCCTCGGAGCGCCACGTCCAAGCGCAAGTTCCGCATCCGAAAACTGAATAGGCGTGCGGACCCCCGGCGCCGTTCCGGATGCCGATCCCGTATGTGGCGTGTCGACCCGCATTCCGCGATGGAGAATCTGCGGATCGGCGAACACATCGGCGACCGTATTGATCGGCCCGCCGGGCACACCGGCGGCTTCCAGCATGGCAAGCAGCGTGTCGCGATTGAAATTCAGCGTCCGTGCGGTCAGTTCCGGCGTCAGGCTGTCGCGATATTTTACCCGGCCGGCATTGGTCAGATAACGCGGGTCCGTCGCCAATTCGTCGAGTCCGAGCAGCGCGCAAAACTTGACGAACTGCCGGTCATTGCCGACAGCGACGATCAGGTGGCCGTCGGAGACCGGAAAGACCTGATAGGGCGCGATGTTCGGATGCGCGTTGCCGAGGCGGCGGGGCGATTTTCCGGAGACGAGGAAATTCAGCGCCTGGTTGGCCAGAACCCCGGTCATGCTGTCGAACAACGACATGTCGACCTGCTGGCCTTCGCCGGTGCGCTCGCGCATGTGCAATGCGGCCTGGACCGCAATGACGCCGTAGAGCCCGGTGAAGATATCGGCGAAGGCAACGCCGATCTTCTGCGGCTCGCCCTCGGGATCGCCCGTCAGGTCCATGATGCCGCTCATGCCCTGGATGATGTAGTCGTAGCCCGCGCGATGGGCATAAGGCCCGTCCTGGCCGAAGCCGGTAACCGAACAATAGATCAGCCGCGGATTGATCTTTTTCAGGCTTTCGTAGTCCAGCCCGTATTTTGCCAGCCCGCCGACCTTGAAATTCTCCAGCAGCACGTCCGACTGCGCCGCCAGCCGGCGCACCGCCTCCTGTCCTTCCTCGGTGGTGAAATCGAGGACGACCGACCGCTTGCCGCGATTGCAGGCGTGGAAATAGGCGGCATCGAGAGGACCGCCGTCCTCCCCCTCGACAAAGGGCGGCCCCCAGGTGCGGGTATCGTCGCCGGCGGGGCTTTCCACCTTGATAACATCGGCACCGAGATCGGCCAGCGTCTGGCCGATCCAGGGGCCCGCCAGGATGCGGGCGAGTTCAAGAACCTTCAGGCCCTTCAGTGGCGCTTCCATCGCCGCGCTCAGAAGAAGGCCTGCAGCCCGGTCTGGGCGCGGCCGAGGATCAGGGCGTGGACGTCATGGGTGCCCTCGTAGGTATTGACCGTTTCCAGGTTCATCATGTGGCGCATCACCTGGTAATCCTCGGAAATGCCGTTGCCACCATGCATGTCGCGAGCGGCGCGGGCGATATCCAGCGCCTTGCCGCAATTGTTGCGCTTGACGATCGAGATCATTTCAGGGGCCATCCGGCCTGCATCCATAAGCTGGCCGACGCGGAGCGACGCTTGCAGCCCGAGCGTGATTTCCGTCTGCATGTCGGCAAGTTTCTTCTGGAAAAGCTGCGTCTGCGCAAGCGGCTTGCCGAACTGCTTGCGGTCGAGCCCGTATTGCCGGGCCGCATGCCAGCAGAATTCCGCCGCGCCGAGCGCACCCCAGGAAATGCCGTAGCGGGCGCGGTTGAGGCAGCCGAACGGACCCTTCAGCCCCTCGACATTCGGCAACAGCGCGTCTTCGCCGACCTCGACATTATCGAGCACGATTTCACCGGTGATAGAGGCGCGCAGCGACAGCTTGCCGCCGATCTTGGGCGCGGAGAGCCCCTTCATTCCCTTTTCCAGCACGAAGCCGCGAATGGCATTGCCATGCGCTTCCGATTTCGCCCAGACGACGAAGACATCGGCGATCGGCGCGTTGGAAATCCACATCTTCGAACCGCTCAGCCGGTAGCCGCCATCGGTCTTCACCGCCCGCGTCTTCATGCCGCCCGGATCGGAGCCGGCATCCGGCTCCGTCAGGCCAAAGCAGCCGATGAATTCACCACTGATCAGCTTCGGCAGGTATTTCTGGCGCTGCTCTTCCGAGCCATAGGCATGGATTGGGTAGATGACGAGGGAAGACTGGACGCTCATCATCGAGCGATAGCCGGAATCGACCCGTTCGACTTCGCGGGCAACCAGACCGTAGGCCACGTAGGACGCGCCGACGCCGCCATAGGTATCCGGAACCGTGACGCCAAGCAGGCCAAGATCGCCCATCTCGCGGAAGATCGAGGGATCGGTCGTCTCATTGCGATAGGCATCGATCACGCGTGGCTGCAGCTTTTCCTGCGCATAGGCGCGGGCCGTATCGCGGATCATCCGCTCGTCCTCGGAAAGCTGATCGTCCAGCAGAAACGGATCGTCCCACTGGAATTCCTGTCTTGCAGCCATGTCTTCCTCCCGTCACTTTCCTTCTTCTGCCCGTTATGGCAAGCCGGGCAGGGCGATACAAACGAAAATGCGGCACTGCCTCATGCGCGGCGGGAATGGCGGCCCACAAGACGCTGAGACCACAGGACAAGGAAACAGCATGGCTCACGTCGACAGGACGCGCGCATCGCAATTGATGGAAATCGCGGGGTTCGATGCGCTGCTGCTACTTTCTCCGGAAAGCTTCACTTATGCGACAGGCGCACCGGCCGGTGTCGCCACCATGTGGCGGCGCGCGGGTGCCGTGGCCGTGATCGTTCCGGCCGATCCGGCACTGACCGGAAGTGCCGTCGTCACCGACCTTTTCGAGGCGGCCTTCCGTGCCTCTAGCACGATCACGGATATCCGCATCAACCCGATCTGGGTCGAAACCGGCGACATCAGGGACATGGACGCCGAAACGCTTCCGCCGGAAGATCTGATACATGCCGCGTGGACAAGACAGGGGCGTGCACCCGGCTTCCAGCGCCCGGAGACATTTGACGCCGGCAACGGGTTCCGTCTTGCTGGTGACCTTCTCGCAGAAAAGGGTCTGGACAAGGGCCGGATCGGCATCGAATTCGATGGTCTTTCCGTCACCGATTTCCGGCTGCTGTCTGCCGCCTTGCCCGGCGCCGAACTGCTCGACGCTTCCGATCTGGTCCGGCGATTGAAGATGATCAAATCCCCCACGGAGATCAGCCATCTGCGCACCGCTGTCGAGCTTGCCGAAGCCGGTATCGTCACCCTGCGCGAAACGATCGACGTCGGCGTCAGCCGCGATGCGCTTGCGGCAGCCTGGGAAAAGGGCGTTCGAGCCGAGGCGTCACGGAGCAATGTCCAAAACCTCACCGGGCTTTGGGAATATGTCTCGGTCGGCCAGAACCCATGGACGAAAGGTGGCGTGATCGAATCGGGAGACCTCATCAAGGTCGATGTCGGCTGTTTGATCGCCGGCTATACATCCGACACCGGCCGCACCTTCGTCTGCGGCGTTCCATCGCCTCTTCAGGTTCGTCTGTTCGATGCCCTGCAAGCCGCCTACCACGCAGGCCTCCCGCTCCTGAGACCCGGCATCGCCATGAGCGAGGTGCACAGGGTAACGACCGAAGCCATGGCCAAGGCAGGCTTCCCCGGCTACACGCGCGGCCATTTCGGCCATGGGCTGGGCGCCGGTCTCGGCAGCGAGGAGTGGCCGTTCCTGTCTCAGCAATCGGACGTGATCATCGCGCCCGGCATGGTGCTCGCGTTCGAGACGCCGTGGTATGTCGATGGCGTCGGCGGCATGATCATCGAAAACCAGTTGCTGATCACCGCCGATGGTCATGAGGTCATGAACCGGCTACCCTCCGGCCTCATCTCCCTCTGAGAGCGGCTTTCCATGCCAGACAATCGCCTCGAACGCTTCGCCCACAATCTCGACTGGAACCTTCTGCGCACCTTTGTCGTCGTGGTCGAGGAAGGCAGCATCACGGCAGCGGCCAACCGGTTGCTTTTGCAGCAGCCCGCCGTCAGCATGGCCTTGAAGCGCCTGGAACAGACCGTCGGCCAGAAACTGATCGACCGCCGCCCGGGCCGCTTTGACCTGACGGAAGCCGGCGAAAAACTGCACCGCCAATGCCGCGACATCTTCGCCGCCGTCGTCCGGCTGCCGAATGCGCTGGAAACCGCTGGCGAAGACGTGACCGGCCATGTCAGCATCCATTCGGTCAGCCACGCGCACAATCCGGCGTGGGATCGGAAGCTCGAAAGCTTCTTTCGCTCGCACCCAAAGGTGACGCTCAGCATCACCGTCGAAACCACCGTCAGCGTCATCAGCGCCGTCGAGCGCAATATCGCCACCATCGGTCTGTGCGACGGCAATATCCCCGATGCGCTGACCAAGGCCTTCCATATCCGCGAGCAATATGGGCTCTATTGCGGGCGGGGTCACCGGCTGTTTGGCGTCAAAGGCGCCGCCTTGAACGACATGCGCGGCGATCCCTACATCGCTTTCACCGCCGATGTTCTCGGCGGCCAGCACATGAATGCCATTACCGCCGTGCGCGCCATGGGTTCCTTCGGCCAGCAGGTTCGGGCCGTCTCGTGCAATGTCGAGGAGGTGCTGCGCCTGATCGCCGCCAATATCGGCATCGGCATGGTCCCGGACCATCTGGCAGCATCCGGTCTGGCGGCGGGCGATCTCTGGCAATTGCCGCCCTACGATCTCCTGCCGACGACGGATGTGTTTCGCATATCCAACCCGAACGCGATTCTCAATCCGGCAGAAGCCGCCTTCCTCCGGCATGTCGCAGACACGGAACCACTGAACCACGCCACGGTGCATCAATCTGCCTGATAGTGAGCTTCGAGACTATAAATTTGAACATTAAGGCGCCGCCCTCTAGCGTCTGGTTTGCGCGTGGGCGGGATCGCGCACACCTTAAAGAGCAGGGCTGGACATGCAGACATTCGACGTGGCGATCATCGGCGGCGGCATCGCCGGCCTGTCACTGGCCTATTTCCTCAGCCCCCATCGTTCCGTCATCGTGCTCGAACGCGAAACAGCGCTCGGCTATCACAGTACCGGCCGTTCGGCCGCCGAATTCGTACTGCGCTACAACGCACCCGAGGTCTGCGCACTCGCCGCGATCGCCAAGGATTTCTTCGACAGTCTACCCGAAGGATTTTCGGATATCCCGCTTCTCAAACAGCGTGGCGGCGTGATGATCGCCACTGCGGAGAAGGCCTCTCGGCTGGAAGAGGTTTTTCGATCCGAGCTTGCCTTCACGCCGGAACTCGAGCCGCTGGAAGAGGAGGCGTTGCTGGCGCGCGTGCCGATCCTGAAACCGGGCTATGCCGCAGCCGCGTTTTACGATCCCAACTTCTGGGATATCGAGGTCGAAAGCCTGCTGCAGGGTTACGTGAAGGGCGCGCGCCGGAATGGTGCAGAAATCCGCGAGCGCCACGGCGTCCTGTCGGCAAGCCATGACGGTCAAGCCTGGACCATCGAAACATCGGCAGGCCCCGTACGTGCCAAAACCGTGGTCAATGCCGCCGGCGGCTGGGCGGATCCGGCGGCAGAGATTTTTGGCGTCAAACCGCTCGGCGTCGTACCACATCGGCGCACGGCCATCACCGTCGATCTGCCCGAAGGAGCCGATATATCCGCCATGCCGGAGATCAACGAGGTCGACGAGGATTTCTATATGAAGCCCGACGCCGGGCGGTTGCTCGCTTGTCCCGCCGACGCAACGCCTTGCGAACCGGGTGACGTGCAGCCCGAGGAACTCGATATCGCCTGGGCCGCGCACTATGTCGAGGAGGCAACGACCATCCCTGTCCGCCGCGTCGCCAAAAGCTGGGCTGGCATGCGCAGTTTTTCACCCGACAGGCTGCCCGTGATCGGCTTTGGTCCAGATCGCCCGGATTTCTTCTGGCTGGTCGGGCAGGGCGGCTACGGCATCCTGACATCGCCGGCGCTCGGCGCACTGGCGGCGAGTCTGCTGACCGGCGGTCCCCAGCCGGAAGGCTTCAAGGCCCAGGCGCTTGATCCTGAGAGGTTTAGCCCGCTGCGCTTCACAACCTAGAGCGAAAACCGCCCGTAACGACCGTTGCTGTAAACCAGCGAGTGGCCGTCGCCGGCGACGATGGAGACCACCCGGCCAAGAATGATCGCGTGGCTATGCCGCTCGATCACCTCATCGACCTCGCAATCGATACCGGCCAGCGCCCCGCGCAGCACGGACGCACCGCTCGCCAGGGTGAACCACTCGGCGCCGTCGTAGCGCTCGATCCCCTTCAAGCCACCCTTTCCGGCAAAGCGATCGGCGACATCCTGCTGATCGGCGCTGAGTATATTGACGCAAAAATGCCCGTATCGGCTGATCACCGGCCAGCTGGAAGAACTGCGGTTGATGTTGACGATCATCGTCGGCGGATCGATGGAAAGCGCGGTAGCCGAAGTCACGGTCGCGCCGGTGCGCTCGTCGCCGACACCGGCTGTAATGACCGATACGCCGCCCGACATCCGCCGCATGGCCGATTTCAAGGCGTCTTCGTCAGCCACGTGCGGAAAGGAATGCTCCCGTTGCGGAGCGATCCGGTCGATCGAATTTCTCAAAGCGACATTCATGCGGGTCCACTCTTTTGCCGTATCATTCATGGTGCCCGATTTACGCATGGAAGACGCATCCGTCTCAAGCAAAGAACGCCCGCAGACCGCGCGGAAGCTGGATCGCTTTTCCATACATCATAAAATTTATAGATTATATTATTTTCCGAAAGACCCGGAATTCTGCGACTGTTATAAGCTGCGGAAATGCCGCGGACGGCAATAAGGCATAGATTTCATAGACTATTGACAGGACGATCAATTGTGTCAGGATTGTGTTAACGATCGTTAATAGATCCACGGGAACAGCGGAGAACTGAATGTTTTATCACGGTGGAATGACCCTCGGTTACCTGACGCCTCCGGCGAAGAAGGAAAAAGCCATCCGTGTTGAAATGCCCGTGAAACAGAGCCGCGAAGAACCAACCGAGTTCGAACAGCAGCGCGATCAGGAGTTGAGTCGCGCGTTTCTCACCCCCTGGCATCTCTTCTACTGATCTGCCGACCCCGAGCCAGGTGACTCCGGCGCCGCCGAAGCGCGCCCGTTTGTGGCAATGCTGGAATACATGCCCGTCGTGCGGAATTCCGTCGGGCTGGCGCCGAAATAGCGGCGGAACACCTTGGCGAAATAGTTCGGATCCTCGAAGCCGGACATGACAGCCACTTCCTTCACCGATAGATCCGCCGCCTTCGTCAAAAGCTTGGTAGCCCGTTGCAGCCTCCTGCGCAGCACGAATTCGGCCGGCGGCATGCCTTCGCTGGCGGCGAAAACCCTCGAAAAATGCGCCCGGCTGAGGCCTGAGACTTCGGCGAGCTTCTCGACAGGAAGCGGATGCTCCAGATTGGCAATGATATGATCGATGACGTGCTGCATCGTCCGGTATTCCTGACTGAGGACCGGATGCGAGCCGAAGACATCGTCGTAAAGCACCATCGCCGCCTCGTAGGCGATGGCAGACGCGCTGCCCGGTGCATCGGCACCACCTGAGATGAGCCTCAAAGTGCAGTCGGCCAACCGCTCGATCGTTTCGGGCTTGAGATTGAGGATCGGCCCGGTCGTCGAGAGAATGGCCTTGTGAATGCGCAGCGCCTCCTCACCGTTCATCGAAATCCAGAAGAACTCCCAGCGGCCGTTCTGCTCCAGCCAGTAGCGGTGATTGTGTGGCACGAGCACGAGCAGGGTCTCGCCTTCACGGACCCGGTAGTTGCGGTTTTCATAGCGCAGGTTGCCGGCACCCGCGATCGTATGCTGAAGCACCGTAAACGGCGTTTGCCCCCGCTTGCGGCCATCCCAGTCATAGGTCGAATCCGTGCGGATCTCGTAGCCCGTGCTGGTCGGCATGGTGTGCAGGCTATGGCGTCCGCGCGGCAGCGAAACCGTCCGCATGACGGGGCCATTCTCGATCAACTGTTTCAGCACAGAATTACCCATGAAAGCACAATACCTCTCTGGCGATGAAGAGTATTATACGCATAATGCACCTCAACAAAGCAAGATGACCGGGTTGGAGCGGCATCAACAGGGAGAGCCGGGAGGATGAAAGCGCCAGAGCGCCTCATTTCCCGTGCATTGATTTTACCCTGTCCGTTTTTCCCGGCCGAATGACCAGCGACGAGGACAGCATGAGTAGCTTCAAGATAGCCATTATTGGCGCCGGCAGCGTCGGCTTCACCAAGAAACTCTTCACCGATATTCTCTGCGTGCCGGAATTCCGGGATGTGGAGTTCGCGCTCACCGATTTGAGCGAGCACAATCTCGGCATGATCAAGTCGATCCTCGACAAGATCGTTGAGGCCAACAACCTGCCGGCCAAGGTCACTGCATCGACCGATCGCCGCGAGGCGATCGCCGGTGCGCGCTACATCATCTCCTGCGTGCGCGTTGGCGGCCTCGACGCCTATGCCGATGATATCCGCATCCCCTTGAAATATGGCGTCGACCAGTGCGTCGGCGATACGATCTGCGCCGGCGGCATTCTCTATGGCCAGCGCAACATCCCCGTCATCCTAGACTTCTGCAAGGACATCCGCGAGCTTGCCGAGCCCGGCGCGAAGTTCCTCAACTACGCCAACCCGATGGCGATGAACACTTGGGCTGCGATCGAATACGGCAAGGTCGACACGATCGGCCTCTGCCACGGCGTCCAGCACGGCGCGGAACAGATCGCCGAAATCCTCGGCGCCAAGGACGGCGAGCTCGACTACATCTGCTCGGGCATCAACCACCAGACCTGGTTCGTGGATGTGCGCGTCAAGGGTCGCAGGATCGGCAAGGACGAGCTCGTCGCTGCCTTCGAGGCGCATCCAGTCTTCTCGCAGCAGGAGAAGCTGCGCATCGACGTGCTGAAACGCTTCGGCGTCTATTCCACCGAGAGCAACGGCCACCTGTCGGAATACCTGCCCTGGTACCGCAAGCGGCCGGAGGAAATTACCCGCTGGATCGATATGTCCGACTGGATCCACGGCGAAACCGGCGGCTACCTGCGATATTCGACCGAGACCCGCAACTGGTTTGAGACCGAGTTTCCGCAGTTCCTTGAAGACGCGGCCAAGCCCATCGATCCGGCCCGCCGCTCCAACGAGCACGCCAGCCATATCCTTGAGGCGCTGGAAACCGGGCGCGTCTATCGCGGCCATTTCAACGTCAAGAACAACGGTGTCATCACCAACCTGCCGTCTGACGCAATCATCGAGTCGCCCGGCTTCGTCGATCGCTTTGGCATCAACATGGTTGCCGGCATTACGCTTCCAGAAGCCTGCGCCGCCACCTGCATTTCCTCGATCAACGTCCAGCGCATGTCGGTTCATGCCGCCATTTCCGGCGATATCGACCTTCTGAAGCTCGCCGTCCTGCACGATCCACTGGTCGGCGCCATCTGCACGCCGGAAGAGGTCTGGCAGATGGTCGACGAGATGGTCGTCGCCCAGGCTGAGTGGCTGCCGCAATACGCCCATGCCGTGCCCGCGGCCAAGGAGCGTTTGAGCAAGGCGACCGTCAAGACCCGCGACTGGAAGGGCGTTGCCCGCCGCGAGGTTCGCTCGATCGACGAACTGCGCGCCGAAAAGGAAGCAACGAAGTTGAAGGCGGCCAGCTAAGCGCTTGGCTTGCAGATATGCGAGGCCCGTTTTCTGAGGAGGAGACAGGTCTGGGAGTGGGCGATCCGTCGTCCGCTCTCTTCCGGCAGACGGCATGATGCCGTCCCGCCGGGTGCTTTTAGGAGGAGAGCCGCCCATACCGGGCCGGCCTGAAGCATGAGGGAGAAACAACGACAATGAAACGCTTTCGCCATCTGAAAACGACCACCGCCCTTCTATTGGGCGTGTCGGCCTTCGCCGTGACGGCCTGGGCTTCCGAGCCGACCGTCGTGCCCGAGCAACCGCCATTCCCGGCACAGGGCAAGATCACCTATGTGCCGCGCGATTCGATCCTCGAATTCAAGACGCTGCCGGAATACAAAGAACCGGACTGGGTCACCGAGAAATTCGTCAAGACCGGCAAGCTGCCGCCGGTTGTCGAACGGCTGCCGAAGGAGCCAATGGTCTTCAAGACCGGCAACATGCCGGACGGCATCGGCGTCTATGGCGACACGATGCGCCATGTCATCGGCGGTCGCCCGGAAGGCTGGAACTATTCGGCCGGCCAGACTCAAGGCTGGGGCGGCATCGATATCGGCATATCCGAATGCCTGACGCGCACCGCGCCGCTCTTTCAGGTCGAAGCCAGCGACGTGGAGCCGCTTCCGAACCTGGCCCGGAGCTGGGACTGGTCCGAAGACGGCCACAAGCTGACCATGCACCTGATCGAAGGCGCCAAATGGTCGGACGGCGTGCCGTTCAGCTCCGAAGACGTGATGTTTTACTGGGACGACAATGTCGTCGATCCCAATGTCTCGCCGCTCAATGGAGCAACGCCCGAAACCTTCGGCGAAGGCACGACGCTGAAAGCCATTGACGCCAACACCGTTGAATGGACATTCAAGGAAGCCTTCCCCCGCCAATATCTCTACGCCATGGCTTACGGCACTTTCTGCCCGGGTCCAGCGCATATCCTGAAGACCAAGCATCCCAAATACAACAAGGACGTGACGTACGACCAGTACAAGAACGGCTTCCCGGCCGAATATATGAACATTCCCGTCATGGGCGCCTGGGTCCCGGTCTCATACCGGGCGGACGACATCATCGTGCTCCGCCGCAACCCCTACTACTGGAAGGTAGACGAGGCAGGCAACCAGCTGCCCTACATGAACGAGCTGCACTACAAGCTCTCGACCTGGGCAGACCGCGACGTCCAGGCTGTTGCCGGGTCCGGCGACTTCTCCAATCTGGAGCAGCCCGAGAACTTCGTCGAAAGCCTGAAGCGCGCAGCCCAGGAAACGGCACCGGCACGCCTTGCCTTCGGCGCACGCCTGATCGGCTACAATCTGCGCATGAACCTCTCTGCCAACGGCTGGGGCGAACCCGATGCCCGCGGCAAGGCCGTGCGCGAACTCAATCGCAATGAGGACTTCCGCAAGGCGGTCACCATGGCGGTCGACCGCAAGAAGCTCGGAGAATCGCTCGTCAAGGGTCCGTTCACAGCGATCTATCCAGGCGGCCTGTCGTCGGGCACGAGTTTCTACGACCGCCAGTCGACCGTTTACTATCCCTTCGATCTCGAAGGCGCAAAGGCGCTTCTCGAAAAGGCCGGCCTGAAGGACACGGACGGCAACGGTTTCGTGAACTTCCCAGCCGGAACGGAAGGCGGTCAGGACGTTCAGATCGTGCTCTTGAGCAATGGTGACTACGGCACCGACCGCAACCTTGCGGAAGGCGTGATCGGCCAGATGGAGCATCTCGGCTTGAAGGTGACGCTGAACGCACTCGACGGCACCAAGAAGGACAATGCGCACTATGCCGGTCAGTTCGACTGGACAATCCGCCGCAATGATCAGGAACTGACATCTGTGGTGCAGAACACCACCCAGCTCGCTCCGACGGGACCTCGCACAAGCTGGCATCATCGCGCCGGCACGGACGGCACGGTCGACCTCCTGCCCTATGAGAAGGAACTCGTAGGCATCGTCAACAAGTTCATCGCCTCGAGCGACAATGACGAACGCACGGACCTGATGAAGCAGTACCAGAAGATCGCAACGGAGAATGTCGATTCGGTCGGCCTCACCGAATATCCGGGCGCGCTGATCATCAACAAGCGCTTCTCGAACATTCCGGTCGGCGCCCCGATCTTCATGTTCAACTGGGCTGAGGATACGATCGTCCGCGAACGGGTCTTCGTCGCTGCCGACAAGCAGGGAGATTACGAACTCTTCCCGCAGCAGCTTCCGGGCAAGCCGGGCGAGAACGGCCCGATCAACTGATCCTTCGTTGAGCTTGCTCCGGCCGCTCGCGGCCGGAGCAGACCCTTGAACACACAAGAGAACCTAACAGCCATGTTCCGATTTCTGCTTGTGCGCATCGCATCCGCCATCCCCGTGCTCTTCGTGCTGAGCGTCGTGACCTTCGCTATCATCCAGGCACCACCAGGCGATTACAGCGATTATATCCGCTCCCAGCTGATCAACCAGGGCGGCGCATCCTTCGAGGAAGCCGACTCCCAGGCGCAGGCCTACAAGGTCGCCAACGGCCTCGATAAGCCCCTGCCCGTGCAATACGTCAACTGGATCACCGGCATCGTCACGCGCGGCGATTTCGGTCATAGCCTCTTCTACAACAAGCCGGTGGCCGAGGTTGTCGGCGAACGCCTGCCCCGCACGCTGGCGCTGGCCCTTGTCTGTCACATCCTGGCATCCGTCATCGGCATCACCTTCGGCATTCTCGCCGCCACCCGGCAATATTCCTGGGTCGATAGCCTGCTATCCGGTATTTCGTTCCTCGGCATGACGGTGCCGCGCTTCCTGATGGCGCTGATCATCGTCTACATCATGGTGTTCCATTTCAACGTCACCGAGATCAACAGCTTCCATTCCGCCAAATACGGCGGTGCGCCCTGGTCGTGGGGCAAGTTCGTCGATCTCCTGAAACATGTCTGGCCGGTCATCGCCATCGCCACGTTTGGCGGCCTCGCCTACAATATGCGGGTGATGCGCGGCAATCTGCTTGATACGCTGAACGCCCAATATGTCGAGACCGCGCGGGCCAAGGGCCTGAGTGAAAGCGCCGTGATCATGCGCCACGCCGTGCCGAACGCGCTGCATCCGCTGGTCATGTATCAGGGCGTCGTCCTGCCCTACATGCTGACCGGCGAGATCGAAACCGCGATCATCTTCGCGCTGCCGACCGTCGGTCCCGCCATCGTCGGCTCCATGTGGGTGGGCGACGTCTATGTCACCGCGACCTTCATGCTGGTGCTCTCGGCAACACTCATCATCGGCAACATCATCGCCGACATGCTTTTGGCCATGCTCGATCCTCGGGTTCGCCTTGGCGGAGGAGCACACGCATGAAAGCCGACGTTCAAACAACCGTCACCGTGCCGGTACCGGCACCGCATCACGGCAACGAAACGTATCGGGCCCTTGTCTGGCGCCGCCTGAAGCATTCCTGGACCGGCATGGCCGGGCTGATCCTCGTCTGCCTCCTGATGCTCATGACGATCTTCGCCGAGTTCTTTGCACCCGTCGATCCGAAGCTGACAGGCGTTGGCTTCGCCCCGCCACAGACGATCAGCATCACCGATCAGGACGGTAATCTCGTCTGGCCGCGCACCTATCAGGTTGGCGAGGGCACCGAGCTTGATCCGATCACCTTCCAGCCGATCGTCGGTCCGGATTATGCCAACCCGAAAAACCTCGGCTTCTTCGTCAAGGGCTTCAGCTACCGGTTTCTCGGCCTGATCCCGACCGATCGCCATTTCTTCGGCGCTGTCGACGGCACGCCGGTCAACTTCCTCGGCACCGACAAGTTTGGCCGCGATGTCCTGTCCCGTATTTTCTACGGCTCCCGCGTCTCGCTGATGATCGCACTGACAGTGGTCTTCATCGTCACTGTTGTCGGCACGACAGTCGGCATGGTGTCGGGTTATTTCGGCGGCCGCTTCGACAACTGGATGCAGCGCTTCGTCGAGCTCGTGCTCGCCTTCCCGCAATTGCCGCTCTACCTGGCGCTGACCTCGCTGATCCCGGTAACGGCGCCGACCAACGTCTTCCTCGCTTTCGTCATCATCGTGATGTCGGCGCTCGGTTGGGCGCAGATGTCGCGCGAGGTACGCGGCAAGACGCTGGCGCTTGCCCGCATCGACTATGTCCGCGCAGCCATGGCGATCGGCGCTACCGACCGGCGCATAATCTTCCAGCATATCTTCCCCAACGTCATGAGCCACGTCATCGTCGCCGTGACGCTGGCGATCCCGAATGTGGTGCTCTTGGAATCTTTCCTCGGGTTCCTCGGTTTTGCGGTGAAGCCGCCGCTGATGTCCTGGGGGCTGATGCTGCAGGACACCGCCACCTATTCCGTCATCGGATCCTACCCCTGGATCCTTTCCCCCGTGGCCTTCGTGCTTGTCACCGTCTTTGCGTTCAATGCGCTCGGCGATGGCCTGCGCGACGCCGTCGACCCATACTGAGGAGACGACCCATGGCACTCGTGGATTTAAGCCTGCTCGCCCCCGAACAACGGCACGACCATGCCGCCGCGGTCGGCACCCCCATCATCGATGCCCGCCATGTGGGCGTGAAATTCAAGGTCGAGCACGGCACGGTCGATGCCGTCAAGGACGTCTCCTTCCAGCTCTACCGCGGCGAGACGATCGCGGTCGTCGGCGAATCCGGCTCAGGAAAATCGGTGACGGCCCGCACCGTCATGGGTCTGCTGACCAAGCGCGCCACGGTGTCGGATCGCTCCACCATCGCCTATGACGGCAAGAACGTCCTGAAATTTTCCGACCGCCAGCGCCGGGCGCTGCGCGGCGACCGCATCTCGATGATCTTCCAGGAACCGATGAGCTCGCTCAACCCGGTCTATACGATCGGCGCCCAGATCATCGAGGCGATCCGCGTTCACCAGAAGATGAGCCGCAAGCAGGCGATGGAGCGAACGCTGGAATTGCTGCGCCAGGTGCAGATTCCCGATCCGGAATCCCGTCTCAACCAGTATCCGCACCAACTCTCCGGCGGCCAGCGCCAGCGCATCATGATCGCCATGGCACTTGCCAATAGTCCCGACGTGCTGATCGCCGATGAGCCGACGACGGCACTCGACGTCACCGTCCAGGCGCAGATCCTCAACCTCATTCGCGACCTGCAGAAGACACTCGGCATGGCCGTGATCCTGATCACCCACGACCTGACCGTCGTCCGCCAGTTCTCCGACTATGTCTATGTCATGCAGAACGGCGAGGTGAAGGAACACAATACCACGACCACCCTCTTCCAGAACCCGCAGCACCCCTATACCCGCCACCTGCTCAATTCCGAGCCGAAGGGCATGGCCAATCCGATGCCGGTCGATTCGGCCGCTATTCTCGAAGGCCGCAATGTCCGCGTTTCCTTCATGCTGAAGGCTGGCGGCTTCTTCAGGCCGCAGTTGAAGGAACTGGTGGCGGTCGACAGCCTGAGCCTCAAGCTTCACCGGCACGAGACGCTCGGCCTCGTCGGCGAATCCGGCTCAGGAAAGACCACCTTCGGCCAGGCACTGGTCAAGCTGCTGACGGCCGAAAGCGGTGAAATCCTGTTCGACGGCCAGTCGATCGAAAAGAACACCCGCGACGAGATGCGCCCCCTGCGCTCGCGCATGCAGGTCGTCTTCCAGGACCCCTTCTCCTCGCTCAACCCGCGCATGTCGGTCGGCCAGATCATCGAGGAAGGCCTGATCGTCAACAAGCTCGGCGCGACCCGCAACGAGCGGCTTGAGCGGGTGAAGGAAGCCTTGAACAGCGCCGGCCTGCCCAACAATATCCTGTCGCGCTTCCCCCATGAATTTTCCGGCGGTCAGCGCCAGCGCATCGCCATTGCCCGCGCCATTGCATTAGAGCCGGAATTCATCCTGCTCGACGAGCCGACTTCGGCGCTCGACCTCTCGGTGCAGGCGCAGATCATCGAACTGCTGCGCAAGCTGCAGGACGAAAAAGGACTGAGCTACCTCTTCATCTCCCACGATCTGAAAGTCGTGCGCGCGCTCTGCCACCGGGTGGTGGTGATGCAGCACGGCAAGATCGTTGAAGAGGGGCCGGTCGAAGACGTTCTCACTCATCCCAAGACCGCCTACACCGAACGGCTCGTTCGCGCCGCCTTCGAAGTAGCAGCATAAGCAAAGAGGCATATCCATGACAAGACAACCCAAGATCACCTTCATCGGCGCCGGCTCGACCGTCTTCATGAAGAACATCATCGGCGATGTGCTGCAGCGTCCCGCGCTGTCCGGCGCAAAAATCGCGCTGATGGACATCAACCCGCAACGGCTGGAGGAAAGCGAAGTCGTCGTCAGCAAGCTGATCTCGACACTCGGCGCGAAGGCAACCATCGAGCTGCATTCCAACCAGAAAAAGGCTCTCGAAGGCGCCGATTTCGTCGTCGTCGCTTTCCAGATCGGCGGTTACGAGCCATGCACCGTCACCGATTTCGAGGTGCCGAAGAAATACGGCCTGCGCCAGACGATCGCCGACACGCTCGGCGTCGGCGGCATCATGCGTGGCCTGCGCACCGTGCCGCATCTCTGGTCGATCTGTGAGGACATGATGCAGGTCTGCCCCGAGGCGATCCTGTTGCAATACGTCAACCCGATGGCGATCAACACCTGGGCGATCTCGGAAAAATATCCGAAGATCAAGCAGGTTGGCCTTTGCCATTCGGTGCAGGGCACCGCGATGGAACTCGCCCACGATCTCGACATTCCCTACGAGGAAATCCGTTACCGCTCGGCCGGCATCAACCACATGGCCTTCTATCTGAAATTCGAGCATCGCCAGCCGGACGGCTCCTATCGCGATCTCTATCCGGATCTCGTCCGCGGCTACCGCGAAGGCCGGGCGCCGAAACCGACCTGGAACCCGCGCTGCCCCAACAAGGTCCGCTACGAGATGCTCACCCGGCTCGGCTATTTCGTCACCGAAAGCTCGGAGCACTTTGCCGAATACACGCCCTATTTCATCAAGGAAGGCCGCGAGGACCTGATCGAGAAGTTCGGCATTCCGCTCGACGAATATCCCAAGCGCTGCATCGAGCAGGTCGAGAAGTGGAAGGGGCAGGCCGCCGCCTTCAGGTCTGCCGACAAGATCGAAGTCGCGCAGTCAAAGGAATACGCCTCCTCGATCATGAACTCGGTGTGGACCGGCGAGCCCTCGGTGATCTACGGCAACCTGCGCAACAATGGCTGCATCACCTCGCTGCCGGACAATTGCGCTGCCGAAGTGCCCTGCCTTGTCGATGAAAACGGCATCCAGCCGACCTTCATCGGTGCCCTGCCGCCGCAACTGACGGCGCTCATCCGCACCAACATCAACGTGCAGGAACTGACCGTCGCCGCGATGATGACAGAAAACCGCGAGCATCTTTACCACGCCGCGATGATGGATCCGCATACGGCCGCCGAGCTCGATCTCGACCAGATCTGGTCGCTCACCGACGACCTGCTTGCCGCCCACGGAACCTGGATCCCGGAATGGGCCCGCGTTTCGAAGAAGGTCCAGGCCGCGTAACGTCCCTCCCCGTTACGCGACAAGGAAGCCCCGGAACCACAATTCCGGGGTTTTCCTTTTGCGCCGGGTGTGGTCGAAAGGAACGACGCACCGCCGTTACCCGCAGGAGACAGAAATGCCCGCCAGTTCCGCCATCGAAACGCTTGCCCGCCAATTGTCGGACGCCGACAGCCAGGGAATCCGGCTGTCTTCCGCATCGCTGATCGAACCCGCCACCCCGGCGGACGCCTTTGCGGTACAGCGCGAGACGTTGGCATTGAACGGCTGGCTGACCGGCGGCTACAAGGTGGCGATCCGCCCGGACGGCAGCTCGGTGTCGGCGCCAATGGCGCATATCACCCATGCCAGCGAATCGGGGACCGCGGGGTTCGACCGCCCGGCCGTCGATGCACTGGAAGTGGAAATCTGCTTCGTGCTCGGCAAGGATCTCGCCGCCCCCGGCAGCACGCCCTACACCCGCGAAACGCTGCTCGACCATGTCGCCGCGATCTATTCCGGCGTCGAATTTCTGGGCCACCGGCTGGACGACGGCAGCCGCTCGCCTGCCCTGCTTTTCCTTGCCGACCGGCTCGGCAATGCCGGCTACATACTGGGCGAAGAACTGCCGACACACGTGATCGAACCCGGCCACACCTATCCGCTGACCATCACTATCAACGGCGACACCGTCTTTGCCGGCCCCGGGAAACACCCGAACGACGACCCGGTCTTGGCCTTCCTCGCCTTCGCCAACGCCTTGACCGAGCCCGTCGCCCAGGGCCGGATCATCACCACCGGCAGCCTCTGCGGCGCCATCCCGCTCCCCACCCGCGCCGCCATCGCCATCAGCGGTTTTACAACGCTGACGGTCACGGCGGCATCGACGCGCGATCAGGGAGCCCCATGACGAGTCCTCGTCCGTCATTCGTCTCGTCACATCATGGGCAACGCAGGAAATGCAAGTTGATACCTTTGCGGCCAAAGTAGAGGAATTCGTAACCTGACGTTCGCAATTGGCGAGGAGCGTTTCGGCACACCGTGGGTCCGGGAGATGTGTGCTTCAGGCCGAAGGCCAACACTGGCAGAATTTGCCTCCTGCGACAAAAATCATCCCCGTTCATCCCC
>UCML01000052.1:0-7453 GCA_900473675.1 Hyphomicrobiales bacterium | reverse complement strand
AGCAATTCTGAGTCAGAGCCAATATTACGCGCCGATTGACATTTCGCTGCAGATGTCGCGGCGACTGCGAGAACAAACTGGCATACTGAAGCACATCGGCCCATAGTATCGCGTGAGGCAGATTAAGCCGAAGGCAGCGCCATGCGCATTCTGTACGCCTACATTGCTATATGCGCAATTTTGAGCGGCCTCGCCGTATGGGTCACCTATTCCCTTGTTTCCCCATCGGAACTGGCCATGCAGCGGACAATAGGATCAGAGTCGGCTGATAAGCCATTCAAAGGAGCGCGAAGAATATGCGCTCCCGGCGCCATATGCCCCTGAGTTTTGTTGCCGACTTATGTGGGAACGACAATGCCGTCCTTTATTTGGTCCTTGCCACCTGTCTGATCCTCACCGACCCTCTACAGTCCGCGGTTGAACATCTTGCCAGGCGCAATATGTTTTTCTTACGCCCACTTCATTCTGCTCGCCCGCTTCGGGGGGATTAATTTTGCGGTGTCCGCGCTGCGTCATCCTATGCGGGGGCATCCCTCGCGATTGGCAAGGCGGAGTGCTGTGAACTCTCCGCGACGGCCGATCCCGTCCACAACGATGGAGCGGCGGGTGACCGATTGGATAGCTGGATCGCGCATTCCATACCCACGGGCGCGACGAATGGCTTGCCGTTCGCTGCAGCCACGCCGCCGATCATAGTATCGCCGATCCTGATCTCGATATTCCAGATTGGGACCGTCCCTTCCGATATACAGGTCGAGCGATTGTGCCAGCGGAGCGGATGGCAAAACGATCAATGCACTGGCAACAACCAGCGCCGTCGAGAGAAACTTCTGAACCATGTTTTTCATATCCAACTCCTGCACCCGATCTATTTCAGTACTCTGTCGCGGTAAGCGATATCGATATAATGAAGTCGGTGAAATTATGTTCCGAAGTGGAGCCTGCTCCCCTTCAAACCAAAACATAATTGGAACATCCACTGGTATGCGGCTACCAATCCAAACCGGGGCTGACGCGATGCTACACGACCGGGGCGGATCACCAACCGCAAAGAGCCCATGGCCGTGGCAGCTTCCACACCGCGACGGCGGTGTCTGAAACTCAATGGACCGACGCGTCGGGCTCCGGCTCTTCCAGGAACGACTGGATGCCGTCACGCTCGACGGTGGCAAGAAATTCCTCGAAGGCTTCCTTGTCCGTTGCAAAGGGCTCTTCCCAAACGGTCAGGCCCTCGTCCTGGTCGATCACCTCCATCGTCCAGCCATCGGTGCTGCCTTCCTTGCGAAAGATATCGACAAGCACGGTCACGCCGTCATCGGTGAATTCGCCGGCGAAATCGGAATGCTCAAGCTTCTGCTTCTTTGCCATGATGTCTATGCCTGTTTCGTGTTGGTGACCGTGGCGGTGAGCCGGCCTCGTGAGCGTTCGCGCGTGGCACTGCCCTCGAGCCGTTTGGCCGCCTCCTTGATTTCAAGCGGCGTGAACAGGGTACGGTATTCCGGCCTTGTCATTGCCGCCTCCATCGACAGGTCCGTTTTCTCTGCCTCGATCAGGCGTTCGAGACCGGTCGTGCCCGGCTTGAACACAAGCTCTTTGGCGGCTTCGACCCCCCCCTTTAGAATGACGAGGCGGCGGAACAGCACCGGCCGGAAGCCGAATCGCGCACAATGATCATAGAGGGCGAGCATCTCTGCGTGAAACTTCGTCTGAAGATTCTTGATCATATTGTTCTTTTCATCATTCGGTCGATGGACATATGGAGGTGTCGGTCGCTTCCGCCAAGCCCGGTTCTGGAACAACAATCGAATGGAAGACAAGGATGGACCGCAAAGGTGCGGCAGAGCCCGTCATTCCTGAACCGGGATTTCCGCCTCTGCAGCAGCCGCGAGAAACGCCTTGCGGGCATCCTCCGCCGGCCTTTTGCCTTCAACGACCTGAGCGCAGATATCGAGCGCACGGTCCAGTGCCGGCGCATCGTCGAGCGGCCAATCCTCGATCATGGCCCAGGATGCCTCGGTGGTGTTGGAGATCGTCACGTATTTGCCCGGTCCCTCCAAAGCAAGCGTGACGCTTTTCGTCCAGGGCTTTTCCATCCGTTTTGCCTTGCTCAGAATTCGATCGGGGTTCGTACCATGAACGGTGTGATGGCACGAGCGGAAAGCGGTGACGCCGGTGAACTGGCGGGCCTTGCTCAGCGCACCTGGTCGAGCAGGCGCTTGCACTCGAGGAGATCGTAAAGCGCCTCCTGCAGCAGCGCGCGATCTTCCTTGCCGACGGAGGTTTTGCCGATCGAAATCTCCGGCGCTTCGTCATTGCCACCGACGAACGAAAAGAAGCGGCGGCTTGCCGGCGCCTTGGCGCGGCCGACAATCTGGTCTTCTTCCGGATTGCCGAGCTTCGGCTGTGCCGGCTCCTCGATATTGGCGGCAGCCAACGCCTCGACGGTCGCGAGATCGCCGCTGGCGATCGCCGCGACGAACTTGTTGCCGTTCATCTTCAGGAGTTTTTGCACGCCCTTGATCGTGTAGCCGTGGTCATAGAGCAGATGGCGGATGCCCTTGAGCAGATCGACGTCTTCCGGCCGGTAGTAGCGCCGTCCGCCGCCGCGCTTCATCGGCTTGATCTGCAGAAAGCGGGTCTCCCAGAATCTGAGGACGTGCTGCGGCAGGTCGAGATCGTCGGCCACTTCGCTGATGGTGCGAAACGCATCCGGGCTCTTGTCCATGTCTTCCCCCATTTCGCGTCGAAATTACCTGGCACGGTACGCGCGGCTAGCGCCACGGACCACTATTGCCATGAATCCGAATGATTACACGAATCATGCGCATTTCAACGGCTTATGGACGTGTTTTCAACCACTTTAATGATGGAAGGCGTGCTTAGGATGCCGGAGACTGTGGTTTCAGCTTGGCCTTGCGCGACAGATGCGCCTTGAGAACGCGCTGCTTCAGCACGTTGGAGGCCTTGAAAGTCATGACGCGACGGGGAGAAATCGGCACTTCCTCGCCGGTTTTTGGGTTGCGGCCGATGCGCTCGTTCTTGTCGCGCACCTGAAACGTCGCGAATGAGGAGAGCTTTACGCTTTCGCCGCGCACGATGGCGTTGCAGATTTCATCAATCACGGTCTCGACCAGTTCGGCCGATTCCGTTCGGGAAAGACCGACCTTGCGAAAAACCGATTCGGCCAAGTCTGCTCGTGTCACCGTTTTTCCGCTCATCTTCCCCCACCGATTTTCTTGAAATATCGATTAGCCCGGAAGAGTATTGCCCTTGTCCATTCCGGTCAAGCGTCTGCGTTATATTGTCTTTTCTTTACCAGCGCAGCAGCACGGAACCCCAGGTAAAGCCGCCGCCCATGGCTTCGAGCAGGACGAGGTCACCCTTTTTGATCCGCCCATCGGAAGCCGCGACATTGAGCGCCAGCGGAATCGAAGCCGCTGACGTATTGCCGTGGAGATCGACGGTCACCACAACCTTTTCGAGCGGGATGCCGAGTTTTCTGGCGGAACCGTCGATGATGCGGCGGTTGGCCTGATGCGGCACCAGCCAATCGAGATCGTCAGCCGTCGTGCCGGTCGCCTCGAAGGCGGCTTCGATGACGTCGGTAATCATGCCGACCGCATGCTTGAAGACCTCGCGGCCTTCCATGCGCAGGTGGCCGACCGTGCCAGTGGTCGACGGGCCGCCATCGACATAGAGCTTTTCCTTGTGAGCGCCATCCGAGCGCAGCTGCGCGGTCAGCACGCCGCGATCAGCCGTGGTGCCCTCTCCTTCCTGGCCTTCCAGGATGATGGCGCCGGCGCCGTCGCCGAACAGAACGCAGGTGGTGCGGTCGCTCCAATCGAGAATGCGCGAGAAGGTCTCGGCGCCGATCACCAGCACGCGCTTCGCCAGACCACCCCGGATATAGGCGTCCGCCGTGGCAACCGCGTAGACAAAGCCTGAACAGACCGCCTGCATGTCGAAGGCGGCGCCGTGGTGCATGCCGAGGCGATTCTGGATGTTGACGGCCGTCGCCGGAAAGGTGTTGTCGGGCGTCGAGGTTGCGACAATGATGACGTCGAGATCGGCGGGCGTCAGGCCCGCATTGGAAAGCGCCGAGCGGGCCGCTCCCTCGCCGAGCGAAGCGGTGGTTTCGCCCTCGCCGGCGATATAACGCTGGCGAATGCCGGTGCGCTGCACGATCCACTCGTCGGACGTGTCAACCTTTTCTTCCATTTCGCGATTGGTCATCACCCGTTTCGGAAGTGATGCCCCGAAACCGCGAACCACAGAACGGATCATACTCTTCAAACCCCGTCAGCCATGCCGCTCGCTGCACCTTCGGAAGGGCGCGAGGCATGATATTTTTGCAAATCGTTTTCGATCTTGGCCTTCAGCCCGTTGCGGACCATGTCGTAGCCGACGTCGATCGCCGCTGCGAAACCTTCCGCATCCGTTCCTCCATGGCTCTTGATCACGACACCATTAAGGCCGAGGAAGACGCCGCCGTTCACCTTTCGCGGATCCATCTTCTCGCGCAGCCGGTCGAAAGCGCCTTTGGCAAGGATATAACCGATCTTGGCAAGAAGCGTACGCGACATCGCCGCGCGCAGATATTCGGCAATCTGCCGGGCGGTTCCTTCCGATGCCTTGAGCGCAATATTGCCGGAAAAACCTTCCGTGACCACGACATCGACGGTGCCACGGCCAATATCGTCGCCCTCCACGAAGCCGAGATAGTCGATGCTATCGGGGGAGGCTTCGCGGATCAGCCGTCCGGCCTCCTTGACCTGTTCCTGGCCCTTGATCTCCTCGACCCCGACATTCAGCAGGCCCAGCGTCGGGCGCTCGACCTCGAACAAAGCCCGCGCCATGGCGCCGCCCATCAGCGCAAAATCCATCAGTTGCTGCGCATCCGCGCCGATCGTGGCACCTACATCGAGCACGATGCTCTCGCCCTTCAGCGTCGGCCAGATCGCCGCGATCGCAGGGCGCTGGATGCCGGCCATCATGCGCAGACAGAACACCGACATCGCCATCAGCGCGCCTGTATTGCCGGCAGACACGATCACGTCGGCCTCGCCCTTGTTGACGGCTTCGATCGCCTGCCACATGCTCGCCTTACCGCGCCCGCGCCTCAGCGCCTGGCTCGGCTTCTCGTCCATGGCAATCGCCAGTTCGGAAGCATGGAAGGTGCTGGCGGCCTTCAGCTTCGGGTACTTCTCCAGCAGAGGCGCACACTGATCTTCGAGACCGTAGAGCACGAAGCGGATATCGGGATGCCGTTCGAGCGCCTTTGCGGCACCCGGGATGACGACCTGCGGACCGAAGTCGCCGCCCATCACATCAAGAGAAATTCTGACCACGCGTGCCTTATCCTTTATTCCTGCCACACTGCATGTTTCGTCCCGGCGCAATCACTCTGATCAGCGATGGAGACACACGTGTTTTCATGACGTTTGAGACGCAACAGCCCCGCTTGCGAGGCAAAACGGCCCAACGGGCTGGATTTCGGCCAAAATACCGTTTTTCGCTGACGTGACAACCGAATTGTGCCGCGCGCCTTTTCGGACTCAGTCCTTTTTCCAATCCTTGAGCACAGCAAAGGGATTTGGACGGATATCGTCCTTCTCGCTGCTTTCGATCCGTTCGCCGAAACTCGCCCCCTCCTTGCGCGGGTAGGGGTCGATGGCCAGCGCCGCGTGTTCCGTCGCGGCAAGCCCGACATCGATGGTGTCGCCGGTAAACGTATCGGGAAGGTCCGGGCCTTCCGGATCGAGAATCATCTCGCCGCTGTCATTGGCAGCGATCCGCGCCAGCCGCGAGCCTTCCGGCACGAAGATCGCCTCGACCGGCTCATCTATCTCCGATTCCACCGGCTCCAGCGTCACCACACAGGCCTGGACAATCTTCGCCTGAACGCGGCCCTTGATCTTGACGCCATCTTTCTTCCAGCGGGCGATCTGCAGGTCAGCGGCGAGCGACTGGACTTCCAGGACATCCCACAGGTCGCGCAACGCCTTGCGTTCGGTTTCGTTCGCTTCGATATGAACCGTCACGGCATTGGCGGAGATGTGGCCGACCTTTACCGGATAGGAAAACGCGGGCTTTTCGTCGTGGTTCATCGTTAGGTCCTTTCGGGCGGCGGCGCCGCCCAAGATAGTGCTGCCAGCCGTCATTGCGGCTCTGGCGCCGCGTCTTTGCGAGACGCGTATCAGGCCGCCGCTTGCGGCAGGTCGATCCGGCCGGTTTCTACGACATCCTCTGCCTGCAAGGCAAGCTGCGCTTCGGCCGCGAGCAGATAGTCGGCAAGGCCAAGCATGGAAAGCGACGCATCGTCCGTCTGCGGGTGGAAGTTGCGCTTCAGCGCCGCCGCCAGCCCATCGCGATCGCGACGTTCCAAAGCCTCGGAATAGCTTTCGAGACGTCCGTAAAACATCGAGGCGAGCTTTTTCATGCGCTTGGGCACGCTGACATCGCCGACACCGAGTTCGCGGATCGAATGATCGACGTCCTCAAAGAAGGCATCGATGATCTCCTGTGCGATCTCCTGTCCGGCACGCTCGGAACTGCGGGTGCGGCGGAAATAGAGGATCAGTGAGGCCGACAGCATCTCGAAGCGTCCCATCACCGTGTCTGGAACGTCGAGGTCGGTGTAGAGGTAAGGCCGGCGGGCAGCGGCGGTCAAAAGGTCGTATTGACGTGCGACAATGGCCGTATTGCTGTTTTTTTTGCCGAACAGTCCGAATATCATCATAAAGCCCAAGTTTGACCGCTTCAAAATGCGCAAGCCCACGCATCCTGTTATTGCATGATCGCCGAAGCTGGTTTACCGAAGCAGGCACGAAATGCAATGGCGCATCTGCCAGCGTTACCTTGAGGGAGATGTCGTTGACGAAACGGTATTTCAAGTCAGACATGAAATTTCTGAACAACGTCGTTTTCACAGTGGCAATTTGCGCAACGACCCTTTCGGGCTGCAAGACGGCGGAAATGCTGAACACCAGCCAGACCATCAATCAAGGCTATGTCGTCGATCAGGAAACGCTGGCGCTCGCGCCCGTCGGCTCCAGCCGCGAGCAGGTTCTGCTGTCGCTCGGCACACCGTCGACGACCGCGACCTTTGACAACGAAGTGTTCTACTACATTTCCCAGAAGCGTCAGCGCCCGGTCGCGTTCATGAAACCGAAGCTGGTCGATCAGAGCGTTCTCGCCGTCTATTTCGACGAGGAAGGTGTCGTCTCGCAGCTGGCGCACTACACGCTGCAGGACGGCAAGGTCTTCGACATGATTTCCCGCACGACACCGACCGGCGGCAAGGAAATGACCTTCCTCGGACAGTTGCTGACCGGCAACGGCATCGGCAAGAGCATGGCGAAGTCTGTGCTGGGCAACGCCAACAACTAGTGATCAGCAACCGTGCAAAACGCGGTTCGCAATCCTGAAACTGAAAAACCCGCCGACATGTCGG
>UCML01000030.1:0-160027 GCA_900473675.1 Hyphomicrobiales bacterium | reverse complement strand
GCGAAATGCGCGTCAGCGAGCCCGACTTGATGGCCAGTGCCAGCACCGGCACCAGCTGCCGGAGCGTATCGATGTCCTCGTCGCGAAAGCCGCCCTCGTCCAGTGTCGTCCAGTGCGAATAGAAACAGTCCATGTCGCCGATGTGGCTGTCCTGCGCGAACCGGTGGATCATCGCGATATAGTCTTTGTGGCCGGAAGCGAGCAGCGTATCGAGCGTGAAGAAATCCAGGGGATCGCCGAAACCGAGCCGCCGACGGACCTCGTTCTTGTTGTTTTCACGCAGGTGATAGAAGGCCGATCGTTCCCAGTTCTCCGCCGAGACGCCTTCATTCGTCGGCCCGTACTCGAATGCGGTTCTGACCGGCTCCTTGCTGTCCCACTGGAACGCCCGCCCCTCATAAACCGGGTGCAGCGTATCGATCAGCGCAAGGCCCCGGTCGAGCCGCATGCCAGCAGCGCGGACGCGCTGGCAGAAGCCGTTGACGATGTCCATTTCGTCTGTGCCCTTCAGACCCTGCTTCGTCAACCAGGCGGAAATCTCGCTGATATCGTTTGCGTTCATGTTGATTTTCCTGATTCCTGCAGACAGTCACACCTCTAGCGCATAACCCCTCGATCCGGAATCGATTTGAGGAACTGCGCGTCAGGTCGACGTGTTGCGCGGAGGTGGGTGTGCGGGCGGATGGACCTTGAAGTTGCCGGGGATGTGGGAGGGCAACAGCCGAAAGGCAACCCCGAACCGGTTTCTTTTTATATATCCTCCTGTCGCGTGACAAATTCGCGGGACAGCCAGTCGATGAAGACCCGGACGCGCGGCGAGAGTTGGCGGCTGCGGGGATAGAGTAGCGAAACCGGTGTACGGGTCGGCGGATTGTCCGGCAGGATGGCAACGAGCGTGCCTTTTCTCAGATCCTCCTCCAGCGAATAGCGCGGCGCCTGCATAATGCCAAGCCCCAGCCGCGCCGCCGCCGCCAACGTATCGGCACCGTTGACTGAAACCACGGCCGGCAGGGAAACATGGCGGACTGCCCCTGACACCGTGAATTCCAGCGGCAACAACCCGCCGATGGCCGTCGACCAGAAGCCGATCATCTGGTGTCCGGTGAGATCGTCGAGGCTTTTCGGCATACCGAAGCGGGCTATGTATTCGGGCGAGACGCAGGTCACTTCATCCAGCAGGGCGACGCGCCGGGCGATCATATCGCTGTCCTGAAGATCGCCGACGCGCAGCACGCAGTCGATCCCCTCGCGGATCAGGTCGACCAGCCTGTCGCCCTCGCTCATATAAAGCTGGATATCCGGATATTCCTTCAGGAAGGCCGGCAATCCCGGCAGAACGAAGTGCCGCGCTAGCCTGCCGTGTACGTCGACGCGCAGCAGCCCCTTCGGTTTGGCGCCGGCAAAGGCGCCTTCCGCATCCTCGATATCCGACAGGATGGTCAGGCAGCGCCGGTAGTAGGCCTCGCCGTCGAGCGTCGGGCTGACATGCCGGGTCGTGCGCTGCAACAAGCGAACCCCGAGGCGCGCCTCCAGCTGCTTGATCGCATCCGTCACGGTGGAGCGCGGAAGCCCGGTGTCCTCGGCGGCCAGCGTGAAACTGCGCCTCTCTACCACGCGCGAAAACACCCGCATCGCCTCAAATCTGTCCATCGGGATTGTTCGCCATTTTCGAATAGTGATGCCGGACAATGGCCGATTATTCGCCGGATGAAAAGCGGCATCTTCTCCTCATCGAAAACGCGCTGCGGCGCATATCACCACGGAGAACGAAAATGTCAGAGAACAACAAAGTCGCCATCGTCACCGGCGCCTCGCGCGGCATTGGCGCCGCCATTGCCGAACGCCTCGCCAGGGATGGTTTCACCGTCGTCGTCAACTATTCCGGCGACGCTACCCCGGCCGAAGCGCTGGCCCGCAAGATCGAAGACAAGGGTGGCCGAGCGCTCACCGCGAAAGCCGATGTCAGCGACGTCGAAGCTGTTCGCCGCATGTTCGATGCAGCGGAAGCCGCTTTCGGAGGCGTTGACGTGCTCGTCAACAATGCCGGCATCATGACGCTTTCGTCCCTAGCCGACAGCACCGATGCCCTGTTCGACCGCCAGATCGCCATCAACCTGAAGGGTACCTTCAACACCCTGCGTGAAGCCGCAAAACGCCTGCGCGACGGTGGCCGGATCGTCAATTTCTCGACCAGCGTCGTCGGCCTGAAGCTTGAAACCTACGGTGTCTACGCCGCCACCAAGGCTGCCGTCGAAACACTGACCGCCATTCTCTCAAAGGAACTGCGGGGCCGCTCGATCACTGTCAACGCGGTCGCTCCCGGCCCGACGGCGACCGACCTCTTCCTCAACGGCAAGTCGGAAGAACTGATTGCCCGGATGTCGAAGATGAACCCGCTGGAACGCCTCGGTACCCCGGAAGATATCGCCTCCTCCGTCGCCTTCCTGACGGGCCCGGACGGCGCCTGGATCAACGGCCAGGTCCTGCGCGCCAATGGCGGCATGGTTTGAACATCGCGAACCGGAGCGGCGGAACGCAATTTCCGCCGGCCTCTCCACGAATTTACTCCCCTCGAAAGCCTCAACCCCCACCCGATCTTTCAGAAGGAACAGGACAATGACCAAGCAAGTAATCGTCGTCACCGGTGCCTCCAGCGGCTTCGGCGCCATGACCGCTCGGGCGCTCGCAATCGCCGGGCACACTGTTTATGCCGGCATGCGCGCCACCGAAACACGCAACGCCAAAGCGGTAGCCGATGCCGCGGCCTTCGCCGTCGAGCATAAAGTCGATCTCCGTTCGGTTGAACTCGATGTCGCCTCCGACGCCTCCGTCGAAGCTGGCATCACCAGGATCATCACCGATGCCGGCCGTCTCGATGTCATCATGCACAATGCCGGCCACATGTCGTTCGGCCCAGCCGAAGCCTTCACGCCTGAACAGTTCGCCGAACTCTATGACATCAACGTGCTGTCCACCCAGCGGGTAAACCGCGCAGCGCTTCCTTATTTGCGCAAACAAGGCAAGGGCCTGGTCGTCTGGATTTCCTCCTCCTCGACCCGCGGCGGTACCCCGCCTTACCTGTCGCCCTATTTCGCCGCTAAGGCTGCAATGGACTCGCTTGCCGTTTCCTATGCCGCCGAACTCACCCGCTGGGGAATCGAGACCTCGATCGTCGTTCCCGGCGCCTTCACCAAGGGCACCAACCATTTCGCTCATTCCGGTTCGCCCGCTGATCAGGCCCGTGCCGCCGAATACAATGACGGTCCTTACAAGGGCATTCCGGAAAAGGCCCTGCAAGGTCTCGCGGCCCTGGAACCGATCGACGCTGATCCGGCCTCCGTTGCAGCAGCCGTCGTCGATATCGTCAACAAGCCTTTCGGCACCCGGCCGTTCCGCGTCCACATCGACCCGTCGCAGGATGGTGCCGAGATCGTCAACGGCGTCGCCGACCGCGTCCGCGCCGAAATGTTCCGCAACATCGGCCTGGCTGACCTCCTGAAGCCCGTCGACAACGCCTGACTGCTGCATGGCCGGTTCTGCGAAAGATCGGAGAGCCGGCTTTCACCCCCACCATGGATACCAAGGAGAAGACAATGACCTCCGAAATCAAACCGGCACCTGTCCCGGCCTCGATGCGCTTCACCACCCAGACGCTTGCAGCAGCCCTTACCGCTGCCATCGCCGCAACCACGTCCGCGAGTCTCGGCTGGCCGGTCTGGGCCATGTTCATGGGCTGGGTCGCCTTTTTCACCCGCGGTCATTCAGCCAGGGACGCATTCTTCAGTTATCTGTGCCTTGCCATCGGCATGGGCTTCGGTGTTGTGGCTGCCCTCACCGTCGGCGTGCTGATGCCGCTGATCGGCGTGCTCGCCTTCGGTCCGGTCGTTTTCGTGGTGGCGATCATCGTCGTCTCGTTGCGCGCGCTCGCGCCGATCAACAACGTGCCAGCCTATTTCCTTGGCCTGATCACCTTCTTCGCCGCCCATCTCGAACCGGGCATTCTGGCCTTTTCCGAACTTGCCGCCGTCAGCGGCCTCGGCTCCTTCGCCGCGTGGACCGCCCATCGGTTGCAAACGAAAATCATCCGGGCGGGTTAGCCCCGAAGGAAGGAAAAATCGGGAGACCGGGCTCACACTGCCCGGCCCCGGCGTGGCGAAAAGAAGCGAAAGCTTAAATGATTTGCACCACAACAGATCACGTCTTTTCGTGATGACACGATGTTCGAATAATGTAAGCTGCCCCTGAAAAAGCATCGGTTCTTTGAGAGAGCAGCAGCTTAAAAAGCCCTGTCGAAAAGAAAACGATACGCCTAAAGACCTGAAATATTGACAGATTTTGAACTATCCGCAGCTTGGTCAAACCCGTGTCCCGACTGCCATAGACCACTTGAAATCCGGCAGGGTTCGACCACACATAAACTCCACGAACTGGCCCGTGCAACCGCGCGGGACTGTCTGCATCATGCGCTTCAGGGGGCTTACCATGGTACGACACTGGCTTGTTCCGGCACTAATGCTTTTCTCCACGGCTCTGTCCGCAGCCCCCTCTTCAGCGCAGGAACAACCAAAGGCCGCGGTCACCGTCGCCAAGCCGGTTGTTCGCGATGTCGTCGACGTCGATGAGTTCATCGGCCGTTTCGAAGCCGTCGATGAAGTGACGATCCGGTCCCGGGTCGGCGGTTATCTTGATCAGGTGGATTTCACCGACGGCGCCATGGTAAAGAAGGGCGATCAGCTTTTCATCATCGACCAGCGGCCGTTCCAGACGGCGCTCGACGTTGCCACCTCATCCCTTGAAGTTGCGAAATCCACGCTTGTCTTCGCCCAGGCGGAATTCACGCGCACGGAATCGCTGGTGCAGAAGGGAACGCTTCCGGTCTCCACCCTTGACGACCGCCGCCGCGAACTCCGGTCAGCACAGGCCAACCTGCGCGGCGCCGAAGCAAGCCTCGCCAGGGCCCAGCTTGACCTCGAATATACCAAGATCATTGCACCGCTGGCCGGCCGTATCGACCGACGGCTGGTTTCGGCGGGCAATCTCGTGCAGGCTGACCAGACAGCACTGACGACGATCGTCTCGCTCAATCCCATCGACTTCTATTTCGATGTCGATGAGCGTCGCCTGCTCAACTATGCCCGCGTGGCGCGCGAGCACGGCAGCGACCTCCAGGAGGGTGGCGGCTCGCTGGAAGTGTCCGTGATCATTGCCGATTCCACCGAGAAACCCTTCAAGGGCAAGGTCGATTTTGCCGAGAACCGCATCGACCAGGAAACCGGAACGATGCGCGTTCGCGCCCGCTTCGACAATCCGAATTTCGTCCTGCAGCCAGGTCTTTTCGGCCGCGTCGAGGTTAGCGCCTCCAACACCTACAAGGGTATCCTCGTTCCCGACGAGGCAATCGGTTCCGATCAGGATCAGCGTGTCGTCTATGTCGTCGCCGAGGACGGCAGCTTCACGACAAAGCCGGTCCGCCTAGGGCCGAGGCTCTATGGTTATCGCGTCATTCGCGAAGGCCTGACGGGTGACGAAACGCTTGTTGTCAATGGCTTGACGCGGCTGCGGCCCGGCGTCATCGTTGATCCGAAACTTGTTGTCCTTCCGCCCGAAGCAGCGGCGACGGAGAACGGCCAATGAGATTTGCCCATTTCTTCGTGGACAGGCCGATCTTCGCATCGGTCCTGTCGATCGTCCTCCTGATCGTTGGCGGCATCGCCTATTTCCAGCTTCCGGTCGCCCAATATCCCGAAATCGCCCCGCCGACCATCGTCATCCGTACCGCCTATCCGGGTGCGGATGCCGAGACGATCGCCGATACGGTTTCGACGCCGCTCGAACAGGAAATCAACGGCGTCGAGGACATGCTGTATATGTCCTCCTATTCGACGGCCGACGGCTCGATGGCGCTGACCGTCACCTTCAAGCTCGGCACCGACCTCGACAAGGCGCAGGTGCTCGTCCAGAACCGCGTCTCGATCGCCGAGCCGCGCCTGCCCGAGGAAGTCCGCCGCATCGGCGTCACCACCGCGAAGAGCTCGCCCGACCTGATGATGGTCGTGCATCTCATCTCACCGAACGACCGCTATGATCAGCTCTACGTCTCCAACTACGCCCGCACTCGCGCCCGCGACTTGCTTGTGCGGCTCGAAGGCGTCGGCGACGTCATCCTGTTCGGCGAGCGCGAATATGCGCTGCGCATCTGGCTTGATCCGGAAAAGCTCGCCTCCTACGGCATGACCTCCGGCGACGTCGTGCAATCGCTGCGCGATCAGAACGTCCAGGTTTCCGGCGGTTCGATTGGCGGACCGCCCAACGCGGGCACCAATGCCTTCCAGTATACCGTCACCACCGAAGGCCGCTTCAGCGACGCCCGCCAGTTCCGCTATGTCATCGTCAAATCGACGGCGAGCGGCCGTCTCGTGCAGTTGCAGGATGTCGCCCGCATTGAGCTCGGCGCCAAGGACTATGTCACCAACAGCTACCTGAACGGCAAGGCCGCGGTCGCCATGGGCATCTTCTCGCGGCCGGGCACCAACGCCCTTGAGGCTGCCGAGCAGATCAAGGCGACAATGGAAACCTTGAAAAAGGATTTCCCGCCGGGCCTCGAATACACCATCGTCTACAATCCGACGGAATTCATCTCGGAATCGATCAACGAAGTCTACAAGACCATTCTTGAGGCGGCCATTCTCGTCGCCATCGTCGTGCTCGTCTTCCTGCAGTCCTGGCGTACGGCACTCATCCCGATCATTGCCATTCCCGTATCGCTGATCGGTACCTTCGCGCTGCTGTTTGCCTTCGGCTTCTCGCTCAACATGCTGACGCTGTTCGGGCTGGTGCTGGCGATCGGTATCGTCGTCGACGATGCGATCGTTGTGGTTGAGAATGTCGAGCGAAATCTGGCGAAAGGGCTGACGCCCAAACAGGCAGCGCATGTGACGATGGATGAGGTCGGCACCGCCGTCATCGCCATCTCGCTGGTGCTGATCGCGGTGTTCGTACCGACCGCCTTCATTCCCGGTATATCCGGGCAGTTCTACCTGCAGTTCGCCGTGACGATTTCCGTGGCGACAGCCATTTCGGCGCTGAACTCGCTGACATTGTCGCCGGCACTGGCCGCCCTGATCCTTCGCCCGCACCAGGAACATCACGAAACCCGCAATCCGTTCACCCGTGTCGCCCGCGGCCTTGCCAACGGTTTCAACAACGGTTTCGACCGGATGACCCACGGCTATTCCTGGATCGTCCACCATCTCGTTTCGACAAAGATCGCGCTCGGCGCCACTCTTGTCGTCTTTTTCGGTTTGCTGGCATCCACCTGGTATATGGGGCAGATTGTGCCGCGTGGCTTCGTTCCGACCATGGACCAGGGCTATGCGATCGTCGTCGTGCAACTGCCCGACGGAGCATCGCTTGCCCGTACCGATGCGGTAATCCAGAAGGCAACCGAAATCATCCGCAAGGTGCCGGGCGTCAAGGATGCCGTAGCCTTCGCCGGTTTCAATGGCGCGACCTTCACCAATGCCTCGAATTCCGGCGTTATCTTCACGCCCTTCGAGTCCTTTGAAGAGCGCCTGAAGCACGGGCAGAGCGCCAACCAGATCATCGGCCAGCTTTACGGCACGATGCAGAGCATCCAGGAAGCCTTCATCATCGCCGTGCCGCCGCCATCGATCCGCGGCATCGGCAATTCCGGCGGCTTCAAGATGCAGATTGTCGATCGCGAAAGCTCCGACATGCGCCGCGCGCTCGGCCTTGCCTATCAGATGATGGGTGCGGCCAACCAGACCGAAGGCCTTACGGGTGTCTTCACCACCTTCTCTGCCTCCAGCCCACAGTATTTCCTGGCGATCGACCGCGACAAGGCGCGGGCGCTGAGCGTGCCGATCCCCAACATCTTCGAAACGCTGTCGATCAACCTCGGCACCTCCTATGTCAACGACTTCAACGCCTTCGGCCGCGTCTATCAGGTGCGGGCGCAGGCGGATCAGCAATATCGGCTGGAGCGGGAAGATATTCTCGATCTGAAGGTGCGTTCCGCCACAGGAGCTCTGGTGCCGCTTGGAACACTGGTCGACATCCGGGATGCGACTGGCCCGGCACTCGTCCAACGCTACAACATGTATGTGTCGGTGCCCCTCCAGGGCAATCCTGCCCCCGGCGTCTCGACAGGTACCGCACTCGACAAGATGGAGGCCTTGGCCGCACAGATTCTGCCGCCGGGCACGGGCTTCGAATGGACGGATCTCGCCTTCCAGGAACGCAACACCGGCAATACGGCGATCTTCATCTTCGCCCTCTCGGTGATCTTCGTGTTCCTGGCGCTGTCGGCCCAGTATGAAAGCTGGATCCTGCCGCTGGCGATCATCCTCGTCGTGCCGATGGCCGTGCTTGCCGCTCTGGTCGGCGTGCATCTCAGGGGCCAGGACAACAACATCCTGACGCAGATTGGCCTCATCGTCCTCATCGGCCTTGCGGCGAAGAACGCGATCCTGATCGTCGAATTCGCCCGCCAGGCACAGGATGATGGAATGAACCCGGTCAAAGCCGCCATCGAGGCAAGCCGCCTGCGCCTGCGGCCGATCCTGATGACCGCCTTCGCCTTCATCCTCGGCGTCGTGCCGTTGATGATCGCAACTGGCCCCGGCGCTGAAATGCGCCAGTCGCTCGGCACCGCCGTCTTCTCCGGCATGCTTGGCGTGACATTCCTCGGTCTGTTCCTGACGCCGGTCTTCTACGTCGCGCTCAGATCAATCGGCTACAAGCCAAAGGAAAAGCCTATTCCGCCGGAATCCGGCATGATCTGAACAGCAAAAGGCCGGGTGGAACTGCCCGGCCTTTCTGTTTGTTGGCAGCCTCAAATTTAAGGGTTCAGAGGTCTTGAGCAGAGGGCTGCCGTTCCTGATGCACCGCCCTCTCTCGTCATCCTCGCCCTCGTGGCGGGGATTCAGCACGTTCAAGTCCTTGAACGCGAAAGACACCTTCACGGCGGAGCCGCGCCGTGGCGGGGTTCCCGGGACAAGCCCGAGGATGGCGGAGGAAAGTTTTGGCCCCGACTATCGGCCAGCCTACCGGTCCGGCGTAATCAAAGTCACAGTCGGAAAATACGTCCGATATCGCGCCGTATCCCTCGTCAACAGGTCCAGCCGATCGACGGCCGCATGGGCGCCAATGAAAAAGTCCGACAAAACGCCGGCGCGCTGCCCGCCCGCCTTGCGATACTTCTGGAACACCTTGCCAGCAAGAAACAATGCCGACCGCGGCATGGCGGCAATTTCGATCCCGGCTTCAGCAAGAAAGGCTTCCAGCCGCTCGATCCTCTCATAACGCACCGCAAGTTCGGCATAGACGACATCATTGATCAGAAGCGGACCGCGCAGCGCCGCGGCTTCGAGTTGCTCGATCGACCAGTCCGCCCATGTCGGATCGTCCGTCACCACATCGAGCAGGACATTGGTATCGACCAACGTCACTCGTCACCGCGCGTCAGCGCCATGATGGCATCGGTGCTCAATCCTTTTCCGGCATGGCCGCGCAGCTTGCTGAAACGGCTTGCAGGCCGTTTCTCATCCGCCCGCGTCAAAACCACGGTGCCGTCTGCCGCACGCTGAAAATCAACCCGTGTTCCCGGTACGATGCCGAGAAAGTCCCGTACCGGCTTCGGGATGGTCACCTGGCCTTTTGTCGTCACTGTCGCGCTCATCATGCACCTCGGTAAGGATTGTTTCAATCAAGGTATTACTTTACACGATCGACTTCAAGAACCGAGTGCTCCACCTTCTAAAAATCGGGCGTCGGCGGCTTGACGCGTCCACGTCGCCCGCCAGACCTACCGGCTGTCTGCCTTCAGCGCGCGTGCCATCCGGGTCGAATCTCCCCAGGTCGACAGCCAGATCAGGCAATCCGTCGCCATCGAAATTACGGCTCTTAGCACACGAAACGCAACGCTCCGGGACACCAGCCGGTCTTCGGCATGGCGTAGATGCGCGATCTCCTCATCGCGAATGGAGAGGATGACACCGGCCAATTCGGCATCGCGCGCTTTCAGAAAATGCAGTTGGTCGTCGAGATGGCGATGCACCGCGGCTTCGACCGCTGCCGTACAGGCCCATATGCCCTGCCGGCCGAGAAGCGCTGTCAGAAATCCAAGCCACCAGCCGCCGTAGCTCCAGAACTGCATGACACGGCAAGGCCGCGATTTCCGGGCCGGCATAGCATCGCGAAACAGCGTGCAATGCCGCCGTTCGTCCTCGAGCATTTCCGATAGCGCCGGCACACAATCCGGCCAGAACCAGCGGGAGACGACAATCTGCGCCGAATAAATCCGGATTGCACCGAATTCGCCGGCATGGTTGACCCTGACGATGCGCGCGATCGTCAGCCCATCCCGCACCGTCTTCTCTCCCTGGATATCGACCTGCAGCATCGGCGCTCCTGATCTCGTCGGACGATCCGATATCGCCTCCTGAAACCCAGCATTAGCAGCAGTGTCTTACCGTTTCCGCCAATATAGAGGTTGTCGCACTCAAGCCGCCATTAGCTGCGCCCGGCAAACATGCCCTCAACGAGTGACAGGACCTTTGCGGAGGTTGGCGGCGCGTCATCGAAAAGGATTCGATACATGATCGGTGCAACGACCTCGTCGATCACCGCCTCCACATCGGGGAACGCCTCGCCGCGATCATGCGCCCGTTCGGCAATGACCTGCACCTGTTCGCGGGTATAGCCGCAGCATTTTCCGGCGTTGCGCGTGTCCGCTCCGACGCTGGAGAGAACGTCGCGGATCATCGCCCGCCCCGGCCCGGAGGCCATTTCGTCGGCATATTGCTCGGCCCATTGCTCGAGGTCCGTGCGCGCCGAACCCGTATCCTTCGGCGGCGCATCCGGACGCAACCGCTCGACCGCCACGTCGGCCAGCAGTTCCTGCAGATCGCCCCAGCGCCGGTAGATCGTCGAAGGCGTCACCCCGGCCTCGGTCGCGATCAGCGGAATGGTCACCTCGTTGCGATCCATCTTCGACAGGAGTTCGCGCACCGCCTTGTGCACCGACGCCTGTACACGGGCGCTGCGTCCGCCCGGCCTGATATTTTCCCGTATGTTCATCGATGCCGTCTTCGCTTTCTGCCCGACGCAAAATCACTAACGCAAATAATTTGCTTTTAGAAAGATTTCGCGCTACAAGAACTAACGCAACATTTTAGCTTTTAGGGACCATAGCGCGATGTCGAGCAAAAGTGAAACTTTTTCCGGCGGCCTCTCATCTGCCAAGCGGCGCTGGGCCTTGGGCTTTCACGCGACGACCTTAATCACGTTCCTCGCTGCCTCCGCAGCGCCGACGCCGCTCTATCATCTCTATAAGGAGAGCTGGAACTTCTCGCCGATCCTGCTTACGTTCATCTTCAGCGTCTATGCGTTCAGCCTGCTGACGACGCTTCTGATCGTCGGCTCGCTGTCCGATCATATCGGCCGCCGCCCCGTCATTTTCGTCGCCATCCTTCTGCAGGCCGCAGCCATGCTGCTGTTCATGCTGGCCGACAGCCCCTCCTGGCTCGTCGCCGCCCGGATCGTCCAGGGCATCGCCACGGGTGCCGCGAGCGGCGCCGTCGGCGCGGCACTCGTCGATGCCAACAAAACGACAGGCCCGATCGTCAACAGCATTTCGCCGCTTCTCGGCATGGCGGCGGGCGCCTTGGGTGCCGGCGCACTGGTCCAGTTTGCGCCCGATCCGATGCGCCTCGTCTATCTCGTCGTCTTCGCCGCCCTGCTCCTGCAGGCCGTCTTCATCTGGAGCGTTCCCGAAACCGCCGAGACAAAGCCTGGAGCGCTTGCATCGCTGCGGCCGCATGTCGGCGTTCCGCCGCAAGTCCGTCCCTCGCTGATGACGATCACGCCGATCAACATCGCTGGCTGGTCGCTCGGCGGCTTCTACCTCTCGCTGATGCCCTCGGTCGTCGGCGCTGCAACAGGCAGCCATTCACCGATAATCGGCGGTCTGACGGTAGCGGCGCTGACCGTGAGCGGAGCGCTCGCGGTGTTCCTCCGGCGGCAGAAGCCGGCCAGTAGCAACCTGACACTTGGCGTCTTTTCCATGGTGACCGGCCTGCTGATCGTCACAGCCGGCACGCATTCCGGTCTGGTTGCCCTCCTGTTTTCCGGCACGATTATAACAGGCGTCGGCTTTGGCTCCTGCTTTCTCGGTGCCGTCAGCACCATCATGCCGCTTGCCAAGCCGGAGGAACGCGCCGGACTGCTCTCAGCCTATTACATCCAGAGCTATCTTGCCTTCAGCATTCCCGCCATCTGCGCCGGTTTCCTGTCGCGCGCCGTGGGGCTTGCCATGACCGCGGATATCTATGTACTCGCGATTGTTCTGCTGATGACAGGCGGTTATGCCGCCATGACGTTCGCCCGGCCGCAACCGGCGGACTGATCACCGTTTCCCGCCTGCCGCCTGGGCGCGGACCGCGTCGCCGAAGACCAGCATCGTCGGCACGCTCCGCGCCCTCGCCGCCTCCAGTGCCGGCTTCAAGTTTTCATAGCTTTCGAGCCACTCCGCATGCCAGCCATAAGCCCGGCCGATCGCGATGAAATCCGGGGTATGCAGGTCGACGCCAAGCGGCGGGATGTTCTTCGAAACCATGTAGGACTTGATCTCGCCATAGCCGCCATTGTCGTGCAGCATCAGGATGACAGGCGCCTTCGCCTCCATCGCCGAGGCAAGCTCCGCCAGCGAAAACTGCACGCCGCCGTCCCCGGCCAGCACCACCACCGGACGCTCCGGCCGGCCCACCTTGGCACCGATACCGGCCGGCAGGCCATAGCCGAGCGTGCCGTAGCCGGTCGCCGAGTTGAAATAGGAGCCGGGCGAAGCCGCCTCATAAGCGGTGTTGCCGGCATAGACGAGTTGCGTCGAATCCCCGGCGATCAGCACGTCCGACAGCGTGTCGCGGATCGTCTCGAGAATGATGAGGTCATCCAGCATGGCGGACGATACGTCCCGATGCACGAGCGTTTCCACTTCCGCTGCCCGCGCAGCACCTTCCCGCGAAGCCACCGATACCAATTCCACCAGGCTGGCCGCGCACCGTGCCGCATCGCCGACGATGCCGATCTCCGGCGGGCGCGTCCGCATCAGCTGAGCCGGATCGATATCGACGCGGATGAAGGTACCGGGAATGGAAAAGAACCCGTCCTCATAAAAGTCGTAGTCGGTCGGCCCGAGTTCCGTGCCGATGCCGAGCACCACATCGGCGGCCTCGATCAACGCGCGGGTCGCCGGCATGCTTGGCGAAAGATTGACAGCCAGCGTGTGCCCTGGTGGCAGGATGCCCCGGCCATTGGTGGTCATCACGACAGGCGCATCGAGCCTTTCCGCCAGCGCTCGGACCTCCGAGGCTGCGCCGATCGCGCCGCCGCCAACCAGGATGACCGGTGCCTTGGCGGTATCGAGCAGCGCCGCCGCCTGTTGCAGCGTTCCAGCATCTCCGGCCGGGCGCTTCAGCCGCACCGGCCGTTCCGGAACCACCAGATGATCCGCCGACGCTAGCATGACGTTGATCGGCAGCTCGATATGCACCGGCCGTGGCCGGGCGCTGTCGAAGACGGCAAAGGCGCGCGCCAGCGTCGGGGCCAGTTCCTCCGGCCTGTTGACGGTGCAGCTGAAGGCTGACACGCCGCTCACCAGCGCCTGCTGGTTCGGCAATTCATGCAGCCAGCCCTCGCCCGAGCCCATCCGGCCGTGCGCGTTGACAGTCGAGATCACCAGCATCGGAATGCTGTCGCCATAGGCCTGCCCCATCGCGGTGACGATATTGGTCATGCCCGGACCGGTGATGATGAAGCAGACACCCGGCTTGCCGGTGGCGCGCGCATAGCCGTCGGCCATGAAGCCCGCCCCCTGCTCGTGCCGCGGCGTCACATGGCGGATATCGCTGCCGGCCAGGCCGCGATAGAGCTCGACCGTATGGACGCCGGGAATGCCGAAGACGGTGTCGACGCCATAGGCTGTGAGCAGTTTCGTCAGATACATGCCGGTGCTGATCACGGGGGTGTCCTCTCGTTCGATTTTCTTGTTATACAGTTGTATAGTCCATCCGCGCGCAAGCTCTGCGACAGGTGATCCTCAGGTTTTTCGGGATAGCTTGAAGGTGACGGCGGTCTTCAAGAGGATGACCGCGATGACGATGCCGATCAGGATCACCGAGATCGCCGCGATCGCCGGATCGATATTGTCGCGCAACCCCATCCACATCATTCGCGGCAGGGTCACCGCATCGACGCTGGTGATGAACAAGGTCACGCCGATCTCCTCCCACGAGAGCACGAAGGACAGGAAGAAGGCGGTGAACACACCGAACTTGATGTTCGGCAGGATGACCTTGAAGATCCTTTGGCTGACGGTCGCGCCGAAACCGCGCGCCGCAAGATCAATCCACCGGTCCACCTGCGCCAGCGCCACGGTCACCATCACCACCGCGAAAGGCGCAATCATCACCGCATGGGCAATGGCGACGCCAACCCATGTGTCATAGGCGACGACATCGTTGACCTTGGACAAGGTCGTCAGGAAAAAATAGAGCGTGATCGCCGACACCACTGGCGGCGCCACCATCGGCAAAAGCACGAAGCCGAACAGCAGGTTGCCAAACCACGGCCGGAACATCCAGATGCCGAGACTGAAGGCCAGCGCCAGAAGCGTCGCGATCACCGAACTCAGGATACCGATGCGCAGGCTGAGCCAAATGCTCTGCAGCCAGGCCGGATTGTCGATGAGGGCCTGATAATGCCGGAGCGACCAGACATCGGTCGGCATCGACAGGAAGCGCGCCGGCGTGAACGACACCGGCACGACGGCGATCAGCGGCAGCAACAGGAACAGCGCCACCGCGAAGGCGAGGATGACGGCAATCGGCGTGGGCTTCATCGACATCGGCTCAACCCAGCATCTTGTTCGGCCGCACGAAGCGCAGCATCAGCATGAGAAGCAGCGCAACGAAGAGCATGAGGATGACACTGACGGCAGCGCCCAGGCCCCAGTCCGGGCTCTGGAAGATACGCAGATAGATGAGCTCCGCGATCATGACGCTGCGGCCGCCGCCCAAAATGGCCGGTGTGATGAAGAAACCGAGCGCGAAGACGAAGACCATCAGCCCGGCACCCAGAATGCCCGGCAGCGTCATCGGCACGAAGATCGACCAGAAAATCCGCAGCCGCGAAGCGCCCATTCCGCGGGCCGCGAGAAACACGCGCTCGTCGAGGCTGCGCATGGCCGACGCGATCGGAAAGACGGCGAAGGGAATGAGGAAATGCATCATGCCGAGCACGACGCCGAACTCGTTGCGCACCATCGTCAGCGGCTCGGAAATGATCCCCGCCGATTGCAGCCAGGTATTGATCAGCCCGCGATTGGACAGAAGCGCCACCCAGCCGAAGGCGCGGGTGAGCACGGAAATCCAGAAGGGAATGAGAATACAGAGTTCCGTCACCAGCCTTTGCACCGGCGTGCCGCGCACCCAGACATAGGCGATCGCATAGGCGGCAGCCACCGCTGAGACGGTGACGATCAGGCAGATGCGGAAGGTGCGGAAGAACACCGACTGAATCAGCGGATCGCTGACCGCCTTGCCATATTGCCCGAGCCCGGGTTCCGGCAGGGTCACACTCCACTGCATGACGCCGAGAAAGGGAATGAGATAGGCAAGGCCGAGAAACAGCACGAGAGGGCCAAGCAGGAGCGCCGGTTTCAGCATATCGGATTTCATGGCGGCTCTCCTTTCTGGCGCGTTTGGTGGTAGAGGCCGCCCGGGCCTCAGTTGGTCCGGGCGTCTGTGGTTTGGATCCTCGGGTCAAGCCCGAGGATGACGGAGGGTAAGGTTCGCCCGGGGTGTCAGTTCGGCCTTCGAGCCGACACCAACCACAGGTCATCCTCGGGCTTGACCCGAGGATCCCTGCCATCTCCATTGAGCGAGACGACTTACGCCGAAATGATCTTCGTATACTCGTCCAGCGCCGGACCGTAATTGGTCTCGTACCAGGCCATATCCAGCGGAATCTGCTTGGCCATATTGGCCGGATCGACCGGATTGAGCTTGGCCTGTTCCGGCGACAGCAGCGCATCGGCGGCCGGGTTGGCCGGGCCTTGTCCGAGCATCTCGAACATGATCACCTGCTTCTTCGGGTCCTGCGCGGAGGCGATGAACTTCATCGCCGCGTCCTTGCCGCCCGGATTGCCCTTGATGACGCCCATGGCGCCGGGCGAAATCAGCCCCTGGTCCCAAATGAACTTGATCGAACCGCCGGAATCCTTCTCGATCAGCCCGGCGCGGGTCGACCAGATCAGCGCCATCGAGGCCTCGCCGTTCAGAAGCACAGACTGGCTTTCGGCGCCGCCGCCCCAATAGGAAACGACATTGTCCTTGAAGGCCGCGATCTTCTTGTGGGCGCGCTCGAGGTCGAGCGGATAGAGTTTTGCCGGCTCGACACCGTCGGCGAGCAAGGCCGCTTCCCACATGCCCGCACCCCACTTGTAGAGCGAGCGCTTGCCGGGGAATTTCTCGACGTCGAAAAAGTCGGCCATGCCGGTCGGCACCTTATCGCCAAATTTCGAGGCGTCATAGGCGATGATATAGGAGAAGAAATAGGTCGAGGCGGCAAATTCCCAGCCAAAGCCTTCACGCATCTTTGCCTTGTCGACGACCGCATAGTCGATCGGCTCCATCATGCCCTTCTTGCCGAGCGCCTGGGCTGAAAAGGGATCGATATCGACGATATCCCAGGCCGGCTTGCCGCTTTCGAACTGCGCCGCGACCGCACCTTCCGTCGGGCCGGAGCCGTCCTGTTTGACGGTGATGCCCGCCTCTTCCTTGAAGGGTGCGCCATAGGCTTTGTCATAGGCAGGGCCTGCATCGCCGCCCCAGTTGACGAAGACGAGTTCGCCCTCTGCTGCCCAACCACGCGTCGCGCCAAGCGCAAGCGGGCTTGCCGACAGAAGCAGCGCCGCCATCTGGGTAAACCGCCGGCGCGAGATCGCAATCTGCCCGGCCTTTTCGAATGTATCGGTCATGACGTTCTCCTCTGGTTTTTTCGGCGCGCCTTTATCGGCGTCGCTCGTTTATGCACTTACAAAAAGAAACCCTGATTGGCCGGCCATCCGGCCCAGACCTGCCGGCCCGGCTGGAAGGTGCTTTTCACTTCGCGGGTCGGCATCTGCAGGACGAGATCGATGCCTCCGGGCGTCTTCAGGCCAAAACGCGTTTCGGCACCGAGATAGGTGATCTCGCCGATCTCGGCCTTCAGCATGTTGCCCTCGGCCGGCGCCTGCTCGAACATCACCATATGTTCCGGCCGGATGGCAAAATGCTCGCTGACGGACTGCCCCGGCGCACAAATCTGCATCGGGTGCCCTTCGAAAAGCCCCTCGGCCCCATCCGATGTCGCCTTGACCGACGACAGCGAGAGGAAATTCACGTCGCCCAGGAATTCCGCCACAAAACGGTTGGCCGGCCGCTCGTAAACGTCCTTCGGCGTGCCAAGCTGTTGCAATTGTCCGTGATTGAAGATGCCGATGCGCGTCGAAAGCGCCAGCGCCTCGGACTGATCGTGCGTCACGAAAACGAAGGTCGTGCCCGTCTCCTGATGCAGCCTGCGAACCTCCTCCTGCATCGAGGAACGCAGGTTCTTGTCGAGCGCCGAAAACGGTTCGTCGAGCAAGAGGACCGAGGGTTCGAAAACCAGCGCCCGCGCCAGCGCAACACGCTGCTGCTGCCCGCCGGAAAGCCCGGCCGGTCGCTTTTTCTCATGCCCGCGCAAACCGACACGATCGATAATCGCTCCGACACTGCGCTTGATGTCGGCATCAGCGCGCCCCTGTACCTGCAGCGGAAAGGCGATGTTCTGCTCGACGGTCATATGCGGAAACAGCGCGTAGCCCTGGAAGACCATGCCGAACGCGCGCTTCTCGGCGGGAACGTTCGTGATATCGGCGCCGTTCTTCATCAGACTGCCCGAAGTCGGCGTCTCGAAACCGGCAAGGATCATCAGGAAGGTACTTTTTCCGGATCCCGATGGTCCCAGAAGTGTCAGGAATTCGCCGGAGCCGATCGTCAGCGAAATGTCGCGCAAGGCATGGAAATCACCATAGGCCTTGCCAATTCCGCGTGCTGTGATTTCGGCCGCCTCGTGTCCGCTCTGCATCGACGCTCCTTTTCAACACCGAAATCGTAGGGGCGTTTCAGCAACAGAACAAACGAAATCTTTTCCCCGCTTGGACAAATAAAATTTGCCAAGCATCGCACTCCGAATGGGCGGATGCTCAGGCGTCTGCGTCATTTTTAAGCATCTCCGAGCGCAGCCACGAGCTGAATGCCACCACGGCCTGATTGTCGGCCTTGGCATCCGATGTCACCAGATAATAGGAGCGGCTTGAATTGATGCTGATATCGAACGGCTGCACCAATTGCCCGCTGTTCATGGCGTGCCGGCAGGTAAAGCGATCGCCGACGGCAACGCCTTGACCCGACAGCGTCGCGGCAAAAACGAGGTTCATGTCGGAAAAGATGATGCCGGTCGAGGCATAGCTCTGATCGACGCCGGCCAGCGCCAGCCAGGTCTCCCAGTCCTCGTAATCGGTCAGGTGCAGCAGGCACATCTTCTTGATGTCGCTGGGATCATTCAGTCCACCGATCTTATTGAGGAGGATCGGGCTGCAGAGCGGCGCGAACTCCACCTCGACGATCAACTCCACCTGCATCGACGGCCAGTTTCCCGTGCCGAACGCGATGAAGACATCGACGTCGGGATTGCTGATATCGTCGAGCCGCCGCGGTGTGACGATGGAAATCCGCACATCCGGATAGGCATCGCGAAAGTGCGAGATATAGTTGCACAACCAGTTGGAGGCAAAGCCCGGCGGGCAGCTGACTGTGATCGAGCCGCTGACGCCACGGCTGGCATGGCGCGAGGCGGAACCGGCAATGGCGTTCAGCGCCTGCCTTATATCGGCGGCATACCCCAATCCCTGCTCCGTCAACTCGATCCGCGTTCCCACCCGGTTGAATATCTGGAAACCGAGCTCACGCTCCAGCAATCGCAATTGGTGGCTGATGGCGCTGCGCGTCAGGTTGAGTTCGTCGGCCGCCTTCCACACCGTGCCGTGGCGGGCGAAACTCTCCAGCGCGCGCAAAGCCTGGGTGGATGGTATTCTCTGCATCGGCCCTCTCCTGATCGCACCGAAAACCTAGACCGGATTTTGGGCATTGGCGAACTTAATTTGTCGAAGGCGGGAAAACATTTCACTTTTTCGAGTATCGGATCGGCGTTTAACTGGCCTCGACAACACGCCGCCAACCTCTCCGAAGAAGCGAAGCCCCCTCGTGTCGATATCCGCCGCCCAGACCTCCGCTGTTGCTTTCGTCGACACCATCCGGGCCGACCTGTCGGACTGGACGGCGCGGGTGTTCTCTTTCGGCGAAACAGCCTGGCGCGAATACCAATCCGCCGCCTGGTATATCGATCTGCTACGCAAACAGGGCTTTTCCGTCGAGGAAGGCTCGGCCGGCATGCCGACGGCCTTCTGCGCCGAATGGAGCAACGGGCCTGGCCCCGTTGTCGGCATGTACGCCGAATACGATGCCGTCCCCGGCAACTGCCAAGCCGCAACGACTCGAAGAGAGCCCCGCGACGGCCTGAGCTTCGAGGCCGGCGGCCACACCGACCCGCATTCGGCGCTTGGCATCGGCTCGCTCGGCGGCCTGCTTGCCACCAAGGCGGCGATGCAGCGACACGGCATCAAGGGCACGCTGCGCTTCACTGGCGAACCGGCCGAGAAGGTGCGCGGCTCAAAGCCTATCCATGCTGCCAAGGGTTATTATGACGGCCTGGACGGCATGTTCTCCTTCCATCCGTTCTATATGCTGCCGATGTGCAACACGGTGCGCTGGGACACGCATTGCGGCGCTGCCTATTCGATGATCTACCGCTTCGTCTGCGACCAGCCGGAAGCCTGGGGCCGCAGCGATGATGCGCCGATCCCGCAGTCGCATTCCGCCGTGCGGGCGCCGGGCGCCAACGACGCGCTGATGACCATGTACATGGCATCGAAGGCCCTGCGCGATTCCATGCTGACACATCAGGGCGGCTGGTCGATCAGCGAGGCGATCCTGACCGCCGGTCAGGCGACGGCCGACAACCTGCCGGCCGGTCTCGCCGAAATCCAGTACATGATCCGCGTTCCGACAATCGCCATGGCCGAGCAGGTGACCTCGGTCCTCGACCGCAATGCCCAAGCAGCAGCCGCCATGACCGGCTGCCGTTACGAGCGCCACTGGGTGTCGAAATCCCGGCCGGGCCTTGCCAATCACGCGATGGCAAATCTCGTCTGGGACGCGCTTCAGGCTGTCGGCGCGCCGCGCTGGGATGAGGCCGCAAAGAATGTTGCCCGCGAAATCCAGACCAATCTCGGCGTCGAAACCATGGAGTATCCTTTCATCGAGGAGATGGAAAAGCTGATTTCACCGCAGGATGCCGAGGCGATCCTACGGCGCGATCTCGCCCCGTCGCAGCTCAATTCCACCTCCGACGACTATACCGACATGAGCTGGCACGCCCCCACTGCCCGCTTCTACATCGCCCGTCCTGCCCTCAAGGCGCCGTCCGGCTATACCTATCCCGTCTGGGTCTCGAACGCGCTCGGCGGCATCCCGGCCACCGTCGATCCCACCGTGCTTTGCGCGGCCAAGACGCTCGCCGTCTCGGCGCTCGGGCTGCTGCAGGACGACCATCTTCGCGCCACCGCAAAGCGGGAATTCATCGATCGCACCGGCGGCGGTATCGGCGGTTCGAAATGGATCCCACCGCTTTGCGACTACAAACCGCCGATCAATTTCCGCTGGCCCGAATATGTGACCACCGCGCGTGGCCGCGACTGGTGGATCCCCAAACAATCAACCCCGGAGGCATGATCATGCACGAGCCCTTTTCGCTTCAGCGCCGCAACCCGAAGGGCGGCACTGCTCCGCTCACCCGCTGGGGTTTCAAGAACGAAACCGATCCGCTGACCGACGTCCTGCTCGGTTCGCCGGCGCATCTCAGGCACCTCTCGACCAGTTCGCTGTCGCGCAAGCACCTGCGCGAGGCGCCCTGCAATGTCCAGGTGGCGCAGGCGCAGCACAAGGAACTGGTTTCGGCCTACGAGCATTTCGGCGTGCGCATCCACTGGCATGAACCGACACCGGAACTGCCGATGCAGGTCTATTCCCGCGATTCCAGTGTCATGACGCCCTATGGCGCCATCATCACCGCCATGGCCAACTGGTGGCGGCGCGGCGAAAACTATGCCGCCATCCGCACTTATGAAAAGCTCGGCATCCCGATCTACGACATGGTCACCGCTGGCACGTTCGAAGGCGGGGATTTCAACGTCATCGAGGATGGCGTTGTGCTGATCGGTTGCGGCGGCGCCCGCACGCAGGAAGAAGGCGCCCGCCAGGTCGAAGACTGGTTCAAGAAGGAGGGCTGGGAAACCCGCCTTGCCTTCATCGACGAATATTACGTCCATATCGACCTGATGGTGGTACCGATTGCGCCGAAGCTCACCGCCGTCTGCCTCGCCTGCACCGAACCGGGCATCGTCGATTGGCTCAAGTCCAAGGGCCATGAAATCATCGACGTGCCCTTCCAGGACACGATGGCACTCGGCTGCAACTTCATGTCGCTCGGCAAAGACCGCGTCATCGCCCCGACTTCATCGAAAACCCTGATCGAAAAACTGCGCGCCCGCGGCTTCGAAGTCGCCGCCATCGACATGAGCGAAATCTCCAAGACCGGCGGCGGCATCCACTGCATGGCGCAGGCGTTGGTAAGGGAGGCAGCTTGAGGCTCCTCTGAAAGCCCCTCATCCGGCCTGTCGGCCACCCTCTCCCCGCATGCGGGGAGAGGGTTAGGGTGAGGGGCTTTCCAGCCGATTTCAACACGTGCAAAGCATCCCGGGGGGAGCATGAAAAACCGTTGCCGCGCGATACAAAGTCAACGTTCGTGAATGGGCTAGCTCAAAAACCGGTGCGCCGATTCCGGCAGGGCCGGTTCCTCGATCGCCGTCACCCCATCCTGTTCCTCAAGCATCTGCCGAAGGGTCGCAACTTCGCTGGTGATGTGCTCGTGGAACACTGCCCCGACTTTCTGGAGAAAGACTTCATCCTTGGGCTTGGGCTTGGCGATGCGAATTTCGATGTGCGTCCCGCCGCCGGTGCTTTCGGAAAACACGTAGGTCATCAGGATCTTCGGGGCATCGGGCAACGGCACCAGCGTGGTCAGCGTCAGCAGGTCGAACGGGCGCCAGTCGAGCACTTCCTCGATCATCGCATCCTTCCCGTGCATGCAATGATTGACGGTGCCCACCCCGCGACGCCCATGGGCGACGGCTTCGCGCACCTCGTCCGCCGCCCGCCATCTCGGCCTGAGAACCGGCGACGTGAAATAGTTCCAGATGGTCGCGCGCGCCGCCGCTATCTCGAACTCGATGACCATCGCCGCCTTGTCGCGCGTCACTTCATGGCGCTGGCGGTTGTTTTCCGTCTGCCATGCCTCTTCGAGATCATGCACCCAGCACGTCACGTCGCCGATGATGTCGATCTGCTCCTGGTGCCCGACGAGACCCTGCTTGACGGGATCGATGTCCATCGCCCGGATACAGGCATCGGAATAGAGCGCGTAGGCGTGTCCATGCAGCCGCTCGTTCACGGTATTCTTGAGAAGGCGATGAACGAGGATGACATCGCGACCGGCCAGTTCCTCGCGGCCGGCCATCTTCTGCCGGATGAACTCGCCGTGATGGCTGACGAACTTGAAGTCCAGCTGCTGCATGTTGGTGCAGGCAAGGCACTCGCAGGATGTCGACTGCTTGATGTTGCGCAACCGCCTGCGGAAAGCGAAGTAGGTGGACTCGATGGCGTCCTGAAGCAGTGGTCCGTCGATCCTGTCGGTGACCGCGTAGACAAACGCAGCATCGCCCTCGAATTTGGCGAGCCGGAACGGCGGTCGCAGGGCCCGCACCACCGTGTCCATCAGGTCGGCTATGATGTCCTGAGCGTGGTCGAGTTCGACGCCTGCGAGAAAACCGGTGTAGCCGGTGATGTCGGCGATCGTGAAGCAGGCGGTTTCTGATTGAGGAAGCATGTCATCGTCCCTCCAAGGTCCGACTGTGTCACATCTTCCGGATACGGGACAGTTGATTTTTGGGATCGTCCGAGCCTCACCTGCAGGGGACTTTCGACCATCCCACCAAACCCGCTAAGCTCGCCACCGAATCGAGGAGCATCAGAACCAGCATGACAAACCTCCACAGACGCTTTCCCTGCATCCCCGATATGGAGTCGGCGGCGGCGCGGCGCATGCCGGGGTTCGTGCATGACTACCTGATCGGCGGGCTCGGCCGCGAGAGCAGCGTCCGGCGCAATGTCGAAAGCCTCGATGCGATCGAGCTGATGCCACGCTACCTGTCGGAAGCCCCCTCGCCGGATATGAGCATTACTCTCTTCGGCAAACGTTTCGATATGCCCTTCGGCGTTGCGCCGCTCGGCCTTGCCGGACTGCTCTGGCCCGGCTGCGAGGTGCCGCTGGCAGAGGCAGCCAAAGCCCACAACATTCCCCATGTGCTCTCGACGTTTGCCAACCGCGCGATGGAAACCATTGGCCCCATTGTCGGCGACAATGGCTGGTTCCAGTTCTACCCGCCCAACGATCCGGCCATGGAAACCGATATGATCGGCCGAGCCGCCCGCGCCGGTTACCGGACGCTGGTGCTCACCGTCGATATCCCCGCCCCCACCCGCCGCGAGCGCGATATCCGCAACGGCATGTCGGTGCCGCCGATCCTCGATCTGAAGACGATGTTCCAGATTGCCACCCATCCGCATTGGGCAAGCCATGTGCTGCGCCACGGCATTCCCGATTTCGAGAACCTGTCGCCCTATTATCCGAAAGGCTCCTCCCTCAAGCAGTCGGCGGAATTTGTCGGACGCGTCATGACCGGCCATGTCGGCGCAGACCGTGTCCGCCGCATCCGCGATGCCTGGAAGGGCAAGTTGTTGATCAAGGGCGTGCTCGCTGTCTCGGAAGCGCAGGCCTATCTGGCAATGGGCGCCGACGGCCTGATCGTCTCCAATCATGGCGGCCGCCAGCTTGATGCCGCGCCGACCGCCGTCTCCGTCCTGCCCGAAATCCGTCGCAAGCTCGGCCCCAATGTGTTGATCGCAGCGGATGGCGGCATTCGTTCCGGCCTCGATATCGCCCGCATGCTGGCGCTCGGCGCCGATTTCGTGCTGATCGGCCGCCCCTTCGTCTTCGCCAGCGCCGCGATGGGCGCTCCGGGCGGCGATCATCTCATAACGATTCTCAAGGCGGAACTTTCCGGCGCGATGGCCCAGCTCGGCTGCCGGTCGATTGCCGGCCTGCCCTCCTTCCTGTACGCGCCTGGCAAGGACTGAAGTGGAGACTAAAAACATGACCGTTATCGATGACCTGATCGAAGCCCTGATCGAAGCCCTTGGCTCGGATGTTGTGCTGACCGGCGAAGAGATCGGCGAACGCTACCGCAGCGATGCCAGCACCACCGGTAGATTCCTGCCGCTTGCCGTCCTGCGCCCGTCGAGCACCGAACAGGTCGCGCTTGCCCTCAAAATCTGCGACCGTCACCTCCAGCCCGTCGTTCCGCAAGGTGGCCTCACCGGCCTTGCCGGCGGCGCCAATGCGCGGGGCGATGACATCGCGATTTCGCTCGAACGTTTGTCCGGCGTCGAGGAGATTGACACGGCTGCGGGAACGATGACCGTCATGGCCGGAACGCCGCTGGAAGTCGCGCAACTGGCGGCGGAGGCCGCCGGCTTCCTGCTGCCGATCGATCTCGGCGCCCGCGGTAGCTGCCAGATCGGTGGCAATCTCTCCACCAATGCCGGCGGCATCCGCGTCATCCGGCATGGCGTCACCCGCGACAATGTGCTCGGCATCGAAGCCGTGCTTGCCGATGGCACGGTGCTTTCGTCCCTGAACAGGATGGTCAAGAACAATACCGGCTACGACCTGCGCCAGCTGTTCATCGGCTCGGAAGGCACGCTTGGCATCGTCACCCGCGCCGTGCTGCGCCTGCGTCCCCTGCCCGTTGCCCGGCTGACCGCGCTTTGCTCCATCGAGAGCTACGCCCATGTCGTCTCGCTGCTCAAATCCGCCCAGCGTGAACTGTCCGGCCTGTCAGCCTTCGAAGCCATGTGGGAAACCTACTTCCGCTTCAACGCCGATGCGCTGAACCTTTCCTTTTTTGACAGGACCTACCCCTTCATCGTCATCATCGAACAGGATGCGAACGGCGGCGACGAGGACAAGGAGCGTTTCGAAACCTTTCTCGGCAAGGCCTTCGAAGATGGCCTGGTCACCGACGCGCTGATCGCCCAGTCGGAAAAGGAGGCTCGCGCCTTCTGGTCGGTGCGCGAGGGGCACATGATGGATCAGTTGCTGCCTGGCCTGATCAACCTCGACATCAGCCTGCCGATCGGCCGGCTCGATGATTTCGCCGGGGATTGCGAGAAGGCCCTGCTCGCCCGCTTCCCGGCAGCCCATGTCTCGTTCTTCGGTCATGTCGGCGACAGCAACCTGCACGTGGCCGTCTGGATCGAGACGCCGAGCGAACACGACCTGCACGAAATCGACGCCATCGCCTATGATTTGGTCCGCAAATACAAGGGCTCGATCTCCGCCGAACATGGCATAGGCACGCTGAAACGCGATTTCCTCGACCATTCCCGCAGCGACGCTGAAATCGACGTCATGCGCCGGATCAAGACGGCGCTCGATCCGAACGGCATCATGAACCCCGGTAAAGTGATCCCGCCGCGGTAGCGCGCCTGTGTTTGCTCGCAAAACCGTTGGCGCGCAGGACTTGCGCGCCGCGTTCCGTTAAAGTGCAAGCAACGAACGAGGGAGAAGCGACATGCCCAGGATTGATATCGCCGCTGTACCCGCCATCAGGGGCTCAGGCTATCCACCACCCCATGATGCGCCTTGCGCAACACGGACGCGCAAGCGCTTGGGTGATGCCGGAGGGCTTCAGGATTTCGGCGCCAACCTGATGGCGCTACCGCCCGGCGGCTGGTCTAGCCAACGACACTGGCACAGCCATGAAGACGAGTTGGTCTATATCCTCAAAGGCGAAGTCGTCCTCGTCGAGGATGGCGGCGAGACGATGTTGCGGGCGGGCGACTGCGCAGCGTTTCCAAAAAACACTGGCAACGGCCATCACATGATCAACAGGTCTCCGGCGACAGCAGTGTATCTGGAAATGGGTTCGCGCCAATGGGATGACCTCACCACTTGCTCCGATATCGATATGATGAGCTCCAATGCCGACGGGCGCTTTGTCCACAAGGATGGCACACCTTATCCAAACTCATAGAAACGGCTGCCTTGCCCAAGCCCTTGCTGACCGGCCGGGCTCACTGATCACTTCGCCGCGTACAGCGCCCGCGACCGCTCCAGATGCTTCAGCACGGCCTGCTCGGCGGCGTCCGCATCCTTCGCGGCCAGGCAAGTGATGATCTCCTCATGCTCGGCGAGCGTGAACTTTTCCTTGCCGGTCCAGATCAGCATTTCGGTGTGGTATTCCTTCAGCCAGGCGAGCATCGCCTCGCTGACGGCGACATAGATCGGGTTGCCGGAAATCCGGGCAATCCGCGTATGGAACTCCATGTCGGCGGCGATGAACGCTTCGGCGTCGCCCAGCGATGAGCGCTGCCGTTCGAGAATGTCGCGCAGGTCAGCGATGTCGCCGGCTTCGCCCTTCAGCGCTGCTTCCCTCGCCATGCCGCGCTCGAAAAAGATGCGGGCGCTTTTAAGGTGCTCCAGCGAATCCGACGATTTGGCCAGCATGATCTTCGCCGTCATGTCCATCTGGCGGAAGATCGATTGCGCCGTCAGTTCCAGCACCTTGGCCCGCTCGCCATGCGAGATCACCACCAGCCCCATGCCGGCCAAAGCCTGCATCGCCTCGCGGATCGCCGGGCGCCCAACCCCGAAGCGTTCCATCAGTTCCCGCTCGGACGGCATCTCGTCACCGGGCTGCAATTCGCCGGAGGTGATCATCGCCTTCAGCCGCGCGAAAACCTCGTCGGACAGTTTGCGGCGGACGATCTGTTCGGTCTGCTGGCCCATGGTTTCTCGCTGGTTCCCGTTCGCCACCGTTATGCACCGCTATGCCTAAGAAGGAAATGGATGCCTTGCCTTGCGCCGCGCACCGTCCACATTCATCGTTGCTGATGCAAGCTTCCTCTTGCTTAATTGATATACTCATTATACCAGTTGGCGAAAACGCGCCAGCCGGAACTGGCCGGGAATTGCCAAGCCGGGAGGATTTTGCGCGATCATGATCGTCGTTACCTACAGAATTGAAACAACTGGCAGCGTCGAGGCCATGGCGGACAAGATCGCCAGCGACCAATCGACCGGCACGTTCGTACCTGTTCCCGGCGAGACGCCGGAGCTGAAGGCGCGCGTTGCCGCCCGCGTGCTTGCCATACGCCCGCTCGCCGATGCAGAGCGTCCGAGCTGGCCCGAAGCACCGGCAGGCGACGGCCAGATACGCCGCGCCGATGTCGATATCGCCTTCCCGCTCGATGCCATCGGCACGGACCTGTCCGCACTGATGACCATCGCCGTCGGCGGCATATTTTCCATCCGCGGCATGACCGGCCTGCGCGTCGTCGACCTGAAACTGCCCCAGGAATACAAGTCCGCCTATCTTGGCCCCCAATTCGGCCTGCCCGGCAGCCGCAGGCTCACCGGCGTCTACGACCGACCGATCATCGGCACCATCGTCAAGCCGGCGCTGGGGCTTCGTCCGCATGAGACAGCGGAGCTTGTCGGCGAATTGATCGAGTCCGGCGTCGACTTCATCAAGGACGACGAAAAACTGATGAGCCCGGCCTATTCACCCTTGAGCGAGCGCGTTGCCGCCATCATGCCGAAAATCCTCGATCACGAGCAGAAGACAGGCAAGAAGGTGATGTATGCCTTCGGCATCTCGGCGACCGATCCCGACGAGATGATGCGCAACCACGACCTCGTTCTGGAAGCCGGCGGCAACTGCGCCGTCGTCAACATCAACTCCATCGGCATGGCCGGCATGGCGTTCCTGCGCAAGCGCTCCGGGCTGGTTCTGCATGCCCATCGCAACGGCTGGGACGTGCTCACCCGCCATCCAGGCATCGGCTTCGATTTCAAGGTCTGGCAGCAGTTCTGGCGGCTTCTCGGCGTCGATCAGTTCCAGATCAACGGCATCGGCGTCAAATACTGGGAGCCGGACGACAGTTTCGTCGAAAGCTTCAAGGCCGTCACCACGCCGCTGTTCGATCAATCCGACTGCGCCCTTCCCGTCGCCGGCTCCGGCCAATGGGGCGGCCAGGCGCCGGAAACCTATCGCCGCACTGGCCGCACCACTGATCTGCTCTATCTCTGTGGCGGCGGCATCGTCAGTCATCCCGGCGGCCCGGCAGCCGGCGTGCGCGCGGTACAACAGGCCTGGCAAGCAGCCGTCGCCGACATCCCGCTCGAAACCTATGCGAAGGACCATCCGGAGCTCGCCGCCTCCCTCAAGAAATTCGGCAGTGCAAGCGAGTGACGTTCATGACCGTGCAAGATAATCTTCTTGTCTCCTATTACGGCGACGACCTGACGGGCTCCACCGATGTCATGGAAGCGCTTGCCTCCAATGGCGTCGAGACTGTGCTGTTCATGGACGTGCCGGATGAAGCCCTTCTGAAGCGCTTTGGCCACTGCCGTGCCATCGGTCTTGCCGGCACCAGCCGCAGCGAGACGCCGGACTGGATGGAGGAAAACCTGACACCGGCCTTCCGCTGGCTGAAGAGCCTGAATGCCGCCATCTGCCACTACAAGGTCTGCTCGACCTTCGACTCGAGCCCCAAGGTCGGCAATATCGGCAAGGCCGTCGAAATCGGCAAGGCGCTGTTTCATCAGCCTTATGTTCCGGTTCTCGTCGGGGCGCCACAGCTGAAGCGCTATACCGCCTTCGGCCATCTCTTTGCGGCCTATCAGGGTGAGGTCTACCGCATCGACCGCCACCCCGTCATGAGCCGCCATCCGGTGACGCCGATGGCGGAAGCCGACCTACGTTTGCACATGAAGGACCAGACGGCGCTGAAAACGGAACTGGTCGATCTCTCCATGCTTGCCGCCGCCGACACGGATCAGCGTATCGACGCTCTCTGCGAGATTGCCGATGGTCTGGTGCTGTTCGATGTTGACAGCCCGGAAAGCCAATCCCATGCCGGCCGTCAACTGTGGCGGCTGAAACGTGAAGGCGGCTGGTTCGTCGCCGGCTCCTCCGGCGTCGAATATGCGCTCCTCACGGCCTGGAAATCCGCCGGCCTGGCCAAAGGCCGGACAACCTTCCCTCTCCCCGGCAAGGCCGACCGCATCGCTGTCGTCTCCGGCAGCGTCTCGCCCACGACCGAGCGGCAGATCCGCCATGCGACGCAAAACGGCTTTGCTGGAATCAATCTCGATCCGCTGGAACTGCTCGGCGAAAACGGCAACGCCGCCTTGGAGCGGGCAATCAACGACGGCCTCGAAGCGCTCAAGCGCGGCGAAAGCGTCATCCTCAACACGGCGCTTGGTCCCTCGGCCGATCGCGGCGGCGACATCGACCGGATTCCCGGCAGCCGTCACCGCCTTGGCCGCCTGCTCGGCACGATCCTGCGTCGCCTTGTCGAAGAGCAGCATCTCACCCGCGCCGTCATCGCCGGCGGCGACACCTCCAGCCATGCGCTCAGGGAACTGCACGTCCAGGCGCTGACCACTCTCCTGCCCCTCCCCCAGACACCTGGGTCCCCGCTCTGCACCGCCCACGGAACCCACGCCCCGACGAACGGCCTGCAGATCGCTCTGAAGGGGGGACAGGTCGGGTCGGACGGATATTTCTCACAGATCAGGGATGGCTTGCAGGGCTAACCCCCGATCGGCTGCTCGCATCAGTTTTCCATCATTCCTGTGCCTGTCACAGGAATGATGGCGCTTGGGCGCCCTTCCCCCGACCGCCACGGTTCAAAAAATCACATCAGCAGATGATATACTGATTGACTCATCATACCAGTTGCCTGTAGATCGTGACAAAACAAACACGCAGTGAGGAAACATGACTTCGATCGCACTCTTCGGCGCTGGTGGCAAAATGGGCTACCGGCTTGCCAAGAACCTCAAGGGCTCACGCTTCGACGTGCGCCATGTGGAAGTGAGCGACGCCGGCAAGGCGCGGCTTCAGAACGATCTCGGCCTGTCCTGCGTCGATGTCGATGCAGCGCTGTCCGGTGTTGATGTCGTCATCCTCGCCGTGCCGGATACGGCGATCGGCAAGGTCGCGACCGGCATCGTCGACAAGCTCGCAGCCGGCACCATGATCGTGGCGCTCGACGCAGCGGCTCCTTTTGCGGGCCATCTGCCGGTTCGCGCCGATCTCACCTATTTCGTCACGCATCCCTGCCATCCGCCGATCTTCAACGACGAGACGGATATGCAGGCGAAGAAGGATCATTTCGGTGGCCTGTTCGCCAAGCAGCATATCGTCTCTGCCCTGATGCAGGGACCGGAAGAGGCCTATGGCCTCGGCGAGGAAATCGCCAAGGTTATCTGGGCGCCGGTCATGCGTTCGCACCGCGTCACCGTCGAGCAGATGGCAATGCTGGAGCCCGGCCTGTCGGAAACCGTTGCCGCCTCGCTGCTGGTCGTCATGAAGCAGGCCATGGACGAGTGCGTGAAGCGTGGTGTGCCGGAAGAGGCTGCCCGCGACTTCCTGCTCGGTCACCTGAACGTGCTCGGCGCCGTGATTTTCGGCGAAGTCCAGGGCGTGTTCTCCGATGCCTGCAACAAGGCCATCGAATTCGGTATTCCCGCGCTGATGCGCGACGACTGGAAGAAAGTTTTCGAACCCGAGGAGATCGCCGAAAGTATCCGGCGCATCACCTGACCGGCATGGGGCTTTAAAGCCCTGTCAACCATCGGCTTCGCCGGGAACGGAGCCGATCAATTCACCTGGGAGGAACCACATGAAACTGACACGCAGACTGACCCTTGCCGCCTTCGCCGGCGCCCTTTCGCTGGGCGTCGCCATGCCGGCATTCGCCGCCGATCTCATCGCCATCATCACGCCCTCGCACGACAACCCGTTCTTCAAGGCAGAAGCCGTCGGTGCCGAAGCCAAAGCCAAGGAACTCGGCTACGAAACCCTCGTTCTCGTCCATGATGATGACGCCAACAAGCAGTCGCAGCTGATCGACACCGCCATCGGCCGTGGCGCCAAGGCGATCATCCTCGACAATGCCGGCTCCGAAGCTTCGATCGCCGCCGTCCAGAAGGCCAAGGACGCCGGCGTTCCGTCCTTCCTGATCGACCGCGAAATCAACGCCACTGGCGTTGCCGTCTCGCAGATCGTCTCCAACAACTACCAGGGCGCCCAGCTCGGCGCCGAAGAGTTCGTCAAGCTGATGGGCGAAGCCGGCAACTATGTCGAGCTTCTCGGCCGCGAAGCCGATCTCAATGCCGGTATCCGCTCGAAGGGTTACCACGACATCATCGACGAATATCCGGACCTGAAGATGGTCGCCCAGCAGTCGGCCAACTGGAGCCAGACGGAAGGCTATTCCAAGATGGAGACCATCCTGCAGGCGAACCCGGACATCAAGGGCGTCATCTCCGGCAACGACACGATGGCCATGGGTGCGATCGCCGCTCTCCAGGCAGCCGGCCGCAAGGACGTGATCGTCGTCGGTTTCGACGGTTCCAACGATGTGCGCGATTCGATCGCCTCGGGCGGCATCAAGGCGACCGTGCTGCAGCCGGCTTACGCCCAGGCCCAGATGGCCGTCGAGCAGGCTGACACGTTCATCAAGACCGGCAAGGGCCCGGCCGAGGAAAAGCAGCTGATGGATTGCGTGCTGATCAACGGCGAGAATTCCACCAAGCTCGAAACTTTCGCGCTGATCAACTGATCCTGTCAAAGGATGCGCGCAGGGCGGACATTCTCCGCCCTGCGTTTATTTCCAAGTGACGGAGCAGATTTCCATGCCGAACTTCCGGGCCGCAGCCTTTTTCACGCTTGCCGTCGCGCTTGCCTTACCGGGCTGCAAGATCATCAAGACACCGACCGCCGAAGAGGCTGCGGAAGCGGCGAGCGGCGGGTTCAACCCCGATCGCCAGGTCGCCGAGATCTGGGATCAGAAAGTCATCCCGTTCCTCGAAAAGCGCGCCGGCCCCTTCCAGGAGGTTTCGAGCCTCGCCGCATCCGATCTCGATGCCGCCGCCGTAAAATACGGCCACAAGGAAAAGGACGGCACGGCTCCGTGGACCTTCGCTGCCAAGGTCTCCGGCACGATCGTCAAGGCTGAAACGAAATCGCGCGCCGCCTATCTCGACACCGATGTCGATGGTGACGGCAAGGCGGATGTGCGCATCCAGATCGGCCCGGTCATCAAGGGCACCGCGATCCGCGACAGCCTCGATTTCGTCAATTTCAACGAATTCAAGAACCAGATCCAGTGGGCCGAATTCGGCAAGGCGTTCAATATCCACGTGAATGGCCTGACGCTTGAAAAGCTGCCGCGCGATGAGCTTGAGGGCAAGAAGGTGCAAGCGCTCGGCGCCTATCCGCTGCCCTCCACCGGCCAGCCGGCACTGCTGACGCCCGCCACCATCACGATCGGCGGCTGACATGGCGGCGGACACCCACGATACCATCCTCAAACTCGACGATGTCACGAAAGTCTATTCCGGCATCGTCGCGGTCAAGCATGCGAGCCTCGAGCTGAAGCGCGGCGCGGTCAACGTTCTCGTCGGCGAAAACGGCGCCGGCAAGTCGACGCTGATGCGTATGATCGCCGGCGTCGAGAAACCGTCGCTCGGCCGCATCCTGCTCGACGGCAAGGAAGTCGAGTTCAACTCCCCCGCCGACGCCCAGAAGCACGGCATCGGCATGGTGTTCCAGGAATTGAACCTCTTCGGCAATCTCTCGGTCGCCGAAAACATCTTCGCCACGCGCGAAATCACCCGCGGCATTCGCGGCATCGATCACAAGGTACAGATCGAAAAGGCCAATCACTTCCTCGACAAGCTCGATGCCGGCATCAGCGCAGAAACGATGGTCGAGGACTTGCCGATCGGTCAGCAGCAGCTCGTTGAAATCGCCAAGGCGATCTCGCTCGATACCCGCATCCTCATTCTCGACGAGCCGACATCGGCGTTGTCCGCCGCCGAAGTCAACATCCTCTTCAAGGTGATCGGTGAGCTGAAGGCACATGGCGTGGCGATCGTCTATATTTCCCATCGCCTCGAAGAGCTGATGCGCATCGGCGATTACATCACCGTCCTGCGCGACGGCCAGATCACCGGCCAGGCTATGGTCAGGGACATCGACACCAAATGGATCGTCCGCTCGATGATCGGTTCCGATGCCAAGGACTTCGCCAAGTCCGTCGATCACAAGTTGGGGCAAGAAGCCTTCCGCGCCGAGAATATCTGCCTGCCGCGCAAGACCGGCGGCTTTGCTGTTGACCATCTCTCCATTTCCGTGCGCGCCGGCGAAGTGCTTGGCATTTATGGTCTGATGGGCGCTGGCCGCAGCGAGTTCTTCGAATGCGTCATCGGCCAGCACGCCCACTCGACCGGCAAGATATTCGTCACTGGCGAAGAGATCGTCGCGAAGGATACCTCGACCCGTATCCGCAAGGGCCTCTCCCTCATCCCGGAAGACCGGCAGCGCGAAGGCCTCGTCCAGGTCCTGTCGATAGCCGCGAACCTGACCCTGGCAAGCCTGGAAAAGTTCGTGAGATTCGGTTTTCACATTGCCGGCGAGCGCGAGCAGTCCGCCATCAAGGAATCGATCCGCAACCTCTCCATCAAGGCGCCAAACCCGGATTTCGACGTCACCTCCATGTCCGGCGGCAACCAGCAGAAGGTCGTCATCGGCAAGGCCCTGATGACCAATCCGAAGGTTCTTCTCATGGACGAGCCGAGCCGTGGCATCGATGTCGGCGCCAAGGCGGACGTTTTCCGCACCATGCGCCGCCTCGCCGGCGAAGGCCTCGCCATCCTGTTCTCGACCTCCGACCTCGAGGAGGTCATGGCGCTCTCGGACCGGATCGCCGTCATGAGCAACGGCAAGGTAACGACGATCCTTGATCGGGCCGAGGCGACCGAAGAGATGATCGTCAAGGCTGCCTCCGAGGGACACAAGTCGGCCGAACACAAAATCATTGGGGAACTTGCGTGATGACCACCGCAACCGCGACCGAAAAAGCACCGGCAGCCGATAACGGCTCCATTCTCCTGACATTGATGAAGCTCAGAACCTTCATTGCGCTCTTCGCCGTCATCGCCTTCTTCTCGGTCTTCGCGCCGAACTTCCTGTCGGCGGCCAACATCATCCTGATGTCGAAGCACGTTGCGCTCAACGCGTTCCTTGCCATGGGCATGACCTTCGTCATCATCACCGGCGGCATCGATCTCTCGGTCGGTTCGATCGTCGGCCTTTGCGGCATGGTCGCCGGCGGCTTGATCCTCAACGGCATCGACCTGCAGATCGGCTATACGATGTATTTCAACGTCGTCGAGGTCTGCCTGATCACGCTCGCCGTCGGCGTTGGCATCGGCGCGGTCAATGGCCTGCTGATCACCAGGCTCAATGTCGCCCCCTTCATCGCCACACTCGGCACGCTCTACGTCGCCCGCGGTTTCGCGCTGCTCTCCTCCGACGGCCAGACCTTTCCGAACCTGGTCGGCAAGCCCGAACTGGCGACGACCGGTTTCGGCTTCCTCGGCTCCGGCCGCATCATTGGCCTGCCGGTATCGATCTGGATCCTGATCGTCGTGGCGCTCGCCGCCGCCTATGTCGCCAAATACGTGCCGATCGGCCGCCAGATTTTCGCCGTCGGCGGCAATGAGCGCGCCGCCCGCATGTCCGGCATCCGCGTCGATCGGGTCAAGATGTTCGTCTATATGTTCTCCGGTTTCTGCGCCGCCATCGTCGGCATCGTCATCTCCTCGGAACTGATGGCCTCGCATCCAGCCACCGGCAATTCCTTCGAGCTGAACGCGATTGCCGCAGCCGTGCTTGGCGGCACCTCGATGTCCGGCGGGCGCGGCACGATCGGCGGCACCATCATCGGCGCCTTCGTCATCGGCATCCTCTCCGACGGTCTGGTGATGATGGGCGTCTCCTCCTTCTGGCAGATGGTCATCAAAGGTATCGTCATCATCGTCGCCGTGGTGGTGGATCAGGCACAAAGACGCTTGCAGCAGCAGGTGACGTTGATGCAGTTGGCGAAGAAGGGCTGATCGCAAGTTTCACCCCTCACCAAGCGCGTCCAGTGATCGGCTTGCGCCTCTCACGGACTTGCTATCCTCTCCCACAAGGGGAGAGGTAGGGGGTGCCACGAAGACCACGCTCGCTTGAGGCAAGGTGGATACTACGGGTTTACCTCTCCCCTTGCGGGAGAGGATACGAAGGCCGGGCGAGCAAGGCGAGCCCTTGGCCGAAGTTGGTGAGGGGTAGTCCCCGGGAGTAGATTGAAATGACCGACCTCAAGGGCGCCCTCATCGGCTGCGGCTTCTTCGCCGTCAACCAGATGCACGGCTGGAACGACGTCAAAGGCGCCACGATCGTCGCGATCTGCGACCGTGACCCGGCACGCCTGAAGATCGTCGGCGACCGGTTCGGCATCGAGCGCCGCTACAGAGATGCGGCACAGATGTTCGCCGATGGCGGCTTCGATTTCGTCGATATCGCCACCACCGTGAACAGCCACCGCGCGCTGGTCGAACTGGCCGCCGCCCACAAGGTTCCGGCCATCTGCCAGAAGCCATTTGCGCCAACACTTGCCGATGCCAAGGCCATGGTCGCAGCCTGCGATGCCGCACGCATTCCCCTGATGATCCACGAGAATTTCCGCTGGCAGACACCCATCCAGGCCGTGCGCAAGGCCCTCGACTCGGGCGCCATCGGCACGCCCTTCTGGGGCCGCTTCTCCTTCCGCTCCGGCTACGACGTGTTCTCCGGTCAGCCTTACCTCGCCGAAGGCAAGCGTTTCATCATCGAGGACCTCGGCATCCATACGCTCGATATCGCCCGCTATATTTTGGGTGACGTGACGAGCCTGTCGGCCCGCACCAAGCGCGTCAACCCGAAGATCAACGGTGAGGACGTCGCTACCATCCTGCTCGACCATGAGAGCGGCGCGACCTCCATCGTCGATGTCAGCTATGCCACGAAACAGTCCGTCGAGCCTTTTCCGGAAACGCTGATCGAAATCGACGGCACGGAAGGCTCGATCCGCCTGTCGCAGGGCTACGAATTGCAGGTCACCAATGCCGGCGGCACTGTCAACACGGACGTCGCCCCGGCGCTTCTCCCCTGGGCTTCACGCCCTTGGCACAATATCCAGGAAAGCGTCTACGCCATCCAGCAGCACTGGACCGACAATCTGATTGCGGCCAAGGAAACCTCCACCTCAGGCGCCGACAATCTGAAGACCTTCGCGTTGGTCGAAGCCGCCTATCAAAGCGCCGCCTCCAAGGCCACCGTCGAGATCGGGACTTTGCTGAAATGACGGATGCCGATCTTGCCTTCAGGCTCTACGGCACCGCGCAAGCCGAAGCCGCCCCACAGCTCCTCAAAGCCGGAAAGCTGACGGCGCAGCTGGTCGGTGGCAACCTGCGCGCCATCACCTATGACGGCGTCGAGGTTCTGCGCGCGATCTCCTATCTGGTCCGCGACCGCGACTGGGGCACCTACGATCCGGTCTTGTCGATTCTTGCGGTAACGGAAACTGGGATAGGCTTCACCGTCTCCTACAACGCCCGCTGCAAAGGCCCGGGCGGCACGGTTCTCGACATAACCGCCTCGATCGAAGGCACCGCCGATGGCAAGCTGACCTTCAAGGGCGAGGCACTCTCTGCCACCGGCTTCGAGACCAACCGCTGCGGCTTCTGCATCCTTCATCCGATCGTCGGCGTCGCTGGCACGCCGGTCACCGTCGAGCATGTCGACGGCACCGTCGAAAACACGAAGCTCCCCGATCTGATCGAGCCCTGGCAGCCCTTCAAGGACATGCGCGCCATCACCCACACCGCCCTTCCCGGCATCAGCGTCGAATGCCGCATGGAAGGCAATACGTTCGAGATGGAAGACCAGCGCAACTGGTCGGATGCCTCCTACAAGACCTATGTCCGCCCGCTCGCCCTGCCCTGGCCCTACCAAATCCCCGCCAATGATCCGGTCACCCAGCAGATCACCCTGACCGTCACCGACAGCCGCGTCGCCTCGGGCAGTCCCCCCGCGTTCGCCGGGAACGTCGGCTTAATCCGCCTCACCCCCGGTGAAGCGTCCGGCACTATGCCCGCCATCGGCCTGGTGATTACCCCGGAAGAAGCCGGGGCCAGCCTCGCTACCCTCCGGCAGCCGGACGCCCCGAAGATTCAGGGCCTACTCTTCCATTTCGACCCCGCCGCCGGTCATGGCGCCGCAGCCCTCAAGGGCTTCGCTGATATTACCGCCGGTCACAAGGGCACCACGACGCTCGAAATCGCGGTCCCTTGCCAACGCCCGCTGGATGAGGAAATGCAGGAGATCGCGGCCTGGATGCGCGCCGCGAATTTCGCGCCCGACGCCATCATGGCCTGCCCCTCCGTCGATCGCCAGTCGACGCCGCCCGGTAGCCAATGGCCAGACTGCCCGCCGCTGGACGATGTCTATGCAGCGGCCGCGAAAGCCTTTCCCGGTATTCGGCTGGGCGGCGGCATGCTGTCCTATTTCACCGAGCTCAACCGCAAGCGTGTGCCCGCCGATAACCTCGATTTCATCAGCCACTGCACCAACCCGATCGTCCACGCCGCCGACGATATCAGCGTCATGCAGACGCTCGAAGCACTGCCCTTCATCACGAGATCCGTCCGCGCCATCTACGGTAAAAAACCCTACCGCCTCGGCCCTTCCACCATTCCCATGCGCCAGAACCCCTATGGCAGCCGCACGATGGACAATCCGGACGGCGGCCGCATTCCGATGGCCAGCTGCGACCCCCGCCATAACGGCCAGTTCGCCGCCGCCTTCGCCGCCGGTTATGTTGCGTCGGTGCTGGATGCCGGGCTTGAAACGCTGACATTGTCGGCACTGACTGGTTCGTTCGGGCTCTATGCCGGAAAGGATGAGCCGGTCGCGGAAGGCGGCAAACGGCCTCTGCATGATGTCGTTAAGGGACTCGCGGAACTGGCCGGACAGACATGGCAGGCCGTCGCCTCGTCCGAGCCGGGCAAGGTGCTGGCGTTCACGGTGGAAGCACTGACCGGCCCAGCGCTCTGGATCGTCAATCTGACTGCTGAGGAACAGTCCGTCGACACGGGGCAACTCGGTACTTCCTCTGTCCGGGCGCGGCTTTCTCCGTTCGAAACAGCCTATCTTTCCTGTTGTACACCCAACCGAGACTGATCCATTGTTTCGCAGATGCCGAGGCGGAAGACAGTTACCATTCACGTAGATACAAGCAGCGCGTTACCGAGCGATCAAGATCGCAACGGGGCCGTAATACTTATCCTGGCAGTAAAATCTGGGTCCACTATTTCGTCGTCATCGTCGCTAAGCTGATATACGCCCGGTGTGCCGTGTTCAATTGCATCGAGGACCGGCGCGGCGACGAAGATTTCGCCGGATTTTTCCTCACGGATCGCGATGCCTGCAACACGGTGAACGGACTCGACGACGCCAAATACCTGCCTGCGCTCGCGCAGAGTACCGTCATATTCGAAGTACAGGAGTCCGAGAAGCAGCGTCTGTCCGATCAAACCCTCAGCGAAGTCGTCGTCCCAGCTGTCATCATCGTCCATTGACTCAAAACCACTCACTTCCCCGCCTTTCCGAACGCTGCGTGGAACGCTACGACCGTGGCCCTCGATACGCAAACACCGAAGATAGCCGCACCGCTTCGCATAAATCTCCCCGTCCGCACAAGCTCATGCCATTTAATAACCCGACCAGGTAAGCATCAAGCAAAATCACATCGGGCTTTTCTGGCGCGGTTGAATAACGTTGAGATCGCTTCAATCCCCCTTCTCCCAGCCTGTTAGAAGGTGGCGCGAAGGGCCAGATGAGTGAGCCAACGGCAAACTATGCGTCATTCCGGTTTTGCCGACGCTCTTCAGCGCTGGAGAAGAAGAGTAAATCCGCCGCCCATTTTCATTCTCCAAAGGATGGCGTCATCGGCCAAATTCGGCAAAGATACCGCATCCGAAAAACCGGAACCGGGAGAACACCATGCTGCCTCTACCCCGTACCGGCGCGATTGCCGCGCTTATCATTCCCCTCAGCTTCCTGCCGCTGCCACCAGCCCTCGCTGCCTCGCCCGAGCCGGTCAAGGCAGAGCACGGCATGGTCGTCACCGCCCAGCATCTTGCCTCCGATGTCGGCGTCGAGGTGTTGAAGAAAGGCGGCAATGCCGTCGATGCGGCTGTCGCCGTCGGTTATGCGCTGTCCGTCGTCTATCCAACCGCCGGCAATATCGGCGGCGGAGGGTTCATGACCATCCGGTTGAAGGACGGCAAGACCACCTTCCTGGATTTCCGCGAGCGCGCACCAATCGCCTCGACCAAGACCATGTACCTCGATGACAAGGGCGAGATCGTCAAGGGTGCAAGCACCGCCGGCTATCTGGCGGTCGGCGTTCCCGGCTCCGTCATGGGTTTCGAGACGGCGCGTGAAAAATACGGCACGCTGTCGCGCGAAGAACTGCTGGCGCCCGCCATCCGCTTTGCCAAGGACGGTTTCGTGCTCGATCAGGGCGATGTCGCCTCGCTGCAGAATGGCGCCAAGAAGCTGGCAAAGGACAAGGCCGCCGCCGCGATCTTCCTGAAGCCGGACGGCAAGACCTTTTCGATCGGCGAAAAACTGGTGCAGCCGGAACTGGCGGCAAGCCTGACGAGCATTTCGGAAAAAGGCCCGGACGCCTTCTACAAGGGTGCCATCGCCGACGATATCGTCAAGGCGAGCGCTGCCACCGGCGGCATTCTCGCCAAGGCTGATTTCGAGCAATATACGGTGCGCGAACTCAAACCCGTGACCTGCAATTATCGCGGCTACGAGATCGCGTCCTCGCCGCCGCCGAGTTCGGGCGGCGTCATCATCTGCGAAATCCTCAACGTGCTGGAAGGCTATCCACTGTCCTATCTGGGCTATGGATCGGCGGAAACCGTGCATGCCATGGTCGAGGCCATGCGCCATGCCTATGTCGACCGCAACTCGGCGCTCGGCGATCCGGATTTCGTCAAGAACCCCGTCGATAAACTCACGGACAAGGCCTATGCCAAGGAAATCCGCACAAAGATCAATCCCTTCAAGGCAGGCATTTCAAAGGCGCTGATGCCGAAGGGCATGGGCGAAAGCACCGAGACGACGCATTATTCCATCATCGACAATGACGGCAACGCGGTTGCCGTCACCTATACGCTGAACGGCTCGTTCGGCGCCGGCGTCGTTGCGCCTGGAACGGGCATCCTGCTCAACAATGAGATGGACGACTTCACCTCGAAGCCCGGTTCGCCCAATCTCTATGGCCTCGTCCAGGGCGAGGCCAACGCGATCGAGCCGAAGAAGACGCCTCTCTCCTCGATGAGCCCAACGATCATCTCGAAGGACGGCAAGCCGTTCATGGTCATCGGCAGCCCCGGCGGCGCGCGCATCATCACGATCACACTGGAAGCGATCATCAACGTCATCGATCACGGCATGAGCATCCAGGAAGCCATCGACGCGCCGCGCATCCATCATCAATGGCTGCCCGACAAGGTCTACATGGAGCCCTTCGCATTGTCCTCTGATACGCTGAAGCTGCTGACGGAAATGGGCCATGACGTCGGGATCGACGCCAGCTGGACAATCTGGGGCCAGGCCGCCGGCATCCTTGTCGGCGGGGAAAATCTGGCGGAAATCGAAGAAGGCGGCGGCGCCCGCTACAACGGCGCGATGGACAGCCGCGCGACATCGGGGGCTGCGCGAGGGTATTGAAAATACCCTCCCCTTGAGGGGGAGGGGCGGCGCGAAGCGACGGGGTGGGTGATAGTTTAGATTGCGGGAGACCGCGATCTCCCTCTTCTCCCCAGCGGGGAGAAGTGCCGAGTGAAGCGAGGCGATGAGGGGGGCTTCGGCGAAGCCGGAGCCAGACAAAGGTGGCCTTCGGCCCCCCTCATCCGGCCCTTCGGGCCACCTTCTCCCCGCTGGGGAGAAGAGAGTAGAAACTCCTCACCCTAAAAACCGCTGGATAGCCTCGACCTCATTCGGGCGGATATCATGCCCACCCGTGTGCCATTCAGTTTCCACGCTCGCCTTCTGTGCCGCAAAATAATCGGCAAGGGCCTGTGTCAGCGGCGCCGGGCAGATGGGGTCGCGCTGGCCGGCGGTGATCAGGATCTTCTTGCCCGCCAGCGCCGCATTGTCCTTCGGCTTGAAGGGAATGAGCGGATGCAAAAGGATCGCCTTGTCGAACAGGTTCTTCTCGATCAGCAGGTTGGCAAGAATGTTGGCACCGTTGGAAAAGCCGAGGCCGATGATTTCGGATGCCTTGTGCTCGGAAGCCAGCCGGGTCACGAACTCAGCCATCTTGTCGGTCGCCCGGGCAAGGTCGGCCATGTCGTAGACGCCTTCGCCGGTACGGCGGAAGAAGCGCGCCGCACCGTGTTCGGAAACGTCGCCGCGCGGCGAGACGATCGTCGCGTTCGGCAGGAGGTCGCCGCCGAAATCAAAGAACTGCCGCTCGTCGCCGCCGGTCCCGTGCAGAACGAAGAAGATCGGATTTCCGGGTGCACCGGCCTTCAACCGGTGCACATAGCCATAGTCGGTCATTATATCTCTCCCTTAGCCTTCCAGCTTCTGCAAGTGCTGTTCGAGGATCGGCCGCAAATGCTTGTGCTGCTGCGGCAGTTTCAGTGCTTCGCCGAGATGGGCGGTATCCTCGTCGCGGTCGAAGCCCGGTTCGTTGGTAGCGATCTCGAACAGAACGCCGCCCGGCGTGCGGAAATAGATCGCCCAGAAATAGTCGCGGTCGATCACCGGCGTGACATGGTAGCCCGTGCCCATCAGGGCCTGGCGCACTTCCAGCTGCTTTTCCCGGTTTTCGACCGAGAAGGCGACGTGGTGCACGGAGCCCGCGCCCTGCAGGCCGCGCTGGATGTTCGGCATGGTTTCAAGGTCGATCAGACCGGCACCATTGCCGCCGGGCACGATCAGCCGCGTGACGCCGTCCTTGGCATCGAGCGTCTCGTAGCCCATGAACTTCAGCAGTTCGGCCGTTGCCCCTTCGTCACGAAGACGCATGGCAACCGAATGGAAGCCACGGATCGCGTGATCCTCGGAAACGCCGTTGGCCGTCCAGACCGGACGGTTGTCGTCCCGGACCTCGACCAGTGCAAAGCCGTCACCATCGGGACCGGCAAAGTTCAGTCGCTTCTCGCCGAAGGTTTCTTCAGCCTTGATCCCCGAAACACCGCGCGTGGAAAGCCGGTCGCTCCAGAAGGCGAGCGAGCCTTCGGGAACAGAGAACACGGTCGTGCCGACTTCGCCGGTGCCCGGACGACCCCGTCCCATGTCCGGGAACGGAAAATAGGTCATGACTGTGCCGGGGGCGCCCGTCTCGTCGCCATAGTAGAGATGATAAACATCCGGTGAATCGAAATTGACGGTTTTCTTGACGCGGCGCAGGCCGAGCACATCGGTGAAGAACTGGTTGTTGGTACGGGCGTCTGCCGCCATCGAGGTGACGTGATGCAGTCCCTTGATCTGAGTGAGCATGATCTGATCCCTTTCTGCCCGAGCCGGGCTTCGTTTCGCCGATATAGATGTGCCTATTTCGGTGGCGGCGATAGACGTGAGGGGTTGGACGGATTGTCTCTGTTTAATGAACAAACGAAAGAAACTGTTCAGGGAACGAACGTTCTATCCGCCCTGGATTCTCACGCAAAATCGACGCTGGCCGCTTATCGAAGCCACGGGAAGAAAAAGGGAATGCAACCAATGATAATAGACACGATTAGAAGAAAAACTAAAAGTTGACAAACCGGAAAGGACGGCTTATATGAACATTCATCGATAGTTGTTTGACCGATATTTGTTTCTGCCCGCGCTTGACGCGTCTCTGACGAACTTCCCCCTTCAAAAATCGAGATTACTGACCGCTGTGCGTCGCACAGTGGTGGATACATGTTGCTATTGAAAGGGTTCGTTATGACCACTGGCACAGTTAAATGGTTCAATTCCACCAAGGGCTTCGGCTTCATTCAGCCTGACAACGGCGGCGCGGACGTTTTCGTTCACATCTCCGCTGTCGAGCGTGCCGGCATGCGCGAAATCGTCGAAGGCCAGAAGATCGGCTACGAGATGGAACGCGACAGCAAGTCGGGCAAAATGTCCGCCTGCCAGCTCCAGGCTGCTTAAATCGGATGTAGCCTCTCCGATGACCACGGATGTACTGGCATCGTTGACGAGGTGAAATCCAATGGAAGGTCAGGCAAATCGCCTGGCCTTTTTTAATGGCCGAACGGCCAATGTACGCACCGTCTTCGTCAGAATGATCTGAGTGGAACACCGGTGCGATAGCACCGGAATATCATTTTGACAGAGAACTCGACAAAAGCCCGCGATCAGGCGGAATCTGCTTTCAGCAGAACGCAGACCCAGTTCATGGCTCGCAACCGCACGATTTCAGAGATCGACGCCGTCGCAGCCGAGCGTGATGCAAAGACCCAGCGGCTACGCGAATTGCGGCTGGAAAAGGAAGCTGCGACGCCCGCCAAGGCGCCGGCACTGCGGAAATCCGCAAAACGCTGATTGCGTGGAGCGGCTTCCCTGGTCGCCATGCCGCTGTTATTCTTCCGTTGTAATGAAATCGGACGTCAAAGACGGCGTTCTATCTGTTTTTTTGACGCTTCCACCCTATCTTGAAGACGCGCAAAGTGCGAAACGACATTTACGTCGGCTTGCCCGGCGACAAATTCCCTGCCGGCCATGCACGGCATGTGACAAATCCGCAAACAAGGACCACGAAGATTGAGACACGCATCCGATAACGGCTTCGCAGACCGGCGCAAGGCAGCGGCCGAAGCCAAGCAGCAGCTTCTGAAGAAGTTCGCATCGGCGCCGAAGGCTGACGATCCGGAGCTCGCAGCAAAGCTTGCCGAACGGCAGGCCAATGCCGCAGCGCGCGAAGCCCGCCGTGCCGAACGCGACCTCCTGAAACAGCAGGAAAACGAGCGCCAGCTCGCCGAAGCCGCAGCCCTGACGGCAGCAGCGGAAGCGGAATCCAAAGCCGAAGCAACCGCACGCGAACAGGCCGAGCGTGATCGCATCGCCCGCGTTGTCGCCGACGAAGCCGAACGCAAGGCCGAGCGCGACCGTCGCTATGCGGCCCGCAAGGCCCGCCAGCGCTAAAGCATATCGCACAAAAGCGTGAAGCGGTTTTGTGATAGCGACGTGCGTAAAATCAAAGACCTAAAGCGCCGTAAGCGAATCTGAAAGATCGCGACGCGCTTTGGTCTCGAAATCCGGGTGGGCTGTCGACGGGCGTCACGCTATCCTTCAGCCCCCTCGCCTCCCTCGGCCAGTTTCTTCTGATCCATCGCCGCCTTCACGGTTGCCGCTGCAGCGGCCGCTGATGACGGATCGTTGCTTGCGACCTGCACGGTCGGCGAAGCGAAGACGATGCCATTCTTGGTAAATGCTTCCCGGATCATCATATAGGCCTTCCGGCGGATCGTTGTCTGGTAACCCGGTTTGGTCATCATCGCGAAGCTCAGATTGATGCCGTAGTCACCGAACTGTTCGACGCCCTTCATCTTCAGCGTCTCGATGATGAACGACCCATATTCCTCGTCCTCAAGCAGCGCAGCACCCACGCCCTTGACCATCTTGCGGACCTTGTTGATGTCTGTGTCGTAGCCGACCGAGATCGTGAACTTGTCGATCACCCAGTCACGGCTCATGTTCTGGACGGCGCCGAGCGTGCCGAACGGTACGGTGAAGACCGGGCCGCGATGGTGCCGCAGCCGGACCGAGCGGATGCTGAAGGATTCCACGGTGCCCTTGTAGCTGCCGCTCTGGATATATTCCCCGACGCGGAAGGCATCATCCATCATGTAGAAGACACCGCTGATGACATCCTTGACGAGGGTTTGCGAACCGAAACCGATCGCCACGCCGAAAATGCCGGCACCGGCGATCAACGGACCGATCTGAACCCCAAGGCCGGAGAGAACCATCAACACCGCGATCAACGCGATGACGACTGCCAGCGTGGTCCGCAGGAGCGGCAGCAGCGTCAACAGTCGTCCGTTTCGTGCCGCATGGGCGGAGTCCTCGGCGACGGAAACCCGCGCCCGCTCCAGTGAACGATTAATGACCGCCTTGACGATCTGCCAGAGGATGTCGGCAACAAGCAGGATGATCGCTCCCGCCAGAACGCCTTGGATGAGACGATCGGTCATCGCCTCGCCGGTGAACATCGACGACCGCTTGCTGACGATGAAGCCAAGCCAGAGAACGGCGAGCGTGATGATGAGCGCCCTTGCGCCGCGTTCCACCAGCACCTCGATGACCGGATTGCCGCTTCCGGGAATGTCGGGATTGCCTGCGAAGGCATTCTTCGCCATGGCGGTTGTCGCCTTCAGCAGGCCCGGCAGAATGAGCGCGTAGATGCCCAGCCACAGGATGATGATGACACCCGCCACCCAGAGCACCCACAACAGGCAGAGATAAAACGTCAGCGCCCACTCCATGGCACCGCGGCCGTGGGGGCGGGCTATCGCCGCCGGACGGTTCCAGACGGTCTCGATGGCAATCAGCAGCAGGCCGAGGCCGAGAGCATAGACGACCACGCCCCTGACCCCCGGCGCAATATGAAGCGCTTCCATCACGCCAGCCATGGCCCAGCCGGCAAACAGGATGCAGGCGAACCAAAAAATGCGTTTGTACCAGAAGACGCCGGAGGCACGGTCGGTCGGAACCAGGCCCGGTGCAGCGGCAACGTCCCCTGCGCCGCGTGGTCCAACCAGCAGCACTCGGGCGATCCGGATCACGAAACGGCAGGCAATGACACCCAATAGCAAGGGCAGCATGATGGCATCCAGAAGCGGCGGCCATGTCATCGCCATGAACAGGCCAAGGCTCGCCAAGCTGAAAGCTACCAGTGGCGCCAGCAAGGCAAACAGGTGACGACCAGCGCTGTGCAAGGGGTTCTCGCTCGTCCCATCCGTCTGCGCCAACGCCGCATGCAGGCGGCTGCGGCTGGCAATGCGATGAAATAGCCATTCCGCGCCAAGGCCGATCAGGACCAGCGTCAGGAAAAGCAGGAACACACCCAGCGGGCCGTGGCCGTTGATGTCGGCCGCGATGGTGCCGCCAGCGCGCATGAACTCGGAAGAAACCTGCGGAATGGCCTGCCCGACCTCGCGCAGGTGTTCGCGAATCCTGTTTCCCCAGGCGCTGAATTCGGTCGCCGACATGTCGGCAGGCGTCTCGGCGGCCGGTGCAACCGTCTGCTTGTTGAGCAGCGCCCTGATCTCCGGATCGTCAAGCAGCTTGATGAGTTGATCGACCTTTTCCGCCGATGCGGCCGGGCTGGTCGTCTGCGCCAGGACAGGCTGGACGGTATGGGCCGCAGCGATGAATGCCACTGCCGCCACAAGCCACAACCGCAACACCAACAGACGGATATCACAAGCCTTTTTCACGCGCCGAACCCCCAACCCATATCGCCCCAAAATGCACTTTCGTGCAATTCAGAGAGTTAGAGCACCGCCCGTGCACTTTGTCACCTGCCTGCGCGCCACGAAAGGCGAGAGCGCTGCTATTCCGCTGCCTTTGCCCGCACAATCGGCACGGCCCGGCGATCGGGAATAAGCTGGGCATAGAGCGCTGCGTATTGTTCAGCACTTCGTTCCCAAGAAAAATTGGCCTTCATGCCCTGGTTCTGCAGTCGCGCCCACTTCTTCGGTTCGCGGTAGGCGGCAAAGGCGCGGTGGATGGAAAAGCGCAGGTTCTCGGCCGTTGCCGGGTGGAACTGGAAACCGGTTGCCACCCGGGCCGAGATTGCCGCGTCATTGGCGTCGATGATCGTTTCCGACAGGCCGCCGGTACGCGAGACAACCGGCACCGCGCCATACCGCAGGGCATAAAGCTGAGTAAGGCCGCAAGGCTCGAAGCGCGACGGCTGAATGATAACGTCGCAGCCACCATGAATGAGGTGGGCGGTCGCCTCGTCATAGCCGATTCGGACACCGATGCGATCGGGATGCCGTCCGGCGGCGGCCAGAAGCGCTGTCTCGATATGCTCCTCACCCTTGCCGAGCACGATCAGCCTGCCGCCGAGAGCGGAAATTTCCTCCGCCACTTCGGCCAGCATATCGCCGCCCTTCTGCCAAGTCAGCCGGGTCACAGCCGCAAAGACCGGCCCCGGGCCATCGTCCAGACGGAAATTTTCCAGCAATCTGGCCCGGTTCTGCGCTCTCAACCGGATTCTCTTGTGGTCGTAATTGACCGGAAGATAGGCGTCCGTGGCAGGATTCCAGATATCCATGTCGATGCCGTTGACGATGCCCGTCAGTGCCCGCGGCCGCGAACTGAGCGCCCCCGCCATGCCCATGCCGAGTTCCGGCGCGATCACTTCGCGCGCATAGGTGGGGCTGACGGTGGTGATGGCACTGGCGGTGCGGATGCCGCCCTTCAAATAGCTGACGTCGCCGTAATATTCGAGGCAGTCGAGCGAGATGGTCTCAGGCGGCAGGCCGATCTGGTTGACGACGGAGGTCGGAAACTGTCCCTGGAATGCCAGATTGTGGATCGTCAGCACGCTTGGCACGGTCTTCGCGTTGCTCGAATACTTCATGTAGACGGAGGTGAGCGCCGTCTGCCAGTCATGGGTATGGACCACATCGGGCGACCAATCGGCAAGCAATCCGCCGGCGATGGCCGATGCCACATAGGACAACACGGCGAAGCGTTTCCAGTTGTCGGGATGATCGCGGCCCGATTCATCCAGATATGGACCGCCGGGGCGATTGTAGAGAGCGGGGGCGTCAAGGATGAGGAGGTCCAGTTGCTCGTATCGGGTTTCCAGCAGAGAGGCGGGGGCACCGAACAGATCGGGAAAAAAATGGACCTGCCGGGCGTCTGGAAGTTTTGTGAACAGCTGGGGATATCCCGGAACGAGCGTGCGTGTGTAGCAGCTGTAGCCCTCAAGGGCCTTCGGCAACGAGCCTGTCACGTCGGCGAGACCGCCGGTCTTGATCAATGGAAAGATTTCCGACGTCACCGAAAGTATTTTCACGCAGGCCACTTTCCTTGTACCAACGGTTAGCAGCGCCGCACAGTTGCCCGAAGCGCGCCGTCAAATGCCATGATGTTGCAAAGTGAAGTGGATGTCCGCAGAAAAGCGCGCCAGAGGCAAAAAATTTTGCAGTGCAAAATCGACAACAAGCCAACTGCCCGTTGCCACAGCCAGAAAATCCCGGAAAGAAAGACCGCAGCGCCCGTCGGTGACGGTTTACTGAACCGTCACCGATTGGGTTATATCAGGCGATCTTGTTGCGTTTCTTGGTGGCTGGTTCAACCTCCGCATCATTCTTGACGACGGAAAGCTTCGAGGTTTTCGCGGCCTTCTGTGGAGCGGCATTGGCCTCCGCTTCCTCTGTCAGTTCCTTCAACGCCTGCTGCCAATGCGCCTCATGGCTGCCCTCCGGGCATCCGTCCGCCTCCCACAGAGCGTAGGCCCGTATCCTGATGTCGTCTTCGCTGATATCCGTCATCTGCTTCTCCCTTTGCAACGTGGCCAAAGAAAACTGCGACGAGAGCGCTTGGTTCCGCCTGAAAAGGTCCGCACGACGATTTTATTTCCGTGCAATCTTCGGGCTGCGAGACCGGGAATTTTACGACAGAATTACGCGTTCCCAAGACTGCGAAAAGGACGCTTCAAAACCAGTTCGCACGTGATCCTACGCTCAATTCACGAGCAGGCGAAGAGATACGCAACCACGGCGCCCGGTTTTGCACCGTCTTCTATGGAACCAAAGACGACCAGCGCCGTTATGTCCCTCGCACTGGCTCTGGAGGCCGGCATTTCGGGGGTCCGTCATGAAGAAAATCATACTTGCGCTGGTGCTGACCGCAACTCCGGCCGCCGCGCAGTCGATGAAGGTCGAAGACCTGTGCGTGAAGGTGGCAAAACATCTGCTGATGACTGACAACCTGCACACCGGCGTCGTCCAGTCCTTCCCCGAACTCAAGCCGCCGGGCGCTCGCATGACCTATTCCACCCGCGATGGCGTCGAGAAGAAGGACATGGTCGATACGTTCGAGTGCCAGTTCGACAGCGCCAAGGCACCGTTCGGGTTGAAGCGCTTTTGTCTGGCAAGCACCTGCTATTCGGCAGATGAGAAGAACCAGGAAAACAAGCGCCGCTTTGACGAGGTTCGTATCCTGCTGGAGCGCGAAGGGCTGTAGCCACATAAAGCCGGCTAACGTGCCGTTTTGGTCGCCATCCAGATGACGTGACGCGCGCCGCGACCTTTGGTGCTGGCGCGAACGGACAGTTCCTCCACGGCAAAACCGGCATCCCTCAGCCGGCGGGTGAAGCCTGCATCCGGCGCCGACGACCAGACGGAGAGAACACCGTTCGGACGCAGCGCCTTGCGTGCCGCGTAAAGACCGGACACGCTGTAAAGATTGTCGTTTGCCTTGCGGGTGAGCCCTTCCGGCCCATTGTCGACATCAAGAAGGATCGCGTCATATTCGGCGGTCCCCGACTGGATGAGCCGGCCGACATCGCCTTCCCGGATGGTCACCCTGCTATCATCGAGGCAGCCTGCGAACACCTCCGCCATCGGACCTCGGGCCCAGGCAACAACGGCAGGCACCAGTTCACCGACCGTCACGCGGGCGTCAGACGGAAGTTCGGCCAGTGCCGCCCTGAGCGTAAAGCCCATGCCGAGGCCGCCGATCAGCATATGCGGCCGAGCATGCTTGCGGATTCTCTCACAGGAAAGCCGGGCGAGCGCTTCTTCCGAACCACTCAGCCGGCTGTTCATCAGTTCGATCGTACCAAGCATTATGGAAAATTCGCTGCCGCGCTGCTTCAGGCGTAGTTCACCGCCGCCATCCGGCATTATCGCTGTGTCAATATGGGTCCAAGGGATCACGGGCGCTTCCAATCGTCTAGGCGCACGCGATAGCATGAATGGACCACAAAAACAGCCTAAAGCGTTGCGAGAGCCCGGTTGGACATGGAACCGGCATAGGCTTTGCGGATGACGATCTTGTTTTCCAGGGCTTCGATGATTTCCTCGGAGAAATCGATCTTGTGCATGCCGGCGATATCGGGAAGGCCGCCGGGCGTGAAGACGTTGATCTCCAAAATCTTGTCGCCGACGATGTCGAGGCCAACCAGGAACATGCCGTCCTCGATCAGTTTCGGACGGACCATCTCGGCGACGGCCAGGATGCCGTCGGTGATCTTTGCTGCCTCCGCCGTGCCGGCGGCGTGCATGTTCGAGCGGAGGTCGCCCTTGGCCGGAACACGGCGGAAGGCCGCATAGACCCCGTCTCGGACGAGCGGCTTGCCGTTCATCATGAAGAAGCGGATGTCACCTGCCTTTGCCTCCGGCAGGTAAGCCTGCGCGATCAGGTAGCCCTCGCCGCTGACTGCTTCGAAAATCTGGTTGAGATTGGCATCGTCGGGCGTGGCGATCTTGAACACGTGTCTGCCGCCCGAACCTTGCAACGGCTTGATGATGACGCCCTTGCGGTGATCGCCGATGAAGGCGCGGATTTCCTCGATGCTCTTGGAGATCAGCGTTTCCGGGCGAACAGCCTTTGGAAAGTCCTGGAAATAGAGCTTGTTCTGCGCCAGCGCCAAGCCGGAAGGATCGTTAACGACGATCGCGCCCCGTTCGCTGGCAAGACGCCCGAACATCGCGCCAATATGAGCGGCCCACGGCCGCTCCTCGGAATCAAGCGAGGGGTCGTTGCGCAGGAAGATAACGTCAACCTCGCGAACATCGATGGTCCGAATCTGGGCATCTTTGCTCTGGAAAGTATCATGGAAGGCCTGGGGATCCTTGTACTTTGCAGTCGGCACCGTAGTTGCCCGCACCATCAGGCTATCGTCCGGCCGCAGCACGAAATCACCGGGCGCGACGTAGCAAACGTCATGACCACGCACCAGCGCGGCCATCGCCAGGGATGTCGTGGTGAAACTGGGTTCCTCGCTCTCGATGGAATTGACGAAGAATGCGACACGCATGATGACTCCTAACTGGCGATCATATCGAGGGGGTTCAGTCCTGCCCGCGCCTTGTCCAGGCGGGCTTGTGCTTGCGGATGGGTGAGGAAAGCAGGCCGGATGACAGGTGCTTTCAGCAGACCGCGCAGGCTGAGTTCCTGCATCACCCGGAAATGCGACGCAGAAATCTTGCCCATCCAGAACGGATCGAGTGCACCACCCGATTTCAAATGGTCGAGTAATTCCAGCAGGCCGCGCAGATAGATGGCATCCTTGGCGAGACCGCCGCCGCGATAAAGCCTCAAGGTCAGATTGAAGGCGGCAGCCGGGCTGAACCCGTGTTCGCCGACGAGCATGCTGTAGGTCTCGGCAAACGGCCGCCCTTCGAGCATCCCCGCGCAGGCGACGACGCGGGCTGCGACGAGGCGCAGCCTTGCTACCGTCATACCGCCGGCCATATATTCGGAGAATACCGCCAGCCCCTCCTGCATGCCCTCGTAGCCGGCAAGGCCGGAGCGGAAGAGGCGCAGGCCTTGCGCCAAGCCATTGAAATATGTGAGCAGATGCACGCCGATCTCATGGCTCAAAAGTGCATGGACGCGGCTTCTCGCCACACGGGTCGCACGGGAAATAAGCAGGCGGCCGTCTGACACCAGAAGGCCGGGCGGCAAGTCGTCGCGCAATTCGATCTCAGCCGTGAAGCCTTCATACTGCCGCTGATAGTTGGCGATCATCGCACGGGCGGCAATTTCGACATCGTAGCAATCGGCGATCTCGGTGTCGGTCTCGCCGTCATCGCCATCATGGGCGGCTTTCTCCGTTTGAACGAGGATTTCTACCGCGTTGCGGTACAGCGATGTCTCTACAGGGCCATAAAGTGCACGGCCGTATTCAATGAAACGTCTAGTCTCGCGGGCCGAGATCAACGACAGTTGCAAATCGAGTTCCTGCTGCTTCTCGCGATAGAGATGGTAGAGAAGCGGATCCTCGAACCGGTCGAAGGCGACGGAGAAGAGTTTACGCTTTTCCGCCTCCACCTTCACCGACAACGACCGATAGAGAAATTGCGGCGTGCGTTTGAACCGGCCCGCCTTGAACTCCTGCCAAGCGGCATCGGCGTTGATCGGCGTTACCGCCAGAAGAAAGTCGAAACTCGCAGCAACCTCATCGATGCTGCGGTCGGCGCGGCTGACCGCGTCGACAAAGGCCTTGCGGCCGAGGGCCCGGTGCGTGGTGATCTTCAGGCTTTGCGTCGCCGCCACGAAAGTGGCGAAAGCCTTCAGGCCGGCATCGAATATATTGGCAACCAGCCGTTCGCGCAGGTCGGGATAGATGTTTCCCGATTCCGGCTGCCTGTAGATCGGCGCAAACCGGACCGCCACGAGCGGGAAACCGGTCTGCTCGGCCAGCGTCGCCGCCTGCAGATCGGTTTGCAAGGCGAACCGTTCCACATGCGGGGTGCGGAACTTGACTTGCCTTACATCGACCCCCTCCGCCAATGCTGCCTCCGCTTCCTCGGTGGCAGGCTCACCGGTCGCGGCAATCCTGATCTCAAATGGCGGCAGATAGGGCGCGTCGTCGCTGAGTAGCGTGTCATGTTCCAGTTCATCGACATCCAGCAGCATGAAGGCCCCGAACCGCTCTCTGAGAACGCCGCCGACGGCCGTGATGATCGGCAGGGCTTCGTCGACATGATTGGCGATCAGATAGGAGGCGTTGGCCGCGACGACATCACGAGCCGCGAGGTCTTCTCGTCCCTTGATGAGAAAAATCGACAGGAACGGCAGCGGCCGATCGATGTGAAGACGGCCGCCATCGTCGAAATCCTTACGCACGGACTTGTCCGTGCGGATGCAATCGAGGATTTCTTCCAGCCACTCCGGGGGATGGCGGGCGGTGGCATCACGATGCTTGCGGTGCGTGCTGGTCATGACGACACCCGCAGGGTTTCGGCAAGAACCGGCAGCGACAGGCGGATCATTTCCCGCATCGCCTTCAGCGTCTCGATATCCGGCTCGCCGGTCCACTCGTCCATGAAGAATTTCTTGAACTCGATGGCGATGGCGCAGCCTGTCCGGGGAAATCGCTCATGAACAAAGCGCGTCTGCTCGCCCTTGCCCTGAAACGCGATGTTTTCACGAACATCCATGCGCTGGCCGCGAAATTCGAAGCTGCGCAACTGCTCCATCAGGATATCGAGTATCGGTGCCCAGCGCTGACGGTCCATCGAGGCGGTGCCGATATTGATCTGCGGCGCGGTTTCGAACGGCATTTCGGGACCATCGGCTCCGTCGCGGCGGTGATTGTAGCTGTGGATGTCGAGGAGGAGGAAGGCGCCGTATTGCTGCTCAAGGCCACGAAGGTAAGTGTCCAGCATGGCGTAGTAGGCGTCATGCACATTCAAGGACATTGCGATCGCTGTGTCAGGCAGCTGGTCCTTCCACACCCTCAGGCCCCAGGCCTGCTCGGGCTTCAGATAAATCGCGCCGTCGCGTGCGCGATTGAGGTCAATCTCGAAACGGGAGCGGTGGAAGACGATGCGGTTTGGCAGATCGCGAATGAAGAATTCAGTGAAGGGATCTTCTTCGCGCAGCCGTTGCTCGGTGCTGAGCCCAAGCAAATCTTGTAGATCACCACGAATATGATGCCCGTTATGGATAGCCGTGCCGATGATCGGCGAGGCGCCACGATGCGCCGACCACCAGTCTTCAGGATCGGGTTCTAAGATGACATCCTTTAAAGGGGACATGCCGTCCTTCTCGTTGACAGGCAGCTGCGGCGCAGCGCTTTTCAATCAACGAATAAATGGACGGGAGGCTTGTTTGTTCCATCGAAGCTGACGATGACGCGGAACGCTCAGCCTATGCGGCGGCAATGTTCAAGCCGGTACCTGAGAGGCGGTTTCGAGAGCTGTCGCGGGTTGATGGAAAGAAGCAATCGCGGCCTCGCAGGCCCGCATGAACCGCATCGATGGACCTTCGCTGCCTGTGGCGAGCTTGCTCACCTGGGCGCCCTCCATCAACATAGAGAGCGTGTCGGACAATAGTTCCGGTTCACTCACCCCGGCATCGCGACAGAGCTTTTCGAGGCGGCGGCGCTGGGCAAGCTTGAAATTTTCGATCACCACATGGGCCGGGTGGCCCTGCTCCTTGAGTTCGACGGCCGCGTTGGCGAGATCGCAGCCATATTTATTGTCGGCGAGACACTGTGCCCTGGCTTTCACCCAGCCCTGGAGTTGGGCCATCGGATCGTTCGGATGCGAGGCTTCGAGCTGGTCCCAGAAGGCCGCCGCCTTTTCCGACGTGTAGCGTAAAGTCTCGCAGACGAGGTCGTCTTTGGAGCCGAAATGACGGTAGAGCGTCATCTTGTTGGTCTCGGCGGCCTCGGCTATGGCATCGACGCCGATGCCGCGGATCCCGTGTTGCCGAAACAACTCGCAAGCCATTGAAACGATACGATCCCGCGGCGCCTGACGCGCCTGCATACAGTCACCCTTTTCCAGCCTTACATCTGCCGGTTTCGGGCCTGATACGGATTTCGAATTTTTATTGACGAGGCTTCTTGACATAGGTGTGACCGGTCGGTAACTATTCGAATGTTACTTACTGGTAACACCGCAAGAAAACGATGTCAAGTTTAAGACACCGGCCGGGATCCGCCCACCGGAAAAGACGATGAACCCGAAGGAATACCCCAATGCACCAGGCAAACAGCGATCTGACCATCCAAGAGGTTCTGACGGACCCGGTGATCCGTGCCGTTATGCGTGCGGATGGCGTTACGACCAATGAAATGAAAACGCTTCTCTACTCTGCTGCCAGCGCGCTTCGCCAGATGCAGCCGGGAACGGTGAGCGCCAAAAATCATACGGCCAACCTGCTCGCGGCACCCAAGCGCCGCCTGCTGTCCATGGTCCATCCCCTCGCCTCGCGCTCCGACTGCCTGCGCCTGAGCGCGTAACACGACCAGTTCTCCCGGCGCATCCCTAACAAGATTGCGCAAACAAACCCAGCCGGACGCCTCCACCGGCTGGGTTTTTGTTTTGACGTGAAGTTCCACGAAGGTTATGCCGCACGGCGTCCATAGGCTTCGCGATGATCACCGGCCTGCAGCGTGAAACGTGAAATCAGGGCGCGCAGATTGACGCTCTCATTGGCCAGCGTCGCTCCCGCGGCATTGGTCTCTTCCACCATCGCCGCGTTCTGCTGGGTGACCTGGTCCATCTGATTGACGGCGGTGTTGACCTCGGCAAGCCCCGTCGACTGTTCGCGCGCCGACGTGGCGATCGCGTCCATGTGATGATTGATCGTCACGACGTAAGTCTCGATAGTCTTCAGCGCTTCGCCAGTTTCGCTCACCAGCTTGACACCGTTTTCAACTTCCGCGGTTGAGTTGCGGATCAGCTCCTTGATTTCCTTGGCGGCCTTGGCAGATCGCTGCGCCAATTCGCGTACTTCCTGGGCGACAACGGCAAAGCCTCGCCCGGCGTCACCTGCCCGCGCCGCCTCGACGCCGGCGTTCAGAGCCAGAAGATTGGTCTGGAAGGCTATTTCGTCGATGACGCCGATAATGTTGGAAATCTGGTTCGACGATTGCTCGATACGACCCATGGCGTTGACGGCATTGGCGACGACGACACCGGACTGCGATGCGCTGGCATTTGCCTTGGCCGCGATACCGCGCGCCTCTTCGGTTCGTCGTGACGAACTGGTGACATTCACCGTGATCTGATCGAGCGCTGCGGCGGTCTCTTCCAGAGAGGCAGCCTGTTGCTCGGTTCGGCGCGCCAGGTCGTCGGCGCTGTGGCTGACTTCACGCGAGCCGTTGTCGATCAGATCGGCAGCATGCGCCACCGAAGTCAATGTCTCCTGCAACTGGTTGACGGCGGCATTCAGGTCGTGGCGCAAGGCCTCGAAATCCGGCGCGAAGGGTTCGTTCAACTGAAACGACAGGTCCCCGGCGGCAAGCCGCTTCAGCCCGGATGCGAGCCCGGATGTCGCCTGTTGCAGGCGGCCTTGCGCGGCGGCTTCGGCTTCGGCCGTCAGGCGTTCGCGGTCAGCCTCGGCCTGCCGCCGGTTTTCCTCGGCCTCAAGCTCAAGGCGCCGGTTGGAAATCGCTGCCTGCCGGAACACTTCAACGGCGCCGGCCATGGAGCCGATTTCGTCAGCACGATCGGCATAGGGGATGGTCTTGTTGGTATCACCTTCCGCCAGATTGATCATCGACCGGGTGATGATGCCGATCGGACGCGCGATACCGCGCAGGGCGAAGAAGGTCGATATCGCGATCAGAGCCGCGACTGCGCCGATGATCGCGTAGACGAAGGTGGTCGCCGACTTGTGGGTATCCGCGGTCAGCTGAACGGCCTTGCCGACATCCTCGAAATTCAACGCGACCAGCTCGTCAATCGCCTGGAGAGCAGGGTCGGAGATCGTGTTCATGTCAGCCAGCGCCTTGGCGGCGCCGTCATACATGCCCATCTTCGACAGGTTCATCATGCCCTCGCCGGCCTTGATATAGGCCTCGACCCCATCGGTCGTCCGCTTCAGGATTTCCCGCTCTTTGTCGGAGCCGGCAAGCGCTGCATAACGTGTCGTTACCGCCCGGATATCGTCCTGCGATGTCTTGATTGCCTCTTCCGCCGCCGCCGTCGCTTTCGGAGAGGCTGCGGTAATATGCGCGAGATAACCGATCTTCATCTCCAGCATCTTCGCCTTGACATCCTTTGCCGCGAGCATGCTTGGCAGGGATTCGGCGGTGATGCGGTGTGTCGTTTCCTGGATGCGCGACAGCGAGTCGAGGGAAATCCAGGCAAAACCAGTGACGATGAGGGCGATTGCCGAGAAGATGGTAACAAGCGACATTCTGATAGAGGGTCGGGACATGCACGGGCTCCATAATCGGTACATCCTTCCCGTCATAGACGGTGAAGGGACAACCCGGAGCAGGCCTCATGACTGGCGGGATCGATCGGCCGGCATCATCCCGGCAGCGCGCTCAATTTCACCAGCTATATTAGCTTCAAACGATTAAATTATGGTAAGTTTTCGGGCTTATGCCCAAGCTGCTGGCAAAAGCCCGATTGCGATCAAACCTTGACCGCCTGTTCGGTAAAGTCCTCGGTTCCGAAGAACTTCAGGTAGCGCTCGACCTCGGACGGTTCACCGGTTGCCTTGCGCGGATTATCCGAGAGCTTCACGGCTGGACGGCCGTTGGCATCGATAACCTTGCAGACGATCGAGATCGGATTGAGCCCGCTGATTTCCATCGGCGCGCAGCCGGCGAAATCATTGGTGAGGTTGGTGCCCCAACCGAAGCTCATCCGCACCCGGCCCTGAAAATGGCGATAGGTCTGGACGATGGTCTCGACATCGAGGCCATCGGAAAAGATCAGCAATTTTTCCTTCGGATCGCGACCCATTTTCTTCCACCAGGCAAGGATCTTCTCGCCGCCTTCGATCGGCGGCGCGCTGTCCGGGCGAAAGCCCGTCCAGTCGGCAACCCAGTCAGGCGCATTGCGCAGGAAAGCCGCCGTACCGAAAGCATCGGGGAGTACGATCAACAGGTTGCCGCCATAGAGCTGGTTCCAATCCTGCAGAACCTTGTAGGGCGCCTCCCCCAGTTCCTTGTCGTCGCGCGCCAGGGCAGCGGCGACCATCGGCAGCTCATGCGCGTTCGTCCCGAGTGCCTCCAGATCGGTATCCATGGCGAGAAGCACATTGCTGGTGCCTGAAAAGGACTTGCCGATGCCTTCCTTCAGCGCTTCGACGCACCAGCGCTGCCACAGAAAACTGTGACGGCGGCGCGTGCCGAAATCGGAGATGCGCAGGTCCGGATAAGCCCGAAGCTGCTCGACCTTCGACCACATCTTGGCTTTCGCGCGGGCATAGAGGACGTCGAGGGCAAAAGGGCCTATGTCCTTCATGGCGGTGCGCGAGCGAAGCTCGTTGATGATCGCCAACGCCGGGATTTCCCACATGCTGGTGTGGGTCCACTTGCCGGGGAAGGTCAGCTCGTACTGGCCATGCTTGCGGGAAAGCTCGTAGTCCGGCAGCTGAAAATCCGCGAGCCAGGCGAGGAAATCTGGCGCGAAAATCTGCTTGCGGCCATAGAAGGTGTTGCCCGCGAGCCAAATCATTTCCTTCTTGGTGAAACGCAAACCGCGCACGTAATCGAGTTGTTCGCGCAGTTCCTGCTCATCGATCTCCTCAGTCAGCAGCACCGTCTTGGTGCGGTTGATCAGCGAGAAGGTCGCATCCACCTCGGGATAGAGGCGCCAGATCATCTGCAGCATCAGAAGCTTGTAGAAATCCGTATCGAGCAGGCTGCGCACGACCGGATCGAGCTTCCAGGCATTGTCGTAGACCCGGCGGGCGATATCCGTCTTGGTCATGAAAAATCTCTCCCGCGTCGGCACTGCCTGCACATGTGTGGTTCACTCCACAGTCATGACACGGCATTCGGCCCCGCCGCAACAGGCTGATGCAACAAAGCAAATCACCAGAAATCCAACAATACGCGGACCGCGGCGGGAGGATCAAACGTCGATATCACATTGTCACATATAAAAATCACAAAATACCATGATTTAGGTTGTAAATTGCAAACTTTGAGTTATTTTAGACACAAGCAAGACCACGCGAAAGTGATACGATGAAGCCCGAAGACCGGCGCCAGGCGATCATGGATATCCTGATGGAAACTGGCTCGGCGTCGGTCGAAGACCTGTCCAGCCGGTTTGCCGTCAGTAAGATGACCGTGCACCGCGACCTCGACGATCTCGAGCAGGCAGGCCTGCTTCGCAAGGTCCATGGCGGCGCGTCGATCCAGTCCAGCCCGCAATTCGAGAGCGATTTCCGCTATCGCGAGAAGATCGCAGCGGAAGAAAAGCGACGGCTGGCGCAGCATGCCGCGACACTGATCGAGCCCGGCCAGATCATCATCATCGACGATGGTTCGACCGCAGGCGGGCTGGCAGACTATCTCAAGGAGATCCGGCCCTTGACGGTGATCACCAACAATCTCGGCGTCATTAATAAACTTGCAGCAGTTGCCGGTATCGACGTTATCTCGCTTGGCGGTCAATATTCGAAGAAATTCAACGGCTTTTTCGGCATCACCACCGAAGAAGCCCTGCGCTCGCTCAGGGCGGACATGGCCTTCCTGTCAAGTTCGGCCATCCACGGCGCGTCCGCCTTTCATCAGGATCAGGAAGTCGTCCAGACCAAGCGGCAGATGATGAAGTCGGCGGCGCGCGCCGTTCTACTCGTCGATCACGGCAAGTTCGGCAAATCCGCGCTCCATTTCCTGACGGGGCTCGACGCATTCGACATGGTTCTGACCGGAGCGGAAATCGAGTTTTCCTACGAAAAGGACCTGCAGGAGGCCGATATCAAACTTCAAAAAATTGGCGGGAAAACCGCAGAGGAAACACCATGACAAAGCCATCCGTCTGGGTTGGAACCAGCTGGAAGATGAACAAGACGCTCGCCGAGGCCATGGCCTTTGCCGACGGACTGGCCGAGGCCGATGCGGTGCGGGATGCGCGTGTTCAGCGCTTTGTCATTCCGCCGTTCACAGCCACGCGCCAGGTGAAGGAACGGCTTGCCGCAACGAGCGTCAAGGTCGGCGCACAGAACATGCATTGGGACGATGCCGGTGCATGGACGGGTGAAATCTCGCCGCTGATGCTCAGGGATTGCAATCTGGATATCGTCGAACTCGGTCATAGCGAGCGGCGCGAGCATTTTGGCGAGACGGACCGCACGGTTGGGCTGAAAACGGCCGCCGCCGTTCGGCATTGCCTCATCCCTCTGATCTGCATCGGCGAAACGCTGGCCGAACGGCAAGCAGGTCAAGCCGACGCGGTGCTGCATCGACAGGTAGAAGGGGCGCTCTCGCTCCTCGAGGGGAACGACAGGACGAAGCCGATCCTGCTTGCCTACGAACCCGTCTGGGCAATCGGCGTCAACGGCATCCCCGCCTCCGCCGATTATGCCGACGAGCGCCACGCGCTGATCGCGCAATGGGCGAAGGCAAGCCTCGGCGTCGCCGTACCGGTTCTCTACGGCGGCAGCGTCAATCCCGGCAATTGCGAGGAACTGATCACCAAGCCGCATATCGACGGCTTGTTCATCGGCCGCGCCGCCTGGGATGTCGCCGGTTATCTCGACATCCTGAAACGCGTCGCCTCGACGTTCTGAAAAACACCGTCAACGGAAGGAAAAAATCATGAAAATCGCGATCGGCGCTGACAGCGCCGGCAAGCCGCTTCTCGACATCGTCGAAGCCCATCTCGCCACCAAGAGCGGCCTGGAAGTCAGCAATCTCAGCCAGTCCGGTTTTTATGCCGACCTATCCAAGGGATTGGCCGAAACTATCGTCAACGGCCAAAACGACCGTGGTATCCTGATCTGCGGCACCGGCATCGGCGTCTCGATCTCGGCCAACAAGGTGCCCGGCATCCGGGCGGCGCTGACACACGATACCTACTCGGCCGAACGAGCCGCCAAGTCCAACAACGCCCAGATCATCACCATGGGCGCGCGCGTCATCGGACCGGAACTGGCAAAGGCGATCGTCGACAAATGGCTGGAATCCGAATTCGATCCGAACGGTTCGTCCGCTGGCAACGTCCAGGCGATCGACAGGCTCGACGCCGGCAAATGACAATCTGATCGAACACCTTCCGTAGGCTTATGTAGATCCTCCCTCATATCCTGCAGAGCGACGCCCGGCGAAAATGCCGGGCGTTTTCGTTTGGTCTGGACGCCAAGCCCCATAGCACACGCGCTTTTTCGTGCGCCTGCACAGTTTTTCCGCAAAGAGTCTCAAATCTGCGCAAAATCCAGCCATCGTTAATCCTCCCGCAGAAGTTTCTTCTTGACCACGGCGCAACCTTCCATTTCTAAAATAAAGAGGGCGGCTCATGGCCGCCCGTTTCATGTTTGGAGCAAGGAACTTGCTAAATTACTGGGGCTTTGAGGCAGCGCAAAACCGCCTCTTCGCATCACAGCACGAAATAGCCCTTCGACAGCGAGATCGTATCGTCCAGGTGGATGGCGAAATCGACCTTCTTGTCGCCGTTTGTGTCGCCGTAGATATAGGTATCCGAGGCCTGCTTGATATATCGCAATTCGCCGGCCGTGCCGGTGAATGCCGCCGTGCCGAGATAGGTGAAGGCCTGATCCCCGGAGGTCACCGAGTTTGCATCGATTGCCGACAGATTGATCCGGTCGCCGCCGGTGCCCGAGAAATCGAAGATCGAATCCCGCCCGGCAACGGTAACAGTGGAATCGGCAAGGGTTTTGAACACGAACGTATCGGCGCCTGCGCCACCCGTCAGGTCATCGGCACCAACGCCGCCATAGATCGTGTCATTGCCGGCATCGCCCGACAGAAGGTCATCACCGGCGCCGCCGGTGAGCATATTGGCGCCGGTATTGCCGTAGAGCTTGTCAGCATAGGTCGAGCCAGTCAGCCGCTCGATGGAGACATAGACGTCGCCCTTGGCATCGCCGGTATTGATAGCAACGTTGGCGAGACTTGCCGTGACGCCGGCCGTTGCACCCGAATAGGACGCAGAATCCGTACCCGCTCCGCCATCCAGCTTATCGGCTCCCGTCCCGCCGTTCAGCGTGTCATTGCCGGCCTCGCCGAACAGTTGATCACTGGCGCCGAGGCCATAGAGCACATCGTTGCCGCCGCCGCCCAAAACCTTGTCGGCGCCGATGCCGCCCTTCAATGTCTCGGCCGCGGACGTGCCGGTGATCGTTTCGAGAACGTCGGTGATGCCGATGGTGAAAGTCTTCGTCGTCTTGTTGCCGGCCGGATCGGACACCTCGACGGTGATCGTATCGCCCTGTAAAGCCTCGTAGTTGAGCGCCTTGGCGACCTGGAGCTTGGCACCCGACAGCTTGAACAGGCCGCCGGCGGTGTCGGTCAGCTTGTAGGTCAGCGTCTTGCCTTCCGGATCGATCGCAGACAGCGTGCCGATCGTCGTGCCCACGGCGGAGTTTTCGGCGACGGTTGCCGTCGATAGAGCAAGCGAAGTTGGCGCCTTGTCGGACAGGGTTGTCAGATTGATCGTGCCATCGGAAAATTTCGCGATTTCGATGTTCTTGAGCGTGTCCTTGCCATCCTTGCCGGCGCGGCTGTCCTGAACCGTGATGCTGCCATCCGAATTCTTCGTCAGCGTGTAATTCGCCTTGGTGCCGGAGAAGACCGCAGTATCGGTGCCCGCCTTGCCGTCGAAGACGTCGTTGCCGCCATTGCCGCGAACCGTATCGCCGAACTGCGTGCCGCTATATTTATCGCCTCCGGTGGAGCCGACGATGTTATGCGCTTCGGCCCACAGGAAGCCTTCGAGCGGATCCGGGTTGGAGAAGCCGCCGCCATCATGGGCGCCGCCCATCAGGGCGTAGATCACATCGTGCAGATCGCCCTTGACGCCATAGGGGTTGGAAATGTTGAGCCCGCTGATCTCGATCGGCGTGGTGACGTTGATGATGTGGTCGTTCTCATCCCGATCGAAGGAGCCGTCGGCGCTGTTGTAGCTATCCCCGAGCGTCGAGAGGCGCACCGTCGTCAGTGTACCGCTCAGCGTGTGGTCGTTGAAGTAGTAATTGAAATCCTCACCATCGAGGATGATGGTCTTCGTGTCGCTTTCCTGACCTTCGATCACTTTGTCGAGCAGCACGATCTCGTCGCCTTCGAACGTGCTGGCACCACCCAGAATATACGGCCATCCCGTCGGCACGAGGCCGGAGAAGTAGCTGGTGAATTCCCTATTGAAATCGACACCGGTGGAAGAGCCGATCTCGGCGGTCAGGGTGATGGTGACAGTCATCTCGTCAGTCCTTGTCGTTGGGCGACTCTACCTTGCAGGTGTCGCTTGCTGGCATGGCCGCCAGCGAAACGCCGCCGGCCGTGATCGCAAAACCACCCGCCGGTTTTGCCGGCGGGTGGGGCAGGCTCAGAATTTGATCGTCAACGATGCCTTGGCGTTGAAGCCCGGGCTCGAATCGGCATTCAGATATTGGGTGTATTCCCGGTCGAAGATGTTGTTCAGCTGAAGATTGGCCGATGTCGTCTCGTTGACCTCGAAATTGGCAAAGAGATCGACCAGCTGGTACGCCTCGCCGACAAAGCCGGTGGCGAGGTCATCGTCCTTCTTGCCGACCACGGTCAGCCTCGTTCCGGCGGTCAGGCGCTCGTCCATCGCCCGGAAGCCGAGCGAGGTTACGACGCGGAATGGCGGCACCTTCTGCAATGGGCGGCCGGTGGTCAGGTTCTCGCCATCCATGATCTGGCCGGAGAGGCCGGCGAAGATCGTACCGGCATCGCAGTTCGCCTCGAATTCGAAGCCCTTGATCCGCGCCTTGGCGATGTTCTGGTATTGGTACCCGCCCGGGATCGGGAACATCTGGAACACCTGGTCGATGTAGTCATCGACATCGTTCTGGAAGACGCCCAGTTTCACGCGCAGCTGATCGGTGGCGATGACATCGTCGAAGCGCAGGTTGACGCCGGCTTCCATCGTGTGCGCCACTTCAGGCCGCAGGTTCGGATTGGGGAAGAACCGTCCCATCACCGGCGGCGGATGGAAGCCGTCGATCAGGGTTTCGGTGATTGCCGGTGCCCGATACCCTTCCGCATAGGTCGTGTAGAACGTCACCTGTTCCCAGGGCGTGACGCCGACGGTGATCTTCGGCGACAGCCGCTCGCCGTCGACGCTGACCTCGTCGTCCTTCAGGCTGTAGCCGTCGTAACGAAGCGCGCCGATGACTTCCAGCCATTCGTCGAAGAAGATCTTGTCCTGCACATAGGTGCCATAGGCGACGCGCGTGCCGGAGGGCGTCAGGTCATCGCTGCTGCCGGCGGGATCCACCGTCGTCACCCGGTCGCGGAAGATGTCGGCGCCGTAGGTCAGTTCATGCGAGAACGCGCCCGTATCGAATTTCGACGTGTTGAAGACGTCGAGACCCGCGGTGCCGATATTGAAGGACTGTTCGGAATCGCCCACCACACCGCTGGCGGCAGCCTGGTCGGACAGGGTGCTGGTGTAATAGACCTTTGCGCTCAAATCCCAGAAGTCGGAGTCCGGTGTATAACGGTAGCCTGCCGTGTAGGTATCGACGGTGACATCGACTTCGCGGATGCTACCGGAGCCGTTTTCAAACGTGTTGAAGTAGCGCGTTGCCGACAGCGTGATTTCCTGGTCGTCCGTCGGGCGGAACTTCGCCTTGGCCAAACCGGAGCGAAGATCCTGTGCCGATTCGATATCCTCGCCGTCGCCGGAACTATAGTCATCCGGCTGGAACCATGTGCCGGCGATCACGAATTCGGCGGCATCCTCGATCTTGATCGCCGCTTCGCCGTGCACGGTCGGGCCGAAGCCGTTGGTGTCGAGGCCGAGCTTGAGGCGTCCGCCTTTGGTCGCCCCTTCCTGCAGTACATCGTCGGCATCAATCGTGGTGAAGTTGACGACGCCGCCGATGGCGCCGCTGCCGTAGACGACCGAGCTTGGGCCGCGTGTCACCTCGACCGCCTTCAGCATGTTGGTGTCGAGATAAAACGTGCCGTTGGCTTCGTGCCCGTTCTTCTGGAAATTCTGGCGGGCACCATCGACCATCACGTTGACGCGGCCGAAATCCTGGAGACCGCGCATGTTGATCGCGGTGCCCGGGTCGTCGGCGGAGGTCTGCGTCGTCACCCCAGGAACCAGCGTCATGATCTGGGAGACCGGCGCGCCCGGCATTTCGACCTCAAGCTGGTCCCGCGTGACGGCGCTCGAACCGGACAGGGTTTCGTAAACATCCTCGCCGATCCTGGTGGCGGTCGCCACCAGCTTCTCGAGCACGGTCTCCCCTTCCGGGGTCTCTACGACCGGCTCTTCCGTGACGTCCTGTGCGAGAGCGGGCCGGCCAAGGAAATCCGGCGAGGCGATCATCAGAACAGCGAAAGCGGAAACGGTCGCCAGAAGCGCCCGGCGATGCGAAATTGCGGTTTGCTTTGAACGCAGTTCGGGGCGGCCTTTCGGGCCGCCCCCTTTTTTCTCTGTCATCTGAACAATTCGCGTCACAGGACGAAGTATCCCTTCGTCAAGGTGACGGCGTCGTCGAGATGAATGGCGAAGTCGGCCTTCATGTCGCCGTTGACATCGGCGTAGACATAGGTGTTCGATGAGGTCTTGTCGTAACGAAGCTCCCCAGCCTTGCCGGTGAAATCGCCCGTTCCGAGGAACAAGAACGCCTGGTCACCGGATGTCTTCGTGCTGGCGTCGATGGTCGAAAGGTCGATCCGGTCGCCGCTGGTGCCCGAGAAGTCGAAGATCGTGTCTCGACCGCTGGACGAGACCGTCGAATCTCCGATCGTCTTGAACAGGAAGGTGTCCTTGCCCGCACCGCCCGTCAGATCGTCGGCAGCAAGGCCGCCATAGACCGTGTCGTTGCCGGCATCGCCGTTGAGCAGATCGTTGCCGGCATAGCCGATCAGCGTATCATTGCCGGCCCCTGCGTCGATCTCGTCCGCACCGATGCCGCCCTTGATCGTCTGCGACGCCGAGGTGCCCGTGATCGTTTCCAGCACATCGATGACACCGATCGTGAAGGTCTTGGTGACCGTCAGGCCACCGGCATCCTTGACTTCGACCTTGATGGTGTCGCCCTGGACGCTCTCGTAGTCGATGCCCTTGGCCACCTGCAGCTTGTTGCCGTCGAGCTTGAACAGGCCGCCGGCATTGTCGGTTAGCTTGTAGGTCAGTGCCTTGCCTTCCGGATCGATCGCCGAGAACGTGCCCACGGTTCTGCCGACCTTGGTGTTTTCCGCCACCGTCGCCTTCGACAACATTACCGAACCGGGGGCTTCGTTGACATCGGTGACGCCGATGGTGAAGGTCTTCGTCACCGTCAGGCCACCCGCATCCTTGACCTCGACCGTGATCGTGTCGGACTTCAAGGTCTCGTAGTCGACCGATTTTGCCAGCTGCAGCTTGTTGCCGTCGAGCTTGAACAGGCCGCCGGCATTGTCGGTCAGCTTGTAGGTGAGCGCCTTGCCCTCCGGATCGACCGCCGACAGAGCGCCGATCGTCGTGCCGACTGCCGCGTTCTCGGCGACCGTTGCCTTCGACAGGGCGACCGAGCCCGGTGCTTCGTTGATGTCGGTGACGCCGATGGTGAAGGTCTTCACCGTCGTATTGCCGCCGACGTCGATGGCATCGACCTTGATGGTGTAGCTCGTGCCGGTCTCGTAGTTGAGCGCCTTGGCGACCTGCAGCTTGTTGTCGACGATCTTAAACATGCCGCCCGGATTGGACGACAGGCTGTAGACGACCTCGCCGCCTTCCGGATCGACGGAGGACAATGTGCCGATCGTCGTGCCGACAGCGGCGTTCTCTGCCACCGTTGCCTTCGACAGCGTCACGGAGCCCGGAGCCTCATCGACGTTGGTCACCTTGATCGTGAAGCTCTTCGACGTGCTGTTGCCGGCTGCGTCCTCGACGATGACGGTGATCGGGTGGCTGTTGTCGGCTTCGTAGTCGAGGCCGGCCTTGACGCGCAGCTGGTTACCGACGATCTCGAACTTGCCGTCCGTATCAGCACCCAGTGTGTAGGTGAGCACACCACTCTCCGGATCGGTTGCCGAAAGCGTACCGACAACTGTACCGACTGCAGCGCTCTCGGCAACGGACGTCTTGGACAGCGCCAGGCTGACCGGCGCTTCGTTCACATCGTTGACGCCGATGGTGAAGGTCTTGTCCGTGGTGCTGCCGAACGAGTCCGTCACCCGAACGGTGATGTCGTGCGATTGGGCGGTTTCGAAATCGACGCCGGCCTTCAGGCGCAGTTCGTTGCCGACGATCTCGAACTTGTCGCTGACGGCGCCCGTCAGCGCGAAGCTGACCGTGTTGCCATCCGGATCGACCGCCGAAAGCGTGCCGACGACCGTTCCGACCGCCGCATTTTCCGCGACCGTGGAAGCGGAAAGCTGGATGTCTTCCGGCGGTTCGCCGACCGGGGTTTCGCTGCCGTCCGACAGGTCGAGGATCACGTCCTTGAAGCGCAGGAACTCAACACCCGAGAGCGTGTCGGTCGTGCCGGCCGCCTCGTCGAGGACGCTGAACGTGCCATCGCCGTTGTCGGTGATGGTGTAGCCGGACTTGAGTTCGCTGTAGGTCGCGGTGTCCGAACCGAAGCCGCCAGCGATGATATCGTTGCCCGCACCGCCGGTAACGACGTCATCGCCGCCGCCGCCCGAAAGCAGGTCGTTTCCGGCGCCGCCTTCGATCTCGTCAGCGTAGTGCGTTCCGGCATAGATATCGGCGCCGGCCGAGCCGATGAAATGCTGGGCATAGGCATCGAGGCCATCGGCAATCTTGTCGAGCGCTGCCGCCACTTTTGCGGCGGTATCCGGATCGGTGGAGTTACCGTACATGTGGGCGATGCCGAAGAGATGCACCAGGCCGTTGGCCTCGATCTCGGCTTCCTCGGTTGCGTTCGTCGGAACAGCATTGGCAAAATCGAGACCGGTGATCTTCAGCAAGGTGTCGGCGCCGGTGAAGTAGCCATTGCTGTCGAAGCTGCCGGTGCCGCGCGTGCCGAACTCGATCGTGTTGATCTCGCCGGCGATCGTGTGCGTTCCGAAGGAATATTCAAGGTTGCCATGGGCGAGAACGTATTTCGACGTTGCGTCGGAGCCGTAGCCGATAAACATCTCTTCGCCGGCAAAGGCGCTGCTGTTGTCGAAGGACGGGAAACCGCCACCGACCGTGTCGGAGATGAAGCCGCCGCGGACATAAGCCTCGAAATCAACACCCGTCGTGCCGGAGCCGGAAACGTCGATGGTGATCGTGCCCTTCGAGGGCTCGGTCGGAGCTTCGTCGAGATCATTCACGCCGATCTCGAACGTCTGCTGCGTGGTATTGCCGTCCGCATCCGACGCGACAACCGTCAGGTCATGCGAAGCGATCGCCTCATAGTCGAGCGCGCCCTTGACCCTGATTTCGTTGCCGACGATCTCGAAATAGTCGCTCGGCTGCGCCAGCGTGTAGGTCACCGTGCCGCCTTCCGGATCGGTGGCCGACAGCGTACCGACGACAGTGCCAGCCTCGCTGTTTTCATCGACCTTGTCTTGGGAAAGTGCAAGGCTCGTCGGCGCGTGGTTTTCGGAGGCCAGCGTGATGTCGAAGGTGCCGTTGACGTAATCCTTGATGACGACCGTCTGCGGCTTGCCGGATTCCACGATGGAGAGGTCGCCGTCCGTCAGGGTGAGCGTGAGGGTGTGAGCCGTGCCCGATGTTTCGGTCACCGTCAGGCTCCAGACGCCTTCGCTGACGATGGTCGCCTCGCCGCTGATGCCAAAGCCGTTCGTGGCACCTGGGGTCCCGCCGGGAACCGCGGTCCAGGCGGTCGGAATGGATGCCGGCGTGAACGTGCCATGGAACAGCGTGCCGTCGTCGTCGGTGATCGTCGTCGTGCCGGTATCCGTGAACCGGACGACATAGGCATCGTCGCCGGCGCCGCCGATCACCGTGTCGTTGCCCGCGCGGGCATGGATCACGTCGTTGCCCGCACCGCCCTCGACATAGTCGTTGCCGCGGCCGGTGAAGATCAGGTCGTTGCCATCGTCGCCATAGATCGTATCGGGCATCGCAGCCTGGTTGCTGGTCACGATGTAGTCATCGCCCGCGCCACCGTGGACCTCGATACCGGAAGCCGTCAGGCCCTTCGAGTCGCCCGAGAACACGTCGTCGCCGGAGGTCAGGATATGGGCCGCCGCCACGTCGAGGGTGACAGACGCGACATTCGAGGTGTTGCCGGCATCGTCCTTCACCGTATAGGTGAAGCTGTCGGCGCCGACATAGCCGACCGTCGGCTTGTAGGTGATCACGCCCGTCGTTGCGTTGACGGTGAGCGTCCCGTGCAGCGGACCATCGACGATCGTGACCGTCGTCGGGTCCAGGGTGCCATCCGCATCCGTGTCATTGGCAAGCACGTCGATGGTCTTCGACAGGTCCTTCACCGTCGAGGCTGAATCGGCCGTGGCGACCGGCGTCGGAACGACCACGCCGTCCAGCGTGATGCCGAACTTGCCGTTGACATAGTCCTTGATGATGACGTTCTCGTTGCCGCCGGCGATCCAGAGGTCGTCGCCGTCCATGAAGAGCGACAGGGTCTTGGTGCCGCCGTTGTCGTCGGCTATCACTAGATTCCAGGTGCCTTCCCCGGTGATCGTCGCCGTGCCGGTGATCTGATAGCCGGCAGCCGCTGGCGGCTGCGAACTCCATTCCGTCGGAACCGTGGCCGGACGCGGCGCGCCATTCCACAACACGCCGTCGTCATCGATGATCGTCACCGTGCCGGTATCGACTGTGCTGCTCGTCTTGTTGGCGAAGATACGGATGCCGTAGGTGTCGTTGCCGTCACCCCCGACCAGCGTGTCGTTGCCGCTGCCGCTGCGCAGATAATCGTCACCGGCATTGCCTTCGATATAGTCATTGCCGGTAGCGCCGAAGATGATGTCGTTGCCGTCACCGCCGTAGAACTTGTCGGCGCCCGCCGTAGAAGGATTACTGGAGCCGCTCAGATAGTCGTCACCGGCGCCGCCATCGACCTCGACGGTACCTATGGCCACCGCATCTGCGGCGAACGCTTCGTTGGCCGAGGTCAGCGTCAGCTTCGACGCGACATCGATGGTGACCGTCGCCTCACCCGACACGTTGCCGTCGTTGTCCCTCACCGTATAGGTGAAGCTGTCCGAACCGACATAATCCTTCGTCGGCGTGTAGGTGATCTTTCCAGTCGTGGCATTGACGCTGAACGTCCCATGGTCGGGACCATCCACCACCGTCACCGTCGTCGGATCGATCGTGCCGTCGGAATCTGTGTCGTTGGCGAGAACGTCGATCGTCGTACGGATGCTCTTGCCCGCCGCAACCGTGTCGTCGTTGGCAACGGGTGGACTGCTTTCAACGACATCGTTGACGATCAGTGCGAAGGGAATGGTTTCTTCATTGCCTTCGAAGTCCATGAAGTAGACGTAAAGTTCCTGCGACGTCAAAGCTTCAAAATCGAACGCAATTTCGCCTGTCAAAAGCGAATATGTACCGTCGCCATTGTCGACGACTTGCATATAGAGGTCGGAATTCTGCCCATTGATGGACCCACCAATGGTTGCGGTAAGGATACCATCAGGCTCGTCGATCGTGACCGTACCGATCAGGGTACCCGGAGGCGTGTTCTCGTCAATTGCGAGGTTGGAAAACGTAACCGTTGCGTTGCCTGCGGGCATGATGGACAGTCCTTGTGAACATGCGATCCGAAGCGAATTTTGAAATTCGGATGGCGGAAGTTTGAAAACAAAACCCGTGGCTTCAGACCGCGGGGAACATGGAAAACCACCGGCGAGCCAGGCCCGCCGGTGGTAAATTCAACTAAACAAGTATGTCGAAGCCGGATGTGCCGGTTGTCGCCCCGGTCAAGCCGCCGGTGTAACCGGCCAGCGTGAAGGAGAAATCGGCTGTGCCGTCACCATTGGTGTCGCCGGATACCACCGTGTCGCTCGCGCCGGTCGCATACCAGACGGCATTGGCACCGGACGTGGTGCCGCCCCAGGTGTTGAGACCGGAAATGCCGCGAAGATTGATGATGTCGGTATCACCACCGGAAAGCGACACACCGTTAAAGTCGGTGATGGTGTCGCCGCTTGCGGCGGCAGCCGACAGGAAGACGAAACTGTCGTTTCCTGCGCCGGCCGTGAAGCTGTTGACGAAAGAACCGGCCGTAAGCGTATCGTTGTAAGCCGACGCAATCACATTTTCGAAATTGGAGACTGTGTCGCTGCCCAGAGCGCCCGTTGCCGTTCCGGCATTCAGGTTAACGCCGACAAAAGCAGTTGCCGTCGAATAGTTAAGGGTATCCGTACCCGACCCACCATCGAGCGTGTCGTTACCGAGACCGCCGTTGATTGTGTCGTTGCCGCCTGCCCCATTCAGCGTGTCGGCACCGCCACCGCCGGAGATGACGTCGTTGTAGCCATAGCCGGTGAAGGTGTCGTTGCCGATATTGCCGATGAACTCGACGCCTGACGTCAGGGACGCGAGGTAGCTCGTCAGCGGCACGGCGGTATCGCTGATGAAGCCGTAGAGGATCGAGTGCGTGGTGTTGGCCCCCGCCCCGGTCGTGGTCAGGTTGAGCCCGTCGATCGTCAGATCCGTACCGCTGTCGAGCGTCACATAGCTGTCGACTCCGAGCAGGCCTGCCGTGTTGAGCTTCGGCCCATAGCCGAATTCGATCTTGTTCAGCGTGCCATCAAGCGTGTGGCCGTTGAAATTGTAGTCGAAATCGCCGGTAGCGAGTACGCCCTTTTCGGACGATGTCGCGGTGCCGTCGACGGCCGAGGCGGCGACGAGATGCTGCGGTCCACCGAAGATGGAGTGGGCGGTACCGTAGAACTCGCCATAGGCCGGATTGGCGACATGGCCGTTGAGGAAGGAGGTGGACGACGTGCTCAGATAGTCGTCATAGTTGAGGCCGGCCGCGGTGCCGACGGTGATGGTGACAGCCATATCAAGCTCTCCCTACCGCTAGAGAGAGCGCAGATGCGCGTTCATGGTTGGATACTGGTCGCGTTGCCATAGTCATCGTCTTTCCTGTTTCTGCGCGGAGCATCTCCGTGCGTCGGGAAGGGTGGTGAATGGCCGGCCGGGCGCCTTCAGCCGGTGACGAGCGAAGCCTGTCCTCGTGAACAGGCCCGCGCGACACCAGAAATCGGCGCGCATATCCTTGATGATGGTGTTCATGACGAAGGCCTCCCCAAAACCGAACCGAAGCGCAAAGCTTCGCCGCACCGGTGCAGCCATCTGCACTGGCCGGAATATCAATGATGATGGTTTGGGTTTGCTCGAACCGGACAGGCTCCGAGATGGAGGGACGCCGGCCGAGCATGCCTATATTCCAAGGAACAGCAGCCCGATTATGTCGAGCGCACGAACCTAAGGACGAAAACAAGGCGGCCCCGTGTGGCCACCACTGAAATTCGTTACCTTGCGGAAACGTTTAGATATCATGAATTTTAGAGTCAAGTATATCTGTGGAGTTTGGTCGAAATATTTTGACCCACGCCATTAAAGTGCATTTTACAGCACGCGATATCAAAGAGAAAAGCGGTCCACAAAAGGGGCGGTCGGCGCGAGCGAAACTCGGCGAGAGACATTATCGCGGCATCGAAAGGTGTTTTGCCTACGCCTCGGCAGCCAGGCGATCGGAATAACGCCGCATCATTTCCACTTGCACTTCGGTCTGGAACGCTATGACCTGCATGCTCACCGCATCGTCGGCGCAGCCGAGCTTTCGCAGGCGTTCCGCCAGGGCGCGGCATTCGGTTTTCCAATATTGAAGCGCCTCGTCACCGTGGATGTTCTCGAGTTCCTGGGCACAGCGCCTGATGGTGCTGACTTGTCCCGACAGGGGAAACGGCACGACCCGTTCTTCCATTTCCGAAAAACACACATCCATCAACGCAGCACTCATCCGGCAGTTCTCCATGTTGGCGATTCTGATTTACAAAGCATATAGTTAACGCTTCGTATCCGCGGTGCCGGCTTTGCTGTTTTAGCGGCCGGAAAGGCATTTTCAGGCTGCCTTTCCACGCTGACGGCCGTTGGCGCGCATCGGCGCCATCGTCCCAGCGGAGACCCCTTCCTCTTTCCGCCGGGCGCGTCAGGTCGCGCAGGTAGCCGCCCGCCGAACTGATCGAAATAGATCGAAAGACCACGCGCAATCATCATACTTATGGGTGACGACAGAGAGGTCACCGGGCTCTAAAAGCACCGTCTCACGAACCGCCTCCTGCGCCGCCTCAATTTCCAAGCGTGATGACGCGGCGTTTCGATACCATCCGCTTCGCCTCGATTTCGGAGACACAGATGAGCCATCCCGCCACACGTCAGCCGCGCCTGATCGTCGTCGACGATGAGGAGCATCTGCGCGACATGGTTGCCGAATATATGGAAAAAGATAGCTGCTCTGTGCGCACCGCATCCTGCGGCGCGTCACTTGACCGGCTTCTTAACCAGCAGGATGCCGATCTCATCGTTCTCGACGTCAACATGCCCGGCGAAGACGGGTTGTCGATCCTGCAGCGCATCCGAAACAGAAGCAGCATGCCGATCATGATGTTGACCGCCGCGAGCAATATTGCCGATAAGATCGCGGGATTGGACGTCGGTGCCGACGACTATATGACCAAGCCGTTCGATTTGCGTGAGCTGAGGGCCCGTATCAGGGCTGTTCTTCGCCGCTACCAGCCAAGCACCGGCACCATGTCCAACAGTAGGGATGGCGTGGCCAAGAAGAACATCCGGCCGTTCGGCAAGATGCTTGTCGATCTCGACGCACGCTGCCTCGTTCGCGCGGACGGGGCCTACGAACCGATCACCGCCATGGAGTTCGATCTTCTCCAGGTGTTCCTGCAAAATCCCGACCGCGTTCTGACGCGCGACAGGCTGCTTGATCTTGCGCATAATCGTGACAACGATCCGTTCGATCGCAGCATCGATGTTCGAATCACCCGTATTCGCAAGAAGATTGAACACAATCCATCCAAGCCCCAAACCCTCAGGACTGTTCGCGGCGCCGGCTATATTTATACGCCCGGAAAGCGGATGTGATGCTGGAGACCCGGCTGCTTTCCGAGTTCGATCACGTTTGCGGCGGGAGCAGCCTCGATCATATTCCCGTCGGCGATTCGCAGTTTGTCGGCGCGCTTCTCAACGGTATTCTCGGTTGCGCGACCATCATAGATCCGGCCGGGCGCTATCTCTACGCAAACCGGGAATATCTGGATTTCGTGGGCAGGCCAGCGCGAGAGGTCATCGGGAGTACAGTCCTAGAGGTCCTCGGAGAGAACGTGCACCGCTCCTATCAGCTGGTCATGCGGGACCTTCCTGCCGGCAAGACCATCCGCCGCGAAGGCTGGGCCGATTATGGACCGCTCGGTAGCCGCTATATCGAACAGACGATTACCGCCTATCATCCCGAGGGCGGCGCCGTATCCGGATACATCGCCCTTTCGCGCGACCTGACAGACCTGAAGACGCAGCAACGGGAGCTTGTCGAGCGGATAGAAGCGCAGAATGCGGCCGACGCCTATCATGCGGTGATCGTCGACAACGCGCTCGACGCAATCGTCGTGATCGATGAAACCGGTGCTGTCGTCGATTTCAATCCAGCCGCTGTTTCGATTTTCGGCTACAGCCGCGATGAAGCGATGGGGCGGCAGATCTCCGAGCTGATCATTCCAGCTGCCCTGCGTTCGGCCCATGATCAGGGTATGGCATCCTACATGGAGAGCGGCATCACCCGCATTCTCGGGCGGCGGCTGGAACTGGAAGGTGTCCGGGCGACCGGCGAACTCATTCCCGTGGAACTGACGATCACCGAGGTGAAGCTCGGGACCAAGCGGCTGTTTGCCGCGCATCTGCGCGACCTGAGCGCTGCCCGCCACGCACAGGCAGAGATCGAACGCCAACGCGAAGCCTTGCACCAGAAGGACAAGCTCGCAGCACTCGGTTCGCTTCTTGCCGGCGTCGCCCATGAGTTGAACAATCCGCTTTCGATCGTCATCGGCCAGGCGATGATGCTGCGCGAAAAGCTCGTTGACGCGCCTATGGCTGACGAACTGGCCGAGCGCAGCGTCAAGATCGAGACCGCCGCCAATCGATGCGCGCGGATCGTGCGAAGCTTCCTCGACATGGCACGTCAACGCAAGCATCGGCGTGATGCAGTCCTGATCCCAGCGCTCGTCGCCGGCGGGCTTGAACTGCTGAGCTACAATCTGAAGAGTTCGGGCGTGGTGGTGGAAACCGACCTGCCCAAGGACCTGCCGCCGCTTTGGATTGACGGCGACCAGATCCATCAAGTCATTGTCAATCTCGTCGTGAACGCCTGTCAGGCTCTCGAAGAGAAGACCAATGGTCCGCGCCGCATCAGGATCGCCGCTGAACACTTGCCCGATACGCAGACGATAGCATTGCGCATATCCGATAACGGCGCCGGCATTCCGCCCAGTATCCGCTCGCGCATATTCGATCCCTATTTTACCACCAAGCCCCAAGGATCGGGCACCGGCATCGGCCTTGCCGTTTCCAGAGGGTTGATCGAATCCCACGGCGGCACGCTGGAACTCGATCCGGCGCAGGGTCTTGGCGGCGCCTGTTTCGTCATTCGCCTACCAATCGTGTCTCCCGACGCAAACAATGGTCTCCAGACACCGCAGAAAGCGGAGAGCATGCCCGGCGGGGTGGAGCAGCATATTCTCATCATCGACGACGAGGTGGAGATAGCGGATCTTTTGGCCGATATCGTTCGGAAGATCGGCTTCAGCGCGTTTGTCGCCCACAGTGGCGAAGCGGCCAAGATTCAGCTGGAACAGACCGGTCTGTCGATCGATGCGATCCTCTGCGACATCCGGATGCCGGACGGGGATGGGCCATCCTTCTTCGACTGGCTGGGCAAGACACGTCCGATGCTCACCAGTCGAATCGGTTTTATCACCGGCGACACACTGGGGCCGGCCGCCGGCCGTTTCCTGGCGCGCTCCGGCTGTCCGGTGATCGAAAAGCCTTTCACACCGGATGACATCCAGCGCATTCTCGCCTCGTTGACCAAAGCCGCTGCGGACGCTTGAAGCTTGCCTGGGCGCAGACCGATTGGGGACGCTGAAACAATTGAAACACGAATCCGCTTCCCGTGAATTCCGGCAGAAACATTAGCTTGCTAGGCCTTCTATCCAGAAACGGATGCTGGAGTTGAGATCATGCAGGAAATCGAAATCGCCATGCTGGAAGAAAGCTTCGCTGAAGTCGCGGCAGTCAGGGAAGAGGCAGCCGAACTGTTCTATGAACGACTCTTCGTTCACGACCCTTCCCTGCGGGCGATGTTTGCCAACAGCGACATGAAGGAGCAGGGCCGCAAGCTGATGGCCGCGCTCTCTCTCGTTGTCGGATCGCTGCGCAAGCTCGACACGGTGGTTCCAGCGCTGGAAACGCTCGCGATCAGGCATGTGAGCTACGGCGTCCGCGATGAGCACTATGCAACGGTGGGCAAGGCACTGATCGAGACCCTGTCATTGTTCTTTGCCAACCGCTTCACGCTTGAGCATCGCAGGGTGTGGACCCTGGCCTACGAAACGGTCGCCAGCGTGATGATCGCAGCGTCCAATACCGGCAAGGTGCGGGAACTGTTGCGGCGTTCGTCCTGAAACGTCCAATACGGCTCACCGCTCTGGGCTCGAGGCAATCCAACGAGGCTTCGCAAAGAACGAGGATGCAACGATGTTTTCCTTTTCGCGTTGGTCCGTCCGATTTACCTTAGCGGTCATCGTCTCCATGACGGCTGGCGCATCCGCGGAGGCAGGAACCATGAAGAAAACCGACGTTGCCGGCACGATCGCCTACCTGCTTCGGGTTCACCACGGCCTATGTCCAGGGATAACCTTTAACCCGTTCGAGATGTCGAAAATGATCAATCCGAAAGGCGTTCCGCTGGCGGTTCTCAAACGGAAATACAAGGCGGATTTTGACGAGAGCTACGGCGAGGCCGGTTCACGGATCGCCAGCGGGGGCGCGCGCGCCTTTTGCGACCTGATCCGCTCGATGTTCCACGGCAATAGCGACGCATTTCCCGGCTTGGTTTTCCATTGAAGCCGCAGCTGGTCCAATGGTCGAAGCGGGCCGCTCTTGGCCTGCCGGTGCTTTTATTGATGACGGCCAGCCTGGCCCAGACGGTCAGTTCGCAGGACTGGCAGCTTCAGGAGGTCACGGCAGAGGTTCCCGGCCATCCTGGCACCTCATATTCCGATCTGCTCAAGCAGCTTATTCCCGATCTCAAAATCAATGAGAACAGCGCGACCGGCCATCTGGCGCAACCGCTGCGCCATATCGCGGCAGAGTATGGCAGCGAACTGCCAGCTTCTCTTGCCATCGGCTCTCTGCGCGTCTCGACCTTCGTGGCGGACGGCCGGATCAGGACCGCCATTCTGGCGGACCTCGGAACCGTGGAGGCGGCGGTCGAGCAGCCGGCGCTGCTGGCCGTCTTTGATAACGGTAGGGCTCCGAGACTCCTCGATGCCGTCGATGTCGGCATGGACCGCGACACCTCCTACGGCGTGCCCGCAATGGTGAAAATCGGCCGTGGCACCCAAGCGCTGGTCACGCGCAGCAACCACTTCAATTCCAACGAAACATTCGAGACGACAGCTCTGATAATCCTGCACGACGGCAAGCTGAAACTGGTCGATACATTTTCCACTTACGGCGTACGAACCTGCGGCGAAGGGACAAGACAGGTGCTGACCTTCGAGGAACGGCCAGCAGAGGATGCAAAGGCCTATTCCGATATACTGGCGATCATCGAAGAGAACACGACCCTCACAGACGAGAATTGCGGCGTTGAGAACCGCACGGCACCGGCTTCCGAGAGCGCCTCAACCATCTATCGATGGGACGCCAGTACGCTGAATTTCGCGGCCGTTTCGGAAGCAGTGGAAAAGTTTCAGATCCGGGCATCGGAACGAATGAACAGTCCCTGAACGATCCGAAAATGGCGGAGACGAGCGACCGCGCTTCTGACGTTTCCGTTGGAAACCGCCGCGTTTCCGGCCCTGATTGATCAGGATGCTTGACGGCAGTCGAGGAGCTTTGTGCCTTTTGGGAAAGCGTCGCCGCTCAAGCTTGAGCGGCGTTTTAAGAGGGGGCAGGCAGTCATTCACGCAACACTACCATCGGACGGATTTTACACCGCCCGCGCCTACACATCGGCGACACTCCGGTGGGCTTGTTGTTACCGCCACGTACAGCTTTACAGGAAAAAATCGCTCGCGACGAACGTAATGGCAGCGTCGAAGTGAATGGCGAAGTCCACCTTCTTGTCGCCGTTCACATCCCCATACACGGTGGTTTCGCTGGCATCCTTGATATAGCGCAGCTCGCCCGCCGTGCCGGTGAAAGCGGCGGTGCCCTTGAAGATGAAGGCATTGTCCCCCGACACGGTGGCCTTGGCGTCGATTTCACCGAGGTCGATCCTGTCACCCTGGGCGTGGCTGAAATCATAGACCGTATCCTGTCCGGCCAAAGCGACGGTGCTGTCGCTCGCCAGGTTGAAGACGAAGGTGTCGGCACCGAGATCTCCGTAGAGATCGTCCGCGCCGGCGCCACCCTGCAGACTGTCGCTACCCTCCATGCCGAGCATCCGGTCGTCACCGTTGCCGCCGCGCAGATTGTCGTTGCCTTCGTAGCCGTAAAGAATGTCATTGCCGCTGCGGCCGTCGAGCGTGTCGTTGCCCAGGTAGCCGCGCAGGACATTGACGCCACCGTCGCCATAGAGCGCATCGTTGAAATTGCTGCCGGATATGTTTTCGAACGCCGAAAACGTGTCGCCTTGGGCATCGCCGCCAGAGGCTGTCTGCGCCGTCAGATCGATTTTGACGCCGGAGGCAGAGCTGCGGTAATCCAGAGTATCGGTGTCTGCACCGCCGGAGAGGTTGTCCGCACCCGCTCCGCCGCTGATGATGTCATCGCCCGCACCGCCGCTCAGGGCATTGTTGCCCGCGTTGCCTGTGAGCGCATTGTCGAGGGCGTTGCCTATCCCGTTGATATTCGACGAGCCCAACAGCTTCAGGTTCTCGATCAGACTATAGGATGTCAGGTTCCGGCTGATCATCGACGTGATGGTGTCGATGCCGCCGTTCCCCGTACTCTTGGCTTCAGGATTCGCCACCTCGTCAACCTTGTCTGAACCGGAGCCGAGCACATAGGTGTCGTTGCCCCCTCCGCCCAATAGAAAATCAACGACGTTGTCGCTGCCTCCGTCGAGGATATTGTTGCCGCCGCTGCCATAGATCGTGTTGGCCAGCCCGTTGCCCGTGCCGTTGATATTGCCACCGATCAGCCGCAGATTTTCGATCGAGCCGAATGAGGCGAGGCTTCGGCTGATGCTGGTGGCAATGGTATCATTGCCGGAGACATCGATGATCTTATCGTCGGCGTTGCTGAGATAGTAGGTATCATTCCCCGCTCCGCCGTCGATCGCATGATCGATCGTGCCAGTGGTGTTGTGGAACACATCGTTTCCGTCACCGAGATGAATGGAGCCTTTGATGACGCCATCGTTGTTAACGATAAACTCGTTACCTGCGCCACCGGAAATAGCTACGTCGGATGATTCGATAAGACCTGTGTTTCGCACCGTGTTGCCGTCACCAGCCGCTGAATCGATGAGAATGGCGGTATCGAAAACGTCGATCACACCGCCGTCTCCGACAATCATCTGGCCCCTACTGCCCTCTGTCACCAAGCCGAAGGCGCCGGTCATTTCTCCGTCGTTTTGAAAGTGATAATACGTTGCGTTGGAGGCATACATGCCGACATTTGCGTCGATCGAACCATTGTTCGTTGCATCCATATCGACACCGGACACGAAAAATCCGTAGCTTGAGACATTTATGGCGCCGTTGTTCGTCACAGAACTGTTGTCGCCAGAGGCGAGGACACCGGTGTATCCGTCGATCAAGGCCTGCTCGCCGATTTTAATCTGGGCTTCGGCACCCTCCGAAGAAATGCCGGCTTTGGGAAAGGCGCTTGCCGTGATGTGGCCATTCACCTGGATATCGCTACCAAAAAAGCTGGCGCCGTTGAAAATGCCGTGGCCGCCGGAGCTGTTGATGCTGTTGCCGTATTTCAGCAGCCAAGTCTGCTGAGCACTATCGATGTTGAACTGGGTCATAAGGTTGGGAATTTCATAAGTCGACATGGCGTGCGGTCCTTTGGGAATCTAAGATTGACCCCGTCATAGGACCTGGCCGTTGCAGTCGCATTTCGGCACCGGCTGAGTTTTGTTTCAATTGTTTCAGCGCTGCCACTGAATGACCTCCGCGAAGAACGCTTTCTCGATCACCGGACATTCAGAGCGTGCCAGATGCCCTGCTGCCTGTTTTGGCGATAAGTGAAACCCAGGTGAAATCCTAGCGAAACACAGCCGCGGTATAGACATGGCCAGCGACGCGAACTCAAGCAAAGAGGCCACCCAATGTTTCCGTCCCATTTCACGTCAAGAACTCCCCTGCTTTGCGCAGGCATCGTAGGACTAGCCATGTCGTTCACCAGCACCACATCCGCTCAGGAACCCGTTTCGCTGTTCAAAATCATCACCGTTAAAGATGAGATCGTCGTCGGCCTCACTCCTTCGGAAATAAACGAGCTCAATGGCAATGACGTCAGTGCCATCGGGAAAGCACTCGCTGCCGATGGCCAATTGTCGCTGTGGCAGTTCGCAGTCCGCAAGGGCGCTGATGGCTCGCTTGAGGAAGCACCGCTTCGCCGCGTCAGTATCCTCGGACACGATTCGTTGCGTATAGAGCCCTATGCAACGCCGCTAAGGGTTGTTCCTGCCAAGTAGTAGTTGTGGGCGCGCGCCCAGACATCCAAGGAAAGGAGCATCTAACCCCCTATGAAAAAAACGTTCACGTCCCGTTTGGGCTTTTTGGCGCCACTTTATTCGGCGCTTGCGCTTCTGCCTCTATCTTGCAACTCGGCGTCTGCCGGATGGTACCAAATAAAGAACTATGAAGGCACGGTCGGAAACCTGCCGGTCCATTTATCGCTTCAGACATTCAACAAACTAAACGGGAAAACTGACACACACATTATCGGTAGCTACTACTACGATGCCCACCGTCTGCCCCTTAAATTGGACGGAAAGCTGCTCCCCAGCGGCGATATCACGCTTTGTGAGAGTGATCTCCGGCCGGGAGAGCCGCGGACGGATCAATTGGTGGAGCCGCGTTGTGCATTCGCTCTTCATGTGTCGCCAAACAATCTGACGGGTAGCTGGAAAGCCGGAACGACGTCTCTCGACGTTCAATTGCGTCAGGTCGGACAGCTCGATAACAACGATGAAGAACGCATCGAAGGCCGGGTTGAAATACCGATGTGGTACCACACCAAGAGAGCCATGTTCGTCGGTGTATACGGGAAAATCGATGCCTGCGAGAAGATCGTCATGTCGGAACTGAAGACCGTCAGCATTCTTGACGGCGAGGTCCTTGGCAAAATGCTCCTGGCAGAACCAGAAGACGCTGCCGCCAGTGATTATCTGCGCTGCGAAGCCGGGCTTCTGATGACGGAAATCTATTCGAATGTAGAGTTTGGAGACGACCTGCCCAGCGTGACGATCCACTACGGAGGTGGAAAGATGGGTTACGACGCCATCAGGCGGTTTGAGAAAAATGCGTATTGACCAAGCTCGAAAGAAACAGCGACGCGTCGCAAGTCTGCAATGACCGCCAGAAGTTCAGCGCAGCATCGTCCTACCCTGCGGAGGTCCGAGCCTCGTTAATACCGGCTCTGATGCGATTGACGATTGTCCAAAGGAGAAGCAGCGCCACCAGCACCCAAAGCCAGGACGTCCACGCCGCAAACGTGCCGCCGCTGGCGATAAAGATGCCGAGCGCGCCGAAAAGCACCGCCCGATCGCTCTTACCGAGCGGCCCGTCATAACGCCGGCTCGCGCCGACTGTCTGGCCCAAGACACCGGCAAACTCCGTCAGCACCGAGAGGAAAATGACGGCTATCGCAGGCAGCATGCCTGCCGGATCGAGGAGAGCAAACGGCAGATAGAGGGCGGCATCGGATATGATATCGCTGATCTCGTTCAGATACGCGCCGAGGACGCTCTTCTGCCCATGTTCGCGGGCCAGCATACCATCGATGGCATTGAGGCCCATGCGGAGAAGAAACCATATGGATATCGCTAAGAACCAATGCCGATGCGGCGCTAAACACAGGAAGAGGCCCAGAGCGACGGAGACGGCGGCGGCAAGAAATGTCACCTGATTGGCGGTGACGCCGCCCGCTGCAAGACGCCGAACGAGAGGGCGAAGAATATTCTGAAATCGGGACTTCAACTGATAAACTGACATGCTACTTCGCTGTATTTCACTGATATCCAGTAGAAATTATCCCGGATCTCAGACAGATTGCAGATCGTCGTGTATTTAAAAAGGTCTCAATTCATATTGGTTCTCGCAAAGGACTTACATTTGCAACTAAACATTTGCAACGGAGGCAAATCCCTGTTCCCGCCGAAGGTTGCAATCCATCCACCCATTGAAATTGGAGAAGACCGTGCTGCAAACTGCCGATAGTGGGCAACCGTCCTTGACGGCAAGACCAGTGCATGAATCCGAATTTGCGTCGCATGACGGCACCCGGCTCTTCTATCGGACGTGGCCGTCGGTGAATGCGGTGCCGAAGGGCGTCATCATTCTCCTCCACCGCGGCCATGAGCATAGCGGCCGCGTCGCCCATATCGCCGCCGAACTTGGCCTCGATGACTTCGCCTTCTACGCCTGGGATGCCCGCGGGCACGGACGATCGCCGGGAGAGCGCGGCTATTCACCGTCCTTCGCCGCCTCGGTGCGCGATCTCGATTGCTTCGTGCGTCATGTCAGCGAGACAAGTGGCGCCGCCATCGAAAACATCGCCGTGATCGCCCAGAGCGTCGGCGCCGTGCTGGCCGCGACATGGGTTCATGACTACGCACCGCCAATCCGCGCCCTGATGCTGGCTTCGCCGGCCTTCAGTGTCAAGCTCTACGTGCCGTTTGCCAAGGAAGGCATTGCGCTCTGGGAAAAGCTCAAGGGGACGTTCTTCGTCAACTCTTACGTCAAGGCGAAATTCCTGACCCACGATCCGGAGCGCATCGCCTCGTTCGAATCGGACCCGCTGATTACCCGGCCGATCGCCTCAAACATCCTGGTACAGCTCTATGAGGCAGCGGACCGTGTCGTTGGCGACGCCCGCGCTATCACTGTTCCGACCCAGCTGCTGATCTCCGGCAGCGATTGGGTGGTCCGGCATGCGCCGCAGCACCGATTTTACGAGAACCTGGGCAGTCGCACCAAGGAGCGGCATGTGCTCGCCGGCTTCTACCACGATACGCTCGGAGAAAAGGATCGCGCGATCGCACTGGCGGAGATTCGCCGCTTTATCGAAGCGCGTTTCGACGAACCGCGCGAGGCTATCGACCTGCGCACCGCGCATGTACAAGGCTACACCAAAGACGAGGCCGACCGGCTCTCGAGCCCGCTCGAGGCCACATCGCCGCGTGGCCTGTATTGGGCGCTCAGCCGCCTCAATATCAAGCTCGGCGCCTTGGTGTCCGAGGGCATAAAAACCGGGATCAGGACCGGCTTCGATTCCGGCTCGACCCTCGATTACGTCTACGAGAATAACCCACGCGGGCTCGGCCCGGTCGGGCGTTTGATCGACAAGGTGTTCCTCGACGCGATCGGCTGGCGTGGCATTCGGCAGCGCAAACTGCACTTGGAGGAACTGATCGACCGCGCCCTGCAGCGCCTGAAAACCGCCGGCCGCAGCACCCACATGCTCGACATCGCAGCCGGACACGGCCGCTATGTGCTCGATGCCATCCAGAAGACCACTGTCCGCCCCGACAGCGTGCGTCTGCAGGACTATTCGCCGATCAACGTTGAGGCCGGCCGCAAGAGCATCACCGAGCGTGGGCTGAATGATTTTGTGAGCTTCCACCAGCAGGATGCCTTTGATGGTGACGGGCTGGCGGTGACGACACCATCCCCCGATCTCGCCATCGTCTCCGGCCTTTACGAGCTGTTTTCCGACAATGCCGTGATAGCCGCTTCGCTTGACGGCCTCGCCCGCGCCATGCAGCCCGGCAGCCTGCTTATCTACACCAACCAACCGTGGCATCCGCAGCTCGAGATGATCGCCCGTGCGCTGACGTCCCACCGCGGCGGCCAGGCTTGGGTGATGCGGCGGCGGACGCAGGAAGAGATGGACCAACTGGTCGCCGCTGCCGGTTTCCGCAAGATCGAACAGCGCATCGACCAGTTGGGCATTTTCACCGTGTCTCTGGCTGAGAGGGTCTGAGGCGCGGCGTGGTGGAGGCACCTTTGAATTTTTCCCGGACGACGCGCGGACCGGTCCTGAAGCGGGCTGCACTCTGGCTCGCCTTCCTGGCACCGTTCTTCTACCTGACCTACGGCGGCGCCAATTGGCTGGCATCGCTACGCGCCGACGTGCCGAACATGGCCTTCTCATGGGAAAGCGCCATCCCGTTCCTTGACTGGACGATCATTCCCTACTGGTCGATCAACCTGTTCTATGCGCTCTGCCTGTTCATCAACACGGTTCCCCGCGATGTCGATACGCTTGCAAGGCGCTATCTGACGATCCAGCTCATCGCCGTCGCCTGCTTTGTCGCCTTCCCGCTGCAGGCGATCTTCGTCCGGCCGGAAACGAGCGGCCTGCCCGGCTTCATGTTCGCCGTCCTCGGCGGCTTCGACAAGCCATTCAACCAGGCGCCGTCGCTTCATATCGCGCTTCTGGTGGTGATCTGGGATCACCTGCGCGGCCGGCTGGCAGGCAAGGCGCGGCTCCTCTGGCACATCTGGTGCTTTGTGATCGGCGCTTCCGTGCTTACCACGTGGCAGCACCATGTCATCGACATCCCAACCGGCATGCTGCTCGGCCTGTTTGCCGCCTGGCTCTTTCCGCGGGATGCCGCACCGGCCCTTGCCGGGTTCGCGGCAACCCGCGATCCGAAATTGCGCCGCCTCGGCATCTATTATCTCTGCGGCGCCCTCTTCTGCCTTGGCCTTATGGTGCTCTGCACCTATTTATCGCCTGCGGCACTCTTGTTGCTCTGGCCCGCCATTGCGCTCGCAATCGTCGCAATCGGATATTTCGGTGCCGGCCCGCGAATCTTCCAGAAACGCGCCAACGGCCGTGCCTCGCTTGCCAGCCGCTGGCTGCTGGCGCCCTACCGCCTTGGCGCCCTCATCAATATCTGGCTCTGGACCTGGCGGATGCCGGCATCGGTGGAGATCACCGACGGCGTCCATCTCGGCCGTTTTCCCAACCACCACGAGACTAACCGCTTCGCCGCCGTCGTCGACATCACCGGTGAGTTCCTGCGCCCGAGCGGCACGACAGCGCGCTGGTACAGCTTTCCCACTCTTGATCTCGCACCCCTCGACAAGACCCAGATACGAGCAGCGGCCAACCTCATCGAGGCTGAGCGACAGCAGGGGCCGGTGCTTGTCTGCTGTGCGCTCGGTTTTCAGCGCAGCGCCTCCGTCGTCGCCGGCTGGCTGCTCGTTAGCCGGCGTTGCGGCGATGCGCCAGAAGCGCTGCAGCTGATCAAGCGGGCAGGACGCCGTGTCCATCTGACTGCGGAAACGATCCATGCCGTGATGGAGCGCGCCTAATGACGCCGTGGAACGCGATTGCCTCAGCCGCCGCCCGCAATCTCGGCCGCAACGCGATCTTTTGCGGGCTGGCATCCCTGCTACTGCTGGTCCTTGGCCCGACCACCGCGGGGTATCAGGGCTTCGCTTCGCCGCTCGGCTGGCTCCTGCTGCTCGCCTTCTGCCTCGTGGTGCTTGCCTTCACGATCCATCTGCTCTTCGATGCGCTGCTGTTTCGTCTGGCATCGAGCCACGAAACAGAAGCGGCGGGCCTTGCCGCCATTGACGACATGCTGTTTCGCATGCGGCTTCGCAAGCCCGAGACGAACCCACGTCCGCTCGATATGCGGATCGCCGGATCGCGCCGCATTGTCTGGCAGCAGCGTTTTGCGCTTGCCGTCTGCCTCGCGCTCTTCGCCATCCTTCTGCTCGATGCAACCGACGGGCAGCCCTTATGTTGAGTTTCGACTACAGGCCTCTGATGCAATCGCTTGCCGGCGCCTGTCTCGCAGGCCTCGCGCGCGCCATCACCGGCGTCATCCCGATCTGGCTGGGCACGAAACCATCGCAGAACCAGAGGATCTATTTTGCCAACCATGCCAGCCATGGCGACTTCATCCTGCTCGCCTCCTGCCTGGAACCAGAGGAGCGTGCACGCACGCGTGCCGTTGCCGGCGCCGACTACTGGCGCAGCAACCGGATTCGCCGCGTCATGGCGGAAGACCTGCTGCGCACCGTACTCGTCGAACGCAACTGGGTGGAACGGGCACAGGACCCGCTGGAGATCATGCTGAAGGCGCTGGATGAGGGCCAGTCCTTGATTTTCTTTCCCGAGGGCACCCGCAACATGGGTGACGAACCGCTGCTGCGCTTCCGTTCTGGCCTTTACAATCTCGCCGTCGCCCGACCCGATGTTGAACTCGTACCCTGCTGGATCGAGAACATGTCACGTGTTCTGCCGAAGGGAACGTTCCTGCCGGTGCCCCTGCTCTGCCGGGTGATTTTTGGCGCGCCGATCGCCGTTGAGCTGGACGAGGACCGCAAGGTCTTCCTCCACCGCGCTCAGCAAGCGCTTCTCAAGCTCAAGCCTACGACTGATGGAGGACCGCGCTGATGGCCGATATCTACAAGCTGTTCTTCGGATTGATCGCCGTGCTCGGCGCCGCCAGCCTGATCGCGGGCATCCTCACCTGGCGCAGCAGCAAGCCGATTTCCTCGACCCTCGTCAATCTCAACGCCCGTATCCGCGCCTGGTGGATCATGGTCGCCGTCATTGCGCTCGCCTTCGTTTTTGGCAAGACCGGCGTCATCATCCTCTTCGCGCTGATTTCTTTTGCGGCGTTGCGCGAATATGTAACGCTCACTCATACGCGACGCAGCGATCACTGGGTGCTGATCGGAATGTTCCTCGTCGTCATCCCGCTGCAATATTATCTCGTCTGGATCGACTGGTACGGTCTCTATTCGATCTTCATTCCGGTCTATTGTTTCCTCGCCATGCCGGCACTGGCGTCGCTGTGGGGCGACACATCGCGTTTTCTGGAGCGGATTTCCGAGCAGCAGTGGGGTCTGATGCTGTCAGTCTATTGCGTCAGCCATGTCCCGGCTCTGGTCACGCTGGAGATCCCCGGCAACAATGGTCGGGGATTGCTTCTAATCGCGTTTCTGATCGCTACGGTGCAGGGCAGTGACGTGCTGCAGTATATTTTCGGGAAACTGTTCGGCAAACACCGTATTTCGCCCAACGTCTCGCCCTCGAAAACATGGGAAGGCCTGATCGGCGGTATCGGTAGCGCCTCCCTGCTTGGCGCCTCGCTCTTCTGGCTGACGCCGTTTTCACCGCTCGAAGCCGGTGTCCTGGCTTGCATCGCCTGCATCATGGGTTTTCTCGGCGGGCTCGTCGCGTCCGCCATCAAGCGTGACCGCGGCGTCAAGGACTGGGGACACATGATCGAAGGCCATGGCGGCATGCTCGACCGCACCGACAGTCTCGTCTTCGCCGCCCCCATCTTCTTCCACATCGTGCGCTACGCCTGGACCTGACCGCTACGGAATCCGGCCTGAACCGCCCAGGTTTCCGGACGACCAGAGAGTAGAGTTCCCGGCTATTTTCAGGTAGGCGAACTGGTCGCGTTTCCGGAATTTGTCCGCGCGATCGGCTCCTTATCGCCGGCGCAGAGAGGCCGTTCACTCCACTTCGCCATTGTCTCCAATCTGCTTGGCCATGTTGATCCCGGTGACGCGGAAACCACCGATCTTATAGACATGCTGGGCACGTGCATTGTCCGCTGCGACCCGCAGCTTGATCTCGTTATACCCCTGGGCATGCAGCATCGCCTCCAAGGCGATCAAGGCACCCTGGCCCTGACCTTTTCCTCTCTGCTCGGGTATTATGCAGAAATCGCAGATGAAGACAGAACGAAGCTCGTCGTCGGGACAGTACCAGACGTAACCGATGATTTCGTTGGGAAATCCATCATTGATGATACAGAGCAATATGTGACCAGGCGTCTCTGGACCTGACGGAAGGTCTCGAGCGACCTCCCGTCCCGCCAGTGCTAGTCCATCTGGCGCAGATATTCCGTAATTCGTCGAAATTTCCGCGGCATAGTCGGGGACAAAATATTCTAGATACCGACTGAATTCTCCGCCCAACATCTGTCTAAACGTGATCATTCTGTTCGCCCTCGATCGCGGCGTCGCATTCGCATCAAATCTCGGAAGAGGGGCTGGTGATCAACGGCACAAGCCCCATTGCTTTAAAGCAACGCTATAGAAGAAAGTCGCTCGCCACCAACACCACCGCATCATCGAGATGAATGCTGAAATCGGCTTTCTTGTCGCCGTTGACGTCGCCGTAGACGTATGTGTCGCTGGCTCCCTTCACATAACGCAGCTCGCCATCATGGCCCGAGAAGGCGGCGGTACCCTTGAACAGAAAGGCCTGATTTCCCGACGCGTGGGCAAACGCGTCGATGCTGGACAGGTTGATCTTGTCACCCTGTACATGACTGAAGTCTAAAATCATGTCCCTTCCCGTCGATGAGACCGTGGAGTCCGAAAGCGTCTCGAAGTGGAAGGTATCGGCGCCCGTTCCGCCGGTCAGTTTGTCCGCACCTGCACCACCGATCAGGGCATCATTGCCGGCTCCACCGGAAAGCCCGTTGACGCCGGTGGTGCCATAGAGCGTATCAGCAAAGCTTGACCCCGTCAGGTTCTCGACTGAGGAATAGATGTCCCCATAGGCATCATTGGTGCTGATCGGGGCGTTGGCAAGGCTCGCTGTCACGCCTGACTTTGCTCCTGCATAGGAGGCGGTATCCGTGCCTGCTCCTCCGGAAAGCGTGTCGGCGCCCGAGCCGCCGAGCAGCAGGTCGTTGCCCAACCCGCCGGAAAGAAAATTGGTGCCGGAGCTGCCAGTCAGTGTATCAGCGAAGCTGGAACCGGTCAGGTTCTCGATGGACGAATAGATATCACCCTTTGCATCGCCAGCATTGGCAGAAGCTTTAACGAGGTTGGCAACCACGCCCGCCGCACTGCCAGAATAGGAGGCGGTGTCCGTGCCTGATCCACCATTCAGCTTGTCCGCACCCGCGCCGCCGACCAGGGCGTCATTACCCGAACCACCGGTCAGCACGTTGACACCGCCATTGCCGGTCAGCTTGTCGGCGAAGCTGGAGCCGATGAGGTTTTCGATCGAGACATGGGTGTCGCCCTTGGCATCGCCGGAATTGACAGAAGTCTTGACGAGGTTGGCCGTTACCCCCGCGGTCGCACCGGCATAGGACGCCGTGTCCGTGCCCGTGCCACCATCAAGCTTGTCCGCGCCCGCACCGCCGGAGAGCAGGTCATTGCCCGAGCCGCCCGCAAGCGTGTTCGCGACGCTGCTGCCGGTCAGTGTGTCGGAGAAATCGCTGCCGTAAATCCTCTCAAAGCCGACGAACTGGTCGCCTTGAGCATCACCGCCGAATGTGCTGCCAGTGGAAAGATTGACTTTTACGCCGGCATCCGAACCGCGGTAATCAAGCGTATCGATCCCGTCGCCGCCATCGAGGTAATCGCCACCTGCACCGCCGCGGATGACGTCGTTGCCGATCTGACCATAGATCTCGTTGGAACCGCCATTGCCCGACAAAGTGTCGTTGAAATCGGAACCATAGACGCTTTCGATCGAGTGATATGTATCGTTTGCCGCGTCTCCCCCCGAGCCAAGTCCTACTTGCAGATTAACCTTCACGCCGGATTTGGAATAATTATAGTACACTCTGTCCTCGCCGGTCCCGCCGTCGATGTGGTCGGTTCCGGCGCCTGCGAGGATGAGGTCGTCACCCATTCCGCCGTCAATTGTTTTCAGATCGTCAGCCAGACCTTCGATCGCATAGATGACATCGTCTCCGCTGCCTCCGTTCAGAGTATCATTCCCTGTGCCGCTGAAGAGAATATCCCCGCCATCATCACCATGGAGGATGTCGTCTCCAGCGTCTCCGTGCAACTGATCGCCGCCGTCGCCCCCGGACAGATGGTCGTCTCCAGCCTCTCCGCGCAAATCATCGGCACCGTCGTTGCCGTTCAAATAATCGCCGCCATCACCACCTTTGATAAGATCCTGAAGATCACCGCCATTCAGGTAATCGGTGCCGGCAAGGCCATCTATCGTGTTGCGGTCGTTGACTGTGCCGACATAGTTGTCCTCATCGTTTGTCCCGACAAAAGTTACGGTCATGAGTTATGATCCTTGTTTGACGTCTCGATAGTGCCGACGTTCACGTGGTTTTCAGGGATGAGTCTCCTGTCCCTCGTTGGGGATGGAGAGTGAGATCCGGAGTGTTTGATTTCTGAACAAGCCGCTACCAACCGAAACCGTTGGGAGCGGCGGTCAAGCAGCTGGGTTAAAATAGGAAATCGCTTGTCTGGAAAGCGATGGCGTCGTCGAAATGGATGACGAAATCGGCCACCTTGTCGCCATTGGTATCGCCATAGACGTAGGTGTCGGACGCCTGTTTTTCGAAACGAAGCTCGCCGTTGGTCCCGCTGAAAGCGGCGGTACCCTTGAAGACGAAGGCCTGATCGCCTGATATCGCCGTATTGGCATCGATACCGGACAGGCCGATCCTGTCGCCTTGGGCATGGCCGAAATCGTAGATCGTGTCCTGGCCGGCCACCGCCATTGTGCTGTCGTCGACGACCTTGAACAGGAAGGTATCGGCCCCGGCACCGCCGGTCATCTTGTCGGCGCCGGTTCCGCCGGTCAGCACGTTGATGCCGGTATTGCCAGTCAGCATATCGTTATGGCTGGAGCCGGTGAGGTTTTCGATCGAAACGTAGACATCACCCTTGGCATCGCCGGTATTGGATGCGGTGGTGGAAAGATTGGCGACAACGCCAGCAGAGGCGCCGGCATAGGATGCCGTGTCGGTGTTGGCGCCGCCGTCCAGCTTGTCCGCCCCCGCCCCGCCGATCAACACGTCGTTGCCGGCACCACCGGACAGCGTGTTGGTGCCCGCATTGCCGGTCAGCGTGTTTGCAAGCGCGTTGCCCGTGCCGCTGATATTCGCGACACCCAGAAGCTTCAGGTTCTCGATCGTGGCAAAGGTGCTGAGATTGCGGGATATGAGCGAGGTAATCATATCCCTGCCCGCGCTGTCGACAATCTTGTCAGCGCCGGAGCCGAGCACATAGGTGTCGTTGCCGGCGCCGCCGTTGAGCGTGTCAATCACGGCCTTGGTCTCGACACCACCATTCAGAATATTGTTGCCCGAATTGCCGGTAATGAGGTTCGCAAGGGAATTGCCTGTACCGTTGATATTGCCCGTGCCGAGCAGTTTCAGATTTTCGATGTAGGCGTAATCGGACAGGTCACGGCTGATTGTCGAAGTGATCGTGTCGATGCCACCGATCGCAGCCTCTTCGGCCGAGATTGCTTGGGCCGGGCTCGGATCGTTCAGAACTTCGAACGGGAGATCAGTGCCGATATCACCATCGCTGGATATTTCGTCCGCCATCTCGGGCAGAGTATCCGCCTTCTTGCCAAGTTCGATTACGATGTCATGCTCGGAGCCGAGAACGTAGGTATCGTCCCCGTAGTCGCCGGCCAGGGTATCGACGAGGCCGTCGCCGGTTCCATCAAGACTGTTTTTGCCGGAATTGCCGTAAAGGCCGTTCACCAGCGCGTTGCCGCTGGCGTTGAAATCCCCCGTACCGCGAAGATCAAGCCACTCGACCGTATCGTAGGAGTTCAGGCTCGCGCTGAATTCCGTTGCAACCATATCATTTCCGGAGAGGTCCACAACTTTGTCCGAAGCCGAATTGAGGATGTAGGTGTCGTTGCCCGCGCCGCCGTCGATCGCGTGGTCGATCGTCCCGCCGCGATTGTCGAAATAGTCGTTGCCGTCGCCGAGTTGAATCGAGCCCTTTATCGTTCCGTGATTGATGACGGTTTCGGCAGCAGCGCTACCGGTGATCGCGTGCGCTGCCGACTCGATCAGGCCTGAATTCTCGACGGTGCTGGAGCGATCGCCGATGAAAAGGAGGCCGGTATCCTGGACGTCGATGACGCTGCTGGACCCGAGTGTTACCTTGGCGTGACTGTTGTCGATAACGATGCCAACGTCGCCCGTGATGGTGCCGGTGTTGTCGATCGTCGTGTCGGTCGCCCCCTGCACATAGACTCCGAAACCCGCGTCGATCGAACCGGTGTTCGACAGGTGCAGGTTGTATCCCTTGCCGTAGAGCCCGATATTGGCCGCAGTGATTGTTCCCTCGTTCAAGACGCTCGAATTGGCGCCGGACATGGACACGCCGTTGTAAGCGTCGATTGTGCCCGTTTCGGAGATATCAATCTTGGCTGTAAGGCCTTGGCTGAATACGCCCGACATGGAGAAGGCCTGAGCCGTGATGTGACCATCGACGTTGATCGTGCTGTCGTGATTGGTGAAGTAGTTGCTGATCCCCTCGCCTTTGACGACGGTGATGGAGGCATCTTCCGCCAGTACCCATGTGCTGGATGAACTGGTGATGTTGAACTGCGTGGCGAGATCGCTGGTGATCGTGTTGACTGACATTGGGTTCGCTTTCGGATTTAGGATTGCCCCATCTACCCGCGCGCGATTTCAGTCGTATTTCCGCAATTTCCGGCAATGTTTCAATTGTTTCTAACGGGGTCACGGCGATCGGCGCCGCCTTCGTCAAACCTGGACCTGCTTTGCAGATCGGGAATTGGCGCAAGCCTTCAGCTTAGTAAAAGCGTTTTGACTAACGTCGACAAAGGAGCCATCGCGTTCGGTTGAAGCCCAACGGCGTCGCGATGACTACGATTTCGAACCGCTTGCAACAGAGCCCAGCTATGATGGCATTGTGTAAGGTATGTCTCCGTTGTACCATGTCGCACGCAAAAAGTGCGCAAAGTGCTCAGCGCATAGCCGGAGTCGAAGTCCGGTCGCGCGTTTCAACCCGATGAATAAGTAGCCGGATCATGGAACTTATCGTCGCCCTTGGCCTGATCGTCTTCAAGGTCGCGTTTCTGATTGCGATCCTGCTGCTGTTGCCCCTGCCGCTAACCTGGCTGGAACGCAAGATCGCCGGGCACATCCAGCAACGGATGGGGCCGATGCGCGTGGGGTGGCACGGCCTGCTGCAACCGGTGGCGGATGGGATTAAGCTCCTAACCAAAGAAGACCACATCCCGGCCGAAGCCGACCGCTTCCTGTTCAAACTGGCGCCAATCCTGGCGCTTGCCCCGCCCTTCGTGGTGTTTGTCGCGATCCCCTTCGGCGAAAGCGTCTCGGTCCTTGGCCACGAGATCACGCTCTACGTCTCCAACATGAATGTTGCGCTCCTTTTCGTCTTTGCGGTGATCGGGATCGAGGTCTACGGCGTCATTTTCGGCGGATGGGCCGCCAACAGCAAATACGCTGTCCTCGGCAGTCTTAGGACGTGCGCGCAGATGATCAGCTACGAAATCCCGATGGGGTTCGCGGTCATCGGCGTGGTCATGCTGGCGCAATCCATGAGCCTGCTCGAGATCGTGCGGGCGCAAGCCGATGTCTGGAACATCGTCTACCAACCGGTCGGCTTCTTCGTGTTCTTCGTCGCCGGCCTCGCCGAAGCGCAGCGCATTCCCTTCGACCTTTCGGAAGCGGAAGGCGATCTGGGGGCCGGGTTCCATACCGAATACAGTGGTATCCGCTTTGCCTTCTTCATGGTCAGCGAATATGCCATCGTGTTGCTAGTGTCGGTCCTGGTGGTGATCCTGTTCTTCGGCGGCTGGAACGGTGTACTGGTGCCCTTGCCACCGCTCCTCTGGTTTGTGCTCAAGGTCGCGTTCTTCGTCTATGTGTTTATCTGGTTCCGCTTCACTTTCCCCCGCTACCGCTACGACCAACTGATGGCGATCGGATGGAAAGTCTTGCTTCCTTTGTCGATGGCGAACATAATTATTACTGGTGTACTTTTAGGGGCCGTAGCGGCTCCGTAGCGAGGCGGCGATGTCGCGCGCACAGGACAAAGTTGGAACATGGATTGGCTGGGCGTTCTTCGCCGACCTGGCGAACGGCTTGGCCCTGACCTTCGGCTACATGTTCTCCAGGCCCGTCACGATGGAGTATCCGGACAAGGAGAAATGGCTACCCTATTCGCGCTATCGCGGACATCACTTCCTGACGCGTGATGACGAGGGCGAGATCAAGTGCGTGGCCTGCGAACTCTGCGCGCGGATTTGCCCCTGCGACTGCATCGAAGTCGTCCCCTACGAGGACGAGAAGGGCAACCGGCACCCGGCCAAATTCGAGATCGACACGGCCCGCTGCCTGTTCTGTGGGCTGTGCGAGGACGCCTGCCCGGCGGATGCAATCGCTCTTGGGCAACAATATGAATTCTCGAGTTTTTCTTCGCGCGACCTGGTGATCGGCCGCGACGACCTGCTCGCCAAACCGGGCAAGGCGGTGACCGGCGGCGGCGTCGTCGCTGCGCGCCTGAACACCGAACAAGGCGTTGTGGTCAAGTCGAGTGAACAACAGGGGTACAACTGGTGGCGGAATATCCGGCGAACGTGAACGCGCGCCATCCGTCAAGCCGGAGCGCGCAGACAGGAGGCTCAGATGCTTGTCGGCGAAATTATGAAGAACAAGGGTGTCGGTGTCGTGGCGGTCACCCCCGATCAGACGATGGTGGAAGTCTTGAGGCTGTTTCGGGACAACAATATCGGCTTCGTCGTCGTCAGCCAATCGAACGACGAATACCTGGGCTCGCTATCGGAACGGGATTGCTGCAATGCGGTGGCGGAATACGGGGCCGAGGCGGCGACGATGCGAGTCGCGGACGTCATGAACCGCAATGTGGCTACCTGTTCGACACGGGATTTGCTGCCCGTCGCGATGGCGATCATGACCCAGCGACGTACGCGTCATGTGTTGGTCATGGATGAAGGCGACGTTGTCGGTGTGGTCAGCATCGGCGACGTGGTTAAGCACCGGCTCGACGAAGCGCAGCGCACGGAGCAGGATCTACAGGATTACATCTGCGGGAACAGGTATCACTGACGTTGCGCGCTCGATGTGAAGAGGCTGGGTCAGGGCAGTTTGCCGTGGGCCTTGCGATGCTGCGGACCAAATCTTCAGACCCCACGCCAGATTCTGCTTGTGCGGTCGACCTCAAGAGTGGCATGCACCTTCTGGACCTCCACCGGGCATGGGTATTCGCCCCGCCGCATCAGGCTGTTGAGACGCAAGGCTCTATAGTTTTCCGGAACGAAGACGAGGCCCTTGGGAAACCGCCGGTCGACCTTGAGTTGCGCCGTCAGTTCGCCCTGGGCGGAACGCACGATCACCTGTTCGCCATCCGAAAGGCCAAGCTGCGCTGTATCCTGCGCGCTCATCGCGACATAAGGGTCGTTGGCGACCGTATTCAGGATGTCCGAGCGTTCGGAAAGGTATCCGTTGTGGAACAGGCAGTCGCCGGTGATCAGCATGAGCCGGTCGGCTGCCGTCGGGACGGGCGGCGGCGCGAAGAACTTGGCCGCCGGTAGCGCCGGGACCGCCTTGGTGAATGCGCCGTCGGCGCCAAGCCCGTCTTGCGTCAACCCCTGATAGGCCGGAACCAGCCGGGCGATCTCGTTGAAAATTTCGCCTTGCGTCGATGGCCGCAGCGTTTGGTTGCGGAGCCCCGCGACGAAGTCGAAGATTGCCAGATTGCCGCGCGCCTCGAAAACGGGCTCACGGAATTTGCGAACCTTCTGGATCCGGCCTTCATTGTTGGTGAACGTGCCGGATTCCTCGCCGTAAGTCGCCGCGGGCAGCACGACCTCGGCCAGGCCCGCCGTATCCGTGAGGAAAGCGTCCTGCACGATCAGGAGATCGGCGGCACCAAGAGCCCGCGTCACGAAACCCCTGTCGGGATAGGCGATCAGGGGGTCGGTTCCGGCAATGTAGAGCGCGCCCATCCGCCCGCCGACGCAGAGCTCCAGCATGGCGTCGAAATTCGCGCCGGGTTCTGGCGGGATTTCGGCGCCCCAGTTCCGTGCAAGAGTTGCGCGCGCCGCATCATCGGCGACCGCCTGCAGCCCTGGCAGAGCCGCCGGCAGAACGCCCATGTCCCAGGCGCCCATCTGGTTGGCACGGTCAAAGAGGAACTGCATCGCCGGAGCCTTGCCGAGCAGACGGAGAACCTGCAGCAGGTTGTTGAGCTGCTGCAGCGTCACGCGCGCTTCGGGTGATCTCAGGAGATCGACACTGACAAGCATGGTGACGCTGCGGCCTTCCTTGAGCGCGGTGGCCAGACGATCCGTACCGTCACTGCCTGTGCTTGGCCCCGGCCTGCCGATTGCACCTTCGATGTCCGCAAAAGCGTCACCCGGCAAGGTCTGACCGGCCGCCGCCATGAGCTCGGCCACCACCGCCGCAAGGCTCGCCGCTTCTCCGCCCGGCGGCACGCGAACCACCACCCTCGCATCGGCGTCCAGACGGGATGGCCGCGCCGAGAGCATCAGCAACCCGGTCTGCCGCCGCCGCGCGCCGTCCCGCAGCAGGTATTCGGTGACCGGGTTCTCCTCGGTCACGTTGCCGCCGACGATGAGCACGCAGTCGTTGCCGATCACGTCGTCCAGCGGTGCGCGGCTATAGAAAGCGGCCAGTAGCGGGCCGAGTGTGTCGAAGGGCGCGGACCAGCGCGTCGAACAGTCGATATTGTTGGTCCGGAACACCGTCCGCATCAGCTTCTGGAACTGATAGAGCACTTCGTTGGGCAGGCGCGGCGAGGCCAGACCGCCGGCAGCCTTGCTCTCTACGGCCGACAGCCGGCGGCGCAGATAGTCCCCCGCTTCGTCCCACGAAACCGGAGCCAGGGCGCCATCACGACGGATCATCGGCCGCTTGATCCGGTCCCGGCTTGCGACGAAATCGAGGCCAAAGCGTCCCCGCACACAGAGCGTTTCGCGGTTCAGCCCCTCGTCCCATTTCGAGCGCACCCGCATGAACTCGCCCTTGCGCGTGCCGACCGTCAGCTGGCAACCGGTGCCGCAATGCGGGCAGACCGTATCGGTCTCGGTGAGATCCCAGGGGCGTGCCTTGTAGCGATAGGGGAAGCTCATCAGCGCACCGACCGGGCAGACCTCGACGCAATTGCCGCATTGGTCGCAACTCGCGAGACTGCCCTCAAAGCCGGTGACAGCAGTATCCATGCCTTTTTCGACGGTGCCCAGCGCGACCGCGCCGACGACCTCCTCACACATCCGGACGCAACGTTGGCACTGGATGCAGCGGTTGACGTTCATGATGATGACGGGGCTCAGACGAATATCCTTGGAGTGGAACACACGTTTGTCATCGCGGAATTGACTTTCGCGGGGCCCGTGGGCCATCACCATGTTCTGGAGCTCGCATTCGCCGCCCTTGTCGCAGATCGGGCAGTCGAGAGGGTGGTTGGCGAGCAGCATGTCGAGCATGGAAGAGCGCGTTTCCTCGATCAGAGGCGTGTTCGTCCGCACCGCCATACCGTCGGTGACCGCGGTGGCGCAGGATGGCTGCAGCCGCCGCAGCCCCTCGATCTCCACCAGACACATGCGGCAGGAGGCCAGCGCCGGCAGGCGTTTCAGATAGCAGAAGGTCGGGATGTCGATACCCAAACACCGGGCCGCCTGCAGCACTGTCGAGCCAGCCTCAACTTCCAGTGTTTGTCCATCGATCGTAATGCTAACCATACTTCCTCACAGTCCTATCCCGGCGCACGGCTTCAGTGAAACGGGCACCGTCGCTCCTCGATATGGGCGACGAATTCATCGCGGAAATGCATGAGTGCTGCCCGCAATCCCATCGCGGCGCCGTCACCCAAGGCACAAAACGTATTGCCGAAAATGCCTTTGCAGAGCATCTCCAGCTGCTCCAGATCGCCGGCAGCACCTTCCCCGGCCTCGATCCGGCGCAGGACCTTCACGACCCAGTTCAATCCTTCCCGGCACGGCGTGCACTTGCCGCAGGACTCATGGTGGAAGAATTCGATGATCCGGGTGGCGACCTTGACCATACAGGTCGAGTCGTCGATCACGATCACCCCGGCCGAACCGAGCATCGAGCCGGCGGCAGCCAGCGAATCGAAATCCATCCCCACCTCCAGCCCGCGCTCCGGGATGACCGGCGCGGAGACCCCACCCGGGATCACCGCCTTGATTCTGCGCCCCGGCAGCGGCCCGCCGGCGTGGTCCTCGACCAGTTCGCGCAGCGGTATGCCCATCGGCAACTCGTAGAGGCCGGGTTTGCGCACCTGCCCGCTGAGGCAGTAGAGCTTCGGGCCGGGGCTCTTGTTCGGGCCGATGTCCCGGAACCAGTCTGCTCCCCGCACAACAATATGCGGCACGCATGCGAGCGTCTCGACATTGTTGATCACTGTTGGGCTGGCGTAGAGCCCGGCCACGGCCGGAAACGGTGGCTTCAATCGCGGCTGCGCACGCTTGCCCTCAAGCGACTCGAGCATCGCAGTCTCCTCGCCGCAGATATAGGCACCGGCGCCGCAATGGATGTGGACGGCGAACTTGAAATCCGAGCCCAGAATGCGCGTTCCCAGATAACCTTTTGCGTGAGCCTCGGCGATCGCCTGCTCCAGGCGGCGGATCGCCGTCACATACTCTCCGCGAATGTAGACATAGGCGGTTTCGGCCCCAATCGCGTAGCCACTGACAGCTAGCCCCTCGATGAGCTGGTGCGGGTCGCGCTCCATGATGATCCGGTCCTTGAAGGTGCCCGGCTCACCCTCATCGGCGTTGCAGCACAGATATGTTGGCTTGCCGGTCCGCTTCGGCACAAAACTCCATTTCATGCCCGTCGGGAATCCGGCACCGCCGCGACCGCGCAAGTTGGACTGTTTGACAAGGTTGACGACCTCGTCAGGCGTGTATTCGCGCAGCACCTTGCCCAGTGCCTGGTAGCCGCCGCCGGCCTCGTAGCTCGACAGCAAATGACCATCCGGAATGTCGATATTCTTGAGGAGAACCGGCTCGAACATGGCGCTATTCTCCCGGCGGTCGCGCAGAGGCGTGCTCGACGCTCGCGACCCGCCCAGCCGTGGCCCGCAGGCTGTCCAAAAGTGCGTCGATCCGCGCCACATCCAGTACGCCGTGATAGTCGTCGCCGACCTGCATCACCGGCGCCATCTCGCAGGCACCGAGGCACTCGACGGTCGAAAGCGTGAACATCCCATCCGGGGTGGTATCGCCCTTCCTGATCCCCAGCACCGTTTCCAGATGCTTCAGCAGGTCCTCGGATCCGCACAGCATGCAGGAAACATTGTCACAGAGCTGCAGGTGGAACATGCCCACCGGCTCGGTGTGGAAGAGTGTGTAGAAGGTCGCCAGTTCGTAGACCCAGATCCGCTCGACACCGAGGATGTCAGCAACCTCCTCCAACACCGCGCCGGGTAGATGGCCATGTTGCCTCTGCGCGATCAGAAGCGCCGGCATGATCGCCGAGCGTTGGTCGGGATACCGCGCTGCCGCCTCTTCGATCTTTTCGCGCATGGTCATCGCGTCCACATCCCTGTTATTTGTCCACCTCCGCCATTACGGGGTCGAGGCTGCCGAGCACGGCGATCATGTCCGCCAGATAGCGGGCGTTGGTGACGCCGAAGATTCCCTGAAGGTTGACGAACGAGGGGGCTCGCACCTTCATGCGGAACGGTTTTGGCGACCCGTCGCTGATGATGTAAAAGCCGAGCTCGCCCTTCGGCGCCTCGATCGCCGAATAGACCTCGCCCTTCGGTACCTTGAAGCCATAGGCCGACAGGTCGAAATGCTGGATCAGCGCCTCCATCGAGCAGTGCACCCGATCCTTGTCCACCGGGAAGGCGATCGTCGGCATGTCGATCTGGAACGGCCCCTCGGGCATCTGGTCGAGGCATTGCTCGATGATCCGGATGCTCTCGCGCATCTCCTCGACGCGGCACAGCCAACGCGCGTAGCAGTCGCCCTCTATGCGGGTGATGACTTTGAAATCGAGCCGGTCATAAATCTCGTAGGGCTCGTCACGGCGGATGTCCCAGTCGACGCCCGAGGCGCGCAGGTTGGGACCGCTCAAGCCCAGATCGATGGCGTCCTCGGCGGAGATCACGCCGATCCCCTGGGTGCGCTTCAGGAACACCCGATTGCCCTCGAGCAGCCGCTCGTAGTCGCGGATCCGGTTCGGAAAGATATCGCAGAACTCCCTGATCTTGGGGAGGAACCCATCGGGCAGGTCCTCGCGCACGCCGCCGACCCGGCAGAAGGAGGTGTGCATTCTTGCTCCGGTGATCATCTCCAACAGGTCCATGATCATTTCGCGTTCCCGCATGACGTAGAGCAAGGCGGTCATGGCGCCTAGATCCATCGGCAGCGCGCCGGTGATCAGGAGATGTCCGGAGATCCGTGCCAGCTCGGCCATCATCACGCGGATATATTGCGCGCGGATCGGCGCCTGGATACCGAGCAGCTTCTCCACCGCCAGCGCGAAGGCCAGGTTGTTCGAGGGCGGACAGAGATAATCGAGCCGGTCGGTGAGCGGAAATATCTGCGTGTAGGTAAAGCTCTCGGCCAGTTTTTCGGTGCCACGGTGGAGGTAGCCGATATGCGGGTCCACGCGCTTGACGTACTCGCCGTCCAGTTCGAGGACGAGCCGAAGAACCCCATGCGTGCTGGGGTGCTGCGGGCCGAGGTTGAGAAGCACTTCCCTGGTATTGAGCGCTTCGTCTTCGGGCCTGCTGAGTTCGGTGACTTCGGTCATCTCAACGCTCCGGCGTAGAACGGCTTCCTTTGCATTTTGGAGCATGATGTCGTCCGAAAACCGCATACACTTTTCGGCATCATGCTCTACGGAATGTCCCTGGTGGCGAGGTCGGGCTGTGTTGGCGGCGGGCCTTCGGCACCAAAGGGGTTCAACTTATCTTTGTAGCCCCGCAGCGGGAAATCCTTGCGCTGCGGGAAGCCCTCGAAGCCTTCCCACATGTAGATCCGCCGCAGATCGGGATGCCCCTCGAACCGGATGCCATACATGTCCCAGGCCTCGCGCTCATGCCAGTTGGCGGTGCGCCAGACCCCCGCGACCGAGGGAAGCTGCGGGGGATCGCCAAGCCGGCACTTGATGCGGACTCGCCATTTGTTCGGCAACGAATAGAGGTGGTACACCGCCTCGAACCGCGGCATTTCGGGATAATGATCAACCCCGCAGATGTCCGAGAGGAAATTGAATTCTAGCGCCGGATGTTCTTTCAGAAACCGGCAGAACTCGACGATCTTCTCCGGTGGAACAGCAAAGACGTGAATGCCGTGTGCGGCGCCGAGATCCTCGATTGCTTCCCCGAAACGCTCCGTGATCAGAGCGTGATAGAGAGACGGTTCCACGCTCATGACGCTGCAACCCGATCCAGAGGCGTCCCGGCCAGCGCGCGGGACCTCTTGATCTTCTCTTGAAGCAGGAGGAAGCCGTGCATCAGTGCCTCTGGCCGCGGCGGGCAGCCGGGCACATGCACGTCCACCGGCACGAAGGTTTCCGCTCCCTGCACCACGGCATAGGTGTTGTAGACCCCGCCCGAGATGGCGCAGGTGCCCATGGCGATGACCCAACGGGGCTCCGGCATCTGGTCATAGAGCCGGCGCACCACAGGCGCGAACTTCCGTGTCACGGTGCCGGCGATGATCATCACGTCGGACTGACGTGGCGATGGCCGGAACACCACGCCGAACCGGTCGAGGTCATAGCGGGCGCACCCCGCCGAGATCATCTCGATGGCGCAGCAGGCAATTCCGAAGGTCTCGGGCCACAGCGCCGAACTCCGGCTCCAGTTGATCAGGCTTTCGGCCGTGGTGAACAGCACGCTGTCGCGGATCGCGTTGTTTACGCCTCCCATTCCAGCGCCCCTTTCAGCCAGGCGTAGGCGAAGCCCACGAGAAGCAGCACGATGAAGATGAACATCTCGACAAAGCCGACCAGCCCGATGTCTTTCAGGACGACGGCCCAGGGAAAGAGGAACATCGTCTCGACATCGAAGACCACCAGCAGGATCGCAAGAATAAAGAACTGCACCCTCAAGCGGCCCCCGGCGGCCTCGCCGGCCGCGTCCATGCCGCACTCATAGGGCATGTTCTTTTCGGGATAGGGATTGGATGGGCGCAGGAGCGAGGAGACAAAAAGCGTCGCCCCCGTCACCAGAACGACTCCGGCGATCATAAAAAGAACCGGCAAGAATTCCATTGCAGCCATATCGCACTGCACCGGTTACCCACTGAGAGCTTTCCTAAGGCCGCGACCGCCCTGTTCAGGATGGTAATGCGGTCGCCCCGGAAAGCGGCTTGGGCAATCCTTTCTTGAGCTTCGAGTTTATTCCGTCGGGCAGGCCATTGCAAATTCAATCGATCAGCCGCCAAACACCGAATGCTGCGCAAGCCTCAGGAACCACGCGGGAAACAGGCCGATGCCGATGGTGCCGGCGGCGGTGAAGGCCAACGTGGCTCGCACCAAGGGCGTCAGCGCCGGATCGAATGCCCTCTCCGGCTCGCGCATGTAGATCACCATGACGATGCGGATGTAAAAATAGGCGGCGACGACGCTCAAAAGCACTGCGATCACCGCCAGCATGACGAAACCTCGCTCGACGAGCGCGACCAGCACGTAGAACTTGGCGAAGAACCCGGCCGTCGGAGGAATGCCCGCCAGCGAGAACAGATAGAGCAGCATCAGAAGTGCAAGCCCCGGATGCGACTTGGCGAAACCCGCATAGTCTTCGATAACCTCGCCCGAGACATCGCCGTTCCGCATCATGATAACGGCGCCGAAAATGCCAAGATTCATGAACGTGTAGATCAGCAGGTAAAGCATAACGCTGGCGATCCCGTTCGCACCGCCGGCTGCCACACCGAAAATGGCGAACCCGGCATGGGAGATGCTGGAATAGGCCAGGAGGCGCTTGAAATTATCCTGCACCAGCGCCACGAAACTGCCGAGCGCCATCGTCAATACGGCAATGACCGCGACGATGATCCAAACGTCCGAGGCCGCGACCAGCGGGTTGAGGAATACCCTGAGAATCACCGCGAACCCTGCCGCTTTGGGACCGACCGACATGAAGGCGGTGATCGTCGTCGGGGCGCCTTCATAGACGTCCGGCACCCACATATGGAACGGAACCGCGCCGACCTTGAAGACCAGCCCCGCGACGATGAAAACCACCGCCAGCAGCAATCCGGGGTCGAGCGGATCGCCGGTCACCGCCGCAGCCATCCCGTCCAGTTGCGTCGTGCCGGTGAGCCCGTAGACCAGCGAAACGCCGTAAAGAAAAATCCCAGTCGAGACCGCGCCAAGGATGACGTATTTCAGTGCCGCTTCGTTCGACCGCCACTCGCGCCGCAGGAAGCCGGTCAGCACATAGGTGCAAATCACCATCAGTTCGAGGCCCACGTAGATCGACAGAAGATCGGTCGCCGAGGCCATGATCATCATTCCCGAGAGCGCGAAGAGCAGCAGAACATAGTATTCGCTGCTCCCGATCCCCTCGATATCGGCATATTTGCGCGACAGGAGGAATGTCAGAACGGTGGCTATGTAGAACACGAACTTGAAGAAGACCGCGAAGCGGTCGACGACGAACATGCCCGTGTAGGCCGGCCGCACCTCGCCCGCCAGCATAAGTGTCGTCACGGCGGCAATCAGCACGACTGCGACGGAAGCCCAGACAAGGAAATGTTCCTGCTCCTTGCGCAAAAGCTGTCCCACGATCAGCAGGATGCAGGCGCCGGTGATCACCACGATCTCGGGCAGGCTTGCGAGAGCCGACTGGAAAAGTGCTGCGGCAGTCATTGGCCGCCCCCCTTGCCGTGCACCTGCGCCAGCAGATGCGCCACCGAGGCGTCGATGATGTTGAGAAAGGGTTTCGGATAGAGCCCGACCCAAACCACGAAGACGGCCAGCGGCAGGATCGCGGCCATTTCGCGGGCGTTTACGTCGCGGATCTTGTACCGGGCGCCGACGCTGGCCGGACCGAGCGCGACCTTTCGATACATGCCAAGCAGATAGGCCGCGCCCAGCAATGCGCCCACAACGGCGGCCGCACCGGCGGCCAGGTCGGCCGCAAACCCGCCCGACAGAACCAGCAGCTCGCCGACGAACGAATTCGTTCCCGGGAGCGCCATCGACGACAGGGTGAACAGCGCCAGAAACGCGGTGTAGACCGGCACCACCTTCATCAACCCGCCATAATCGGCGATGCTGCGGGTATGGGTCCGCTCGTAGATCAGTCCGACGAACAGGAATAGTGCGCCCGTCGTCACGCCATGATTGAACATCTGCAGGATACCGCCTTCGAGCCCATGGAGGTTCAGCGCAAAGATCCCCAGCGTCACGAAACCCATGTGGCTGATGCTGGAATAAGCTACCAGCTTCTTCAGGTCGTCCTGCGCCAGCGCGAGCAACCCGCCATAGATGATCGCAAGCGCCGAAAGCGCCAGCATCATTGTTGAATAATACACCGACGCCTCCGGCAGCATCGGCAGCGAAAACCGCAGGAATCCGTAGGCTCCCATCTTCAGGAGAACGCCGGCGAGGATGATGCTGCCCGCGGTCGGCGCCTGCACATGGGCGTCCGGCAGCCAGGTATGGACCGGGACCATCGGCACCTTGACGGCGAAGGCGACCAGGAAGGCGAAGAACAGCCAGGACTGGACCTGGAACGGTAAATCCCGCGCTGTCAGGGCAAGGATGTCGAAGGTCTCGCCGCCGTTGAAATAGAGTACGATGACACCGATCAGGAACAGGACGCTGCCCGCCAGCGTGTAGAGGAAGAACTTGAACGCCGCATAGACCCGGCCTTCACCACCCCAGACACCGATGATCAGGTACATCGGAATCAGCATCGCCTCCCAGAAGACATAGAACAGGAACAGATCGAGCGCGCAGAACACCCCCTGCATCAGCGCCTGCATGACCAGCAGATTGATCATGAACGCCTTCACCTTGCGGTCGATCGCGACCCACGAGGCGAGCACGCAGATCAAGCCCAGCAGCGCAGTCAGGAACACGAAGAGCGCGCTGATCCCGTCGATGCCGAGCGCGTAAGTGATCCCGAGCGCCGGCACCCATGGATGCGTCTCGGTGAACTGCATCTCGTGGGTCATGGTGTCAAAGCTCGCCAGCATAGCGATGCTGAGAGCGAGATCGATGACGGTGACACCCAGCGCCGTCCGCCGTACCGCATCGTCGCTGCGGAGAAAGCTCAGAACCGCTGCCCCGGCGGCGGGGATGAATACGATGAGGCTAAGGAGCGGGAATCCCATCGCACCCCCTATCGCCATACCACGGCGAAGACGGCGGTGGCTGCGATCACACCGCCGATCATCGCCAGCGCGTAGTGGGTCACAACGCCGGTCTGGAGCCGCCGCAGGGCCGCGCCACAGCGCAGGATCGAGTGGGCGACGCCGTTCACGACGGCGTCCACGCCGGTGAGATCGATCCACATTCCCGCCCGTGCCGCCCCATGCAGGAAGGGCAGCACCGTCGTCTCGGACACATTGCTCACCACCTTCTCGTAGCGTGCCAGGGGTTTTTCGGCGAGCCACATGAAGATCCGCGCGCCCTTGCGATAGAACCAGTCAGTGTCGATGCTGATGGTGTTCTCGGGGTCGAGCGCCCTGAGGAACAGCACGAAGCCCAAGGCGGTGAACATCAGCAGGCCGAGGCTCTCGGTGACATGGTCGCCGGTGTAGGGTTCGAAGTCGACCGGATAGGGCAGAAGCGCATAAAGCGGCTGGGGGAGCACCCCGATCGCGATGCAGAGCACCGCCGCCATGCCCATCGCCACCAGCATGTTGCGCGGCGGTTCCCGCGCCGTAAGCCCCCGGTCCACGCCGAAAAACATATAGTACGGGAGCTTCAAGCCCGTGTGCAGGAACGTCCCCGACGACGCCATCGTCAGCGCCAGCACCACCAGCGCCCGATGATCCTGTCCGGCGGCGGCAATCACCATGGATTTGGTGACAAACCCAGAGAAGAACGGAAATGCCGAGATCGCCAAGGCGCCCACCATGTAGAGCGCCACGGTCAGCGGCATGGTCTTGTAGAGCCCGCCAAGCTCGGTGAGTTTGCGACGGCCGGTGACGTGGATCACCGCCCCCGCACCCATGAACAGGAGCGCCTTATAGAGGATATGGGCGAAGGCATGGCCGGTAGCCCCGTTCACCGCCATCTCGGTCCCGATGCCGATGCCCGCCACCATGTAACCCACCTGGCTGACGATGTGATAGGCGAGCAGGCGCCGGCAGTCGTTTTCCAGCACCGCGTAGATGACACCGTAGAGCGCCATCACGGTGCCGAGCCAGATCAGAAGCTCGGTCCCCGGAAACGCCCGCGCCAGTACATAGACGGCGGTCTTGGTGGTGAAGGCGCTCATGAACACCGCGCCGGTGACAGTCGCCTCCGGGTAGGCGTCTGTCAGCCAGGCGTTGAGCGGCGGCACGGCGGCGTTGAGGACGAACCCGGTGAGGATCAAGTAGGCGGCCACGCCCATTTCCCCCTCGATCGGACCGAAGAGCATCGAACCGGTGGCGATCCCGTGGAGAATGATGCCACCGAGAAGAACGACGCCGCCGGTGATATGGACCATGAGATACCGGAACCCGGCGCGGATAGCCGGTTCTCCGCGTTGCGCGAAGACCAGATAGGCAGAGGCGAACGCCATGCCTTCCCAGAACAGGAACAGGGTCAGGTAGTCGCCGGCGAATACCACGCCGAGCGCGCTGCCGACGTAGATAAATGCGGCCACATGCTGACCGGCGCGCGTCAGGTGCAACGCGTAGACCGTTCCGATCAAAGCCATGATGGTAAAAACTGTGGCGAAGACGATGCTCAGCTTGTCGACCTTCGCGATCAGTAAGTCCTGCCCGATGAACCGCGCCGCGCCGTAGCTGCCCGGCTCCGCAGTGAGCACGGTGAGGATCGCCAGCGCCGGGATCAGCAGCAGATAGGCCTTGCCGATCGGCCCTTTCAGGAAGGGGATCGGCAGGGCGCCGAAAATGAACAGCAGGGCGGGATGGACGAAGTCAGTCATAATAGTCCTCGCGCCGCATGAGCCCACCCCGATGGCCGAGAAATTTGGAAACGAAAATCAGCAGAACGCAGGATAAGAAGCCGTAGACGGCCGACCAGCCGGGCAGGCGGTCCGACAGGTATTCGGCATGGTCGCGGGAGACCAGGAAGTCGGCGACGACGATCAGAACGAGCGCCAGATAGAACAGCCGGCGGCGCGGCCTCGCATATTCTTCGTCACCAAAGAAGTCGACGACACGCTTGATCATCTGACCACTCCGTCCGCCAGGGTGAGAAAATAGTCGGGGAAGATGCCCATCGACACCGACAGGATGGCGGTTGCGACCAGCGGGATCGTCATCATCGGAATTTCACGGACGGTCGCTGGGCTTTCCTGCGCCTCCGTCCCGAAAAAAGCGACATAGCTGACCGGCAGGAAGTAGGCGGCGTTCAGGATCGAACTCACCAGGAGCACGATCAGGAACGCGATTTGCCCCGCCTCCACGGAGCCCAGCGCCAGATACCACTTGCTGACGAAGCCAGCGGTCGGCGGCACCCCGATCATGCTCAGCGAGGCGACAAAAAAAGCGCCCATGGTCCAGGGCAGCTTGCGGCCGATGCCGGCCATGTCGCTGATGTTGCGCTTGCCAGACGCGCAATAGATCGAGCCGGCGCAGAAAAACAGCGTGATCTTGGAGAACGCATGAGCTGCAATGTGTATGATCCCGCCGACCATCGAGACGGGCGACAACAGAACAGCGCCCAGCACGATGTAGGAGAGCTGGCTGACCGTCGAATAGGCGAGCCTGGCTTTCAGGTCATCCCGTGTCAGGGCGTAGACCGACGCCATCAGGATCGTGAACGAAACCAGATAGGCCGTGGCGATGCCGAGGCCAAGCCCGCCTACCAGCTCGACGCCGAAGACATGGAACACGACCCGCAGCACGCAGAACACGCCCATCTTGACCACGGCCACTGCATGCAAGAGCGCGCTGACCGGCGTCGGCGCCACCATCGCGGCAGGCAGCCACGCGTGCATCGGCATCACCGCGGCCTTGGCAAAGCCGAAAAGGTAGCAGAAATAGACGACCGTCAGCAGCGCCGCCGAGGCATCGACCCTTGCGAGCAGCCCTCCCGGCACGAAATCGAGCGACCCCGCAAGCATGTAGGTCAGCGCCAGCGCGGCCAGCAGCACGCTTTTCGACGCGCCCATCAAATAGACGAGGTACTTGCGGCTGCCCGTCCATCCGTCTTCGTCCTCGTGGTGATAGACGAGCGGGTAGGTAACGAGGCTGAGTACCTCGTAGAAGATCACCAGCGTAAACAGGTTGGCGGCGAAGGCGCCCCCGACGGCCGCCGCAAGGCTGGCGGCGAAACAGGCGAAGAATCGGGTCTGCGCATGCTCGTTCAGATGCCGCATGTAGCCGATGGAATAGATCGCCGCGACGATCCATAGCAGCGACGAGACGGTGGCGAACACCATGCCGAGCGCATCGACCCGGAAAGCGACGTCGATCCCCGGCAGAACCTCGAACAGGCTCAATTCCACAGTCCCGCCCGCCAGCACCGTGGGCGCCATCGAGATGACGATTGCGAACATGACGATCGCGGCCAACGGCGAGACGACATCGCGGAGTCTCTCGCGGTTGTTCAGAAGGAGAACCGCAAGGGCCGCCAGACCTGCGACGGCGACGGCAAGCAGCGGCCGGATCGATATCACCGGGTCCAAAGCCGCTATCCTTTCATCATGGTCACGTCGTCGACCTTGAGGGTGGACTTGTTCCTCACGAGGGCGACCAGGATACCAAGGGCGACGGCAACCTCCGCCGCGGTGATTGCGATGACGAAGATCGCGAAGATCTGCCCGCGGAAATCGCCGTAGTAATGCCCGAAAGCGATGAAATTGATGTTGACCGAGTTGAGCAGCAGCTCCAGCGACATCAGCACGACCAGAATATTGCGCCTAAGCAGAACGCCCGCTGCTCCGATCACGAACAGGAGCACTCCGAGCACAATATACCACCAGAGCGGAACCATCACCCCTGCTCCTTGCGCGCCAGCACGATGGCGCCGACCAGGGCCGCCAGCAGAATGACGGAGGCGGCTTCGAACGGCAGGAGATAGTCGGAGAAAAGTGCCGTGCTGAGCTGCCTGATCTCGTCGCCGCCACGCATCGCGACGGGCTCCGTGACGGAAAAACGGTTGCTCCAGAGCACCAACAAGAGCATCTCGACCCCAAGCAGGACGAGCAGCGCGAGAGCCGGGAGGTTTCCGCCCGGCAAGAACCGCTGGAGCGCCGCTTCGCGCACATCGATCATCATGATCACGAATAGGAACAGGACCATGATCGCGCCGACATAGACGAAGATCTGGATGACCGCGAGCAACGGCGCTTCGAGCAAGACGAAGATTGCCGAGATATTAAGGAAACACGCCATCAGCGCCAATGCGCTGTGAACCGGATTGCGCGCCAAGACCACCATCAGGGCCGTGATCACGGATACCGTAGCGAACAGAAGAAAGAACCCCTGATCCATCGACGCCGACCCTCCGACGCGAACTGTCACTCGGTGCGAGATAGCCGGGTTTGAGATTGCGCCGCAACTTCAGATGCGTTCACAAATTGTGCCCTAGTATCGGATTTTTCACAAGATTATTGTCATCGACGGAGCAAAACCAGACCGGTCCGATTGCCGCGAAGGCTTCGCTATACAGTGCATCTGTCCCGGCATGGCAAAACCGAACTGCCGTATACTCGGGAGCATGAGCTACGCGAGCAGTTTATCCCACTTTTATGGCAGATATCCGCACAGCCTGTCGTCATTTTAAGATGGGTGATAGTTGCCTATCGGTTGTCTCGTTCTCTCGTGTGAAATGGCTGAAATCACCGAGCGGATCGCGTGGATCGGACGATGTCCTGAGGAGTGGTGCAGCATTCGGCAGCGGTAGCAACAGTTTTCTAACGCCGCCCTCCCTCCGCCGCTCCAATCGGCATAACTTCGTGCAGATTGGAGCTCCTGTCGTCCATGCTTCCTGCAAGCATCACCCCGTTTTCCGTGCCAGCGGCCCGTTTTTACGCAACAGAGACATCAGCATCGGACCGAGTGCGAACTCACCGTTTTCGGTCCGCCGGGTGAGATCCCGGAGATAGCCGCCGGCCGAGTTGATATGCCCTCCCCTCTCGAGAATGCACGCCATGACCGTTGCAGCGTTTTCAGGCCCCATGACTGCACAGGCCTGCTCATAGGCCGAGGGGCTGACGCCCAGCATCGATCGCACCACCACCGCGGCGCCCATCAGATCGCGCCAATTGCCGATTGTCCCGCCCGGACCGTAGTCGGCGATGTCAGGGCAGGCCTGCAGGACGAGGGCGAGCGGGAACGATTTCAGGTCGCCGCTGTCCGTGGACTTCGCGGACGCTGTCCTGGAGCCGGCAACGGGAAGCTGCCCGTCCAAACTTGCCGATCCCGTGTTCAACGGCTCGGCAGTCGGTTCTTTGTCGCCCGCTGGGTTTTCGCCCTGCTTCGTTTCGAAGCGTGGTTCAGATTCAGAATTAGAGTCGGGGTTTGAATTCTGTATGTGACGCTCGTTTTGATAGGGATTGGCGCTTTGTTTTTGCAATTTCAGCTGCATTTCCAGCCGCTTGACGACATCCCCGCGAACGGTCGTAAGCTCTTCGAGCAAATTCTCCAGCTGGAGGACTGTCGGGGCGCGCGAAAGTCCGTCAATCAAGCTGCGAAAGCCCCCATAGATGCGTCCCCAGTCGCCGCCGACCTGCTCGGCAAGCGCTGTCTCGATCAGCTTGGTAATGTCGCGCCGGCACAGGCTGATGCGTTCGCGCAAGCGCTGGACGTGGAGCCTCTCGGCAACCACCTCGGCGGCGAGATGCTCGATCTCGTCGGCGCGGGCAAGCAGTGGTGCAAGCGAGAAGCCGAAGGCCTCATTCAACTCCCCTTCCCTGCCGCGACGCGCGTAGCGCTTGCCATTCGGGCTATCCTTGCGCACGAGAAGCCCCGCCTCGACGAGGGCTGAGAGATGGCGCCGGATCGTCTGTTCGGCCATGCCGTGCGCGCGCAGGGACAGCTGCGCATTCGACGGGAAGACCACCAGGCCATGCTCTTCGGACAGTTCATTCTTCGGATAGAAGCTCAAAAGCGCGTTCAGCACCGCAAGCGCGCGATCGGTGACGCCGAGCAAGGGCCGCGCCTCACAGAGGGCGCGATAGATTTTCCATTTGTCGATCGTCCTGGCAGGGTCTATCTCGCGGCTCATCACCTGAGTTGCGAGCATGCCAAGCGTCATCGACCGCCGCCCGAAGGGCGTCGTCACATGTCCGCTTTCCATTGTCTTTCACCTTCTTCCAGGCAAAAGAAATCCGCTCGTCGAATAGACGCCTAGACTCTTGACAGTGATTCCCGGAAATGCGATTCTCTAGCTGCGAAACATGAAAAGGGCTTCCGTGACGGCGACGTTCGGGGGCTTTTTTCTTTTGCGCACTCTCCTGATTAGTTAACTTTTTGAACTCAGTTCTTGGAGCGATGCTCTTCGAACAGGGATTGAAGCTGATCGAGGACGAAGGACGCGAATTCAGGCGCCTCCTTTCGATCAATGACGATTTCGACCTTCGCATCGCTATGCGTGACTTTGGCAATTCGGGCGCCGGCTCGTGTGGACCACACGTCGGCCTTGGCCTTCTTCGGCCGCGGTTTGAGATGTGCGAGGAGCGCCTTGAACCGTTCTTCCGAGGCAAGTGTCCGGATTTCCGCTGCCTCGAGAAAGGCGGTTGCCCGATCCAACGATTTTGCGTTTGACAAAAGTTCGGCAAGCTCGATCCAGCTCCGCCGGCCGACGCTCGGCGCCGGACCTATGGAGTCAATCACCTCATCGGGGATGCGGGACACGACCGACAACATATTCGACAGGTCGCTCTTATAAAGCGACATCGCCGCCATGATCACGTCGCGGGAAAAGCGCTGCTGCAGCCGTTCGGCAAAGCGCGCCTTCTCGATGTAGGTGAGATCCTGGCGTTCGTTGTTTTCCTGTCCCTGGGCGACCACAAGCTGCTCATCCGTCAGACTGCGGACGACAGCATTTACCCGTATGCCAAGTTCATTGATTGCACGAAGCCGCCGATGACCGAAGGCAACCTGGAACCGTCCGGACGTTTCCGGATGTGGCCGCACGAGGATCGGAACCTGCTGGCCTTGCTCGCGGATGGAGGTGACAAGGCGATCATGTGCCTCTGTTGCCCCAGGCATACGGTCGGGTATGAACGACGGGTCGATGTCGGCTGTGTCCAGCGAGACAACGACCTGGCCTTCAGCAAGACGCTTCTCAATCTCCTCCGCCCGGCGGCTGCGTTCGCTGACTTCGCTCAAAGACTGTCCGATAGCTCCGACGGGAGAGCGCGAGGCGTCCTGAATCAGCTCAGGCGATCCAAGGATTGGACGAAGGCGGCCCTTGGCGGCGCGGATTTCTGCAGGGTTCTCAGCAGCCGGGGCACCTTGCTGGTTGAGGTTGGCGAAGACATCTTTCCTGCTCATGCGGCCCTACCCCATGCTTTCTTGATCAACGCCTCGATTTCAGCATTGACGTTGTTCATCGATTCAAGCGCCCGATCGTAGGTCGCACGCGTGAACTGGCCTCGCTCGACTTCAAAGAGGGTCTGATTTGTCAGGCCCGCATCCGAGACCGCCGTGCTTTTCAACATTGGGTGGATCAGCACGTGGTCACCGAATATCGACCGGAGAAAAGCGACCATTTGGTTCTGCGGGCCATCGCTTGGCTCGAACCGGGTCACCAGATACCGCATCCAGTTGTAATCCGAACGGGCGCCGGCGCCGGAGATCTCTTCGAGCAGATCTCCGGTCATCGCGAGAAACTGGTTCATCGACATCACGTCGAGCATTTGCGGATGCACGGTAACGAGAACGGAGGTCGCGGCGGTGAGGGCCGACAGGGTGAGATAGCCAAGTTGCGGCGGGCAGTCGATCACCACAACGTCGTAGAGATTCTGCGCCTGTGCGATCGCTTGGCCGATACGGGCAAAGAACAATGTGTCGCCGGGCTGGCGTTTCATCAGCGCACGGGGCGTATCGTGCTCGAACTCCATGAGTTCCAAGTTGCCCGGAATGAGGTGCAAATCCGGAATGTAGGTTGCCCGGACGATCTCTGCGATCGGCCTTTGATCGCCGTCATAGCGGATGGCACCGTAGAGGGTCTCGTTGGGGCCTACGTCGACCTCGGGCTGATGGCCGAAGAGAGCTGAAAGACTAGCCTGCGGGTCGAGGTCGATCGCGAGGACTCTGTAGCCCCGCAAAGCAAGGTACTGTGCCAGATGCGCCGACGTCGTCGTCTTGCCCGAACCGCCTTTGAAATTCATGACGGCAATGACCTGCAACTCTTCGTCGCCTCGGCGGTGCGGGAGATAACGGCGGCCTCCCCTTGTGCCCTGGTCGAGGTGCTTCCTTAACTCGTGAATGTCTTCGACCGAATAGCTGCGGCGACCTCCGCTCTGGCTTGCGGACAAATCGGGCATCTCGGCTGCAACCTGGCGAAGATATCCCTCCCCTATTCCGACGAGCTTTGACGTCTCGGCAGGGGTGAAATTCCGAATGCCCTTTTCCGAATGCGGCGGGAACACGCTGGCGTGGTGGGCTTGAAGTTGCGCAGACAGCGCTGCAGAATGCCGCTGAATCAGGCCTTTGAGGTCTGGGGCACTTGCGGCTATGATCTTCTCAGCGGTCTGAGTCATACTCGTCTTATCCAGTTTTCTTTAACTGCGGTATTTGGCGAAGAATGCGATTTATACCGCAGTTGCATTATAAGCGCCGATTCTCACAACGGGGCAAGGGCTTTTTGGTTAACGAAAGGTTAACACCTTGCCCAAGAGCGCAGTTAGCCGCGGCTAACTCGCAAGATGACCGCAGAGGCGTGCCAATTATTGAAAGCTCAGCTCGTGTCGACGTCCAACAGTTGGCAATCCCGTCTGCTGTTAGCCGCGGCTAACTCCGCAACGCCCAGTGTCGACCTCACCCGTGGGCAGTCGTCAACGTTGGTCAGACGACGGTTGCCGAGACAACGTGCACAGTCATGTGGAGATTCGGCAGGATACGAATGTTGCGCCAATAGACCTGCGCCCGTGCCTGCTCGCCTGAGGCGTTCGCCTCATTGAAATAAAAACCTCGTCGGTCCGCGTTTGACCTAGAGAACGCTGGCGATGGATTGACGGTGACGTTACGAAATTGCACTGTCGTTGGCAAACTCGCACCACAATGGCCTGTAGCAGAGGTCGGGGATTTCAGATGGAATTCCTCCACAACTCGGCTGTGCTGGAAAGAGGGAGATACCATGCCGTCCGAAACGCGATCGCCTCGCCTGGCCGTCCTGATCGATGCCGACAATACCTCGGCCAAGATTGTCGATGGATTGTTTGAAGAGGTCGCCAAAATCGGTGAAGCAAGCGTTCGCCGCATCTATGGTGATTTCTCCGGGACCCGCTCCAAGGGTTGGGCGGATGTGCTCGCTAAACACGCAATTATTCCACAGCAGCAATTCGCCTATACGACAGGAAAGAATGCCTCAGACATCACACTGGTGATCGACGCGATGGACTTGCTGCATAGCGGCCGCTTCGACGGCTTCTGCCTGGTATCGTCGGACAGCGATTTCACCCGGCTCGCCGCCCGTATCAGGGAACAGGGAGTGGATGTATTCGGGTTCGGCGAGCAAAAGACGCCGGAAAGTTTTCGGCAGGCTTGCCGGCGGTTCGTCTACACAGAAAACCTCCTTCCTGGCGCGCTCAAGGACGAGCAGAGCACCACATCCGCCGACAAATCCTTGCAGCCGGCAAGCGCCGCGGTACCACTCTTCAGGAAGGTGCTGTCGCAGGAAGACACCGAGGATGGCTGGGTCAATCTGGGCACTGTCGGCAAGCAGCTACTGAACCTTGCGCCAGACTTCGATCCGCGGACGTTCGGTTTCCGGAAACTCAGCGATCTCATCCGCAAGACAAATCAGTTCGAGGTTCGGCAAGCCGAGGGAGGTCCCGTCAGCATTCGTCTGAAGCAAAGAGACATGAAGTAACGATTGCGACGAAGTTTGTGTGGGCCGCGCGTGGCCCGATCCGGGAGGCTCTGTTGCAAGCACACTCATTAGGGTCAGCGTGACTTTTATCTCCGTATCTTTCGGGAGATTGCCGGCGTGTTGCTTCGATCGGCGCAAGCACACCGTCAGCGGCAGATGGCATGCCGATGAGACCTACATCAGGGGCGAGGGCGTTGCAGCTAACACCGGGGAAGCGATCATTTCCTGTGACACGATACGCCGCTTCCCAGGGCGAAATTAACGACAATTGGACCTCCAACGCTGACGCGGCTTGCAACGAGCGCCTAACGCAGCACCAGCCGCAGGGCCTTTCGCGTCTCTAACAGCAAGGGCAGGTAACGCGCAGCCATCTCGGCGGCGGGAACATGGGCGGCAGGCGCGCCAATATTGATGGCAGCAACCACTCGGCCGCGGTCATTTTCGACCGGCACAGCGATCGAGCAGAGCCCAAGCTCCAATTCCTGGTCGATCACGGCGTAACCTTCCCCGCGGATGCGGCGAAGTTCGTCCATCAGGACGTCCGGATCCGTCTTCGTTAGTGGCGTGTTCGCTTTGAGCTCCGAGCGATCCAGAACGTCGCGTGCCTCCGCTTCCGACAACGCGGCGAGCAACACGCGGCCCATGGAGGCGCAATAGGCCGGCAGACGCGATCCCGGCGAGAGGTTGATTGACATCACGCGTTTCTGCGAAGCCCGGGCGATGTAGACGATTTCCGTGCCGTCCAGAACCGATGCAGAGGCACTTTGACCGGCCTTGTCAGAGAGTTGATCGAGATAGGGTTGGATCACCAAAGGCAGTGGCGTGGCCGAGAGATAGGCATGGCCGAGCCGCAGAACCTTCGGCGTCAATGTGAAGAATTTCCCGTCATAATCGGCATAGCCGAGATCGGCCAACGTCAGAAGACAGCGTCGCACCGTCGCGCGGTCAAGGTCCGTGAGCTTGGCCGCCTCGGCAATGGTGAGTCTCGGACGTGTTTCTCCGAAGGCCTCGATGACCTTCAGCCCGCGCGCAAAGCCGCTAACAAAATCCGAATCCCGCACGACTCATCCCTCAAAATTCCGAGCCATTTTGTGCGATATACAAACAAATGTCAAATATCGCACAAAATATTTGACGATCGGCGGAATTCAGCGCTTATTTGGGCCATCCCAGACTTAGGCCCTTGAGGAGGAGAGTACCTTGGCGCGATTGATTTCGCTGGCGGAAGCCATTTCCGAGAACGTGAATGACGGCGATACCATCGCCATGGAGGGATTCACCCACCTGATCCCCTATGCTGCCGGCCACGAGTTGATCCGGCAGGGCAAGAAGGACCTCTTCCTGATCCGTATGACCCCCGACATTCTCTATGATCAGCTGATCGGCACAGGTGCTGCACGCGGCATGAAATTCTCCTGGGGCGGAAATCCCGGCGTCGGCTCGCTGCATCGTTTTCGCGACGCTGTGGAGAACCAGTGGCCGCGGCCACTGGAGATCGAGGAACACTCGCATGCCGCGATGGCCAATGCCTATGAAGCGGGTGCCGCCAACCTGCCCTTTGCCATGCTGCGCGGCTATATCGGCGCCGACCTGCCGAAGGTGAACCCGAATATCAAGCAGGTCACTTGCCCCTTCACCGGGGAAGTTCTTGCCGCCGTTCCGGCCATACGCCCGGACGTGACGATCATTCATGCGCTACGAGCCGACCGGAAGGGCAACGTACTGCTCGAAGGTATCGTCGGCGTGCAGAAGGAGGCCGTGCTTGGCGCGAAGCGCTCGATTGTCACGGTGGAGGAGATCGTCGATGAACTGAATCCGCCGTCGCCCAACTCCGTTGTCCTGCCATCCTGGGCCGTGACAGCGGTGGTGGAAGTGCCCGGCGGGGCCTTCCCGTCCTATGCGCAAGGTTACTACGCCCGATCCAACGCCTTCTACATCGCTTGGGACGAGATCGCCCGCGACCGCGATACTTTCCAGCAATGGATCGAAGAAAACGTCATGAGGGCAGGGCCGGAAGACTTTGCCAAACATGCGAAGAAGGCTGCGTGAGGAGACAATGATGAGCGATTTCACCCCCACCGAAATGATGACGATTGCCGCAGCCCGCGCGCTCACGAACGACGACGTCTGCTTCGTCGGCATCGGCGCGCCGTCCGCCGCCTGCAATGTTGCCCGCCTGACCCACGCACCGGATATCACGCTGATCTATGAAAGTGGCACGGTCGGCACGAAACCGGATGTCCTGCCGCTGTCGATCGGCGACGGCGAGCTTTGCGAGACGGCACTCTTTACGGTCTCGGTGCCCGAGATGTTCCGCTACTGGCTGCAGGGCGGGCGCGTCACCACGGGCTTTCTCGGCGGCGCTCAGATCGACCGGTTCGCCAACCTCAACACCACCGTCGTCGGTGACTACGAACACCCGAAAGTCCGCCTGCCCGGTGGTGGTGGCGCGCCTGAGATCGCCAGCAATTGCGGCCAGATCTTCATCACCATGGCGCTTTCCAAGCGCGGCTTCGTCGACAAGCTCAACTTCATCACCTCGATGGGTCACGGCGAGGGCGGCAATCACCGGAAGCGCCTCGGCATGAAGACCAAGGGGCCGACCCGCGTCATCACGGATCTCTGCATTCTGGAGCCGGATCCGGTCACCAAGGAGCTGACCGTCGTCTCGATCCATCAGGGCGTGACACGCGAGCAGATCACCGAGAATTGCGGCTGGCCGATCAAGTTTGCTGATCAGGTCATCGACACTCCTGTCCCGACCGCAACGGAACTACAGACATTGCGCGACATCAATGCCCGCACCAAGAAGGCCCATCAAGGCGACAAGGAGGCCGCGTGATGGCCGAGGCTTTTATCTGCGATTATATCCGCACCCCGATCGGCCGCTTCGGCGGATCGCTCGCTTCCGTTCGTGCCGACGATCTCGGTGCTGTCCCGTTACGAGCGCTGATGGAACGCAATGCTTCCGTCGATTGGCAGGCTGTGGATGACGTGATCTTCGGCTGCGCCAACCAAGCGGGCGAGGACAATCGCAACGTCGCGCGCATGTCGCTGCTGCTCGCTGGCTTGCCGCTCGAAGTGTCCGGTACGACGATCAACCGGCTCTGCGGCTCGGGAATGGACGCGGTGATTGCGGCTGCCCGCGCCATCCGTGCGGGCGAGGCCGAACTGATGATCGCCGGCGGCGTCGAAAGCATGTCGCGCGCGCCCTTCGTCATGCCGAAGGCGGAAAGCGCCTTTTCCCGCGCGGCTGAGATCTACGATACGACCATTGGCTGGCGCTTCATCAATCCGTTGATGAAGAAGCAATACGGCGTCGATTCCATGCCCGAAACCGGCGAGAATGTTGCGGGGGACTACAAGGTCAGCCGCCAGGATCAGGACGCCTTTGCCGCCCGCTCGCAGAACAAAGCCGCAGCCGGACAGGAGAACGGCCGGCTGGCGCAGGAGATCACCTCCGTCACCATCCCGCAGCGCAAGGGCGACCCGGTCGTTGTCGAGAAGGACGAGCATCCGCGTGCGACGACGATCGAAACACTCGCCAAGCTCGGAACGCCCTTCAAGAAGGAAGGCGGCACCGTTACCGCCGGCAACGCCTCCGGTGTCAATGACGGCGCTGCCGCCCTCATCATCGCCTCGGAAGCGGCTGCGAAAAAATATGGCCTGACACCGATCGCCCGCATCATGGGCGGCGCCTCGGCCGGTGTGCCGCCGCGCTTCATGGGCATCGGCCCGGTTCCGGCATCGCGCAAGCTGATGGCACGGCTTGGACTGCAGGCGAAGGATTTCGATGTCGTGGAACTCAACGAAGCGTTCGCATCCCAGGGTCTGGCGGTGCTGCGTGAACTCGGCATCGCCGACGACGATCCGCGCGTCAACCGCAACGGCGGCGCCATCGCGCTTGGCCATCCGCTCGGCATGTCCGGTGCCCGGATCACGGGCACGGCGGCTCTCGAACTCAAGCTGACCGGCGGCCGTTACTCGCTGTCGACCATGTGCATCGGGGTAGGGCAGGGCATTGCAGTCGCGCTGGAGCGCGTATGAGCGAAAACCGGCGGCCGTCGCAAACCACCGCGACACCTCTCCCGTCTCTACACTAAAAATCAGAACTCAAGCCTTGCCTGATTTCGATGAGGCCAGTCACAAAAAAAGGCGCGGCAGCAGCAAGATTGCCACCACCGCGCTCCTTGGGGCAAGGCCGCATCGCCTTGCCCACCGCCTCGAACGCGCCACCTGGGGAGATGCAGGCTCTGCGATCGAGGAAAACCCGTCGGATCAGACCGTCTTGCGTTTCTTCTGACGGTAGACGTCCACCACCACAGCCGCGATGATGATCAGGCCCTTCACGATCTCCTGATAATACGCATCAACGCGGAGGAAGGTGAAGCCGGAGGTCATGACGCCGAGGATCACCGTTCCGATCACCGTGCCGGTGATGCGGCCGACGCCGCCGGTGAGCGAGGTGCCGCCGATGACGGTGGCTGCGATCGCATCGAGCTCGTACATCACACCCATGCCGGCCTGCGCTGTCTGGGCACGGGCTGCCGTGACGACACCGGCGAGACCTGCCAGCATGCCGGCGATGGCATAGACCTTGATCAGATGTGCCTCGACATTGATACCCGAGACGCGAGCGGCCTGAACATTGGCGCCGATCGCATAGGTGAACTTACCGTAGCGGGTGTAGCGCAGGGCGATGTGGAAGATCAGCGCGACGACAAGGAAGACGATGACCGGCCAGATGCCCGTGCCGATGAAGTTGAACTGGTCCGTCAGACCCGAAACCGGCTGGCCCTTCGTGTACCACTTGGAAACGCCGCGAGCCGAAACCATCATGCCTAGCGTCGCGATGAAGGGCGGGATTTTCGTGCGGGCGATTAATTGCCCATTGATGAACCCGGCGAGCAGTCCGATCCCCAAACCAAGGCCGATCGGCACGATGGCCGGCAGGTCTGTCAGGGAAGGGTAGAGCGCGCGCGCCCATGTCGATGACTGGGCAACGCTTGCCGCTATCATCGCCGTCATCCCGACGACGGAGCCCGAGGAGAGGTCAATGCCGCCGGTAATGATCACCTGGGTGACGCCAACAGCGATAATGCCGATCACGGAGACCTGCAGGATCATGATCGTCAGGCGCTGTGGGTTCATCAGGAAGCTCTGGCCGATGAAAATCCAGCCGAGCACCTCGTAAACCAGTGCAATACAGAGCAGCACCAGAAAGATATTCAGCTCCGTCGGCAGGCGCCTTTTGTGTCCTGCCGTCGTCGCGGTTGTGCTCGTGGCAGCTGAATTGCTTGTCATTGTCGTGTCCTCCCTGATGGTATTTCTAAAAGCGCGCCATCACTGCGCTGCAAGTTCCATGACCTTGACCTGGGTGGCTTCCGCCCGGTCGAGGAAGCCCGTGACGCGGCCTTCGTGCATGACCATGACGCGGTCGCTCATGCCGAGAACCTCCGGCATTTCCGACGAGATCATGATGACCGCGACACCGTCGCGGGCGAGTTCCGTCACCAGGCGGTGGATCTCGGCCTTGGCGCCGACGTCGATGCCACGCGTCGGCTCATCGAGGATCAGGATGCGCGGATTGGTGAGCAGCCAGCGGCCGATCAATGCCTTCTGTTGGTTGCCGCCCGAGAGGTTTTCGATCCGCTCCTGCAGGTTCGGGGTTTTCACCCGCAGCTTGCGGGCCATTTCCTCGCATTTTGCGGAAACACCCTTCTGGTCGACGAAGCCCATGTTGACGAACTTGTCCTGGAGTACCGCGATCTGCATGTTTTCCAGCACATCGAGGATCAGCAGGCAACCGGTGTCCTTGCGGTCTTCGGTGAGAAACGCCATACGATTGCGGATCGCTTCCGTTGGCGAGCCGATATTGACCGGATTGCCGTTGATCGAAATCGAGCCGGAGCTTGCCGGCGTCACGCCAAACAGCGTTTCGGCCACGTTCGAGCGACCGGAGCCGACAAGACCGGCAACGCCGAGGATTTCACCGGCGCGCACGTCGAACGAAACATCGTGAAAGACATCCTTCAGACAGAGGTCTTTCACCGACAGCACGACCTCGCCGATCGGCACCTCTTCCTTTGGGAACATTTGGGTAATTTCGCGGCCGACCATCATCTTGATGATGTCGTCGCGGGTCACATCCGTTGAAGCATGCGTGCCGATATACTTGCCGTCGCGAAACACCGAGAACTCGTCGGCGATCTCGAACAGCTCATTCATTTTATGGGTGATGTAGACGATGCCGATGCCCTGGCTACGGAGGTCGCGGATGATGGTGAAGAGATGCGCGACCTCGCGCTCGGTCAGCGCCGATGTCGGCTCATCCATGATCAGCACGTCGGATTCGTAGGACACTGCCTTGGCGATCTCGACCATCTGCCGGTTGGCAATCGACAGGTCGCGGACTTCGGACTGCGGATCGAGCGCAATGTTCAGGCGCTTGAACAGATCGGCGGTCTTCCGGTTCATCTCGCCGTGATCGACGAAGCCGAGACGGGTCAGCGGTTCGCGGCGAATCCAGATGTTCTCGGCTACCGTCATGAACGGCATCAGGTTGAGTTCCTGATGGATCATCGCAATGCCGTTTTCGAGCGCATCCAGCGGTGATTTGAGCTGGATGTCGACGCCCTTGAATTTCACCTCGCCTTTGTCCGGCGTATAGATGCCGGCGAGGATCTTCATCAGCGTCGATTTGCCGGCGCCGTTTTCGCCCATCAGCGCATGCACCGTGCCGCGCTTGAGCCGGAAAGAGACGTCATCCAGCGCAACAACGCCCGGAAACTCCTTGCGAACGCCTTCGACGGAAAGAAGATACTCGGCATTGGGCACGGCGCCACTGGCGCGTACGGCTGCCATTGTTGTCGGACTGACCATTGTATTGATGCCTCCCTGTCGCCTCTTCGGCCGGAACCTGCACCTCACAAGGAGCAGGGTTCCTCATGGTTTCATCGGCCGCGCAATGCACCAGCCGTCATTGAAACCGGGCAATCCGGGGCGCGGATAGCCGCGCCCCGGTGTTCAGGCCTAGTTCTTAGCCTGGTAGTCCTTGAGGTTTTCCGGGGTCACCAGTTCGAAGGGAACATAGACCTTTTTCTCGACCTTTTCGCCTTTGGCGAGCTTCAAGGCCGCATCGAGCGAGCCCTTGCCCTGGCCGGCGGCGTTCTGGAACACCGTCACGTCGAGATCGCCTGCAGCCATGGCGGCAAGAGCGTCCTGCGTCGCATCGACGCCGCCGATGACCACCTTGCTCATGTCCTTGCCGGCGGCCTTCAGGGCCTGGATCGCACCGATCGCCATTTCGTCATTGTTGGCGATGACAGCGTCGAATTCCGTGCCAGCCGACAGCCAGTTCGTCACGAGGTCGGCACCTTCGGTCCGTGACCAGTTTGCCGTCTGCTCTTCGACGATTTCGATGCCTTTGCACTCGTCGGTCGCCAGAACATCGTGGATGTCCTTGGTGCGCATGCGGGCAGCCTGGTTGGACAGTTCGCCCATCATGACAACGGCCTTGCCCTTGCCACCGAGCAGTTTGCAGATTTCCTTGGTTTCAAGCGTACCGGAATCTGCTTCGTTGGATGCGACGAAGGCCTGGCCGTCCGGCAGGGCGTCGATGTTGACCGGTTCGCGGTTGACATAGACGAGGGGAATTTTCGCTTCTTCGGCGATCTTCGACATGGCGGCAGTCGCATCGGTATCGACCGGGTTGACGATGATGGCGTCAACGCCAGCGGCGATGAAGTTCTGGATCTGACTCTGCTGCTTGGCAACGTCATTCTGCGCGTCTTCGACCTGCAGCGTCACGCCATCGAGCGTCTTGGCGTAATCCTGCATGCCGTTGCGCAGAACGGTAAGGAAGTTGTCGTCGAATTTTGCCATCGAGACGCCGACCGTTTCGGCATGCGCCGCCGTCGACATCATCACAGCCAAGGCTGCGCCAAGGATCATCTTCTTCATAATGTATTTCCTCCACAAAACGGTGTCCGGCGACCACCCTCCACAAGCCGGAGGCATCCCGTTCCCCGGTGATGCCTGTTTCCCGTCACCCTGCCTCTCCCTGGCAGGGGCATTCCGTAAACAGAATAAACAAACCGCTAGTTTGCTAATACGGAATATCTATTCCATTTCTTGCTCGTAACGTCAAGTGCGTTCCGGCCGATATTCACGCAAAAACGTCGGCCGGGACGCATTGAAGGTTCACGCCCTGGCGGCAAGGAACTCCATGCTCTGGCGCACGGCAGTCCCGATGTCGCTCAAGCGATGCACAGACGGCGAAAAAGGCTCGAAAGAGAACGGCCCTGCATAGCCGCTTGCCCGCAACCTTTTGGCCTGACCGGCATTGTCCAGCCGGTCAGTGGCATCCACCAGAACCCGATGCGGATCGCGCATGTCGCTGACTGTGACGCCAGGATCGGCGACGCCCGAGATATGGACGAGACCCGTCAATTCCGGATGGAATTTTTCTTCTCCTGCGAGGTGATGGTGGAACGTGTCGTGCACGAGTTTGAATGTACCTTCGCCGTCAACCGCCCGAATGCCGGCTGCCGCCTCGGTTTTCGAACGCAGCGAGCAGATTTCGAAACCAAGCGGCTCGACAAGACCGATAATACCGGCGGCTTCCAGCATAGGCTTCAGGGCGGTCAGAGCCGACCGAAGATTCGCCTGCCGCTCGCCATCCTTCTGACCGCTACCATCGTTCACCGGTACAAGAACCAGCGCCTTGGCGCCGCAATCCCGCGCATAAGTGATGAGTTCTTGCGCCTCGCGAGCGCGATCGTCGTTCCATTCGTTGAACCGCTGCAGGGCATTGATCGAGATGATGGTCAGCCCATGCTTCTCGGCAAGAGCCTTAACCGCCGCCGCGGGCGTTCCGTCGATGATAGCGTTGCCTGCAAGATCATTGCGGATTTCCACCGCGGAGATACCGAGCGATTTGGCAAGCGCGAAAAAATCATCCAGTGGCAGGGCCGGCGCGGTCATATGGTTGAGGGCGAATGAAATGGTCGTCACGGATGTTTTTCCTCCTGCAAATGAAATCGATGGGGAGGGCGGCACAGTGCGCCTTGCCACGGCACGCCTCTCGACATGCGGAGGATCAGCAGCTTATCACGGAACAGTCAAAGCAGAACGCACCGTTTCTCTTTCATCCGTGAAAGAATACGAAATTGCCGTGATGGAATTCCGTCATTTATTCGGTACGCGCGACCGGTCAGATATTCTCCGGCGTGAAAATGTCAAACGGCAGGAACGTCTGCCCGGGCACGCCGGCGGTAGCGCGGTCGATGGCGCCGATCATCAGGCCAACCAGCTCGCGGGCCACGTGAACCACCGGCGTCGCAACAGCCATCGTTACGAGATCCTCGGCGAGCGCCGCCCTCGATTCAGGCGTCAGTTCGTTGACGACGACGAGCAGCTTGCCGGCCATTTTCTCTTCCGCCAGCGCCGAGATCGCACCCTCCATCCCGCCTCCGCAGACATAGAATCCGATCAGGTCCGGATGGCGTTGCAAGAGGTTGATCGTCGCTTCATGGGTGATTTCCTCCGTATCAAGGTTGACCATTGCGTCGAGTACCTCGAAGTCTGGTGCATTCTCACGGAAATAGGAGCGGAAACCGATTTCGCGCAATTCATGACCATGAAACCGGTGACTTCCGATGAACGTCGCAACCTTTCCCGGTCTTTTCGCCGCCTTGGCGATCATCCACGCGGCGGTGCGCCCGACCGTACGATTATTGAGGCCGACATACCCCTCGCGCACGCCGGCTGCGAAATCGGACAGAAGCGAGAAAACCGGAATTCCCTTCTCCTTCAGTTCCTCGATGGCCGCGGTGACTGCCGGATAGTCAGGGCTGACCAGAGCGATGGCCTGGTTGCGCGCCGAGACCGCCTTCAGCTTTTCCACTAGGGCCGTCGGCGTAGCGCTCATGTTGAAGTCGATCTGCGGGATGATCCGAACACCGGGCGCCGAAAGGGCCGCATTCTCGAGTTCCCTGGCCATGGACTGATAGAAATACTGGTTCGGTTTTTGCAGAATGAACCCCAACCGATATTGCGGCAGGTCCTCGAAGACCCTTTGGCGCAGCAAGCCGACGGCATGGTAGCCGATGGATTTTGCCGCGTCATAGACACGCCGCGCCGTTTCCTCGCGCACGCGGTGGCGCCCGTTCAGCACCCGGTCAACGGTAGCAACGCTGACCCCCGCGGCCTTGGCAAGATCGGCAATGGTCGGTCGTCCGCTCATGTCTACTCCTGATGTAATCCATCATTCTATCACATCCAGTTCTGATGTGTTTTGATAGAATATATCAAGGCTGCATTGAGCCGCCGCGAAAGTCAACCTATCCTCATCATCACAGACGATGGGCCGTATCGGCGCAGGGAGGATCATAGATGGACAAGGTTGCCACGAAACGCGACTACAGCCTCTTGGGGCGCGACGCCCAGGCCGCAGTCGCAAGCGGGCTTGCCGCCGCCGAGTGGTATCACACCGATATTCCACGCAAACAGATGAAGGAACTGATGAAGCGCGAAGATGGCCCAGCCATCCGCGACACCGTCCTCTGGCTCGGCAGCATGGTCGTCTCCGGCGGCCTCGGAATCGTCTTCTGGGGTTCCTGGTGGTGTGTCCCGTTCTTTCTGATCTACGGCGTCCTCTACGGCTCGGCCTCGGATTCGCGCTGGCATGAATGCGGCCATGGCACCGCCTTCAAGACACGGTGGATGAACGACGCTGTCTACGAGATCGCCTGTTTCATGATCATGCGCAATCCGGTCACCTGGCGCTGGAGCCACACGCGGCACCATACGGACACGGTCATCGTCGGTCGAGACCCGGAAATCGCCGTCATGCGGCCGCCGGATCTCTTCCGCCTCATCCTCAATTTCTTCGGCATTCTCGATGTCTACCATGCGGTGATCGATATGGTCCGCAACGCGTTCGGCGTCGTCAGCGCGGACGAAAAGACCTTCATTCCCGAGCAGGAACAGCCACGCGCCATCCGCATCGCCCGCATCTGGCTGGCGATCTATGTCGTGACCATCGCGCTGGCGATCTATCTTGGCTCGATCCTGCCCCTGATGTTGATCGGTCTGCCGCGTCTCTATGGCGCCTGGCATCACGTGATGACCGGCCTGTTGCAACACGGCGGGCTCGCCGACAACGTCATCGATCACCGGCTGAACAGCCGCAGTGTCTACATGAACCCGGTCAGCCGGTTCATCTACTGGAACATGAACTACCACGTCGAACATCACATGTTCCCGATGGTGCCCTACCACGCGCTGCCGCAACTGCACGAGATGATCAAGCACGACCTGCCGACGCCGAACCGGTCGATCATCGAAGGCTATCGCGAGATGATCCCGGCTTTCCTGCGCCAGCTCCGCAACGAGGATTACTTCCTCAAACGCGAACTGCCGCCGACGGCAAAGCCCTACCGCGAAGAGTTTCACGCCGAGCCAATCGCCGCCGAATAGAGCGGTGCCCAAAACAGAATTGAATGGAGGAAACCATGAGCAACTGGGTGGAAGTCTGCGCGACCGACGAAATCGACGAGGAGGATGTCATCCGCTTCGATCACGAGGGCAAAACCTTCGCCGTCTATCGCAGCCCCGACGACGAGTTCTTTGCGACCGATGGCCTTTGCACGCATGAGAAAATCCACCTCGCCGACGGCCTGGTGATGGACGACATCATTGAATGTCCGAAGCACAATGGCCGGTTCAGCTACAAGACCGGCGAAGCGAAGGGGGCTCCCGTCTGCGTCAACCTCACGACCTATCCGGTCAAGGTCGAAGCCGGCAGTGTCTTCATCTCCCTCGCCTGAAGGATTCACGCCATGTCGCATATCGTCATCATCGGGGCGGGGGAGTGCGGCGCCCGCGCCGCCTTCGCACTTCGCGAAAAGGGTTTTGACGGGCAGATCACGCTTGTCGGCGAGGAAGAACACCTTCCTTACGAGCGCCCGCCGCTGTCGAAAGACGCCCTCTTACATGGCCATGCACCAAAACTGGTCTCTGATGCGGCACGTTATGCCGAAACAGGCATCGAGGTGCTGACCGGCGTCAACGTCGAGCGCATCGATCCGGCGGCAAAGACCGTGCAGCTGTCCAACGGCAGCAGTCGGGCCTATGACCAGCTACTCTTGACGACGGGCGCGCGGCCACGGCCGTTTCCCGGCCTTGCCGGCGCCAACCACCGCATTCGCACGTTGCGGACGCACGGCGATACTGTCGCCCTCCGTGCCACCCTGCAATCGGACACCCATCTCGCCATCATCGGAGGCGGCTTCATCGGGTTGGAACTTGCTGCGACCGCGCGAAAACTTGGCGCGCAAGTGACGCTGATCGAAGGCCTCCCCCGCATTCTCAGCCGCGGCGTTCCGGAGGAAGTCGCAGCCGTTGTCGCCGAGCGCCACAAGGCGGAAGGCGTCGAAATTCTCTGTGGCGTAAAGATCCAGGAATTGTCCGAGGGCCGTGATGGCGCGCAGATACGGCTCGAGGACGGCCGCACGATTGCCGCCGACCTGGTCGTCGTCGGCATCGGCGCAGTTCCGAATGTCGAACTTGCCCGCGATGCGGGTCTGGCGATCGACAACGGCATTGCCGTTGACGAACATCTCAGAACATCCGCTCCGGACATCTTTGCGGCCGGAGACTGCTGCTCCTTCCCGCTCCGGCATTATGGCGGACGCCGGGTACGACTGGAGGCCTGGCGCAATGCGCAGGATCAGGGCCTGCTTGCCGCGGCCAATCTGATGGGGGCAGGGGAGGCGATAGCGTCCGTACCGTGGTTCTGGTCCGACCAGTACGACCTGACGCTACAGATCGCCGGTCTGGCAGACGGCGCGACGCAGACCATTCGCCGGGACATGGCAGACGGCGCCTTCATCCTCTTCCACCTCGATGCCGGCGGGCGCCTGATTGCCGCAAGCGGCATCGGCACGGGCAATGCGGTCGCGCGCGACATCCGCCTTGCCGAAATGATGATTGCCGCCGGCGTGCGCCCCGATCCTGTGGCGCTCGCTGCTGCGGAAACGAAGCTGAAGTCTTTGCTGGCGGCCTGACACGGCCTTCAGCAACGCGCAATTTCTGAAGGGAATGCCCACGGCATTCCACAAAGATCGAACGGCGACCACCCGTCCGCCGATCACCACCTTGGAGACATTCATGAGACATCGCCGGCCGACCGTAGCCGATCTTCTATCGATGAAGGGCAAGCGCCAGCTGAGCATGCTGCGCGTCGAAACGCTGGATGAGGCGGACGCCGCCGAGCGAGCAGGGGTTGATCTCGTCTCGGTGCCGCCGTCCCTGCTAAGCCCGGCCTTTCGTGAGGCGGCGCCTTCCGTGTTCGCCTTTCCCGGCCTCGAATATGGCGATCTCGTCACCGCTGACGAGTATATCCGCGCCGCATTCCAGGCGTTGAAGGCCGGCGGCGATGCCGTCTATTGCGCTGCAAGCCTGCAGACGGTGCGGCGCATGCGCGACGAGGGCATTCCGGTCTGCGGCCATGTCGGCCTCATTCCCTCCAAGGCCACCTGGACCGGCGGCTTCCGTGCCGTCGGTAAAACTTCTCTCAGTGCCCTTGAAATCTGGCGCCAGACCATGGCGCTCGAAGAGGCCGGTGCCTTCGCCGCCGAAATCGAAGTCGTGCCCGGCGAAGTCGCCAGTGCCATCAGCGCGCGCACGACCATGCTGATGCTGTCCATGGGCGCCGGCACCGGCTGCGACGCGCAATACCTCTTTGCCGATGATGTTCTGGGCGCCAACAAGGGTCACGTCCCACGCCACGCCAAGATCTACCGCAACTTCGCCGCCGAATATGACCGCCTGCAGCAGGAGCGCATCGCCGCCTTCTCCGAATATGTCGCCGACGTGAAGTCCGGCGCCTATCCTGGCAAGGCGCATCTGGTCGGGATAGAACCGGCGGAGCTGGAGGCGTTTCTGGCCGCGCTGGATTGAGGCAATTTAATAAGGCAGCCCCACATAATTCTCCGCCAGCGCCGTTGCTGCCGCGCGGGAATGGGTGAGATAGTCGAGTTCCGCTTCCTGGATCTTCTGGTCGAATGCGCCGGTATCCGGGAAGCGGTGCAGCATCGTCGTCATCGACCAGGAAAACCGCACGGCCTTCCAGACCCGCGAAAGCGCCCTGACCGAATAGGCATCGATCCCGGCAAGCGAACGGTCCTGATAATATTCCGCAAGACCGGAAGCGAGATAGTGGACATCGCTCGCTGCGAGATTGAGCCCCTTGGCGCCCGTCGGCGGCACGATGTGGGCGGCGTCGCCGACGAGGAAGAGTTTTCCGAAGCGCATCGGCTCGGCCACGAAGGAGCGCAGCGGCGCGATCGATTTTTCGAAAGACGTTCCGGTCACCAGAGCCTCCGCATGATGGGCGGGGAGCCGTCGGCGCAGCTCGTCCCAGAACCGGTCGTCGCTCCAGTCCTCGATCTTTTCGTCAAGCGCGCATTGCAGATAGTAGCGGCTGCGGGTTTCCGATCGCATCGAGCAGAGCGCAAAACCGCGCGGATGGTTGGCATAGATCAGTTCGTGGCTGACCGGCGGCACATCGGCAAGGAGTCCTAGCCAGCCGAACGGATAGACCTTTTCGAAGGTCGTGATGGATTTTTCCGGCACGGCCTTGCGGCTCGCACCATGGAAGCCGTCGCATCCGGCGATGAAATCACAATCGATGCGGTGGGTGGTCCCGTCACGCTCGTAGGTCACATAGGGCGACCGACCGTCGAAATCGTGCGGGCAGACATTGACGGCGTCGTAGATCGTCGTGGCGCCGCTCGCTTCGCGGTGCTCCATCAGGTCGCGCGTCAACTCGGTCTGGCCATAGACCACGACGCCCTTGCCACCGGTCAGATCCTTGAGGTCGATGCGATGATCGCGGCCGTCGAAGGCAAGCGAGAAACCGTCGTGAGGCAAGCCCTCGGCATGCATTCGTGCGCCGGCTCCGGCCTCGTCCATCAGCCCGACCGTGCCCTGCTCCAGCACGCCTGCGCGCACCCGGCCGAGAATATAGTCCTTGCCGACGCGATCGAGGATGACGGCCTCGATCCCGGCTTTCGCCAGCAATTGTCCAAGCAGCAATCCGGACGGACCTGAACCAATGATGACGACCTGTGTGCGCATCTCTTCCTCCCGAAGTCGAGCATGCATCATTTGTGACACCGGCACGGTGGCGCCTCCATGGACATTGCGGCCAAGAAATTGCACAAATCGAACATTCTGAAGTTTGCAGGAAGCTGATGCGCTCTGTTCCCACCTACGATCTCTATGGTGAAAAAGCCGGCGATTCACCGGATTTCTGGTTGCACTGCGAAACGATCCCGTCGCGCAGCAGCCTGCATCATTGGGAAATCGGGCTGCATCGGCACGAGCAGTTCTTTCAGATTCTGTACATCGAAGCCGGATCAGGCGACGCGGTATTCGGCGACCGCGTCCATCCGATCGTCCCGCCCGCCGTCATCACCGTTCCGCCCTTCGCGCGCCACGGATTTCGCTTCTCCAAGGACATCGACGGCTACGTCTTCACGGTACTCACCTCGCACCTGAAGACCATGCCCGCCGACCATAACCGGTTTGGCGAATGGCTTGCCGTACCGCACTTGACGCAACTCGGGAAAGAGCACACCGACAGCAGATACATTGCCGAAACGCTGCATCGGCTCGCGGCGGAAACAGCCGCGCGGCGCTCGGGTCCTGCAGATCTGTGCGAGGCTTATCTGACGACTGCGCTAAGGCTCACGGCGCGCCTTTTTGCTGCAGGACGCGGAGATGAGGAAGATGGCGCGACTGAAAACGAACGTCGCTTGAACAAGTTAAAGGGGCTCGTCCATCAGCACTTTCGCTCGCACAAACCAGCGTCCTTCTATGCGCAGGAACTCGGAATCTCCCCGACCCATCTCAACCGCATCGTCAAGCAACTGACCGGTCGCAACACCCAGACACTGATCAATGGCAACCTGATCGATGAAGCCCAGCGCGAACTGCTCTTTACCCAGATACCGGTGCAGGAGATCGGTTACCGGCTTGGGTTTTCCGACCCCGCCTATTTCTCGCGGTTCTTTCTCACCCATACGGGCTTGTCGCCGCGGCAATGGCGCATGGCGCAGAACCAAGGAGTCTGAGCGGCTACCGCTCGGCGCGCTTGCGGCCGGTGGAGTAGCCAAGTTGCTCGGACAGTTCGTGCGCAGCGGCAAGCAGACTGTCGAGATAGGCCTGGCGATTGCGCAACCCATCTTCCTTCGGCGTGACGAGGCAGAGCGTCGCCACGCATTGGCCGTCGGCCTGGTGCACGGGCACGGCAAAGCAGTGGGTAAAGGTCTCGACCGCGCTGTTGAAGGTGAAATAGCCGTCGATCGTTGCCTGCCGCACCTCGGCGATGAACCGCGCCGGATCCAACCCCTTCCCACTTGGCAGAACAAAATCGTCTGCCGGAATGAAATCGAGGATTTCCTCGTCGGAGAGATGGGAAACCAGCAGGCGACCGGAGGCCGTCCAGGGGATCGGCACAAGCTCGCCGATATTGGACGAAATGCGGAACGCACGGCTGCCCTCGCGCATCATCGCGACTGTATATTTGTTGCCCTCCAGCAGGCACATCTGCGCGGTTTCGCGGGTCTCTTCCGCAAGGCGGGCCAGCATGTCCTCGGATTCGCGCATCAGGTCGAACTGGTCGGCATAGGCCGTTCCGAGGAAATAGAGCTTGCGGCCGAGGAACACCCGGCCGTCACCGCCCTGGTAGTCCAGCATGCCGTGGCGCAGCAGCAGATTGATCAGCTCATAGATCGACGAGCGCGGCGCACCGATCTCGACGGCGATCTCGTTCGGCCGCATCGGCTGGCGCTTGACGCGCAGGAATTCAAGAATCTCGAAGGCGCGATCGAGGCCGCGCGTGCGCCGCGATACCATGTCTTCTGCGCCATCAGCCATTCGATCCGTCCTCGTCAAAAGTTATGAGCGCGACCTTTGCAAGCCGCGCCCGGCAATTCAAGCCCTGTCCGCCCGATAGGCGATGCAATCGACTTCGACCTTGCAATCCACCATCATGCGCGACTGGACGCAGGCGCGGGCCGGCGGGTTGGCACCGAAATATTCGGCATAGACGCCGTTGAAGCTCCAGAAATCACGCGGATCGTCGAGCCAGACGCCGACGCGCACCACGTCCTCGATACCGTATCCCGCCTCATGCAGGATGGCGATCAGGTTTTCGATCGCCTTGCGGCTTTCGGCGACGATGCCGCCGCGGATGATCTCGCCCTTTTCCATCGGCACCTGTCCGGAAACATGCAGCCACCCATTGGCTTCCACGGCACGGGCAAAGGGCAGCGGCTGTCCGCCGGCACCGGTCTCGCCGGCGCCATAACGCTTGATAGTCATCAGGATTCTCTCTTTTGTCTTCTGTTTTTTGGATGGAACGGGACGCGGGCGGAAAACCGCTTCACACTTTTCCTCGTCCCGTTCAGTTGAAACTCGATGTCTTCAGGAACTCTGCCAGCCGTTCCGTCTTCGGCCTGACGAACATCTCCTTGGGGTCGCCCTCCTCGCAGATCACGCCCTGGTTCATGAAGATCACCCGCGAGGAAACTTCATAGGCAAAGCGCATCTCATGGGTGACGAGCAGCATGCTCATGCCGTCTGCTGCCAGTCCCTTGATCACCTGCAGCACCTCGCCGACCAATTCGGGATCAAGCGCCGAGGTCACTTCATCGAACAGCATCAGCCGCGGTGACATCGCAATCGCGCGGGCGATCGCCACGCGCTGCTGCTGACCACCGGAAAGCTGGCCCGGATAGTGATCGGCGCGCGAGGCCAGTCCCACCCGGTCGAGCCATTTTTCGGCGACAGCACGCGCCTCGTCACGCGACATCTTCTTCACCTTGACGAGGCCAAGCATGACGTTGTGGGCAGCGGTCATGTGCGGAAAGAGATTGAACTGCTGGAAAGCCATGCCAGTCAGCGCTCGCTGGCGGGCGATGTCCTTCTCGCTCTTTCGCTTGCGGGAAGAACCACTGTGCTCATAGCCGATCTCTTCGCCCTCGAGCCGGATGTGGCCACCCTGGAATTCCTCCAGCATGTTGATGCAGCGAAGCATCGTCGTCTTGCCGGAGCCGGAGGAGCCGATGATCGAGATCACCTCGCCTTCCTGCATCGTGCAGTCGACGCCCTTCAGCACCTCGACGGTGCCGTACTGCTTGCGCAGACCCTGTATTTCGAGAAGTACCTTGCTCATATCGCGGAGCCCTCAGGACGGAACGGCGGTCTTGCGTTCGACATATTTGCCGAACCGCTCGATGCCGTAGTTGATGACGAAGTAGAGAAGCCCGGCGAAGAAATAGAACTGCAGGCTCATGAAATTGCGGGAGATGATCTCTTGCGTGCGCAGCAGAAGCTCGGCAACGCCGATGACGGAAAGCAGCGTCGAAGCCTTGACCATCTCGGCTGCCGTATTGACCCAGGCCGGCAGGAACTGGCGCAGCGCCTGCGGCCAGAGCACATAGGCGAATGTCTGGCCGAACGTCAGGCCGATCGCCTTGGCGGCTTCGGTCTGCCCCTTGGGGATCGCCTGCAGCCCGCCGCGGACGATCTCGCCGACATGCGAGGAGCAGAAGATCGCCAGCGCCAGTACACCTGCCTGAAATGGTCCCAACTCGATGCCAATGGTGGAGAGCACGTAATAGCTGGCAAGAACCAGCACCAGCACCGGCGTGCCGCGGATGAAGTCGGTATAAGCCCGCACCACGAGCCGCAGCACTCGGTTGCCATAGACAAGCGACAGTCCGACAAGGACACCGAGCAACGAACCGGCGACGATGGAGAGAGCAGAGATCGAAATCGTGATCCCGAGCCCCTTGAGGATGACGAAACGGGCGATCCAGATCTGGTCGAGAAAAGCGGAAAAATCCATCATGACATCACCTCGGGACGGCCAGGCGGCGCTCGGCGACGCGCATCAGCGCGGCAAGCACGGAACAGGTGGCGACATAAAGCCCGGAGGCGACGATCCATGTCTCGATGACCCGGAAGGTCTCGACATTGATCTTGCGCGCCTCGAAAGTCAGTTCCGGCACGGCGATGGCTGCGGCCAGCGACGTATCCTTGAACAGTGAGATCACTGTCGAGGAGAGCGACGGCAGCACGTTGCGGAACATCAGCGGCGCGATGATCGAGACGCGGATCTGCAGCGGCGTCAGCCCGATCGCAAGCCCGGCTTCCGTCAGGCCTTTCGGGATCGACAGGAGCCCGGCGCGAAAAACTTCGGCCAGATAGGCGCCGGAATAGATCGACAGAACAGCGACGAAACTCTCGATCTTGCCCAGCCGGACGCCCATTTGCGGCAGCGCGAAATAGGCGAAGAGCACCAGAACAAGGATCGGCAGGTTGCGGATGATCGTGACATAGGCAGCAGCCGGCCGCTGCACCCAGCTGCTTTTCGCGATCAGCGCAAAGGCAACCAGAAGGCCGATGACGGCGCCGATCAGAATGGAAATGAAAGCCAGTCCGAGACTGAGCGCGAGCCCTTCGAGAAGCTGGTCGAAGCTGCGCCAGACGGCGGCGAAATTGAGCGTATAACCCATGGCGGCATCCTGCCGTAGAGGGTGGAGGAAGGACGAAGGGTTTTGCCCTTCGTCCCAACGACATGCCGTGCGGCTTACTTGTATTCGACCGGGAAGCCGATCTGCGGCGGAGCGAGATCCTTGCCGAACCAGGTCTTGTAGGACTTCGCATAGAAGTCGAATTCGACGCCGGTCATCGCCTCATGCAGGGCGGTGTTGACGAAGTTCAGCCAATCCTGGTCGCCGCGCTTGACGCCGCAGGCATAGGTCTGCGGGTTCCAGCCATAGCCGGCATCCTTGTAGCGGCCCTGGTTCTGCGTCATGTACCAGGCAAGCGACGACTGGTCGGTCGCTGCCGCATCGGCGCGGCCGGATTCGAGCGCCTGATAGATCAGGTCGACCGATTCATACTGGTCGACGGTCGCCTCTGGCAGGGCGGCATGCACCATGGTCTCGGCATAGACGTTCTGCAGAACCGAAATGGTGACGGACGAACCGGCCGCCTTCAGCGCCGCGTAGTCGGCATATTTTCCATCAGCCTTCAGCATCAGGCCAACGCCTTCCCGGTAATAGGGAATGGTGAAGGCGATCTGCTGGGCGCGCTCACCGGTCACCGTCATGAACTGGCAGGTGAGGTCCACCTTGTCGGTGGTGATGTTCGGGATGCGCGCGTCCGACGACTGGTTGACATACTCGATCTTGTCGGGATCGCCGAACAGTGCCTTGGCGACGATGCGGCCCATGTCGACGTCGAAGCCCTGGAGCTTGTCTTCGGCACTCTTGAAGTGCCACGGCGCATTGGTGCTGCCGGTGCCGAGAACGAGATGGCCGCGGGCAAGAATCTCGTCGAGCTTGCTCGTCGCCTGCTGGGCGGCCGCGGGCATGGCGGAAAGGATGAAGGCGGTTGCCAGCGAAAGCGCGCTGGTGCGGAGCGAAATGGTCATGATGTTCCCCTGATGAACGGTCATTCTTCGTTGTCCAGTATTATGGACATATGTCTGTTTTACTGGATTGACGTATTCAGCGCCGGGATGCATAAATTGTCAAGAGTTGGCCGGCTAGGAATCTGCACAACAGGCGTGCAGTGTTTTCTTCCGCCTGAAATTGCATCGGAAATTTTTCTCGAGGGATCCCATGACCAAGGCCGCATCGACGCTTGAAACCGTGAACACACCGGCCGTTCTGGTCGATCTCGACATCGCCCGGCGCAACATCGATCGCTTCCAGGCCTATGCTGATGCACACGGATTGAAGGTCCGCCCGCATATCAAGACGCACAAATTGCCCGCAATCGCGGAGATGCAGCTGAGGGCAGGGGCCATCGGCATCACCTGCCAGAAGGTGTCGGAAGCCGAGGCGATGGTTGCCGGCAGTTCCCAGATCAAGGACGTGATGATCACCTACAACATCCTCGGTACGGAGAAACTCGAGCATCTGGCAGCGCTTGCCCGGAAGGTGACGCTCAGCGTCGTCGCCGACAATGAAACAGTCATCGACGGTCTCTCGGGCGCGTTCGCTTCCGAACCCGCGCCGCTTCGCGTTCTGGTCGAGTGCAATACCGGCGCGGACCGTTGTGGCGTGCCAACCCCGGAAGCGGCGGCAGTCCTCGCACAGCGGATCGCCAAGGCACCCGGTCTCGTGTTCGGTGGACTGATGACATACCCGCCGGTCAATGGCGCTGCCGGCGTCGAATCCTTCATGACCCGTGCCAAGGCCTTCATCGAGGCCGCTGGCATCGAGGTACCCATGATCACCTCCGGCGGCACACCTTCAATGATGGCTGCTGCAGAGGCGCCGGTAACCACCGAATACCGTCCCGGAACATATGTCTACAACGACCGTTCGCTGGTCTCGCGCGGCGTCTGCGACTGGAACGACTGCGCACTGACGGTACTCGCGACCGTCGTGTCGGTCCCCGCTGCCAACCGAGCCATTATCGACGCCGGCTCAAAGACCCTGACCTCTGACCTGCTCGGTCTGTCGGGGTACGGTCACGTTCTCGGACGCGACGACATCGCCATCGACCAGCTCTCTGAAGAACACGGCCGCCTCGTCAGCGAAGGCCCGATCAATCTGAAGGTCGGCGACAAGCTCCGCATTGTTCCGAACCACGCCTGCGTCGTCACCAATATGGTTGACGCCGTGAATATCGTGGAGCACGGCGAGATCTCGGCCGTCTGGCCGGTTGCGGCGCGCGGGCGGATTGTCTGAGGCTGCCGGCCTGACAGCGGAAATGAAAAGGAGGCCCGCGAAAGGCCTCCTTTGGATTTACAGAAAAAGTGTATCCGTTCTGAACTAAGCCTCCTGCGAGCCTCAGTCCTCTTCCGGATCCGCTGCCGCCTTGCCCTTCTCTCCTTGCAGATTGGCGAGCAGCGCGGAGACCGCATTGTCGCCCTCGAAACCGGCTTCCTTGAGCAATTGATCGAGGATCGGCTTGTTCGCCTGATAGGCAAGCAGCTGTCCGGCAAGGCCTTCGCCCATGCCGATACCGCTTCCGCCGTTCGCGCCGCCGGAGCCACGGCCCAGCATGCCGCCGGTGTCGAAGATGCGGATATCCGAAATCTTCTCGATCGGCTTCACCGCTTCGGCAAGCGCCTGCGGAATGATGCGAATGCGTTCGCGCAGGATTTCGAACTCGATGATGGCCGAACTCAGCTTGTTACGCGCCTCGTTGAGCAGAGCCTCGCTTTCAGCCGCCGCCTTGCCGGTTTCCAGCACGCCCTTCGCCCTGATCACCGCAGCTTCGGCTTCAGCCGTCGCCAGCGTCTTGATCGCGTCGGCCTGATCGGATGCAGCCTGCTTTTCTGCTTCGGCGCCGACTGTTACGGCGGTCGCTTCGGTTTCAGCGCGCTTGCGGGCATCGATGACGGCGATCTGGCGTTCGCGTTCGGCAATTTCCACGGCCTTGGCGGTGCCGACCTTTTCTTCGGCGGCGATGGCAAGTGCCCTCGCGGCTTCCGCCTGCGCCTTGGCCTCGGACTCCTCGCGGCTCTTGTTGGCAACCGCGATGGCGCTCTCCTGCGCCACGATCTGCAGATCGCGCTTGGCTTCCGTATCACGCTGCTGTACGGCGCGGGTTGCGGCAATGTTGGCGCTTTCGCGCGCCTGCTTTGCCATTGCCTCGGCCTCGGCAATTGCCTGCTGCGAGGCAATGCGGGCTTCTTCCTCGGCGCGTTTTGCAGCCTGCTCCTGCTGCGCGGTTTCGGCGCGGGTCGCCGCCGACTTGTTGGCGATGTCGCGCTCCTGGTTCAGTTCCGCCTCGCGTTTCGTCCGGTCGATCGCCAACGACTGCTGGCGTGCCTCGAGGTCCTTCTGGGCGATGGCCACTTCCGTATCGCGGACGATTTCGTTGCGCTCCTTCTTGCGGCCTTCGGTGATGCGCGTCAGAGCGGCAAGACCGTGCGCATCGAAGAAGTTGTTGGCGTTGAAGTGCTTGATGTCCGTCTGGTCGAGACGGGTCAGCGACACCGATTCCAGCTCAAGACCGTTCGACTGAAGGTCTGCCCCAACCGCTTCCTGCACCGCCTTGACGAAATCCATGCGCTGTTCCTGCAGCGCATCCAGCGTCATGGTGGCCGCCACCGAGCGCAGGCCGTCGACGAATTTCGCCTCGATCAGCACGCGCAATTGCTCGGCATCATTGGTGCGGTCGCCCAGAGTCTGCGCGGCGAGCGCTATCGAGGAGGCATCCGGCTTGACGCGGACATAGAATTCCGCGCCAATATCGACACGCATGCGGTCCTTGGTGATCAGCGCGTCGCCCTCGCCGCGCCGGACTTCCAGGCGCAGCGTCTTCAGGTTGACGCGGGCGATCGAATGGAAGATCGGCAGCACGACTGAGCCGCCGTCGAGCACCACCTTCTGGCCTCCAAGACCCGTGCGCACATAGGCTTCATCTCGGCTAGAACGTGTGTAGAGCGATGCAAGAACGAAACCGATGCCGAGGATCAGGACGATGCCGATGCCGGCTGGCAGGAGAAGATCGTAGATCATGGGTGCTCCGTGGAGGTGGGGTTTGGCGACGGGAGGATGTCCGACGGCGCGCGAATAGCGATGTAAACATTGGAAACTTGATCGACGAGCAAAACCGTGGCGCCGATAGCAATCGGATCTTCGCTCTTGGCCGCCCTTGCTCTCAGGCTATGCCAGTTGCCATGGCGGTCCTTGACGCGCACACGACCCGGCAGCCCTTGATCCAAGGGACCGACAGCCACTTCCCCACTGCGCCCAATAAATTCCGAGAAATCGACGGCGTAGGTTTCGTCGCGTGGAACGATGCGAGCAACGGTTCGGCTCGACGACCGGACGGCGGGCAGGGCAAGCAAAAATGCCGGCAGGGCTGCGGCTGCGGTCGGCAGCGGCGACCAGAAAGCGTGGGCCACGCTCTGGACGACGAAGCCGATCATGGCGAAAAAACCGAGAAACAGCATGATCAGGATGAGCGTCGGAACGCCGCCGACATTCACCCATGACAAGAGCCCGAGCACACCGCCATGGTCATCCGGCAGGGCCTTGTCGATGGCCTCGCCGAGCGAAAAGCCGAGCAGCAGGCACAGCATCTCGATCCCGGTCAGGGCTGCCAGCATGACGGTGGCAATCGCAAAGGGCAGGCATTCCGGGGCAAGGAAAAGCTGCATCGGCGTCAGTTCTTGGCGGTCTTGAACTGGGCCAGCCGCGCTTCGATCGCCTGCTCGCGATGAAGCCGGTCCAGTTCGTCCAGTTCTGCATTGCTGGCATTGGCGCCAGCCGGAACACCCGTGACCCGGGATACCGCGGCGGCAGCCCGCGCAGCCTCATCGGCAGCTCTGCTCCGTGCGCGTCCGCCAACCGTCTCTTCCGGAAATTGCGCCAAGCTGCGCTTGAGATCGACGAGGCGCGCTTCTGCTTCCCGCCGCGTGGCAAGCACTGCCTGCAACGCCTGCTGGCCTTCATCGAGATAGATCTTCGCGTCCGTCAGCGCCTTGTCCAGCGCTGCAATCTGCGATTCCAGGTCGATCTGACGCGCAACGCCTGCCTTGGCGAGATCGTCGCGGTCGGCGGAAACTGCCAGACGGATTTTCTCATCGAGCTTGCGCAGATCGGCGACAATCTCCTCGCGGCGGCTCTGGATGCGGTATTCCTCGGCCCGCGCCTTGCCGATATCGGTGCGTGCCTCATCGGCCGCGGAATCGATTTCCCGCAGCGCCTGTTCGACGACGGCGATCTTGTTGGTGCCTTCTGCCTTGTCGACGGCTGCGTTTGCAACACCGGCGATCAGCCGTCCCATGCGAGAAAGAATGCCTTCGTTCATCATCATGTTTTCCTCCGTTCGATCGGAATGCGGCGTAACGCCGATATGGATTTCATAGGCGCCGTGGTCGGCAACGAGCTGGGCGGCGAAAATATTCAGCGTACCGCGGGAATAGCCTGCCACGTCATAGGGTATGGCGACCCGGCCACGCACCGTTGCAACCGTCAGGTCCGACGGTCCCTTGATGGCGAACAGCTTGTCGTCGAGTGGCAGGCGGGAGATTCCAGCTGACCGCCCCCGGTTGGATGCAAAATCGCGCAAGCCCAGCGTTACAAGCCGGGCGGGCAGCCCCGTGCGTTCGCGCACGGTTTCGTAGGCCAGCTCATGCAAGGTCACCAGGTTGGCTCCACCCCTTTCGGCTGCCAGCTCTTCCAGCAGAACGAGCATGGCGGCATAGGCGGAAAACGTATCCTCCAGGGCAAACCTTGCCTCCGCATCCGGCGCGAGGCGATAGCGCAAAATCGATGTGTGGGTCGTTTGCATCATACCTCCTAACATAAAGCACCACTTTGGTGCTTTCAAGAGATGGCAAACTATATTTGTGCAATCTGGAAGTGGCTGGTTAACCGCAGATTGTAGAAATGCATTCCTGATCGACCTGAATGCGGGGCATGCTTCAAAATGATACGACGGAGTTCAAAGCCATACAGGAAAGGCTCGACAATTATTTGACGATGAACGTGTCGATGTCGCGAAAGGAAGGGCAGCAGGGCTTTTCCCGGTCCAATATCGCCGTGTTTCAACCGGGGGAGCCACGTGCAGAACCGCGCCACGCTCGGAATCTTCTTTCTTTGTCTCGGCATACTCGTCTTCTCGCTTCAGGACGCCGTCATCAAGGCGATGTCGGGCGATTATGCGCTGACGCAGGTCGTTTCGTTCCGCTGCCTCGTTTCCGTTCCCATCCTTTTGCTTCTCGTCCATTTCGAGGGAGGCATAAGCACGCTTTTCACACGCGAATTCTGGCCGCTGATCTGGCGCGCGGGCCTGCTGTTGATCGGCTACACGACCTACTACATGGCCTTTCCGGCGCTGCCGCTTGCTGATGCGGTGGCACTTTATTTCACGGTACCGTTGTTCATGCTGGCGCTCGCGCCGCTCATCCTCGGCGAAACCATTGGCTGGCGGCGAGTGACCGCAGTGCTGGTCGGCTTCATCGGTGTGGTGATCATGCTGAAGCCGGGGGCAGGGCTTTTCGAGCCGGCAGCGCTCTTGTCCCTGTCTTCGGCTGCCACCTATGCACTGGCCATGCTGATGGCCCGCAAGATGGGCGCCGAGACGACGGCCTCGGTCATGGCTTTCTATCAGAACGGCGTCTATCTCGCCGGTGCGCTGGCGATCGCCGCCTTCTTTCATCTGACCGGCATGCACCAGGCGAACCACAAATCCATCGAATTCCTGATCCGTCCATGGGTCTGGCCGACGCTGACCGATGCCCTGCTGATGGGCTCATGCGGTGTGATCGCGGCGATTGCCATGACCTTGCTGACCCATGCCTACCGGATCGCCAAGGCGAGCGTCATCGCTTCCTTCGAATATACCGGCATGCTCTGGGCACCGCTCTGGGGCTTCCTGTTCTTCGGCGAAATTCCATATCTGACGACAATCGCCGGAGCCTGCCTGATCGTGCTCGCCGGGCTCTTCGCGCTGTCATCGCCCGCAGCGCAAGAGAACACGGCGGAGGCCGGGTAGGGGAGGTCGGAGCCAAACGGCAGATGGCACACTTCAGGCCCCGGCGAGGCTGAATGTATTGCGCCCGCTCCTCTTCGAGCGGTACATCGCCGCATCCGCTTTCGCCAGAAGCTCGTCCCGGCCCCTGCCGTCCAACGGGAAGCGCGCAACACCGAGGCTGGTCGTGACACAAAAGGTATGTCCGGCGATCTCGACAGGTTCCGCCACGCTTTTTCGCACCCGCTCGACCAGATGGATGAGGCGGTCGGCATCCTGGGGCGGATCGGGCAGCAGAATGACGAATTCGTCACCCCCGAGGCGCGCAACCGTATCAGTGGCACGCAGGCAAACACTGACCCTTGCACTGACGATGCTGAGCAGGGTGTCGCCGCTCTGGTGACCCAGCGTGTCGTTCACCCATTTGAAATTATCGAGGTCGAGAAAGATGATCGCAACCGAGCGGCCACCTTCACCGGCATGAAGAATGGCCTGGTCTAGACGGTCAAGAAGCAGGGCTCTGTTCGGCAGGCCGGTCAGCACGTCGTGATGCGCCATGAACCGGACCCTGTCCTCCGCCTCCTTGCGCAAGGTCACATCATGCGCTACGCCGACGAGGCCGATGATCCTTCCATGTCGGTCGCGTAGCGGCGCCTTCGTCATGGACACCCATTTTGGGCTGCCATCGGCATAGGCGTTGTGTTCCATCATGCTGAGCATCGGCTGACCGGTCTGCATGATCTTCAGTTCGATATCCCTGAATTCCTGGGCGACGGGCGCTGCGAACAGATCAAAATCCGTCTTGCCGATCAGCTCCGCGACCGTTACCGACTTTCCGGTTGTGATGAACGATTTATCGGCCACAACAGCCTCATTGGCGACCAGAAAGCGGGAATCGAGATCTTTGACGAACAGTTGGTCCGGCACCTGGTTGATCAGGGCAAGCAGGTGATCCCGCTCTTCCGTCACCTTTTTCAGGGCATCAAGGCCACCCGACAGATCACCATGAAGACGCTCGCTCGTCTCTAGAAGGGCTTGAACCTGATCAGCGGTATTCGTCTCGGCCACCATTTCGGCCGATGCCATCAAACTTGCCGCTGCGTTCTGTCCAGCCACGGTCGCCCCTCCGATCCTGGCCGAGAATACTATCCCAACAACCCTTCCGCCGGGTTAATGGTCAGGGCGCGGTTACGGATAGGCGCGGCAACCGTGAGTATTCCAACCTTGAACCCACCCGGCTACATGCGAAAGTTCGATAAGATTTGTTATGGAACTTCTTGGCGCACCTGGACAGGCGCCGTTGTCAATGCCCGAACCCGGTCAGAAACGACGTCAGATTGTCGCCGAGTTCGTCGCAGAGATAGCCGCCTTCCTGTACGATGACTGTCGGCAATCCGAGACTGGCGATTGCTTCGGCGATCCGGGCAAAGCCAGGCGTCGAAACGGACAATCCGCCAAAGGGATCGCCTTCGAAGGCATCAATGCCCAGAGCGACCACCAGCGCATCAGGCGCGTAGGCCTCGATGCGGCGATTGGCAGCATCCAGCGCTTCAAGGAACCCGGCATCGGCCGTCTTGCGCGGCAGCGGCAGATTGTAGTTGTAGCCAAGGCCCAGCCCTTCACCGCGTTCGTCGGCATTGCCCCAGAAGAACGGATAGAAACGCACCGGATCGGCATGCAGCGACACCGTCAGCACATCGCTGCGACCGTAGAAAATGCCTTGCGTACCGTTACCGTGATGCAGATCGACATCAAGGATGGCGACACGTTTTGACGACTGGAGCAGATGCTGGGCGGCAATGGCCGAGTTGTTGAGGAAGCAGAAACCGCCGGCGACATCGGCAAAGGCATGGTGTCCCGGTGGACGGCAGAGCGCGTAGGCCTTGCGCGCGCCGGCCATCACCGCCTCCGCCGCCTCCACCGCGCTCCAGGCGCTCCAGCAAGCGCTGCCCCAGGTATCGGCGGAAATCGGACAGGCCGTATCGGCCATGTGGTAACCAGCCTGACCGACCGCCGAAGCTGGATAACGCCCGGTTCTCGCCAGCGGATGGATGTTCGGGATTACCTCTTCCGAAGCTCCCTCGATCCGCTGCCAGCGCAGAAAGATGTTTTCCAGGAACTCTATATATTCCGGCGTGTGAACGGCGGCGATCGGTTTCAACCCATGGTCACGCGGTCGGACGATCTCACAGCCGGCCGCCTTCGCACCGGCGAGCAGCCGCTCGATCCGCTCCGGCTTCTCCGGGTTGGGCTGCGGTGCACCGCTGGAGAGAAACATCTTCGGATCATGTTTCTTCTGCTCTTCCGCATAGAAGGTCTTCATGCTTCCTCCTTAAACCCCGCTTTCGTGAAGCCCGGCCAGCGCTTCGAAGGCTTCGCCATAAGCCGCATGAATCCGCTCTTCCTCGGACCACGCAAGGCCCAGGCGCTCGTAGAAATGCTGTGCCGAGACATTTTTTGCGTCGACGGACAGACGCAGGTAGGAGCCGCCGCCTGCCCGGACATGCGCCGCAGTCCGGCGCAGAAGTGCTATACCGACCCCGGCGCCGCGAAAGCGTTCTTCGACAACGATGTCTTGAATATAGGCGCCCTTTTGGCCGCGCCACGTCGAAAAGCTCGGGAAAAACAGGCACATCCCGGCAAATACATTTCCGATCTCCGCAATCAGCACGGTGAAGGCAGGCGATGCGCCAAATCCATGTCTGCGAAGATCGTGCGGCGTCGAGGTGACCTTGTCTTCAGATCCCAGATGTGCGGCGATCTTCAGCAGTCCGGTGTGAATGAGTTGCGCATCGTTCGCGGTCGCTAGGCGTATGGTAAGAGGTTGGTTCGAAACATCCACCATCAGAAGGCCACCCGATCGCCGCCCTTGAGCGCCAGCATCGCGCGCGCCTCGTCCGGTGTGGCGACCTCCAGCGACAGGGCTTCGAGAATGGTGCGGATGCGGCTTACCTGGTCGGCATTGGACTTGGCCAGTTCGCCGCGCCCGAGAGTGAGGCTGTCTTCCAGCCCGACCCGTACATTGCCGCCCATCACAGCCCCCATTGTGATCAAGGGCATCTGCTGGCGGCCTGCGGCCAGCACCGAGAAGCGGTAGTCGTTGCCGAACAGCTTGTCGGCAATCCGCTTCATATGGCTGAGATTGTCCGGATCGGCGCCGATGCCGCCGAGGATACCGAGTACGAACTGGATGAACAGCGGCCCTTTCACCAGCCCGCGATCATAAAAATGCTTCAGCGAATAGAGATGGCCGACATCGTAGCATTCGAATTCGAAGCGCGTGCCGCAACCTTCGCCCAGTCGCTTCAATATGTCTTCGATATCGGCAAAGGTATTCTTGAAAATCGTGCCGCGCGTCGCTTCCAGAAGCTGCGGTTCCCATTCGTGCCGCCATTCCATGCCGGGCTTCGCCAGCGGGAAAATGCCGAAATTCATCGAGCCCATGTTGAGCGAGCACATTTCCGGCTCGGCCTTCAGCGCGGCCGCCAGGCGGTCGTCCAGCGTCATCAGCGAACTGCCGCCGGTGGAGATATTGATGACCGCATCGCTCGCCTGCTTGATGCGCGGCAGGAACTGCATGAACACGGCCGGGTCGGCGGTCGGTCGTCCGTCGGCCGGATTACGGGCGTGCAGATGCAGGATCGAAGCGCCGGCTTCGGCAGCAGCGATCGCCTGTCCGGCGATCTGATCCGGTGTCACCGGCAAGTAGGGACTCATCGACGGCGTATGGACGGAGCCGGTAACGGCGCAGGTGATGATGACTTTATTCGGTGCCATGAGGTTCCTCAGCCATTAACCGGGAGATCGAGTTCGCACGCCAGCTGCTCGAAGCTATCGCCGAGGATCGAAACCATCTCGCCGATTTCCTCGGCCGTGATGATCAGCGGTGGGGCGAGGATGACGTTGTCCAGTTCCGCACCATCGCCGCGAATACGTCGCGAATAGAGGATCAACCCCTTCTCATAAGCGATGTCGAGCAGCCGCTGATTAGTCCCTTTTGCCTTCGGCAACGGTTCGAAAGTCGACGGATCAGCAACCAGATCCGCTCCGATCAGCAGGCCCTTTCCGCGCACGCCCGCGATAAACGGGAATCGTTTGGACAGCCCTTCGAGCTCGGATCTCAGCAGGTCGCCCATGGCCGTCGCATTGGCTTCAACCTCGAGCCTTTCCATCTCTTCCAGTACCGCAAGGCCCGCCGCGCAGGCGAGCGGATTGCCGGCATAAGTATAGCCATGCTGGAAGCCGCCCATGTCGAGCACCGGCTTCACCAGTTTCGCAGACGCTGCCATGGCGCCGAGCGCGGCATAGCCGGAGCCGATGCCTTTCGACAACGTGATAATATCCGGCTTGCAGTTCCAGTGATCGCCGCCAAGATAGCGGCCGGTACGGGCCGCTCCGCTCATCACTTCATCATGGATCAGCAAGATGCCGTATCGGTCGCAGATTTCACGGATACGCGGGAAATAGCTCTCCGGCGGCACCAGGGCTGCCGTTGCCGCTCCGCCGATCGGTTCCATGATGAAGGCGACGACGCTTTCAGGACCTTCTGCAAGAATTTTTCTTTCCAGCATTCCGGCATAACGCAGGCCGCGCTCTTCCATGGAAAGGCTGTCGCAGTCGCGATAGGCCGTTGGTGCTGCAATCGCCGGCATCGGCTGGATCTGCGGCGCAAAGGTTTCCGTCAGCGCGAGATCGCCGGTGACCCCGAGCGCACCCATCGTACCGCCGTGATAGGATGGGAAACGGCAGATCACCTTCCAGCGCTTCGGCTGGCCGGTCGCAACCGCCCATTGCCGTGCCAGCTTGATCGCCGATTCCACCGCCTCGGAGCCTCCGGACACGAAGAAGATGCGGTCGAGATCGCCGGGCATCTTTCCAGCCAGCCGCCGTGCCAGTTCTTCGGCCGGTTCGTTCTCGAAATGCAGGCGATAGGCAAAACTGGTCTTGTCCATCTGCCGCTTCATCGCGTCGATGACGTGCCGGTTGCCATGGCCGATATTGCTGACCATCGGTCCACTCGATCCATCGATGAAGCGCCGCCCGTCCTGCGTCCAGAAATAGATGCCTTCGGCGCGGTCGACCAGCGGTCTGCGCAGGCGTGTCACGTAGAAGAGATGGGATGCGGGCCGTTCGGCGGCTTGAATGTTCATGATGCTCTGCTCTGGATAGAATTATCGGTTGAGATAGCGGTTGAGGACATTGGCGGTGACGCGCTCGACCATCGCGTCGTTGCGCAGCAAGCCTGCCACCCACTCGCAAGTCCCGGCGTGAAAGACTTCGCCCTTGCCGCGTTTGAAATTGACGATCATGCCGTTACTGTAGCGGACCTTTTCCATGTTTTCGTCGCTGGCCTCGCCATAGAGCGTCTCGGCGATGAAGCGCCCATCCTCGTCGCCGAAGAACTGGTCTTCCGGCGCGAGGATGTCGCTCTCCTCGACCTGGCTTGCCATGCCCAGTGCCAGGATTTGCAAACCTTCCGGCGCACCACTGTCGACCGATGGATAGGGCAGCCCGTGGCGGATGTCATAGGAGAGGCCGTCGACCTCATAGCCATAGATATGGCTGTCCGCGCCGAGCAAATCCCCGTAGAACAGGCCCGTGCCGGTGAAGGCCCAATGACCTGGCCGATAGACAGGAAAACCGCGAACGCCGCGTGGCGCACAACCGCCCCAGCCGGCATAGACGCCGTTGGTGGCATTAAGCCCGAAGGTCAGCGCGCCGGGACGGCCGATCTCCGGCGCTTCCCAGGAATTGGTGGCGCGGGTGACGTCGCCGCTCTGGTAGACGGGGTCTTCTTTGCGGGCGATGTACTTGTAGCAGACTTGCCGCTGGCCCTCGTCTTCCAGCCGCGTCTGCCACATGAAATTGCCGGCAAAGCGCGCGACATGGCCGCCCTTGTCGACATAGGCATCGACCGTATCGCGCATTTCCCACGTCCAGTATTCATCGTGGCCGACGAAGACGACGCAGTCATAGCCGTCGAGAATGCCCGGGTTGAAATGCAGCTCATGCTGGCTGACGAGATCAACGCCATAGTCCTGCCGCTCCGCCCAGCGGAAGAACTGGCTGTCATAGCTCGCCCAGCCGGACGACGCATATTTCTTCGAATAGCCATTGGCATAGGCCCATTCCATATGCGGATAACGCGGCACCGTTCCGGGTGGCAGGCTCACCTCCAGTGGCACGCGCGGCGCATCCTCCGGCAGCACGACGAAGCCACGGCAAAATGGCCGTTCGATGCTGACGGTGGTTGCGAACTGGTCGCGGTTCGGCCCAGTGATGCCCTGATAGTGGTTCGATCCGCCCCATGTATTGTAGGAGGTCCAGGTGCCGGTGGCCGCGACCTGCAGGATGCGGCCGGGTTTCGGCCCGGCATTCGGCAGAACGATGATGAGATGGTGGCACGTTATCCGCTTACCATCGCGGCCCTCAGCCGTCAGTGTGATACGATAGGCACCGGACGGCCAACTGTCGTGGATCCGAAAGGCGAAGGTCGGCTCCCAGCCGCAGCCGATAACCGAGACCTGATCGGGCGTTTCCTGCCAGACCGTGGCGATATCGTCGGTGCCGTAGACGCTCATCTGGATACCGCCGTCGCGCACGATCTCCAGCCGGCAGGTGGACGCCGTCGAGCTGATATGCAGGTCCACCATGGCACCGCGCGCATAGGTGTAGCTGCGCGTGTAGCACCAGATCTCGCCGCGTGCGCCGTCCATGCCCGGATATTCGTAATAATGCCCCCGCACAGCCTCGCGCCGCTCATCGGCGCTGAGCCCGAAATCGGGGAAAATTTGGGCGTTGTCCGTCACGTAGTGCCTCGCGGGGTCTCCGGTAACGATGATCAAACCACAATGGACTTGGCCCGACAAATACATTAGATGAAGGCATAACATTCACCAAATGAATGAGGTCGCCCATGCCCAGCCCAAGGCGCCGCTTCGTTTGGGAGATCGACTGGAACCTGCTGCGCACCTTCACGGTGATCGTCGAGGAGAAAAGCCTGACGGCGGCCGGCAACAGGCTCCTCCTGAAACAGCCGACCATCAGCAACGCGCTACGCCGCCTCGAAACCCACATGGCCTGCCGCCTGATCGACCGCTCGTCCAACCATTTCCGCATGACACCGGCCGGTGAGCGGCTTTATGCCGAATGTCTGGCCATGCTCAACATCGTCACCGGCCTTCCCGATCTCGTCAAGGACGACCCGGATCTGGTCACTGGTCATGTCGAGATGGCCTTTGCTAGCCATATCGAATGCCCGTTTCTTGATCGTTTCCTTGCCGACTTTCACAAGACGTTCCCGCGCGTGACCTTCTCGACCAGCGTTTCCGCCAGCCAGGCCGTGATCGAGGCTGTGCTCACCGGCGAAGCCTGTCTCGGCATTTGCCTGGCACACGAAAAACATCCGGAACTCGATTATAATGTGCTTTACCGCGAGCATTTCGGCTTCTTCTGCGCGCCCGGCCACCCTCTTTTCGGCAAGCGCGAAACCAAGATCAACGATCTCGCCGCACTGGATTATGTGTCCTTCAAGACCGACCACCTCGGCGGTGCCCTCGCACCGGTCGCGCGTTTGCGGCAGCGGGAAAATTTCAACGGCCAGGTGCTCGGGCTTTTCACCAATCTCGAGGAGGTCAAGCGGCTGATCAAGGTTGGCTTCGGCTTCGGCCCACTGCCGATCCACGTTGTCACCGCAGACATCGAGGCGCGCCAGCTCTGGCAATTGCCGCCGTATGAAAATCCACCGGTAGCCGACGTTTATCTGGTCACCAGACGTTTCGCACCCGGCGGCCGGACGGAGACTTTGCTGATCGACCGGCTCATCGCCGCCATCGAGGCCGTGCCACTGAGCGAGCGAACATATCCTCAAGGCATGACTGAGCTCGGGAGAACTTAACCGGCGCATTCTTCCGGTGAATGCCTTGTACATCCAAGGGCGTCCCTCAAATGCCGGAGCGCCAGCGGTTACGCCGACCTGCCCCGATTGGCAGCCTCCAGCGCTGAAATGACTTCCGTGTCGCTCACCTGAGGAAATTCCTCATAGAAATGTCCGACGGCGCGGAAGACGAACGGCGCTTCGAGGCAGATGAGCGCGTCAACATCTCTTTCCAGTTCCTCAAGGGTTTCGGGTGGCGCAACCGGAACGGCCAGCACCAATTCCCGCGGCTCTTGTTTTCGAATTGCCTTGAGCGCCGCCTTGACGGTGGAGCCGGTCGCAATGCCGTCATCAACGACAATGACGACGCGCCCACCAAGCGGGATGTTGCTGCGATCACCGAGATAACGCTGCCGCCGCCGTTCAATCTCCGCCTGTTCCAACTGGCATATCGCGGAAAACTCCTTCTCGCGAACTCCTGCCAGCCGGATCACGTTTTCATTGCGAACGATTGTTGGCTCTGTCCCCTCGACGATTGCCCCCATCGCCAGTTCCGGCTGGAACGGCACGCCGATCTTCTGAACGAAAAGAAGATCCAGCGGCGCATCAAGCGCGCTGGCAATTTCGGCAGCAACCACCACTCCACCACGCGGCAGCGCAATCACGACCGGGCCCTTCTCGCGATAATCGGACAATGCGGCAGCCAGCCTCCGGCCTGCATCTCGGCGATTTGCAAACGACATTTCGCACCTTCCGTTTCAGGCGCAGAAATACTCCTGCGCCGATGCCAGGCTTCGCATCGGAGAGTTTACCTCATCAGCAGGGAGGCCGCCATTTCAACGATAACGGTACGATCCTGACTAGCCGCCCAGTTCCAGTTTTGACTCTGTACAACTCAATCACGGCACGTCGCCTTGAACCAGTATCCGCCCCTTGACGGCAGCGCTGCGATTTGCATTATTGCTCAGATGTCAGACCAATTATGGTTTCAGCTGGAAAGCGGACGATGAAGCACAAGGATGCAAGAGCTGCCCTTCAGCCCCTGCCCCCAGCCGACCGGGCGCAGCAGGTGACGGCAGCGCTTGCCGACTACATCCAGCGTTCCAGTCTGGTCCCCGGCGACCGCCTTCCTGCCGAGCGGGAGCTGATGACGGCACTCGCCGTCGGTCGGTCGACCATCCGCGAGGTCATTCGCCATTTCCAGGCACTCGGCGTCGTCGAGGCCCGCAAGGGCAGCGGCACCTACCTGCTCAAGCCCATTTCCGGCGCCACGATCCACATGCCGCTGTCGCTGGAAACCACCCATCTGCGCGATGTGCTGCTGAAGACGCTGGAAGTGCGCCGCGGCATCGAGGCGGAAGCCGGTATGGTCGCCGCCCGCATGCGCACGCCGGAAGACTTGGCGGTGATCGAGGAAAAGCTGAACGAGATGGAGCGCGTGCATCTTTCCAAGGGCACGTCTGGCCCCGAAGACCTCGCCTTCCACCTCGCCATCTATGACGCGACCCACAATCCGCTGTTCAAGCAGCTGCTCGAACAGATGCGCGAAGCCTTCGAGCGCTTCTGGGAAAAGCCTTTCGACCGGCCGGACTTTGCCCGCCGGTCCTTCCCGTTTCACCGCACGCTCTTCAACGCCATTGCGGCGCAGGACCCCGAGGCCGCGCGTGCGGAAACACTGAAAATCCTCGCCATCGTCGAGGAAGACATCAAGGAAATGTCCAAATGAGCAACGGGTTCGATCCGTTCGAAGAAGCTTCTCTCATCGTCGCCCACGACATGAGCAATGCCTATGACGCCGTCGTGCCGCCGATCGTCCAGACGTCGCTGTTCACCTTCACCGACTATGACGACATGGTCGCCTCCTATCGCGGCGAGAAGATCCGGCCGATTTACACCCGCGGCCTGAACCCGACCGTGCGCATGTTCGAGGAAATGCTGGCCAAGCTCGAAGGCGCCGAAGACGCGATCGGTTTTGCCAGCGGCATGTCGGCGATCTCTTCCACGGTTCTGTCCTTCGTCCAGCCGGGCGACCGCATCGTCGCCGTCAAGCATCTCTATCCCGATGCCTTCCGCCTGTTCGGCACGTTCTTCAAGCGCATGAACATCGAAGTGACCTATGTCGATGGCCGCAACGAGGATGAGGTCGCCAAGGCCCTGCCCGGTGCAAAACTTCTCTATCTCGAAAGCCCGACAAGCTGGGTGATGGAGACCCACGACGTCGCAGCCCTTGCCGCGCTCGCCAAACACCATGGTGTCATCACCACCATCGACAACAGCTGGGCGAGCCCGATCTTCCAACAGCCGATTTCGCTCGGCGTCGATCTGGTCATCCATTCGGCCTCGAAATATCTCGGCGGCCACAGCGACGTCGTCGCCGGCGTCGTTGCCGGCTCGAAGGAACTGATCGGCCGTATCCGCGGGGAAGCCTATCCCTATCTCGGCGGCAAGCTGTCGCCCTTCGATGCCTGGCTGCTGATCCGCGGGCTTCGCACCCTGCCGATCCGCATGAAGGCGCACGAGCAATCGACCGTCGAAATTGCAAAGCGGCTGCAGGCGCACGAGGCGGTCGAGACCGTCTGCTATCCCGGCCTTGCGAACCAGCTGGCACCAGGCCTCAAAGGCACGTCCGGCCTGTTCTCGTTCATCTTCAACGAAGGCATCGACGTCCGCACCTTTTCCGACCACATCAAGCTGTTCAAGCTCGGTGTCAGCTGGGGCGGACACGAAAGCCTGATCGTGCCGGGCGAAGTCGTCCTATCGCAAAAAGCACAACCCAATTCCGCGGTCGCCTTCGGCATCAGCCCGCGGTCGGTACGGCTCCATGTCGGCCTGGAGGGAACGGAGGCCCTCTGGAGCGATATCGAAGCGGCAATCGCTGCCGCCTCGGCAGGCTGACACGACAGCAAGCAACACCCAACAAAAAAAGGGGAAACGAAAATGAGGAAATTGATTACTGCGGCGACGTTCGCCTCTCTGATGGCAGGTTCTGCCCTTGCCGATACAAAGCTGAAGCTGGTGGAAGTCATCACCAGCCCGGAACGCACGGAAACCCTGAAATCGATCGTCGCCAAGTTCGAAGCGGCTAACCCGGGCACGACGGTCGAGGTCATTTCACTTCCCTGGGGCGAAGCCTTCCAGAAGTTCGCCACCATGGTTTCGGCCGGCGAAATTCCGGACGTGATGGAAATGCCCGACACCTGGCTGTCGCTCTATGCCAATAACGGCATGCTCGAAAGCCTCGAGCCCTACCTCAAGACCTGGGAACACACTTCGGGCTTGACGGACCGCGCGCTCGAGCTTGGCCGCGACGTCAAGGACACGGCCTATATGCTGCCGTACGGCTTCTATCTGCGCGCCATGTTCTACAACAAGAAGATCTTCGCGGAGGCCGGCGTCGAAGGCCCGCCGAAGACGATGGACGACTTCGTCGCCGCCGCCGAGAAGATCAAGAAACTGCCGGGCAAATACGCCTACTGCATGCGCGGCGGTCCGGGCGGCCTGAACGGCTGGATGATGATGGGCGCCACCATGGCCGGCGACAACACCTACTTCAACGCCGACGGCACGTCGAAGTTCTCGGAAGAAGGCTGGGTCAAGGGCTTCACCTGGCTGACTGACCTCTACAAGAACGGCTATGCGCCGAAAGACAGCGTCAACTGGGGCTTCAACGAGATCGTCGCCGGCTTCTACACCGGAACCTGCGCCATGCTCGACCAGGACCCGGACGCCCTGATCGCCATCAGCGAACGCATGGACGCGGCCGATTACGGCGTCACCACCATGCCGAAGGGGCCTTCCGGCAAGACCTTCCCGACCATTGGCTACGCCGGCTGGTCGATGATGTCGGCAAGCGCCAACAAGGACCTCTCCTGGAAGCTGATCGCCACGCTCGAAGGCCCGGAAGGCAATGTCGAGTGGAACAAGCGCATCGGCGCGCTGCCCGCGCTGAAGGCCGCCGAAAAGGACCCCTTCTTTGCCACCGACCAGTTCAAGGGCTGGTTCGAGGAATTGGCCGACAAGGACGCAGTCCCGACCGTGATGCCGACCTATCTCGAAGAATTCGCCTTCTTCAAGGATTCGATGGCGATCAAGACCAGCCAGGAAGCCATGCTCGGCGATATCACGCCGGAAGAAATGGCCAAGCAATGGGCTGAATACATGACCAAGGCTCAACAGAAGTTCCTCGCGAGCAAATAAGTCATCAGCCCTCAACTGCAGGCGGCGACATGACATCCGCTGCCTGCGGTCCTGACTGAAACACGGCTGGCCCCAGGCCTAAGCCGCGAAACGGAAAACTTTGACGATGGATTCACTCGCAGCCCGTAGCGGCTCACGCAGGGACCAGCGGCCGCTGAAAAAGCGTCTGGCCGATGCCTCCGCGCCCTATCTCTACAGCGCGCCGGCGCTGATCCTGATCGTCACCGTCATGCTGGTGCCGCTGGTGCTCGGCATTTCCTACGCCTTCCGCGATATCCAGCTGCTCAATCCCTTTTCCGGCGGTTTCATCGGGCTCGACCATTTCAAGACCCTGTCGCAGGACCAGAATTTCTATCGGGCGCTGAAGAACACGCTTTGGTGGACCGGTTGGTCCGTCCTCCTGCAATTCATCTTCGGCCTTATCCTCGCGCTTCTGCTCGACAAGCCCTTTTACGGCCGCGCCATCGTGCAGGCTTTGGTTTTCCTGCCCTGGGCGGTGCCAAGCTTTCTTGCCGGTCTCAACTGGGCCTGGCTTTTCAATCCCGTCGTCGGCCCCATCCCGCACTGGCTGTTCGCGCTCGGGCTGATGAGCGAACCCTCCAACATCCTCTCGGATCCGCATCTCTCCATGTGGGGACCGATCATCGCCAACGTCTGGTGGGGCATTCCCTTCTTCGCTATCACGCTGCTCGCGGCGCTGCAGGCGATCCCCCGCGATCTCTACGAGGCCGCCAGCATCGACGGTGCCGGACCGGTGCAACGGTTCCTTTCGATCACCCTGCCGTTCCTCGCCCCGACCATCGCCATCACCGTTCTCTTGCGCACCGTCTGGATCTCCAATTTCGCCGACCTGATCATCGTCATGACCAATGGCGGACCGGCCGACCGCAGCCAGATCGTCGCCAGTTACATCTTCACCCAGGCCTTCAAGCGGCTGGACTTCGGCTATGCCTCGGCCATCGCGCTGGTGCTGCTTGTGCTCTTGATCAGCTATTCGATGCTGATCGTGATCCTGCGGCAGTGGCTCCTGAGCAAGGATTGAGATCATGACCGGAAAACGCGTTCTCTCCGTCGTCGCGCATCGCCTGGCCATCCTCGCCTATGTCGCCTTCGCGCTGTTCCCGCTCTACTGGCTCTTGAAGGTTTCGGTGACGCCCAACAAGCTGCTCTATTCCGAGGGCATCCGGATGTGGCCGTCGCGGACGAGCTTCGAGCATTTCGAGTTTGTGCTGAAGCACAGCGATTTCCCGGTCTTCTTCAAGAACAGCCTGATCGTTTCCGGCTCGACCGCCGTCATCGTGACGGTGCTTGCTTCGCTAGCCGGCTATGCGATGTCGCGCTTCAATTTCCGCGGCAAATACTGGATCGTGACACTGATGCTGCTCACCCAGATGTTTCCGCTGGTCATGCTGGTCGCGCCGATCTTCAAGATCCTGTCGCCGCTTGGCCTGACCAACAGCCTCACCGGCCTCGTCATCGTCTACACCGCCTTCAACGTGCCGTTTGCTACCTTCCTGATGCAGTCCTTCTTCGACGGCATCCCGAAGGACTTGGAGGAGGCCGCGATGATCGACGGCGCAACCCAATTCGTCGCCTTCCGTCAGATCATCCTGCCGCTCACGCTTCCCGGCATCGCCGCGACGCTCGGCTTCGTCTTCACCGCCGCGTGGAGCGAACTCCTGTTCTCGCTGATGCTGATCTCCGGAAACGACGCGGCGACCTTTCCGGTGGGACTGCTTTCCTTCGTGTCGAAATTCTCGGTCGACTTCGGACAGATGATGGCGGCGGGCGTTCTTGCCCTCATCCCGGCCTGCCTGTTCTTCCTGTTGATCCAACGTTATCTCGTGCAGGGCCTGACGGCCGGCGCCGTGAAAGGCTGATCCCATGGCATCGATCGATATCTCCAACATCCGCAAATCCTACGGTATTCATCCGGTGCTGCACGGTATCGACCTTGAGATAAAGGACGGCGAATTCGTCGTCCTCGTCGGCCCGTCCGGTTGCGGTAAGTCCACGCTCCTGCGCATGATCGCCGGTCTTGAGGCCGTCACCGACGGCGAGATCCGAATCGCCGGAAAACGCGTCAACGACCTCGCTCCGAAGGACCGCGACATTGCCATGGTGTTCCAGTCCTACGCGCTTTATCCGCATATGAGCGTAGCCAAGAACATGAGCTACAGCCTTCGCTTGAGGAAGACGGCCAAGGAAAAGATCGCCTCTGTCGTCGCCGGTGCCGCGAACAAGCTCGGACTCGATCCCCTGATGGAACGTCGCCCGAAGGCGCTTTCCGGCGGGCAGCGTCAGCGCGTCGCCATGGGCCGGGCCATCGTGCGCGAGCCGAAGGCCTTCCTGTTCGACGAGCCGCTCTCAAACCTTGACGCCCGCCTGCGCGAACAGATGCGCGCTGAAATCAAGAAGCTGCACCAGGACCTCGGCGCCACCTCGATCTATGTCACCCACGACCAGATCGAGGCGATGACGCTCGCCGACCGGATCGTTGCCATGCATGGCGGCATCATCCAGCAGGTCGGCAGTCCGCTCGAACTCTACGACAATCCCGCCAACCTTTTCGTCGCCGGCTTCATCGGCTCGCCCGGCATGAACTTCTTCGAAGGCCGCTATATGGCAAGCGGCGAAACCGCGAACTTCGCGCTCACCGGCGGCATCGTCCTGCCGCTCGGCGGCACGGCCAATCTCGCCGATGGCAGCCGCGCCACGCTCGGCATCCGGCCGGAACATGTGGTTCTCGGCGCCGAAGGCCCGGATGTACTGAAGGCAACCGTCGATCTCGTCGAACCCACCGGCTTCGGCATCATCGTCCACCTGAAGCTCGGCCCCGTCGCCTTCAAGGCCTTCACGCTGGACCGCCGCTTTCTCGGCATGCACGGCGAGGTGGCCGTGCGGCTTCCCGTGGCCAATCTGCATTTCTTCAACGAGAGTGGCCGGAAGGTCTGACGCCGTCCGGGGTTGTCTAAAATATTCCGGCTACAACCCCAGCCTCTTCAACCGAAGAGGCCCCTAGCGAAATCATCTCATTTCAATAGGTTACAAGTTACAAGATGCAATCTTAGATTGTGTATTAATTAGTTGTTGACTCTAGCGTGCTCGCCCTTAGATTGAATTTCTGGAGGACTTTACGAGGGAGCAGAACAATGGACATATCTGCGTATAAGGACTTGGTCGTTCCCGTCATCAAGAAGCGCTACCCGGAGCTACAAAACCCGGACGTAACGGAGGTCGCCGAAAACATATTCTCCGGAAGCATCGTCGTTGTCCGGTCTGAGAACAAGGTTGACCACGAAGAAATCGTCTTCGTAACGCCATCGCATCAGGTGAGGTTGTTTTCAACGACGGAAGAATTGGCCCATTTTCTTGATAAACAGTGCAATAGATCATGGTTCGACAAGCTGTTCTCGAAGCCGATCCTGAGTGGCGTTGTCTTCCTTGGATTGCTCGTGGTGTTGTCATTATTGGCGCTGCCTGGCGAAAAACCGTACAATCAGACCGTGATTTCCACCCTTGGAAGCGTCGTGTCGCTGGCCGCCGGGTATTTTTTTGGCACGAGCCAAACCGGCCACAAATGAAACTCTGAGCCCTGCGTCACTCCTCCACCTTCTCCAGAGGCACCAGAGTGAAGAGCCCTTGCGCCCGCTTGACGCCCCGCAAGGCGTAGCGGCCGATGGAAGCGACCTCGGAGCCGCGTGGCGGGGGTGCTGCGCGACGAACCCGTATTTCTTCAACGAGGAAGGCCGGAAGGTCTGGTTTTCCATCGCCGGGATACCTGACGTAACAACGCGCCACGGCATTCGCCGAAAAACTTTAGGCACCATGTCGAAATCGCAGATCGAGGGGCGTTCTTGGAATGTCGAGACAGAACTCGACCGTTGACCCAACGAACCGAAACCCCGAAACTGCACCTCTTCAAGGAGCCCGTCGATGCAATATATCGCGCTGATCTATGCAGATCCTTCCGCCGCACCCGTCTATGGCACGCCGGAATTCGAAGCCATGATGCAGGGATATGCCACCCTGACACAGTCTCTCAAGACAGCCGGCGCCTATCTCGCCGGCGAAGGGCTGAAAGGCGTCGACACAGCCACCAGTCTCAAGGTGCGTGGCGGCAAGGTCGAAACCATGGATGGCCCCTTTGCCGAGACGAAGGAACGTCTAGCCGGGTTCTATCTCTTCGACGTTGCCGATCTGGACGCAGCGTTGCGCTACGCGGCGATGATCCCGACCGCCGCCTATGGAACGATCGAGATCCGGCCGATCATGGATTACCGGTCCTGATGCCATCCGCCGTCCCCGATCCGCAATCCGTGTCAGAGGCCATCGAGGCCTTGGCGCGGGCGGATCGGGGGCGGCTCATGTCAGTCCTGATCGCCCGCCTGAAGAATTTTCAACTGGCCGAGGATGCGCTCCAGGAGGCGCTGGCCTCTGCGGTCCTCCATTGGGGAAGAACGGGATTGCCCGCCTCGCCCCAAGGCTGGCTTCTGACGGTCGCGACGCGCAAGGCGATCGACCTCGTGCGCAAAACAAGCCGCGAAAACCGGAAAGCGGCCGATATCGCCATCCTGTTGATCGAGGAAACAACCGATGCGGCGGCGGAAGACATCCCCGACGAACGCCTGCGGCTGATTTTCACCTGCTGTCATCCGGCATTGGAGCCGAAGACCCGGGTCGCTTTGACCCTGCGGACGCTCGGCGGGCTCGGGACGGCGGAGGTTGCCAGCGCCTTTCTCGACAATGAGACAACCATGGGCCAGCGCCTGTCGCGGGCGCGCGCCAAGATCCTGGCGGCGGGCATCCCCTATGCCGTGCCAGAGCCGGAAGCCTGGGCAGAGCGACTCCAATCCGTGCTGACCGTCATCTACCTGATCTTCAACCAGGGTTATTCCAGCACCAGCGAAAACCTGCCGCGCCGGCTCGGCGAGGAGGCGATCGATCTCGCGCGCATGCTGAACGACCTGCGCCCGAATGAGGCGGAGATCGAAGGCCTTTTGGCTCTGATGCTGATCACCGAAGCCCGACGCTCCGCGCGGCTGGATGCGGACGGAACGAGCATTCCAATCGCATCACAGGACCGCAAGCTCTGGAACGAGGGACGGATTGCCGAGGGTCTGGCACTTCTCGATCGCGCCATGACGCGGCGGGCGGCCGGACCGTTTCAGGTCAAGGCGGCGATCGCAGCCCTGCATGCCCAGTCCGAGCCGCCGGACTGGCCGCAGATCGTCCTTCTCTATGACAGTCTGTTGCGGATGGAACCGACGCCGGTCGTGCAGCTCAATCGTGCGGTAGCGCTCGCCGAAGCCGGAGCATTGGAGGCGGGCCTGCGGGTTCTGGAGGCGCTCGGCCCCGAACTCGACGCCTATCAGCCGTTTCATGCCGCGTGGGCCGAATTGCTGTCGCGTTCAGGCCGGATGGCAGCTGCCGTCGCTGCCTATGACCGCGCCATCGATCTTGCATCCAATCCATCGGATGTCCTGTTCCTGAAACACCGACGGGCGCTGGCCGCAAAAGACTTTTGAACTATTCGACCGGGTTTTCCAGCGGCATCAGCGTGAACAGTTCCTGCGCCCGCTTGACGCCGCGCAGCGCGTAGCGGCCGATGGATACGACTTCCGAATTGCGTGGCGGCGGTGCGGCGGCGACGAACTGGGACGACATGATGACGCTGCGATCGACGAAGCGGCACATGGAGGCGATGCGGCTCACCTCATTGACCGCCGGGCCGATGACGGTGAAATCCAGCCGGTCGCTCGAGCCGATATTACCGTAGAAGACATCCCCGATATGAAGACCGAGATAGACCTCGGTCACCGGCCGGCCCTCGAGCAGGCGCTGTTCGTTCAGGCCTTTCAGCTTTTCACGCAGATTCTGTTCCGCAAGAAGCGCCCGGGCGCAGGCATCCTCGCGTTCCTCAGCCTTGAAGATCGCCAGAGTCCCGTCGCCGATCAGCTTCAGGACATTGCCGCCAGCCTCGTGAATGGAGGAAATCACCGCATCCGCGTAGTCGTTGAGGAACGGGATGATCTCGTCCGGCGGCAGGTTGTCGGAGATACGGGTGTAGTTCTGCAGATCGGAGAACCAAAGCACGGCGGAGATCCGCTCGGCCTTGCCGCGCGATATGCGGCCTTCGAGCACTTGTCTGGCGGCGTCCTCGCCCAGATAGACCTCGGCGATGGTGC
>UCML01000038.1:0-12971 GCA_900473675.1 Hyphomicrobiales bacterium | reverse complement strand
TCCCGCATCGAATAAAATGGAACTTCATCGGCATTGTTGATGACGTAATGCGCCGCCTCTACCATCTGTCCGGAGAGCTCGATGCATATCGCCTTAATTTGCTCGATCAGGTCTAACTTAGTCATCGCTTTGGAACGTCAACCGTTGATTGCAAATTTGAATGTTCACCGATCGCCAGGGCTAGCCCGGCGACCGCAAACCAAACCCATAATTCGCGTAAAATTAGAAAAATGACCGCTTCGGGTATTGCTACGGCTGCGATCACTTGACCGCGTAGCCGCAACCATGTGTTCGTCAACGCACGACGTTGCGCAGGATGCCCACATTTTGTAGCTCCACCTCTACGGTATCGCCCGGCTTCAACCACAACGGCGGATGTCGTTTAGCGCCGATGCCTTGGGGAGTTCCTGTCGTAATGATATCGCCAGGAGAAAGAGCCAGAAAAAAGGAAATATAGCTCACCAATTGGCGAACTGGAAAAATCATGAGACGCGTATTGGATGATTGGACCTGAGATCCGTTGACGCGGGTCTGGATATCGAGGTTTTGAATGTCCCCGACTTCGTCCAATGTAACAAGTGCTGGACCACATGGCGTCGAAGCGTCCAGAGCCTTGCCCGCCAGCCACTGCGTTCCACGATACTGAAGATCTCGCGCGGTAGTGTCGTTCAAGACAGTCACGCCAGCTACGAAATCGAGCGCCGCTTCTGCAGAGACGGAGCGGCATTCCTTTCCGATTACGATTGCGAGCTCGCCTTCAAAATCCAGATTCGGTGTGATGTTGGAGCAGCAGATCTCGTCGAAAGGGCCGATCAGAGAGCTTGCGAATTTCGCAAAGATGTCGGGGTGGGATGGTAGTGCGCGCCCGGTCTCAGCAACATGATCGTTGTAGTTGAGACCGATGCAAAGGACTTTCGATGGATCAGTAACCGGTGGGCCAAGCCGCACCTTGTCAAATGACCCTACCTCGGCTTTTGGATTGTTCCGGGCTGCCGCGGTGAGCCGCACCGAGAGCTCTGACAGGCTGCCTCCGTGTTGCTGCAGCAATTCACGTACCGATAAGATCGGTCTCGCGCCCTCGCCGAATTCGCCTTTACGGAGCGTGTCAACGTCGAAGATCGACGAATCGACCACAACACCTGCTCGCCAAGAGCCAGCTGCGTCATAAGTAACGAGTTTCATTGGTCCTCCCGCACCATGTGGTGCTTTCGATTCAAGAGTGAGAATAACATTCAACCATCGGCGAGGGCCGCAAGTTGGAGCTTATCCGTCTATTGCTAAAAACTGGTCGCCTCATGGAGGCTGCAAATCGCAGGTATTTAGATCCGGTTCCCTTTCATGAAATCGGCAGCGCGCTCACCGATCATGATCGCCGGGGCATTTAGGTTGCTCGATGAGACGAACGGCATGACAGACGTGTCGGCAACCCGCAGACCGTCGATGCCATGCACACGCAACTGCGGATCTACAACGGCCATTTCGTCGGTACCGATCTTGCAAGCACCGCTTAGGTGATATGCCCCCTGCGAATGCTTCCTGACGAAAGCTTCAAACTCCGCGCGGGTTTTCAACGGCTTTTCAGGCAAATGCGACTCGCCAACGAACTTCTTCATCGATGGCTGTTCCATGATGTCCTGTCCGAGCCGGATGCCATCAATAAGGCGATCCACGTCATATGGATGGCTGAGATAGTTCGGGTCCACAATTGGCGGAACCTTCGGATCCGAAGATCGTAGGGCGATCCGGCCTCGGGATTTTGGCCGACAGGCGTACACATTTAGAGTGCATCCGTTGCCGCTCGCAGTCGTTTCCACACCTTCCTCTATGCCGGCACCGGCAAGGAAGTGATATTGGAGATCTGGAGTGGGATCCGATGGATCGCCCCACCAGAAGGCCCCGCCCTCGCAAATATTTGATGTAATCGGGCCGGATCCGAAAAGCGCATATTGGGCCGCCGCGGCCAACTGCCACCGCAGCTTCTTGTATTTATCGTAGCTCGTGTTCGACTTCAGGTTATAGATCAGGAAGCAATCGGTATGGTCCTGCAGGTTCTGCCCGACGCCTGGCAGGTCGTGAACCACCTGAACGCCTGCGCGCTGAAGCTCGGCGGCAGGCCCTATCCCTGAAAGCAAAAGGAGGCGAGGAGATCCCACTGCTCCGGAGGATATAACGACTTCGCGTTCCGCCCGCATCGTTTCAACGCGGCCATTTTCTACGTACTGGACGCCAACGGCACGGCCGCCCTCAAGCAGGATCTTCGTGACCTGCTTGTCGGTAACAACGTTGAGGTTCCGGCGCTTTCGGGCCGGACGAAGATACGCATCGGCCGAACTGCACCGACGACCATTCTTCGTGGTCAGCTGGTAAAGCCCCGCTCCCTTCAGCTCACCAGAATTGAAATCCGGATTATAAGGTATTCCCGCCTCTTGGCAGGCCTTTACCCACGCCTTGGTCAACGGCAACGTATACTGCTGGTTTGAAACGCTCAATGGTCCGTCCTGACCATGAACCTCGTTCGAATAAACTTCGTTGTTTTCTGCCTTGCGGAAGTAGGGGAGCACATCCTTGTAGCCCCAACCTTCTGCTCCATGCTCGACCCAACGATCGTAATCAGACGGCGCGCCCCTCATATAAACCATGGCATTGAGCGAGCTGCCACCGCCCAAAACCCGCGCTTGTCCGATCTGTGGCTCGGTATCGTTTTGATGCGTGAGCTTCTCAACCTTGTACCAATGAAGCAAAGAGCTCTTGAAGGATTTGTAGAATGTTACCGGAAAGCGAATCCAAAGGTTGCTGTCCCTCGGCCCGGCCTCAAACAGCGTCACCGATACATCCGGATCCTCGCTCAACCGACCAGCTACAGCGCATCCCGCCGATCCACCACCTACCACGATAAAATCGGGCATCACACTATCCTAATTTGAGTAACCGCCAACTGCCCGCGCACGAAGTTGAGCGGGCGCTGATCAGTGCTTTTCGGCGCCTACCGGATACCGGAGAAGAACGCATCAACTTCCGCCTGACGCATGTCGCAGAACCAGCACTCCACGATCCGCTCGTTTTCGAAACGATAAGCTGCGAGGCGGTCGGTGTGAACCTGCTTGTCACCACGCCCCCAAATCTCGTGGACCATGATCAGAATTGCCTCATCCGATTCTGCGATGAGCTCGTCATGTCCTGCCTCGCCGCCGACAATCCACTTGTCGGTATAGGCGGCGACCTTGTTCACCCAGCCTTGGATGAAGCCGTTGGCGCCGTGGAAGTCACCTGAGAGGACCGGATGAGAGCCGCCCATATGGACGACAAGATTATCGGCGTAGAAGCTGCAGCCAGCTTCGACATCCCCACTGGACCAAGCATCGTGGTACTCACGAAGGAGCTCGATCGCACGTTTTTTGCTCATGTTTTTTACTCCCTGAAAGCGCTACACGCGCATTTAACCGCTTTGAACCGCAGGTAAGACTCACACCGTCTTCAGTCGGGCTTCCGTTGACAGAATGGACTTTCCGTCTGCCGAGATCGCAACGCCATATGTTTCCAGTGCTGATTGTCGCGATACTACGCCGTCGCGGACGTCGCGCAGGACGGACTCGGGGTCACGCTGGTGGGGATGCCCCCAGCCACCGCCAGCCGTAGCCTCAATCACCAAGTGGAATGGCTTGACCTGTTCAACGCCATAAGGCGGGCAGTAAAGCTCGTCACCGGTAGCCAGATCGAAAGCCTTGATCGATCCTTTCTCACCCCAATGTCCGCCATTGACGCCCGCACCGCTTTTTTTGCGTGCACCTTCACCGCGCAGCAAATGCTCGCCACCAACCAAAACATCGACCACGTAGTCTACGCCGGTTCCACCCCGGTACTGCCCCGCCCCGCCGGTGTCGGAGCGCATCTCGTAGCGATGCACACGGATTGGATAGGACTGCTCATAGGTCTCCACGTTCGGAATGAACATGCCGCCGAGCGTCATCTGGTGACTGGAGGTGGCAAAGCCATCTCGCCCTTTCACTGCGCCGCCACCAGAGCTGCCATGCCAATGATAGAGAACAAAAACACCCCCGTCAGGTTTCGTGCCTGACGAAATGCCGAATACCGATTTTCCCCAACCCGCGCAGGCGCGTTCGGGGTCGGCTTGGGCAAGGGCGCCCCAGCACGCATTCATGATGTCGATCGCCGGGAATACCGTATTCATCGTCATCGGCGCCGGCGGCAAGGCGTTCACAACAGTTCCTTCGGGCGCTATGATCTTGACACAACGATAGCTGCCTTCGTTGTGCGGAATTGCGGGGTCCAGAAAAGCTGAAAGAGCGCAATAGACGGCCGAATGCGTATTGGCGATCCCGCTATTCTTGAAGCCTTTGATTTGCGGCGACGTACCGGTAAAATCAAAGGTTATCGTGTCCTCGCCAATGACCATCTTCACCCGCGTTTCGATATCAACAAGATCGAAGCAGTCGGTATCGCTGAAGTCCGATGCATGCCACACACCGTTCGGAAGCTCGGATATGGCCTGGCGCATACGCCGCTCGCCATAGTCAAGAAGAGCATCGAGGTATGCGCGACCCTTTTTAACGCCAAATTGGGCAATGATGTCAGCCAACCGCTGACCGCCGATCCGTGTTGAGCCGATCATGGCACCAAGATCGCCTTCCAGAAGATCCGGGCAGCGGGAATTGAGAAGCAGCATGCGCCACAGGTCGTCGCGCAATTGGCCCTTTTCGATCAGCTTGAGAACGGGCAGGCGAATTCCCTCGTGGAAAATCTCGGTTGCCTTGGCATTGTAGGTACCCGCCGCGCCTCCACCGATATCGGACTGATGCGCGCGATTGCTGCAGAAGCCCACTAGCTCGCCCTCCACGAAAACCGGGCGAATAAGGGTCCAGTCAGGCAAATGATTGCCGCCAGCAACATAGGGATCGCTTAGAATAAAGACATCTTCCGGATCTATGCGTCCGGAGAAATCCCGCAGGACCGCACGCACGGCAAATCCACCACTGCCGGAATGGATCGGCAGACCGTCCGCCTGTGCGATCGTGTCACCATCTGCATTGCTCAAGAAGCACGAAAAGTCATGGCTCTGGCTGAAGATCGGACTGCGTGCTGTCCGAGTCATGATGGTGCCCATCTGCAGGCTGATGTGATCGAGCTGTCGCTGCAAAATTGCGATGAGAACCGGATCGTATTCGGGAGACAAAACAGTGCTCATAGATTGACCTCATCAATTCGTGCAATAAACAAACTGCCTTGCGAGGCATTCGACCGCTGTCGGATCAAAAATGTGCCAGTTTTCAAACCGTGCCCAAGGATGTTTCGCGTGGTCATGCTGCCTCGCCCTGCAGAATATCGACGTGATAGTTACCCGCGTCGGTCATTGTCAGCTTGTCGCCCGCCCCGAGAATGAGCGTGGTCGTTGCTTCTTCGATGATGGCAGGTCCAGTCAGTTGCTGGCGCGGGGCCAGAACCCTACCATCGTAAACAGGCGTTTCAACGAAGCCCAACTCCTTGTTGATCCATACCGGCCGGCGCGAAATGGCCACGGGATCAGCAACCTCGGCAGAGACCTTGGCAACTTCCAACGCATCCAGCTTGCCGATCGCCGCCAACCGCAGATTGACGACCTCAATTGCGCCTGCAGGCTGAACATAACCAAAGAGACGTTGGTAGACCTGCTCAAATGCCCCCCGTATGGTCGCCGCATCCGTAGAGGAGCACTCCACGGGAATTGTCCATTGCTGACCGAAATAGCGAAGGTCGTATGCACGCTTCAGGAGCGCCTTGTCCCCCGTGAAGCCTTCACGCGCCAGAACATCGATCGCTTCCGACTGCAGCTCGACGAACGCGGCTTCGAGCGGATCCGGTCCCGAGGTCTCAATATTGTCCAGCTCGTTAAGCCAGCTTCGCACGTAATCGTGGCGAAGGTCGGAATTGCACATCCCAAATGCGCAAAATACACCCGCGAGCCGCGGAATATAGAGGCTTGAACAACCAAGCAGGCGGGCGGTCGATGGACCGTGCAAGGGACCTGCTCCTCCGCAGGCCACGAGCGTAAACGCCCTCGGATTGTAACCTTTCTCGAGCGAGGCTTGCTCGACCGCGTGGAGAATGTTTTGTTCGACGAGCTGAATGATGCCGGCCGCCGCGTCGTTGACGCTGAGCCCAAGAGGCCTTGCGACATGTGTCTCAATCGCCTCCACTGCCTTCTCCATGCTCAAGGTGATCACTCCGCCCGCATATGGACCTGGCTTGAGCCGGCCGAGCACGAGGTGAGCGTCGGTCACAGTCGGGCGCGTACCACCCCGGCCGTAAGAGGCCGGTCCGGGGGTCGAGCCCGCGCCTTCCGGCCCAGCCTTTAGAAGCCCTGCACCGTCCACCGAGGCGATCGTACCTCCGCCTGCACCCACAGTGTGGATGTCGACGGACGGAATGTTCAAGTGGTAACCATCGACCACGATCTGGTCGGTCATTGAGACCATGCCGTGCTCCATCAGGGTAACGTCGCAGCTGGTACCGCCGATCTCGATCGACATTAGGTGCTCCGACCCGGTATCCTGGCCGAAAAACTTCAAGGAGCCGACGCCGGCAGCCGGGCCCGAAAGAACCAGACTCGCTGGTACATGTCCGATCTCATCGATGGAAATCGCGCCTCCGTTCGACTGGATCATCAACAGCTTGCGCTGCAATCCCAGCGAGGAGAGCCGTTTTGAGAGACTTTCAAGATAGGGAACAACACGACGGGCAACATATGCGTTGACGACGGTCGTCGACGTACGTTCATATTCACCGATCGTCGGGGCGATTTCCGAAGAAGCGGTGACCCAGACATTAGGAAGTAGCTTCTTCAGCTCCGCCTTGGCTGCCCTTTCGTGGGCCGGATTTGCGTAGGAATGCAGGAAGCAGATCGCGACGCACTCGACACCCTCCTCTTCGAAGACCCGCGCAGCGTTTGCGACGGATTTCGGATCAAAGGGTATTCGTACTGTGCCATCCTGCTCAAGGCGTTCGACAACGGGCAAGCGCAGATAGCGAGGGACCAACACCTCCGGAAACGGCTTTCGATGGTCCCAAACGTTATCACGCATGGAGCGTCTGATCTCCAGCGAGTCGCGGAAGCCGTCCGTGACCAGAAGTCCAACCTTTGCACCCTTCTTTTCAAGCAGCGTGTTTGTAGCAATGGTCGAGCCGTGTACAAACAACTCGGTGTTGGAAAGGAAGGCTTCGACATCGATTGCCAAGGCTTCGGCCGCCAGTCGGATCGCCGAAAGTACACCTTCCGTTGGATCGGAAGGCACTGACGGAGCTTTGAACGCACGCACAGCTCCTTTGGAGTCAACCATCACCAGGTCGGTAAAGGTACCGCCGATATCAACTCCGACGCGGTAGGGTGCAATTAACATCGGCTGTCCACTCATTGTTGCTTCACCATATCCTTCTATCTTCTTCCAGGGAGCCTCAACTCTCTGGCCTCAGGCTACCGAGCCTTGATGAGCGCCAAGCTCTTTTTCGACCACGCGCACCAGTTTGTCCGCTATCGAAAAAACCTCGACCTCGGTCATCGGACTGGAAAGCGCACCCGAGCAATTGGGCGTGAGCAGGATGTTTTCGTCCAGCATGGCCAATTGAATCCGACGGATGAGCTTCGCTGCCTCTGCGGACTGAAATGCACTCCGATAGCCAGTGACCTTGCCCGCTCCGACATGAAGCCGAAATAGCGATCCCATTCCGGTCACCGTTGCAGCCACGCCAGCGTCCCCTAGCCCTTTGCTGATTCTCTCGCGCAGGGCGTCGCCAAGTTTGTTGAGCCGATCCACCACCGGCCGCGAATAGTGCTCCAGTGAGGTCAGCCCCGCAGCCATACTGAGCGGATTGGCACTGAACGTACCACCCATAGACACTTTCGGCTTGCCGGCAGAATGATCGAAGACCGACATGTGTTCGGCAAGCCCGGATACCGCGCCGATCGGAAGACCCCCGCCAATGATCTTCGCCGTCGTGATCAGGTCCGGCTCAAGACCGAAAAGCGGGGAAGCCCCTTCATAGGAAAGACGGAAACTGATCACTTCATCCGCAATGAGAATGATGCCGTCCCGGCGGCAAGCCTCTTGCACGACGGCAGCAGTTTCTTTCGACATCGGCACCGCGCCGGCACGCGAGGCATTCGGATCAAGGATAACAGCCGCAAGCGAAGCGCCTTCGCGGCGAAGGATGTCAGCGCAACGCTGAGGATCGTCGTATGGGAGCACGACCACCTCTTGCAACACCGAGTCCGGTGTGCCCGCATTGCAACGGACGGAAGCGGGATTGCCATTCTCGTCATCCCAATTGGCGGGCGTCGGATCAAGGCTCACTTCAATCCAATCGTAGGCTCCGTGATAGCAGCCCTCGAACTTGGCAATCCTGTGCCGTCCGGTCAGCCCGCGCGCGCCCTTGATTGCGGCCAGTACCGCCTCGGTTCCTGAATTGCAGAAGCGGGTCTGCTCCATCCGCGGGTTTCTGGCCGCCAGCGCTTCGGCCAGAAGGATTTCGCTCTCGGTCGGCATACCGAACGCTGTCCCCCTTGTCATTGCGTCGCGCACTGCGTCCAGAACAGGGCCATATGCATGGCCATGAATGAGCGAAAAGAAGTTGTTCGCGCAATCAAGTAGCCGCCGTTCATCGATGTCGATGATCCAGCAACCTTCACCACGCGCTGCATAGGGCGGATGAGGCTGAAACCACGACGCCGCGCGCATCGAGCCCCCTGGAACCACTTTCCGCTCTCGCAAGAACGCGCCTTCGGAGCGTTTTCCGATAACGGTACCGGTTTCACCGGCGTTGTGCCCTAAGCTGAGTTTCATTTTTCTCTCCGACCGCTCATGTTCGACGTGCAATAAACACTATGATCCAACAAACTGTCAACAGGATCATGTGATCCAATAGCGCTTTTTCGCCGTGGTGAGCCCGAGAGTTCCCCACCGGACATTCTCGAGTGGCCGCAAGTGTCGCTGGCCTGCAGAGCTATCGCGGTCGCACATATGCGGGGGATTCATGCAAAGTGAGGCATACCTTCCGACACTTGACTGCACGCGCGCCCGGTGCTCCACAGCGGCGCGGTCGCGATCCCGCGTTGATGCGGAGCGCAACAGCTTCAGGTTACGGAAACAGCGACCACACAGGGGTTGCCGTCCCGCGTGACACGGTAGTCTAAAGCGTGGAGGCACAACGCAGGAACTCAAGAGTCTCCAAGCTTGTGCAAGAAATATGCAAAATTCTGAACGGGATCACTTGATCCACTTGACATTGATCTGGATCATGATGTTGATTGCAGCTGACTAACCTCGAAAGAGTGAATAAATTTCCGGCCGGTTTTACGGTCGACTGCAAAGAGCAAGGGCAATCGAGGCGCAAGGCGGAGGACCACCTATGAGGCTGCGATACAAGGAGGAATCCTCCGCAGAGGACTGGCAAACATCGCTCGGAGCTGCAACGAGGCGGAAATGGCGCCGCTATATTCCGCTCCGGCACTCCAAGAACAGTTCCTGATAAGGCTTAAAAAAGTTCGCGAGGGCAATTGCGTCGACTTTGCTGATGCCAACGCGCTGCGACCTGCCGATTTGCATGGTGCCCAAATCGACGTCTCCATGGCAACTGCAAAAAGACGCCACTCGGCATCGCAACCCTCCGGGGGAAAGACACTGCGCAAATTTTAAGGAGTCAGTTAGATGACCAAAGAAAGCAAAACGACTGTTTATGACGTCGTAATCGTCGGTTCCGGGCCATCCGGGGCGGTGGCAGCAAAACGCCTTGCAGAAGAGGGAATGTCTGTCATCTGTCTGGAACAGGGCAGCTATCCTGACTACACGAAGCTTCGACACACTGGTCTAGAGTTCGAACTGACGAAAGCCCAGTATTTTTCTTCAAATCCGAATAGGCGGAAGTCACCGTCCGACTATCCCATTAATGTCACAGATTCAGATATCGAGCCGTTAATGTGGAATGGCGTGGGCGGGAGTTCGATCGTCTATACAGCTGCTTGGCATCGGTTGAAACCGAGTGATTTTCGAGTGCGCACGGTGGATGGCATCGCGGACGACTGGCCCTTGAGTTATGCCGATCTTGAACCATTTTATGCGCGTGTTGAGAACGATTTTGCCGTTTCCGGTGTCGGAGGTGATCCAGCATACCCGCCGGGATTTGATATACCGCTACCACCCTTTCCTTTAGGAAAGATGGAAAAGAAATTTGCCGAGGCACATGACCGGCTTGGATGGCACTGGTGGCCCGGTAGCAATTCAATAGCGACGGTGAAACACAACGGGCTCTTGCCTTGCGTGCGTCGCGGGGCGTGTGCCTGGGCTTGCTTCGATGGCGCCAAGGCTTCAGTCGACCGAACGCACTGGCCCACATGTATTAAGCTCGGCGTTAAACTCGTTCAAAATGCGCGCGTATTGCGCGTCGAGACTGGATCCGATGGTCTTGCAACGGGCGTAACCTATGTGGATCGCGAGACAGGGGCTACGCATTTTCAACCGGGTCGCATCGTGATTGTTTCGGCCAACGGTGTCGGCACACCCCGGCTGCTCCTTAATTCAACTTCGAATGACCATCCCAACGGATTGGCGAATTCCTCGGGCCTGGTGGGCAAGCGGTTAATGATGCACCCTTACGGGACCGTGAGCGGCCTGTTCGACGATTTCTTCGAAAACTGGCAAGGACCCTACGGCCAGCGCGCCTACTCCCTCGAATTTGCAGAGACCCGTAAAGATACGAATTTCTACCGAGGCGCAAAATGGCAGCTCATGGGAATGGGTGGCCCTCTGGCATCGGTTGGCACTTGGCCATGGGGCAGCAACGGTGACGTCTGGGGCGAGAATTTTCATGCAACGGTGCAAAAGCGGTTCGGCCGTTCAGCCTATTGGGGGATCATGGCAGAGGATCTACCGAGTGAGGACAACATGGTTGTCCTTGATCCCGATGTGACCGATGGCGAAGGTATGCCCGCAGTAAAGGTGACTTACAAGGCTTCGCAAAACACCATGGATCTCTTGGACTTCAACCTGTTGCGCGCTACGGAGTCCATGAAAGAAGCAGGCGCATATGAAGTGTCGGGAACGCCGCTGATGCGAGAAACCGGCTGGCACATACTCGGGACGGTACGTATGGGCGACGATCCCCGCGCCTCGGTCGTCGACTCCTTTGGCCGCTCGCACGACGTACCAAATCTCTTTGTCATGGACGGGAGCGTCATGCCGACCTCGGGTGCGGTCAATCCTACTGGCACCGTTACTGCGCTGGCACTGCGAAATTCCGAATCCATCATTGAAAACAGACGCTCTCAGGCGGTTAGCGGAGCTGCCGAAGCGCGAAAGATTGGACTCTAAGCCATGGTATACGAAACTGATCACTTGCAATCCAGGATCGCGTGGGTCGCCGATGCCCTGATCCCGTCAGACGAAAAACTCGGGATGCCTTCTGCCACCGAAGCCGGAGTTCAAGACCGTCTGTTACCTCGCGCCTTGAAAGAGCGCGACGATATGGCCCAATCATTCTTTGAGGCGTTGTCCCGTCTGCCTGAAGCCTGTCCAAGAAATCCACTGGACGTGATCCGCGCTCTCGGTACCAACGACTTCTATGTAATTTCATTCCTGATTGCCGGTGCGTATTTTTTGGACGAGGCCGTCACCCGAAAGTTGCGATATCCAGGACAGGAAGCACTTTACGACACGCCGGATTACGATGAGATAATGGAGACGATAGAGCGGGTACAGTCTAGAGGAACGGTTTACCTGGATGTGCCGGAAGGACCGGAATCTGCCTAGATGCCGTATTGGGCCTGCGCTTCGGAGACTGTAGCCAGATTGGTGGCTGCGACTGCGGGAAAGAACCCATTTTTAGCAGGCCGACCTCGGTGTGAGCGGCTTTGATATGGGGGCATCAATCATCAGCCGGTCAGGCTGGCCAGCCTTTCCGGCCGAATATCCGGTTGAAGACGCCGAGGCCACTCCAGCGGATGAAGCGGTTGTAGGGCGTCTTGTGCGGGCTGTATTCCTCCGGCGCGTCCCCTCCACCGAAGTCCATGTTTCAAACGTAAATGATGCCGCTCACGACCCCGAGATCATCGACACGCTCGATGCCGTGGTCCAAAGGGAAAAACGGAATGATCCGGCCCTGCCAAAGAAGCCCTGAAAATTCCCGGCATATACCGGATGATTGCGGGCGCCAGGGGGGCGAATGGAGCCATGATGGCGGCCTCAAGTTCTCGCCGCGCACGACTAGTAGGGAACGACCTTGCCGGGGTTGAGCAACCCCTGCGGATCGATCGCCGTCTTTATCCGCTTCATCAAGTCCACTTTTCCTTGGGCGCCATAGCGCTGAAGCAGGTCAAGCTTAACGCGCCCTATCCCATATTCTGCGCTGAATGTCCCCCCCATTTCGAACGCTAGCCTATAGATTTCGGGCGAAATGTCCTGCTCCACACTGCGTTTGAAATACGCTTTATCCGTCCCCTCAGGAGGCACAATGTTAAAGTGAACGTTGCCATCGCCGACATGGCCGTAAACCGAAAGAATGGCATCACTCCGATACCTGCGAACAAGTTGACACGCCGATTCGATAAAAGCAGCAAGGCGAGAGGTTCGCACCGCAATATCATGCTTGACCGATCCGCCATAGTGCACTTCGGCCTCGGGAATGTTTTCGCGCAAATACCACAGGTCTGCCCGTTGCTGTTCGCTTGCTGCTATTGTGCCATCGCTGATCAACGCGGATTGGTAAAGCTCAGCAAGGAGCGCGCTCATACATTCTTCGAGGTTCAGTATCGGTGAGGCGGTCGCGGCCTCCAGAATAACATAGTGTTCGCTTTCCTGCTCAAGGGGATGCCGAAGGTGGCCCTTAGCACCGAGGAGCAGGTTCAAAGACCTGCCCGAAATATATTCAAATGACGTAATCGCCTCTCCACTTTGTGTTTGCGCCGCATCTAGTCGATTGATTCCAACGCT
>UCML01000076.1:0-5245 GCA_900473675.1 Hyphomicrobiales bacterium | reverse complement strand
CAGATCGATCCGATGATCACCCGCACGATGCCGCTCGACGACATCAACAAGGGGTTTGATCTGATGCACGCGGGCGAGAGCATTCGCAGCGTGGTGATGTTCTGAGCATCGGCTCTTTCTGCGAGCCACGATTTCAACATGGAGGAGAACTGCAATGTCCAATCAACCGTCGATACATCCGCTGCTCGACAGCGGAGTGAAAACGGGAAACGCGTCGTTCACCGGGGGGACGTTGGTGTGCGCCTGCGCTGACCGCCCGGTCAAGGTCGCTGTCAAAGGTGGGGTTGGTCATAACCACGCTTGCGGATGCACCAAATGCTGGAAGCCAAAAGGTGCGAACTTTTCGGTTGTCGCGGTCACAGCGCACGAGAACATCGAGGTCCTTGAAAACGGCGACAAGCTGGAAATCGTTGATTCGAGCGCGCTGATCAAGCGTCACGCCTGCAGTGTCTGCGGCGTGCACATGTACGGTCCGGTCGAGCGCGACCACGCCTTCCAGGGCCTCGATTTCATCCACCCCGAGCGCTTTCAGGAAGGCGACTGGCCGGAACCGACGTTTGCGGCGTTCGTTTCGTCAATCATAGAATCCGGAACCGCGCCATCGCAGATGGCGGCTATCCGGACGCGTCTGAAGGACCTGGGATTTGAACCCTACGACTGCCTGTCGCCGGCGCTGATGGATGTCGTCGCAACGTGGCAGGCAAAAAGGTCCGGCGTTTTGACTGATTGATCACACTGGGCAGTCGTCATGCCCCTGACAAGGCCGCGCTTCCCCGCCCGGGGCGCGGCCTTTTTGCTGTTGCGGCATCGGGCAGAGCTTCAATCCTAAACCAGACCGTACTCAACAAACCCTTGCGAAGGCTTGATGACAAGTAGAGCATCGCCGACCTCCCGAAGAGAAACGACGCCCCCGCAAGTTGGCCGATCCTGGAGACCGTGAGTTTGCGAAACGCATACAATGATATCTGCGTCAGCTTCCGGCCCGCAGGTGCCGACGTCTTCTCGGGCGCACCTGTGGAATTTTCGTTCGCATTAGGGGCTTGGGGTGGTTGCAATCACCTTTTTCGGGTTGAGGATGGCGGCCGGATCCAGTGTTTTCTTGATCTGCTTCATCAGCTCCATTTTTCCTGGGTCTGCCATCTCGTTAAGCGAATGAACTCTTTTGGTGCCGATCCCATGTTCGGCAGAGAAAGAACCGCCTTTCCAGACGATGTCATGGTAGAGCACCGCTTCAACGGCGGCTGTCTTTTCCGGCGTCATGTCCGCACCCGCCGCATTTAGCACGATGTGCAGATTTCCATCGGCGAGATGGCCAAAGAGATACGGATCCAGATCGGGATCGATAGATCTGAATTCTCTGGTGCACCGCGCTACGTAATCGTCAATCTCCGACAGCGGAACCGACACGTCATAGGAGGGGGCAGCCAGATGCATGCGATAGATCAGATCGGTGTCTTCCCGCAGCCGCCAAAGCTCCGACTCCTGAGCGCCCGAGGTTGCGACGACGGCGGAAATCTCGGGATACGCTTCAGCCACGTGCTCGTACATTCTCTCAAGCTCTGACTGGAGCTGGTCTGAATCGCTGCCAGCAAGTGAAATCAAAAGATTGATCGGATGATTGGCATCATAGTCCGTGGCCGACCACTGATGGTATCCAGCAGTCAGACGGAAGAAGGAATTCCAGATTGCTTCGGCCGCGCGCAAATGCCCTGACCTGACGTCGAAGCCAAACCGCGTCGTTTCGAACGCAGCGCTTACCGATGGCAGACCGAACAGTGCCGTCGCCGTGGTTGCTGGACGCGGCTCCAGTTTCACAACGATACGCGTCACAACGCCAAGGGTTCCTTCCGCGCCAATAAAGATGTGCTTCAGATCATACCCGGCCGAGTTTTTTGTCACACGCGTCAGGTCGGAATAGACGGAGCCGTCGGGCAGAACAATTTCCATCCCGAGGACCCGGTGGCGCATCACACCGTGGCGGAATGCGGAGATGCCGCCGGCATTGGTTGAGACCATACCTCCAATGGTAGCTGAGCCGCGTGACGGAAGATCGATCCCAGGTTCCAGGCGATGTTCCGCGGCAGCAGTCTGCAATGATTGCAACGTCACGCCAGCCTCGACGACGGCGACGCGTTCAATAGGACAGAGCCTGAGGATGCGGTTCATGCGCGCAGTCGAGACGACAAGGTCGTCTGGGGAGGAGATGCCACCACCAACAAGCCCGCTGCGGCCACCGTGTGTCACGATCGGGACGCCATGCGCAGCTGCAGCTGTCACAATTGCTGAGACCTCGGCGGTTGAGCCAGGCAGGGCGACAGCGGTCGCACCAAGGTTGTCTGCCGTAACACCATAATCAAGACTGGTGACCTGAGTATTTTCCCTCAGGTTTTTCTCGCCGACGATGGCACGAATCTTATCGAGGAACGCTGGCGACAGGCTGTGGTCCGTGTGACCGCTCATAGTCCGACGCTCGCAACGGAAGCATCGCCTTTGAACCGGGCCAAGGCATCAAGGAAACGATCATTGTCCGAAGGAAGACCAACAGTGACGCGAATGAAGGATTCGAACCCATTCTCTTTCCATGGTTTCACGATGATGCCAGCTGACAGGAAATGATCGAAAGCGCTCATACTGTCCCGACCAATATCGAGAAACAGAAAGTTGGTTTGCGATTTGGGAGCAAATATGCCGAGCGCGGCAACGCGTCCAGCCATGCGATCACGCTCCGCCTTCATCGCGGTGACGGCCTGGCGCATCCAGGTCTCGTCCTGCAGGGCGGCTACCGCGGCAAGCTGCGCCGCGCCGTTCACATTGAACGGAGTTTTCGCCGATGAAATTGCCCGCGCCAAGCGTTCATCCGATGTCACAGCGTAGCCGACGCGCAGTCCGGCAAGGCCATATGCCTTTGAAAACGTCCGAAGGACCACATAGGAAATGTCAGTGTCGGCTAATGCCTTTAGTCCATCCGGCGTCCTCTCGTCAGAAAACTCGAAATATGCTTCGTCCAGCAAAAGCAGCGTTTCTTTCGGTACGGCAGCGATGATCCGGGAGAGAGCCTCACTGTCGATGGCGGGGCCGACCGGATTGGACGGTGACGAAAGGAAAAGGATTGCCGGCTTTTTGCGTAGCGCCTGGATTATGGCACCGACATCGAACGCAAGATCTTTCGTCATTCCGACTTTGAAGACCTTCGCTCCATTGGCTTGCGATTCAATTTCGTGCAGACCAAAACCGGGGACTAGCGTGACAACAGTGGCAAACGGGCGCAGAACGGCTCGGCACACCGCCGCGATCATCTCCTCTGAGCCGTTGCCGACCACGATGTGCTCTGGGGTCGTGTCAAGTTTACGACCAAGCGCAGCCCGCAAAGTCACGCACGCTGGATCGGCGTAGCGGGACGGGTCGAATTGCGCCAAGGCAGATTTTACTGCTGGCGAACACCCATAGGGGTTCTCATTGCTCGCCAAAGCCGCGATGTCGTCAATGCCACTGAGCCTGCGCGCAACCGCGATGTTCATTCCCGCATTGTACAAAGGAAGTGCGGCGATGTGAGGGTTGAGCCGTGGGAGGGGATTTGAAGGATCACCCATAGTTGCCTGCCTTTTCGGAAACGGGTTTCGGAAGGATTGATCGACCGCATCAAAGGTCGAGGACGACAGACGTCGTCGGGCGGGAACAGCAAAGAAGCACCCTTCCAGCCGGGACATCCTCAAGGGGCTCCTCGAGATATTCGACGTCTCCCGAAACCAGATCCTGAATGCAGCTTCCGCAGACGCCCGCTCGGCAGGAAAACGCCGGTTCGACGCCGCGCGCCTCAAGGAAACTCAATATCGAATCCGAAGAGCCGTCCCAGACGAAGTCGTGATCGGATTTGTTGAGAATGACGTGAATTCCGTCCTCGGATTGAACGGAGGCTGGCTTCGCAATCGCCCCAACGTCGTCAGAAGCACGACGCTGTTCCCCCTCGGAAAGCAGGCTAGCAGGCCCGAAGAACTCGTATGCAATGTTTTCCTTGTCGATGCCGAGGCTCGTCAACAAGCCATACATGGCCTGCATGAACGGAGGGGGGCCGCACATGTAGACTTCGTAGTTATCGAGCGGCAAGAGCTTCTGAATGGTCTCGCGGGAAATGAACCCCGCCGAATGAAAGCTTGCGCGTTGCCTGTCGTCAGCGGTGGGAACCCTGTAGCAATAGTGCACCTGGATGCCTGGCCTGCCCGCACTCAACGCATCGACCTCTCGTTGAAGCGCGTGGACGTCGCCGTTGTCGCAGGCATGGATGAACCACACGAGACGATCGCGCCGTTCGGCGAGCACTTTAAGCATCGAAACAGTTGGAGTGAGGCCGACGCCGCCGGACAGCAGGACAACCGGTCGCCTACTCGCCTTGTCGAGCTTGAAACTGCCACGAGGTCCGTCGATGTCGACGATGGAGCCTTCTTCAACGCAGTCATGCAACCAACAGGAGCTCAGCCCGCCTTCAATGTCCGGCGATGGTGGCGCTTCACGCTTTACGGTTATCCGGTAAACGCCTTCGTCGCTTGGCGATGAGGAAATTGTGTAGTTTCGAATGACGAATCCGCTGCTGGAAGCGGCCGGAACCTGTATCGTCAGGAACTGGCCTGCTTCAAAGGGCCGCCAGTCTTTCCTGTCGAGGGGCTTGAGATGAAAAGACGTGATCGTTGAGCTCTCACGTATCTTGCCCACCACTGCAAAAGGGCGGAATCGCGACGTCACGACATTCGACATATCTTGCAATTCCTTACTCGTCAGCCTGCGGCAAGCAGTCGGCCTGCGGATCGACAGTCACGTGATCGCCTCCTAAGGCCATGCGCACAGGGCGTCCGTCTCCCCGCAGGTTAGCGCCTGGCGGGAGCTTGTTCTCCATTCCCCCCGTTGACTGCCGCAGCAGCCGAACGTCTTTTTCTTCGGCCGGCGCAGATTTTTTGGCATTCCCCGCAAGTAGATCAGGCCCTACTTTTGGGCCAGCTTTGCTGCTCCAATCGGCGACATACCACGCGTCCCTACGAGCCATTTCCCGCTCCTTATCATTGATTGGCAGCTAGTATTTACGGCAACCAGCGGGGTGACAATCCAATCACCGTTGCGATCCTTGTTAGAAATTCTAAATAATGTGATTGCGAGAGCGCCTTGTTTTCAGCCGCTTATCGAAGGCTAGTGACCGAGCTCCGGACCGCAACAAGACGCAGGAATGTTGATTTCCACTGAGAGCTGATGGAGTGGA
>UCML01000042.1:0-5386 GCA_900473675.1 Hyphomicrobiales bacterium | reverse complement strand
GGTCGTATGGTTCTTGCTGCCGAGGCTAATGATTCACACGCCGACTGCTATCAGTATTTTTGTGTGCCTGAGTATGGTACAGCTAATGGCCGTCTTCATTTCCATGCGGTGCACTTTATGCGGACACTTCCTACAGGTAGCGTTGACCCTAATTTTGGTCGTCGGGTACGCAATCGCCGCCAGTTAAATAGCTTGCAAAATACGTGGCCTTATGGTTACAGTATGCCCATCGCAGTTCGCTACACGCAGGACGCTTTTTCACGTTCTGGTTGGTTGTGGCCTGTTGATGCTAAAGGTGAGCCGCTTAAAGCTACCAGTTATATGGCTGTTGGTTTCTATGTGGCTAAATACGTTAACAAAAAGTCAGATATGGACCTTGCTGCTAAAGGTCTAGGAGCTAAAGAATGGAACAACTCACTAAAAACCAAGCTGTCGCTACTTCCCAAGAAGCTGTTCAGAATCAGAATGAGCCGCAACTTCGGGATGAAAATGCTCACAATGACAAATCTGTCCACGGAGTGCTTAATCCAACTTACCAAGCTGGGTTACGACGCGACGCCGTTCAACCAGATATTGAAGCAGAACGCAAAAAGAGAGATGAGATTGAGGCTGGGAAAAGTTACTGTAGCCGACGTTTTGGCGGCGCAACCTGTGACGACAAATCTGCTCAAATTTATGCGCGCTTCGATAAAAATGATTGGCGTATCCAACCTGCAGAGTTTTATCGCTTCCATGACGCAGAAGTTAACACTTTCGGATATTTCTGATGAGTCGAAAAATTATCTTGATAAAGCAGGAATTACTACTGCTTGTTTACGAATTAAATCGAAGTGGACTGCTGGCGGAAAATGAGAAAATTCGACCTATCCTTGCGCAGCTCGAGAAGCTCTTACTTTGCGACCTTTCGCCATCAACTAACGATTCTGTCAAAAACTGACGCGTTGGATGAGGAGAAGTGGCTTAATATGCTTGGCACGTTCGTCAAGGACTGGTTTAGATATGAGTCACATTTTGTTCATGGTAGAGATTCTCTTGTTGACATTTTAAAAGAGCGTGGATTACTATCTGAGTCCGATGCTGTTCAACCACTAATAGGTAAGAAATCATGAGTCAAGTTACTGAACAATCCGTACGTTTCCAGACCGCTTTGGCCTCTATTAAGCTCATTCAGGCTTCTGCCGTTTTGGATTTAACCGAAGATGATTTCGATTTTCTGACGAGTAACAAAGTTTGGATTGCTACTGACCGCTCTCGTGCTCGTCGCTGCGTTGAGGCTTGCGTTTATGGTACGCTGGACTTTGTAGGATACCCTCGCTTTCCTGCTCCTGTTGAGTTTATTGCTGCCGTCATTGCTTATTATGTTCATCCCGTCAACATTCAAACGGCCTGTCTCATCATGGAAGGCGCTGAATTTACGGAAAACATTATTAATGGCGTCGAGCGTCCGGTTAAAGCCGCTGAATTGTTCGCGTTTACCTTGCGTGTACGCGCAGGAAACACTGACGTTCTTACTGACGCAGAAGAAAACGTGCGTCAAAAATTACGTGCAGAAGGAGTGATGTAATGTCTAAAGGTAAAAAACGTTCTGGCGCTCGCCCTGGTCGTCCGCAGCCGTTGCGAGGTACTAAAGGCAAGCGTAAAGGCGCTCGTCTTTGGTATGTAGGTGGTCAACAATTTTAATTGCAGGGGCTTCGGCCCCTTACTTGAGGATAAATTATGTCTAATATTCAAACTGGCGCCGAGCGTATGCCGCATGACCTTTCCCATCTTGGCTTCCTTGCTGGTCAGATTGGTCGTCTTATTACCATTTCAACTACTCCGGTTATCGCTGGCGACTCCTTCGAGATGGACGCCGTTGGCGCTCTCCGTCTTTCTCCATTGCGTCGTGGCCTTGCTATTGACTCTACTGTAGACATTTTTACTTTTTATGTCCCTCATCGTCACGTTTATGGTGAACAGTGGATTAAGTTCATGAAGGATGGTGTTAATGCCACTCCTCTCCCGACTGTTAACACTACTGGTTATATTGACCATGCCGCTTTTCTTGGCACGATTAACCCTGATACCAATAAAATCCCTAAGCATTTGTTTCAGGGTTATTTGAATATCTATAACAACTATTTTAAAGCGCCGTGGATGCCTGACCGTACCGAGGCTAACCCTAATGAGCTTAATCAAGATGATGCTCGTTATGGTTTCCGTTGCTGCCATCTCAAAAACATTTGGACTGCTCCGCTTCCTCCTGAGACTGAGCTTTCTCGCCAAATGACGACTTCTACCACATCTATTGACATTATGGGTCTGCAAGCTGCTTATGCTAATTTGCATACTGACCAAGAACGTGATTACTTCATGCAGCGTTACCATGATGTTATTTCTTCATTTGGAGGTAAAACCTCTTATGACGCTGACAACCGTCCTTTACTTGTCATGCGCTCTAATCTCTGGGCATCTGGCTATGATGTTGATGGAACTGACCAAACGTCGTTAGGCCAGTTTTCTGGTCGTGTTCAACAGACCTATAAACATTCTGTGCCGCGTTTCTTTGTTCCTGAGCATGGCACTATGTTTACTCTTGCGCTTGTTCGTTTTCCGCCTACTGCGACTAAAGAGATTCAGTACCTTAACGCTAAAGGTGCTTTGACTTATACCGATATTGCTGGCGACCCTGTTTTGTATGGCAACTTGCCGCCGCGTGAAATTTCTATGAAGGATGTTTTCCGTTCTGGTGATTCGTCTAAGAAGTTTAAGATTGCTGAGGGTCAGTGGTATCGTTATGCGCCTTCGTATGTTTCTCCTGCTTATCACCTTCTTGAAGGCTTCCCATTCATTCAGGAACCGCCTTCTGGTGATTTGCAAGAACGCGTACTTATTCGCCACCATGATTATGACCAGTGTTTCCAGTCCGTTCAGTTGTTGCAGTGGAATAGTCAGGTTAAATTTAATGTGACCGTTTATCGCAATCTGCCGACCACTCGCGATTCAATCATGACTTCGTGATAAAAGATTGAGTGTGAGGTTATAACGCCGAAGCGGTAAAAATTTTAATTTTTGCCGCTGAGGGGTTGACCAAGCGAAGCGCGGTAGGTTTTCTGCTTAGGAGTTTAATCATGTTTCAGACTTTTATTTCTCGCCATAATTCAAACTTTTTTTCTGATAAGCTGGTTCTCACTTCTGTTACTCCAGCTTCTTCGGCACCTGTTTTACAGACACCTAAAGCTACATCGTCAACGTTATATTTTGATAGTTTGACGGTTAATGCTGGTAATGGTGGTTTTCTTCATTGCATTCAGATGGATACATCTGTCAACGCCGCTAATCAGGTTGTTTCTGTTGGTGCTGATATTGCTTTTGATGCCGACCCTAAATTTTTTGCCTGTTTGGTTCGCTTTGAGTCTTCTTCGGTTCCGACTACCCTCCCGACTGCCTATGATGTTTATCCTTTGGATGGTCGCCATGATGGTGGTTATTATACCGTCAAGGACTGTGTGACTATTGACGTCCTTCCCCGTACGCCGGGCAATAATGTTTATGTTGGTTTCATGGTTTGGTCTAACTTTACCGCTACTAAATGCCGCGGATTGGTTTCGCTGAATCAGGTTATTAAAGAGATTATTTGTCTCCAGCCACTTAAGTGAGGTGATTTATGTTTGGTGCTATTGCTGGCGGTATTGCTTCTGCTCTTGCTGGTGGCGCCATGTCTAAATTGTTTGGAGGCGGTCAAAAAGCCGCCTCCGGTGGCATTCAAGGTGATGTGCTTGCTACCGATAACAATACTGTAGGCATGGGTGATGCTGGTATTAAATCTGCCATTCAAGGCTCTAATGTTCCTAACCCTGATGAGGCCGTCCCTAGTTTTGTTTCTGGTGCTATGGCTAAAGCTGGTAAAGGACTTCTTGAAGGTACGTTGCAGGCTGGCACTTCTGCCGTTTCTGATAAGTTGCTTGATTTGGTTGGACTTGGTGGCAAGTCTGCCGCTGATAAAGGAAAGGATACTCGTGATTATCTTGCTGCTGCATTTCCTGAGCTTAATGCTTGGGAGCGTGCTGGTGCTGATGCTTCCTCTGCTGGTATGGTTGACGCCGGATTTGAGAATCAAAAAGAGCTTACTAAAATGCAACTGGACAATCAGAAAGAGATTGCCGAGATGCAAAATGAGACTCAAAAAGAGATTGCTGGCATTCAGTCGGCGACTTCACGCCAGAATACGAAAGACCAGGTATATGCACAAAATGAGATGCTTGCTTATCAACAGAAGGAGTCTACTGCTCGCGTTGCGTCTATTATGGAAAACACCAATCTTTCCAAGCAACAGCAGGTTTCCGAGATTATGCGCCAAATGCTTACTCAAGCTCAAACGGCTGGTCAGTATTTTACCAATGACCAAATCAAAGAAATGACTCGCAAGGTTAGTGCTGAGGTTGACTTAGTTCATCAGCAAACGCAGAATCAGCGGTATGGCTCTTCTCATATTGGCGCTACTGCAAAGGATATTTCTAATGTCGTCACTGATGCTGCTTCTGGTGTGGTTGATATTTTTCATGGTATTGATAAAGCTGTTGCCGATACTTGGAACAATTTCTGGAAAGACGGTAAAGCTGATGGTATTGGCTCTAATTTGTCTAGGAAATAACCGTCAGGATTGACACCCTCCCAATTGTATGTTTTCATGCCTCCAAATCTTGGAGGCTTTTTTATGGTTCGTTCTTATTACCCTTCTGAATGTCACGCTGATTATTTTGACTTTGAGCGTATCGAGGCTCTTAAACCTGCTATTGAGGCTTGTGGCATTTCTACTCTTTCTCAATCCCCAATGCTTGGCTTCCATAAGCAGATGGATAACCGCATCAAGCTCTTGGAAGAGATTCTGTCTTTTCGTATGCAGGGCGTTGAGTTCGATAATGGTGATATGTATGTTGACGGCCATAAGGCTGCTTCTGACGTTCGTGATGAGTTTGTATCTGTTACTGAGAAGTTAATGGATGAATTGGCACAATGCTACAATGTGCTCCCCCAACTTGATATTAATAACACTATAGACCACCGCCCCGAAGGGGACGAAAAATGGTTTTTAGAGAACGAGAAGACGGTTACGCAGTTTTGCCGCAAGCTGGCTGCTGAACGCCCTCTTAAGGATATTCGCGATGAGTATAATTACCCCAAAAAGAAAGGTATTAAGGATGAGTGTTCAAGATTGCTGGAGGCCTCCACTATGAAATCGCGTAGAGGCTTTGCTATTCAGCGTTTGATGAATGCAATGCGACAGGCTCATGCTGATGGTTGGTTTATCGTTTTTGACACTCTCACGTTGGCTGACGACCGATTAGAGGCGTTTTATGATAATCCCAATGCTTTGCGTGACTATTTTCGTGATATTGGTCGTATG
>UCML01000002.1:0-141529 GCA_900473675.1 Hyphomicrobiales bacterium | reverse complement strand
GTCCTGTCCCGACATGTGTGCCCCACAGGCACGCCCACCCCATAAGGACGGAGGGGGTTCATTTTCCGGGGGCTCTCCTTCCGGTCCGCCTGACGTTCGCGGTCTCCTTACGAAGACCACGAGGCTTTACGTGGAGCGCCAGCCCTGCCTCGCCGCAAACGTCTTGCGGTGTATCCGTGACAGGACGCCTTGATCATGACACGGGATTTCAGGGCGGGGATTTGCGGGGATGAATTTTCTGATCGATGGGCAGGGAGGCGCGGAGACAGAGTGCCGGGTCATCCGGATGTTACAACTTTCGTCTAACCCCCAACATATTGAACAGACTGTAGAAAACTTGCGGCTTTAACAATCTTGGACACGGCTGCTAGAGTGTTTCCAACGCTGGTAGTACAGTTCGGTCAGGGTGAAGGGATACGGAGATGCATCAAAATCTGGGCTTCCGAAAACCACTTTTCACCGTGCGCGAGCGCATGGACGATCTCAGCCAGATCACCAGCCAATCCTTTGCCAACCGCAATGCCTCGGTGGCGCTCTATCGGCGCGACCAGCCCGCTTACGGCCTGAGTTCGGCGAACCCGCCGATGGACTCCTACATGGCAGTCATGCATCTGCGTCCCTTTCCGGGGCATCAGGAATGGTGCGACGGGCGTATCTTCGACATCAAGGGAATGGAGACCGGCAGCGCGCGGATCTTCGACCTTCGCCAGAGCTGGATGGCCGATCTGCCGGACCCGTTCCACACGGTCAATTTCTTCATTCCGCAAGCCGCCCTGCATGAGCTCTGTTATGAGCTGGGCGCGCCGGGCATAGAAGAGCTTCGCCTTCCACCGCACGCGATCTATCGGGACGCGGTGATGATGAACCTCGCCTCCGCCGTGCTACCCGCCCTGCAGAACCCTTCCGACAGCAACGGCTTCTTCATCGACCATATCTTCGCGGCCTTCAGCTACCACATTGCCGTGACCTATGGCGGCCTGCACTTTACCGGGAAAAAACATGTAGGCCTTGCGCCCTGGCAGGAAAAACGGGCGAAGGATTTCATGCTCGAACGGCTGGACAGCGAGCTTTCCCTTGTCGAAGTGGCCGAAGTCTGCGGCCTCTCCTCCAACTATTTCGCCCGTGCCTTCAAGCAGAGCACCGGCCTGCCTCCCTATCGCTGGCTGCTGCACCAGCGTGTGGAACGGGCCAAGGATTTTCTCACCCATACGTCCGACACCTTAAGCGATATCGCGTTGGCCTGCGGCTTTGCTGACCAGAGCCATTTCACCCGCGTCTTTTCCAGGATCGCCGGCATCAATCCCGGTTCGTGGCGCAAGATATGGAAAAACTGATCGCGCTTTCCGGATGCTTCAAAAGCGCCCTCAAATGGAAGCATATCTCCGGCAAGCATTTGTGGTGAAACAGGAAAAACGTTTTTCCCACATCCCGGCCCAAAAGGTTTATTTTAGACAAAACCGGGATGAAATCGACAATCGGAACCGGTTTCGGGCGCTTACGTTCCATCCCGGTCATAACCATTGGAGGACCTCCGCCATGCCTATCACTGCTACCCCCACCCCCGGCTCGCAACTCGTTACGCCGAAGGACCACACGCTGATCATGATCGATTTCCAGTCGCAGATGGCGTTTGCGACCAAGTCGATCGATGCCGTGACGCTGCGCAACAACGCAGCGCTGGTTGCCCATGCCGCTGCCGGTTTCGGCGTTTCGACGATCCTGACGACCGTCGCCGAGAAGAGCTTTTCCGGCCCGATGTTCGAGGAAATCACCGCTGCTTTCCCCGGCCAGAAACTGCTGGATCGCACCTCGATGAACACCTGGGAAGACGCCGGCGTGATCAAGGAGATCAACGCGATCGGCAAGACCCGCCTGGTGTTTTCCGGTCTGTGGACCGGCGTCTGCATCGTCGGGCCGACCCTGTCGGCGCTTGAACAGGGTTTCGAGGTCTACGTCATTGCCGATGCCTGCGGCGACGTTTCGGAAGAAGCACATGAACGGGCGATGCAGCGGATGATCCAGGCCGGCGCGCGGCCGATGACCTCGCTGCAATATCTGCTGGAACTGCAGCGCGACTGGGCCCGCACCGAGACCTACGACATGACCACTGGCATCGCCAAGAAATTCGGCGGCGCCTACGGCCTCGGCATCATCTATGCCAAGACCATGTTCGGCGCCCACGAAGGCTGATCCTGCGACAGCGACACCGGATGCCAGTGCATCCGGTGTCGCTGAACTTTTGCATCCCCATATCCGCCGGAGCAATGCCATGAAGATGTACCTCCTGTCGCTCGGCGCCGGACTTCTTGTCGGTGTCATCTATGGTCTCATCAATGTCCGTTCGCCGGCACCGCCGGTGATTGCCCTGATCGGGCTGCTCGGCATTCTCGTCGGCGAGCAGGCCGTCCCGCTGGTCAAGCGCCTGATGTCCGGCGATGCGGTCACGGTCTCCTGGTTCAACAGCCATTGCGTCCCGCATGTGTTCGGCGAACTGCCGACAGGCGCCGGCCATCGGCAGGCTGTTGTCACCGGCGACAAACCCGAGGAGACCAGTTGATGCCAACCCGCCGCAGCTTTCTGGGCGCCGCCTCGAGCCTCGCCTTTCCCGGCCTGCTTTCGCCAGCCCATGCCGCTGATCCGATTTCGACGACAGGAGACAACACCATGCACGCCGACCTGATCCTGCATACTGGTCTCTTCACCACGCTCGACCGCGGCAACCCCACGGCAAGCGCCGTTGCCATCAAGGACGGCACGTTTCTGGCGGTCGGCGACAGTGCCGAGGTCATGGCATTTGCCGGGCCGGACACGAAGATCGTCGACCTGAAGGGCAGGCGGGTTCTACCCGGGCTGATCGACAACCACACTCACGTCGTTCGCGGCGGCTTGAACTTCAACATGGAACTGAGATGGGACGGCGTGCGCTCGCTGGCCGACGCCATGGACATGCTGAAGCGGCAGGTGGCAATCACGCCCGCTCCACAATGGGTGCGGGTCGTCGGCGGTTTTACCGAGCATCAGTTTGCCGAAAAGCGGTTGCCGACACTGGAGGAGATCAATGCGGTGGCGCCGGATACGCCGGTGTTCCTGCTGCATCTCTACGACCGGGCGCTCCTGAACGGCGCGGCACTCCGGGCCGTCGGCTATACCAGGGATACGCCGGCACCACACGGTGGCGAGATCACCCGCGACGGCAACGGCAATCCGACCGGGCTTCTGCTTGCCAAGCCGAACGCCGCCATTCTTTACGCGACGCTCGCCAAGGGGCCAAAACTGCCCTTCGACCACCAGGTCAATTCGACCCGGCATTTCATGCGCGAACTCAACCGTCTCGGCGTTACCGGCGTCATCGATGCCGGCGGCGGTTTCCAGAATTATCCTGACGACTATGCCGTCATCCAGAAGCTTGCCGACGACAACCAGATGACGGTGCGGCTGGCCTACAATCTCTTCACCCAGAAGCCGAAGGAGGAAAAGGAAGACTTTCTCAACTGGACGGCTTCGGTGAAATACAAACAGGGCAGCGACTATTTCCGCCACAACGGCGCCGGCGAGATGCTGGTGTTTTCCGCCGCCGATTTCGAGGATTTCCGCCAGCCGCGTCCCGACATGCCGCCGGAAATGGAGGGCGAACTCGAGGACGTGGTGCGCATCCTCGCCGAAAACCGCTGGCCCTGGCGGCTGCACGCCACCTATGACGAGACCATTTCCCGCGCGCTCGACGTGTTCGAGAAGGTCAACCAGGATATTCCGCTCGAGGGCCTCAACTGGTTCTTCGACCATGCCGAGACGATCTCCGACCGCTCGATCGACCGGATCGCCGCACTCGGCGGCGGCATCGCCGTGCAGCACCGCATGGCCTATCAGGGTGAGTATTTTGTCGAGCGCTACGGGCTGGGCGCTGCCGAGGCGACGCCTCCGATTGCCAAGATGCTGGAAAAGGGCGTGCATGTCTCGGCCGGCACCGACGCCACCCGCGTTGCCTCCTATAACCCCTGGGTTTCGCTGTCCTGGATGATCACCGGCCGCACCGTCGGCGGCCTGCGGATCACGCCGCAGCGCAACTGCCTCGACCGCGAGACGGCGCTGAGGATGTGGACTGAGAACGTCACCTGGTTTTCCAATGAGGTCGGCAAGAAGGGCCGGATCGAAAAGGGCCAGTTCGCCGACCTGATCGTGCCGGACAGGGACTTCTTTGCCTGCGCCGAGGACGAGATTTCCTTCCTCACCTCCGATCTCACCATGGTCGGCGGCAAGGTCGTCTATGGCGCCGGCATCTTTGCCGAACTTGACGAAAACGATGTGCCGCCGGCCATGCCCGACTGGTCGCCGGTCAAGACCTTCAAGGGCTATGCCGCCTGGGGCGAACCGGAGGGTGCGGGGAAAAATTCTCTGCGCATGAAGGCGGCAAGCCTTTGCGGCTGCGCCAGTTCCTGTAACGTGCATGGCCATGACCACGCGGGCGCCTGGTCCTCGAAACTGCCGATCGCCGACCTGAAAGGTTTCTTCGGGGCACTCGGCTGCGCCTGCTGGGCCGTGTGACCACAACATTCGCCTGGAAGGAAAACGATCATGCCGACAATGGAAGCCAAACTTGCACGGGTCTGCACACCGGTCTTTACCAGCCACCCGGTGCGCTGGCTGGGACTGTTGCTGCTCTGCTCCGCCTATATCCAGGGCGCCTTGATGAAATTGTTCGACTTCGGCAGCGCCATAGCCGAGATGGAGCATTTCGGCCTGCTGCCGGCCAAGCCCTTTGCGGCGGTGGTCATCCTGTTCGAACTCGGCGCCTCGACCATGGTGATCAGCGGCTTCTGCCGCTGGATCGGGGCGCTGTCGCTGGCCACCTTCACCCTGATAGCCACCTTCATCGCCCTGCGTTTCTGGGAAATGCCGGTCGGGCAGGAGCGCTTCATGGCGACGAATTCGTTCTTCGAGCATCTCGGGCTTGTTGGCGCCTTCCTTCTCGTTGCCTGGTACGACCTGCACAAATGGCGCCGGGGCGATCGCGACTGGAGCTGATGTCGAGGTGAATCCGGCTAATAATCAGTCTGAATATCAGCGTCGCCAGGGCAAAAGCCCGAAAGGACAATCATGACCGATACTGCTGCGGCCCCATCTTCGAGCGGATTTGCGCCTCTCCGGCAGAAGGTCTTTGCCGTGTTGTGGATCGCGACGGTGGTCGGCAATACCGGCAGCTTCATCCGTGATGTCGCCAGCTCCTGGCTGGTGACAGACCTCTCCAATGCGCCGGCAGCCGTCGCCATGGTGCAGGCGGCGGGCACGCTGCCGATCTTCCTGCTCGCCATTCCGGCCGGCGTGCTTTCCGATATCCTTGACCGGCGAAAATTCCTGATCGTCATCCAGTTTTTGCTGGCGGCGGTCAGCATTTGCCTGCTGCTGCTCTCGGCCGCCGGGCTGCAGACGATTTCTTCGCTGGTGGCGCTAACCTTTCTCGGCGGCATCGGCGCTGCCCTGATGGCGCCGACCTGGCAATCGATCGTGCCGGAACTGGTGCCGCGTGAAGACCTGAAAAGCGCGGTGGCGCTGAATTCGTTGGGGATCAACATTTCCCGCTCGATTGGTCCCGCCGCCGGTGGCTTGCTGCTTGCCTCCTTCGGCGCCGCCTTCACCTATGGCGTCGATGTAATCTCATACGTCTTCGTCATCGCAGCGCTATTCTGGTGGAAACGGCCGGTCGGCACCGACGACGCGCTCTCGGAAAAGTTCTTCGGGGCGTTCCGGGCCGGCCTGCGTTATGCCCGCGCCAGCCGCGAGCTGCATGTCGTCCTCCTGCGGGCGGCGGTCTTCTTCGCCTTTTCCAGCGCCGTCTGGGCGCTGCTACCGCTGGTGGCGCGCAATCTTCTCGACGGCACCGCCGGTTTCTACGGCGTGCTGCTGGGCGCGGTCGGCGGCGGTGCGATCGGCGGCGCGCTGATCATGCCGCGGCTACGTCAGCGGTTCGATGCCGATAGGCTGCTGCTCGGCGCAGCCTTTGTGACGGCAATTGCGATGGGCGTGCTATCATTGGCGCCGCCGCAATGGGTGGCGATCCTGGTGCTGTTGGCGCTGGGGGCGGCCTGGATCACCGCGTTGACGACGCTCAATGGCGCAGCGCAGGCGATCCTGCCCAACTGGGTGCGCGGCCGGTCGCTGGCGGTCTATCTCACCGTCTTCAATGGTGCGATGACGGCGGGCAGTCTCGGCTGGGGAGCAATCGCCGAGCTGATCGGCGTGCCCTATACGCTGGTCGCGGCCGCCATCGGGCTTGTCGCGGTCGGGCTGATCTTCCATCTGGTCAAGCTGCCGAAGGGCGATGCCGACCTGGTTGCCTCCAACCATTGGCCGGAACCGTTGACGGCCGAGCCGGTGGCTCACGATCGCGGGCCGGTGCTGATCCTGATCGAATACAGGATTGCCAAGGAAAACCGGGACGCCTTTCTCAAGGCAATTTCCCTCCTGTCGCGCGAACGGCGGCGGGACGGGGCCTATGGCTGGGGCATCACCGAGGATGCCGCCGATCCGGAACGCATGCTCGAATGGTTCATGGTCGAATCCTGGGCGGAGCACCTGCGCCAGCATCACCGTGTCTCGAAGGCCGATGCGGACGTTCAGGAACAGGTCCGCCGCTTCCACAAGGGACCGGACGGTCCGGTGGTGCAGCATATGTTGGCGATCGACGGCCGCTAGGCTGCGCCGCGGGTCGTGACGTCATGTAATTTCTACCAAGGTTCTGCCTGCACTGTTTCCGCTGGCACCGAGAACACTGGAGGCCTTTATTTTCACCCCCGCGCGCAAGCGCGGTTCATCCCAACCGCACCAAGAAGGAACCGCACAGATGGCTACGATCACCACCAGGGACGGAACTGAAATCTTCTACAAGGATTGGGGTCCGCGCGATGCGCAGCCGATCGTCTTTCACCACGGCTGGCCGCTGAGTGCCGACGACTGGGACAACCAGATGCTGTATTTCCTCGCCCAGGGATTTCGCGTCATCGCCCATGACCGCCGCGGACATGGCCGCTCGACGCAGACATCGACCGGCCACGAAATGGATACCTACGCCGCCGACGTCGCTGATCTCACTGACGCGCTCGACCTGAAGAATGCCTTCCACGTCGGCCACTCCACGGGCGGCGGCGAGGTCGTTCACTATGTGGCACGCGCCAAGCCCGGACGCGTCGGCAAAGCGGTCATCGCCGGCGCCGTGCCTCCGGTCATGGTGAAGTCGGACAAGAACCCCGGCGGGCTGCCGATCGATGTCTTCGACGGCCTGCGCAGCGCGCTGGTCGCAAACCGCGCGCAGTTCTTCATCGATGTCCCGAGCGGCCCGTTCTACGGCTTCAATCGCCCCGGTGCGACGGTCTCCCAGGGCCTGATCGACAACTGGTGGCGGCAAGGGATGATGGGCGCCGCAAACGCGCATTACGAGTGCATCAAGGCATTTTCCGAGACCGATTTCACGGAAGATCTCAAGAAGATCGACGTTCCGGTATTGGTTTTGCACGGAACCGACGACCAGATCGTGCCCTATGACGACTCGGCGCCGCTTTCGGCAAAACTGCTCAGGAACGGGACGCTGAAGAGCTATGACGGGCTTCCCCACGGCATGCTCTCTACGCATCCCGACGTCCTCAATCCCGACATGCTCGCCTTCTTTAAGGGGTAGTATCCAGAAACCTGAAACCCGGCTGCCGACAAAGCCATTCTTTGTTATCGATAGGTCATTAGGGAACCTCAGCGGCAGCCAAAGCCACCGTCACTCCTGTGACCGTCACTCCTGTGCTTGTCACAGGAGTCCAGCCAGCCCAAGTCTTTGGGCTGAAAAGTCTTTTGACCCGACGGACGTCGGGTCGCTGGATGCCCGCCACAAGGGCGAGCATGACGGAGGGTGGGAGTGTCCGTGTCGCCAGGCAGCATTCTTGAGGTTTATCAGCAGACCAAAAACCCGGCTGCAGGGACAGCCGGGTTTTCGGGGAGGAAGCCAGAAACGGCGAGTGCTTATTCGCAGACGCGGATCTTCTTGATGATTACGTTGCCGTAATAGTCGTAGGTCTTGACCTTCTTGATGAAGCAATAGGGCTGGCAATCATCGCTGTAATAGCCGGCCTGCGAAGGGGCGGCGAAGGAAACGGCGGTGATGGCAGCAATGGCGGCGGTCAAAACGAACTTACGCATGCGGGTCTCTCCTTGAGATCTTGTTTGGATGAGCCTCCCTCATCCAGTGACCCGACTATCCCACAGGCTAACCAGACGCGCTGTTCCACATGGAACAGGGCTTGCTAATTTTCAGGATTTGGATTTTCCAGCGAAGAGAAGCATGTTCAGCGTGGCTCGCAAGGTTGCGGTCACGGAGCGGGTGAGTCTGCGCATCGGCGTTTCCATCAGTTCAACCGGGAGGCATGGCCGGCAAGCGGAAAAATCTCATGCTCAGGCTGCAGCGCCTGTTCCGGCCGGAACTGACATCGCGCGCACAATTCTTTCCGGAAACGCATTTTCCTTGAACGGAAGTTGCGTTAAGAACGCGCCAACATCTGACAAGCCCACCTCGTAACTAAAGGAATGCCCCATGACAGCGCGCAATCTTTTCCTTCTGCCCGGCGACGGCATCGGTCCGGAAGCCATGGCGGAAGTCCGCAAAATCATCGCCTATATGAACGCCGAAATGGCCGGTGGCTTCACGACCGACGAAGGTCTGGTCGGCGGATCGGCCTATGACGCGCATGGCGCGGCAATTTCCGACGCGGATATGGCAAAGGCGATGGCGGCGAACGCCGTTCTGTTCGGCGCCGTCGGCGGTCCGAAATGGGATGACGTTCCCTATGAAGTCCGTCCGGAAGCCGGTCTGCTTCGCCTGCGCAAGGACATGGAACTGTTTGCCAACCTGCGCCCGGCAATCTGCTATCCGGCACTTGCCAACGCATCGTCACTCAAGGCCGAACTGGTCGAAGGCCTCGACATCCTGATTGTGCGCGAACTGACGGGCGGCGTCTATTTCGGTGAGCCGAAGGAGATCATCGACCTCGGCAACGGCCAGAAACGCGGTATCGACACGCAGGTCTACGACACCTACGAGATCGAGCGTATCGCCGGCGTGGCCTTCGAGCTGGCCCGCACTCGCAACAACCGCGTCTGCTCGATGGAAAAGCGCAATGTCATGAAGTCCGGCGTTTTGTGGAACCAGGTGGTGACGGCGACGCACAAGGCGAAATATTCGGACGTGCAGCTCGACCACATGCTGGCTGATGCCGGCGGCATGCAGCTGGTCCGTGCGCCCAAGCAGTTCGACGTGATCGTTACCGACAACCTGTTCGGCGACATGCTGTCGGATGTTGCCGCGATGCTCACAGGCTCGCTCGGCATGCTGCCGTCGGCCTCGCTCGGCGCGCCGGATGCCAAGACCGGCAAGCGCAAGGCGCTCTATGAACCGGTACACGGCTCGGCGCCGGACATTGCCGGCAAGGGCATCGCCAACCCGATCGCCATGATCGCTTCCTTCGCCATGTGCCTGCGTTACTCCTTCAACCTCGTGAAGGAGGCCGACACGCTGGAGAAGGCTGTCGCCAACGTACTCGACAAGGGCATCCGTACCGGCGACATCATGGCAGACGGCTGCGCCCAAGTCGGCACCACCGAGATGGGCGACGCGATCCTTGCCGAGTTCAAGGCGCTTTCGGCTTAAGCTGTTCGGTTGAGTGATTGATTTGACGGCACGCGGAGTCGCTCCGGGTGCCGTTTTGTTTGATGGACTTGATTGGTTGCCCACGAGGTAACAGATAGGTCTAACGGTTGCCATTCTCCTCGGTCATCCTCGGGCTTGACCCGAGGATCCGGCGCGGCCCGCTCGCAGGACTCCTTCACGCAACAGAGGTCGTGTTGGTGGATCCTCGGGTCAAGCCCGAGGATGACGGAAAACGGGGACCCGGAAACGAAAAGCAGCGAAGGCCGCGCGTAAACCAATTCGAGAAACCGCCTCCATGAACCGACCGCTTTCCTCTTCCCTCTGGCTTTTGCTGGCGGCGGCCGTTCTGGTCGCCGCGCTGCTTCCCTTTGACGGTACGATTTCCCAGTGGGCGCAGGGGCTGCCGGGTGGGATTGTGACCTTCAACGAGCGGATCACCGATTTCGGGACATTCTCCTGGATGATCTACGGCTCAGGCTCGATCGTCATCATTGCCTATATCCTGCATCGTGTGGTGCGCAGCGACGGGTTTTCCTCAAAAGCCAAGACGGCGTGGCGGTTGGCGCTGTATTTTTTCGTGACGATCGGCAGCGCCAGCGCTCTGGTTCATCTGCTGAAACTGATCATCGGGCGAGCCCGGCCGGAGCTTTTCCTCGAGTACGGCGCCCATAGCCTGACGCCCTTTGCCAATGAATGGTTGTTCGAGAGCTTTCCCTCCGGCCATTCGGCCGCGGTCGGGTCGTTCTTCGGCGCCTTTGCGATGCTGGCGCCGCGGCTGAGGATCGTCTTTGCGCTCGGCGCGCTGACAATCGGCATCACCCGGGTGGTCGTTGGCGCGCATTATCCCAGTGACGTGGCGGCCGGCCTTCTGGTGGGTCTTTGGACGGCGCTGATGACGGCATTCTTCTTTGCCCGGCAGAACTGGCTGTTCCGGCTGGATGACGCCGGCTGGCCTCGAACAAAGGTGTAGCCCGCCCGCAACAGCAATCCCTTTTGCATATCTGTCAAACCGGCGTGATCTGGCTGTAACACAGCTAAATTAGACCCTGTGCTGCGGCAAGCCAGAGGCGGCGGACGGGGCGCGGATCAGGATGATGGACACATTGCTCGCGGCTTGCGGGGTTAAGCCGCGATCACCGGAAAGCCGGTGCCAGGCGCTTGTCAGCCCGCTCTATCATTTCTGCTGTCTCAACCTCATCTTCATTGCTTTTGCGCTGTTCGACACCTGCGTTGCAGCGTCCGCCGGCCGTTTTCCGGCGCTGACGATTGATTTCGGGCGAACCTTCACCCATGTCGGCAAATCCGGCTGGATCCTGCTCATTGCCGGTTATGTATTTTTTGCGGGTCTCGCCACGTTGAAGCAAAGCGCAGCGGGCAAGGCACCTGAGGCGGCCCGGTTGCTGACCGCAGCGGCAGCCTATGTCTTCGTCACGATCGCCCTGTCCGGCTTGACGGCCAATGTCCTGAAACGGGTGATCGGGCGGGCTCGGCCGCAATTCTTCGAGGAGCAAGGGATCATCAGCTTTTCGCCGTTTGCCAACAGCGCCGCCTATGAAAGCTTCCCATCCGGCCATGCCACGACCGCAGCTGCTCTTTTCGTCGCCTTGGGATTTCTGGCGCCGCAGCTGCGCCTACCGCTGCTGATCGCCGGTATCTGGATCGGGCTGGCACGGGTGATCATTGGTGCCCACTATCCGAGCGACGTCATCGCCGGCCTGGCGCTCGGCGCCTGGTTCGCGCTCGCCGTCGCCACTCAATTCGCCCGCTACGGCATTCTCTTCACCATCAATGGCGCCGGCTGGCCGGAAATGCGATATCCGCCGGTTACCCGAGAACTGCAAGCCGCCGGAACATTGTCCACCGATCGGGCATGAAAAAACCCGGCACCAGGGAAAGTGCCGGGCTCAGTTTGCGGGAGAGACCGCGGACTATTCCATCGCGTGGATATCGCGATCCTTGGTCTCGGGCAGGAACAGCATGCCGATCACCAGGGTGATGCCGGCAAACACGATCGGGTACCAGAGGCCGTAGTAGATATCGCCCTGCGCAGCGCTCATTGCGAAGGCGGTTGCCGGCAAGAGGCCGCCGAACCAGCCGTTGCCGATGTGGTAGGGCAGGGACATGCCGGTGTAGCGGATGCGGGTCGGGAAGAGTTCGACCAGCAGCGCTGCGATCGGGCCGTAGACCATCGTCACATAGATGACGAGCACGGTGAGCACGGCGATGATGGTGATCCAGTTGACCCGCGCCGGATCGGCAACCATGGTAAAGGCACCGCCCTTGTCGATCGTATAGACCGGCATTTCGGTGACGCCGGCGGCTTCTTCGGCCGTCAGCAGCTTGGCTGCGACCAGTTGTTCGCCAGTCATGCTTGCCTTGTCGCCACCGCGAACGGCCGTGGCATCGAGCGCCAGTTCCGGATTGGCGGCAACGAAGCCGTCCAGCTTGCTTTCCGGAACCTTCGCAGCGCCACGAACGAGCGGATAGCCGCTGTCATGGAGCGCCATGTTGATCTGCTTTTCGAAGGCGGCACCCGTTGCCTTGGCCTTGTCGCCAGCGGCAATCGCGTCGTAGCCGGTGATCGTTGCTTCGCCGATCTTGACCGTTGCAGCCGAGCCGGCGGCGCCGGGAACGACGTCATACGGCACCGAGTTGCGCGTCAGGAACGAGGTTGCGATATCGCAGGATGTCGTGAACTTTGCCGTGCCTGTCGGGTTGAACTGGAACTTGCAGTCGCCGGGAGCGGCGGTGACGGTCGCCCGGATGGTCTGCTGTGCTTCGGCCAGCGCCGGATTGCCGGCCCAGGTGAGCGCCTTGAACAGCGGGAAGTAGGTGACCATGGCAAGCAGCAGGCCAGCCATGATGATCGGCTTGCGGCCGATCTTGTCGGAGAGCCAGCCGAAGAAGACGAAGAAGCCGGTGCCGATGAGCAGCGAGCAGGCGACCATGATGTTTGCCGACTGGCCGTCCACTTTCAGGATGTTCTGCAGGAAGAACAGAGCGTAGAACTGGCCGGAATACCAGACGACGGCCTGGCCGACGACGGCGCCGAACAGGGCGAGAAGCGCGATCTTGGCGTTTCTCCACTGGCCGAAGGCTTCCGTCAGCGGTGCCTTGGAGCCTTTGCCCTCTTCCTTCATCTTCTTGAAGGCAGGCGATTCGTTCATCTTCAGACGAATCCAGACGGAGACGCCGAGCAGGATGCAGGAGAGCAGGAATGGAATGCGCCAGCCCCACGCTGCGAAGGCTTCCTTGCCGAGAAGCATCTGCACGGTGACGATGACCACCAGCGACAGGAACAGCCCGAGCGTCGCCGTCGTCTGGATCCACGAGGTGAAATAACCGCGTTTTCCCTGCGGCGCATGTTCGGCGACATAGGTCGCGGCACCGCCATATTCGCCGCCAAGCGCCAGGCCTTGCAGCATGCGCAGCGCGATCAGAAGAATCGGAGCGGCGATACCGATGGACGCGGCGCCGGGCAGGATGCCGACGAGAAAGGTCGACAGACCCATGATCACGATGGTGACGAGGAAGGTGTATTTGCGGCCGACGAGATCACCGAGACGCCCGAACACCAGCGCGCCGAACGGACGCACGAGGAAGCCTGCGGCAAAGGCAAGCAGGGCGAAGATGTTGCGGGTGGTTTCAGGATATTGGGAAAAGAAGGTCGCGCCGATATAGACGGCCAGCGAACCGTAGAGATAGAAATCGTACCACTCGAAGATCGTGCCGAGCGAAGAGGCGAAAATCACCTTCTTCTGCTCCGCGGTCATGGGGCCGGCCTTTGCACCGCCCACTGCTGCGACATTTGCCATTGCGTTTGTCCTCCACTCAAAAACGGCTTGCGCGCATCCCCATTCGCCTCCGAATCCTCCCTGATTCCGAAGCGGAATGCGCCATGAGAACAAAATGGCAGAAAACACCCTGAGGCGGCAGAGAGGCTTTGGGATTATGACTTTAGTCGAATGCCGTCTGACAGGGCTCAGGCCCGCAGTGCCGCTGCAGGCGACTGGCGGTAAGCGAGAAGGGCCGGGACGAGCGCCAGGCCCGCGGCAAAAAGCGTGATTGCGAGAGCACTTGCCAGATCCTCGCGCGCAAAACCGACCGGCAGGAGAACGCCGCTTTCACCCGAAAACAACCCCGAAAGGATCCGTGCCGCACCATAGCCTATGACAAAACCCAGGAGGATGCCCACGGCGACCAACAGGAAAAGCTCGAGCCAGACGATCAGCAGCACAGCGGTTTGCGGCGCACCGAAGGCCCGTAGCGCGCCGATCTGGCGGCGGCGTTGGCCTATATGAATGACGGTGACCAAAAGCACGGCGGCGGCGACCAGAACCTGCGCGCCGATGGCAACGGCCGACAGTACACGCTTGGCATCGCCGAGCGTTGCATAGAGATTGGTCAGCACCTCACCTGGAAAGACCGCGAGCGTGCCGTTGCCGCGATAATCCTGCCGCAGCTTGTAGGCGTCGGCGATGGTTTTCGGCTTGACCAGAATGGCCGGAAGTCCGGGCGAAGCGGCGGTCCAGGCTTCATCAAGAGGAGCGGTGGGATCTATATGGGCATGTTCGTGATCGTCGCCATCATCATGTCCGGGCGCCGCACCTTCGGTGTGCTCTCCCTGATGGGCGCCGTCCTGCGCGTGCTCTTCTTCCTCATGCTCATGCGCGCCCATTCCGTGCAGGCTCCAGACCGACTGGATTGGTACAAGGATCGCCCGGTCCCAGGACGTGCCGGTTGGTGCCATCCGACCGGTGATGCGGTAAGCGAGTTCGGTATGAGTTTCGCCGCCGAGTTCGGCAAACCCATGGGTGGGTTTCACCTCGTAGCCGAGCGGCAATTTGACGGCGGCACCGATGACGGCTTCGCCCGCCCTGGAGAACACCTGACCTTCGGTGAGGGCGGAGAGGGTACCGGCGAGCACCGAGGAGGTGCCGACTATCGGATAGCCGGAGAAGGAATCGCCGAAGCCGACCGGTGCCGCCCAGGATACGCGCGGATCGGCGGAAAGCTTGGACAGGACGTCGCCCGGCATCAGCGGCAGCGGTGAGGGCTGCAGGAACACGGAAGACAATAGTAACTGGGTCTCGCTGCCCGGTGCCCCGATGACGAGATCGAACTTGTCGGCGGCCCGGGCACTGCCAAGCCGTAGCGCCCGTTCCTGCAGCGTCACCGCCACGCCAAGCGCTGTCGCAAACGCGATCAACAGCACAATGACGAGCGAACCGGCCCAGAGACGGCGAAGATCGGCGAGGATGAAGAGCGTCATGCCGCCTTCTCCCGGCGCAGGACATCGGAACTCACCCTGCCGGCGACGAGGGTGATGCAGCGATCGAGACGGCCGGTCAGCCGGGGATCATGCGAAACGACGATCAGCGTGCTGTCGTTGCTGACGGAAAGATCGATCAGCAGGCGGGCGACGGCATCGCCGCTGTCGCTGTCGAGGCTGGCCGTCGGTTCGTCGGCGACCAGAACGCCCGGCTTGCGCAGCAGCGCCCGCGCGATCGCCACGCGCTGCATCTCGCCGCGCGACATGGTCTCGATCTTCTGTTCCGCACGGGAAAGTCCGACGGCATTCAGCAGCATCATTGCCCGGTCCTTGTCGCCCGATTGGACGGCGCGTGACAGGCGGGCAGGAAGCAGGATGTTGTCGATGGCACTGAGGCCGGGGAACAGATGGAAATCCTGCATGACGAGGCCGACATGCGTGCCGCGCCAACGATCCCGGCTGCGCTCCGACAGTGGTACGATATCGGTTTTATCCCAGCGGATCGACCCCGTCCGGACGCGCTCCAGCCCGGTGACGATATTGATCAGCGTGCTTTTGCCGGACCCGGACGCGCCGGTGACCGCGACCCGGCTGCCCGCGGCAATGGAAAGGCTGGGAATATCGAGTACCGGTGCGGACAAACCCGGATAGGAAACGGAGATATTTTTGAGATCGAGCGACAGCATCGGAGCCCTAGACCGCCGCATACTGCGCGGCGCGCAAGCGCAGCAGGCTGACGAAGCCGGTTTCCGGATCGGTCCAGGAACCGAATTCCAGAACGCCCTGCGCCTCGACCGCTTGCGACGGCTGAACGAAGGTCTGCTTCTCATCGAGATAGACGACGACGATATTGTCGGGCCAATCGGCATCGGTGGAGCAGAACGGGCAGATCGACATGGGGATTTCGGTGAGCACGAAAAAAGCCGCCTCGGCCCTGAGCGGTGGTGCCATGAAGCCGCGGATCGAAACGTCCTGCCCCGAAAGCGTCTTCACCTTCTCGGAAAACTCGAACCCGAGAACGCCGAACTTGCTGTAGAGCTCGCCGAACGCCAGCGTTGATACGGCGGCGGCAGACGGGCGCGTACAAAGCGCGAATGGCAGCGCTGCGATCAGTGACAGCACGTCGCGGCGCGTGGTCTTCGGTCGGGAAAGGGGCATCGAACACGCTCCTGCGGTCATGCCATCCGGCAATGGCGAAACGGAATCCGGCGGGCTGCAAGCAGCCCGCCGGTATTGTCTCACAAGATCAGTTCGTCTGCGTGGTGCCGAGAGCAAAGGTATCTGCCAGAACGCGGTAGATATCGCTTTCTTCCATATAGCCCTTGAAGCCTTCGGAGCCCGGACCCGTGGACTGCAGCACGACATCGTCTACGGCGTGGACGGCGCTATCGCCGGTCTTCGGAATATTGCCCTGGACGAATACTGCGCCGGGTACATCCTTGTACGCTTCGTTGGCGACATATTCCTTCTTCTCGTTCTGGATGGCCGGAACGAACGGGCCATCAAGCTTCGGGCGGAAGGTTTCGTAGTGATCCGGGCCGTTGGTGGCAGCCAGGAACAGGCGGCGGCTGACGTCGATCTTGTCCGGATAGCCGTCCTTGTTTTCATCCGTATAGTTCGGGAAGCCGGCTTCGGCATAGGTGCCGACCTTTTCGCGCATCTCCGTGCCCGGCTTTTCATCATCGACGGTGCCGATGATCGAAACGCCGTGCGTATGGTCGCCGGTAACGACGATCAGCGTATCCGGGTGGCTCTTGGCAAATTCGCGGGCAACGCCGACCGCCTGGTCGAGTTCGATGGTTTCGACGAGCGCACGATCCCAATCGAGCGGATGCGACATCTTGTCGATCGAGGCGCCTTCGACCATCAGGAAGAAACCTTCCTGATTTTTGGACAACTCGCCAAGAGCGACCTTGGTCATCTCCACCAGGCCCGGCTGGTTCGGAAACTTTTCGACAGTGCCCTTCTTCAGGAACTCGCGGTCAAGCGTCACGTCCATGTTGCCGGTGTGGAACAGGCCGAGGATCTTGCCGGTGTTGGTGCCGGTTGCCGTCTGCAGCTCGGTCTTGTCGGTCGCGAGCGTATAGCCGGCTTCCTTGTAGAGCTTGATGTAATCCTTGTCGTCCTTGCGCTTGGAACCGGGCGTTTCCTTGCCGAGGAAGTAGGCGGAACCGCCGCCGAGGATGACATCCGGCTTGACGTCGAGCATCATGCCGACGATCTGTTCCTTGTCGGCGCGCTTGCGCGTATGGGCAACGACAGCAGCCGGCGTCGCATCTTCGATTTCGGCTGTCGACACGATGCCGATGGACTTTTTGGTCTGGCGGCGGATCGCTTCTGCGATCGTTTCGACCTTCGGGTCGTCAAGGCTGTCGGGCGTGCGGTCGCCATAAACGCCGAGCGCGTTGACGGCGGTCTTGTGACCGGTCATGTAGGCGGACATCGTGTTGGCGCTATCGGTAGCGATCGCCTCGGTCGAGGACGTGCCGACAAAAGCCATGTGCTCGAGGTCATCCATGTTGAGGCGCCCGTTGGCCTTGCCCTCGGTCATGCCCTTCGACATGATGCGAGCGCCGGTGCGATGGGCAACCGAAAGGCCGTCGCCGAGGATGAAGATGATGTTCTTCGCCTTAGGCGTGCTGCTCGTGTTGTAGACGTCCCAGGTGACCGTCTTTGATTCTGAACCGGCAGTCACCTCGATCTTGTAGGCGCCTTCAGCCGGGATGGAGAGGCCGCGGGCGATCAGCGCCGAACCGAGAACCTTGTCTTCCTTGCCTTTTTCTTCGGCGACGAACTCGGCTTCCTTGCCCAGAACCGTCTTGTAATCCTGACCGTTGACCGTGATCTTCACGTCTTCCGGCTTGACGACGGCCTTGAACTCGACCTTGAAATCAAAGGGCGAACCGGCAAGAATGGTAGCGCGATCAAGCGGATACACGGTGGTGGCCTGCGCGGCACCGGCAAGGATCGTCGTGGCTGCAAGAGCCGACAGAAGCATACGCATGTGAAACCCCCTTTTGCTGCTTTCGAAGATGATTGGCCCGCAATAGTCACCCGCGATGACAGCGGCGTGACAGTTTGGTGACGTTTTGATTGAACCGCACCCGACCTTAGAAGGTCGTGTTCTCCAGCTTGCTGTTGACTCCGCGCGAAAACCGCGTATGAGCAGCAGCGGAAAAGGAACCACGCCATGCACCGTTTTGGTTATTCCATCGCTGCGCTGATCGCCCCGGCATTCGCTGCCGGGCGGGTTCGTTCTTTCTCGATTTTTTCCAAAACAACGGCCAAAACGACGACGAAAACCGTCTGACGTCTCTGGCCCACCGCTCTCTCCCCGGTTAGGCCGGGGACATGAAGCCCGCGCCCTTGGCCGGCGGGTTTCTCCCCAAAGCCCGCGGAGAGACAGAAAGAGAGCAAAGACAATGGGTTTCAAGATTGCCATCGCAGGCGCGACCGGAAATGTCGGACGCGAAATGCTGAACATCCTTTCCGAACGCGGCTTTCCGGTCGATGAAGTCGTGGCGCTGGCTTCGGCCCGCTCCCAGGGCACCGAAGTCTCCTTCGGCGACAAGACGCTGAAGGTGAAGAACCTCGAGAATTACGATTTCTCCGACACCGACATTTGCCTGATGTCGGCCGGCGGCGCCGTGTCCTTGAAGTGGTCGCCGAAGATCGGCGCGCAAGGCTGCGTGGTCATCGATAACTCGTCCGCCTGGCGCTACGATCAGGACGTGCCTCTGGTGGTTCCGGAAGTAAACCCCGACGCTATCACCCAGTTTACCAAGCGCAACATCATTGCCAACCCGAATTGCTCGACCGCTCAGCTCGTCGTGGCGCTGAAACCGCTGCATGACTTCGCCAAGATCAAGCGCGTCGTCGTTGCGACCTACCAGTCGGTGTCCGGCGCCGGCAAGGACGGTATGGACGAGCTGTTCAACCAGACCCGCGCCGTCTTCGTCGCCGATCCGATCGAGAGCAAGAAGTTCACCAAGCGCATCGCCTTCAACGTCATCCCGCACATCGATGTGTTCATGGAAGACGGCTACACGAAGGAAGAATGGAAGGTGATGGCCGAAACCAAGAAGATCCTCGATCCGAAGATCAAGCTGACCTGCACGGCCGTGCGCGTTCCGGTGTTCATCGGCCATTCGGAAGCGATCAACATCGAATTCGAAAACGAGATTTCCGCCGATCAGGCCCGCGATATCCTGCGCGAAGCACCGGGTTGCCTCGTCATCGACAAGCATGAGAACGGCGGCTACATCACGCCTTACGAGTCGGCAGGCGAAGATGCGACCTATATTTCCCGTATCCGCGAAGATGCGACCGTCGAGAACGGCCTCAACATCTGGGTCGTTTCGGACAACCTGCGCAAGGGTGCCGCCCTCAACGCCATCCAGATTGCCGAGCTTCTCGTCAATCGCGGCCTGATCAAGGCGAAGAAGCAGGCTGCCTGATCAGGAAATATAAAGTTTTAGACAATAAAAGCCTCGCATGGCCCGTTGAACGGTATGCGGGGCTTCTTCATAAGAACGATCTGCGACGATATTGCACTTCATTTGGGAGGATTCACGTGAAACACGTCTCCCGAATGCTGTGGTAACGTCGTGACAGAACCCGCAAAGGCTGGCATTTTGCGGACAACTATTTTGGATTCGGACGATCACGGGGTTTTTCATGCACAAGGCAAAGTGCGTACTGGCAGGTATAACGGCAATCGTGGCGGCGGCTATTTTGCCTTCCGTCGCATCGGCAGCACAATGCGGCAACACCGCCGCAGGCTTTGAAGCCTGGGTCGAGGACTTCAAGGGCGAGGCCGCAGGCCGTGGCATCAGCCCGTCCGTGCTCAACAAGGCCTTCGCCAACGTCAACTACAACAAGGCGACGATCCGCGCCGATCGCGGCCAGAAGAGCTTCAAGCTGTCGCTGAGCCAGTTCATGCAGAAGCGCGGCGGCCAGGCGATCATTTCGCGCGGCAAGAAGATGAAGGCGCAGAACGCCGCCCTCTTCAACTCCATCGAAAGCCGCTACGGCGTGCCGGCCGGCCCGATCATCGCGATCTGGGGCATGGAGACCGGTTTCGGTGGCTTCATGGGCAAGGAACACACCCTGTCGGCCGTTTCGACGCTCGCCTTTGACTGCCGCCGCTCCGACTATTTCACCAATCAGCTCTACGCGGCGCTCAATCTCGTCCAGCGCGGCGACCTGAGCCCGGATGCACGCGGCGCGGCCCATGGCGAGATCGGCCAGACGCAATTCCTGCCAGCCAACGTGCTGAATTTCGGCGTCGATGGCGACGGCAGCGGCCATATCGACATGGTCCGCTCGAAGGCCGATGCGCTCGCCTCGACCGCCAACTTCCTGCGCGGCCATGGCTGGAGCGCCGGCGGCGGCTATCAGCCGGGCGAGGGCAATTTCGGCGCGATCCAGGGCTGGAACGCCGCCAGCGTCTATCAGCAGGCCATCGCCATCATCGGCGCGGAAATCGACGGGGGCTGATAGGGTCGTATTATCGGGATGATTTCATCCGCAGCTTGGGAAACCGGGCTGCGGATTTTTGTGTTTTGATGAGAGGGAGATTCGCTGCCGGTAAGGACGCAGCCTCATACTCCCGTCATCCTCGGGCTTGACCCGAGGATCCATCAGCGGCGAAGGTTCGTTGTGGGCCTTTCACCGCGAGTGATGTACGACGTGATCAGATCCTCGGGTCAAGCCCGAGGATGACGGAGTGTGGGGAGGCGCTGGGGAACAAAGCCGGCTTCGAGCGATGGCTTCGAAGTTCGCGGCTAATCGCCCAATTACCCGGCCAATCGCCAATGAGCCCCTAACACCCCGGAAAATCACATGCCCGGCCGGACGAAATCGCCGGTCTTGGGGTCCATCACCCAAAGTTCCCCTGTCGAAATGTCGAACCAAGCACCGTGCAGCTGCAGCTTGCCGCGCTTTTCGAGGATATCGACACAAGGGAACGTACGCAGATTGGCAATGGAGTTGCGAATCGAGACGCGCTCCAGCGCCCGCTGACGCTCGGCAGCGGTCATGATGTCGTTGCTCTGGATCTGCTCGGCGGCGGGTTTCAGGAGGTGCATCCAGCGGCCGATGAAATCGCCGGGCGATAGCGGCTCGGCATCGAGATCGAGCGCCGCCTTGATGCCACCGCAACGGCCGTGGCCCATGACGACGATATCGCGCACCTTCAGCACCTGGACGGCGAACTCAAGCGCGGCTGACGTCGAATGATAATGTCCGTCAGGTTCGTAAGGCGGCATCATGTTGGCGACGTTGCGAACGACAAAAAGCTCTCCCGGACCACTGTCGAAGATCGTCTCCGGCGCGGCGCGGCTGTCACAACAGGCAATGACGAGGGTCTGCGGCTGCTGCCCGGTCTCGGCTAAGGCCTTGTAGCGCTGTTGCTGCTCGTTGAAGCGGCCGCTCATGAAGTTGTTGTAGCCGTTCAGCAGATGGTCCGGAAAACGCTGCATGGTGCTCGATCACTCCGACTATTTAAGACAATGAAGATGTACATTGCACGCTTGTTGCCCAAGGAACACAGCCTTTGTGCGCCGCGCACATGCAAATTTCCGGCGGCCCGCGCCGCCGGTGACATCCGTGAAATCTCCGTATCATTTCGCGTTGGGTGGAACCGGTTTATTCGGTCAGGGCAGGGGCTGGCAAGAGAGATGTGCGCTGCAACACTAAGAGCGTCGTTTCTGGCTTGGATGCATCAACCGGCGCATCTGGACCATGGCCATCGGCGTGGCAAGGCTGGAGGCATCGCGTTCCAGCGTCAGTTCGTCGGCACCGCGCTTGCCCGTGCGGGCGATGACCTCGAAGACGCTGGCCGTTGCCAGTTGTAAAGCGCGCTCCTCGTTCAGCCCTTCCAGAAGCCGCGCGACAAACAACGCCGCCAGAAGATCGCCGGTTCCGTTGGGTGGATTGTCGATCAGCCGGTGCTCGGCGAGAAGCGCGTGATTGCCGGAGAGATAGAGATTGCCGGTGCTGCCGTGCATCATCGGGATCGCCGATGTGACGAGCATGCGCGACGGTCCGAGCGATAGTGCTGCTTCGAGAATGGCGGCGTTAGTGTCAAGCTCGGCGCCGCAGAGCCAGGACAGTTCGAACCGGTTGGGCGTGGCAAGCGAGGCAAGCGGCAAAAGCCTGTCGCGCATCGCGACCGCCGTCGCCTCCGGCACATAGAGACCGCCGACATCGCCCATCACCGGATCGCAGGCATAGAACAGATCCGGATTTTTCTCCCGCAGGGCCTCGACCAGCCGCGCAACACCTTCCGCCTGATGGGCGGCACCGAGATAGCCGGAGAGAACGGCGCGGACTTCGCCTGTCCATGGCGCACGAATGAGATCGTCGATGAGGCTATTGAAATCATCTTCGCTGACCGTCACCCGCGTCGAGGGACCGTGGCCCGGATGCCAGGGCAGGATGACCGTCGGCACGGCCCAGACCGGATAGCCCAGCGTCTCAAGGGCAAAGACCGCGGCGCGATTGCCCACGGACCCGCGAATCACATGACTAGAAATGACGATGACGGCGCCGGGGGCAGGCTCGGACATGGGCGTTTTCCGCTGTTTCGACACCCCAGATCGCCCGACAGTCATGCCGCTGTCAACTGTGGCTGCCAAAACATGAAAAAGTGTGTTTTATCACCTGGTCGATAAGCAGGGCCGAATATGCGGATACAACCGATTTAATTCCAAAATCAGCGAATTCTTGCCGAAAATTTCATGAAACCATTCCGATTTTGATCAATCTGACCGAAAAATGACCACAAAAACAATCGCAAACGGCCATTCTTCTGTTAGGTTCGGCGAGATTGGTGATTGCGGGGAGAAACAGTCATGGGCACCAAATACAATCCAAAAAAAGACCGGCATTTTGAAGCGGTAACGGAAGCCGGCAAGACGCTCGGGTTAAAAATGATCTCTCCTGAGATCCTTTTCCGCCGCGCAAGCCATGACGATCTCGATGAATATACGCCGGAAATGCTGGCGCTCACTGCCGCCCACGCGCTGAAGGAAATCAGCGAAGGCAACCGGCCGGTGATCACGGTCGAATCAGTCGATGGCATTGCACCGAATGAAACCGACGTTTCGATCCTGTCCGTGACCGATCGCAACATGCCGTTTCTGTACGATTCGATCATGGGTGAGGTGACAAGCACGCATCGCGACATTCATCTCGCTGTGCACCCCATTCTGGTTCTCGAACCCGGCAAGCCGGCTAAGATCTTTGACCCCGAGGAAAAGAGCGACCCCGCGACCCGGATCAGCCATATCCAGATTCATCTCTCCAAGCTGACATCAGCGGAAGCGGAAGACCTGAAGAACCGGGTTGGCAACGTCCTGTCGCAGGTTCATCAGGCCGTTGGCGACTGGAGCCAGATGACAGTGCTGCTCGACCAGGCAATGAACGAGCTGGAAAACCACGCGCCGAGCCGCAAGAAAGGCGACCGCGACGAGGCCCTCGCCTTCCTGCGCTGGCTGCGCGCCAACAATTTCACCTTCCTCGGCATGCGCGAATACACCTATTCCGGCAAAGGCGAGAATGCCGTGGTCGAGCGTGGCGAGGGCCGTGGGCTCGGTATTCTTTCCAATCCCGATGTCCGCGTCCTGCGCCAGGGCAAGGACGCCGTGCTCACGACGCCGGAAATCCTTGCCTTTCTCAACGGTCCGGATTTCCTGATCGTCACCAAAGCCAATGTCAAATCCGTCGTCCATCGCCGCGCCTACATGGACTATGTCGGCGTCAAGCGGTTCGACGAGGCCGGCAATGTCACCGGCGAGCTGCGCATCGTCGGCCTGTTCACTTCGAGCGCCTATACGCGACCGGCGGCAGAAATTCCGCTGCTGCGCTTCAAGGTCGAGAAGATCGTCGATCATTTCGGCTTCGATCCGCAGAGCCATTCCGGCAAGATGCTGGCCAATACGCTGGAATCCTATCCCCGCGACGACCTGTTCCAGATCGATGTGGGCCTTCTGGCGAGCTTCTGCGAGCAGATCAACGAGCTGGCAGACCGGCCACGAATCCGGGTTCTGCCCCGCATCGACCATTTTGATCGTTTCGTCTCCGTCATCGTCTACGTACCGCGCGAACAATATGATTCCGACGTGCGCGAGAAGATCGGCACCTATCTGAAAACCGTCTACGACGGCCGCGTCTCCGCCTACTATCCCGCCTTTCCGGAAGGCGGCCTCGCCCGCGTCCACTTCATCATCGGCCGCTCGGCTGGCAAGACGCCGCGTGTGCCGCAAACCAAGCTCGAAGAAGCCGTCCGCGATATCGTTACCCGCTGGATCGACCGGTTCAACCTGCTCGCCCGTCATGACGGCGTCTCGATTTCCGTCAACGAAGCCTATCAGGCGGCGTTCACGCCGGCCGAAGCCCATGCCGACCTCGCCGATATTGCCGCCTGCTCTCCGACCGATCCGATCCGCATCGCTTTCTACCAGAAGCGCGGCAAGGGACCGGAATCACTTGAGCTGAAAATCTTCCATGCCGGCGAGCCGGTATCGCTCTCGCACCGCGTTCCGCTTCTCGAAAACCTCGGTTTCCGGGTTATCAGCGAGCAAACGCACGACATCGCCGTCTCGAGTGCTGAAGGCGGCGAGCGCCTCGTCGTTCTCCACGACATGGAACTGGTCCATCGTGACGGGCATGTGCTCAATCTCGACAAGACCGGGCCGATGCTAGAGGAAGCCTATCTTGCTGCCTGGAACGGCCTGATCGAAGATGACAGCTTCAACCGGCTGATCCTGCTCTCCGGCCTGACCGCCCGTGAAGTGACGGTGTTGCGCGCCTATGCGCGCTACCTGCGCCAGACCGGCATTACCTATTCGCAAGGCTATCTCGCCGATACGCTCAACAAGTATCCGGCTATCGCTTCGGATATCTTCAAGCTTTTCGTCACCCGGATGGACCCGAAGCTGGAGGACAAGCCGAAGACAAAACGCACGACGGCGATCGGAGCGGCGATCGAACAGGCACTGAACGATGTTCCGAGCTTGGACGAAGACCAGATCCTGCGCCGCTACGTCAACGCCGTGCAGGCAACCTTGCGCACCAACTATTTCCAGCGCGATACCGACGGCAACCCGAAAGCGATGCTGGCCTTCAAGCTCGATCCGAAGATCCTCGACGGGCTGCCCGAGCCGCGACCATTCCGCGAAATCTTCGTCTATGGCACACAGGTCGAGGGCGTGCACTTGCGCTTCGGCAAGGTGGCACGCGGTGGACTGCGCTGGTCTGACCGCTCGCAGGACTACCGCACCGAAGTGCTCGGCCTCGTCAAGGCACAGCAGGTCAAGAACGCCGTCATCGTGCCAGTCGGCGCCAAGGGCGGCTTCTTTCCGAAGCAGCTTCCTGTTGGCGGCACGCGTGACGAAATCTTCAAGGCCGGCACCGAGGCCTACAAGACCTATATCCGCACCCTTCTGTCGATCACCGACAACATCGTTGGCCAGGACATCGTACCGCCGGCTGACACGCTGCGGATCGACGGTGATGACCCGTATTTCGTCGTCGCCGCCGACAAGGGCACTGCGACTTTCTCCGATACGGCCAATGGTCTGGCCCAGGAAGCCGGCTTCTGGCTGGACGACGCCTTTGCCTCCGGCGGCTCCGCCGGCTACGACCACAAGAAGATGGGCATCACCGCGCGCGGCGCCTGGGAAACCGTCAAGCGGCATTTCCGCGAGATGGACATCGACATCCAGACGACACCGTTCAGCGTTGTCGGCGTCGGCGACATGTCGGGCGACGTGTTCGGCAACGGCATGCTTTTGTCGGAGAAAATCCGGTTGATCGCCGCCTTCGACCATCGCGACATCATCATCGATCCTGATCCGGACATCCAAAAATCCTTTGCCGAGCGCAAGCGCATGTTCAACCTGCCGCGTTCCAGCTGGCAGGACTACGACCGGACCACGCTGTCGAAGGGCGGCATGATCATTCCGCGCACGGAAAAATCTGTGACGCTGACGCCGCAGGCGATGGCGGCGATCGGTCTTGAGAAAAGCCAGGCGACGCCGTTCGAGATCATGACGGCGATCCTGAAAAGCCCGGTCGACCTGCTCTGGTTCGGCGGTATCGGCACCTATATCCGCGCCGCCACCGAGACGGATGCGGAGGTCGGCGACCGCGCCAACGATCCGATCCGCATCACGGCCGACGAGGTCGGCGCCAAGGTGATCGGCGAGGGCGCCAATCTCGGTGTCACACAGCGCGGCCGCATCGGCTTCGGGCTGAAGGGCGGGCGCTGCAATTCCGACGCCATCGACAACTCGGCCGGCGTCAACTCCTCCGACTTCGAGGTCAATATCAAGATCGCGCTCGCCTCTGCCATGCGCGACGACCGGCTGACGCGAACCAAGCGCAACACGCTGCTGGCCTCGATGACCGATGAAGTGGCGGCACTGGTTCTAAGGAACAATTACGAGCAGTCGCTCTCGATTTCACTGACGGAAATGCTGGGCGCCGGCAACCGCACGGCTCTTGCCCGGCTGATGACCCGGCTGGAAGCGGATGGGCACCTCAACCGCAAGGTCGAGGTGCTGCCGAACGACCAGGCGCTGAGCGAACGCTATCAGAGCGGCAAGGCGTTGACGCGCCCTGAAATCGGCGTGCTGCTGTCCTACGCCAAGATCGTGCTGTTCGACGAGATCGTCGCCAGCGACCTGCCGGACGATCCCTATCTGGCAACGACGCTGCGGGATTATTTCCCTGCGAAGATGCACAAGGCGCATGCCAGCGACATCAACGAGCACCGGCTGCGCCGCGAGATCATCGCGACGGTCCTGGCCAACGACGTCATCAATCGCGGTGGACCTCCCTTCGTCAGCACGCTGATCGACCAGACCGGCTTCATGCCGGCCGACGTGGTGAAGGCTGCGGTGCTGACACGTGATGGCTACGACCTGAGGCGTATCTATGGCGAGATCGACGCACTCGACAACGTCATCAGCGGCGCGGTGCAGAACGAGCTCTACCAGGAAGTGGCGCACATTTTCTCGATCGTCACCGAACGGACGCTCAGGACCAAGGCGATGCAGGCGCCGCTTGGCGAGGCCGTCGAGCAGTTGCGGGACGCCTTGCAGAAGCTGAAATCCACGCTGCAAAGCTCTATTCCGGAGGACGCGACGGCCGAAGTCAGCCAGCGGGCCGCCTATTTCATCGAACGCGGCGTGCCGGCAGCGCTTGCCGAAGAGATCGCGGCTCTCGCCGTCATGACCTTCGTGCCGGAAATCATCCAGATCGCCGCCGATACCGGCGTGACACTGGCCCGTACGGCGCAGAGCTATTTCGGCGTGACGCAGAGCCTGCGGATCGCCCGGCTGCTGGCTGCCGCCGAGCGCGTTTCGGCAACCGAGCAATACGAGGCCATGGCCCTTTCGCGCAGCATCAACGACATCGCTACCGCGCGCAAGGACATCACCATCGCAGCGCTCACCGACAAGAAGGACGAACGCAACCCGGTCGGTGCCTGGCGGGACAGCGACCCGAGCCGGATTTCCCGAGTCACCGATCAGCTGACCCAGCTGACGGAGAAGGGCGAAACGACACTGGCTAAAATCACCGTCGCCGCCGGTCTCTTGAGCGATCTTGCGCAGAACAGGGCAAGGTGACACTGTTTGCCCTGAACGGGGCAGACAGGCAGTGGAGAATCGGGTGAGCAGCATCACGGCAGGGGCCGGCGACGAGCCGAAAGTATCGCGCGCCGGCCTTGCGGGCTGGATGCTGTTCGACTGGGCGGCCCAGCCGTTCTTCACGGTGATCATCACCTTCATCTTCGGTCCTTATTTCGTTTCCCGGCTTACCGACGATCCGGCCCATGGCTTAGCGATATGGGGTTATACGCTTACCATTTCCGGCATCGTCATCGCCGTGCTGTCGCCGGTTCTGGGCTCGATCGCCGACCAGACCGGTGCCCGCAAACCCTGGATCGCCTTTTTCGCCGTCATCAAAATCACTTCCCTGGCGATGCTCTGGTATGCAGTGCCGGGGTCATCGCTGATCTATCCCTTCATCTTCATCATCCTTGCCTCGATCGCGGCTGAATTTTCCATTGTTTTCAATGATTCAATGATGCCCACGCTGGTCAGCAAAAACCAAATCGGTCGAATCTCCAATATCGCCTGGGGGCTTGGTTATCTCGGCGGCATGATCGTGCTGATCGCAGTCGTCGCCCTGCTGGCGGGCAGTCCGGAATCCGGCAAAACAATTCTCGGTCTTGATCCGCTGTTCGGCCTCGACCCAGCAACCGGCGCCGACGCCCGCGTCACCGGACCAATCTCGGCCGTCTGGTATCTGCTGTTCATCCTGCCGATGTTCATGTTCACGCCCGACTCACACAAGGCCTCCATGACTGCGAGGACTGCGGTGCGCAACGGCATTGCCGAACTCAGGCACACGATCAGCGAATTGCGCCATCGCTCCGGCATCCTGCGTTTCCTGATTGCCCGCATGATCTTCCAAGATGGCGTAAACGGCCTTCTGGTCTTGGGCGGGGCATTCGCCGCCAAAATGTTTGAGTGGGAGACAGTGGAGCTTGGCGTCTACGGCATCATTCTCAACATTGTCGCCATTGGTGGCTGCCTCTACGCCAGCCGTCTGGACGCGAAACTCGGCTCCAAGGTCATCGTCACCGCAAGCCTGATCTGCCTGACGATCGCCACGCTGGGCATCGTCTCGACCGGCCCGGGTTATACCTTGTTCGGCCTGCTACAGTTGCCGACCACGGACGCCGGCGGCCTGTTCGGAACGGCAGCTGAAAAGGCTTATATCCTCTTTGGCCTCTTGGTCGGCATCGCCTTCGGCCCAGTGCAGGCGTCCTCGCGATCTTACCTGGCGCGCAGCGTCAGCGCCGACGAGGCAGGCCGCTATTTTGGAATCTACGCCCTGTCCGGACGGGCGACGACGTTCCTGGCGCCGACATCTGTTGCCACCGTCGCCCTGATCACCGGCTCGGAACGCCTCGGAATGATGGCGTTGGTAGTGTTTCTGGGCGTGGGTCTGATCATCCTGATCAAGACTCCTTATCCGGCGAATAGAGCAGAATAGAAAGAGCAGAGCGTCCGTTTTTATCGTTCTACGATATGGGTCATCCTCGGGCTTGACCCGGGGATCCATTTTGCGGAACGGTGGAATGGTCGGGTCAAGCCCGACCATGACGGTGGGAGAAACCGGCATGCGATGCCATAATAAGCCCCTCGATCTGCGAGCAACCACCCACGCGGCCTTTAGTGCCGGAAATGGCGCATTCCGGTAAACACCATGGCGACGCCGGCCTCGTCGGCAGCGGCGATGACTTCCGGATCACGCATCGAGCCGCCTGGCTGGATGACAGCGGTAGCGCCCGCGGCGATCATCGACAGCAAACCGTCGGCAAACGGCAGAAAGGCTTCCGAGGCGACAGCCGAGCCCTGCGTCAGCGGAGCCGGCAGACCAAGCGCCTTTGCCGCTTCCTCAGCTTTCAGGCCGGCGATGCGAGCGGAATCGACGCGGCTCATCTGGCCGGCACCGATGCCGACGGTCTGGCCGTCTTTGGCATAGACAACGGCGTTGGATTTGACGTGTTTCGCCACCTTGAAGGCGAATTTCATGTCTTCCAGTTCCTGCGCGGTCGGCGCACGCTTGGTGACGACCTTCAACTCGAGGTCCTCGACCATGCCGTTGTCGCGCGTCTGCACCAGCAGGCCGCCGGCAACGGTCTTGGCCGTCAGGCCCGGCACGCGCGGATCGGGCAGGGCACCGGTGACCAGCAGACGAAGATTGGGCTTGGCAGCAATGACGATCTTGGCGGCGTCGCTGACCGAGGGAGCGATGATGACCTCGGTGAACAGCTTGACGATTTCTTCGGCCGTTGCGCCATCGAGCTCCTGGTTGAGCGCGATAATGCCGCCGAAGGCAGAGGTGGAATCGCAGGCAAGGGCGCGCTCATAGGCTTCAAGCAGGGTCGAGCCGGTGGCAACGCCGCACGGGTTTGCATGCTTGATGATCGCAACGGCCGGCGACTTTTCGGCGGAGAACTCGGCAACAAGCTCGAAGGCTGCGTCGGTATCGTTGATGTTGTTGTAGGAGAGCTGCTTGCCTTGCAGAAGGGTTGCTGTCGCAACGCCCGGGCGGTTCTCGCCGGTGATGTAGAATCCGGCTTTCTGGTGTGGATTTTCGCCGTAACGCATCTCTTCCTTCAGGACGCCGCCAATGGTGCGGTGAAGCGGCATCGGCGTGTCGAGGACTTCGGCGAACCAGCTGGAAATGGCCGTGTCGTAGGCGGCCGTGCGGGCATAGGCCTTGGCGGCCATCTTTTGGCGAAAAGCGAAAGAGGTCGCAACCCCCGTGCCAAGCTCGGTCAGAAGTGCAGTGTAGTCGGAGGCGTCGGTGACGACGGTGACATAGGCATGGTTCTTGGCCGAGGCACGGATCATTGCCGGGCCGCCGATATCGATGTTTTCCACCGTCGTCGGGTAATCGCCGCCCTTGGCGCGAACATCCTCGAACGGATAGAGATTGATAACGGCGAGGTCGATGCCGGTAATGCCGTGCGTCGTCATTGCCTGGACATGGTCTTCATCATCACGGATCGCCAGAAGACCGCCATGGACACCCGGATGCAGGGTCTTGACCCGGCCATCCATCACTTCCGGAAAACCGGTGAGCTCGGACACATCGGTGACCGGCAGGCCGGCATCGGCAAGCGCCTTGTGCGTGCCACCGGTCGAAACCAGGTGGATGCCCTTCTGGTGAAGGGCGCGCGCGAGGTCGACGATACCGGTCTTGTCGGAAACGGAGAGAAGGGCAGTGCGGACAGTGACCTGATCCGGGGCGGGAATTTTCTTGGAGGCGACAGCCATCATCAAGCTCCTTGGTAGGCGCCGGATATCGGGAGGGGCTTCCGGCAAATGTCCGCCTGCCGTTAACACAGCTTTCCCCGTGAAGAAACCAGAGTCACAGCGACGAGGGCTTTACCGGGTCGATTGTCACGCTTCGCGCGAAAAAATCCACTGGATTTCCGGCTGCGATGCGGCCGCGAAGGTCACAGTCAGTTGCGAGGTCTTGCGCACACCGGAAGGGTCGGCGAAAAAAATGTCTTCCTCGACCGCGACTTCGCTGTCGCGGCAGGTGAACAGCCAGGTTTCGCCGTCAGGCGCGGTCAGATAGACCTCGTGCGGGCTGTGCTGGCGGATGTTGATCGAAGGGTGGATATGAAACCGGGCAACGGCAATGGCGGTGTTGGTTTCCGGCGGCTCCTTGCCATCCGGCTGGAACAACCGGTCGCGGCCGCGCACCGCGTTGCCTTGACCGTTGATGCTGATATCGCGCTCGTGTATCAGGCCGATGGTCTGGACGTAGCCGTCATGGCTGGCGATGACGGCGTCCGGTTGCCCGGCACGTTCCTCGCGGCGCGCGGTGACTTTCGAGACGCCGCCGGTAATGATCGGGCCAAGAAACCGCGACTGCGACAGGCGCGATGACGAGCGATCGTTGATGGTCACGGTCGAATGCGCCGCCGTTAGCCGTGCCAACTGGCGGAATCGTTCGCCGGCAAACTTTGGCGATCCGGAATTGATGACGAAGCGGTGCCGACCGGACGACATTTCGAACGACAGGCAGCCCGCGTGCGCCGTTCGCGACAATTCCGGTGACAGCGGCTTGCCGGTATCAATGATGACAACGACATTGTTGTGTGCCAGGCGTTCGTATTGAAGATGCGGCAGAGCCTTGAAGGGCGCGCCGGCGGTCTCGTCGTAGCGGAGGACGGCCATAAGTTCGTTGGCAAGCGTCGAGGTGGCGCCATTGAACAGCGCCAGTTCTCCCCCCTCATGCCGAAAGAACCTCAAGGCCGGATACATCCGGTCGATGCAGGGTATCAGCTTGGCCGGCACGTCATGGCCGAGATTGACATAGGTCTGGCGAAGCGGCAGCAGATCGATCAGCAGTTCCAGGCCGGTGCGCGGATTGCGTGAGCTATGGCCGCCATCCGGCAGGATCTGCCGGTCGAGTTCCAGATCAAGATTGCGCGCGGCCTTGCGGATCGTCGATTCGGACGCCGGCATGGCGACAGAAGCCATGGCAAGGGCGATACGCGCCCGCAGCCGCGCTTCACCGTCGCAGGTGGTATCGGCGACATGGCGCAGGTAGCGCACCTGGAAAGCCAGACTTTTGAGGAATCGGCGATAGAAGGCATGCTCGGCATTGCGCAGGATGATAGGCGAATGCGACAGCCAGGCGATCAAACGCTGGGAGATGATATCCGGCTCCCAGCCGATACCGCCAATATAGCGGCCATGGGTGACGATCCAGTCGTTGACGATATGGCGCAGCTGCGCGAAGGCCTCCTCTTCCTTGACCGAGCGCATATGACGGACCCAACCGAAGGAATGCAGCCGCACGGCGAATTCCTGCGACGGAAGATCCATCTCGAAGGGTGATTCGCCCTCCGTTTCGAGCACGCGGCCTGCGAGCGGAAAACGGCCCTGAAGAATCTCCTGTGCGACGAAGGGATCGACCGCGCGCAAATCCGTCGGGGCGACGATCAGGCGGTCCGGCGTAGTGCCGGTGAAACGGAACGCGGTATTGCGGCCGAGGGCAAGGCGGCGCGAAAAACGGCGCCAACCCTCACGCAGATACAGATAGAGAAGCCTTTGGCGGTCTGAAATCTGCATCGTCGACGCCCGTGTCTCTCCCCACTCCCGGACCGGGCTTCATGCCGCATCGAAAAAACCGGAATGACTGCTGTCCGCACCAGATACTACTCAGGACGCCAATCGTGCCTGAAAAGTCATTAAACTTTTATGGATCGCGCCCGTATTGTTTAGGCAAACGCGCTCAATGCGTCAATTGACGGGCGAAATCCGCCTGTTGACGAACGAATATGCTGTAGGAACAACGTGCGCATCACGCCTTGCGGCGCAGGATAACGGCATAGAAACCGTCGAGACCACCGGAAAAACCATCCTGCGGCGGGATCATCGCCGGTGTGGTGCGGAATTCGCCGAGCGGGGTGATGGCATCCTCAAGGCCCGGCCAATCTGCCGGATGGATCAGCACCCGTTCGCAATTGCCTTCGGCGAGAATGCGTTCAGCGACTTCTTCGCCCTCCCGCTTGTCGAGCGAGCAATTGGAAAAGACGACGAGGCCGCCGGGCTTTACCAGGGTCAGTGCATGACGCAGCAGCTTTTCCTGCAGCACGGCCAACTTCTCGATATCCTCCGGCCCCTTGGTCCACAGGACATCCGGGTGTCGCCGGATGGTGCCGGTCGAGGAGCAGGGAGCATCGAGCAGCGCGGCATCGAACAGTTCTTCGGTGCGGAAATCGGCCATGTTGATTTCCTGCGTCGACGCCTCCAGCCCGAGACGGGCGAGATTGCCCTGAAGGCGCTTCAGACGGCTTGCCGACTGGTCGAGTGCGGTGACATCTGCCCCGGCAAGAACAAGCTGGGCGGTTTTTCCGCCCGGCGCGGCACAGAGATCGACCACACGCTTGCCGGCGAGCGAACCAAAAAGCCGGGCGGGAAGGGCGGCGGCGGCATCCTGAACCCACCATTCGCCATCATCGAAGCCTTCAAGGGAAGGCACCGCACCGGAAAACCCGGCGAGACGCACGGAACCGGTCGGCAGGACGCGGCCGTTCAGGCGCTCCGCCCAGCCGGCGGCATCTGATTTGACGGTCAGGTCTATGGCCGCAGGGGTCAAAAGGGCGTCCGCTATGCGCGCGGCCTCGTCCGCGCCGTAATAGGTGACCAGCCGCTTGTGGAACCAGGCGGGAATTGCGGGGGTTTTTTCGCCGATCGTCTCGATCAGATCCTGTTTTTCGCGCGAAAGACGGCGCAGCACAGCGTTAACCAAGCTGGCGAAGCGCCTGTTGCGCGGATCGATCTGCGCCTGTTCAACGGCGAGATCAACCGCAGAGTGGTCGGGAATATCGAGATAGAGGATCTGCGCGGCGGCAACGACAAGAACATGATCGAGTGCCCGGGCGCCTTCCGGTAGCGAATTCTGCAACAGGGAGCCGATCATCGCCTCGATGCGCGGCAATTGCCGCAACGCAGAGTTCAGGATGGCCCGGACAAGCGCACGATCCGCCTCGTTGAGTTCCCGATAGACGGGATTGCCGTTGCCCGCGTCCAGCATGCCATCGAGCGAGGTTTTCCGATCGACGACGGCCGCGAGCATCTTCGCTGCCGCCTGGCGCGCCCTGATGCCCGGCTTGTCACTGCGCTCGAAAGCCGGGTTGTCCTGGCCTTGCCCACGGTTGCGGGGCGGGCGGCTATTTCGTTTCGGATGCGAAGCGGTATTGTTTTCGTCAGACGTCAAGACCAGGGACCTTTCGGTGGTTCGGAACCACCGCGACCCCAGCCTGTCGGCGGCACGGAGCGCGATTTGCGCACCGGATTATCAGCCCTGACCGGCGGCGTCGAGACCGCCGACATCTCCTGCGCCATCTGTTGCAGTGCGGCGATCCGGTTTTCGGTTGCCGGATGGGTGGAAAACAGGTTGTCCATGCGTTCGCCGGACAGCGGATTGATAATGAACATATGGGCAGTGGCCGGATTGCGCTCGGCCTCGGCATTCGGCACCTGATGCGCGAAATTCGAGATCTTGGCGAGGGCCGAGGCCAGCGCCAAGGGCTTGCCGCAGATTTCGGCACCGCGCCGGTCGGCGGAATATTCGCGCGTGCGGCTGATCGCCATCTGCACGATGGCGGCTGCAAGCGGGGCGACGATCATCGCCACCAGCACGCCGATGAAACCAAGCGGGTTGTTGTTTTCCCGATTGCCGCCGAAGAAGAAGGCGAAGTTGCCGAGCATCGAGATGGCACCGGCCAGCGTTGCCGTCAACGTCATGGTCAGCGTGTCGCGATTTTGCACATGAGCAAGCTCATGCGCCATGACGCCCGCAACTTCGTCATAGGTCAGCGCATTCAGGAGGCCCGTGGAGGCGGCAACGGCGGCATTTTCGGGATTTCGTCCTGTCGCAAAGGCATTCGGCTGCGGATTGTCAATGACATAGACCTTCGGCATCGGCAGTCCGGCGTTTTTCGCTAGGTCGCTGACGATGCCGTAATATTCGGGGGCGCTGCGCGCGTCGACCTCCTGGGCCCGATACATGCGCAGTACCATGCTGTCGGAATTCCAATAGGAGAAAAAATTCATGCCGGCAGCGATAATAAGGGCGATCATCATCCCGCCCTTGCCGCCGATGAGAAAACCGACCGCCATGAACAACGCCGTCATAAAGGCCAGGAGCATCGCGGTGCGCATGAGGTTCATCGGTCAATCTCCAAAATTTGCCAACGTTTCACGTGAATCACGGGTTTCGTTTGCACGCAGAGTTCCTATATGATGGTGATATCAGCCGCATTCTTCAACATTTTCGCGGAAATTTGGACCTCGCATGCAAAACGACAACGACAATTTGCCGGTTGAGCCCCGCAAGCCCCTCTCGCCGGCAGCCCAGCGCGCCTTGGCCGAAGCCGAAGAGCGCCGGAAGATGCAGCAGCCTCTAACGCTACCGGAGGAACTGGGCGGACGCGGTGGCGCGGAACCGGTTCGGTTCGGCGATTGGGAAATCAACGGCCGGGCGATCGATTTCTAAGGAAATAATTCGCGATATTATATTTGACACACCCACGCGAGAATCGGGTATTATGAGTCTCTAGGTTGAACCAAGGAGATTCGCGTGGGTCCGACAGTTATAATTGCAGGCATTTCTAACCCGGATGACGCCGAACTCAGGACGTACAATCTTGAGGTTCAATATAGCCGGGGGCTAGCTCGGCTAGAGCTTCCGGTAAAAGGGCATAAAGGCGCTGAAGTGCCGGGTATCGACTCTTGTCGGGATGAGATTCTGACCCTGTTAGAAGAACTCCAGAGCGCGACACTTCACCCTCAAGGCATACAGTGGCCCTATCGGGGGAAAACTTAATCTTTACGGACATTACTTCCTCCGGGTTGATTAGGAGATTCGTAAACAAGTCCAATCTCCAGTATTATCTGCGAAGCGTTTGGGAGGGCGCTGATTCGGTTTGGAAGGAGCCCCCTTTGGAAGAGCATATCTCGAATGTAATGCTGCGCGGCCATGCCGTCCGCGAAGATGAATTCGGCAGATGGAACTTGAACGACATATGGGTTCTGGCAAAGGCGGCAAACTCTAGGCTGCCGAAAGAATGGACAAAAAAGCCGCCCTCAAAACGACTAGCTGCAGAACTTCAGAAAAAGGTGACGAATCGTCGCCTTAAAGAGAATACATCAAATATTCCAGTGCTTTATGCAAAGCGCGGCCGCGGAAACGAGGGAACTTACGCCCACCCTGTTCTTGCCGCCGCTTACGCGGGATATCTCAGCCCCAAGCTAGAAATTGAAACTCGCGAAGTCTGGCTGCGCTTCCGCGCTGGTGATGCGACACTTGCAGACGAAATTCTTCAGAAGGCCTCTCCAGAGGCTAATGAATGGGCTGCAAAACGCGCAATAGGACGAGCCGTCAGAAACCTCTACACTGGCGAATTGGACAAGCGCGGCGTGCGGAAGCACGAACATTTCGCCGCATGTACCAACGAGACCTACAAAGGCCTATTCGACAAGACGGCATCTCAGCTTAAGACAGAGCGGAATGTCGTTGGAAGCCTGCGCGATTCAATGTCTCTGAAGGAGATCGCCTTTTTGGCTGCATCTGAAGCTCTCTCAATTGAGAGAATGGAAGATGAGAACTCCTTGGGATTTGGCGAATGCCGCACTGCTACAGCAAAGGCATCATCGTCCTTAAGGCGGGCCATCGAAACCGACCGAAAAACCAGACAATCACGCATCGGGTAATCTTTGTCAGCGAGAAGCCTATTTTTGTTTCAACGGCTTCTCGCTGCCTTTTGCCGGCTTACCATCTTGGGGTGCCGGCGGCGATTTGGCTAATTTTCCTAGGGTCGCATTGAAGCGATCCTCGTTATCATCAGTCTCCAGTTCGCGAGCGGCTTCCTTGAACTTGTCAACTTGGCTTTGCTTGGCGTCTTCGTTCATTTTAGGCTCCGTGAAATGGCACAAATCGATATTACCACCGTTCGCGACGTTTTCGTGGACGAAAGCAGCCAGACAAAACACAGATTTTTGGTTCTGGGCGGCATCATCTGTCGTGCGGCAGAGACAAGCGCACTATCCGCCAGGATTCTAGAGGAAAGGCTCCCTGAGCTTCCTGGGTCAGAACTCAAGTGGTCAAAGATATCGCCTGCGAAATTACCAGCCTATAGGCGGGTGGTTGATGTTTTCTTTGAGAACCGGCCGGCCGAAAATCCGGTGCATTTTCACTCCATTGTAGTCGAGATGGCTAACCGGAATGATTTTGTTTTCAATGCTGGCTCCAGAGAGATGGGCTTCAACAAAGAAGTGTACCAGCTACTCATGAAGTTTGGCCGCTTGTACAGAGACTGTTCATTCCATGTGTACCCGGATAGCCGAGAAACAAAATCATCGCCGGATGAACTCCGACTTATCCTCAACAGAGGTCTGGCTGCAAAAGGCGATAGGAGAGACTGGCCTTATCGACGGCTGCACTTCAAGAAATCGCATGAAGTGCCAATACTGCAGCTAACCGACCTCTTGATTGGCGCCATCGCATTCCACCTTAATGGGCATAGGCAAGCAGCGGGAGCATCCGCCGCCAAATGCGATTTATCTGACTATATCTTGGAAAGGGCGGGCATCCGCAACGTCACCAGAGACACTTTGATCTCCGGAAGATTCACAATCTGGCATCGAAGATTGAGGCGCGTCCCGTAGCTCTAGGCTTCTCAGCCACCGCCTTTGGGCGGGTCCTCTACTCTTGGCAGAGGCTTCGAACTACGGGAGTTCCATAGATATAAGCCATGCGGAGTCTGCGCACAAGTCAACGTTTCGGATTCGAAACGTTATTTCTCGTCATTAACTTTTATTAGGCCCTTCATATGTGAGGCGCTTGCCCTTCGCACCAACCAGAGCATTGAAGGCGCGTTCCTGATCGTTTGTGCCGAGTGCAACGCGGTTGTTATACCGGAAATCAAACTCAGCCAGATAGCGGTGCAGGTGCTTCTCGCTGCAATGCTGGTAAATGCCCTTCATTCCACGCTTGAAGATGCTGTAGTAGCCTTCCACGGTGTTTGTATGCACCATGCCGCGAACGTATTCGCCGGAAGTGTGGTTGACGGAATCGCTGTTCTCCAGCTTCGAATGCACGTCACCATAAAGGCGGCTCTCGTCGGTGTAGAACGTGGTTTCCTTGTTAAGGTTTTCCCAAACGATGTTGGTGACGGTCTTCTTGTCGGCGCGATCTACGTGGAAAGACCGTACCTTACCGCCTCGTTCCACAAGCGAAACGATTGCACGCTTGCTGCCAAGACCGGACTTGCCGTGCTTCGTGCGCTTCGTGACTTCCTTCTTGTCACCGAAGTAGGTTTCGTCGGCTTCGACTACCTTGCCGTTGCCGCCCATGGGCTCCAGTTCGCCAGAGCGCATTGCTTCGCGGATACGGTGCGACAGGAACCAAGCCGACTTGAGCGTGATCTCTAGAACGCGGTGGAGCTGATTAGAGCTGATACCCTTCTTGCTGGAGCAGATCAGGTGAATGGCCTGCAACCACTTGTGAAGCGGAATGTGGCTTTCTTCAAAGATCGTGCCCATGCGAACCGTGAACTGCTGGCGGCAAGCCGCGCACTTCTTCAAGCCGTGGCGCTCAATGCCGTTCGGGCTTTTCTTCGAAGGCTTCGAGCGAACGCCTTCAAGCGTGTAGATCTTGTCGCAGTTGCCGCAATGGGGGCAAGTAGGACCGTTAGCCCACAAAACACTTTCCACATGAGCGAAGGCTGCGGCCTCGTTGTGAAAATATTCCTTGCTCAAAATCGACATGGCGAACATCCAAACCTAACTTGTTGAACCTTTGTAGGCCTTTAGGTTGGGTTTGTCAAATATAATATCGCCAAATAATTCCTGTTGTCTTTGTATTAAGACCGGTATATTTTCCTATTCATGATGCTTCGCCCCTCTCCATTCCTTCTCGCGGCCTTGGCCCTGCCATTCCTGGCTGTCGGTGTCCTCGCTTCCGAATTCGGTAAACGAGTGGAAATTCCTGGCCCGGTAAGCGCCGAAATCATCCGCGTCATCGATGGCGACACAATCCTGGTCGCGGCCAAGCCCTGGCCGCAACAGACGATGGAAGTGTATGTGCGACTGCGCGGGATCGATGCGCCGGAGCTGAAATCGTCTTGCGCGGCAACGCGCGACGCCGGCCAAGTGGCGCGAGCGGCGCTCGCAAGCCTCACCAGCGATCAACGCGAAATCCAGCTGCTGCATATTTCCGGCGACAAGTATTTCGGCAGGGTGCTCGCCGATATCAGCTTTGCGGACGGCCGGAATCCGGCTCAGGAAATGCTATCGGCAGGTTATGTCACGCCCTATGACGGCGGGCGCAAGTCGAAGGGTTGCGCGTCGTTCTGGTAATCAGGTCGGGATTTTGCCTCTTCTCTCCAGCGATGAGGGGCCGGCGAAGCCGGAGCCATTGGATTCTTGTAGAAGAGGGCCTTCGGCCCCCCTCATCCGGCCCTGCGGGCCACCTTCTCCCCGGCGGGGAGAAGAGGGAACGCTTATTTCTTGTTCTGCCGGTTGGCGATCAGGTCATCGACGACGGCCGGGTCGGCGAGCGTCGAGGTATCGCCCAGCGAGCCGAAATCGTCCTCGGCGATCTTGCGCAGGATGCGGCGCATGATCTTGCCGGAGCGGGTTTTCGGCAGGCCCGGAGCGAACTGGATCTTGTCAGGCGAGGCGATGGCGCCGATTTCCTTGCGGACATGGGCGATCAGCTCCTTGCGCAGCTCGTCCGAACCCTGCTGGCCGACCATCAGCGTCACGTAGCTGTAGATGCCCTGTCCCTTGATATCGTGCGGGTAGCCCACGACGGCGGCTTCCGACACCGAATCATGGCTGACGAGCGCTGATTCGACCTCGGCCGTGCCCATACGGTGGCCGGAGACGTTCAAGACGTCATCGACGCGGCCGGTGATCCAGTAATACCCGTCCTCGTCGCGCCGGCATCCGTCGCCGGTGAAGTATTTGCCCTTGTAGGTGGCGAAATAGGTCTGGATGAAGCGCTCGTGGTCGCCATAGACCGTGCGCATCTGGCCAGGCCAGCTGTCTGTGATGCAGAGATTGCCATCGGCAGCGCCCTCGATCACCTTGCCTTCGCCGTCGACCAACTGCGGCTGCACGCCGAAGAAGGGGCGGGTGGCCGAGCCGGGCTTCAGGGCCGTGGCGCCCGGCAGCGGCGTGATCAGGATGCCGCCGGTTTCCGTCTGCCACCAGGTATCGACCACCGGGCAGCGGTCTTCGCCGACGACGTGATAATACCATTCCCATGCTTCCGGATTGATCGGCTCGCCGACGGAACCGAGCGTACGCAGCGATTTGCGCGAGGAGCGGGTGACGAAGGCATCGCCCTGACCCATCAGCGCGCGGATGGCCGTCGGCGCCGTGTAGAAGATGTTGACCTTGTGCTTGTCGACGACATCCCAGAGGCGGCCTGCATCCGGATAGGTCGGCACGCCCTCGAACATCAGCGTCGTCGCGCCGTTGGCGAGCGGGCCGTAGACGATATAGGAATGGCCGGTGACCCAGCCGACATCGGCGGTGCACCAGTAGATATCGCCATCGTGATAGTCGAAAACATATTGATGCGTCATCGACGCATAGACGAGGTAGCCGCCCGTCGTGTGCAGTACGCCCTTCGGCTTGCCGGTCGAACCTGACGTATAGAGGATAAACAGCGGGTCTTCCGCCTTCATCTTGGCTGGCGGACAATCCGCTTTCACACCGGCTGTGGCCTGATGGTACCAGATGTCGCGGTCCGCGAACCAGGCGATCTTGCCGCCCGTGCGGCGCACGACGACGACGGATTTTACCTCGACGCCGCCGCGCTTGGCGATCTCGATCGCCTGGTCGGTGTTGGCCTTCAGCGGGATCGGCTTGCCGCCGCGCAGACCTTCATCGGCGGTGATGACGAAGGTGGAGGAGCAGTCAACGATACGGCCAGCCAGCGCATCCGGCGAAAAACCGCCGAAAACGATGGAATGCACGGCGCCGATGCGGGCGCAGGCAAGCATCGCATAGGCTGCTTCCGGGATCATCGGCATGTAGATGGTGACGCGGTCGCCCTTTTTGACGCCGTTTGCCTTCAGCACATTGGCGAGGCGGCAGACGTGTTCATAGAGTTCGCGATAGGTGATCTTCTTGTCGTCATAGGGATTGTCGCCTTCCCAGATGATCGCCACCTGGTCGCCGCGCTTTTCCAGATGGCGGTCGATGCAATTGTAGGAGACATTGGTGACGCCATCCTCGAACCACTTGATCGAAACCTTGCCTTCGAAGGAGGTGTTCTTGACCTTGGTATAGGGCGTGAACCAGTCGATACGCTTGCCGTGCTCGCCCCAGAAAGCCTCCGGATCCGCGACGCTCTGTTTGTACCATTTCTGATAGGTCGCATTGTCGATCAAGGCGCGTTGCTTGGCCGGTTTCAGGATCGGATAGGTTTTCACTGACATAAAGATTTCCTCCCTGCGCAGGCATTTGAGGCGGCACATCTCCCCGTGCGCACCCACTTCGGGCGCCATACATATCAGGTCAAGACACGGCGTCCATTAGACAAAAGGTCATTTCCTGAAGAAGAATTGCATTTCTGAGAAGACGAGGGTATAGAGGCGCTAATTTCCCGGAAATTCAGTGGTTACACCCCACGGCCCGCGACACCGGCGCGGACGGACAGAAGGACTATATCCATGGCTCAACAACTGCTTATGCCCAAAGCGACGGCCGTATGGCTTGTTGACAACACTGCCCTGTCGTTCGAACAGATCGCCACGTTCTGCAAGCTGCACCCGCTGGAAGTCAAGGCGATCGCGGACGGTGAATCGGCGCAGGGCATCAAGGGCCTCGACCCGATTGCAACCGGCCAGCTCTCGCGCGACGAAATCGCCCGCGCCGAAGGCAACCCGAACCACAAGCTGAAGCTCTCCGAACCAAAGGTTCGCGTCCCGGACTCGAAGCGCAAAGGCCCGCGTTACACCCCGGTTTCCAAGCGCCAGGACCGTCCGAACGCCATCCTCTGGCTGGTGCGCAACCATCCGGAACTGAAGGATGCCCAGATCTCGCGTCTCGTCGGCACCACCAAGTCGACGATCGAGCAGATCCGCGAGCGCACTCACTGGAATTCGACCAACCTGACTGCAATGGACCCGGTAACTCTCGGCCTCTGCACCCAGATTGATTTGGACCTCGAAGTCGAACGCGCTTCCAAGGGCCGTCCGCTGCCGACCGCAGCCGAACTCGGCGCGACGCTGGAAGCCTCGAAGGAAACTGAAAAGCTGCCATTCTCCTATGAGCGGGAAGAAGAAAAGGAAATCGACGCCGACGCGGTATTCTCCAAGCTCAAGGCACTCAAGTCCGACCGCAAGGACGAGGACGAAGACGACCGTTATTGATCGGATCACGTTGTTTCCGACAAAAAAACCCGGGTCAGCTGATCCGGGTTTTTTTGTGCCTGTGCTGCCAGACAAAAATCAGTAGGCCGAGCCTTCGCTTCCATCCAGCCGATGGCGCTCCGTGCCCTTGAGCGGCGGATTGAAGATGCTGACGAGGATCAGGTCTTCATCCTGGCCACCACGCAGATAGTGCTTGTCGTTTTTATCGAGCACATAGATGTCGCCCGGTACGATCGGAAAGACATTGCCGGCCATGTCCTCGACCTCTCCCGTGCCGGCGATGCAATAACAGGCCTCAAGATGATTCCGGTATTCGAGCAGCGAGGTCGTGTTGGCACGCACGACGGTGTGGCAGACCGTGAATCCCATGCCGTCACGCTCGGTCAGCAGGCGATGGCTGGTGCCACTTCCCCATTCGACGAAGTGCGGGGTTTCCTCGACCTGCTTCAGATTGCGGACGAACATCGGCTGCGCCTTTCTACAAGGAAAATTTGACAATTAAATCAAACGACGGATCAAATCCGTCTCTGATCGCCTGTATCACTTGCTTTTTCTCTCACGACAAATGATGCTTTCTCATCGTTTTGATGAGGAAAACTTGACTATGCTGCCGTCGCTCAGTGCATTGCGCGTCTTTGAAGCGGCCGCCCGCCTCAGCAGCTTTTCACGCGCTGCCGACGAACTGCATGTCACGGATGCAGCGGTCAGCCACCAGATCCGACTGTTGGAAGACTGGTTCGGGCGGCCGCTGTTTCTGCGGGAAAAACGCAGCGTGCGCCTGGTGCCCGACGCAGCGGCGCTGGCACAGACGCTTTCGGTGTCGCTGACGCGCATAGAAGCCGAAGCTCGCGCCTTCCGCATGAAGACGACCGGCGAGCTCACCGTTGCCTGCATCGCATCGATCGCGACGCGATGGCTCATTCCAGCACTCCCGGGCTTCCTGAGCGCCAATCCGGATCTCAACGTCCGTGTCGTCTATGCCTTGGCCGAGCAGCGTTTTCGTGAGGCAGATTGCGACGTGCTGATTACGCTTGGCGAGGAAAAGGGGGAGGGGAGGGAATGCACAAGGCTGTTTTCCCGTGCCAATCGTCCTGTTGCCAGCCCGAGATATCTCGAGCGCCGGGGTAGACCGCAGGCGCCGCAGGAAATTGCCGGCGCCGATCTACTGCATGACGAGACACCGGAGCGCTGGCTGAACTGGTGCTGGAAGGCAGGCCTGCAGCCGGACAGGCCGCTGCGCGGGTCGATTTTCCAGGATTTCAACCTGCTGGCAACCGCCGTGATTGCCGGACACGGGATCGCGCTCTGCCCGACCGAGGTTTTTCGCCGAGAGATCGACAGCGGCGACCTGATCATTCTTTCCGATATCGAAACGCTTGTTGACGAAGGCTACTTCCTCGTCACCGCCAAACCGGCGAGTACACCTGCGCTCACATTCCGCGACTGGTTTTCATCTATCACGCGTCGCCAGAATGACTCCGGCTAAGAAATATTCGCGCGCAGCTATACACCGATACCTCTCGCTTGCAGCGCCGCGGCGATCTCCTCCAGAACCACCGGATCGTCGATCGTCGCCGGCATTTTCCAGCTTTCGCGGTCGGCAATCTTCTGCATGGTGCCGCGCAGGATTTTTCCCGAGCGTGTCTTCGGCAGGCGCTTGACGCAGATCACCGTCTTGAATGCAGCGACAGGTCCGATCCGGTCGCGGACGAGACCAATGACTTCCTTCTCGATTTCGCCTGTTTCACGGGAAACATTGGCATTGATGACCAGAAAGCCGGCGGGAACCTGGCCCTTGATGGGATCGGCGATGCCAATCACCGCGCATTCCGCAACGTCCGCGTGACTGGCGCAGACTTCTTCCATGGAACCGGTGGAGAGGCGATGTCCGGCGACGTTGATGATATCGTCGGTGCGCGACATGATGAAGATATAGCCGTCCGCGTCGATAAACCCCGCGTCCGCCGTCCGATAGTAACCGGGAAATTCGGCGAGACAGGCCTCGCGAAACCGCTCGTCCGCCTGCCAGAATGTTGGCAGGCATCCGGGAGGCAAGGGCAGCTTGATCACCACATTGCCGAGAGTTCCCGCCCCGACAGGATGGCCGGCGTCGTCAAGCACCTGCACGTGGTATCCAGGCAGCGGCACCGCTGCCGAACCATATTTGACGGGCAAGAGTTCGAGCCCGATCGGGTTTCCGGCAACAGGCCAACCCGTTTCCGTTTGCCACCAGTTGTCAATGACGGGAACGCCGAGTTTTGCCTCAGCCCAGGCGACCGTATCCGGATCGGCGCGCTCCCCTGCCAGGAAAAGAGCCCTGAACTTCGAAAGATCATGATGGCGGATCAAGTCACCCTGCGGATCTTCCTTGCGGATGGCGCGAAAGGCCGTCGGCGCCGTGAACAGAGTGACGACGGCGTGCTGCTCGATTACGCGCCAATAGGCCCCGGCGTCCGGCGTTCCCACAGGCTTGCCCTCGTAGAGGATTGCCGTGCTGCCGTTCAGGAGCGGCCCGTAAACGATATAGCAATGACCGACGACCCATCCGATATCGGAGGCTGCCCAGAAAACCTCTCCGGGTTTAATGCCGAAAAAATGCTGCATCGACCATTTGAGGGCAACCATGTGGCCGCCATTGTCGCGCACGACCCCTTTCGGCTGGCCGGTCGTTCCGGAGGTATAGAGGATGTAGAGCGGGTCGGTCGCCAGAACCGGCGTACAGGGAACATTGACGCCCCGCTCCCTGGTCGAGGCGACCGCGGAGGCGAAATCAATGTCGCGATCGGCCTGCAGATCGGCCTTCAGCATCTCTCGCTGGAAAACCAGGCAGTGAGCCGGCTTGTGATGGCTGATCTCGATGGCCGCATCGAGCAGTGGTTTATAGGCGATGATACGGCCGGCCTCGATGCCGCAGCTTGCGGACACCACCAGCTTTGCTCCGCTATCGGTTATCCGCGTGGCGAGTTCGCTTGCCGCGAAGCCACCGAAGACGACGGAATGAACAGCCCCGATACGGGCGGCAGCCAGCATGGCAAAGACAGCCTGCGGGATCATCGGCATATAGATGATGATGCGGTCGCCCTTGTCGATACCCAGTTCACGATAGACGGCCGCAAGCGCGACGACTTCATCGAGCATCGCGCAATAGGTCCAGTGCTCGATCGTCCCGGTGACCGGACTGTCGTAGATCAAGGCGTTCTGATCGGCCCGGCCCGAAGCAATCTGTCGATCCAGGCAATTGAAGCAGGTGTTGGTCTCGCCGCCGGGAAACCAGCGGCCATAGACGCCCTGCTGCGAGTCGAAGACCCGATCAAACGGCCGGAACCAATCTATTTCCCGTGCCGCCTCCGCCCAGAAGGCTTCCGGATCCCGTTTCCACGCGCCATAGACTTCGGAATAGCTGCTCGCCATAACCGTCTCCTCCACTCCCATACCGGACGAACCGGCCTCCGATGCAAACATTAAGAGATTGCCGGGACACAGAGAAGCCAGACGAAAGCCTTAGAGAGACCGGCCCGTCAGCGCGCACCGAAAATCGCTGAGCCGACGCGCACACTAGTTGCGCCGAACTGGACGGCGACATCGAAATCGCCGGACATGCCCATGGAGAGTTTCTTCAGCCCGCAACGTTCGGCAAGCCTGGCAAGCAGCGCGAAATGCGGGCCGGGATTTTCATCCGCCGGCGGAATGCACATCAGGCCCTCGACGGGAATGCCGATCGTTTCGCGGCAGAGCGTGACGAAAGAAACGGTATCATCCGGCGCGATGCCGGCTTTCTGCGGTTCAAGCCCGGTGTTGACCTGAACAAAGAGACGAACCGGCTTGCCCTGCCGCGCGATTTCCGCGGCGACGGCTCGCGCAATCTTTTCGCGATCAATCGTCTCGATGACGTCGAAGAGTGCGACGGCGTCCGCAGCCTTGTTGGATTGCAGCGGCCCGATCAGATGAAGCTCGATGCCAGGGGTTTCCGCTTTCAGCTCCGGCCACTTGCCTTGCGCCTCCTGCACCCGGTTTTCGCCAAAGACACGCTGACCGGCATCGATCACAGGACGGATCGCCTCGGCGTCGAACGTCTTGGATACCGCCACCAGCGACACCGAACCGGCCTTGCGGTTCGCCGCGGTTTCGCCATCGCGAATCCGGCTCAGGACATCGTTCAACCGCTCTTCGACGCTCATCGCCATCGTCTCCATCAAAAAATCAGGCGCGAAAACTCTTGTGGCGCAATAGTCAAACAAAGCGCGGCTGCCAAGCCGCAATCACTATCGCGGTTCAAATGCCTCAAAGTTTTTGCCGCAAAGCCTTCCAAAACTTGACGCTACGCTTGTTTCATGGTGAAGGTCACGCCAAATATCGGAGGGGCCGATTTCCCCTCGCCCACATTTCCGGAACATCGATCATATGGCTACCGAACGTTACAATCCGCGCGATGCTGAACCCCGCTGGCAACAGGAATGGGACCAGAAGAACGTCTTCACGACAGACAACGACGATCCGCGTGAAAAATACTACGTGCTCGAGATGTTCCCCTATCCGTCGGGCCGAATCCATATGGGCCACGTCCGCAACTACGCCATGGGCGACGTGGTTGCCCGCTACAAGCGCGCGCGTGGTTACAATGTGCTGCATCCGATGGGCTGGGATGCCTTCGGCATGCCGGCGGAAAACGCGGCGATGGAGCGCGGCGTGCATCCTGCAGCCTGGACCTACCAGAACATCGCCTCGATGAAGGCGCAGCTGAAGGTCATGGGCCTGTCGCTCGACTGGTCTCGTGAATTCGCCACCTGCGACGTCGACTATTATCAGCACCAGCAGCACCTTTTCCTGGATTTCCTGGAGAAGGGCCTCGTCTACCGCAAGCAGTCGAAGGTCAACTGGGATCCAGTCGATAACACGGTTCTGGCCAATGAACAGGTGATCGACGGCCGCGGCTGGCGTTCAGGCGCCCTGGTCGAACAGCGCGAATTGACGCAGTGGTTCTTCCGTATCACCGATTTCAACCAGGACCTGCTCGATTCGCTCGATACGCTGGACCAGTGGCCGGAAAAGGTCCGGCTGATGCAGAAGAATTGGATCGGCCGCTCCGAAGGCCTGACCATCCGCTGGGAAATCGTTCCGGGTACGAGCGCTGGCGAGGAAACGGAAGTCGCAGTTTACACGACCCGACCGGACACTCTTTTCGGCGCGTCGTTCATGGCGATCGCCGCCGATCACCCGCTGGCGCGCCAAGCAGCCTCCGGCAATGCCGAAATTGAAGCCTTTTGCGAGGAAACCCGCCGGGCCGGCACATCGCTCGCGGCGCTGGAAACAGCCGAGAAGAAGGGTATCGACACCGGCATCCGGGTCAAGCATCCGCTCGATCCGAGCTGGGAGCTGCCGGTCTACGTCGCCAATTTCGTTCTGATGGACTATGGCACCGGTGCGATCTTCGGTTGCCCCTCCGGCGACCAGCGCGACCTCGACTTCGCCCGCAAATACGGCCTGCCCGTCATCGCCGTGGTCATGCCGAAGGATGGCGACGCGGCGAACTTTACCATCGGCGACGAGGCCTATGGCGGCGACGGCGTGATGATCAATTCGCGGTTCCTCAACGGGCTTTCGATCGAAGAGGCGTTCGAAAAAGTCGCGTCGACCCTGGAACAGGCGTCGATCGGCAATGCACCGCAGGCGGAGCGCAAGGTCAATTTCCGCCTGCGCGACTGGGGCATTTCCCGCCAGCGCTATTGGGGCTGCCCGATCCCGGTCATCCATTGCGACGATTGCGGTGTCGTTCCGGTACCGAAGGCCGACCTGCCGGTCAAGCTGCCCGACGACGTAACCTTCGACAAACCAGGCAATCCGCTCGACCGTCATCCCACCTGGCGTCACGTTTCCTGCCCGCAATGCGGCAAGGATGCGCGGCGAGAGACCGACACGATGGACACGTTCGTCGATTCCTCCTGGTATTTCGCCCGTTTCACGGCGCCGTGGGAGAACAAGCCGACCAATCCGACCGCCGTCGACCATTGGCTGCCCGTCGACCAGTATATCGGCGGTATCGAGCACGCGATCCTGCATCTGCTCTATTCGCGGTTCTTTACCCGGGCAATGAAAGCCACCGGGCATGCCGGCCTCGACGAGCCCTTCAAGGGCCTGTTCACGCAAGGGATGGTCGTGCACGAGACCTATAGCCGCGGCGAAGGTGCCCAGCGCGAATGGGTCACCCCAGCCGAGATCATCATCGTGGAAACCGACGGGAAGCGGCAGGCAAGCCTGATCGAGACCGGCGAGCCGATCGCCATCGGCTCGATCGAGAAGATGTCGAAGTCGAAGAAGAATGTCGTCGATCCCGACGACATCATCGCCTCCTATGGCGCCGATACCGCCCGCTTCTTCGTCCTCTCCGACTCCCCGCCTGATCGTGATGTCATCTGGTCGGAAGCCGGCGTCGAAGGCGCGCATCGTTTCGTCCAGCGCCTGTGGCGGCTGATTTCCGAGGCATCCGATGTGCTCAAGGCGACCGAAGCACAGCCTGCTTCCGGCGGCCCGGCACTGGCGGTCTCGCAGCTCGCCCATAAGACGCTGAAAGCCGTGCAGGCAGACTATGACAAGCTGGCCTTCAACAAGGCCGTGGCGCGGCTGTATGAGCTCGTCAACGCCCTTTCCGCTCCGCTGGCGCAGGTTGCTTCCGGAACCGCGGATCAGGAGGCCACTGCGGCCGTAAAGGATGCCGTGTCCATCCTGATCGGCCTGGTTGCGCCGATGATGCCACATCTGGCCGAGCAATGCTGGCAGGAGATCGGCGGCACGGGTCTGGTCGCCCAGGCAGCCTGGCCCGTCTATAGCGAGACTTTGGTGGCCGAGAACGAAGTGACCATGCCGGTCCAGATCAACGGCAAGAAACGCGCCGATTTGACAATTGCGCGCGACGCAGATCAGACTGCGATCGAGAACGCCGTCCTGGCGCTCGACGCCGTCAAGGCCGCATTGAACGGACAAAGCCCGAAGAAGATCATCGTCGTGCCGCAGAGGATCGTGAATGTCGTTGTCTGAAAAAGCTCAAAGATATGCGCAGCTCCTGGCTTTCGGCGCATTCGCGATCCTTGCGGGCTGCCAGGTCAAGCCGCTCTATTCGGAAGGACCGCAGGGAAAGCCCGCAAAGGCACTCGCATCGATCGGGATTTCCGAGGCTGACGACCGCGTCGAACAGGAAGTCCGCAACGCGCTGATCTTCCTGACATCGGGCGGTGCGGGTGAACCGGCAAACCCGGAGTACAAGCTGGCGCTGAACATCACCAGCGATGTTCAGGGCGTCCTCTTTGATCAGAACACCACCGACGAAAACAGCGATACCGCTGGTGCCGGCCGCATCGTCGTTATGGCCGACTACAACCTGACGCGCGTCGACACGGGTGAAACCGTTCGCTCCGGCAATCGCACCGCCGTCGCGCTGGTCGATTTCCCGGAACAGGAGTTCGCCAAGGTTCGCGCTACGCGTGATGCCGAGAAGCGCGCTTCCAAGGAGCTGGCGGAAATCATCCGCGCCGATATCGCAGCGGCGCTCGGCCGCTGATCGATCCCCCAGCATGAGGTGGCGGTATGACCGAGATCAAATCGCATGAGTTCGAGTCGTTCCTCCAGCGGCCGCTCAAGGATCACCGTCTCTATCTGATCTATGGGCCGGATCGCGGCCTCGTTTCCGAGCGCGCCGGCCAGATCGCGGCCAAAACCGGCGTCGCGCTGGACGACCCATTCTCGTTGATCAAGCTTGACGGCTCCGACCTGCAGCAAAGTCCGGGCCGCCTGCTGGATGAAGTCAATACGATCGGTCTCTTTGGCGGCGAAAAACTCGTCTGGATCCGCGCTTCGGGCACAGAGAAGACGCTTGTCGATAGCGTCAACGTGCTGTCGCAGCAGCCTCCGGAGGCAAGCTATGTCATCATCGAGGCCGGCGATCTCAAAAAGGGAACCGGTATACGCAAGATCGGCGAAACCAGCCGCTCAGTGTTCTCCGTTGCCTGCTATAGCGACGATGCGCGGGCGGTGAACGGTCTGATAGATCAGGAACTCGGCCAGGAAGGGCTCCGAATCTCCCCCGCCGCGCGGGAACGGCTGAACGAAGCGCTGGGTGGCGACCGGATCGCGTCCCGCAATGAAATCCGCAAGCTGGCACTGTACTGCCGGGGCATGGCCTCGATTGAGGAAGAACATGTGCTGGAAATCGTCGGCGACGCCAGCGCGGTCTCGGTCGATGACGCGATCGACGCCGTTCTCAAGGGCGATGCGGATGGCCTCCAACACGCCATCCGCAAGATAACGGCATCGAAGACGGCAATCTTCCTTGTACTTCAGGCTTGCCTGAAACAGTTCCAACTCTTGGACCTGATGCGAGCGGAGATGGACGATAAACGGCAGCAGCCGGCCCAGGTTGTGGCCACACTGGGTCGTCATCTCCACTTTCGCCGCAAGCCCTTGATCGAGGCGGCCTTGAAGACATGGACCCTTCCCGCAATCCGGCGAGAGCTCGGGCGCTTGCAGACGGCAATTTTCCAGAGCCGGACGCGGCAAAGCCTGGAAGACAGCATCGCCATGCAGACATTGCTGGCAATCACCTTACAGTCTGCTCGCAGATAAAAAATTATCTATCTGATATCATTATGTTTTAACAATTTATTTCGAGTCCGAATCGATATCAGCGTCGCTCAAGCAACCGGCAGATCTCTTCAAGCTGATCGAGTGTCTTGTAGGAAATCCGCAGCTGCCCGCCGGATACCTTATGATTAACGGTGACATCGAGCCCCAGACTGTCGGAGAGTGTACGCTCCAGCGCCAGTGTATCGGCGTCCTTTTCCTCCTTGGGAGAAGGTTTGCCGTAGTTCGGATCGCTCTGGGCGCGAATGTCGTTCTGCGCCAGACGCTCGGTATCGCGCACAGACAGGCCCTTGGCGACAATCGAACGGGCCAGCGCCACGGGATCGGATGTCGGGATCAGTGCGCGCGCATGGCCGGCGGACAGCGTGCCGGAGGAAAGCATGTCGCGGACAGGTTCCGGGAGCTTCAGCAGCCGCAGGCTGTTGGCAACGTGGCTGCGGCTCTTGCCGATGATTTCGCCGAGATCGTTCTGCGTATAGCCATGCTCGGCAATCAGCTGATCATAGCCAAGCGCTTCCTCAAGGGGATTGAGGTCCGATCGCTGAACGTTTTCGACGATTGCGATCTCCAGTGCCGTCCGATCGTCCACATCACGAACGATGACGGGGATGTTTGTAAATCCCGCGAGTTGGGCTGCGCGCCAGCGGCGCTCACCCGCAATAATCTCGTAACGTTCGTCTGCGATGGTGCGAACGACGACCGGTTGAACGATACCGTGCTGGCGAATGGAGCTCGCCAGGTCCTGCAGCTCGGATTCATCAAACGTCCGCCGCGGATTGCGCGGGTTGCGGGCGACGAATTCGATCGGAATGCGGCGATCGGCGTTGACGGGTGCAGCAGGACCGCTTGCCTGCAAAGGCTGATCCATCTCTCCAATCAGCGCCGCAAGGCCACGGCCAAGTCTTCTTCTCGAACTGTCGTCATTCATCGTCTGCACTCACACTTATCGTTACGATATCGAATCGATTACCGCTCAGGCCGCCTTTCGCAGCCTCTCGCGCTGAATCACCTCGGACGCCAGTTGCAGGTACGCCTGGCTACCGGCGCATTTCAGATCATACAGGATCGCCGGCTTCCCATAAGAGGGCGCCTCCGAAACGCGCACGTTGCGTGGAATCAGCGTATGATACACCTTCTCACCAAGATGGGTTCGAACGTCGTTGACGACCTGTTGCGCCAGATTGTTGCGGGAATCAAACATCGTCAAAACGATCCCCTGAATATCCAGCGATGGGTTGACGGTCCGGCGAACCTGGTCGACGGTCTCGAGCAACTGACTGAGACCTTCCAGCGCGAAAAACTCGCATTGCAGGGGCACAAGCACTGAATGTGCGGCCGCCATGGCGTTCATGGTCAGAAGGTTGAAGGAAGGCGGGCAGTCGACGAGGACATAGGAGTAGGCAAGCGCATCAGGGGAAGCAAGCGCCTTACGAAGCCGAAAGACCCGGTCGCTGTCGCGGGAAATCTCCATCTCCACGCCCAGAAGGTCCATCGTCGACGGCACGATCGAGAGATTAGGAACAACGGTGTCCTGAACGATATCGGCTATATTATGGGAGCCGATCATCAGCTCATAGGACGAAAGCTTGCGATCTCGCCGCTGAATACCAAGGCCGGTGCTGGCATTGCCCTGGGGATCCAGGTCAACGATCAGCACCTTTTCGCCAATAGCGGCCAAAGCGGTTGCGAGATTGATGGCCGTCGTGGTTTTTCCCACTCCACCCTTCTGGTTTGCAATTGTGATGATCCGGTTTTTTTCGCCTGTCATGCCGCATTCCGCCGTTATTGAATTTTCCGCGAAAGATTTGCGATTTCGAGAACCACTGAATCCGGCTCGACGACGCTTTGATGTTTTACCAGATCAAATTGAAAGCGGCTAACGGCTTTGTCGACTTCTTGCTGATAATCCCGGCCTTTGTGGAAAAATGCCCGTGGTTTGTTAGCTGCGGTCATCCAGGGCGCGCAATAGTCAAGCAATTGCCCGAGATCCGCGAGCGCTCGAGCCGAAATTGCATCGCATTCCGGCACGGCAGCATTCGCATCCTCGATGCGAATCGGATGCACGGACCCGCGCGCACCGGTCTCGTTCAGCGCAACCCGCAGGAACGCCGCTTTCTTGTTGTTGCTTTCCACGAGGTGAACCCAGCCGTCTCCCAATTCAGCCAGCAATATCGCTGTGATAATACCCGGGAAACCACCACCACTGCCGAGATCCATCCATCGTTTCGGCCCCGGAAATAGCTGGAAGATCTGCGCGCTGTCCGCGATATGGCGCTGCCACAAATCGGAGAGTGTCGATGGTGCAACGAGATTGATGGACTTGGCCCATTTCTGAAACAGAGCGGCAAAATGTTCAAGCCTCTCGGACGTTTCACGTGAAACACGCAATCCGTTCAGTTCACGGGAAGGACTCGCAATCATTGAATCGCCTGTTTGGGATACGCTATTTGGGTGTGGCTGCCTTTACGAATATGCGCAAGAATCAGAGATATAGCGGACGGCGTAATTCCATCCACCTTCATGGCTTGGGCCAGATTGCGCGGCATCGCTGCATTCAGCTTCTGCTTCAATTCATTCGATAGGCCGGACAAAGATTGAAAATCGAAACCATCCGGAATGAGGCGACTTTCTTCGCGCTGAATGCCAGCGATATCCGCCGCCTGCCTCTCCATGTAAACCGCATATGTCGCGTCGATCTCCAGTGCCTCCGCCAGCTTACCGTTGATCATCGCCAGCTCCGGCCACACACCGCACAGGGACTGAATGGAATGCTCGGCGTAGGACAAAAGTTCAAAAGCAGAACGGCGTTGACCGTCAAGATTGAGCTTGAGACCAAGGGCGCGCCCCTCGGTGGGCGTTACGGTCAGCGATTTCAGCATCTGTCTATGGGTATCGATATCGTCAACCCACTTGCCAAACTTGCCGGCGCGATCCGCAGATACGCATCCCAGAGAAATAGCCTCCGGCGTCAGACGCTCATCCGCGTTATCAGCACGCAGTGACAGGCGATACTCCGCTCTGGATGTAAACATCCGATAGGGCTCCGCCACGCCGCGAGAGGTCAAGTCATCAATCATCACACCGATATAGGAATTCGTACGACTGAATTCATGAGCCTCGCTGCCGGCACAAAGCAGGGCGGCGTTTAACCCGGCCACCAAACCTTGCGCGCCGGCTTCCTCATAGCCCGTCGTTCCGTTGATCTGACCTGCGAGGAACAATCCGGGAATCTTGCGCACCTCCAGCGAGACCGAGAGTTCCCGAGGATCGACATGGTCATACTCGATCGCATAACCCGGCTGCTGGATCGTGACATTCTCCAATCCCGGGATAGTTCTGATGAAAGCCTGCTGCACATCTTCGGGAAGAGATGTCGAGATCCCATTCGGATAGATCGTGTCGTCATCCAGTCCTTCTGGCTCCAGGAAAATCTGGTGGCCGTCGCGCTCACCGAACTTCACAATCTTGTCTTCAATCGACGGACAGTAGCGGGGGCCGACACCCTCGATCTGCCCGGAATACATCGCCGACTTGTTCAGGTTATCGGAGATAATCTTATGTGTCGCATCCGTCGTGCGCGTAACGCCGCATTCAATCTGCCGATTGACGATGCGCTCGGTCATGAACGAAAACGGTACAGGACTGTCATCGGCACCCTGTCGACCCACGGACTGCCAGTCGATGGTTTTCCCGTCGAGCCGCGCCGGTGTACCGGTCTTCAGACGGCCCAGACGCAAGCCGAACCGCTCCAGCGTCCCTGACAATCCAAGCGATGGCTCCTCCCCAACGCGACCGGCCGGGATTTTTCGGTTACCGATATGAATGAGCCCACGCAGGAAAGTACCGGTGGTCAGAACGACTGCGCCGCAGGAGATATCCCGTCCATTTGCAAGAACAACTCCACTGACCCGACCGTTTTCCAACTGTAAATCAAACGCGTCGCCCTCAATGATATCCAAATTCTCAATCGCCTGAATTTCAGCCTGCATGGCCAGGCGATAGAGTTTTCGGTCAGCCTGGGTTCTAGGCCCGCGAACGGCGGGACCTTTTCGACGGTTCAGGAGGCGGAACTGGATGCCGGCGGCGTCAGCAACGCGGCCCATCAAACCATCCATGGCATCAATCTCGCGAACGAGATGACCTTTTCCCAGGCCACCAATCGCAGGATTGCATGACATCACCCCGATCGTATCGCGCTTATGCGTCACCAATGCGGTTTTTGCGCCCATACGCGCCGAAGCACCCGCTGCTTCACATCCCGCGTGGCCACCACCGATGACAATGACATCATAGTCGAACATATCAAACCGTCTCCAGCACGGTATTACGGAGCCGAATCGTTTCACGTGAAACATCCGGCAAGACTCGCCAACGTTGTATAATCGGTTGCATCTCATTTGCCGATGCAAAATTCCGAAAAAATGACGTCGAGCAGGTCTTCTACATCAACCCGCCCGGTTATGCGACCAAGCGCATCTCCTGCCTGCCTTAGATATTCTGCTTGAATATCTAGCCCGCTATTAGATTGCGTCAAACTCATATCGATTGCTATGCAGGCTTGCTGCAGGCAACTCACATGTCTCTTCCGGGTGGGCAAAGACAATGCGCTCTTCTCCGACACATCAGGAAGAAAACGCGTCAAGACTTCGACAAGCTGGTCAACACCCGCGCCGGTGACCGTCGAAATCAGGACGTCGACGCTGGCCTTATCCCATAAAAGAGGGTCTCGATCAATCTTCGTACCTATACGAATGACGGGCTTTGATTGCCCGTATTCTTCCATCGGCGCGAAACCCTCCGGCGTATCAGCCAGGAGAAGAACGACGTCGGCCTGATCAATCGTCATGTAGGCGCGACGAATACCCTCCTGTTCGACACGATCCTCCGTTTGGCGCAGGCCAGCAGTGTCAAATAGCCGAACACTGAATCCGGCTAAGGATAAATCAACGGATAAAACATCCCTCGTCGTGCCTGCAATATCCGTGACGATCGCCACGTCGCGGCGCGCCAGGTAGTTCAGCAAACTTGATTTACCGGCATTCGGTTCACCGGCAATAACGATCTTCAGGCCATCCCGGATGATCTCCGCCACGCCCGCACCGGAGAGATGCTCGTCGATCTCCGCACGCAGCTTTCGCATATCAACCCAGATGCCTTCCGCGACGGAGCCGGGGACATCGTCTTCATCCGCGAAATCGAGTTCAGCCTCGATCATCGCCCTCGCATGCGTCAACCTGCGGGCCCAACTCGCATAGAGCTGTGAGAGGTTTCCGCTGGAATGTTCCTGCGCCAGCCGTCGCTGCATTTCCGTTTCGGCAGAAATCAGGTCGGCAAGGCCCTCGATCTCGACAAGGTCGAGTTTGCCGTTGTGGAATGCGCGTCGCGAGAATTCGCCGGGCTCGGCATGTCTGAGGCCTGGAAGGATGGCTAGATCCGCCAGGATCGCATTCACAACGGCGCGGCCGCCATGAACCTGCAATTCCGCGCAATCTTCCCCCGTAAACGACGCCGGCGCTGCAAAATAAAGGACGAGGCCCCGGTCGAGCACATCACCGTTTCGATTGCGAATCGATCGCAGAACTGCCTGACGGGGCGTCGGCACAGCGCCACAGAGTTGTTCGAGCGCGCCATGTGTCTGCGGCCCGCTTATGCGGATGATAGCAACGCCTGCCGGCAGGGAGCCGGAAGACAGGGCGTAGATCGTGTCAGCAATAGCTTGCGTTTGATGGGTCAACGTCGGAACGTCCCTGTTCTGATCCGGTGCCATAATTCATGGACACGAATCTCCATCTCAGTGTGACCAGCGACTCCGGTAAAAGAATCCGGCTAAATCACGTTGAGATTAAAACACAAAAGCCCAGGCTGAACCTGGGCTTCATGCTAAAATAGCGTCTTCGATCAGGTGTTCATCGAATCGAAGAAATCGCCGTTCGTCTTTGTCTGCTTCAGCTTGTCGATCAGGAACTCGATCGCATCGGTCGTTCCCATCGGCGCAAGGATGCGGCGCAGAACGAAGATCTTCTGCAGATCCTGGCGCGGAACCAAGAGGTCTTCCTTGCGGGTACCGGACTTAAGAATATCCATCGACGGGAAGATACGCTTGTCGGCGACCTTACGGTCAAGAACGATTTCCGAGTTGCCCGTGCCCTTGAATTCTTCGAAGATGACTTCGTCCATACGGCTGCCGGTATCAATCAGCGCCGTCGCGATGATGGTCAGCGAGCCGCCTTCCTCGATATTGCGGGCGGCGCCGAAGAAACGCTTCGGGCGCTGCAGGGCGTTGGCATCCACACCACCGGTCAAGACCTTACCCGACGAGGGCACGACGGTGTTGTAGGCACGTCCGAGGCGGGTGATCGAATCGAGCAGGATGACAACGTCGCGGCCGTGCTCGACCAGACGCTTGGCCTTCTCGATGACCATTTCAGCCACCTGAACGTGACGCGTCGCCGGCTCGTCAAAGGTCGACGAGACGACTTCACCCTTAACCGAGCGCTGCATGTCCGTCACTTCCTCCGGCCGTTCGTCGATCAGAAGAACGATCAGGTAGCATTCCGGATGATTGGCGGTGATTGAATGAGCGATGTTCTGCAGGAGAACAGTCTTACCGGTGCGCGGTGGCGCGACGATCAAGCCACGCTGGCCCTTGCCGAGCGGGGCGATCAGGTCGATGACCCGGGCAGACAGGTCCTTCGAGGTCGGAACCTCAAGTTCCATCTTGAAACGCTCGTTCGGATAGAGCGGCGTCAGATTGTCGAAATGGACCTTGTGGCGGATCTTTTCGGGATCCTCGAAATTGATCGTGTTGACCTTGAGAAGGGCGAAATAGCGCTCGCCTTCCTTGGGTCCCCGGATCGGGCCTTCGACGGTGTCGCCAGTCTTCAGCGAGAAGCGGCGGATCTGCGAGGGCGAGATGTAGATATCATCCGGACCCGGCAGGTAGTTGGCGTTGGCCGAGCGCAGAAAGCCGAAGCCGTCCTGCAGCACCTCGACGACGCCTTCGCCGATGATCTCGACGTCCTGGCTCGCGAGCATTTTCAGGATCGCGAACATCAGTTCCTGCTTGCGCATCACACTGGCATTCTCGACCTCGACCGACTCGGCAAAAGCCAGCAGATCGGTCGCGGATTTGTTTTTAAGTTCTTGTAGCTTCATTTCAGCCATGAAGGGGGACCACACTTGGAATTCGAAAGGAAAAATCGGCGTGTCTGATGTAAGGGGAGCTGCAGCGGAAGGGGCAGGCTCGTAACGTTTACACATGCCACGAAAGAGGAGATGGCGGGAAAATAGCGATTCACTCGGTGCGCCGCAAGGGGTCTGCGAAAATTACCGAAAGTTTCCTTCAAGAACGTCGCGAGATCAAAAAGGTTTCACTACGGCCATGATCACGATCAGGATCATCAGCAGGGTCGGCGCCTCGTTCATCAGCCGCCAATAGCGGGCGCTGCGGGTGTTTTCATCCCGCGCAAAAGTCCGCACCGCGCGGCTGAACAGCATGTGAACGCCCGTCAGCAGAACGACCAGAAACAGCTTCGCATGCAGCCAGCCGCCCTGAAAACCATAGACGCTCCAGGCGAGATAGAGCCCCAGCACCCAGGTGATCATCATGGCCGGGTTCATGATGACCTTCAAAAGCCGCTGTTCCATCATCTTGAAGGTTTCCGACTGTTCGGACCCGGGCGCCGCATCGGTGTGGTAGATGAACAGCCGCGGCATGTAGAGCAGAGCCGCCATCCAGGACATCACCGCAATGATGTGCAGCGCCTTGATCCAGAGATAGAGATTATCAGGCTGCCAGATGAACAGCCCCGCAAGCAGACCCACGAACAAGCCGATCGCGATGAAAGCACGAGCCCGCGCCTTCTTGCCGGGCCGGGCATCCGTTTGACGCTCCGTCATCGCTTGGCCCCGCGGACACGGGCGACCAAACGGAAGACGTTTTCGGGATCGGCCTGCGGCGTGATTCCGTGTCCGAGATTGAAGATCAGCGGACCATTGCCAAGGGTCTGCAGGATCGCGTCGATGCCTTCATCAAGCGCCTTTCCGCCAGCCACTACCCGCATCGGATCGAGATTGCCCTGCACCGGGCCGTCGCTCTGAAGCTCGGCGGCAAAGGACAACGGCACCGACCAGTCGAGCCCGATCGCATCCGCGTTTGTGCCCTGCCGATAATCCTTAAGCAGAATGCCGGCACCCTTCGCAAAGGCGATGATCTTGGCATCCGGCCGGCGGGCGCGAACGCTGTCGATCATCCGGCGAACCGGCTTGACGGCATAACGGAGAAACTCTTCCTCGCCGAGAACGCCAGCCCAGGAATCGAATATCTGCACCGCGTCGGCGCCGGCATCGATCTGCTCGACCAGATAGTCTGCCGAGACCTCGGCAAGGGTCGCCAGCAACCGATCGAAAGATTCTGGATGCTGGTAGGCAAATAGCCGCGCCGGCGCCTGGTCAGGCGTTCCGTGCCCGGCAATCATGTAAGTCGCAACCGTCCAGGGCGCGCCACAGAAACCGAGCAGTGTCGTTTCGTCCGGCAATTCGCGGCGCAACCGAGAAACCGTTTCGATCACCGGCTTCAAGTGAGCGGACACTGGCCGGACGTCGAGCTTGGCGATATCAGAAACATCGATCGGATCCATGCGCGGCCCATGCCCTTCCTCAAAGCGGACATTGCGCTTCAAGGCATCGGGGATGACCAGGATATCCGAAAACAGGATGGCTGCGTCAAAGGCGTAACGTCGGATTGGCTGCAGGGTTACCTCGACAGCCATGTCCGGCGAATAACAGAGATCGAGAAAACTGCCTGCCTTGGCGCGTGTCTGCCGATATTCCGGAAGATAACGACCTGCCTGCCGCATCAGCCAGATTGGGGGAGGCGAGAGCGTTTCTCCGTTCAACACCTGTAGCACCTTACGGCTTTGCGCAGTCACCGGACACGTTCTCCCTCTATAAAAGATATCTATATCTAAGGTTTCTATTTCTTAGAGTCGGTGACTATCAAGGATTAAAAGCCATCCGACCCTTTTCCACATTCGCGCCTGTTCAATAGAATCCTTGAAGCATTTTTGCCATGCGACAGATAGGAGCGGGGACGAGAACAAAAAGCTGTTAGGAGTCATAAGCTTCGGCGGTCCGTCGTGTCGTCCTTTGATTGTGGACAGCATGTGGAAAAATTGAAGGCGCTGCGCCGTCGCGAGTCTTCTCCACATAGCTCGTGAATCCTCTTCCCAAGATTCCAGATTGTGAATAACTCGCAGGTTTTCCCCTTGCCTTTGAAACCCGCCGGTCCTTAGCTGTCGCTGTCCCGGTTTATCAACAGCTCTCGGAGAATAGCGTGGAGAACCAGAAAAACTATTTCCACCTGCACCTGATCTCCGATTCGACCGGCGAAACGTTGATCGCAGCAGGCAGGGCGGCGGCGGCGCAGTTTCAATCGTCGCATGCGCTGGAGCATGTCTATCCGCTGATCCGCAATCGCAAGCAGCTGATGCAGGTGATGGAAGCGGTGGATGGTGCACCGGGGATCGTTCTCTATACGATCGTTGATCGGGAGCTTGCCGATATCATCGCCGTGACCTGCAAGGAGATGGGCCTGCCTTGTGTCTCCGTGCTGGAACCGATCATCGATCTCTTCCAGTCCTATCTCGGCGCCACCTCCAGGCGGCGGTCCGGCGCACAGCACGTGATGGATGCGGATTATTTCGCCCGCATCGATGCCTTGAATTTCACGATGGACCATGATGACGGGCAATTGCCGGCTGATTTCAATGATGCCGATGTTGTGCTGATCGGTATCAGCCGGACGTCGAAGACACCGACCAGCATCTATCTCGCCAATCGCGGTATCAAGACCGCCAATATCCCGATCGTGCCCGGCGTTCCCCTGCCGGACCGGTTGATGGAAGCAACGAAACCGCTGGTGGTCGGCCTGATCGCGACCGCCGATAGAATCTCGCAGGTGCGCCAGAACCGCGTGCTTGGAACCGCGACGCATAGTTTTCGCGCAGAGGATTATGTCGATCGCGCTTCGATCGCCGAGGAACTGAAATATGCACGGGCGCTTTGCGCGCGTAACAATTGGCCGACGATCGACGTGACGCGTCGCTCGATCGAGGAAACCGCTGCCGCGATCGTTGCCCTCAGGCCACGGCTGCGCTAAGGCGAATCTGGTCAATCAGGATATGAAGACAATGGCAGGCTCTCTTGTCCTCGCTTCGGCGAGCCCGTTTCGGCGCATGCTTCTGGAAAATGCCGGCATTCGCTTTCAGGCCAAGGCCGCTCAGATCGATGAGCGGGCGCTTGAAAACCAGATCGAGCAGCAGGGCTCCACCCCGGAAGAGGTAGCCATCATTCTCGCGGAAGCCAAGGCCAGGGATGTCGGAACGGCCTTTCCCGACGACATCATCATCGGCTCCGACCAGACCATGTCGCTCGGAGCGCGCGTCTATCACAAGCCGAAAGACATGGACGAGGCGCGGGACCATCTGCTTTCGCTCTCCGGGCAGGTCCATCAGCTGAACAGCGCCATTGTCCTGACGCGAGGGAGCGATGTCCTCTGGAAGCACGTGTCGTCCGCCCGGATGTCGGTGCGAGTTTTAAGCGCCGAGTTTATCGAGGAACACCTCCGCCGCGTCGGGAAAAAGGCGCTGTCGAGCGTCGGTGCCTATCAGCTGGAGGGAGAGGGAATTCAATTGTTCGAGAAAATCGACGGCGACTATTTTACGATCCTTGGCCTTCCAATGCTGCCACTTCTTGCCAAACTAAGAGACCTGCGGGTGATAGATGCGTGATTCACGTGAAACATTTGTTAACCATGCCTTTGTCACAGGCTATCCGATCAAGCATTCGCGCTCGCCGCTGATCCATGGATATTGGCTGAAACAGATTGGTTTGGAGGGAAGTTATCGCGCCCACGAAGTGTCTCCGGAGGCATTTCCCGATTTCATCCTGTCGCTGAAAAACGGGCAATCCGGTTTCACGGGCGGCAACGTGACCATTCCGCACAAGGAGCTTGCCTTTGCTCTTTCTGACCGGCCGGACGAGTTGAGCAGCGAGCTCGGCGCATCCAACACCCTGTGGGTGGAGGATGGTCTGGTGCATGCGACCAACACCGACGGGCATGGTTTCACCGCCAACCTCGATGAACGCGCGCCAGGATGGGATCACTGTCGAACCGCCGTCATCCTGGGTGCGGGCGGTGCCAGCCGGGCGGTGATCCAGGCGGTGCGTGATCGCGGCGTCAAGACGATCCACGTCGTCAACCGCACGGCTGCCCGGGCGCAGGAGCTGGCTGACCGGTTCGGGCAGGCGGTTCACGCGCAGCCGATGGAAGCGCTGCCCGAGGTGATGAAGGACGCGGGCCTCTTCATCAACACCACGTCGCTCGGAATGGATGGATCGGCGGTACCTGACATCGATTTCACGATCATGAAGACTGGCAGCATCGTCACGGACATCGTCTATGTGCCGCTGAAAACGCCGATCCTGGAGCAAGCCGAAGCGCAGGGCTTTACCATCGTCGATGGCCTCGGCATGCTCCTGCACCAGGCGGTGCCCGGCTTTGAAAAATGGTTTGGCAAAAGGCCGGCGGTTGATGCGACATTGCGCCAGATCATCATCGACGACATGGCGCAACACGCATGATCATCCTCGGCCTCACCGGATCGATCGGAATGGGTAAATCGACTACCGCGAAGATGTTCGCGGACCTCGGCGTACCGGTAAATGATGCCGATGCTGTCGTGCATTCGCTTTACCAGGACGAGGCCGTGGCGCCGATTGAAGCAGCGTTCCCGGGGACAAGAAAGGACGGCGCGGTCGATCGCTCGGAGTTGTCCCGGCAGCTGAGTGAAAACCCCGCCTTGTTTCCGACACTCGAAGCCATCGTTCATCCCCTGGTGCGGGAGAGGGAGCGTGTGTTTCTCGATCGCCATCGGACCGCAGGCGCGCCGCTGGTCGTTCTCGATATCCCGTTGCTGTTCGAAACGAAAGCGGAGAGCAGGGTCGATGCAGTTGTCGTCGTCACCTCCGATCCGGAAATCCAGAGAGAGCGGGTGATGAAAAGGCCGGGGATGACGGAGGAAAAGTTGGCGCTCATCCTCTCCCGACAGGTTCCGGATCAAGAAAAACGTGCGAAAGCGGATTACATCATCGATACGAGCCACGCGCTTGATTCGACCCGCAGCCAAGTCGCGGCGATCGTCCAGGCGCTTACCAGCCAAAAGAGGCCCTGATGCGCGAAATCATCTTCGATACGGAAACAACAGGTCTCGATAACAAGCTGGACCGCGTCATCGAAATCGGTGGCATCGAACTCGACAATCATTTTCCGACTGGACGGTCGTTCCATGTTTATATCAACCCCGGCGACCGCAAGGTGCATCCGGACGCTCTGGCCGTCCACGGTATCTCGGACGAGTCCCTGAAGGACAAGCCGGATTTCGCCGGTATCGTCGACGAACTGCTCGCATTTTTCGGCGACGCCCGTTGGGTTGCGCACAACGCGACCTTCGACATGGGTTTCATGAATGCCGAATTTGCGCGGCTGGGCCTGCCGGCGATCACCAATGACCTGGTCACCGACACGCTGGCGCTTGCCCGCCGCAAGCATCCGATGGGCCCGAACTCGCTCGATGCGCTCTGCCGGCGTTACGGCGTCGACAACTCGCACCGCACCAAGCACGGCGCGCTGCTCGACTCCGAGCTGCTGGCAGAAGTCTATATCGAGCTGATCGGCGGCCGGCAGACGACATTCGGTCTGCATACCTCCGATAATCGTGGTCAGGCGATGGAGACGGACGATGTCATCGTGGTTGCCGGACAAAGGCCACGCCCGCTGGCTTCACGTCTGAGCGTCGGGGAAATTGAAGCCCATGCGGCGCTCGTCGCCAAAATGGGCGCGAAGGCGATCTGGGCGAAATACGATCCCGCCAAATAAAAATGCCCGGTCGAAGACCGGGCATTGAAACTATCGCATCAGGTTGGATGCCGGATCAGTTCGCGGTCGTGGAAACCTGCGAGCGAACCTTTTCCTCAGCCATGCGCTGGGTGAACATCTGCGCGAAATCGATCGGATCGATCATCAGCGGCGGGAAGCCGCCGTTGCGCGTCGCGTCGGAAACGATCTGGCGGGCAAACGGGAAAAGCAGGCGCGGGCACTCGATGAAGAGCAGTGGCAGCATGTGTTCCTGCGGGAAGCCGGTGACGCGGAAAACGCCGCCATAGGCGAGCTCGACGTTGAACAGCACCTTGTCGCCGTCCTTGGCTTCGGCATTCAGCGTCAGGATGACGTCGAATTCCGCATCCGACAGCGGATTGGCGTTGACATTGACGTTGATGTTGATCGCCGGAGCCTTTTCGCGCGCCTGAAGCGAACGCGGTGCACCCGGGTTTTCAAACGAAAGGTCCTTGATGTACTGGGCCAGGATGTTCAGGGACGGGCTCTCGGCAGAGCCGCCGTTGGTCGGGGATACGGTGTCGGTCATAAGGCCTTTTCCTTCGGACATGAATTTGGTGAGGCCATCTAGCATTTCGCACCGGGGCTTACAACCCGGTGGCCCGTTCACTTCAGGCGGTCACGCTCGTTGGGATCGGTGCGGCCCCGGCTATCGGTGCGGGAAAATTCATCGTCATCAAGGTCGATGATCTGGGGGCCGGCGCGCCGCCCTTCGTCACGATTCGGTTCGGGGCCTCGCGAAAAACCACGCGCACCGCCCGCCATGCCCGTCGTTACGATGGTCAGCCGGTTCTTGACGATCGACCAGCCGATATCCCTGACCGCCGGTATGAAAAGCAACAGTCCGATGATGTCGCTGATGAACCCGGGAATGATCAGCAGGAACGCGGCGACGATGATCATGACGCCGTGCACCAGTTGCCGCCCCGGATCCGCGCCGGTCTGGGAAGCCTGCTGGATCTTCCTGAGGACTCCGAACCCCTGGATGCGTAGCAGCATTGCTCCGACGATGGCACTGGCTAGAACCAGCAGTAGCGTCATGCCGACACCGACCTCGCGGCCGACGAAGATGAAGGCTGCGATCTCCGCAAGCGGCATCAACAGGAAGAGGATCGGGATCGTCAGAGAACGCATTGTATCTACTCAAGGTGAGATGCGCCTGTCCGAACCGGACCGGCAATTGCAAAGAAGTGATATAGTCGTTTGAATGATCGTGCCATGCAGACTATATGGGATGATCGCACGGCATATTAACAGCGGTTCTGGGTGGAAATGGGCTCTTTCGACTTCATCACATTGTTTTTCCTGGTCGCCGCGGTGATCATATTCCTCCAGCTGCGCAGCGTTCTGGGCAAGAGGACGGGCAACGAGCGTCCGCCGGTCGATCCCTATTCGCCGCGCGAAGCCGCCGAGAGCCCGGAAGCCTCCGGCAAAGTGGTGCAGTTGCCCCGCCGTGACAGCGCGGGTGAAGAGACATCGCGCTATGCCGATATCGACACCTTTACCAAGGCCGGCACGCCGCTGAACGAAGCGCTGCGCAGGATGGCCGATGCCGATCCGGGATTTGACCCGCAGGAATTCGTCAACGGCGCCAAGATGGCCTATGAGATGATCGTCATGGCTTTCGCTGATGGCGACCGCAAGACCCTCAAGGGTCTTCTCTCCCGCGAAGTCTATGATGGTTTCGACGCCGCCATTTCCGAGCGCGAGAGCAAGGGTGAAGTCGTCAAGTCCACCTTCGTCGGCATTGAAAAGGCCGACATGGTGCATGCCGAAATCAAGGACAGCGAAGCAAACATCACGCTGCGTATCATCAGCCAGTTGATCTCTGCAACTTATGACAAGGCCGGCGCGATCGTCGATGGTGATGCTGAAGCGGTCTCCGAGGTCAACGACCTGTGGACCTTCTCCCGCGACATCCGTTCGCGCGATCCGAACTGGAAGCTGATCGCCACGGAATCTGAAAACTGATCGGGTCATAAGGCACGGGACTGGCGGCGATGGATTTCGATTTGCAACGGGTCGAATTTTCCGACCTTCCCGGTTGGCATGAGGACAATCCACTGCCGCTTCTTTCCGCTCTCGAGCGCTGTCACCGGCAGGTCACCACCATCAAGCCGCACAAGACGGCGGCGCTTGGCATTTCCACCGCTGACCTGATGCCGGCCTACGAGGCAGCTGCAGAGAACCGGTCGGATGACGCAAGCGATGCTCGCGCTTTCTTCGAAGAGCACTTCGTTCCGTTCAAGATCGTCCGGCGCGACGGCAAGCCGGGCTTCGTCACCGCTTTCTTCGAGCCGGAAGTTCCTGTCAGTGCCGTTCCGAACGAAACCTTCCGCTTTCCCTTCTATCGCCGACCGGACGATCTCGTGGATGTTGACGAGAAAAATCGGCCGGAGGGCATGGATCCCTATTTTGCTTTTGGTCAGCAGACAGGTAGCGTGATCGGTGAATATCCGGACCGTAAGGCGATCGAGCAGGGCTATCTCGCCGGGCGAGGGCTGGAGATCGCCTATGCAAAATCGAAAACCGATGTCTTCTTCGCCCATGTTCAGGGAGCAGCCCGGTTGGTCTATCCTGACGGCTCGATGAAGCGGGTGACCTATGCAGCCAAGACCGGTCACTATTTCTCGGCAACCGGCAAACTCCTGATCGAACGGGGCAAGATCGAGGCAGCGACGGTCTCGATGCAGACGATCAAGCAGTGGCTGGACGACCATCCGGATGAAGCGGACGAGGTTCTCTGGCATAATCGCTCCTTCATCTTCTTCCGCGAGGCCGAAGTCGATGACACCGGGCTTGGACCGGTCGCAGCCGCCAAAGTGGCGCTGGAACCCGGCCGCTCGCTCGCCGTCGATCGGCTGATCCATACCTTCGGCGTTCCCTTCTTCATTAGCAGCGACAGCCTGACCTCGATCGACGGCCGCCCTTTCCGGAGGCTGATGCTGGCGCTCGATACGGGCTCGGCGATCGTCGGTCCGGCGCGCGGCGATATCTTCACCGGGTCCGGTGATGAAGCAGGCCGTCTGGCCGGAGCCGTGCGCAACGAGGCCGATTTTTTCATTTTCATTCCGAAGGCCGCGGCGGCAAGATACGGTCATGGCTAAGGGAAAGAAGCTCTCGACCGAGGATCGGATACTCTGGGGCAAGGTTGCCCGCACCACCCGTCCGCTGCCGGGGCGTATGAACGAACTTGCCGAATTCGAAGAGCCGAAACCCGAACCGGAAAAAACGCCGGTACCTGTGATCAAGGAAGGCAAATCCCTAGCGGAGGCTTTTGGAAGCGCTCCGACGGAAGCTCCAAAACGTGCGGTCCGCGTCCATCATCCCCTCGAAAAGCCGGTGAAGCGAAAGCTCGCTCGCGGTCATCTGGCGATCGAGGCACGGATCGACTTGCATGGCATGGTCCAGAGTGAAGCGCATGGGTTTCTGCTGCATTTCCTGATGCGAGCCTATGATCGCGGCCTGCGGCATGTGCTCGTCATCACCGGCAAGGGAACGTCGCTTGGCAGCGACGGCGCGCTGAAACGGGCTGTGCCGCTGTGGTTTTCGCTGCCGGAATTCCGCGTACTGATTTCGTCCTACGAGCCGGCCGCCCGCAACCACGGCGGCGAGGGCGCGCTTTATGTGCGGCTGTCACGGCCCAGGGGCTCGCCGCCATGACGCCCTTCGGTGAAGCGATGCACCGGCTGCGGCGGCAGAAGGGTGTTTCGCAGAAGCAGATGGCTGCCGCCATCGGTGTTTCACCCGCCTATCTCTCGGCCCTGGAGCATGGCAAACGAGGTGCTCCGAGCTTCGAATTCCTGCAAAGAGTGGCTGGCTATTTCAATGTCATCTGGGACGACGCCGATGAATTGTTCGGCCTGGCAGCCCTTTCCGATCCGAAAGTCGTGCTCGATACATCCGGCCTGCCGTCGACGCATACGGCGTTTGCCAACCGGCTCGCGGGCCGTATCCGGACCTTATCCGGCGAAACCATCCGCATCCTGGAAGATGTTTTGGAAAAAGGTCGGTTTCCTGATAAGGAACTCTGATGATCCCCTGAATTCTGCCGCTTTCCGGCTGCACGGGATTTGGAACTCTGGACAAAATCCCTATATTCGGGGAGCGCCATCGAGGGGTGATTCGCACGGAATCCTATCTCCGAAGACATGGCATCAAAACCTGGAAAGACTTATAGCCGAATGACCGATTTGCCTGAAACCGAAGCCGGCGCAAACGCCGAATATGGTGCCGATTCCATCAAGGTCCTGAAGGGTCTCGATGCTGTCCGCAAGCGGCCGGGCATGTATATCGGCGATACCGACGACGGCTCCGGCCTGCACCACATGGTCTATGAAGTCGTGGACAACGCGATCGACGAGGCGTTGGCCGGCCATGCCGACATCGTGACCGTGACGCTCAATCCCGATGGCTCGGTGACGGTGACCGACAACGGTCGCGGCATCCCGACCGACATCCACACGGGAGAAGGCATTTCGGCTGCCGAAGTGATCATGACGCAGCTTCATGCCGGCGGTAAATTCGACCAGAATTCGTACAAGGTATCCGGCGGTCTGCACGGCGTCGGTGTCTCGGTGGTCAATGCGCTTTCAGTCAAGCTGCAGCTGAAGATCAAGCGCCAGGGCAAGATCCACGAAATCAATTTCACCCACGGCGTGGCCGACGCGCCCCTGAAGGAAATCGGCGACAGCAATGGCGAGACCGGCACCGAAGTCACCTTCCTGCCGAGCACCGAAACCTTCACGATGATCGAGTTCGACTATGGAACGCTGGAGCATCGCCTGCGCGAACTCGCCTTCCTGAATTCCGGGGTTCGCATCGTTCTGACCGACAAGCGCCATTCCGATATCCGCCAGGAAGAGATGATGTATGACGGCGGCCTTGAAGCCTTCGTCGCCTATCTCGATCGCGCGAAGAAACCGCTGGTCACTCGGCCGGTCGCCATTCGTGGCGAAAAGGACGGCATCACCGTCGAAGTCGCCATGTGGTGGAACGACAGCTATCACGAGAACGTGCTCTGCTTCACCAACAACATCCCGCAGCGCGATGGCGGCACCCATATGGCCGGCTTCCGCGGCGGCCTGACGCGCCAGATCGTCTCCTACGCCGATAGTTCCGGCATCATGAAGAAGGAAAAGGTATCGCTCACCGGCGACGATTGCCGCGAAGGCCTGACGGCTGTTCTCTCGGTCAAGGTGCCGGATCCGAAATTTTCTTCGCAGACCAAGGACAAACTGGTTTCCTCGGAAGTCCGCCCTGTCGTTGAAAGTCTGGTCAACGAAGCGCTGAGCACCTGGCTGGAGGAACATCCGGGCGACGCCAAGATCCTCGTCGGCAAGGTGATCGAAGCCGCCGCCGCTCGCGAAGCAGCCCGCAAGGCGCGCGAACTGACACGCCGCAAGGGCGCTCTCGATATCTCGTCGCTGCCGGGCAAGCTGGCCGACTGCTCTGAACGCGATCCGGCAAAGTCCGAACTCTTCCTGGTGGAAGGGGACTCCGCAGGCGGTTCGGCCAAGCAAGGCCGTTCGCGAGAAAACCAGGCCATCCTGCCGCTGCGCGGTAAAATCCTGAACGTCGAGCGCGCCCGTTTCGACAAGATGCTGTCGAGCCAGGAAATCGGCACGCTGATTACCGCGCTCGGCACCTCGATCGGCAAGGACGAATTCAACCCGGAAAAGCTGCGCTACCACAAGATCATCATCATGACCGATGCTGACGTCGACGGCGCCCATATCCGTACTCTTCTGCTGACGTTCTTCTTCCGGCAGATGCCGGAACTGATCGAGCGCGGTCATCTCTACATCGCCCAGCCGCCGCTTTATAAGGTGGCGCGCGGCAAGTCGGCGCAATATCTGAAGAACGAAGCGGCGCTGGAGGAATATCTGATTTCGATGGGCCTCGAGGACGCGTCGCTTGAACTCGGCTCGGGCGAGGTTCGGGTCGGGCAGGATCTACGCGAAGTGATCCTTGACGCACTGCGTCTGCGGTCGCTGGTCGAAGGCCTGCATTCTCGCTACAGCCGCTCTGTCGTCGAACAGGCGGCGATTGCCGGGGCGCTCAATCCGGAACTCAACCAGCATACCGAGCAGTCGGAAGCAACGGCAGCCGAGGTCGCGAAGCGCCTTGACCTGATCGCTGAAGAAACAGAACGCGGCTGGACGGCCGTAGTCGGCGGCGATGGCGGGCTGCGGTTCGAGCGCATGGTGCGCGGCGTCAAGGAAGTGGCCTCGCTCGACATGGCTTTGATCGGTTCGTCCGATGCCCGCCATATCGATCAGCTGACGCCACGCCTGAAGGAGATCTATGCGATCCCGCCGGTTCTGCGGCGCAAGGATAGCGCGCTGGAAATCAGCGGCCCGCGTGCGCTTCTCGATGCCATCTTCGCCAGCGGCCGCAAGGGCCTGACGATGCAGCGTTACAAGGGTCTCGGCGAGATGAATGCCGAACAGCTTTGGGAAACGACGCTTGATCCGAACATCCGCTCGCTGCTTCAGGTCAGGGTACCCGACGCCACTGACGCCGATGGCCTGTTCTCGCGCCTGATGGGCGACGAGGTCGAGCCGCGGCGCGATTTCATTCAGGAAAACGCGCTCAGCGTCGCCAACCTCGATATCTGACCGCGGGCGGCGCTCCGGCGTCTGACTTTGCAGTTCTTGAAAAACCACGCCTCCGCAAGAAGGCGTGGTTTTCTTTTTGAGCTTAGTCGGCCTTGAAGGTGCCGTTGAAGGCGACTTCCGAGAGCGGGCGGCGCGGGCTTGGGGTTTCGCGCGCCTGCAGATAGTCGGGCAGTTGCGCCTTGTCGCCAAGACGACCGATGGCAGCGGCAGCTTCAACGCGGTAGCCTTCCGGAATGCCGAGAATTTCGGTCGCCTTGTCGAAATGCAGGCCGGTCATGCCATGGGCCTGAAAACCGAGCAGTTGGGCCTGATGGGCGATTGCGCCCCAGGCGGCGCCGGTATCGAAGCTGTGGCTGTGGGACGGCTTTTCTTCCGTCGTGCCCGGCGCGGCAAAATGGGTCTTCGAAATGAAGATGACGAGAGCAGAAGCGGATTTCGCCCAACCCTGATTGAACTCGTTGAGGATCGGGAAGAGCTTATCCCATTCAGCAGTCTCCCGCAGGGCATAGGCGAAACGCCACGGCTGTGAATTGTAGGCCGAGGGCGCCCAGCGGCCGGCTTCCAGGATGGTCAGGAGTTCGGTTTCGGAGATGGTCTCGCCGGTAAAAGCGCGCGGCGACCAACGATTGAGAAAGCTCGGCTCGATCGGATAATCGGCCTGACGATAGTTGCTGGAGGTTGTCATGGCATATTCCTGTCTTGGGAGGTCGGAAGTTCGATAAACACGGACGCAGTCCGTATATAGCGATTGGACACACTCCCAATAGACACCGATTTGGAGATTGATCGTTTCCAATATGAAGACAAAGGCCCAAGCTGGTGCCGACAAGGGCGCAATTCGATGTGGCGGAGGACGATGCGAAAACACCGCTTAGGGTCATTGTCGAACGGCAGAAAAAAGTTGTATAAGTTCTGTAGATTTTTTCCGAAGCAAAGGAATGCCGCTGATGACCGTGACCTTGAAAGACCCTTCGCTGTTCCGCCAGGCCGCTCTTGTCGGCGAAAACTGGATCGAGGCCGACCCTAAGAATGCCATCGAAGTGAACAACCCGGCGACGGGCGAGATTATCGGTCGAGTGCCGAAGCTGGGAGCGGCCGAAACCAAGGCTGCGATCGAAGCAGCACGGATCGCACAGAAGGGTTGGGCCGCGCGCACTGCCAAGGACCGCTGCGCAACCTTGCGCAAATGGTACGACCTGATGATCGAGAACAAGGATGATCTCGGGCGCATCCTGACGCTGGAACAGGGCAAGCCGCTGGCCGAAGCCACGGGCGAAATCGTCTATGGCGCAAGCTTCATAGAATGGTTTGCCGAAGAAGGCCGTCGTATCTATGGCGACATGATCCCCGGTCACCAGCCGGACAAGCGCATCATGGTGATGAAACAGCCGATCGGCGTCGTCGCGGCGATCACGCCGTGGAATTTCCCGAATGCGATGATCACCCGCAAGGCCGGCCCGGCTTTCGCTGCCGGCTGCGCCATGGTGCTGAAGCCTGCCTCCCAGACGCCGTTCTCGGCTATCGCGATTGCGGTTCTCGCCGAACGCGCCGGCCTTCCCAAAGGTCTGTTCAGCGTCATCACTGGTTCGGCAGCGGCGATCGGTGGCGAGATGACCTCCAACCCGGTGGTGCGCAAGCTCACCTTCACCGGTTCGACCGAGATCGGCACCGAGCTTTACAAGCAGAGTGCGCCGACGATCAAGAAACTTGGCCTCGAGCTTGGTGGCAATGCGCCGTTCATCGTCTTCGACGATGCCGATCTCGACGCCGCCGTCGAAGGCGCCCTGATCGCCAAGTACCGCAACAACGGCCAGACCTGCGTCTGCGCCAACCGTATTTATGTGCAGGAAGGCGTCTACGACGCCTTTGCCGAGAAGCTGGCAACCGCCGTCGGCAAGCTGAAGACCGGCAACGGTTTCGATGAAGGCGTCATCCTCGGCCCGCTGATCGACAAGGCGGCGCTTGCCAAGGTCGAAGAGCACATTGCCGATGCGGTCGGCAAGGGTGCCCGCGTCCTGCAGGGTGGCAAGAAACATGCGCTGGGCGGAACCTTCTTCGAGGCGACAATCCTGGCTGACGTCACCAAGGACATGGCTGTTGCGAAGGAAGAAACGTTTGGTCCGCTGGCGCCGCTGTTCCGCTTCAAGACCGAAACGGACGTCATCGAGCAGGCCAACGACACCGAATTCGGTCTTGCGTCCTATTTCTATGCCAAGGATCTGTCCCGCGTGTTCCGGGTCGCTGAAGCGCTGGAATACGGCATGGTCGGTGTCAATACCGGCCTGATCTCGACGGCTGAAGCGCCGTTCGGCGGCGTCAAGCTCTCGGGTCTCGGCCGCGAAGGCTCGAAATACGGCATCGAGGAATTCACTGAAATCAAATATGTCTGCCTCGGCGGCATTGCCTGATCTGCCAACCAGGTTTTGAAGGAAACCGGCCGGATCGCTCTGGCCGGTTTTTTTGTTTGCCGCTACAAATTGGTGATCCATCAGGAGTGAATCCCATGCCCGCCCCGAAAAACATGTTCAAGGCCGCGATACGCGAGGATCGTTTCCAGCTCGGGCTCTGGGTAGCGCTGGCAAGCCCTTATGCTGCGGAAGTGGTTTCGGGCAGCGGTTACGACTGGCTGCTGATCGACGGTGAACACGGGCCGAACGATATTCCGCTCCTGTCTGCACAGATCCAGGCCGTGGCACGCTCCGGCAGCCATCCGATGGTCCGGCTTCCGATCGGCGAAACCTGGCTGATCAAGCAGATCCTCGATACCGGCGCGCAGACATTGCTGATCCCGATGGTCGAAAGCGTCGAACAGGCGCAGGCGCTGGTTCGCGCTGTCCGCTATCCGCCGCATGGCATTCGCGGCGTTGGCGCTGCCCTTGGCCGTGCGTCGCAGTTCAGCCGGATCGGTGATTATCTCGAAACGGCGAATGACGAAATCTGCCTGATTGTGCAGATCGAAAGCCGTGCAGGACTGGCGGCACTTGATGATATCGCAGCGCTCGAAGGCGTCGATGGCCTGTTCATCGGCCCATCCGATCTTGCTGCGGATATGGGCTATCTTGGTCAACCCGGGCATCCACAGGTAACGGCCGCCATAGCCGATGCGTTCGAGCGGATCAAGAAAGCCGGCAAGGCACGCGGCATCATGACCCTCGATCTCGGGCAGGCTCGCCTGTATCGCGAGATGGGCGCGACTTTCATGGCGATCGGCACGGATGTGACCCTGCTCGTCGGTGCCACGACCCGGCTGCGAGAGGATTTCATGACCGGCGGCAATAGTGACGCGAAGCCTGTTGCCGGCTACTGATTAGCGGTTTTCGACGATCTCCATAAGCTTGGGCATGGGCACATCCGGGCTCCATGCACGGAAATCGGCGATGCGCCGGACGATCTTTTCGGCGTGATGATTGGAAATGTCGCGAATCCGGTGCTCCAGAAATGGATTGCGAAAGCGATCCAGCGTCAGCGCGACGTAGGTAGCCGCTTCCACCCCGAGTCCCTTGGCAGCAAAGCCGGGAATCACTTCTGTTTCATAGATTTCCATCAGTCTTGCGTGAATGTGCGTGTCGAGCAGGATCGCTTTCACGGTTTCGTCCTGCGCTCGCCCGGCTTTCAGCCAGATATCCGCAAGTACGGTATGTCCGAGATTGAGGATATGCAGTTTCAGTTTCTCGTAAGGTGTAAGGTCGTCGACCAGCAGAATGGACGGATGGATGCAAGGAGTCCGCAACCCCGGCTGAGCTTCGATCGCCCACAGGGCATAGGGCTCCGCCACCGCGCCGGCGGGTTCAAGCGGCTCGGAGACGATACGGTCGACCAATGTGTTTGCCCAGACGACCTGCGTTGAAAGCCATTCCCCGAAGCGTGCATCGGCAATGCGTTCAGATTGAAGATCGCTCACGACCTTTTTCAGCGTGTCGCCGTTGCGGGCGATTAGTTCACAGGGGAGAACGGTCAATGGCTTGCCACCAAAAAGATAGCGTTCGTGAAGCAGGATCAGCAGCTTGCCGGGAAACGAGGCTGGAATTTTCGCCTGGAGATCGCCATCGCCGATAGCGTAACCAGTGTCCCCGGTATTCGAGATCAGAACCTCCGCTTCCTCGGTGACGATCCGTTTCACCTTATCCCAATCGCCTGTCGCCGATAGAGCGCGCGCAACGCTGGTTACCTGTTGTGTCCGGTCGATCGAAATACCATCGACAAGCCCGCGGATGATCACCGGAAATCCATGCGGTGCGGCCAGCGCTGCCAGCCTTCCGGCGCGTTCCGCCGATCCGGTGGTCTGGACTATAGTGATGTTTCCGATGGCCTCACCTTTTTGCAGCGCTTCGCTGACGAAAAGATCGACATGCGCCTGCAGAAAGCGACTGGTTCCAAACTGGACGATAGGTGTGATCATGATGTCGTTGAATCCGGCTATTGAATGGATTGGAGCAGGGTTTCGCGCGCTGACTTCAGATGTTTCCGGCAGGCGGTCTCTACCTTGACGGGATCGCGGGAACGAAGGGCTGCGATGTAATCGAGATGCTCTTCAAGAGCCCGGGCGTTGCGTTCGCGCGCGTTCGTCTTGTTCCACTGGTAGTGATAGTGGAAGACGATGGTGATGATGTCGTAGAAGTCGACGATGAAGCGGTTGCTTGACGACGTGTGCACCAGAAGATGGAAGCGTTCGTCGAGCTCGGAGAATTCCTTGTAGCGATTGTCGATATCGGCCAGAATTTCGTGATGCAGGGCCTCGATCCGGTCGAGATCGTTCCAGGCCGGATGATCGGGGGCTAAAGCCGCAAAACTGGCCGCGGAGCGCAGTTCGAACATCTCACGCACTTCCGTCAGTTCCAGCGCAAATTCGCGGGTAAAGCCTTTCAGGATCCAGTGGCTGTTTGGCCGTTTTTCGATCAGCCCGAACCGACTGAAACGAATGAGGAATTCGCGTACGCTGGTCGTGCCGGTGCCGATGTCGCGGGCGAGTTCAAGCTCGTTGATCTGCATGCCGGGCTCGGCGCCGCCAGCCAGAATCCGGCGCATGAAGCTGCGCTCGATGATGTCGGACAGCGAATCCGTTTCTTCCGCCGGGTAATAATCCTCTGCCTTTGGCTGGCGCAGAACCACCTTCGCCCGCTTATCCCAGGCAATCAGCTGTAGCTCTTCCATGCGCGTCAGGATGGCGCGGATGGTGGTGCGGCTGACGCCAAGCGTCGTTCCGAGTTCCGGTTCCGACGGCAAGGCGGAGGTTTCCGCAAGCAGCTTGAGGCAGCGGTTGAAGGCGTCCTTGAAGACGGTGTTCTGTTTCGCCATGATTTTGCTGACCGGATAAGAGTTTCTGAAAGACCGATGAAGGGCCGCGGTTTTCGCGGTTCTCTATCGGGTCCGCCTGATCCTGTCTTCGCCTGCGATCTTAAGTTTCATGGTTGTTTCGTTCCCTGATTTTGGTTTTGATACGGCCGTTGCCATTTTGCTGCGCGGACTGCGAGCGCATAATACCCATTGACGACAAACTGTCTATTGTAGATAAAAGACAAAAATGGATGGGAGCGCTCATCCTGAGAAAATCGTCAAGGGAGATACCAAGGGTGACCGCACCTTCCTTCATCGTTTTGTCGCCGGAAGACAACGTCGCCGTCGCCTCGCTCGCCATTGAACCGGGCGGGGAATTGCCGGACGGTGTACACGCAGCGGCAAGGATCGATCCGGGTCATAAGGTGGCCATTCATCCCATTCATGTCGGCGAACCCGTCGTCAAATACGGTCAGGCCATCGGCCGTGCGACGGTCGAGATAGCGCCGGGCGATCACGTGCATTCGCACAACCTGGCCTTCGACCAGGACCGTCTGTCGATCGGCGCTCCGGTACCGCCGGAGGCCGCAAGTGCGGCCGACAAGGCGCGCACCTTCATGGGCTATCGCCGCGCCGATGGCCGCGCTGCGACCCGCAATTTCATCGGCATCATCGCAAGTGTCAACTGTTCCACCACGGTCTGTCGGGCGATAGCCGAGGAGGCCAACAAAACCATCCTGCCGCGCTACGACGGCATCGACGGCTTCGTGCCGATCGTCCACGATCAGGGTTGCGGCATGAGTTCGACCGGCGACGGCATGAAGAACCTGCATCGCACGCTTGCCGGTTATACCCGTCACGTGAATTTCGGTGGCGTGCTGATGGTCGGTCTCGGCTGCGAGGTCAACCAGTTGACGCTTTATGGACAGGCTGGCGCCGGTGCCGGCAAGCGCCATTTCAACATCCAGGACGCCGGCGGCTCGCGCCGCGCCGTTGCTCGTGCCTTGGGTGTGCTCGAAGAGATCGCCCAGGAAATCGGTACCGCCAAGCGCATTCCGATCGCGGTCAGCGAAATCATCGTCGGCCTGCAATGCGGTGGCTCGGACGGGCTTTCGGGCATAACCGCCAATCCGGCGCTCGGAGCGGCCGTCGATATCCTCGCCGGTGCCGGCGGAACCGCCATTCTTTCGGAAACCTCCGAAATCTACGGCGCCGAGCATTTGCTGCGCAGCCGCGCGGTCAATGATGGCGTGGCGCAGAAGCTCGACGGGCTGATTTCCTGGTGGGAAGAGTACGTCGCCATCCATGGCGCCTCGCTCGACAACAATCCTTCGCCGGGCAACAAACGCGGCGGTTTGACCACGATCCTCGAAAAATCCCTCGGGGCCGTCGCCAAGGGCGGCCGCTCGCCGCTGACGGCGGTGTATCATTATGCCGAGCGCGTGACGGAACACGGGCTCGTTTTCATGGACACGCCCGGCTACGATCCGGTGTCGGCGACCGGCCAGGTCGCTGGCGGTGCCAATGTGATCACGTTCACGACCGGCCGGGGCAGCTGTTTCGGCTCGCGACCTTGCCCCTCCATCAAGCTGACGAGCAATACGGCGCTCTATCGCGCCATGGAAGAGGACATGGACATCGACTGCGGCGTGATTGCCAGCGGCGATGCGACGATTGCCGGCATGGGCCGCGAGATCTTCGACCTGATCATCGACACGGCGTCGGGCAAGAAGACCAAGAGCGAGCTGTTCGGTTACGGCGACAATGAATTCGTGCCCTGGCACCTGGGCGCGACGCTCTGACGGAAGCGCCGTTGGAGGGGAGGAGACATTCGATGCAGATGAGAAAAATCGGCAGGACGGATTTGTCTGTCACCGAATACAGTTTTGGCACGGCGCCGCTCGGCGGGATGTATCGCGCCTGCCCGCGTGAGACGGCGATGGAAACGCTTGCCGCCGCCTGGGAGGCAGGCCTGCGGTTCATCGATACGGCACCATGGTACGGCTTCGGCCTGGCCGAGCGAAGGGTCGGGGATTTCCTGCGGGAAAAACCCAAGGGCAGCTACGTGCTGTCGACGAAAGTCGGCCGGCTGCAGCGCCCGGTGGCAGACGACAAGGTGCCGAGCTACGGCTTCGTCGATCCGCTGCCGTTCGATACGGACTACGATTATTCCTATGACGGCATCATGCGGTCGGTGGAGTTCAGCTATGCCCGGCTTGGTCTCAACCGCATCGATATCCTCTTCGTCCATGACATCGGCGTTTACACGCACGGCGCGGAACGCAATGCCGTCTATCTCCGCCAGTTTTTCGACGGTGGCCTCAAGGCGCTGGAAGAGCTGAAGTCGAGCGGTGCGATTTCTGCCTATGGCCTCGGTGTTAACGAAGTGCCCGTCTGCCTGGATGTGATGAAAGAGGCGGATATCGACTGCATCCTTCTGGCCGGGCGTTATACACTTCTCGATCGCACGGCCACCACCGAATTGCTGCCGTTGTGCGAAAAAAAGAAGACATCGCTGGTGGTTGGCGGCGTCTTCAATTCGGGTATTCTGGCGACGGGTCCGGTGGAGGGGGCGCATTTCGACTACATGCCGGCGAGCCGGGAGGTTCTGGAGAAAGTGAGTGCGATGGAGACAATCGCAGGGGCGCAAGGACTGCCGCTCGCGGCGCCGGCAATCCAGTTTCCATTGCAGAGCCCGGCGGTTGCATCAGTCCTGCTTGGCACGGCAAAACCATCGAGCCTGATGCGCAATATGGAATTGACGGAACGGCGTTTGCAGCCGGATGATTTTACCGCCTACGAAGCGCATACGCTGGTGGCGCCTGAATTAGGGCTGGAAGCCGTTCGGGTTTAGCCGGCTTTTCAAGAGACAAGGGAAAATGGAATGCTGAAGGGAATACATCCGTTGCTCGGGCCGGATCTGCTACATGCAATCCGCACGATGGGCCATGGCGACGAGATCGTCATCGCCGATGCCAATTTTCCGGCCAGCACCATGGGCCCGAAGGTCGTGCGCGCCGATGGCGTCGATGCGTTGGGGATCACCGAGGCGATCCTGGCGCATATGCCGCTCGATACGTTTGTCGATGAATCCGCCTGGCGGATGGAGGTCGTCGGCGATCCCTCTGCGGTGCCGGACATCTGCGTCAAGTTCCAGAGCCTGGTCAAAAAGCTCGCCGGTGATTTCAAGGTCGTGCCGATCGAGCGCTTTGCCTTCTACGAGCGCTCACGCAAGGCCGCCTATATCGTCGCGACGACGGAGTTCCGCTTGTATGGAAATATCATCCTGAAGAAGGGTGTTGTGCAACCGCAGGATCTATACCGCGTCTAGCGAGAAGGACTGCCGGTCCATGTGGAGGCGGACGGGATCATCTTCGTGATGAAAAACAAAGGCTTGGCGTTGGGAGGAAATCAATGCGCAAGAGCGGTGCCAACCGCTTGCAATTTCAAAACTGCTGAGATAGCTTGCCAAGGCAAAATGTTTTTTATGGATAAAAGATCGAACTGTTTGCGTCTTGCAGCCCGGTCTGAGGAGAACTCAACAAGACGTTGTTGGAGGAGAACAACACCATGACCCTTATGAAGCATATCCTGTCCCGCCGCGCCTTCACCAGCCTGGCCGGCGCTGCGGTCTTCGCAACCATGATGCCGATGACCTCGTTTGCGGCCGATGTCACGATCCCGATCATCGTCAAGGATACGACATCCTTCTACTGGCAGATCGTTCTGGCCGGTGCCCGCGCGGCCGGCAAGGATCTCGGCGTCAATGTGCCGGAACTCGGCGCGCAGGCAGAATCCGATATCAACGGCCAGATCAGCATTCTTGAAAACGCCGTTGCCGGCGCACCCGCCGCGGTCGTCATTTCGCCGACGGAATTCAAGGCGCTCGGCAAGCCGATTGACGAAGCTGCCAAGTCAGTGCCGATCATCGGTATCGACTCGGCCGCCGATTCCAAGGCCTTCAGCTCGTTCCTGACCACGGACAACACGCAGGGCGGCCGCATCGCGGCTGACGGTCTGGCTGCTGCCATTAAGGAAGCGACCGGCAAGGAAGAGGGCGAAATCGCCATCATCACCAACCTGCCGGGCGTCGGCTCGCTGGATCAGCGTCATAATGGCTTCATGGAGCAGATCACCGCGAAATATCCGGGCCTCAAGGTCGTGGCCGACAAATATGCAGACGGCCAGGCAACCACCGGCCTCAACATGATGACCGATCTGATCACCGCAAACCCGAACCTCGTTGGCGTTTTTGCTTCGAACCTGATCATGGCGCAGGGCGTCGGCCAGGCGATCGCTGAAAACAAGCTCGGTGACAAGATCAAGGTCATCGGTTTCGACAGTGACGAAAAGACGGTCGGCTTCCTGAAGGAAGGCGTTCTCGCCGGTCTCGTCGTGCAGGACCCGTATCGCATGGGTTACGACGGCGTGAAAACCGCCCTTGCCGTTTCCAAAGGCGAGAAAGTCGAAGCCAATGTCGATACCGGCGCCAACCTGGTAACCAAGGCCAACATGGCCGATCCGAAGATCGACGCCCTTCTGAACCCGAAGGTCAACTGATCGAGACAAAGGCGGCAGGGCAGCACTCTTCAGAGTGAACGTCTTGCCGCCTGTTGCAGAATGCGATCCAGACCTGTTTCAGACCGGCAGCGCCGATTTGAAACAGGTCTTCGGGTCCGGGAGGAAAGCCGCCATGACAGGACTTTACGACGTCAGCCACCGGCACGATGACAGTACGGCGATGACTGGCAAACATCCCGTTCCAAAGGGCCAGCCGATCCTGGAACTGCGCGGCCTGCAGAAGAAATACGGTGCTGTCGAGGCCCTGAAGCCGGCAAACATTACGTTCCTTTCCGGTGAAATCCACGCAATCGTCGGTGAAAACGGCGCCGGCAAATCGACGCTGATCAAGCTTTTGACCGGCGTTATCCGGCGGACCTCCGGCGAAGTCTTCTGGTGCGGTAACGCCGTGCAGCTCGCCAATCCGAACGAGGCGATTTCGCGCGGCATCAATGCTGTGCATCAGGAAGTCGTGCTCTGCCGGCACCTGACGGTCGCGGCCAATATGTTTCTCGGCGACGAGATCAACAAGAACGGCCTGATGCGCAAGCGCGCCATGACCGACGCGGCCCAGGCCGTGCTCAACGATCTCGGCTTCAATCTTCCGGCCGCCGCTCTGTTGTCGAGCCTGACGATCGGCCAGCAGCAGCTGGTTGCGACGGCGCGCGCGGCGATGCGCGGCACCCAGTTCCTCATTTTCGACGAGCCGACCGCCTATCTGACGCGTCAGGAATCAGCTCAGCTGTTCCGGCTTATTCGCCGGCTGCAGGGCGAAGGCGTGACGATCGTCTATATCAGTCACCGCATGGAAGAGGTTTTCGAGCTTGCGGACCGGGTTTCCGTGTTGCGCGACGGCACACACGTCGGAACGCGCAAAATAGCCGAGACCAACGATGCGGAGCTGATCTCAATGATGATCAACCGCACCATTGAGCAGATCTACCACAAGGAAACGCTGCCGATCGGCGCGACCATCGTCGAGACGCGCGGGCTGTCCGGTCCGGGTTTCGAGGATATCTCGTTGTCCGTGCGGGCTGGCGAGATCGTCGGGCTTTACGGCCTGATTGGTGCCGGGCGCAGCGAATTTGCGCTCGGGCTTTATGGCCGCCAGCCGGTTTCGTCCGGCGAAGTCTTCTGGCAGGGCAACAAGGTTCACATCCGCAACGAGCGGGTTGCCATGGACCTCGGCATCGCGCTTGCGCCGGAAAGCCGGCGAGATCAGGGCCTCTGCCTCAACCTGCCGATTGGCATGAATATCAACCTGCCGGTATTTGACCGGCTGTCGAGCGGCTTGACGATCAATCGCCGCCGCGAAATCGAGAATGCCGACCGGCAGATCAAGGACCTGAAGATCAAGACGCCGACGCGCCGCGTGCTGGCGTCCGCCATGTCCGGCGGCAACCAGCAGAAGATCGTCATCGGCAAGTGGCTGAGTCACGGCGCCAAGTTGTTCATCTTCGACGAGCCGACCGTCGGCGTCGATGTAGGGACCAAGGCTGAAATCTACCGGTTGTTTGCCCGGCTATTGGAGCAGGGGGCCGGCATCATCCTGATCTCGTCCTATCTGCCGGAGGTCTACGAGCTTTCCGACCGGCTGCATGTGTTCCGCCAGGGCAAGCTCGTAGCCAGCCACACCTATCGCAGCGCCTCGCATGAGGAAGTGCTGACGCAGGCGATCGGCGTCTAGAAATCAGAAAAGACCGACAAGAAAATGCGTGGAGGAAAGTCATGAGTGTAGAGACGACAACGGAAACCGCACCGGTGCCGAAGAAGGGCATGAACATTCTGTTCGGCCTCACTCTGCTTGGCCTCTTATTGTTCCTCTGGCTGCTTCTCGGGGTTTCGACCGCCAGCTTCTGGACCCCCAACAATATCAGCAACCTGCTGCGTCAAGGCGCCATGACAGCCATTCTGGCGGTCGGGCAAACCTTCGTCATCATCACCGCCGGTATCGATCTTTCGGTTGGCGCCGTCGTCGGATTTTCCAGCGTCACGGTCGCCTGGCTGCTTCAGCATGGCGTACCGCTCTGGCCGGCCATGGGGATCACGCTGCTGATCGGTGTCCTGATCGGTGCATTTCATGCCTTTGGCATCGTGCGCATGGGGCTTCCCGCCTTCATCATCACGCTGGCGACGCTGACCTCGCTGCGCGGCATCGGTCTGCTGGTCACCAATGGCTCGACGATTTCGATCAGCGACGAGTCCTTCACCAATTTCTCGCGCGCCGAATTCCTCGGGGTTCCCAGCCTGTTCTGGATGGTTATCGTCGTTGCGATACCAGCTTACATTTTCCTCCACCTGAGCCGCTGGGGCCGCTATCTCTTCGCCGTCGGTTCCAACAGCGAAGCTGCGCGCCTGTCCGGCGTCAACGTCAACCGGACGATCTACCTCGCCTATATCCTGTCATCGACCTGTGCTGCCTTTGTCGGCCTGCTTCTCGCCTCGCGCATCGGCATCGGCAACGCCACCCAGGCGGAAGGCTGGGAGTTGCAGGCGATTGCCTCCTCCGTCATCGGCGGTACCAGCCTGTTCGGTGCGGTGGGCTCTGTGCATGGACCGCTGCTCGGCGCTTTCATCCTGGCGACCATCAACAATGGGGCCAATCTGCTCAACATCAATGCGTTTGTGCAGCGGATCATCACCGGCGTGCTGATCATCGTCATCGTCTATTTCGACCAGCTGCGCCGCCGCGGTTCGCGCTGACGTTCCGGCATTTCCGGTTGGTATAACCTCCCCGGTCGGCTGGAACGAACGGTCTTCATCCTGCCACAGACGAGATTGCAAGGAGTAGCCTGCCATGAAAGCGGCGATCTGCCCGGAGCCCGGGCGCCTGGACATCATTGACAGACCGGCACTGACGCCGCCGCCCGCTGGCTGGGCGCGGCTGGCCGTCAGTCATGTCGGCATCTGCGGCACCGACTATCATATATTCGAGGGCAAGCACCCCTATCTCGAATATCCCCGGATCATGGGTCACGAGATCTCGGCAGTGGTAATCGAATCCGGCGAAGGAGTTTTATTGGCGCCGGGAACTCCTGTCATCGTCAACCCGTATCTTTCTTGTGGAACTTGCGTCGCCTGCAAGAAGGGCAAGCCGAACTGCTGCACGGCGATCAAGGTGCTGGGCGTGCATACGGACGGCGCGTTCTGCGAGGAAATCTTCGTGCCCGAGGCAAATCTTTATCCGGCCGGCGATCTGTCGCTGGAGGCGGCAGCGACCGTCGAGTTCCTGGCCATCGGCGCCCATGCCGTCCGCCGCTCGCTGGCACCCGCGGGATCTCGGGCATTGGTCATCGGCGCCGGACCAATCGGCCTTGGGACGGCGCTTTTCTCCCGGATAGCAGGCCATCAGGTCACGCTTCTCGACGCCAGCCCGGAACGTCTGCATATGGCGTCCGAACAGCTTGGGTTCACTCAGGGCATTCTTGCCGGCGACAGCGCTCTGCCAGCGGTTCATGCCCTGACCGCCGGCGACGGCTTCGATGTGGTCTTCGACGCCACGGGCCATGGCGGTTCGATGGAGAAATCCTTCTCCTTTGTCGCCCATGGCGGCTGCCTCGTCTTCGTCAGCGTCGTCAAGGACGATATCCGCTTCTCCGATCCGGAATTCCACAAGCGCGAAATGATGCTGGTCGGCAGCCGCAACGCAACGCGGCAGGATTTCGAGCATGTGGCTGCATCGATCCGCGCTGGTCATGTGCCCGTCTCGTCGCTCATCACCCATCGCACGACACTGGATAACGTCGTCAACGACCTGCCGCGCTGGGCGCATGAAAAGACTGGCCTGATCAAGGCGGTGGTCAGGGTATCGCTGTGATGGGGATTGAGCGTCGCGTGACGACGGCAGGTTCGGGCAAGCACCTTTACCTAGTATCAAGTCCTCTGTGACAGGTTTGTGATGGGCTTGTCCTGCCGGGAGTGAGGCATCTTTATTGCGTCGCACAAAAAAAGTGTTAGTGTCGGCCTCACTTGCGGACACGAAGATCAAGAATGCAAGGTTGCGTCCGGTTGGGAGCGGCGTTGTCGTTTACGGTAACAAGGAGAACGCTTCCGATGTTTTACCAGCTTTACGAGCTTAATCATGCGATGATGGCGCCTTGGCGCGCGGCAGCAGATGCCATGCGACTGGCCTACGCCAATCCGCTGAACCCCTTCGCTCATACCTACCTTGGCCGAGCAGCCGCTGCCGGCCTCGAAGTGTTCGAGCGTACGACCCGACGTTACGGCAAGCCGGAATTCGGCCTGCCGGAAACGATCGTCGATGGGACCGCTGTTGCAGTGCAGGAGCGCATCATCTGGCGCGAGCCCTTCTGCAATCTCATTCATTTCGAACGCGCCGTGCCAAAGAACCGGCCTGCAGACCCGAAGGTGCTGATCGTCGCGCCGATGTCGGGACATTATGCGACGCTGTTGCGCGGCACGGTCGAGGCGCTGCTACCGCAATCGGACATTTATATCACCGACTGGATCGATGCCCGCATGGTGCCGCTCACCGAAGGCACCTTCGATCTCGACGATTATATCGACTACGTCATCCAGATGCTGCATTTCCTCGGGCCGGATACCCACGTGATTGCCGTCTGCCAGCCGGCCGTGCCGGTGCTGGCCGCCGTTGCACTGATGGAAGCCAATGACGATCCGCTCTCGCCATCGACGATGACGCTGATGGGCGGGCCGATCGATACGCGCATCAATCCGACGTCCGTCAACCAGCTTGCCAAGGACAAGCCGATCAAATGGTTCCGCGACAATGTCGTCATGCCGGTGCCGTTTCCGCAGGTCGGCTTCATGCGCCCGGTTTATCCCGGCTTCCTGCAGCTTTCCGGCTTCATGTCGATGAATCTCGACCGCCATCTGACGGCGACCAAGGATTTCTTCGAGCATCTGGTCAAGAACGACGGCGACGCCGCCGAAAAGCACCGTGATTTCTATGATGAATACATGGCGGTGATGGATCTGACGGCCGAGTTCTACCTGCAGACCGTCGAGACGGTCTTCATGCGCCATGCGCTTCCGAAGGGGGAGATGATGCACCGCGGCCAGCGCGTCGATACGACCGCGATCCGTAAGGTGGCCCTGCTGACGGTCGAGGGCGAGAACGACGATATCTCCGGCGTCGGCCAGACACAGGCGGCGCAGACGATTTGCACGAATATCCCCGACAATATGCGCATGCACTACATGCAACCGGATGTCGGCCACTACGGCGTTTTCAACGGATCGCGTTTCCGCCGCGAAATTGCGCCGCGCATAACCGCGTTCCATCGTGAGCATGCTCGCAGCGCCAAGCCGGTGCGCCGGGTCATCAAGGGCGGCAAGTCCGCCTGAGCATATCGATTTCATCGATCGATATCAGAGGTTTGCCTGATTCTGCGGACAATTGTCTTGCAGACGGGCAAGCCTCTTCCCATCTCGTTATAAGCGGGCCCGAAGGAGAGGCCCACTTTGAGTGAGGACTTCTGAACATGAACCAATCTGCATTGATCCGTCCGGACTGGACGCCCGCGACCATTGCCATGATGGTGCTCGGTTTCGTGGTTTTCTGGCCGCTTGGACTTGCCATGCTTGCCTATATCCTGTTTGGCGAACGGCTGAAATCCTTCAAGAAGGATGCCAACAACACCGTTGACGGCTTTTGCTCATCCTTCAAGCGCAAAGGTCAGCGCTATGGCCGTCCGGGCTTCGGCACCGGCAACGTAGCCTTCGATGACTGGCGTGATGCCGAACTGGCCCGTCTCGACGAGGAACGCCGCAAACTCGATGAAATGCGCGAGCAATTCGATGAGTATGTCCGCGAACTGCGCCGTGCCAAGGATCAGGAAGATTTCGACCGCTTCATGCGCGAGCGCAATTCCGGTGGCTCCGGTTCCGTTCCGGGCTTTCCGGCCCACTGATCGCGACGGTCAGCCAGACAACAAAACCGGCATCCCACCAGATGCCGGTTTTCTTTTGATCGCTGGTCCCTGCCGCCTTGCGGATCATGCGTCCTTCAAACGAATCGGTTATCAAGACACTCATGTTCTCCCTGCTTCGAAAGTCGCGTCAGCCCAAATCCCCGCCACCGCCGGTGACGCGGACCATTAACGTTGCGGGCAAGGTGATGCCGTTGACGATCCGCCAGAATGCGCGCGCTACGCGGATGACGCTGCGCATAGAGCCGGGCGGTCGCTCATTGAAGATGACCATTCCGGCCGGATTGCCCGAACGTGAGATCAATGCCTTCCTCGACCGCCATCAGGGATGGTTGATGACAAAGCTCGCGCGGTTTTCAGGCGAGAGTGTCCTGGAGGAGGGTGGTACTATCTTGTTGCGGGGGGTGGCACACCGGATCGAACGCACCGGCAAGCTTCGCGGCCTGACCGAAGCCGTGATCGTTGACGACGAGCCTGTACTGCTCGTCAGTGGTGCAGAGGAACACCTGCGGCGTCGGATTGCGGATTTTCTCAAGAAGGAAGCCCGCAAGGACCTGGAACGTCTGGTGTCGATCTATGCTGGCATGGTCGGCCGCAAGGTGAAATCGCTGAGTTTCAAGGACACCCGCAGCCGCTGGGGCTCCTGCGCCGCCGATGGCGCCTTGAGTTTTTCCTGGCGCATCGTCATGGCGCCGCCGAAAGTGATCGATTATCTCGCCGCCCACGAGGTTGCGCATCTGCGCGAAATGAACCACGGGCCGGATTTCTGGGATCTCTGCGAAGAACTGTGCCCGGCAATGGACGATGCCAAGCGCTGGCTGAAGCGCAATGGCACCATGCTGCACGCAATCGACTTCGATTGATCCGTGCCGGACTTAACGCCGGTACTGGTTGCCGAGCGCTTCCCTGATCTTCTCGTCCGTCTTGTACTGGCTAAGCGCATAGACCGACCAGATCGCTGCCGGAACCCAGCCAATCAGCGTGATCTGCAGGATGAGGCAGATAATCCCGGCGATGGGCCGGCCGATCGTGAAAAACTGCAGCCAGGGCAGGATGATGGCGAGCAAAAGGCGCATGATGTTCTCCATGTTCGTTAACAGCGATATGGGTTCGTAACCCTGCAACCGCAATGGTTGAAGCGCCGTTCGGGCCGCCGTTCGACGCGTTTTTAAGCTCGACTCAGACGACATTTCATGTCAGTTCGCTGTGCATGAAAACGGAAGTCAAAATTTGCGGGCTGAAGACCGCCGAGGCTGTCGACAAGGCTGTCGCGCTTGGTGCGCGTTACACGGGTTTCATCTTCTTTCCGAAGAGCCCGCGCAACATCGAGCCTGACGATGCCGGCCGGCTGGCCGATCGCATCCGCGGCAAGGCAAAAATCGTCGCCGTCACGGTCGATGCCGACAATGACGATCTCGATGAGATCGTCTCGGCGCTGTCGCCGGATATTCTCCAGCTTCATGGCAATGAAAGCCCCGACCGCGTCCTGACGATCAAGGCCGTCTATGGCTTGCCCGTCATGAAGGTGCTGTCCATTCGCGAGGCCGACGACCTGAGGCGGATCGAGCCCTATATCGGCATTGCCGACCGCTTCATGTTCGACGCCAAGCCGCCGAAAGGCTCAGAACTGCCGGGTGGCAACGGCGTTTCTTTCGACTGGCACCTGCTCGATGCGCTTGACGCAAGCCTCGATTACATGCTTTCCGGTGGTTTGAATGCGGAGAATGTCGGTGAAGCCCTGGCGCTGACGCGTGCCAAAGCCGTCGATATTTCGTCGGGCGTCGAAAGCGCCCCGGGTGTAAAAGATCTGAAGCGCATGGAAGAGTTTTTCGACGCCGTCGCCCGCGCGGAAGCGGATATGGTCGAAGCATTGGCAGGGAGAAGCAAGTGAACGAGACACCAACCCCGAATTCGTTCAAGACCGGTCCCGACGAAGACGGCCGCTTCGGCATTTTCGGCGGCCGCTTTGTTGCCGAAACCCTGATGCCGCTGATCCTCGACCTGCAGGACGAGTGGAGCAAGGCCAAGACCGATCCGGAGTTCCAGGCAGAACTCAAGCATCTCGGCGCCCACTATATCGGCCGCCCGAGCCCGCTTTACCTCGCCGAGCGCCTGACCGAGCATCTCGGTGGCGCCAAGATCTATTTCAAGCGCGAAGAGCTGAACCATACCGGCTCGCACAAGATCAACAATTGCATCGGCCAGATTCTGCTCGCCAAGCGCATGGGCAAGACCCGTATCATTGCCGAAACTGGCGCTGGCCAGCATGGCGTGGCCTCCGCCACCGTCGCTGCGCGTTTCGGGTTTCCCTGTGTCGTCTATATGGGCGCCACCGACGTCGAGCGTCAGGCGCCGAACGTGTTTCGCATGAAGCTTCTCGGTGCCGAGGTAAAGCCGGTGACGGCCGGATCCGGTACGCTGAAGGACGCAATGAACGAGGCGCTCCGTGACTGGGTCACCAATGTCGACGACACCTACTACCTGATCGGCACCGCTGCCGGCCCGCATCCCTACCCGGAAATGGTTCGCGATTTCCAGGCTGTGATCGGCACAGAAGCCCGTGCACAGATCCTTGAGGCCGAAGGTCGCCTGCCGGATCTGGTCGTGGCGGCCGTCGGGGGCGGATCGAACGCGATCGGCATCTTCCACCCGTTCCTTGACGATGAATCCGTCAAGATTGTCGGCGTCGAGGCCGGTGGCAAGGGGTTGGAAGGCGACGAACATTGCGCGTCGATCACGGCGGGATCGCCGGGCGTGCTGCATGGAAACCGTACCTATCTGCTGCAGGACGGGGATGGGCAGATCAAGGAAGGCCATTCAATTTCGGCTGGTCTCGATTATCCCGGCATCGGTCCGGAACACTCCTGGCTCGCCGATATCGGCCGCGTCGAATATGTGCCGATCATGGACCATGAGGCGCTGGAGGCATTCCAGGTGCTGACGCGCCTCGAGGGCATCATTCCAGCGCTGGAACCGAGCCATGCGATCGCCGAAGTGATCAAGCGCGCGCCGAAAATGGGCAAGGACGAGATCATCCTGATGAACCTCTCCGGCCGTGGCGACAAGGATATCTTCACCGTCGGCAAACTGCTTGGAATGGGACTGTAACAGCATGACCGCACGCATGGACAAACGATTTGCCGATCTGGCAGCAGAAGGCCGCCCGGCGCTTGTCACCTATTTCATGGGGGGCGATCCGGATTTCGACACATCGCTGGCGATCATGAAGGCGCTGCCATCAGCCGGATCTGATATCATTGAGCTCGGCATGCCCTTTTCCGATCCGATGGCCGATGGCCCGGCCATTCAGCTGGCCGGCCAACGCGCACTCAAGGGCGGGCAGACGCTGGCAAAGACGCTGGAAATTGCCCGCCGCTTCCGCGAAGGCGATCAGGACACGCCGATCGTCATGATGGGCTACTATAACCCGATCTACATTTACGGCGTCGAGCGCTTTCTCGACGATGCGCTGGCAGCTGGTATCGACGGCCTGATCGTGGTTGACCTGCCGCCGGAAATGGATGACGAGCTGTGCATCCCCGCCCTGAAGAAGGACATCAACTTCATCCGACTGGCGACCCCGACCACCGATGACAAGCGGTTGCCGAAGGTTCTCGAAAACACCTCTGGTTTCGTTTATTATGTCTCGATGAACGGCATCACCGGCTCGGCATTGCCGGACCCGACCGTTGTCGGCGGCGCCGTGCAGCGGATCAAGGGCCATACGAAACTTCCGGTCTGCGTCGGATTCGGCGTCAAGACAGCGGAACATGCACGCGCCATCGGTGCATCCGCCGATGGTGTGGTCGTTGGCACTGCCATCGTCAACCAGGTGGCGTCCAGCCTGACCGAGGATGGGAAATCGACAGGGGCAACGGTGCCGGGCGTGGAAACGCTGGTCCGCGGCCTTTCCGCCGGCGTTCGCTCCGCAAAGCTTGTAGCGGCCGAATAAATGCCCACATTGTAGGCCACGACCGGTTTTAAATATTCAGGAGTTTGGATTTGAACTGGATCACGAATTACGTCCGACCGAAGATCAACTCGATGCTCGGTCGCCGGGAAGTTCCGGAAAATCTCTGGATCAAGTGCCCGGAAACCGGCGAGATGGTGTTTCACCGCGATCTCGAAGAGAACAAATGGGTCATTCCCGCCTCCGGCTTCCACATGAAGATGCCGGCCAAGGCGCGGTTGAAGGACCTGTTCGATGACGGCGTCTACGAGGCCCTGCCGCAGCCGAAGGTGGCGCAGGACCCGCTGAAGTTCCGCGATTCAAAGAAATACATTGATCGCCTGCGCGATAGCCGGATCAAGACCGATCTGGAAGACACGATCGTTGCCGGCATAGGCCGCTGCCGCGGCGTCAAGCTCGTTGGCGTCGTGCATGAATTCAACTTCATGGGCGGTTCGCTCGGCATCGCCGCCGGCGAGGCGATCATCAAGGCATTCGAGAAGGCGATAGCAGAAAAGTGCCCGCTGGTGATTTTCCCGGCCTCGGGTGGCGCCCGCATGCAGGAAGGCATCCTGTCGCTGATGCAGTTGCCGCGTACCACCGTTGCGGTCCAGATGCTGAAGGAAGCGGGTCTTCCCTATATCGTCGTGCTGACGAACCCGACCACCGGCGGCGTCACGGCGTCTTATGCCATGCTGGGCGACCTGCATCTGGCTGAGCCAGGTGCTGAAATCTGCTTTGCCGGCAAGCGCGTGATCGAGCAGACCATCCGCGAAAAGCTGCCAGAGGGCTTCCAGACGTCGGAATATCTGATGGAACACGGCATGGTCGATATGGTCATCAAGCGTCATGACATTCCGTCCACGCTTGCCCGTGTGCTGAAAATCCTGATGAAGAAGCCGATGGATGCTGCCAAGCTGAATGGCAGCACACCGTTGGCGGCTTTGCCGATTGCGGCTTCGGCCAGCATTTAAGCACGCCGGTGCTCACCCTTGAGTGCCGGAAGGTTGAAAATTTGAGATTGTAGCGTTCTCGGCTCGCTCGACGGCGTGCAAACGCTCCAACGGCGGTTTGCAGGAGCGGTGATGACGACGGCGCATGTCAGCGAGGCGGGACAGGAGATCGACAAGCTTCTAGCCCTGCATCCAAAGGGCTTCGATCTGTCGCTTGACAGGATCACCCGGCTTCTCGACGTGCTCGGCAATCCGCAGGACAAGCTGCCGCCGGTAATCCATGTGGCCGGCACCAACGGCAAGGGTTCCGTCACCGCCTTTTCGCGCGCCATTCTTGAGGCTGCCGGTCTCAGCGTCCATGTCCATACCTCGCCGCATCTAGTCAATTGGCACGAGCGCTATCGCATCGGCAAAAAAGGTGGTCGCGGCTCGCTGGTCAGCGACGCGGTCCTGGCGGATGCGGTCCGCCGCGTCGGCGAGGCCAATGGCGGGCAAAAGATCACTGTTTTCGAAATCCTGACAGCCGTGACCTTCGTGCTGTTTGCCGAGCATCCGGCAGATGTCGCCATCATCGAAGTCGGCCTTGGCGGCCGTTTCGACGCTACCAATGTCATCAAGACCCCCGCTGTTTCCGTCATCATGCCGATCTCGCTCGATCACCAGGCGTATCTTGGCGACCGCGTCGAACTGATTGCCGCGGAAAAGGCGGGGATCATGAAGCGCGGCTGCCCGGTGGTGATCGGTCATCAGGAGGAGGACACGGCGCGCGACGTGCTTGTCTCCATCGCCGAACGACTGAAATGCCCGTTGTCGGTCTACGGTCAGGATTTCATGGCGCATGAGGAATTCGGCCGTCTGGTTTATCAGGACGAATTCGGCCTTGCTGACCTGCCCTTGCCGAAGCTGCCGGGACGTCATCAATACGCCAATGCCGCCGCCGCCATCCGGTCCGTGAAGGCCGCCGGTTTTGATATTTCTGATGCTTTCATCGACAAGGGATTGGTGACGGTCGACTGGCCGGGCCGCCTCCAGCGCCTGACGGAAGGTAATCTGGCCCGCCTCGCACCGGAGGGGTCAGAAATCTGGGTTGATGGCGGGCACAATCCAGGCGCCGGCCAGGTCATCGCCGAAACCATGGCCAATCTGGAAGAGCGCGACTCGCGCCCGTTGTTCCTGATCACGGGAATGATCAATACCAAGGACCCGATCGGCTATTTCAAGGCGTTCAAGGGTCTTGCCGAGCAGATATTCACCGTGCCTATCCGCGGCTCGGACGCTGGAATAGATGCGGTAGCGCTCGCGGACGACGCAGCGGCTGCCGGGTTTGAGGCGGGAGCCGTGTCCACGGTTGCCGAAGCGCTTGGCGCAATCAACGCCATGTTTGACGACGATCCGGTCGCGCCCCGCATCCTGATCGGTGGTTCGCTCTATCTGGTCGGCGACGTTCTGGCCGACAACGGCACGCCACCCCGATAAGCCGCCGGACTGCAATCCTTCACAAGGCAAACGAATGAACGACAACAATCCCGAATTGCCAATGGGCTATTCGCCCGTCCCGCCCGGCAAGATCGCCAATACGGTTACATTCCTGGAGATGCGCGAACGACCGCAGGAAAAGGCCGCGGTCTCGGACTCGCCACTCAGCCTGGTGCGCCTGACCGCGCGGGATCTTGAGGCCTATCGGCGGCTGTTTCGGCTGGTCGGCGAAGACTGGATGTGGGTGTCCATGCTGACGATGGACGATGACGCTGTTCGGGCAATTCTCGCCGATCCCCAGGTGGAGGTTTACGCCTTGCACGACGGCGCGCGGGATGTCGGGCTCCTGCAACTCGACTTTAGTATTTCGGGCGAATGCGAGATCGTCTATTTCGGTCTGGTCAAGGAGGCGATCGGCAAAGGCACCGGGCGCTTTCTGATGAACAGTGCGATCGCCAAGGCCTGGGCGCGACCGATCGATCGTTTCTGGCTGCACACCTGCACCTTCGACCATCCGGCGGCCGTCGCGTTTTACCAGCGGTCGGGGTTTCGGCCCTATGCCCTTATGGTCGAGGTTCACGACGATCCACGCCTGACAGGCCAGCTGCCAAGAACAGCGGCGCCTCACGTGCCGATATTGGATAGTCCGCGCAACGCCGAGTGATCCGAATCGGGCGCTTAAACGAAAAAAAGCCCGGTTTCCCGGGCTTTTTCAGTTTCATTTCAAATGTTATCAGGCGGCGGCGTTCGAAATCCAGGATGTCAGCGCCGTCTTCGGCGCGGCACCCACCTTGATGTCGGCCACTTCACCAGCCTTGAACATGGCGAGTGTCGGAATCGAGCGCACGCCATACTGGGCGGCGATTTCCGGGTTCTCGTCGATGTTGACCTTGGCAACCTTGACCTTGCCGGCCAATTCAACGGAAATTTCTTCCAGGCTCGGAGCGATCATCTTGCACGGGCCGCACCATTCGGCCCAGAAATCCACGATGACAGGCTCGACGGAGTTCAGGACTTCATCCTGAAAATTGGAAGTATCGACTTTTACGGTAGCCATAGGCTGCTCCTTGGTTTCGAAATCGGCGTTCTTCGAACGGTTGTCCATCATGTGATGGTTGAGCGTCAGCTTTTCAATGCCATCCATATCTCACTTTGTCGCGAGGTCCACAAGGCTCCTGTCGAGCATCTCCCGCGGCAATGTCAGCACGGAAGGACCTTCCGTGTAGATGAGCACGCATTCAAACGCGTGATCGGGATAAAGCGGCTCGAGCAGGGCGCGGTAGATTGCAAGCTGCGCCCGGTAGACGAACGGTATCGCTTCGGGCGAAGTCGGAATTTCGCGGTTGGTCTTGAAGTCGGCGATGATGACGGTGTTTCCTGACACTGCAAGTCGATCGATCCGTCCGGACACCGCAAAGTCGCGGCTTCCGAGTTTCAGGGTGCCCATGACAGCGACTTCCGCCCGGCTGGTCTCGGAAAACAGCGCAGCGAGATCGGGGTGCTCGATCACATTCAGAACCGATAGGATTAAAGCTTGCCGTTCCGGCGCAGACCAGCGTGGGACGGAGCGAAGCAGGTAACGTTCGGCGGCAGCCCGGCGTTCTTCCGGTGCGATCGACGGCAAGACCTGCAGGAACCGGTGCAGGATCGCGCCCCGCAGCAGTGATGTGTTGGCACCGGGTTTTTGCGAGAACAGCGCCGATTCGACGATCGTGTCGGTATCATCCTCCTCAATGACGGCCCCGGCGCCGGAGGGGCTGAGCGGGCGCGGCAGATGTCTTTGTGCCGGCAAGGGCTGCAACAGCGCCGGCGGCAGGCCCGCGCGCCGCACGTCCACCGTCTCCTTGCCGGCATCTTGCGTCTGCAGATCGCGGCTGACGGAAGAAACCTGCCAGCGATATCCCGTCCACTCCTGATCGCCGGCTGAAAACGTCATCGGCACGCTGCGGCCGCGTTCATCGGCCGACAGACTTGCCGTGACCATCGCGTGCCAACTTTCGGGATTGGCGCGCTTGCCCTGATAGCCGCAGACGATCAGGCGGTCCGCCGCGCGCGTCATGCCGACATAAAGAAGCCGGCGATACTCCTCCTCGGCTGCGGTTTTAAGCCGGTCCGTATCCGCATCGACCAGCATGTTCGATGCGGCTCCCGGCGGCCGCCAGACCGGAAGCGGCGTTGAGTCGTGCTGGTCGCCCTGCTTGATCATCCGGAGACCGGAGACATGCTGCGAATTGAAGGCTTTGCCGCCGCCATCGACCAGGAAGACGACCGGAGCCTCCAGCCCCTTGGCGGCATGGACGGTCATGATGCGGACTTCGTTGCGCTCCTTGTCCTGCTCGCGTTTGACGGTTGGCGCTTCCATTTCCAGTCCGGAAATGAAAGCCTGCAGGCCGGGTAACCCGTTCTTTTCATGGTCGAGCGCAAAGGTCAGGAATTCGTCGAGAATATCGCTGACCTCAGTGCCAAGGCGCCCCAGGAACGCCGCACGGCCACCGTCATGGCCGAGGATTTGGGCGTAGAAATCATGGACGGGCAGGGTGCGCGACAATGCTCTGTATCGCTGCAGCCTCTGCATGGCCTGATGATAGCGGCTCGCATTGTCGGCACCGAAATCCTGCAGGCGCTGCCAGACGCTGACTGACAGAGGCCGGTCCACCGCCAGATCCTTGATATCGTCTTCGCTGAGATTAAACAGCGGGCTCTTCAAAACCGCGGCCAGCGACAGGTCGTCCTGCGGCAGCAGCACGAACCGTCCTAGCGCCATCAGGTCCTGCACGGCGATATGATTGGTCAGCACCAGTCGGTCGGCACCGGCAACGGGAATGTTCTGGCGCGTCTTCAGCGCGCGGGTCAGTGCGTTGACGAAGGCGTCGCGCTTGCGCACGAGAACGATGACGTCACCCGGTTGCATCGGCCGCTTGACGCCCTTTTCGATCACCGTTTCCTTGCCGATCCAGTCAGCAAGCACCCCGGCAATGCGCTGTGCCAGAATGTTAGGCGGCGCGTCTTCGGGCGTCGCATCGAAGGCGGCCGTCCAGTCGTCCTCCTGAAAGCTGTCTGCCGGCGCGATCGCCTCCCAGACCTCGACCAGCCCCGGATGACCGATACGGTTGGAGGCATGCACCACGGCATCATTGCGGGCGCTGAGGCCACGGGCATGGACCGGATTTTCAAACACGGTATCGACGGCTGACAGCACGTCCTCGGTTGAGCGGAAGGAAAGCTGCAGCCGGATCGGGCTGAAGGCCTTGCCGCCGCCCAGAACCCGCCGTTCGGTCTCGGTGCTTTCGTCGGAAAAACGCTCCGGTCGGGCGCCTTGGAAGGAATAGATCGACTGCTTTTCGTCGCCGACGGCAAACATCGTCCGGTTGCCGCCGCGCGCCGTCTCTCCGGAGAAGAAATCCTCTGCCAGCGACTGGATGATCGTCCATTGAACGGGGCTCGTATCCTGCGCCTCGTCGACGAGGATATGGTCGATACCCTGATCGAGCTTGTAGTGGATCCAGCGGCTGACATCGCCGCGGGAAAGCAGCGTCGCAGTGCGATTGATCAGATCGTCGAAATCCAGCTGGCTGCGGCTTTTCTTGATATCCTCATAGTCGCTGTTCAGCCGGTCTGCGAGCACCAGTGCGGCCTTGGTCGCCTCGAACATCGAAATCAGGTTGAGCCGATCGGTGGCAGCGACGACATGGTCGCGGGCAGCGTTGACAAGCTCTTCCAGGTCCGGCGCCTTGCCGCGCATCGCTTTGGACAGGAAGGCCGAATCGGCTTTCGGTTTGCCGGCCTGGGTGAAGAACAGCCCGATAAGAGTATTGTGGCGCTGTAGCGGATCGGTGAGCTTGGCGACTACGCGCAAACCTTCGGCGAACTCCGTCACCTTGGCGCCACCGGCCGAAAGCGCCATGCCGATATAGCGTTCGAGCGCGGCGCCGTTGAGACCCTCGAGAGGCCAGAATCCGGCTAATGCTGTCTGGGTTGTCTCATCAGCACCAAGGCCGAGAGCCGATCGAAGCGCCGGATCGATGCCACCCTTGCGGCCGGCATCATCCAGAAAGATCTGGATAGGCGTACGATGGGCAACGATTGCCGACAGCAACTTTTCGAGCCCGGTGTCGTCGGCAAGGTCAAGGACGGTAGCGAAGGCTTCGGTCAGCGGCCGATCGTCCTCGCTGGCGGTCGCGGTCAGCAGCGCCCGGCGGGCGTCGGCCAGAAGCGTGGCGGAAGCGCGGTCGTCCAGCACGGAGAAATGCCCGGCCACATTGGCCTCAAGCGGAAACTGGTGCAGCAGCGCCTCGCAGAAGGCATGGATCGTCTGAATCTTCAGTCCGCCCGGGGTCTCCAGTGCCCGCGCAAACAGCCGGCGCGCCTCCTGACGCTTCAGGAGATCCGGCCTTTCGCCCTCGATCGCAGCAATGCGGTCGTCCAGCGCGTCGTCGTCCAGCGTCACCCATTCCGCCAGCCGCTCGAAGACGCGGTTCGACATTTCGGACGCAGCCGCCTTGGTATAGGTCAGGCACAGGATTGCGGAGGGGCGGCAGCCGGACAGGAGAAGCCGGATGACGCGTTGCGTCAGCACATGCGTCTTGCCGGAGCCCGCATTGGCCGACACCCAGGCCGAGCGGGCAGGATCGGAGGCGAGCGCCTGCTTGGCCGATGTCCAGTCAAGCCAGTTCTCTGGCGTCGGATCGAGAGGGCCGAAATCGTCATCCCTCATTGGCGTCCTCCTCCCCTTCGGCCGTCGCCCATTCGGCGACACGGGCAAGATGGTCGTATTCGCCGCCGTAATCGCGCTCTTTCTGTACGATCAGCCGAGAGGCAAAACCGTATTTCCCGCTCATCAACGCTGAAAGTAGTCCGGTCAACTCCTTCAGCGAGTCTTCGGCCAATTGCTCAGCCGATTTGGTCTCGACGTTGGCGCGCGCCTTGGCGTTCTCGTTGTTGACCTCCTGAACGGCAAAACGTTCGCCGGGTTTCAGGCGGACATAGAGCAGCGATTGCGGATGTTTCGAGCCGGCCTTTTGGAAGGCGCCTGCCTTGAGCGCCGCAGCCTCCAATGCCAGTTGGGGATCGAGAAGGGCGCGCGCTTCGTTTACCGAGGGGGTCGAGCCCGTCTTGTAATCGACAATCACGGCGCTGCCGTCGCCGAGGATATCGATACGGTCGGCGATCCCGGTGAGCTTGATGTCTGAAACGCCGATCTCCATCGAAGCGTAGAGTTCGGTGAAGCTCTTGCGGATATCGGCCTGCCTGCTGATTTCCCAGTTGATGAAAGCCTGGCCGACGGCGGCAAAGCGTGGCCGCCAGACGATATCGATGTGGGCGGGCAGAGCCTGCTCATCGAAAGCTTCGTTGAGAATCCGGCTCATTTCCATCCCGGCTTCGGGCGATGCGGCATCGAGCCCGGCACGAACGAAGCGCTCGACGATCTTATGGTAAAGCGTGCCGCGTTCGGCCGCTCCCGGATCGCGATTGAACGGATCGATCGGCTGCAGGCGCAGGATTCGTCTGGCGTAAACGGCGTAAGGGTCGCGCCGCAGCCGGCTCACTTCGCTGAAGGAATAGCTGCGGGGCTGCTGCTCGGCCAATGGCTTCGGTTCCGGGCGTTTGGCCAGCGGCTGAGAGACGCCTTCGTCGAGCATGCCGGCCCAGTGTTGATAATCCCTGCCGTTTTCGCGGAGTTTTTCCGCAAAGACCTTGCCGCCGACGGCCAGAAGACGCTGGAGCCAGCGCGAGGCGACGGTGGGCGTTGCGCCTTTGCGCATGGCGCGTGTGAGGATCAGCCTGCGCGTGCCGCAGGCCATCTGGAAATCGTGGGCAAGCTGACCGATCCGCCGCTCGGGCGGCTCCAGGCCCATCGATGTTTTCATCGTCCGGGACAGGAACGGGTCGTTGGCCGTCTGGCCCGGCCATGTGCCTTCGTTCATGCCGCCGAGAACCACAAGATCGACGCTCTGAAGCCTGGATTCGAGTGCACCGAAAATGAACACGCGGGGATGGCGCATCGATCGCGGCTTGATCGAATCGCTTGCCGACAACGCCTCGACGATGTCGCTCCATTGCGGTCCGTCGGCCGTCAGCTGGCCATCCGTATCGATGACGGAGCGCAGCAGTGTCGCCAGTGCTTCGCCGGCCTCACCGGACCACAGACCTGCGAGACTGCGGCGTTCATCGATCGCTACCGCTTCAAGGGCGCGCCCCGTTTTTTCCGCCCATTCGGAAAGCGTCAGGGCGGCGGTCAGGCCGCGGCCACTTCCGCGATGGCGCACCAATGTCCCGGCCAGCGGCTCGGCCGCGGCCGCGATGCGTCGGGCAAGGCCGCGGGCTCTTTCGATTGCTTCGTCATCGATCTGGCTGCGCCATTCCGGCAAATGCTTTTTGCCGGCTTCGCGCTGAAGTGTCTGGTCGAGAAGGGTTTCAAGTTCCGAGATATCTGCGCTGCCGGTACCACCGCGCAGCGCCATGAGTTCCAGCGTTACGGCCGCCTCGTTGATGGCCTCGGTGGATAGTCCGAAACGTGCCAGCGGATGCTTGAGAAGGGCCGTGACGGAGACGGGATCGCCCGGCCGCAGCGCTGCCTCGAGCAGCAATCGTGCCAGGCTACCGGGGCCAGTGGCAGACAGCGGCGTACCAGCGGAATCATCGGCCTCGATACCGAAGCGCATGAGTTCGGAGGCCACACGGCGGGCAAGGTCGCGATCGGGGGTGATCAGCGCCGCCTGACTTTCCTCGTTGTCATGCAGGGCAAGCCTTAAGGCGATCGCAATCGCCGTCGCTTCCTCGCGTTCGTTGGCTGTTTCGATTAGCGCGGCGTCGGCAAAGGCAGCCGCGAGCCGGGTTGGATCGACGTCGCTGCGAAGCGCTGTCCAGCTGCTGGTCGCCTGAACCGGCAAGAGGGCATGCGAGATCAGTTCTGCCCTGTAGTCGAGATCGGGCTCGGAGGTGCCGAGAACCGATACCTCATGGCGGGCGATTTCCATGTGCTTCAGCAGACGGAAGAAGCCGTATTGCGGATGGCTGCGGCTTGTCGGATCGGGCCTGCCGGTCAGTTTCGCCGTTTCGGGCGCAATCATCATCCATTCCGCGTCGCTCATCGTCTGGTCGAGACCGGGAAGGACGATGGTGCCGTTCGGCAGCTTCTGCACGGCGGCGATCAACTTGGCCGTCGCGGGGATGGAGCCCGTCGAGCCGGCGATGATGATCGGTCCGGTAACCTTGCCGTCGGCGATGCGCTGCGTCTCGGCGTCGAGGATCGCGTTACGATGGCGGGCCGGTGAGGACTGTTTCAGTTCTTCCAGTCGTTCCGGCCAGTAAACGCTGGCGATCTTCAGGAATTCGAGCGTCAGCTGCCACCACAGCGCATGGTCGTTGGCATCGAGCTTATCAAACGCTTCCCAATCCAGCTCTTCCGTTTCCATCGCGTCGATGATCTCGGAGAGATTGCGGGCGAGCCAGATCGCGTCGGCGGGGCTGGCAGGTGCGATCAGCGGGCTCTCGGCGTGTACGTCGAGCACGGCTTTCGGCAGCTGATTGCGCCAGGCGAGGATAAGCCGGCCAAGTTCGATCAGCCGTGCGGTGTTGGGCAAAGGCGGTGCAAGGTCGAGGATCGCCGGGATTTCGGCGTCGAAGAAGCCGCTGTCGTCATCGGTTTCGCCGAGTGCCCGGATCATCGGCAGGATCGCCGAGCGCCCACCCAGGCAATCGACCAGTTCGGAGCGCAGCACGCGAGCGGAGCGGCGGGTCGGTACGAAGATCGTCACTCCGGCGAGTGACAAGGGGTCGGCCATATCGTAGCGAAAGCCGGGGATGAGGGCGCCGTCACACAGCTTTTCGACCAGCGTCTTCAGGAAGGGAAGACCGGGCGGAATGGTGAAGACGTTGCACACGGGGTCCGTCAACTCATTCCGCTCCTTGGACGCGGCGAATTACAGCCTCGGCTTCGCCGATTGCCGCGGGCGTTCCGACCGTCAGCCAGTGACCGTCGAGAACGATGCCGAAAAGCCTGTTTTTCGCAATCGCCCGGTCGAAATAGATGTTCAGGTTGAACGCGTCGTCCGGCGCGTCGGCGAGAAGACGGGTGTGCATGGCGATCGCGCCTGCGTAAACGACGGGATTTTCCATGCCGTCCTTATAGCGCGAAAGCCGGCCTTGCGGATCGAGCGAGAAATCCAGCTTGCCGTTATGGCCGGTGGTGTCTTCGTTGCGTACGCAGAGCAGAGCCATGTCCATGGTTGCTGGGTCGAAGAAGGATGCCAGCCGCTGAAGGTTTGACGGGGAATCCGGCTTCTCACCGATCCAGAAGAGGTCGGCATTCATGACGAGAACAGGACCGTCATCAAGCAATTTCAGTCCCTTGGCCAAACCGCCCCCGGAGTTCATCAGCGCCGCCCGCTCGTCGGAGATGACGATCCTTGGTCGGCTTCGCTCTGCCAGATGCGCTTCCATCTGATCAGCGAAATGATGGACGTTGACTGCTGCCGTCTCCACGCCGGCACCGTCCAGAAGGTCGAGCACATAGTCGATCATCGGCTTGTCCGCGATCGGCACAAGCGGCTTCGGCATGGTGTCGGTGATCGGTCGCAGGCGGGTGCCGAGGCCCGCGGCGAGCACCATGGCGTTCTTGATGGGCCTTGGGTTGATAGGCATCGGCGGCACTTGATCCAGTGAATCTTCAACCGGTGATTCGGTTTTAAAGGATTCCAGCCTTTATGCACCAATCTCGCAAGGGCGCGAGCGCTTCGTGCTGAAGCGCCACCTGCAGATAGGAGAATGTCCGCGGCATGTGCTTCAAGTAAAAGGGCTTGCCGTCGCGCTGCATCAGGCGAACCCAGATGCCGACAAGCTTGCAGTTGCGCTGCGCCGACATCAGGTGCCAGTCGCGCCGGAAGGCCGTCTCATCGAATGCACCCAGGGCATGGCGCTCGGAACAATAGAACGAAAGCATCTCCGTGCAGAGATCCGGTTCGATCGTCACGCGCGCATCCTGCGTGATCGAGGCGACGTCATAGGCAGTCGGGCCGATCATCGCATCCTGGAAATCGATGATGCCTACACGGTCGAAGCCGGAGCGATCGTCGCGCCAGATGATGTTCGGCGAATGAAAATCCCGCAGCAGCAGCTTCTTTTCCGAGGTGGCGAGCAGATCAATCAGATGATCCCACACCGCGAAATAGCCGGCGCGCTCCGCATCGGATGCCTTCTCGCCGCGTTTCCACGGCAGATACCAGTCGATCAGCAGGCTGGTTTCGATCTTCATCGCCGTGCGATCGAAATCGGGAATGTGATGGGTGACTGATTTGGACAGCGATATGTTCCTCGTCACCGGTTGCGCATGCAGATGCGCAAGCACGCGGACGCTTTCGACGTATCGTCCGGCAATCGGCCGTCCGTCCGCATCGAGAACGCCGTTGCTGCCGAGGTCCTCGATCAGAAGGATGCCGGCGCCGAGGTCGCTTTCATAGACCTGCGGTGCGCAGAACCCCTTGTCGCGGATGTCGCGGGCAATGGCGACGAAGGGAATGACGTCCTCGGCCAGATGGGCAAGTTGCTGGTAGTATTTTCCATCCTGGAGGATCGGGCCGGGCTTGTGGCGAGCCGAATCCATCAGGATGCGTGTCGGTTCCCCCGGCATCAAGATGCGCTCATAGGCGCGCGCCGAAGCATCGCCGCTCAGATGACGGCGCTTGGCCTGTCCATGTCCGCGCTTCCGCAGGAAATTTCGGATTGCAAGGCTGCGTTCTATCCGTGCCAGAGCGGTCGCGTCGCCCGACAGGGTGACGATGCGTCCGTCATCCAGATGGGAAAAGGTGGCCGTAATCCGCGTCTTCGGCAGCGCCGGCAGGGCATTTTCCGGCCACTCCACCAGGCAGATGCCGTCGGACAGCGCCTCGTCAAAACCGAGTTCATCGAGTTCGGACACGTCAGCCAGCCGGTAGAGGTCGAAGTGTGAAACGGGAATGCGCAGGTCGTAGCTTTGGACCAGCGTGAAGGTTGGACTTGGAACCTCCAGCGCCTCGTCATCTGCCATGGCGCGCAAAAAAGCACGCGCCAGTGTCGACTTGCCGGCGCCGAGGTCGCCTGAAAGAGCGAGACAGTCGCCGGCCTTCAATGCCAGCGCCAGATCCTCGCCCAGCTCGATGGTGGCTGCCTCGTCCGTGAGGGTGAGCTCGATGGCCTGCATTTATTCCGCCGCTGCGATTTTCGGCAGGTCACCGGTCGGGATGCGGCAGGTCACTTCCGTGCCTTCGCCTTCGCGGCTGCGGATCGATACGGTGCCGTGGTGGAGGCTGACGAAACTTTCGACGATGGAGAGGCCAAGACCGGCGCCGCCGTGCTGGCCGTGGCTTTCGAAACGGTTGAAGACGGTGTCGAGAATGTCCTGCGGAATGCCGGCGCCATTGTCGGTGACGCTGAAGACGAAATCGCTGGCGTCCCGGCGGCATTTCAGGCTGATCGTGCTGCCGTCGGGCGCAAAATTGGCGGCGTTGGTCAACAGCTTGATGAGGATCTGCTTCAGCCGCTGGTGATCGGCCACGAAAAGGCCGAGCATGTCGGGCGTATCGATCTGCAGGGTGACGGCGCTTTCCTGCAGCCTGTCGGCCATCTGCAGAGCGACCTCATCGAGGAAATCCGTCAGGTTGATTTCCGACAGGTCGAGCTCGACGATGCCGGCATCGACGGTTGCAAGATCGAGGATGTCGTTGACGATGGTCAGAAGCAGTGAGGACGAGGTCGAGATGTGATCGACATATTCCGCCTGCCGCTCCGTCAGCGCGCCGAAGGCTGGTGTCTTCAGGAGATCGGCAAAGCCGATGATGTTGGTCAGCGGAGAGCGCAGTTCATAAGAGACGTGCTGGACGAAGTCGTTCTTCAGGTGGTCCGCCATCCGCAACGCGTCGTTCTTTTCGGTGAGTGCGCGTTCGACCCGTGCGCTGTCGGTGATGTTGACGAAGGTGAGCATGGTCTGAGCATTGGGTAGCGGAATAACGGCGAAATCGAGGATAAGGCCGGTGCGCAGTTCGAGGATGCCCTGGCAGGACGGGCGCTCATCATCGAAGCTGGTGATGAGATGCGAAAATCGCTTCCAGCCGTCCGGTTGATCATAGGATGGCGCGCAGACCTGCTCGATGGCGCGGATATGGGTGCCGGGCTTGGCTTCCATCTCGGTAACCCCCCAAAGCGCCCGGAAGGCCGGATTGGAGAGCTTGATGCGGCCATCCGGACCGAAGACCGCAACGCCCTCGGACAAATGGTCGATGGTCTCGCCCTGGACCTGGACGAGCGTGTTGTAGCGCGTCTCCAGATCGACCTTTTCCGTCAGGTTCTCGAACACCCAGGTCGCGCCGCCTTGCGGTCGGGCAGTCGCGAAGACGCGCAGGGTCTGGCCGTTGGGCAGGTGCCAGAGGTCGGATTGCGTCTCGATCGCCTGATAGACGGCGAGCGCGGAGTCTTTCCACTGCTTCCAGTTCAGCTGCTCGGGCAGTTTCCCGGCGGCGCGCAGCCGGTCGAGGATCTCGCCATTGCCCGGCTTGCGCTCGAGGAAGCCCATGTCGAGATCCCAAAGGCGCTGGAAAGCCTGATTGTAGAACTGCAGGCGCTGGCTGCCGTCGAAAATGGCGACGGGCGTTGCCAGATGATCGAGCGTTTCGGCATGACTTTTCAGGGTGCGGTTCAATTCCTCGCGCACTGCCTCCACATCGGAGACGTTGATCGCCATGCCTGCCGATCCGTTCGTGCTCTTGGCGTCCACCACGTCGAAGAACGTCCGGTTTCCCCTGACAACGGTGGAAACTTTTTCGCGATAGGGCGAATCATAAGTGGTGAGGGCGCGGATCTTTTCCCGGGCGACGGTCGCCAGAAGCTCCCGGCTCTCCTTCACCGCCGAGGCCGGGTCGGCTGCTTCCACGGCTTCGGTGTAGGCCTCATTGACCCACAGGATGGTTCCATCCGGTCCGCGCTGCCAGACCGGCAGATCGATCGCGTCGAGCAGCGTGTGAAGGCTGGACAGGGAGCCGTGCAGGCGGTCGCGCTCCATCTTCACTTCGGCCAGTTCAGCACGCAGATTGTTGAGCGCGACGAAACGGACGAAGGCGCGGCCGCCGGATACGCGGCCTTGCGCTTCGATGATTTCATTGCGGATTGTTTCGACAACGAGATCGAAGCTCTGGGCATTCGAACGCAGCAGTTCGATGGCTTTTTCCAGCTCGGATGCCGACTGGGATTTGATCCAGCGGCCGAAAGCGAGGAAATCGCGGTCATCCTGCGGAGCGCCCGTCTCGGTCGGCAGCTGGCCCAGGAATTCGGGTTTGTTCGACTGGCCTTCCCAGACGACGATACGGCGGTTTTTGTCGGCGATCAGAGCCTGAAAACGGGAAATTCGGTGGTTGGCATCGGCCAGCGCCGCATTCAGTTCCCGGTTGTCGGTCTCGATGTTACCGCGCTGGCGGATCAGCCAGATGGCAGAGATCATAGCCGCCGAAATGACGCCGATCAGGACGGAAAAGGTGACGACTTCGGAAGAGCGGAAGACGCTCGTTGTGGTCAGGTCCTCGACTGCCGCGAGAGCGGGGCCGGCGAAAGCCGCGAGCGCCGAACTCGCCATGAATCGACGCAGCAAAGACGGAATCCGGCCACCAGCGTGTTTCGAAGGACCTGTTTCCATGGCATGCTTCCCCGTTTGCACCACATATGATGCCATGCGGGAGAACCCGAATCATGGACGATCTTATGTGTATTCAACACCTTGAAGCGTGCCCCGACCTTATCAGTGGAGTACGGCGCAAGGTCTTTGGTCCGGTTGCAAATCGCCACGCAGTGCTAAATCGAAATCCCACCAAAGCAGGCCTCGTTCAATTCCGATTGCAGTCCGGCATGTCTTCGTCTGTTTGCCGCCTCAACGACAAGACATCCCAGATCCGGGACGCGTCTGTTCCGCATCTTCGTCACGAATCATTGTCCCAAAAATATACGCCTTCGGGGAATCGTCGGGAAGGGCGAGGCAAAAAAAGAGGCCGCGATCTCCTGTCAAGATCGCGGCCTCCATATGTTGTGGATTATCCGGGTAAGGATTAGTAGCGGTAGTGTTCTGACTTGAACGGACCCTGCGGCTTCACGCCGATATAGCCGGCCTGCTCTTCCGAAAGTTCCGTCAACTTGGCGCCAAGCTTGGCGAGGTGAAGGCGAGCGACCTTCTCGTCGAGGTGCTTCGGCAGGATATGGACGCCCTTTTCGTACCGCTCACCCTTGGTGAACAGCTCGATCTGTGCCAGCGTCTGGTTGGTGAACGAGGCCGACATGACGAAGGACGGATGGCCGGTGGCGTTGCCGAGGTTGAGCAGGCGGCCTTCCGACAGAAGGATCATGCGGTTGCCCTTCGGGAACTCGATGAGGTCGACCTGCGGCTTGATGTTGGTCCATTTCAGGTTGCGCAAGGCGGAAACCTGGATCTCGTTGTCGAAGTGGCCGATGTTGCCGACGATCGCCATGTCCTTCATCTCGCGCATGTGGTCCATGCGGATGACGTCCTTGTTGCCGGTCGTCGTGATGAAGATGTCGGCGGAGGAAACGACGTCTTCCAGCTGGACGACTTCAAAACCGTCCATGGCGGCCTGCAGGGCGCAGATCGGATCGACTTCCGTGACCTTGACGCGGGCGCCGGCACCGGACAGCGAAGCGGCCGAACCCTTGCCGACATCGCCGTAACCGCAGACGACGGCAACCTTGCCGGCCATCATCACGTCGGTGCCGCGGCGGATGCCGTCGACCAGCGATTCCTTGCAGCCGTACTTGTTGTCGAATTTCGACTTGGTTACCGAATCGTTGACGTTGATCGCCGGGAAGGGCAGCAGGCCCTTGGCATGCAGCTGATAGAGACGGTTGACGCCAGTGGTGGTTTCCTCCGTCACGCCCTGGATGGCGTCGCGCTGTTTCGTGAACCAGCCAGGCGAAGCGGCAAGGCGCTTCTTGATCTGGGCGACGAGGATTTCTTCTTCCTCGGATTCAGGCTTCGACAAAACGTCCTCACCGGCTTCGGCGCGGGCACCGAGCAGGATGTACATGGTGGCGTCGCCGCCGTCATCAAGGATCATGTTGGAAACGCCGCCGTCGGCCCACTGGAAGATCTGGTCGGTATAGGTCCAGTATTCTTCGAGGCTTTCACCCTTGACGGCGAAGACCGGAACACCGCTGGCGGCGATGGCCGCTGCAGCGTGATCCTGCGTCGAGAAGATGTTGCAGGAGGCCCAGCGGACTTCGGCGCCGAGAGCGACCAGCGTCTCGATCAGCACGGCCGTCTGGATGGTCATGTGCAGCGAGCCGGTGATGCGCGCGCCCTTCAACGGCTTGGCCGTGCCGAACTCTTCGCGGCAGGCCATCAGGCCCGGCATTTCCGTCTCGGCGATGGTGATTTCCTTGCGGCCGAAATCGGCAAGGCCGATATCCGCAACCAGATAGTCGTTTTTCGTGCTCATGAAGCTCTCCGGGCTGAGGCCATGCACTGAGACCTGACATATTCGGCAGGCGGGGCAGGGCGCACTAGAATTCGCCTTCCCGCTGGAAGCAGGAAGTTTGTTCCTCAATTATCAGGAAACGCGAAAGGGAGCAACAAGACATAAAGAAGTCTTTATGTCTTTATGTGATCGCTGGATCAGCTCAGATTTCTTCGCCGAACTTGTCGGCCACCAGCGCATCGAGGGCGTCGAGCGCTTCCTGCGCCTGACGGCCGCTGGCGGTGACGAAGACCGAACAGCCGGTGCTGGCTGCCAGCATCATCAGGCCCATGATCGATGTGCCGCCGACGGTCATGCCGTCCTTGGAGACGTGAATCTCGGCATCATAGCCTTCCACCGTCTGGACGAACTTGGCGGAAGCGCGGGCATGCAGCCCCCGCTTGTTGATGATCAGCAATTCGCGAGAAAGCGCCGCCGGCGCCGCTTCGCTATTTGCCACTGAGGACACGGCTTGCGACATTGATATATTTCCTGCCTGCTTCGGACGCTTCGACGAGTGCCTTGTCCATATCGCTTTCGCCGCGGACGCCGGCCAGTTTGATCAGCATGGGAAGGTTGACACCGGCAATGACTTCGACCGTGCCGCTCTGCATCACCGAGATTGCCAGATTGGACGGAGTACCACCGAACATATCGGTCAGGATGATGACGCCGTTGCCTTCGTCGGCTGAAAGGACGGCTTCGAGAATATCCTGCCGGCGCTGATCCATGTCATCTTCCGGACCGATGCAGACAGTCTCGATTGACTTTTGCGGACCAACAACATGCTCCAGCGCATGACGAAACTCTTCAGCCAGCTTGCCGTGTGTGACAAGCACAAGTCCGATCATGGTGTCTCCGCTCCAACTGCATCTGCAAATCTTAGGATGGTCAGATATCGCAATGCAGCAATTTCGTCCACCTTTGGGGCGGCCATCTTGGCAAGGAAAAGGCGAAGTGCAAGTTAAAAATCCAGAAATGTTGCCTTAAAAGGCATCATTGTCCTTGAAAATTGGCATTTTGAGGCAAACTAAGCCGCAAAATTTCAAAGGAATTCAAGCCCTCCGCCAAGGGAAGACGTCGCATTGGTAAAAAATCACCAGAGGGAAGCAGAAAAGTCTCGTTTTCCGGCGGCATGCGGGGTTCAAACGGTGGCTTGACCGGCAGAATGGCAAAGTCCAGCAACGCAACCGGGACCGTTTCGACCTGAACGATGCCCACCCCGCGGATTTCCGCAAGCCCTGCGATCGAGGCCGGGCGGCGAGCGATGATCCTGCCGTTCCGCGCGGAAATCAGCACTTGGTCATCCGAAACAAGGGCAGCAAATAGACCGATGCTCTTTGCCGCCGACAGGCAGGAGAGCGCCAGCGTGGTCTTGCCCGCACCGGACGGGCCGACGAACAGGAAGCCGCGGGTTCCAAGCACGACGGCGGTCGCGTGAACGTTGACCGCCGCGCCTGTCATGAATGGCTCTCGATCGGAAGCGAGAGGATGAAGCGGGCGCCGGTGATCTTGCCGCTGGCATTCATCATGTTCTCCGCCTTCAGCGAACCGCCATGCGCCTCGGCGATCTGGCGGGAAATGGACAGGCCGAGACCCGAATTCTGACCGAAATCCTCAGCCTCCGGCCGGTCGGTGTAGAAACGCTCGAAGATGCGGTCGATGTCCTCGGCTTGGATGCCGGGCCCGTTGTCCTCGATATAGATGATGCAGCGGGTGCGCGTCCGGGTCAGACGCAGGATGATGCGTCCGCTGTCCTCCGGAACGAACGAACGGGCATTCTCGATCAGGTTGGTGATGATCTGGCCGATGCGCAGTTCGTAGCCGCCGACATCGAAGCGTGCCTTCGGATTGTCCTTTCGCTCGACGACGAAGCTCAGCTGGACCGGTTTCTTGCCGCTGCGGATCTGGCGGGAAATATCAACGAGATCGCCGAGCAGTTTTTCCAGGTCGACGGCCTTGGCATCGCTGCGGGCAAGCTCGGCGTCGAGGCGGGAAGCATCGGAAATGTCGCTGATCAACCGGTCGAGGCGGCGCACGTCGTGCTGGATGACGTCCATCAGCCGTTTCTTGGAATCGTCCGTGCGGGCGAGCGGCAGCGTTTCGACGGCACTCCGCAAGGAGGTCAGCGGATTCTTCAATTCGTGGCTGACATCGGCAGCAAAGTTTTCGATCGCGGCGATACGGTCGTAGAGCGCCGTGGTCATTTCACGCAGCGCGATGGAAAGATTGCCGATCTCGTCCTGGCGCGCCGAGAAGTCAGGAATTTCCTCGCGCTCCTTGGCGCCGCCGCGCCGCACCCGGATGGCGGCTGCAGAAAGGCGCCGCAAGGGATTGGCGATGGTGCTGGACAGCAGCAGCGACAGGATGACGTTGACAAGTGCCGCTACGCCGAAGACACGAATAATCGCCAGCCGCTCGGCATGGACAATCTTGTCGATGTCGCCGGCCTGCGTCGACAGAAGCAGCACGCCGAGCACCGCGCGGAAGCGTTGCACCGGGACTGCGACCGAGACGATCAGTTCGCCCTTCTCGGTGACGCGCACGACGGCGCCGCGAACGCCGGTCAGCGCGTTCATGACTTCCGGGTAGATGGAGCCGTTGCCGCCCGGCGGTTCCTTGTAGAGCGGCAGGTTGCCCGGTTGCAGGATGCGGTTGAACCACGAATTCAGTCGCTCGGACCATGTCACCGGCTCGGGTTCGATCGGTGGCAGGTCGAAACGCAACACCTGGCCGCCAGTATACAGATGCCGGGAATCGAGCAGCAGGTCGGCATCGGCATCGAACAGCCGCGCGCGTGTGCGGGTCGGCGAGATCAGCCGCCTGAGAACCGGTGCTACACGTTCCTGATTGATCGGGAATTCGAGATCTTCGTCGCTTGGCAGCGGCGTAATGCTCTGTCCGGCCTGCAGCTCCAGCAGTTTTTCCGGATCAATGGTGATCGAATTGGTATCGACGGAGGCGGAAGCAGCAATCGCGCCGGCGATGATCTCGCCCTGCGTCAAAAGGCTTTCAACACGGGCGTCGATCAACCCTTCGCGGAACTGATTGAGATACATGATGCCGCCGACGAGGACGACGAGCGCGACGAGGTTGAAGAACAGGATACGGCGCGTCAGGCTTGAAAACACCGCATTGCCGAAGATACGGCGAATCAGGGTGAAAGGATGCGCCCACTTCCGGTCGGAAGCGGCCTTCACGTCGCTGTCATCCATATCGATGTTTCGTAAGACTTCGACCAAGCCTTCAACTCCCGCTTTCGCGGCCCCTGCATGTCAATGGCAGGCCTGACTGCCGTTCAATGGCAGCTGCGGCTGCCGTCCGCCCGAAGGCAATAGGAAAAATCGCGCTCTCGCGATCCGCTTCGGCGCGGAGCCGTATCATACAGCTCCGCAACTGGCCACGCCAGTCTAGCGCCTCGGGCGATGTCTGGCGTGGCGGGGCAAAATGTCCCGTCTGGTTTCAGGCAGATTCGCGGAAGCGATAGCCGACGCCGTAAAGCGTCTCGATCATATCGAAGTCGTTGTCGACCATCTTGAACTTCTTGCGCAGCCGCTTGATGTGGCTGTCGATCGTGCGGTCGTCGACATAGACCTGCTCGTCATACGCCGCGTCCATCAGCGAATCGCGGCTCTTCACTACGCCCGGGCGCTGCGCGAGGGAATGCAGGATCAGGAATTCCGTCACTGTCAGGGTGACCGGCTCGTTCTTCCACATGCAGGTGTGACGCTCCTGGTCCATCGACAGTTGACCACGCTCCAGCGAGCGTGCCTGCACGTCGGCGGCCGTCTTGGTCGCACCACCGGAATTGGCGGCAGCCGCGGCCTCGCGATTGGCCGAGCGGCGCAGGATTGCCTTGACGCGCTCAACCAGCAGTCGCTGCGAGAAAGGTTTGGTGATGAAATCGTCGGCGCCCATCTTCAGGCCGAACAGCTCGTCGATTTCCTCATCCTTGGACGTGAGGAAGATCACCGGAATATCGGACTTCTGGCGAAGGCGGCGCAGAAGCTCCATGCCGTCCATGCGCGGCATCTTGATATCGAAGATCGCCAGTTGTGGCGGCCGGGCAATCAGGCCGTCGAGGGCCGAGGCACCGTCGGTATAGGTTTCGACCTTGTAGCCTTCTGCCTCCAGCGCAATCGACACCGAGGTGAGGATATTCCGGTCGTCATCGACAAGTGCAATCGTCTGCATCGTATAGGGCTCCACCATTTCGCTGCGCCTCCGAGGCCTGCCCGATTGTCCGGGCTCGTGCTGCGGTACGACGCGTTTCATGAGTATAAAGGTGGAACAAATTGTGGCGAAGTAAAATGCAAAAGCCAAGAGACTGGTGCAAAGAGGGGGCTTTGGGTCGAAAAACGTCGCGCAAAAACGCTCGATTCAACCGATTAAAAAAGCGATATTTTCTTTTAAATCGATTAATATACTGAAATCATTATATTTTTTACGACAGCAATCTTGTCTTTTTGCGCTCATCCTTTTATGGTCGCTAACATTCAACGTTCTGTCGGCAAACCACGGAGGAAAGCTGGACCATGAAGGAACTCGGCATTCGCAACCCATCCCTTGGGCTGGAATCAATCGGTTTCACCAACCTGGACATGGTTCGGTATAACTTTGGCACCGCTGAACTCTATGAGGAAATCCTGCGCCGCAGCGAAGCGCAGTTGACCGCCGATGGAGCTGTGCGGGCACTGACGGGCCAGCACACCGGCCGTTCTCCCAAGGACAAATTCGTTGTCCGCGATGAAAATACGACGGGTGAAATCTGGTGGGATAACAACAATGCGATGTCGCCGGAGCACTTCGAAGTCCTGCACCGGGACATGCTCGATCACGCTCAGGGCAAGTCGCTGTACGCGCAGGATCTGATCGGCGGTGCCGATGCGGAAAATGCCCTGCCGACGCGCGTCATCACGGAATTCGCCTGGCATTCGCTGTTCATCCGCAATCTCCTGATCCGTCCGGAAAAGGCTGCGCTCGCCGCCTTCGTGCCGCGGCTGACGATCATCGATCTGCCTGATTTCAAGGGTGATCCTGCCCGCCATGGTTGCCGTACGGAAACCGTGATTGCCTGCAACTTCACCAAGGGCATCATTCTGATCGGCGGCACGTCCTATGCCGGCGAGATGAAGAAGGCCGTCTTCACCATGCTCAACTATTTGCTGCCGGCCAAGCGCGTGATGCCGATGCATTGCTCCGCCAATGTCGGTCCGAACGGCGATTCAGCTGTTTTCTTCGGCCTTTCGGGCACCGGCAAGACGACGCTGTCGGCCGATCCGAAGCGCACGCTGATCGGCGACGACGAGCACGGCTGGGGCAAGGACGGCATCTTCAATTTCGAAGGCGGCTGCTATGCCAAGACCATCCGTCTTTCGGCCGAAGCCGAGCCGGAAATCTTCGCGACCACGCGCCGTTTCGGCACGGTGCTCGAGAATGTCATTCTCGATGAAAACCGCAAGCCGGACTTCAACGATGGCTCGCTGACGGAAAACACCCGCTGCGCCTATCCGCTCGACTTCATTCCGAATGCCAGCAAGACCGGGACGGCCGGGCATCCGGGCACGATCATCATGCTGACAGCCGATGCCTTCGGCGTCATGCCGCCGATCGCCCGCCTGACACCAGACCAGGCCATGTATCACTTCCTGTCCGGTTACACGGCAAAGGTGGCAGGTACCGAAAAAGGCGTTACTGAGCCGGAAGCGACGTTCTCTACCTGCTTCGGCGCTCCGTTCATGCCGCGCCACCCCTCCGAATACGGCAACCTGCTGAAGGCCTTGATCGCGGAGCATGGCGTCAACTGCTGGCTGGTCAACACCGGCTGGACCGGTGGTGCCTATGGCACGGGCAAGCGTATGCCGATCAAGGCGACGCGTGCACTGCTCGCTGCGGCGCTTGATGGCTCACTTGCCTCGGCTGACTTCCGTACCGACAGCAATTTCGGCTTTGCGGTTCCGGTTGCGGTGCCTGGCGTCGACAGCAGCATCCTTGATCCGCGCTCGACCTGGAGCGACGGCATTGCCTACGACGCGCAGGCCCGCAAGCTGGTAGACATGTTCGTCAGCAACTTTGCCAAGTTCGAGAGCCATGTCGATGGCAGCGTGCGCGACGCAGCTCCCGGCGTGAAGCTCGCGGCAGAATAATAAGCCCCAGCATAGATTGCAGGCTATGATTCACGTGAAACCCGGCTCGAAAGAGCCGGGTTTTCTCTGTCTTGCCCATCGCGCGTTTTCAAGAGCACGATCCTGTGAGATAGAGCGGTGAAAGGATGAAACGACATGGCCAGTGATCCGCTTTACATCAACGACCGCATTGTCATCGCCGGCTGGGAACTGACGGAGCAATTCGTGCTGGCCGGTGGCCCGGGCGGGCAGAACGTCAACAAGGTCTCCACAGCGGTTCAGCTGTTTTACGGCATCCTGGCTTCACCGGCCTTGCCGGAGCGGGTTCGCGACAATGCGATCAAGCTTGCGGGTCGAAAAGTCTCCAAGGACGGCGTGCTGATGATCGAGGCCAGCCGCTTTCGCAGCCAGGAACGCAACCGCGAGGACGCGCGGGAACGACTGAAGGAGCTGATCCTGAAGGCCGCAGAGCCGCCACCGCCACCGCGGCGGAAGACCAAGCCGACGAAAGGCTCGATCGAGCGGCGGTTGAAGGAAAAGACCGGACGCGGCGAGGTGAAGAAGATGCGTGGACGCCCGCAAAACGATTGAGCGCCGCAATTTTCACGCAGGCCTTGTTTTTTCCCGGTCACTGCACTCTGTTAGGGTTGGAGAAACTGGCAAAAGGAGAGATGCACCATGGGTCTGTTCAGCTTTATCAAGAATGCCGGCAAGAAACTCGGCATCGGTGGTGATGACGACGCACCGGATGTCGAAGCCGTGAAAAAGGAACTGTCCTCCCATGACCTCGGCACCGACAAGGTGGATGTCGCGGTCGAGGGTGACAAGGTCGTGCTCACCGGCGTCGTCAAGGATCAGTCAGCCTTCGAAAAAGCCGTGGTCGCCGTCGGCAATACACTCGGTATCTCCAAGGTCGAGGCTTCTGAACTCAAGGTCGCCGATGGCGCCGCGGCACCCGCACCGGCCAAAGATCCCGTCTTCTACACGGTGAAGAAGGGCGACAATCTCTGGAAGATCGCCGAAGCCCAGTATGGCAAGGGCAAGGGCGCAAAAAACACCGTCATTTTCGAGGCGAACAAGCCGATGCTGACCCATCCGGACAAGATCTATCCCGGCCAGGTACTGCGCATTCCGGATCTGGATCAGGCCTGATCGTGAAAAGGATCAGCGCAGCTCTGTTGGGTTTCCTTGTCGTTGCGATAACGGCTCTCAGCGGGCCTGCGCTGGCCCAGGCGTTCCGCGAGCCCGCCAAGGGCTCGGCGGAGCGGTCGGCGATCCTCGATACGCTACGCCCCGCCGTCGAGGCGGAAATGCGCGGTCCGGTCGAGTTTGTGGTGACGATCATCCGGGCCTCGCCCAACTGGGCCTTTGTGCAGGTGGAGCCGCAGCGGCCGGGCGGAGGAGTGATCGATCCGGACGAAACCGGGTTTGTCGGAGAAACCGACATGATGGACGGGCTGACGGTCTATGGCCTGATGAGTTTCCAGTCCGGTCGCTGGAACCTGATCGATCATATGGTCGGCCCAACCGATGTCGGGTATGCCGTCTGGCAGCAGCGCTACGGCGTGCCGCCCGCGATCCTCGGGCTGGAATAGGCTTTTCGATGCGGGTCCTGCCTCAGGGTATCCGGCATATTCCGGGCTTTCTCGATCGCCAGAAGCAGGAAAGTCTGGTCGAGAGTATTCGGGTCATCGTCGCTGACGCGCCGCTTTTCGTGCCGGCGATGCCGAAGACGGGCAAGCCGATGTCCGTGCGCGTGACCAATTGCGGCTCTCTCGGCTGGGTGACGGACAAGGAGCGAGGCTATCGCTACCAACCGGAACACCCGATAACCGGCAGGCAGTGGCCTGCGATGCCGGACGTGCTTCTCGACATCTGGCGCACGGTTTCAGGCGCGCCAAAGGAACCGGAGGCCTGTCTCGTCAATTTCTACACCGACGATGCCCGCATGGGCCTGCATCAGGATCGGGATGAAGCGGATCTGGAGACACCGGTCGTCTCGATTTCGCTCGGAGACAGCTGCCTGTTTCGTGTCGGCGGGCGTGAGCGGAACGACAGGACCCTGTCATTCAAGCTGTCGAGCGGCGATGTCGTCGTGCTGGGCGGCGAGGGGCGGCTTGCCTTTCACGGTGTCGACAAGATCTATCCCGGTACCTCGACGCTTTTGAAGAATGGCGGGCGCATTAACCTGACACTCCGTCGCGTTACGCTCTGAGCGTTAGAGTTTACGCAGTGCCACCGTCTCGGTGAGATGATTCGGCCCCTTCTGCAGGATCAGGTCGGCGCGCGGCCGCGTCGGCAGGATGTTCTGGCGCAAATTCTTCAAATTGATGTTCTGCCAGAGCCCTTCGGCGATCGAAAGTGCTTCATCTTCGCTCACTTCCGCATAGCGTTTGAAGAAGGAATCCGGATTGCGGAAAGCCGTCTGGCGCAGGCGCATGAAGCGGTTGACGTACCAAGTGTGGATCAGGTTTTCCTCGGCGTCGATATAGATCGAGAAATCGAAGAAATCAGAGACCATCGGCACGATCTTGCCGTCGGCGGGCAGGTTGCGCGACTGAAGCACGTTGATGCCCTCGAAGATCAGGATATCCGGGCGGTCGATGGTCTGGAACTGATCTGGCAATACGTCATAGGTCAGGTGCGAATAGGACGGCGCCTTGACGTTCGGCTGACCCGCCTTGATGGCCGAGAGGAAGCGCAGCAGCGCACCGATATCGTAGCTCTCGGGAAAGCCCTTGCGGTCCATCATGTTTTCCCGCAGCAGCGTCGCGTTGGGATAGAGGAAGCCGTCGGTCGTCACCAGATCGACCTTCGGGCTCGACGGCCAGCGCGACAAAAGTTCGGCGAGAATACGTGCGGTCGTCGATTTGCCAACGGCGACGGACCCGGCAATGCCGATGACGAACGGCGTTTTCGCCTCGCCAGACATGCTGAGGAAGCGCTGGCGCTGGGCGAACAGCATCTGCGAGGATTCGACATGGGCCGACAGAAGCCGCGAGAGGGACAGGTAGATGCGGCGCACTTCGCTGAGATCAATCGGGTCATTGAGCGAGCGCAGCCGCTGCACCTCGTCCGCTGTCAGCGTCAGCGGTGTATCGGCCCGGAAGCGCGACCACTCTTCGGCGGAGAAGAAACGGTAGGGCGAGTAGTCCTTGTTGTCGAAATGATCCGGAATGTCGGCCGGCGCGATGTCTTTTGCGACGATTGTCATGAACGGTCTACCGGCTCGCCTTTTCCTGGAGCCCCGACTGGCTGGTGCGCCGTTCGAGCTCATCCATCACATTCTGCAACGGAATATCAGCAATTTTCAATACGACCATCAGATGATAGAGCAAATCCGCGCTTTCTGCGATGAGGTTGGCGCGATCGTTGCTGATGGCCGCGATCACCGTTTCCACAGCCTCTTCGCCGAGCTTCTTGGCGGCTTTCGCCTGGCCATGGGCGACGAGTTTGGCCGTCCAGGATTCCTCAGGCGGCGCCTTTGCCCGCTTGGCCACGATCGCTTCGAGATCGGAAAGGGTGAAATCGCTCATCCGTTTGTCCTCCGGCTCAATCGAGCCGCATGGCAATGCCATGCTCTGCCATATAGCGCTTGGCTTCGCCAATGCTATAGGTGCCGAAATGGAAGATCGAGGCGGCAAGTACCGCCGTCGCATGTCCGTCGCGAATGCCTTCGACCATGTGGTCGAGATTTCCGACGCCGCCCGAAGCGATGACGGGCACGGAAACGCGGTCGGCGATCGTGCGGGTCAGCGCGATATCGTAACCGGCCTTCGATCCGTCGCGATCCATCGATGTCAGCAGCAGTTCGCCGGCGCCGCGCTCAACCATCTTTTCCGCAAATGCCACGGCATCGATGCCGGTTGCCTGGCGTCCGCCATGGGTAAAGATTTCCCAACGGTCCTCCTCGCCGGTCTTCGAGACTTTCTTGGAATCGATGGATACGACGATGCACTGGTTGCCGAACTTGTCCGCCGCTTCGGCGACAAAATCGGGATTGCTGACGGCTGCGGAGTTGATCGAAACCTTGTCAGCTCCGGCAAGCAGCAGCTTGCGGATATCGCCGACGCTTCGGACACCGCCGCCGACGGTCAGCGGCATGAAACAATGGTCGGCCGTGCGGGCGACGACGTCGAAGATCGTATCGCGATTGTCGGACGAAGCGGTGATGTCAAGGAAACAGAGTTCGTCGGCACCGGCAGCGTCATAGGCCTTGGCCGATTCGACGGGATCGCCGGCATCGATCAGGTCGACGAAGCTGACGCCCTTGACGACACGGCCGTCTTTCACATCGAGGCAGGGGATGACACGGGCTTTTAAAGTCATGCCGCTTTTCCTTTCGCACTGCGAATCAGCGCCAGCGCTTCGGCCGGGTCAATGCGCCCGTCATAGAGTGCTCGGCCCGAAATGGCACCTTCGAGCTTTGCCGTGTCGAGCTCGATCATCCGGCGGATATCGTCCATCGAGGCGAGACCGCCAGACGCGATGACGGGGATGGAGACGGCATCCGCCAGTTCCAGCGTCGACGTCCAGTTGATGCCGGTCAGAATTCCGTCGCGGTCGATATCAGTATAGATGATTGCCGAAACGCCAGCGCCCTCGAATTTCTTTGCGAGTTCGATGACGCCAAGCTCGGAGGCTTCCGCCCAACCCTCGACCGCCACCTTGCCGCCCTTGGCGTCGATGCCGACGGCGACCTTGCCGGGGAATTTCTTGCAGGCTTCGATCACCAGCGCCGGATCGCGCACCGCAACGGTGCCGAGGATGACGCGGGTAAGGCCGCGCGACAGCCAGTTCTCGATATGGTCGAGCGTGCGGATACCTCCGCCGAGCTGGACGGGGTTTTTCGTGGCCTTCAGGATGGCATCGACGGCAGCACTATTGACCGTTTCACCGGCAAAGGCGCCGTTGAGATCGACTACGTGCAGCCACTCGAAACCCTGGTCCTCGAAGGCCTTGGCCTGGGCGCCGGGGTCGGGATTGTAGACGGTCGCCTGCTCCATGTCGCCAAGCTTGAGGCGCACGCACTGGCCGTCTTTGAGGTCGATGGCGGGAAAAAGGATCATGTCAGGGCTTCCAGCGCAGGAAATTCGAGATGAGGGCGAGGCCGAGCGTCTGGCTCTTTTCCGGATGGAACTGAGCGCCGGCCTTGTTGCCTTGGGCGACAAACGCCGTCACCGCGCCGCCATAGGCAGTGGTGGCGATGAGGTCGTCGGGATTTTCGACGGCGAGATGGTAGGAATGGACGAAATAGGCGTGCAGCCCATCCTCGCCGGTCGTGATGCCGGAAAATAGCGGATGCTGCTTTTTCAGCTCCAGCGTATTCCAGCCGATCTGCGGGATCTTCAGCGTGGGATCGGAGGGAACCATCTCGACGACATCGCCCTTGATCCATCCCAGCCCTTGAGTCGTCGTCTTTTCCAGGCCGCGCGATGACATCAGCTGCATGCCGACGCAGATGCCGAGGAAAGGCCGGGCGGATTTCTCGACCGCTTCCGTCAGCGCCTCCTGCATGCCATCGACGGCATCAAGGCCGCGGCGACAGTCGGCATAGGCGCCGACGCCGGGCAGGACGATGCGATCGGCGCTTGCGACGCGATCCGCCTTGTCGGTCAGCTCGATCTCGGCATTGATGCCGGCTTCACGGGCGGCCCGCTCGAAAGCCTTTGTTGCCGAGCGCAGATTGCCGGATCCGTAGTCGATGATCGCAACGCGCATCAGCGTTCTCCATAATTCTCAAAAAGGCCGAACCCCGTGCGGTTTTCGGATTTTGTCGTCGCCGGTGGTAGCGCCGGGGGCTGCCAGGCGGTTTCGCCGGAGGCCGTCGCGCGCGCAGCCGTCTCGTGGTCGTAGATCATCTCGGCAAGGGCCAGATCATCGGTCGCGATGACCGACTGGAGCGTCCAGCCGTCAGCTTCCAAACGCCTGGCGACAAACGCCGGACCTTCGAGTGCGACGAGCAGGCGCAGCGCCAGTTCAATCAGAAGTCCCGCCAGCATGGCGCGGGGCTCCGAGGTCAGGATTGTCACGACCGACTGCAGGATCGCAACGGCAATGCCGGCAATCCACTGCCGCTTGAAGAGCAGCCAGATCGCCGGGAAGAGGAAGGCAATCCAGGAAAACTTGTCGGCAATGAACCGCGCATCCTCGTCGTTTGGCCGGGCGGCGGGTGGTGTCAAAACCAGATAGGAGGCCATATCAGCCAACTTTCAATGTGGGCCGGTCAGACCAGCGTTCCCTTGGTGGAGGGAACGCGGCCCGCCTGGCGCGGATCGATCTCTGTTGCGGTGCGCAGCACGCGGGCAACGGCCTTGAAGCAGGTTTCGGAGATATGATGGTTGTTGGCGCCGTAGATGTTCTGCACATGCAGCGTGACGCCGCCGTGCTGCGCCAGGGCCTGGAAGAACTCGCGCACCAGTTCGGTATCGAACGTGCCGATCTTCGGCGCGGAGAAGGCGACGTTCCAGACGAGGAACGGACGGCCGGAGACATCGACGGCGGCGCGCGTCATCGTTTCGTCCATGGCAAGGTCGAGCGAGGCATAGCGGGTGATGCCGCGCCGGTCGCCGAGCGCCTTGGAGAGCGCCTGGCCGATGGCGATGCCGGTGTCTTCCACCGTGTGGTGATCGTCGACATGCCGGTCGCCGTCGGCGACGATGTCCATGTCGATCAGCGAATGACGGGAAAGCTGCTCCAGCATATGGTCGAAGAAGCCGACGCCGGTCGAAATCCGCGATGTGCCGGTGCCGTCGATGTTGACGGACACGGTCACCGAGGTTTCGTTGGTCTTGCGCGAAACGCTGCCGGTGCGATTGGCTTGCTTGTCGGCCATCAGGTTCTCCCAACTGTCATAGAGCCGCTCCATATCAGGCGGTGGCTGAAATATCCAGAACTGCCGCCATGATTCTCGCAGGCGCGAAACGCTGCCGGATCAGACGCCGCAGGGAAGCGGGATGTGGGCTATTTGCAAACGGCAAAAGCGCTCCTACATAGGCTTCAACAGGGCCGATGCACGGCTCTTCGAAAGGGTCCGGCAGCCGGGCAGGTAGGTATTTTATGACAACGATTATTACCGTCCGAAAGGGCGGACAGGTGGTGATGGCGGGCGACGGCCAAGTGAGCCTCGGCCAGACCGTGATGAAGGGCAATGCCCGCAAGGTGCGTCGCCTTGGCAAGGGCGACGTGATTGCCGGTTTTGCCGGCGCAACGGCCGATGCCTTCACGCTGCTGGAGCGGCTCGAATCCAAGCTCGAACAGTATCCGGACCAACTGATGCGTGCTGCCGTCGAACTTGCCAAGGATTGGCGCACCAACAAGTATCTGCGCAATCTCGAAGCGATGATGCTGGTGGCCGACAAGTCGATCACGCTGGCAATCACCGGCAATGGCGACGTGCTTGAACCCGAACACGGAACGATCGCCATCGGCTCGGGCGGCAATTTTGCCTTTGCGGCTGCCCGCGCCCTGATGGATTCGGACAAGACGGCCGAAGAGATCGCCCGCCGGGCGATGGAGATCGCCGGCGACATCTGCGTCTATACCAACGGCAACATCGTGGTAGAAAAGCTCGATGCCGCTTGACCACGCGCCCCGCTATCATTTTCGCGATGTGCGCCGGGAGGATTTTCCCCTGCTTGGCCAATGGTTGGCAGAGCCGCATGTCGCAAAATGGTGGGGCGAGCCGGCGGAAGAGCTGGCCGGCATCGAGGAAGCCATGACGAGCGTCGAAACACGCCCGCTGATTGTCGAGCTGGACGGAATGCCGATTGCCTATCTGCAGTGTTATGATCCGCATCTGGAAGAGGATCATCCTTATCAGGATCAACCGCCGGGAACGTTGGGGATCGATATCTCGATCGGCAATCCGGGCTTGACTGGCAGGGGCCACGGCAGTGCGATCATCCGCCAGTTTTGTGCCGAACTTTTTGCCACCGGTGCCGCGCGCATCGTGATCGACCCCGATCCGGAAAACGCACAAGCCATCCGCGCCTACGAAAAAGCGGGCTTCCGCTTCCTCGATACGCGCCATTCCATTTACGGTCCGGCCCATTTCATGGTGCTGGACAAAGCCTGAAGAAACGGATTTGCCATGACCACATTTTCACCCCGCGAAATCGTGTCGGAGCTCGACCGGTTCATCATCGGCCAGCACGATGCCAAGCGCGCCGTTGCCATCGCCTTGCGCAACCGCTGGCGCCGCCAGCAGCTCAACGACGAGCTGCGTGACGAAGTCATGCCGAAGAACATCCTGATGATCGGGCCGACGGGTGTCGGCAAGACGGAAATTTCCCGCCGTCTCGCCAAGCTTGCCGGCGCTCCCTTCATCAAGGTCGAGGCGACGAAATTCACCGAAGTCGGCTATGTCGGCCGCGATGTCGAGCAGATCGTCCGCGATCTCGTCGAGGTCGGCATCGGCCTCGTGCGCGAAAAGAAGCGCGCCGACGTCAAGGCAAAGGCGCATCTGAACGCCGAGGAGCGTGTTCTCGACGCGCTGGTCGGTTCCACCGCATCGCCGGCAACGCGCGATAGTTTCCGTAAAAAATTGCGCGCCAACGAGCTGGACGACAAGGAAATCGACATCGAGATCGCCGATACGGCGACGCCCGGCGGCGGCTTCGAAATCCCCGGCATGCCGGGCGCCAATATCGGCGTTCTCAACCTGTCGGAAATGTTCGGCAAGGCGATGGGCCAACGCACCAAGAAGGTCCGCACGACGGTCAAGGAGAGCTACGGCATTCTGATCAATGACGAATCCGACAAGCTGCTCGACAATGACGAGATCCAGCGGGAGGCGGTGCGCTCGGCGGAGAATGACGGCATCGTCTTCCTCGACGAGATCGACAAGATCGCCGCGCGCGATGGCGGCATGGGGGCGGGTGTTTCACGTGAAGGCGTGCAGCGCGACCTGCTGCCGCTGGTCGAGGGCACGACGGTTGCGACCAAGTACGGTCCGGTGAAGACCGACCATATCCTGTTCATCGCATCGGGCGCCTTCCATGTCTCGAAGCCGTCCGACCTTTTGCCGGAATTGCAGGGTCGTCTGCCAATCCGGGTCGAACTGAAGGCGCTGACCAAGGAAGATTTCCGCCGCATCCTGACGGAAACCGAAGTCAGCCTGATCCGCCAATACAAGGCGCTTCTGGAAACCGAAGGCGTCAGCCTCGATTTCACTGAGGACGCACTCGATGCGCTCGCCGATGTTGCCGTTCAGCTCAATTCAAGCGTCGAGAATATCGGTGCGCGGCGGCTGCAGACGGTGATGGAACGCGTTCTCGACGAAATCTCCTATGCGGCCCCGGACAAGTCCGGAGAATCGCTGAAGATCGATGCGGACTACGTGAAAAAGCATGTCGGCGACCTCGCCGCCAATACGGATCTGTCGCGTTACATCCTGTAACGGCAGCAATACCGAAATTGAACGGGGCGTCCGTCATACGACGGGCGCCCTTGTTGTTTCCGAAGCCTTCACACGATAAGCCTTTCTTCGTGCCGGGCATGATTCCGACACGATTTTGCCGCATGCGTCCCCGCGCATCAAAGCCACCAGGTCACAGGAAACCGCTCGTGCGCGCCATCGTCCATATGCTTCTTCTTGCGGGAATGATTCTCGCGACCGGCCCTGTCATGGCGGACGGCATCCGTGTGGTGCCCGAGGGGAACCGGTATCAGGAGCAGCCGAACGTGCCCGGTGCGTCCGTGCGCCGGACCAAGGCTGGCAAGACATCCTTCGATGCGAAGTATGAAAAGGTTCGCAATCTTCTCGCCACCGACGGCAAGCTGATGGGCAAGATCAAGTCGACCGCGCGCGCCTATGGCATCGACCCGATCCACATGATCGGTGCCATCGTTGGCGAGCACACCTATAATGTCGATGCCTATGACCGGCTGCAGGCCTATTACGTCAAGGCGGCTGCTTATGCCGGCGACAGCTTCCGCTTCGGCTATGAGGGCGAAAGCGTTGCCGACTTCGTTTCGCGTCCTGAGTTCTCCAAATGCGCCGGCAAGAAGAGCTCCTATGCGCTCTGGAGTTGCCGCGAAGGCGTCTGGGACAGCCAGTTCCGCGGCAATACGGTCGGCGGAACGTCCTATCCGAACAATCGCTTCAGCGCCGTCTTCTTCCAGCCGTTCTTCGCTGGCCAGACATTCGGCCTCGGCCAGATCAATCCGCTGACGGCCCTGATGCTGACGGACATGGTATCGCGTGTGTCGCACTATGACCGGCTGGATGAGAACGATGCCTCCGGCGTCTACACGGCGATCATGGATCCCGACCAGTCGCTCGCCTATATGGCCGCCTCGATCCGCCATTCGATCGACGCCTACAAGTCGATCGCCGGCATGGATATTTCCGACAATCCGGGCATCACCGCGACGCTCTACAATGTTGGCAATCCGGACCAGCGCGCCGCAGCGCTTGCCGCGAAAAACAAAGGCGGCGAGACGCAGTGGCCTGAGGAAAATTATTACGGCTGGTTGGTCAACGACAAGCTGGCGGAACTCAAGGGACTGCTCTAACTTTCCTCAAATAGCCACACCTTCATGCAAGGTTGAGCGGTTGGAGCCGCCAATGTGGGGCGGTGCGCGGAAAGCCCATCCATGGACATGAGACCCGAACCCTTCGAGCCGCCTGCGCCGATCCCGCGCACGGTGCCGCCGTCGCGTCTCCAGATCATCCGCACCGTGATGCGCAATCCACTCGAATTGTGGGGAGAGCCTTCCTATACGCTGCCCTGGATCGACACCAAGTTCATCAATCAGCGTACGCTGATCGTCAACGATCCGAACCTGATCCGCTACGTTCTCGTCGAAAATGCCTCAAACTACGAAATGTCCAAGGTCCGGCGCCTCATCTTGCGGCCGATCCTGCGCGACGGGTTGCTGACGGCGGAGGGCGAGGTCTGGAAGCGGTCGCGCAAGGCCATGGCGCCGGTGTTCACGCCACGCCACGCTCGGGGATTCGCCAAACAGATGCTGGCCAAGACCGAGGAATATGTTGCGAAATACGACGAGGCGGCCGCCACAGGAGCCGTTGTCAACATCGCCAACGACATGACCGAGCTGACCTACGGCATTCTCTCCGAGACGCTGTTTTCCGGGCAGATCGCCGCCGAGACCGAAGGGTTTACCGACAGCGTCGAACGGCTGTTGCATCGGATGGGCCGCGTCGATCCCATGGATCTTTTGCTGGCGCCGTCCTGGGTGCCGCGCCTGACCCGCATCGGCGGTGCTCGCGTAATGGCGGAGTTCCAGTCGATCGTCGCGGAGACCATGGACCAGCGGCGGGCGCTGATGCGGTCGGACCCGGAAGCGGCACCACAGGATTTCCTGACCCTGCTCCTGCAACTCGAGCGGCCGCAAGGGCTTTCGACCGACGAAATCGCCGACAATATCCTGACCTTCATCGGCGCCGGGCATGAGACGACGGCGCGGGCGCTTGCCTGGACGCTCTATTGTGTCGCCAATTCTCCTCATATCCGCGAGAACATGGAAGCGGAGATCGACAGGGTGCTGTCGAGCGGCGCCGAGCCGGTGGACTGGCTCGACCTGATGCCGCATGTGCGCGCCTCGTTCGAGGAGGCCATGCGGCTCTATCCGCCGGCACCGTCGATCAACCGAGCGGCGATCAAGGCCGATTCATGGACCTCGCCGGAAGGTGAGCGTGTGGAGATTCCCAAGGGCATTTCGGTCCTGATTATGCCCTGGACGCTGCATCGCCACGCGCTCTACTGGGAGAAACCGCGCGCCTTCATGCCGGAGCGTTTCCTGCCGGAAAACCGCGACAAGCTGCACCGCTTCCAGTACCTGCCGTTCGGGGCAGGGCCGCGCATCTGCATCGGAGCGACGTTCGCGCTGCAGGAGGCGGTGATCGCTCTGGGCGTCATGATGAAGCGGTTCCGGTTCGACATGACGCCGGAAACCAAACCCTGGCCGGTGCAGCGGCTGACCACACAGCCTAGGGGCGGGCTGCCGTTGAGGGTGTCGGCTCGGTAAACGTCTTGCCGGGCGTTTCCGTCTGCACGGCGCGGATCGGTGAATCCGATGGTACCGGCTCCTGCAGCTGCTTTTTCGGCTTCTTGATCGTCTTGATTTGCGCGCATGTGGAATCGCCAACGCCTTCGCATGGCTTGTAGACGACGATCTCGCTGCCCGCTCCATCGTCCCACACGGCTTGGATGGCAAGCGTTTTCGCCTCTCCGGCCGGCAGCGAGATGTAGATATATTCGTTGGTGTTGTCTTCGGGCAGGTTGAACGGGATCTGCGGATTGCATTTGCCGAGCGGGAAACGCTTGTCGAGCGCATCGGAATTGACTGAGTAGCGGATTTCCGAAAGGCGGCAGTGCATGGTCTGCAGCGTGGTAAAATAGATTAGTTGCTTGTCGTCGTAGTTGCGGAACTGGATCCAGCCGGTCACCTTGTTGGCGTCGAGCATCGCCTTGTAGATCGCGACATCGGGCAGAACCGGCTTGTATTCTTCCTCGTCCGAAGCATCCTGGGCAAAGACAGGGCCGGAAAGGACCGGGCAGCCCGCCAGCGTGAGCGCCAGGAAGAGCACGTGTGAGAAGAAAGTCATGCAGAAATCCTCGTTGCCTTGCGCTGTCGCTCCGTGGAAATGCCGATGTCGGCGAAGCGATGGCCTTTCCCTGAAAGATGTCATATCACCTCGTCCATATCCTTTGAAGCCGGGTTTCCGGTGTTGCCTGAATGGACGCTGCTGTGACTGACCACCTCCTCCTCGGTATCGATACCGGGGGAACCTATACCGACGCGGTTCTTTTCAGCGAGACCCAAGGGGTTGTCGCCAAGGCGAAGTCGCTCACCACCCGCCACGATCTGTCTGTCGGGATCGCCGGCGCCGTCGAGGCGGTGCTGGAACAGGCAAAGGCTCCCACGTCCGCTATTGGTCTCGTATCCCTGTCGACGACACTCGCGACAAACGCGCTGGTCGAAGGCCAAGGTGGCCGCGCCGGCCTTGTCATGATCGGCTTTGGCCCGGAAGACCTGAAGCGCGACGGGCTGCAGGAAGCGCTTGGCTCCGATCCGGTGATCTTCCTGCCCGGTGGTCACAATGTGCATGGCGGCGAAACGCTGCTTGACATGACGGCGCTCGATGAGGCCCTGCCGCAGCTTTCGACGCAAGTGTCGTCCTTTGCCATTGCCGGCTATTTCGCCGTCCGGAATCCGGCTCATGAACAGCGCGTGCGCGATCGCATCCGCGAGGTCTCGCATCTGCCGGTGACGTGTAGCCACGAGCTTTCGTCCAAGCTCGGCGGTCCACGCCGGGCCTTGACGACGTTGCTCAACGCCCGCCTCGTCTCGATGATCGATCGGTTGATCGGTGCTTGCGAAGGGTTTCTGCAACAGCGCGGCATCGATGTGCCGATGATGGTCGTGCGCGGCGACGGTGCCCTGATCTCGGCCGCGGAGGCTCGATTGCGGCCGATCGAAACCATTCTTTCCGGTCCGGCGGCAAGCCTTGTCGGCGCCCGGCACCTGACCGGTCTCGACAACGCCGTCGTCTCGGATATCGGTGGGACGACGACGGATGTGGCGGTGCTTGATCAGGGACGACCGCGGCTGGATGGCGAGGGCGCCGTCGTCGGCGGTTTCCGCACCATGGTCGAGGCGGTCGCCATGCGCACCTTCGGCCTCGGCGGTGATTCGGAGGTGCGGATCAACGATCGCGGCCTCAAGGCGAAGATCGATCTCGGCCCGCGCCGGTTCCTGCCGCTCAGCCTTGCGGCGGTTGAGCATGAGGACGCGGTGATTTCCGTGCTTGAGCGACAGCTTCGGACAGCGCATGTCGGGCGGCATGACGGCCGCTTCGCTGTCCGTACCGGGCTTCCGGATTATCTCGCAAGCGGGCTGCAATCGCAGGAGCAGGCTCTGTATGAGCGGATCGGCGGGATTCCCGTTGCGCTGGAGAGCCTTCTGACCAGCACGCCGCAGAAGGCGACGCTGGACCGGCTGGTGTCGCGCGGTCTTGTCCATATCTGCGGCTTGACGCCCTCCGACGCGATGCACGTCTTGGGACGCCAGGACCAGTGGAATACGCCGGCCGCACGGTTGGGTGCCGAGCTTGCCGCCCGGGTGAAGGATGGATCCGGCAAGCCGATTGCGTCTTCCGCGGAAGACCTTTCCGAAATGATCGTCGCCCGGCTGACTCGCCAGTCGGCCGAAGTCATTCTCTCTTCCTGTCTGGCGGAAGACGGCGCGGCGATTGATCCGGCTGTATCGCTGGCCGTTGACCGGGCGCTGAAACGCGAGCCGGGGATCGTCCGCTTTTCCTTGTCGCTCGACCGGCCACTGGTGGGGCTCGGCGCCTCCGCTCCGGTCTATTATCCGGCTATTGCGGATATGCTGGGTACGGAATCGTCCATTCCAGCCGAGGCGGGCGTTGCCAATGCGGTCGGCGCGGTCGTCGGCCAGGTGAGGGCGTCGGTGACCGTCTTCGTGACGACGCCGGAAGAGGGTATCTTCATCGTCAATGGCGCGGGGCCGAGCAGCCGCTTCCTTGGCGAAGGTGAGGCCTTCGCCTCGGCGCGCGCGCGGGCAGAAAAGGCGGCGCTGGAGTCGGCACAGGCAAACGGCGCAGACGAACCGGCAGTGATGATGCGTGAGGATATCGATGCACCGGAAATCGAAGGCAGCCGCAAGCTGGTCGAAGCCCGGTTTACCGCCACCGCCAGCGGGCGCCCGCGGATCGCGCACGACTGATTTATTCGATTCTGGAAATAATTCTTCGCATTTTCGCTGGATTGACAGGGAATGAAAGCGTGAGAGACTGCGGCCTCTCATATTTGTGCGTTAATTCATGGAGTTGCCGATGGGCCGGATTGAAAAGAATGGGTTGAAGATCGATGCGGGCCTGCACGATTTCCTGGTGAGCGAAGCGCTACCGGGCACCGGTATCGACGCCGATCGATTCTTCGCCGCTTTTTCCGGGATCGCCCATGATCTGGCGCCGAAAAACCGCGATCTTCTTGCCAAACGCGATGCCCTTCAGGAGAAGCTGGACAACTGGTACCGAAAGAACGGCGCACCCGTCGATATGGCTGCCTATGAAGGCTTTCTGAAAGAGATCGGCTATCTCTTGGCCGAAGGTCCGGACTTCTCCGTTTCCACCAGCAATGTCGATCCCGAGATCGCCACGATCGCCGGACCACAGCTCGTCGTGCCCGTGATGAACGCGCGTTATGCGCTCAATGCCGCCAATGCGCGCTGGGGTTCGCTTTACGATGCGCTCTATGGCACCGATGCGATCGGTGAGGATGGCGGGGCTGAAAAGGGACGGGGTTACAACCCTGTCCGCGGCCGGAAGGTCATCGGCTGGGCACGCGGTTTTCTCGATGCAAGCGCGCCGCTCGAGAGTGGCAGCTGGAGCGACATCACCGGCTTTGCAGTCGAGGGGGCAAACCTTTCGATTTCGACGGCAACGGGCGCGGCGAAACTCGCCGATACCGGACAATTCGCCGGCTATCGCGGCGATGCGACAACGCCGTCGCATCTGCTGTTGAAAAAGAACAACCTGCATATCGAGATCGTCATCGATGCGGCAACAGTGACCGGCAAGGATGACCCGGCGCATATTTCCGACGTGATCATCGAATCGGCCATCACCGCGATCATGGATTGCGAGGATTCGGTCGCGGCTGTCGATGCGGAAGACAAGATTGTCGTCTATCGCAACTGGCTCGGCCTGATGAAGGGCGACCTCCAGGAGGACGTCACCAAGGGCGGCAAGACTTTTACGCGCAGGCTCAATCTGGATTTCGGCTTCACCGCGCCGGATGGCTCTGAGATTTCGTTGAAAGGCCGTGCCCTGATGCTGGTCCGCAATGTCGGCCACCTGATGACCAACCCGGCTATTCTCGATCGGGACGGCAAAGAGGTTCCGGAAGGCATCATGGATGCAATGATCACCGGCCTGATTGCGCTCTACGACATCGGCCCGAACGGCCGCCGGATGAATTCGCGCGAAGGCTCGATGTATGTCGTCAAGCCGAAGATGCACGGCCCGGAAGAGGTTGCCTTTGCCTCGGAGATCTTTGGATATGTCGAGCAGGCGCTCGGCATGGCGCCCAACACGATGAAAATGGGAATCATGGACGAGGAACGCCGCACAACGGTCAACCTCAAGGAATGCATCCGGGCGGCCAAGGAACGCGTTGTCTTCATCAACACCGGCTTCCTCGACCGCACCGGCGACGAAATGCACACGTCGATGGAAGCCGGCCCGATGATTCGCAAAGGCGACATGAAGCAGGCGGCATGGATTTCGGCCTACGAGAATTGGAACGTCGATATCGGGCTTCAATGCGGCCTGTCCGGCCACGCACAGATCGGCAAGGGCATGTGGGCGATGCCCGACCTGATGGCGGCGATGCTGGAGCAGAAGATCGCTCATCCGAAGGCTGGTGCCAACACGGCCTGGGTCCCTTCGCCGACCGCGGCGACGCTGCATGCGACGCACTATCACAAGGTCGATGTTGTTGCGGTTCAGGCCGGCCTGAAGAGCCGGGCGCGGGCAAAGCTCAGCGACATTCTATCGGTTCCCGTCGCTTCGCGCCCGAACTGGACGGCGGAAGAAATTCAGCGCGAACTCGACAACAATGCCCAAGGCATTCTTGGTTATGTCGTCCGCTGGATCGACCAGGGCGTCGGCTGCTCCAAGGTACCCGACATCAACAATATCGGGTTGATGGAAGACCGCGCCACCCTACGCATCTCCGCCCAGCATATGGCCAACTGGCTGCATCATGACGTGGTCACTGAAGCGCAGATCGTCGAAACGATGAAACGCATGGCTGCAATTGTTGACGGACAGAACGCTGGTGATTCGGCCTATACGCCGATGGCCGGCAATTTCGACGGCTCCATCGCTTTCCAGGCGGCGCTTGAACTGGTCCTGAAGGGGCGCGAACAGCCGAACGGCTATACCGAGCCCGTCCTGCATCGCCGCCGGCTGGAGCTGAAGGCAAGCCAGGCGGCATAGCCCGGAGCATTTCCCTCGGACCTGAAATTCGGGGAATCAGGCAAGAGCTGCGGAACAATGATCTACCGCTCGCCGCGTTGCGGCGGGCATTCTCCTGTTCGTCCCGGTGCCTTGGCGCCGATCGCTGGTGAACAGGAGATGATAACGATGAAGCCGACAGACAATCACCCTTATATCGGGATGTGGGTCACGGCCGACGGCTATATTCGCCACGAATTGCTTCCGGACGGACGTTACGACGAGGCGCGCGGCAAGCGAAAGAGCGCCTACCAGGGGCGCTACGTCATGACCGGCAACCACATCGACTATGTCGACGATACCGGCTTTACCGCCGATGGCGATTTCATCGACGATGTCCTCTATCACGCAGGCATGGTGCTTCGCCGAGAAGCATGAGGATACCGGAATCAAGGGCCTGAATCAAAAATCCCCGGACGAGCCGGGGATTTGAAAACGTTTGCGATCGTCGCGTCGGCGTTTACTGCTGAACGATGACGCGGGTGTTCTTGCCGGGACGGACGCGGGCGTAGAGGTCGATGATGTCCTGGTTGATCATCCGGATGCAGCCAGATGAGGCGGCCGTGCCGATCGATGACCATTCCGGCGATCCGTGGATACGGAACAGCGTATCCTTGCCTTCATCGTTGAACAGATACATGGCGCGCGCGCCGAGCGGGTTGCGCAGGCCAGGCCCCATGCCGTTTTCGACATACTGGGCAACGTCCGGCTTGCGGACGGCCATTTCCTTTGGCGGATGCCAGGTCGGCCATTCCTGCTTCCAGGCGATATAGGCGCGGCCTTCCCATGCAAAGCCGGCCTTGCCGACGCCGATGCCGTAGCGAACGGCCTTGCCACCGGGCAGCACGAAATAGAGGAAACGATTCGGCGTGTTCACGATGATCGTGCCAGGCTTTTCAGCCGTGGTATAATCGACGATCTGGCGGTGAAAGCGCTCGTTGACTTTGCCGATCGGGATCGCCGGGAGGGCGTAGCCGTGATCTTCGATCGGACCATAACCGTCGGAAAAGATTTGGTTTGTCGCGACTTTTTCGCCGAGGGGAGAGATCGGCGCCGTGGAACAACTGGCCAAAGCGAGTGTGGCCGCGAGGCTGCACAGCAGAACTGCATTGCGGAAGCGCATGGGTGTCTCTTAAAATGAAGTTAAGAATATCTGGGCCGATTCGACCAACAGCGATTACGGTTTATTTTCGATTGGCATCGCGATTGCAAGTGAATGCGGTGCAGCATTCCTGCGAGACGCCCCAAAAACTCCACGGAGTGTTTTTTTGCAACAAAAGCGGCGTTATGCCAGAGTTTAATCCATGGCGATTCTCTCTATCCACAACGACAGTCCTTTGATCGACGGGCGGCAGTCGCAGCGTGCGATGATGGTGCGTCGCGGTGTACAGCGATTCTTGCACGAAATGCGCCATGCCGTTTTGCCGGAACTGACTCTCGCGAGCGGTCGGCGGGCCGACCTGATTTCCATTTCGCCGAAGGGGGATATCTGGATCGTCGAAATCAAGACCTCGATTGAGGATTTCAAGGTCGACCGGAAATGGCCGGACTACCGGATCCATTCGGACCGGCTTTATTTTGCCACTCATAGCGGCGTGCCGCTCGATATTTTCCCCGAGGAGTGCGGGCTGTTTCTGTCGGACGGCTATGACGCGGAAATGATCCGTGATGCCCCGGAACACCGGCTGTCCGCACCGACGCGCAAATCGGTATCGCTGAATTTCGCGCGTGTCGCGGCGCAACGGCTGATGCTGGCAGAATGGTCCGCGGACCGGGCCGGTGATACCAGCCCGAACATGCATGAGATTGTTTCCGGCTCGCTGGACAGCGAAAGCTGAGACAGGCGCCTTATTTCGGCGCGCGCTTCGCCAGGATGCGCTGCAGCGTGCGGCGGTGCATGTTGAGCCGGCGGGCGGTTTCGGAAACGTTGCGCTCGCACATCTCATAGACGCGCTGGATATGCTCCCAGCGGACGCGGTCGGCCGACATCGGGTTTTCCGGCGGCTCGGCTCGTTCGCCGGCTTTCTGCACCAAGGCCGCGAAGATGTCGTCGGCGTCGGCGGGCTTGGCGAGATAGTCGACGGCCCCGAGCTTCACGGCATTCACGGCGGTGGCGATGTTGCCGTAGCCGGTCAGCATGATAATGCGCGTGTCGTCGCGCCGGGCGCGGATCGCTTCGATGACATCCAGACCGCTGCCATCGCCGAGCCGTAAATCGACCACGGCGTGTTTCGGCGGCCGGGTCTTTGCCTTGGCGATGCCTTCTGCGACTGATTCGGCGATATCGACGGCAAAGCCGCGTGTTTCCATGGCACGGGCCAGGCGGCGCAGGAACGGCGCGTCGTCATCGACGATCAGCAGGGAGGTGTCGGCTCCGATCAGCGAAGCATCGCTGGCTGCAACGCTTGCCTGTTCGGTGAGTTTTTCCGTCATGTCGCAATCCTCGGCGCAAGTCTGAAGTTTCCCGCGCTTTATGTAAGATTGCTTATTCCCGGTTCAAAACGCCGTAAAGTCATTTTGACAGTTTTGTGTCCATCAGGATGCGCGGCCATTCGACGCTGACGCGGGCTCCCGGCTTTTCCGGGCCGCCATTTTCGAATGTCAGCTTGGCGCCGGAACGCTCCAGCAGCGTCTTTGCGATGAACAGCCCCAGGCCCAGCCCGCCGGCGCTGTCATCCTTCTGGCGCTTGGTGACATAGGGCTCGCCGATCCGGCTGAGGATATCCGGTGCATATCCGTCGCCGTCGTCCTCGATCACGACCGAAACGATCTCCGGCGTGTGGGTGACGGTGACGGTCACTTCACTCTTGGCATAATCGACAGCGTTCTCCAGCAGATTGCCGAGACCGTAGAGAATACCGGCATTGCGATTGCCGACGGGTTCGGCGGCGCGGTTTCCCTTTTCGACGAGATTGATCTGGATGCCGAACTCGCGGTGCGGCGCCATCACCTCCTCGATCAGCGACGACAGCGGCAGGTGGCGCATATGCGCCTCGTTTTCCGAGGACAGCGTCGTCAGCCGCCGCAGGATATCGCGGCAGCGTTCACTCTGACTGCGCAGCAGGTGGACATCTTCGCCGAAACGGGGATCGTCGCCGAGTTCGCGCTCCATCTCCTTGGCAACGACGCTGATGGTCGCAAGCGGAGTGCCGAGCTCATGCGCCGCGGCGGCGGCAAGTCCGTCAAGCTGGGAGAGATGTTTCTCCCGCTGCAGTACCAGCTCTGTCGCCGTCAGCGCTTCGGAAAGTTCGCTCGCCTCCAGCGAGACGCGATAGGTGTAGAAGGCAGCAAAGGCTGTGGTGGAGACGATGGCGAACCAGAAACCGGCCGTCAGGATCGTCGGCACCAGCAGGACGACGCCCGGATACCAGGGCAGGGGAAAGGGCGTGAAGGCAAGCGCGGTGATGCCAAGGATAGCGAGGATCGCCAGGGCGACGCTGTGCCATTTCGGCTGCGAGGCAGACGAAATGATGACAGGAACGCAGACCAGCGGCGCGAACGGATTGGCAAGTCCGCCGGTAATGAACAGCAGCGCCGTCAACTGGGCAAGATCGATACCGAGCAGGGCGAAGGCGGCCGGTGGTTGCAGCCGGTGTGTCGGCGGATAGCGGATCGTGAGGTATGCGTTCACCCACGCCAGAAGGGCGATCAGCGAGCAGCAGGCGATCAGCGGCAGCGGAAACCGCAGCCAGAAGGCCACGATCATCACCGCGATCGATTGGCCGCCGACCGCCAGCCAGCGCAGTCGAACGATCGTCTGCAGACGCAGGACGCGGCTTGTCGTGGTTTCTTCCCCGTCGAGTGCCGCCGCTGTCATCCTGTTTCCTGTCGTCAAAGCCATTGAGGTTTCATGTACCACGCGGTTTTGCCCGTGTCGTCGGCGGCGCGTTTGCCGGGTCCTCCGGCCAGGGATGTTTCGGGTAACGGCCGCGCATGTCGGCGCGCACGTCCTTCCAGGAGCCGGCCCAGAAACCGGGCAGATCGCGCGTCGTCTGCATCGGCTTGTGGCCCGGTGAAATCAACTCCAGAAGCAATGGCAACCGCCCGCCGCCGATCGCCGGATGCGTCTTCAGTCCGAACAGCTCCTGGACGCGGATCGCCAGCACCGGTTCGTCGCTGTCATAGCGGATCGGATGCCGCTGGCCTGTCGGAGCCTCGAAGTGGGTGGGTGCCAAGCGGGCGAGATCGCGGGCGACGTCATGCGGCACCAGCGACTGCAAGCCTTCGGAGAGGCTTCCCGATTGAATATCGTCGATACCGCGCGTGTCGCGTTGGAAGGGCACGAACCACTCGTCCATCCGTGACAACAGGCTCTCATCCGACATGTCGGGCCAGGGATCACCGATGGTACGATAGAGAAACCCTATCCGGTCGCGCAATTGCGCTGCTTCTTTGGAGAATGGCAGAACCGCCAGACCAAGCTGGCGAACGCCGTCGGCAAGTGCGCGTGCGGCAGGCTCACCCTTCGGCCGGGGCAGCGGCGTTTCATCGAAGACGATGGCACCGAGCCGTGTCACCCGTCGAGCCCGGACCTGCCGGCTCGGACGGTCGAAGAAGGTCTGATCCTCCTGAATGATCGCCTGCGGCATGTGCGCCTCGACATCGGCACGGGAGATCTCGGCTGCGGCAAGGATGCGCTGTCCGCCGGCCCGTCCGGTGAGATCGGCGATCACCAGCATCGAGGCGCCTGCCAGCCGCTCGGTCTCCGGAAGTTCGGCGCCGCGGCCATTGGCCATGACGAACCGCCCGCGTCCACCCCGTTGCAACGCGATCCGGTCCGGAAATGCCTGCATCAGAAGAATGCCCGGTTGAACCGGATCACCTGCCTGGTCGCCAGCATTCAAGCCTTTCGCCATCCGCCGGGCCAGTCCGCGGGAGGCGTCGGCGCGGTCGCCGCGCTCGGACTTGAAGCGGCGCAGCCGGTCTTCAAGATCGATACTGTTTCCGCCCAGACCCTGTTCGGTCAGAACCACGGCCAGAAGACAGGCCTCGTAGGCCTGCCCATCCGCTGCAGCCGAAACGGCCATGGCAGCAAGACGCGGCGGCAGCGCCAGCTGCCGGATTTGTTTTCCGCGCGTCGTCAATGCGCCGCTGGCGTCGAGCGCGCCGAGCTGCATGAGCAGTGCTTTCGCCTCCTGCCACGTCGTGACCGGGGGCGGATCGAGAAAGGCGAGGCCGGACGGATCGGTCACTCCCCAATGGGCAAGATCAAGCACGAGGCCCGACAGGTCGCTCGACAGGATCTGCGGCGGGGTAAAGGCCGGAAGCGCTGCCGTCTGGCCCTGATGCCAGAGACGGATGGCAATTCCGGGTTCCGTGCGTCCGGCGCGACCCGCGCGTTGATCGGCCGACGCGCGTGACACGCGCACGGTCTCCAAACGGGTGATACCGGTCGATGCCTCAAACGCCGGCAGCCTTTGCAAGCCGCTGTCGACGATGATGCGTACTCCGTCGATGGTAATGGAAGTTTCGGCGATCGACGTGGCGAGCACGACCTTGCGCGTTCCCGTCGCTGCCGGACGGATGGCGGCGTCCTGTTCCTTCTGGCTGAGGTTGCCGAACAGGGGTGTGATGACGGTTTCCGGTCCAAACCGGCCGACCAGCCGCTCGGCCGTGCGGGTGATTTCCGCCTGCCCCGGCAGGAAGGCGAGGATGGACCCCGTTTCCTCGCGATGCGCCGCGACGATCGCACGCGTCACGGCGTCCTCCACGCGTTCGGTCGAAGGCCTTTCCCGATAGCGAATATCGACCGGGTAGCTGCGCCCCTGGCTCTCGATCACCGGCGCTCCGCCGAGGAGCTGGACGACGCGCCCGACATCCAGCGTCGCCGACATGACGATCAGCTTCAGATCATCGCGCAGTGCCTGTTGCACGTCGAGTGCCAGCGCCAGGCCGAAATCCGCGTCAAGCGAGCGTTCGTGAAACTCGTCGAACAGCACGGCCGAAACGTTGGGAAGTTCCGGATCATCGAGCAGCATCCGGGCAAACACGCCTTCGGTCACCACCTCGATGCGGGTCTTTGCCGATATCCGGCTGTCGAGCCGCATGCGGTAGCCGACCGTTTCGCCCACGCTTTCGCCGAGCAGGCTTGCCATGCGGCCGGCCGCGGCGCGCGCTGCGAGCCGGCGCGGCTCGAGCAGGATGATCCGGCCATCGCCACGCCAGGCTTGGTCCAGCAGAAAGAGCGGCACCAGCGTTGTCTTGCCGGCGCCGGGAGGCGCGGACAAGACGACACAGGGAGATCCGGCCAGGGCCTCGCCAAGTTGCGGCAGGATCGCTCTCACGGGCAGCGCCGGCAATGTGTCCGCTACGCTCATCGGCCGGATTCCTCACCGATCGTCACGACACGCCCGCCAGCGGCCTCCGCGTCTGCAATATCATGTGTCACCAGAATGACCGGCAAGCCAGCGGCTTTCGCCGTGGAGAAAATCAGGGCGCGGGTCTGCTGCCGCAGATCGCTGTCGAGTTTCGAGAAAGGTTCGTCGAGCAGGAGGAAACGCGGTGCCGACAGCATCACCCGCTGCAGCGCCACCCTGGCTTTCTGGCCACCCGACAGCGTGGCGGGATCCCGGTCGAAGAAGCCCTGCAGCTCCACATCCATGAGAGCCTGCTCCACCATGCGCCGCCGTTGACTGTGCCTCGCAATGGATGGCGTCAATCCGAAAAGAAGATTGCCGCCCACCGAGAGATGGGGAAACAACAGCGGATCCTGGAACAGCATGCCGCACCTGCGGTTTTCGGCCGGAATGCCGGTCAGATCGCTACCATCGATCGAGAGACGGCCATTGGCCGTGAAGACCGGGTCGAGAAAGCCGCCGAGATAGGCGAGCAATGCCGATTTTCCGGAGCCGGATGGCCCCATGACCGTCAGGACATCGCCGGGCCGGACGACCGCAGACAGATAAAGCAGCGTTCTGCCGTGAAGGCCGATGGAAATCGCATCCAGATGCAGGCCGTCTGTCTTGCTGCCGGGTTTCATTCAAATCCTCATCGCGCGCCGGTCGCGGAATAGCAAGTGCGGCACCAGCGATGCAATGAGAAATCCGATGAAGGGAACGAGCGTCTGCAGCAGTGCGTAGACCCCGATGGTCCGCCGGTCGCCACCCGCCGAAAGCGCCACCGCCTCTGTCGTGATCGTCACGATCCGCCCCGCTCCGATCAGAAGCGTCGGCAGGTACAGCCCGGCGGAGACCGCAAAGCCGACGGCAAAAGCCGTCAGGCAGGCACGCGTCAGCATCGGCAGGCGGACGCGAAGCAGGATTTGCAACGGCGATTTGCCAAGCCCTGCCGCCACTGTTTCGTAGCGCCGGTCGAACGCCCGCCATGGCTGGGACAGGGAGAGAACGACATAGGGCAGCACGAAAATCAGGTGCACGAAGATCAGAAGCAGGAAGGAGGCTTCAAGGCCGAGCGCAAGGCCGAGAATCTGAAGACCGAACACAAAGCAGAGTTGCGGTACGATCAGCGGAAGATAGAGAACGAAACGCAAGGCGCCGCCTGCGCGAAGATCGTCCTGCCACAAGAGGCCGATGGCGAGCAGCAATGCGGCAGCAGCAGAAGCGCCCGCAAGCGTGATTGTCGTCACGACCGGTGCCACGGCCTGGGGGAATGCGCGCATCCAGGGCTGCAAGGTGATATCGTGGGGCAGCAGCGATGGAAATGGCCAGAGGCCGGCCACCGACCACATGAAAAGGACCAGCACCCCGAGGAAGACAAACGCCGCGGAGACCGCCATTGCGGCACAGGCAATCCTGCGGATAGTTCTGTCGTCGGGCTGGCGAATGCCCGATCCGGACATCCGCTTGAGGACAAAGGCTCCAGCCCTTTCCGCAATCAGCCAAAACGCCACAGCCGTCATCGTGAGCACCAGTTGAAGCAAAGCGCCCGCCGAGGCAAGGAAACGCATGCGCAGATCGCTATCTGCCATCCATTGGGTCAGGCGTACTGGCAGGGGCGCCGGCAAAGCGGGGCCAAGGATCATCGCCATGTCGACGACGGAACTCGTATAAGCAAGCACTGCAAAAACCGGTAGCCGGATCTGCCGGTAAAGAAGTGGCCAGCTGGCGATGAGAAAACCCCGGATGCGCCCATATCCAAGATTGGCCGTCATGTGCCGTGTCTGCGCCAACGGCACCTGCGGCAGGGCCGCCAGCGTCACGAGAAAGAGAAACGGCATTTCCTTGACGACGAGCCCTACGATCATCGTCAGCCCCAGCGGGTCCTGCGGCACGAGCCAGTCGGGCGGGCTGGTATAGCCTGTAAGTCCCGGTGAGACGAGACGCATCGCCAGACCCGACGGCGCAACGAGGAATGCAAGGCCAAAGGCCGCGGCAGCATGCGGAACGGCCAGCAGCGGCGATACTAGGTGCTGGATCCGCGAAAACATCCGGGTTCCCGCATAGCCCGCCGTAAACAACATGACCATGACGAGGGAAATACCGGTCGCAACGATTCCTGCCGTCAGGCTGACCATCGACGACCTCATGAGATGCGGCTGGGTGGCAAGAGCTGCAAAATGCTCGAAGGTGAAGCCATTACCGCCGATCGCCGGTAAATACCCGAAGGCCGGCCCGATGGTTCCGGCCAATCCTGCCAGAACCGGCAAGCCGAGAAGAGCGAGCACAAAACCGGACACGGCAAAACGGCGCGTCATCGCTGTGCCCTTGCTCTGCGGCCAGTTTCGGTTGTCCTCAGTTTGCCGCCCCATAGCGCTTGATCCACTCTGCCTCGATGCGCGTCATCCAGTCGGGATGCGGCTCGGCCAGCGCGGGGCCAAGCCTCTCCGGCGGCAGCGTCGCGACGCCGAGATCAATCGCCGCGAACGCCATCCTGTCTTTCTCCGAAAGCTTGCTCATCGCCAGCACCGTCGGATCGCCCCAGATCGTCGGATCCTGCTTGCGCATTTGCGCTTCCGGCGACAGGAAGAAATTGGCAAGCACCAGAGCACCCGCCTTGGCATTGGCATTATAGGGAATACCGACGAAATGCGTATTGCCGAGTGTTCCCTTCGAAAACACGAAGGAACGGACGGTGTCCGGCAGTTCGCCCGCTGCAATCCCGGCCGATGCTTCCGCCGGGTTGAAGGCGAAGATGATGTCGAGTTCGCCGTCCGCCAGCTTTTGCTTCATGTCGGGATAGTTTTGCGGGAAAGCCTTGCCCTTGCGCCACAGCAGCGGATGCAATTGGTCGAGATAGGCAAACAGCGGTGCCACATCCATCTCGAAGGTCGTACCATCGACCGGTTTCTGCAGCTTTTCCGGGTCGGCGATCAGTTCGGTCAGGACCTGTTTCAGAAAGGACGAGCCAATGAAATCCGGCGGCTGCGGATAGGAAAACCGCCCGGAATGGCTTTTCGCAAAGGCGAGCAGGTCTTTGGCCGAATCCGGCAGGTCCTTTTTCGCCATGCGTGCCTCATCATAGAAGAACACCAGTTTGGCTGATCCCCACGGGCTTTCCAGCCCCTCGGTCGGAATGGTGAAATCCGTTGTCACCGTCGGTTGGTTGTCGATATCGACGAGGCCCCAATTGGGTAGTTTCGTCGCCCAGTCCGGGGACAGCAGCAGGTTCTGGCGCTTCATCGCGGCAAAATTCTCGCCGTTGATCCAGACGAGATCGACGGAGCCGTGTGCGTCGCGGCCGGCAGACTTTTCTGCGAGAACGGTCGTGACCGCCTTTGCCGTATCGTCCAGCTTGACCTGCACGACCGTGACGCCGTACCGTGACTTCACCTCGTCGCCTGCCCACCTGATATAGGCGTTGATATTCTCCGATCCGCCCCAGGCATTGAAGTACACGGTCTCGCCGCGCGCCTTGGCAAGCACCTGGTCCCAGTTCGCCGCGTCCGTGGCACGCGCCGCACCAATATTCGACAGGGCAAGCGGAATCAGCAGTGCCATCGTTGTGAATATCCGCCGTGTGATCATGCCCGATTGCCCCTGTTCGCGCTCAAATCGTCGCCCTCAAAATTCGCGGCCTCAACCTAAGCCAAGGCCGCGATCCGTCAACGCCGGCCGGGGTCAACCGCCATCACGATCCGGTGACGATAATCAGCCCGGGTGCGAATGTTCGAAAGCGAGAATGGCGCCGGCCAGATCCTCCAGTGCCGCGCCGACGGACTTGAACAGGGTGATTTCGCCGGGTTCCGTGCGCCCCGGATGCCGGCCGCCGGTCAGTTCCGCGAGGTCCGCCCTGACCGTGCCGGCGGCAATGATGCCGGCTCGCAGTGGCTGAACCAGGTCGCCACCCTCTGTCAGTGCTCCGTCGCGGGTATCGACAAACAATGTGGCGCGCTCGACCGCCCGGTCGTCCGATTCGCGCATGCTCGGCTTGAAGGCTCCGACCAGGTCGAGATGCGCACCCTCCTTCAGCCAGTCGCCGCAGATCAGCGGTTCGGATGACAGGGTTGCACAGGAGATGATGTCGGCCTCGCGGGCCGCCGCTTCGATGTCGGTGGCAACGGAAACGGTAATGCCGGGAAGATCGAGCTGCGCGGCCGTCGCTTGCGCCTTGCGGGCATCACGGGCCCAGATCGCCACCTCGGAAATCGGCCGAACCGAAGCATGGGCCTCGATCAGGTTCTGCGACAGACGGCCGGCGCCGACCATCAGCATGCTGCGTGCATCCTTGGCGGCAAGATAGTCGGCAGCCAGCGCCGAGGCCGCCGCCGTGCGGCGCGCCGTCAGTTCCGCCCCGTCGATGATCGCCAGCAGCTGGCCCGTCTTGCCGGAGGAGAGCAGATAGCTGCCATGGATCGCCGGCAGGTCGCGGCCGGTATTTCCCGGGAACACTGAGACCATCTTGACGCCGATGTAGCTGCCTGGCTGCCAGGCAGGCATCAGAAGCAGTGTTGCCGCGTCCTCGCCGGGGACCGCCACATCATGATGGTGGCGAACCGGCATCTCACAGCCGTCTCGAAACATCACGCGCAGCGCCTCGATCAGTTTGCCGAAGGGCAAGGCGGCGCGGGTTTCGGCTTCATTCAGTACCAGCATGTCTGTCTCCAATGATAAAAGCCGGCAGACATTAGCAGGAGTTTTGGGAGCGGCAAAAGCACGGGATATTGTGATGTTGTGCGGTGGGCGCATAACCCCTGTATTTCTGCCAATCGCGCTGGAAAGCCGT
>UCML01000031.1:0-69589 GCA_900473675.1 Hyphomicrobiales bacterium | reverse complement strand
GAGGGCGCCATCCACCACATCAGGTTAAATCCGCAACGCTGAACTCTGGGCAGGCGCTCACTCTGACGCGGTATAGACGAATGGCGAAATCCGATTGCCTTGAGGGGGATGGGACCAGGAGATTTCGGACTGCCGAGAGGATGGGGATGAAACGCTGGAGGCATCCCGGTGACCGAAATCCCTGCATGACACGCCCACGTTTCGTAAGGGAAGGTGAACAATTGACGCCCAACAAAGTTGCCATTGGCATCGACCTTCCAGTATCTGTCGATATCCTACGTTGAACAATCGTCAAAATTGCATGTTTTAGTGGTGAGTGTTAAAAGAATACGCGGAATACGCAGGCGTAACCGAGATATCGCCCCTCATACCTCACTAAAGAGAGGCGAGATCCGTCTGGGGCCAACCGGTCTTGACCATCACACGTTCCGCGATAGTTCTGAAATGAAGTGGAAGGATTGCAATAACATTGAGCACCTGAATGTGACGCAATCGCAGATGGCTTCGTGCTTGCACTACATGGGGCGATACGCAACGAAAGGGGGAGGCAAGGATGCAGGACGCTGATACGACGTTGTCTGTTTCATCTTCAGTCGAACGCTACTTCTTCACGCAAACAGACGAGCTTGTCTCGTTTTACGACGAGAGCTTTCACCTCATCGAGTGCTCGCCAAGACATAGCGAAACATACGCTGTCGACTCCTTGGTCAATGCAACCTTATGGCACGTCTACCCTGAGCTACTGGCTCCCAAACCCAAATCGGCCGTAGAATCTGTGTTTTCGAACGGTGTCCCGCGGAGCGTCGAAATTGCAGATGCAACAACGGGGGATCGTCGCACCCTGCTCATTTTCCGCACTGCTCGCGGTATCGGGGTCGTTGAAGCGGAACGCAACTCGACCTGTCGTGAGACTTCCAATCAAAGCGATAGCGACCGCGCGCTTCTTCTTCACCAGGCAACCCATGATGTTCTGACGGGATTGCCAAACCGGCGCCAATTCAGCGATGAGTTGCGAGGTACCCTACCGATGCCGGCCGGGGCAAAGCTGGCCGTCATGCAAATAGATCTTGATGATTTCAAGCCGATCAATGACACGTTGGGCCACGGCGCTGGTGATGCCGTTCTCAAAATGGCGGCGGAGCGAATAAGGAGTGTGCTTGGGGAGCGGGAGCGGGCTTACCGACTGGCGGGCGACGAATTTGCGGTCATCCAGTGGAAAGTCGATCAGCCTCGCGAGGCCGAGCGCTTGGCAGACGCGCTCGTCAACGCTTTCAAGGAGCCGTTCACGGTAGAGGGCATCAATGTTTTCGTCGGAGCCAGCGTGGGGGTCGCCGTAGCTCCTGGGGATGGAAACGAGATCGAGCAGTTGATGAAGACTGCCGATATTGCGCTCTACGCGGCAAAGAAAGATGGCCGCGGTCGCGCAAGGACGTTCAGCCGCTCCATGCTCATCGTCCTGGAGCAGCGCGAGACGCTGCGCCGCAGTTTGCGGATCGCCCTTCAAGAGGGACAGTTTTTTATTGAGTATCAGCCTCTCGTGAAGCCGCCTTTTTCGATTGTAGGCTTTGAAGCGCTTTTGCGATGGCGTCATCCTCTCGTGGGCCTGATCCCGCCGAGCGTCTTTATTCCTATGGCTGAATCTGACGGCCTTATGAGCGAAATTGGGCAATGGGTACTGGAGCAAGCCTGCCGAGCAGCGGGGACTTGGCCCGCCCAGTTCAGGGTAGCCGTCAATCTTTCTCCAGCGGAATTTTTGCGTGAGGGCTTGACGGATCGGGTCGCCCAGACACTCGACGCGGTCGGTTTGCGCGCCGATCGCCTCGAGCTGGAAATCACCGAATCCGTGTTGTTGGAGCGAACGATAAACAATCTTGATACGCTCAATACCTTGAATGTACTCGGCGTTCAGATCTCGCTCGATGATTTTGGAACCTATTATTCCTCTCTGAGCTATCTCAAGAACTTCCCCTTCGATACGATCAAGATCGACAAATATTTCATCAAGGATCTCGAGAGCGATGAGAAGAGCCAGACGATCGTCCGATTCATAATCGCTCTCGCTCATGGATTGGGAATGCGTGTCACCGCGGAGGGGGTGGAGACGCGAGGTCAGGTAACTTGGCTCCAGAAGGAGGGGTGCGACCAGTTGCAGGGGTATTTCCTGGGCGTTCCGATGCCCGCGGACGAGATCGACGAGTTCCTTCATCAGTCTTCGTTGGTAATGTTGTAGCAGGGCTTCTCGCACCTGTCGTATGCCTCGGCAGCGTGAGGTTCGAGACGCAAACTGAGGGCCGGCGCGCCGTTTAAATGCTGCCCGTAAGTTCAAGCGGGTTAAAAATCTGGGTGGAGAGTTTCAAGACGCTGTGGCAGAGTTCTGCTGGTGGAGAAGGAGACGGCATGGATGTAGCGGAAAAAGCGCCCGCGGAAGCAACCTTCGAGCCCTTGCTGCAGATTGAGATGGAGATGGGAACCTTTCTTTCGAATTGGCACCATTGCGATCAGTTGTCGACCTTCATGGCCCGGATAATTAGTCACAACCGCACAGATCCCGTTCGACACTCGAACTTCTTCTCATCAGCCCTCAATGAGCTATTGGAGGTCTCGTTTCGCGGTGGCTCTCCCGATGGGCAGATCGGCTGTGCGGTCTATCGGCATGGCCGAACGGAACGGGTGAAACTCACTTTCCCGTGCCTTTCCCGCCAGAGACAATTCTTTAGCGAAGCAGTGTCGAATACACGACGGGAAGACGCGCTGGCGCGCTATCTCGATTCCATTTCGACCGGCCTGACACCAAGTCGGGATGTCGTTCTTCTCGATCTCGCGATCAACTTCGATGCTCAGATCCGCTTGGAAAATAGTGCTCCCCAGTCGATAACGCTCGTTGTGGATTTGCCTCTTGAAGGAATTGTGAGTTGAGCACGGCAGGCCGTTCCATACCCTTCAAGGCAGAATTTGACGTCAACAGCCAGGAGTTTTCTCTTTCCGGTGTGGTTCGCCCGCGTTCGATCGATGAGATCGCAGTGAACATATCGATGCTAAAGGCGGCGATCGATCAGGTGCGCGGCGTTCTCTACATCAATGTGAAGCGCCTCGTTCAGATGAACAACACAGCTTTTCATGCCTTTGCGCGAGTGGTTCTCGACGCATGTCAGGCGAGGCCGGATATTCGCTTTGTGATCGTCACCTCAAGTGTCGTCGGCTGGACCACTCGCATGTTCGGGCATCTGAACCAGATCGAACCGCAGATAACGATCGAGGTCTACGACTCGAAATTTTATCCTGGCCAGAGCTTCGTGGAGAACACGAGTTTTATTCCGATACTGCGGACGCAAACGAAGATGACTTGGCGCCATGAGCGCACAATCCTTCCTCGCCATGGAATGCGCCCCGGAATCACGATGGCGGATATCTGCTGCGGCATCGGTGATTTCGTCGTGCTTGTCCAAAAAGAGTTCCAGCCGGCGCGAATTGTCGCCCTTGACCATTCGAAGGCAAGTCTAGCGTATGCGCGCGACGTGGCAGCCGGTTTCGGCATCACCGATATCGAGTATACCTATGGCGACGCATCCGAGATGTTGCTTGAGGGCAATCAGTTCGACTTCGTGAGCTGCCGCCATTCGCTGCAGATATTCAACCAGCCGGACGCGCTTCTGGCGGAGCTTTACCGAATCTGCAAGCCCGGAGGACGAGTATACGTAACCAACGAGAAAAATTCGCATTGTCTCGGCGAGCCTCGATCACAAAGCATTCAATGGACGTATAACGAAGTCGCGAAGCTGTTCAGCCATTTCGAGATGGACGTAGAACTTGGACCCAAAAGCCGGCGCTATCTCGCCGACGCCGGCTTCGAAGACATCGTCGTCGAGTCATTCATGGTCACCAACCTGGATGGGGATGCGCAGGACTTCGCCGACGTTATTGCAGCCTGGGAGGATGTCTATGCCGGTGAAATGTCCGTAAAGCGTGGCGATTCTTCTGAATTCATCCAACGTTTCCGTCAAGGTTTCCAAGACCATATCTTCGCTGCCCTCCATCCCAAAGGTTATGCCGGCTGGCCGATCTGGGTGGCATCTGGACGCAAACCTCGATGAACGCGCCTCAGCACCACACACCCCGTCTTGGTCTGCGCTCATTTCGCGCCAAGTTCGTCCTTGTCGTAGGAGGCGCCGTTCTGTTCGATCTGCTCGTCAGCGGCGGCCTTGCGCTCTGGAATGTGCAGAGGCTTTCCCGTGATGCCACGGCGGAGGTTGGGCAGGGTCTGGAGCGGGCCAACCAGGACTACATCCGCTCCTACGCGGAAGGGACAGCCGCGCGCGTCAATCTGCTCCTGGATCAGGTCCATTCCGATGTCGGTACCTTGGCCGGCGTCCTGCAAGCGCAGATCGACCACCCCGCGAGAGAGACCCAGATCGGGGAAGCGATGGCGCGTGGCGCCCCCGAAGCGGTGACCGTCACCTACGATGCGAAGGGACGGTGGGCTCAAAACCGCCCAGGACCTCTGTCTGTCGTCAGCGTCTGGGGGTATCTTCTCGACTCAAATCATGCCCCGCTTCCTGAAGTGCAAAGGGAAATTGAAAACAGCGCTGTCCTGGACCTCATTGTTCCGAGCCTGCTGGCGAACGGCCAGTCGAAGCTTCAGATGTACTATATCGGTCCGAGGGAGCGGCCAATCTTCCGGACGGCGCCCTATACAAATCAAGCTCAAACTTTCGACAAGCTTTACCCGGGTCACAACGAGGCAGACTTCTGGACTTTCTTCTTCCCGGGTCTTTACGAGTCGTGGCAACAATGGGCACAGGATCCCGGATCGCGCCCGGTAAGCAGCAACATCACGCAAACCGCACCGTACACAGACGCAATCACCGGCAAACTCATCGTCAGTTTCTTCCAGCCGCTCCGGTCAACCGATGGCAAGAACGTGGCCGGTGCTGCGGGAGCGGATATTACCCTCGACCAGCTGGCCGAGATCGTGGAGAACGTCAAGGTTGCCGACCACGGATTTGGTTTCCTGACGATGTCCGACGGCAATGTCGTCGCCATCAACCCCGTGGGGGAGAAGGTGATCGGCCTTCAGACATCGAGCGCCGGCAACAGTGAAGGCGTGACAGGTCTCGACCGCTCCTTGCGCCGGAGCGTGCAGCCGCAGATCGCGCAGTTGCCACTGGATCAGGACGGGCTGCTTCAGCATATCATGCTCGACGAAAACGGCGAGAAGGTCCCTTATCTGGTCATCGTGAAGCACCTGCAGCCGACGAACCTGTGGTTATCCGGCCCTGTTCGGCGCGAAACCATGTCGCTTGGCATCGTCGTGCCAGAGCGGGAGATTTATGCGTCCTTGTTTGCTGCGCAGGCGAAGATTTCCCAAGCCACGAACAGGATCGTGATCTATCAGATCCTGGCGCTCCTCGTGTCGCTGCTTTTCGTGATTGCGGCCGTGTTCGCGATATCCAAGCGCATAACCGGCGGCATCAGTGCGCTTGCCGGTGCAGCCAAGCGCATCCAGGCCCAGGATTATTCCGTCAGGGTCGATATTCCAACACGCGACGAGGTCGGCGAAGCCGGCGCCGCCTTCAATCGCATGGCCGAGCAGATCAGTTTTCATACCGAGAATCTCGAACAGCTGGTGGAGGATCGGACGAAGGAGATTGAAGAGGCGAACCTGCAGATCTCGGCATTGAACACGCAGCTGCGCAGCGAGAATGTGCGCCTTGGCGCCGAGCTGGCCGTCGCCCGGCGGATCCAGATGATGGTTCTGCCCAAGGCGGGCGAACTTGAAGAAATCACGGAAATGGAGATAGCGGCCTACATGCGGCCCGCCGACGAAGTCGGTGGCGACTACTATGATGTTCTAAGCGATGGCGGGCGGCTGAAAATCGGTATCGGCGATGTCACGGGGCATGGCCTCGAGAGCGGCGTGTTGATGTTGATGGTCCAGTCGGTTGCGCGGGCTCTGCAGGAAACGGGCGACACAGACCCGGTGCAGTTCCTCAATCGCGTCAACCGTGCCATCTACAAGAATCTCCTCAGAACCAGCACCAACAAGCATCTTTCCCTCGCTTTCCTGGACTACGAGGGAGGACGTCTGACGCTTTCCGGCCAGCATGAGGAGTTGATCGTGGTTCGCAAATTAGGAGTGGTAGAGCGGATCGACACCATTGATCTCGGTTTGCCTATTGGCTTGGAGCCGGATATCTCGCAGTTCGTGGCGACGCGGGAAATTGCGTTCGGCCATGGTGATATGGTCATTCTCCACACCGACGGCGTCACGGAGGCAGAGAACCGGGACGGGGAGCTTTTTGGCATAGAGAGGCTTTGCGAAAGCGCGCGGCAGCGATACGGACGAAGCGCTGAAGACGTTAAACTCGGGATCATCGAGGACCTAATGGCGCATATCGGCACGCAGAAGATCCACGACGATATAACAGTCGTTGTCATGAGACACAGGTGAACTGATGACGACCTTGTATGGGTTGGCAGATCTGACGATCGGTAAAGGCGAGAACGTCACCCGACTTCGCCTTTTCGACGGACCACTGGATCTCAGCTTTAAGCACTGCGCGATCACTTCCGATTTTGTTGCCGAGTTCGTCGCGTTGCGCTACCTCGCATCCCGCAACCTCTACAGAGAGGTGCGGCACAACGTCGGTTACCTGACCAATGAACTGATAGAAAATGCCGTAAAATTCCGTGAAGGCGGTGAAGTTCTCGTGGAAGCTTCCATAGAGGCCAACACCTTTCGCGCGAAGGTTTCCAATTTCATCGACAAGGCAACAGCCCAGCGGTTCCAGCACCTGCTTTCAGAAATCACTACCGGCGATCCCGGCGAGCGCCTCATAGAGCGGATCGAAGCGAATGCGATGCAAGCAAGCCTGAGCAGCTCAGGGCTTGGACTTCTGACGCTAATGAGCGATTATGGTGCTCACTTTGCATGGGTTTTTGGTTCCAGGGAACACGGCCACAAAATCCCACTGGAAACCTACGCGTCTATTGCGGTCCCCGACTTCTCGAATTGATGGGCAAGACAGAACATGGAAATCAAGGAAGAAGAATATCGCGTCTGGTCGGAAGAGAAAGAAATCTACTTCGATGGGACGATGCGCCTGCCGAATGCGGAGGCCTATGCCCCTGTTTTCGTACTTGTCATGAGTGTTCTCGAGGCCGAGCCTGATCACATTACCGTAGACCTGACGGGATTGCAGTTTCTCAATTCTTCCGGGATCAATCTGCTCGCCAAGCTCACCATCGAAGCGCGCAACAGGCCGAATGTTCATCTGACCGTACGCGGAACATCGGAGTTTCCATGGCAATCAAAGTCACTTCCAAATCTGAAGAAACTGCACCCCGGCGTTGAGCTCAGGCTCAATTGAGGGAGCTACCGAAGGTATGCGGTCGATAGGCTTTCCATTTTCCAGAGACACCTCTTTTCGCATGCGGCGTCTCGCACACTCAATTGTCGGCTGCCCCCTCCCCGCTTCAATTTCCAAGCGTGTTGAGCCAATCGCCAAATGTTCCCCCACGACGTCGCTTGGGAGGAGCCGCCGGCGAGACAGGATACTCCGCAGCGGCTGCCTTCCGGATTTCACGAGGACTGAAACCGAATTCGTGCCCAAACGCCCGAGTGAAGTTGGCGGCCAGATCGAAGCCTGCGGCTTCCGCTATTTCCGATATCGGCCGACTGTTCGTAGGGTCGCTGAGCTCGGCATAAGCCGCCAGAAGCCGCCGTTTTCGAATGTAGTTGAGAACACCGCCACTTGCGCCAAATAGCTGGTAGAGGCGGGTGCGCGAGATACCGAGCACGCGGCATATGGTGTCAGGAGTGAGATCATCCGAATAGAGGTTGCTGTGAATATATCGGTGGGCCCGCTCCATCATGCTCATATTCGGTAGCGTCGCTGTCGTCGTCGGCACCGACGATGAAACGCATGCAACGACCATGTCGCGTATCGTGTGCACGAGCCTTGGCAATTCTTCAGCTGTGAGTTTCTCCAGGCTCTGCTCGACTCCATGGACATAGTTGGCCAACAACTTGGCCAGATTGCCTGACAGTGTCGAATTGTTGGCCGCCTCCAGAACGCCGGCATTTTCAGCCAGCAAATCGTATGGCATGAACAGAAGGACGGCGTCAGATTCCGTTGTTCGCCCACGATAAGGATAGCCAAGCGATCTGAAAGCGAACTTGTCCGCCCCGCTTTCAGCAACCCGGCGATCAACTTCCGTCCACGCTCGACCGCCGCGGAGCAGTTCCACATACCAATGATCGATCGGGCTCAAACGCAACATTGCGCGCGAGCGTACATAGCTGTGAGCTGGCGCTTGCTGTTGAACGATCAGCAGGTTGCCCAAGTGCCATGCCGTCTGCTCCACCAGGAAGCCGTCATCCGGAGATTTGTCGTCCGGCAACGTGACCTCAATCAGCGGAGCCATATGTGCCCGCCATGCCTGGAACTGTTCCGCTGGTGCCAACTCGCGTGTCGAAAAACACAGGGGCGTCAGTGCGGGTGGAGCTTCCGAACGGGATGCTGCCTGCGCATCGGATTGACGTGGCCAACGGCGACGCTCCAAGTGCGGCTGCTTCGCGGGAACCTCAGCAAGGTGGTCTTCTGGTTCGGACTCAGTTGAACCATCGCTCATACAATCCTCCAGCCCATGATCGCCCAAGCCAGGATGTATTGCCGGCGAGCCGTTGTTCCGGCGCGGCACTCGCCCGCCCAGCGCAACTCACTTTACGGACCGAAGACCGGCCCTACCCTTATCAGCGCCTACTTGTACCCCATTTGGAGTAGAAATGCACGGGACGATAGATATCAGGATGCGAGGATAACGACATTGGCAACTGATGCTTGTATTAAATAGACCGTGGTTGATGCAGAAGAACATAGAGCGTTATTGAAAAGACTTTGAACGTATTTCTTTTTTTATGACCTAATTATAACTGCCTTCTGGGGGGAGGAGCAGGTTCACTCTATGGGATTGATGGAAGTAGTCGTGAATTTTTTGCGTAATAGTGGCGACTACCATTCATCAGGGGAAATCCGGAGTGAACAAAATGCCCACCGGCGGCAAGAATATCGGAAACGAATTCTTGCCGCCGGTGGGTGTGTTTTCTCGGATAGCACCTTCGCAGAAGACTTCTTGGCGCGGGGCATCAGGTCATTTGTATCGATAATTTCTCGACCGGGCTGCGACGTAACATCGAGCAGTTAAGGCGCTCAGTGTCGTTGCTCACCACATTGTCGAGCCTATCGACCTGAATGTCGACGAAGTCGACGTCTCGCCGGTCCCGCGTCGTCGCCCAATACCGGGCTGATCCGATCCATACGACGAGAACCTGCGTGCTGGGTACGCTCAATTTACTGGAGTTGGGCGCACGCTGTCGCTCGCGCATCCCAGATCGAACGTCATCCCGATCTGGTGCACAGCCCCGTCGAGTTGCGTGTGATCGGAACCTATCTGACTGATGCCGCGGCGTTCAAAGAGGGAGCGTCGCCGCCCTTCAAAAGGCGTGCCGCCGATGCAAGGGCCACGCGGAAAGTGTTGGTCAGCGGATCAGGAAGCCGGGTCTGAAATGTAGCCCGCGCGATGGGGAGACTTTTGTTGGAACCGAGATCATGGAGTTTCTGAAAGAGGCCGACACCAGAGTTCACATCTTTACGCCACGGGAGATCGATTTGCCGCGCGTCAGGAGCAGAGTGATATTCTCAGAGCAGCTTTGGCTGGTGACAAAAGCTGCAGTTGCTTAAGCCGATTCCGGGGCGACGTCTTGCTGAACCTCGTTTTCACAATTACTAGGTCAGCGATAGCCCTAAATCCCAAAGGCTCGGCATGGGTTAGATCGCCGGACCAAATTCGCGTGAATCCAAGAGACGAGTATGACAAGCCGAATTGACGTTCAGATCATATCAGATACCGAGGTGGAGAATGCCGTCGAGGTCAAGGTTTCAGACCAGACCACACGCTTGTCGTCCATTGAGCACAACGGCCAGATTTTTGCGGTCCTCACCTGGATCGCCAATCGGGAATTGGGTTTGAAGAAACCTGAATGGGTCGTTCCGATCAACGTGGTCGCGCATTCAGACTTGCGCGAGAACTCCAGCATAGTTCGCTGGTCGCTTGCGAAGCCATTGCCGCCATCCGTGTTTGATGGCTCCGCTTCCCGTCAGGTCAGACGGCAGTTCGGGGTGATCGCCGGACCAAGTCTTACATTCAGGTTGAAACACTGACATTTGAGCTTTGCGGCATTGCACAATAGCGAGTGTCCGGCGGAACTGTGGGCTTGCGTTCACCCAGATGGAAAATCGCAGTTCAGCAAAAGTCGTTGTCCAAGCCCCACATATTGCGGAAGGCCTGTTAGTACCGAGAGCGGCGCTATGCGTGTTGCCCCAAGGCGCAGTCGGCTTTGACAGAGACGTGCATGTCAGGAACATCAGCCAACCGCATGAAATCCTTTTCATGTGACAGCTCTCAGATAGGCATGGCGAGCAGGATCGTGGCCGGCTCATTGGTGCGGTTCACCAGCGCGCGTGCCTCCCCAGGCGCGAGACGGCAACTGTCGAGGTAGCCGAGCGTCACCGTCCCCGTCGAGGTTTCAACTGTCACTTCGCCCGCCACCACGATATAGATTTTCTCGACAGCGGCATCCTTGAGCGACGTGTGCCCGCCGGGCAGGAGATGCGACAGGCCGATCCAGATCGTATCGGTTTCCGTCGCTTCCTTGCCCTGCAGGCGCAGGCAGCGCATGTCGTAATGCTCTGCTGCTTCGTAAGGTTTTGCTTCCCCGTAGCGGGTTACCTGCATCGCCGGTCCCTCACGGCTTCAGCAAGACGCGATCGGGCGTGCTGCGCAGCACTGACGCATAGGCCTTTGCTGCATCGGCGAGGCTGTAGCAGGTTGCTGGATTGATCGGGAATGGTTTCAGAAGACCTTCCTCGAATTTCGGCTTCAGCCGGTCGAAGATGCGCGCGCCATCGACCGAGGAGAGCGCCAGCGTATCGATGCCGATATATTTGTGGCGGCCGCGGAAGAAGTTGAAGATATCGAAGGGCACGGCCCGGTCGAAGGTCGAGATGAAGATCTGCCGCGCCTGCTTCGCCATCGCCTTGTTGGCGATCTCGAAATAGGGGCTGCCGACGGTATTGAAGACGATGTCGGCGCCATGACCGCCGGTCTGGTCGCGGACGATCTGGGCGACATCGTCCTTGCTGCTGTTGAGCATCGTCACCGGAGCATTGGTGTGGCCCTGCAGCGGCTGGTCGTTGTATTCGACGGCGAAGACCCTGGCGCCGGCCATGGTTGCCAGCTGGATCGCCGCCTGGCCGACCTTGCCATTGCCGCCGCAGACGAGAACGACGTCGGTCGGCTGAACGCCGCCGGCTTCCCGCAAACCTTCGTAGGCGGTGATGAACGGCACGCCGATCGACCCCGCCTCTTCCATGGTGAAGTTCGAGGGTTTTTCACGCACTGCCTTCTGGTCAAGCACCATCCATTTGGCGTGGCTACCATCCTGGCTGATGCCGAGTTCGCCACCGCCGCCCCAGATTTCCAGGCCGATCATCTGCTTTGGCCCCTCGCGGACGATGCCCCCGAAATCGCGCCCGGGAATGCGCGGCCAGACGGCATGCGGCATATGGCCGAGGGAGGCCTTGACGTCGCTCGGATTGACACCGGCGGCGATGATTTCGACCAGCACCTGGCCGGGGCCGGGGCGCGGGACGCTGACATCGACGACGTCAATGAGCAGGTTGTCGAGATCGGCGGATGCCTGCGAAACACGCAGCGCCTTGCCGGCCTTTGTCTCTGTCAGGATGTTCATTGGCTTGGTCCTTTCATGGGTACGCCGGGCCGCTCAGGCCTTCAATTGCAGGATGTTTCTGGCTTCCGACGGGCCGGCGATCTGCCCGCCCAGTTTCTCGATGATGTCGCGGGCGCGCTCGACGAGCTCGCCGTTGCCCTTGGTGAGCACGCCCTTGGCGATGTAGGAATTGTCTTCCAGCCCGACGCGGACATGGCCACCGAGCAGATAGGACTGCGCCGCCATAGGAAACGACATGCGGCCGACGCCGAAGCCGGTCCACACGGCATCGTGTGGCAGCATGCGTGCCGCCAATGCCATCGCGTCGGGCGTGGCCGGCAGTCCGTATTTGACGCCGGTGACGATGGTGAACATCGCAGGCGATTTCAGAACGCCGGCCTTGAGCAGATCGTTGGCGAGCTGGATATCGCCGGTATCAAAAACCTCCAGTTCCGGCTTGACGCCGACGCCGTTGATGAGATCGGCCATGATCTTCACGTTGCCGGGCGTGTTGATCACCACCTCGGCGCCGAAGGTCATGGTGTTGAGGTCGAGCGTGGCGATATCCGGCTTCAGAGCGATGATATGTTCCACCCGCCGCTCCGGCCGCATGAGCGTCGTGCGCGGACCGGCGACGGCAGGGTTCTCGTCGCTCGGATGATACCGGCCACCCGGCCCCGTGGTGACATTGAGGATCACGGCATCGTTCTTCGCCCGGATACGTTCGATGACCTCTTGGTAGTATTTCAGCTCCATCGACGGCGTGGCCGTTTCCGGATCGCGCACATGGATATGGACCACGGCGGCGCCGGCATCGGCGGCCTCGAGACAGGAATTGGCGATTTCCTCGGGCGTCACCGGCAGGCCGGGATGGTTTTCCCGGGTGGTGAGGTTGCCCGTGACGGCGCAGGTGATGATGACCTTCGGCTGCATCAGAGGTGCCTCCCCCCATCGACGACAATCCGCGTGCCGGTCGAGAATTTGAGATGTGTCGCGCAGGCGAGGATCGCTTCGGCGACATCGGTGGTCGTCGTCAGCCGCTTCAGCGGCGTCGCGGCGGCCGCCTTGTCCTTGAAATCCTGACCCCGTCCGGGAACGAAATCGGTATCCACCATGCCCGGCGAGATCGCCATGACGCGAATCTGTGGTGCCAGGGCGCGGGCCAGAGAATTGCTCATGATGTCGAGCCCTGCCTTGGCGCCGCAATAGGCGATATTGGAACCAATGCCTGTGAAGGCCGCGATCGAGGAGACGTTGACGATCAGCCCGTCGCCGCTCGCTTTCAAGGCTGGCGCAAAAGCGCGGACCGTCGAAAACACCCCTCGCCAGTTGTTGATGAAGATCTGGTCGATCAACTCGTCGGTCAGCGCATCGAGATCGGCATGCGGGACAGGTTTGGTGACGCCCGCCGTGTTCACCAGAATATCCGCCTTGCCGAACCGGGTGAGCACGGCATCGCGAAACGCATTGATGCTCGGCGAGTCTTCGATCGATACCGGCAAAGCCGTGTGTCCCTCACCCGGCAAGCTTTTGACGAGCGCCTCTGCCTTTTCCCTGCTGGAACGATAGCCGACAGCGACGCGGGCGCCAGCCTCGGCGAGCAACCGGCAGGTTTCCTGCCCGATCCCGCCGGAACCGCCGACCACCACTGCGACCTTGCCATTCAGAGCCTGCGACATGTTCATTTCCTGCCCTATCAATGTTTCTTGCCGGAGATCGGCGGTACCGGATAAGTCGGCTCGCCCTCGACCAGTTTGAACTCGTACTCGCAGGTGTAGAACGGCACCGGCGTGTCCGGATGATCGGGATGCGGTTCGGTATGTTCGATGAAATCGCCGATGATCTGGGTCTTGGCGCCGAAGACGACGTCGGTGGCGAGCGCATCGTGCGTGTCCGAGAATATCTGGGTGACCAGCGTCTTGTGGCCGGGTGCCGAGACGATGAAGTGGATATGTGCAGGGCGCATCGGATGGCGCTGCTGTGCCCGTAACAGGTCTCCGACAGGACCATCGACGGGAACCGGGTAACCAGCCGGTTTGACGGAGGTAAAATGGAAGCTGCCGGCGGCGTCGGTGCGGAATACGCCGCGCAGGTTGAAATCGTCCTGGCCGGTATCCTGATTCTCGTACAGACCAACGGGGGACGCCTGCCAGACATCGAGCTTCGCACCTTCGATCGGCGCGCCATCGACACCGGTGACCTTGCCCTTGAAATAGAGCACCGGACCGGGCGTTTCCGAGCGGGCGATGCAGTCGCCGCAGGCGCAATCCGGCGCCTGCCCGCGATAGAACGGCCCGAGCAGCGCCGACATGGTCTCACCCTGCATGCCGTCATTGTTGATCAGGTCGATCAAGGTCGACGCTCCAACGACATCGGCAGCAAGCACCACCTCGTTGTTGCTTTCGTTGGTGTGGTGGCCAAGGGCTGCGATCCAGCGCAGGCCCTGCTCGAATTCCTCTTCGGTCGGCTGCGTCTCGATGATGAAGGCGTGCAGGTGCCGAACCATGGAATCCATGATCTGCTTCAGTCGTGGATCGGATGTGCGTGACATCGCCGCAAGCACCGTCGGTGTGACGTCGGCAACGGTGCTGATGAGCTTCGGCTCGATTGTTACGTGCTTCATGATGCTTCTCCTGTCGTTGCCCGCGCTTCAGGCGGCTACGGTCTTCAAGGCCTGCAGGTGCGGATACTTTTCCGTCAGCAGGGCACCGTGGTAATAGGTCTTGGCAAAGGCATCAGTGGTGCGGATGCGGTCGAGCCACGCGCTGATTTCGGGCGCATCGTCCCAGATGTGGCCGAGATTGATGTCGTCCATGCGCACGATGACGGGCATGATGGCGATGTCGGCAAGCGTCAGGTCCTTGCCCATCAGCCAGGGTCCGCCGCTCTCCCGCAGCCAGCTTGTCATACGCTCTATACCGCGCCGCAGGCGGCCGAGCGCCTCGTCCATTTCCGACTGCGGAAAGCCGGAGCGGCCCATCTTGAGCAGGAACTCGCGGCGAAGCGGCTTGCTCTCGCAGACAGCGAGAAATTCTTCCTCCGTCATCGCCTGATAGTGCGGCAGGAAGGCCAGATTATAGGATGGGACGCGGACGGCCGGCGTCGGCACCTCGTCGATGTAGCGCATCATCGCCCGCATCCGGGCAACCTTCAGCGGATCTTCCGGCCGCAGCGGCGAGACGGTGCCGAGGATATCTTCGAGATATTCCATGATGACGGCCGAATCGATGATCGCCTCTCCGTCATGCACCAGCGCCGGCACCAGCCCGTTCGGGTTGATCTTCAGATATTCCGGTTTCAGCTGGTCGCCCTTGAACAGGTCGAGCTTGTGCTCTTCGAACTCCCGGCCCTTGGAGTGCAGCACGTAGCGAACACGCTGGCTGCAAGTGGATTGCGGCGCATTGTAAAGAACATATTCCGGCATGACATCTCTCCTCCCGCCCTTCGGCAAGGTTAAAATCAAGCATTGAGACAGCGCCCGATGGGGGCAGTTCGTACGGTCAATCCCAGTTGAGAACGCGGGGCAGTTTGCCTTTCCGCGCAAGCGTTCCGACGAGGCCGAGCGGGAAGAACATCAGGCCTGCCGCCATCACCATGCCGGTACCGAGGATGTTGATTTCCGAGGCACCCATGGTGGCGACGAACAGTTCGTTGAGCGCCACGATCAGGATGGCGCCGATCACCGGCCCGGCCACCGTTCCCTTGCCGCCGAGGATCGACATCAGCACCAGGTTTGCCGAGACGAGGATCACAAGGAAGATATTGGGCCGGAGATAAGTGAGGTATTCGCCCCAGACCGCGCCGGCCATGCCGACGAAGAACGCCGAAAGCGCAAAGGCCATGACCTTGTAGAAGCGCGTATCGATGCCGGCACTTTCGGCCTTGATCTCGTCCTTGGAGATTGCCCGCAGACCAAGGCCGAACTTCGAATGCTTGATCTTGTAGCTCGCCCAGACGGTGAAGGCGGCGATCGCCAGCATGGCGTAGTAGTAGGGAACCTTGGCCCATTGCACGGAGAGGTCGTTGACCGGCAGCGTCACGCCGTTGGCGCCGCCGATGAGTTCCCAATTGTCGAACAGGATGCGGGCGATCATCAGAAGCGCGATCGACGAGATGATGAAGCTCGGGCCGCGGACCTTCAGCGTCACCATGCCGATCAAGTAACCGACGACGGCGGCAAGGAGGCCGGCCAGGGGGGCGGTGATGATCGTCGAAATCCCGTAGCGGGCGAGGATCATGCCGGAGAAATAGCCGCCGATCGCAAAGAACACGGCGTGTCCGAGCGAAATGTAGCCGGCAAAGCCGCCAAGGATATTCCAGCCGGAGGCCATGGCCACATAGGAGGCTGTGAACAGCACCATGTGCAGCAGGTAGTTGTAGTTGCCGGTGAATTGGAGCAGCGGCAGCGCGATGAGGATGGCCATTACGGCCAACGGAAACCATGTGGCCCGGGTCTGATCGGCCTTTCGGGCAAGCTTTTCATTGTGGGCGCGGCGCGCTTCGACAACGGCGCTGGCGCTGGATTGATCAAGAGTAACAGCCATCATGCCATCTCCGGTTTTTCGCCGAACAGGCCCTGGGGCCGCACCAGCAGGATGAGGAAAAGAGCGAGGAAGAAGGTGAGCGTCGACCAGGTCGCGCCGATCCAGGTGCCGACGAAGGCCGCGATGACAGACAGGAGCAGTGCTGCGACCACCGTGCCGAGAATGCTGCCCATGCCGCCAAGCACGACGACCGACATCAGCATGGCAATCCATTCCCAATGCTTTGCCGGGAAGAAACTGAAGACGAAGCTGACGAGTGAGCCGGCAGCACCGGCAAGGCCGATACCGATTGCAAAGGCGAGAATGCAAATGAAGTTGACGTTGACGCCGAGAAGTTCGGCCGCCTCGCGGTTCTGCGTCGTCGCCCGGATCGCATAGCCGAGACGCGAATATTTGAGAAACAGGCTCAACCCGCCAATGATGATAAGCGATACGATACCGGCATAGAGCTGGCCCTTCGGAATGAAGAGATCGCCGATGAAGAAGGCATCCGTTGCATATTCGGGCGAGACGACGCGTTGCGTATTGGTGAACAGCCCACCGAGGAGACCTTCGACCATCATCGCCAGCGCAAAGGTCAGAAGCACCGTCATCTCGGAATATTTGGCGCTCTTGGTCTCCCGCTCGAACATCAGCCGGTAGAGCAGCACGCCGATGGCGGCCATGATCAGGGATGCGACAGGCAGCATGACGATCGGATCGAGACCGGTCATCTTGAAAGCCCAATAGGTGACGTAGGCGCCGCCGATGATCAGCGAGGGATGCGCGAGATTGACGATGCGCATGACGCCGAAGACCAGTGACAGGCCGGAGCCCATCAGGGCGATGACGCCGCCGAGAGCAAGGCCCAGAATGAGTATTTGCAGGATATCTGCCATCATGTCCTCCTTCAGGCGGCCTTCTTGCCGCCGAGGTAGAGTTCCTGGATGCGGGGATCGGCAAGCACTGTGGCGGCCGGCCCCTCGAACAGCGTGCGCCCGAGATCGAGCACCACGCCCCAGTCGGAATTCTTCAGGCCCATCAACGCGTTCTGCTCGACGAGCAGCACGGTGACGCCTTCCGCCGACATCATCTTCATGATATCGAACATCTCCTGGACGATCTTCGGCGCCAGTCCGAGCGAGGGTTCGTCGAGCATGACGATCGTCGGCTTGATGATCAGCGTGCGTGCCATGGCGAGCGTCTGCTGCTGGCCGCCGGACATGGTGCCGGCATGCTGGTCGGCGCGCTCGCGCAGGATCGGGAACCGTTCGAGGATGCCTTCGATGCGGCGCTCCAACTCTTTCTTGTCATCAAGAATGAAGCCGCCCATGCGCAGGTTTTCGCGAACCGTCATCTTTGGAAACAGCGCCCGTTCCTGCGGCACGAAACAGATGCCTTCACGCAGGATCTGGTCCGGACGCATGCCGTTCAGGCGCTTGCCGTTGAAGAGGACGTCGCCCTTTCGGATCGTCAGCATGCCGCAGATGGCTTTCATCAGCGTCGATTTGCCGGCGCCATTGGGGCCGATAATGCAATGGACCTTGCCGGGTTCGACGGTCAGATGGGCGCCATCGAGGATGGCCGGACCGTCACCGTAACCGGCGGTGATATTGCTAACCTGAAGCAGTTCCGTCATCACGCAACCTCCTGCTCAAGCACGCCGCCGAGATAGGCGTCGAGCACCTGCGGATCCTTGCGCACCACGTCCGGCGTGCCGTCGCAGATCACCCGCCCCTGCGCCATGACGACGACGCGATGCGACAGCCGCATGATTAGGTCCATGTTGTGCTCGACGATCAGCACCGTCAGGCCGCGCGCATTCAGCGCCTGGATATGGCTGACGATCTCTTCGAGCAGCGATGGGTTGACGCCGCCGGCCGGTTCGTCGAGCAGGATGATCTTCGGGTCGGACATCAGGAGGGCTGCGAGATCCATCAGCTTCTTCTGCCCGTAGGACAGGTTGTTGCCGTCCTCGTAGGCGATACGCGTGATGCCGAGGAAATCGAGGATGGACATGGCCTTGTCCTTTTCCTCCCGGCTCATCGCCGGCTTGAACAGACCGGCGATGCCATCGACGCGCGACTGGACAATGACGTTCTCGATCACCGTCATGTCGGAGAGATTGCGGGAGATCTGGAACGTGCGGCTGAGCCCCCTGGCGGTCACCTTGTGGGGCCGCAGATGGTCGATCCGCTGGCCGTCCAGCCAGACCTCGCCGGATGTCGGTGCCACGGTGCGGCTGATACAGTTGAAGGCGGTGGTCTTGCCGGCGCCGTTCGGTCCGATCAGGGCGGTGATCGAGCCCTTCTCGACGGTGAAGGTCGCGCCGTCGACGGCCCTTATGCCTCCATAATGCTTGCAGAGATTTTTCACTTCGAGCATGCGTCTTACCTTCCATCACGTCTGCAATCGGCAGTCTGGATGTGAGGCCGCGTCGCGGCCCCACGTTAAGGCGAGGTCAGAACCCGGCCTTTGGGTAGCTGAACGGCACCACGCCTTCGAATTCGCCCTTCGGGTAGACGAACTTCAGCTGGCCGTCCTGCCACTGGGTCATGATGTGCTCCTTGTCCTTGGCAAGCCCGCGCTCATCCCAGGAAAAACGGCCAAGAACGGTGCGCACCGGATTGTCCTTGGTGCGCGCATGCAGCCATTCACCCATCTTGGCATTGTCAGTCGAATTCGCACCGGTGATTGCCTGCTCGACGCCCTGGCAGACAGCAAACGGAATGGCGCTGTCTTCATCCGGTTCGACGCCATAGGCCGTCTCGAAGGCCTTGACGAAGTCGGCATTGTTGAACGGTTTTCCGGCAAGCGTACCTTCGAAGGGCACATCCTTGTGCCATGTCGTATGGATCAGCACCCCTTCGGCGGCTTCCTTGCCCACGCCTTCGATGAATTCGTTCTGGGCGCCCTGGCTGAGATAGACCAGCTTCGGCGTTGCACCGACGGTCTTCAGCGCCCGCGTCAATTGGACGGCTTCTTCGGCGGATGCCGTCAGGCCGACGATCATCTCGGCGCCGGAGCGCTTGATCGAATTGGCAAGGTTCAGCCAGTCGTTGAAACCTTCTTCCGGCCACTTCTCCTGCATCACCACCTTGATGCCGGCGTCCGCGAGGTAGCCCGGCGCGAGGTCGGCGATTTCCTTGCCGGTCGCCGGATCCTTGACCTTTTGGCCTAGAAGACCGGCCGAAATGGCGTTGGCAAAGAAGTCGTCGGCGGAAACCACCGCGACCGTCTTCGGCGCCTGGCCTGAGGCGATGATGTCCTTCATCACGGCCATCACATCCTTGCCGGTGTATTCGGCGGCGCTCACCTGGAAATAGAACAGGTTCTTGTAACCCTGTTCATAGATGCGCAGCGCGCCGCCCGACGGGACCGGATGCACCATATTGTACTTGGAAAGGATGCTGGCAACCGGGAAGGTCAGACGGCTTGAAAAGGTGCCATAGACGGCATCGACCTTGTCGACATTGATGAAGCGTTCGTACTGATTAATCGCAGTTGCCGGGTCGGAGCGATTGTCGCTGACGACCAGCTCCACCTGGCGGCCGAGAATGCCGCCGGCATCGTTGATCAACTTGGTACACAGTTCGTAGCCGCGCTTGTGTTTTTCACCGCTGACCGAAAGGCCGCCGGTGATCGGCAGTGATGCGCCGATCTTGATGTTGGCCGCCTGGACGGCGCTGGCCAGCAAAGCCGCCGCTGCCGTTGTCGCAAGAAATTTCGTCAGTTTCATCGGTGTTCCTCCTCCGGGTGCAATCGATTGCACGAATTGCCAAAAAATCGACGGGCAATCGAGGTGCCCGCTCCGCGCGCATCATCAACTCCAAGGCTCCTCCCTCAGCAAATGACTGCGCGAATTATCGACTAGCAAATCCCGCAAAGCGAGAACATGCAATCGATTGCATAGATTACTAACACCGCATATTCGAATGGTCAAGGAATATTGTGCAATCGATTGCTTAATTCTGTGCACCCTGTAGAATGCAGCGCGGCACGAGGCGATGACATGCAAAAAAAACGTATTACATTGAAGGACATAGCGCGAGAGACCGGCGTTCACGTATCAACGGTATCGCGGGCATTGGACCCTGTCGAACGCAAGACGATCACGGAAGAAGTCGCAAAAAAAATCCAGGCAGCGGCTGAAAGCCTCGGCTACCGCCCGAACCGGATCGCGGCTGGGCTTAGGACCAACCGGACGATGACTGTTGGCGTGATGATCCCCGACATCACCAACGTCATCTTTCCGCCGATCCTGCGCGGCATAGAAAGCGTGCTCGAGCCGCTCGGTTATGCCTCGATCATCGTCAACACCGACAGCGAAAGAGATCGCGAAATCCGCCTGCTTGACGTGCTGCGCGACCGCGGCGTCGACGGCATCATTCATGCGGCCGTTCTGCGCAGCGACCCGTCGATCGCCAGTGCCGCCCAGGATGGATTGCCGGTCGTGACGCTCAACAGAAAGGTCGAGGACTCCGATATCCCCTATGTCATCAACGATGAGGATGCCGGCATCTGCCAGATGCTGCGCCATCTCCGCGAACTCGGTCATGCCCGGATCGCCCATATCGCCGGGCCGCAGGATCTCTCCACCGGACAATTGCGGCTCGCCGCGTTCCGAAGGGCGGCGGAAGACCTCGATACCGAGGTCGATGAAAATCTCATCGTCGTCGCCACCCGTTTCGACGAGCAGGAGGGGGGCCGTTGCCTGACCGAGTTGCTTGCGTCTGGCAAGACCTTTACCGCCGTACTCTGCGCCAACGACCGCCTGGCGCTAGGCGCCATCGAGGTCCTGCGCGAGCGCGGGATCGACTGCCCGCGCCAAGTCTCCGTCACCGGCTTCAACGACATGCCCTTCCTCGACCTGATCCGGCCGAAACTGACGACGGTCAGGATCCAGCAGCACGGCGCCGGACGCGCCGCCGCCGAAATCCTGTTGCGGTTGCTGAACGGCGAGACGGCTGATGACGTCGATATCGAGACGATCCTGCCGGTGGAGTTGGTGATCCGCGAAAGCACGGCGCCCTGCCCCTGACACTCTGCCGCTAACCTCTTTTCTCACAGACACTGGCAGGTCTGGTCATGCCGCTACGTTCGGAAATGGTCAGATGTCGCTGGACGCAATGATAGCATCCGCAACGGACGCAATGGTGACCTTCGAGGTCATCGCTTTCTCGCGAAGACGGCGGTAGGCCTCCTCTTCGGAAATATTGCGGCTGGCCGACAGAATTCCGACTGCCTTTTCGATTCTGCGCCTGGCCTTCAATGTATCGTCCAGCGACTTGATCCGCTGTTTCAATCTTGCCTCATGACTGGCGAGACTGACCGCGGTCGTCAGGGCAGCCAATATGCCGAAGATTCGCACCGGCTTGGACAAGACCCCATGGACGTTCATGCGCTGCAATTCCGTCAGGATCTCCGGCGTCTCGAAAGCGATGATTGCGATCCTCGCCGCGGTGTCGCACGTCGTCACCCATGCCGGTGTTCGATTGTTGCGGTCCGGATTGAGCAGAAACAGCACGACATCGATATAGCTGGGAAGGGCTTCCGGGGCCGGCCATATTGCTTCGACCTGGCAACCGACACGCTTGATATGGGCAAGGAATGTGGATCGCTCGGTGTCATCCGGATGAATGACAAGGACCCGCATCCGGCGCAGGCGCCGCAGCATGTCCTCGTCTTTCAAGGGGATGCGATCGTTCATCGTCTGCCTATCTGCCAAGCGATCGGTCATAGGCGACGAGATACGGGTCAGCCCGGATGAGCGCATCGCTGCGCCAGACGATATCGAAATCACCGGACACGTTCGCTTTTCCGATCAGCGGGCGCTGCATGAAGTGGTTGGTATCGAGATCAATGGATTTATCACCGCTCGGGGCCTTGAAGACAGCGCTGGTCAAGATCGGAAGAATGGAATCGCTGTCCGTTTCGCCGCATTGGCGGACCGCGTCGGCATAGATGTGGACAAGCGAGTAGCACACTTCCGTATAAATCCCCGGTGTTTGTCTGTCACCATAGCGCTTCTGAAACGCGGCGACGAACGCTTTGTTCTGCGGATTGTCGAGCGTTCCGAAGTAGGGCAATGCCGACAGATGGCCTGTTCGCGCATCGGGTAACATCTTGCCCAGTTCAGACTCGGTGGTGGTCAGGGACGCGATCGGAATATTCCGCCCTCCGTGATCGACACCGTGGAAAGTGTCGTAGAGTGTCACGCTGTCTTCACCCACCACGGTAGACATGATCGCATCGACGCCCGCTTCCACCACCCGTTTCAATGCCGGCTCAAACCGGGCGGACGCGGTACCGAAGGGAAAGTAGATTTCCTCGACCACCGAACCGCCGCTGTCGGACAGGAACTCGTTGACGATACGGTTTATCTCGCGCGCGTAGAGCGTATCGGAACCGAACAACGCAATTCTTTTTCCGTGGTGTACAAACAGATATTCGAGAAGCGGGACGATGACCTGGTTGGGTACTGCCCCTCCATAGATCACATTCGGCGAATATTCGAACCCCTCGTAGACGGAGGGATAGAAGAGAATGCCGTTGTAGCGCTCGATTATCGGCACAACGGCCTTGCGGCTGCTCGACAGGCAGCAGCCGAAGATCGCGTTGATCCCCTGTTTCAGGAGCAGTTCCGTCGCCATCCTGTCGTAGCGCTGGTCGCTGCCGTCCGGGTTGACGATGACAGGCTCGATCAGTCGTCCGCCGACACCACCCTGTGAATTCAGCTCCTCGCAGGCAAGCAGCACGCCCTGGATATGCGCCGTTTCGGTTACCGCCATGGGCCCGGATTGTGAGAAAAGCACGCCAATCTTGATCGGGTTATCCGCCATGTCTCACTTGCCCACCTTGAGGTTCCTGTCGATCCATCCGGCAACGCCAAGAAGGTGCTCGTCCGCATTCGGACGGCCCATCAGCATCATACCGATTGGAAGGCCCTCTGGCGACATGCCGATCGGTATCGAGATACAGGGAAGGCCCGCGAGATTGGCGATCCAGCAAAACCACGTCATGGCATCCTGCGTCGTCACGCGGCGTCCGCCAAATTCCTGCCACTCATCGCCCGCGCGAGGTGCGACAACCGGCAGCGTCGGCAGCACTAGGGCATCCCAGTCGCCAAGAACGGCAAGCTGCGTCATGAGACCCGCCCGGATCTGCTGTGCTTTCAACAGTTCCACACCGGCGAGAAGCTTCCCGGCCTCGAGATGGGCACGGGTAACGGCACTGTAGCCGGTGGCATTTTGCGCCAACAGAGGGGCGTGATAGGCGGACGCTTCGCAATGAAGGATCGCCTCCCAGGCGGCGAAATAGCCTGCCATATCGGCAAGGCCAGTCTCTGTGACATCGGCGTCGCATCGGGTGAGTGCGGACCGGATTGCAGCATCGACTTCAACGGACCTTTCAAGCCCTGCGCCGGTCAGATTGATCAGTTTCGGCCGACCCGCAGAAATGGTGTTATCGAACTGCATGGCGTTGCGGGTCGTCGAATCTTTTGGGTCGGCCCCGCAGAAGAATGGCAATAAGTGGCCGAGATCCTCGAGCGATGCCGCCAGTGGCCCCGGCGCATCCAGCGACCAGCTCAGGGGCAGGACGCCGTGCCGCGATGCGCGGCCGTAACTCGGTTTAAAACCATAGATACCGCAGGCGCCGGCTGGAATGCGCACGGACCCCCCGGTATCGCTGCCGAGGGCCGCCGCCACAATCCCGGCTGCCACGGCGGCACCCGACCCTCCACTGCTGCCGCCGGTAATGTGATTCAGATTGTGAGGATTTCGGGTAGGGCCAAAACGCGACGTCGAATTTGTCGCGCCATAGGCCCATTCATGCATATTGGTCTTGCCGAAAATCACCACGCCCGCATTGCGAAGATTGGCAACAATCGTTGCGTCCGTACCGGCGGGTTCAAGCGGCAGCGCCCCTGAGCAGGCCGTCGTCGGATAGTCCTGCGTCAGGTAATTGTCCTTGATGGCGATCGGAACGCCATCAAGGAGACTGAGCGCCCTGCCCTGCTTGCGCCTTTCGTCTGCAGCTTTGGCTTGCGCCAGGATGTGGGCAGGTTCCAACGCCACAAATGCGTTCAGGCTTTCAAGTGAGCGCGCGCGCTGCAGCGCTCGCTCAGCCAGAAAAGACGCAGAAACAGTGCCTTGGTGAAGAGCGGTGATCTGCTGTGTCAACGTTTCAGTTTGCATCGCGCACCTCCGGAACGAAAACATGTGCCGGTTCTTGCGTCGTCGCGGCGCTGATCTTCCCGAGACCACTGCGTATGCGCCTGAGTGTCGCTTCGATGCGTGCGAGTTGATCGTCGGTCAATTCCGATTGCTCCTTCATCATTCACACTCCCAGCAATTCTTGCTGAAGTTGCTTGTCTGCCTTCAGGCGGTCGCGATCCGTCTCCAGGCGGATTGCGCCTTTCTCCATCACGTAAGCGCGGGTCGCGATCGACAGGCAGAAGTCGAGGTCCTGCTCTGCGACAAGGATGGCGATTCCGCGATCACGGTTAATCCGCTTCAGCACACCAGCGATTTCATCGATGATCGACGGCTGAACGCCTTCGGTGGGCTCGTCCAGGAGAAGAATGCGTGGTTGAACGGCCAGTGCACGGGCAAGCGCCAAAACCTGTTGCTGGCCACCGGAAAGTCCGCCCGCAAGATCGTTCGCCTTCGGCTTGAGCATGGGGAAATCGGCCATCGCGGCATCGACTGCCTCCGAACCATTGTGACCGTTCGCCTCGGCGGCGACGGCGATGTTCTCGATGACCGTCATGCGCGGAAATACGAACCGCCCCTGCGGCACGTAACCCAACCCGAGCTTCGCCCGTCTGGCCGGCGAGACGGGTGCCCTTACGCTATCGATCTCGACATGGCCGCTGCCGGCCGGTATCAGGCCGGTGGCAAAGCGCATCAACGTCGATTTACCGACGCCATTGCGTCCGAGCAAGGCAACCGCCTCTCCGGCATCCACGTGAAGCGAGACGTCGCGAATAATGACGGTCTTGCCATATCCGCCCGTGGCATTGACGATCCTAAACATGCGCGCGCCTCCCGAGGTAGATGTCCAGAACCCGATCGTTCGCCCGCAAGCCATCGATGTCGCCTTCGGCAAAGACCTCCCCCTGATGCAGAACCGTGACGTGGCCTTCCAGGGTTCGGACGAACTCCATGTCGTGCTCCACGACGATGACGGTGGTGTATCTGGCAAGGATGCGCACGAGAGAAGAAAGCTCCCGGGTCTCCTCGCTGGTCATCCCGGCGGCGGGCTCGTCGAGGAGAATGACGCGCGGAGCCAGACACAGCACCATGCCGATATCCAGCCATTGCTGCTGGCCATGCGACAAAACCGAGGCCTGAACGGCAGCCTGGTTGGTGAAGCCGAGCATGCCCATGACCTTTTCGCTGATTTCCGTGGCGCCAGTCTTGTTGCGGGTCCGCGCGTAGGCGGCCATCCAGAGATTGTCGAAGACGGTCAGAGCACCGAAAACCTGCGGTTTCTGGTTTTTCACCCCCATGCCCCTGCGGACGCGCTCGAAGATCGGCGCCCGGGTGATGTCATCGTCATCCGCCAGGAGGATGCTTCCCGCTTCCGGGGTGTAGATGCCGACGCATGTCTTGAGATAGGAGCTTTTCCCCGCCCCGTTCGGGCCGATCAGCGAAGACGGCCGGCCGGGCTCGAAGATGCGGGAAACGTTGTTCACGGGAACCACACCACCGAACCGCTTGAACGCATCGCGGGTGGCCAGGCTTTTCGCTGGACCGGCCTGAAGGGCAGCGTCCTTGAGAAGGCCTTCTAGAACTTGTGGATCAATCGCCACCGCCTCTGCATCGCGGGCTGCGGCATTGGCGTCCGGAAAGCTCCGGCGCCAGAGATCGCCGACTGCCCCCAATATTCCATTCTTCAGAAAGAGAACCAGAAAAATGAGCGCTATGCCGAGGATCAGCGTCGTCTGGCCTCCGACTGCACCGCCGCCCAACCAGTAGGACAGGCCGCCTATGGCAATGGCGCCGACGAAAGCCCCGGCCAGCGTCCCGAGCCCGCCGACGAGAACGTAGATCGGTACGAGCAGCGCCTCCTGCACAGAGAAGATGGAGGGGTTCAGATAATTCGCCCATGCTCCGAACAAGGCTCCGGCAAGCCCTGCGACTGCACCTGCGTAGGCAAAATTTGCTACCTGATACAAGCGGACATCATAACCAAGCAGCTCGGCCTTCTGGGCATCGATGCGGATGCAATCGACGACGCGTCCGAAGGTGCTCATCATCAGAGCACGCGTCAGCAGGTAGACCATCGCGGCGATCAGGATTGTTGCAACGAACACCGCGACCGGCCCCAGTGTTTCGGCTTTCTCGCCGAAACCGAGAACCATGCCTGGAATATTGGACAGGCCGTTGTCTCCGCCGATGGAGGCCGTGCCGACGTCGAGCTGAAAGGACTGTGTCAGGGACCAGAGCAGCAGCGTGAGGGTATAGGACAAGATCGTGCTTTGAAGCGGCCCCATCCGGGCAAAGAAAATAATCCACCCCAGTGCGGCCGCACACAAGGCGCCGAAGAAAGCGCCGGCAGGCAGGCTCCAGATCAGGGTGTTGCCGGTGACGGGACCAAGATTGATCGCAACCACGCTGCCGAAATAGCCGCCAAGACCGTAGAACGCAGTCTGTCCAAGGCTCAACAACCCACCCCTGCCCCAAACGATATCGAGGCTGAGGCCGAGCAGGCCGAAGATGATCCAGGAGGTCGCGACATAGGCGAGATACGGATCGATCACGCCAGCGGCGCCAAGGGCCACCACCGTCACGACGATCGGAAACACAAGCCCGGCGGATCTGTAGAGTTTTTCTGAAGAGGTCATGGGTAGCGGCTCACATCTTGCGGCGCCACGTGGCCGATATTCCCATGGGGAAAAGCCACAGCAGCAATGCCGTGATAAGGAAAAAGAACGCGTCGCCCGCCACGGAGGTGAGAAAGCTCGCGGTGATCGAAGCCCCGCCGCCCAGACCGATTGCCGCAAGGACGCTTCCAGTCAGTGTGACTGGCCCGGCAACGACGACGGTGAGGAAGGCCTTGATGACGAAGGCGAAGCCCATCGAAGGCGTCGCCGGCACGATCGGCAGGAGAACCGCCCCGGCAAAGCCTGCAAGTCCACATCCGATGGCGAAGGTCAGTGTGTTGACGCGAGACGAGTCGATGCCGATGGCCTGCGCCATTTCCGGAACCTGGATTGCGGCGCGCGCCTTTCGGCCATAAGCCGTGCGGGTCATCAGGGCATAGACGAATAGAGCCATCAGGGCAGCGACGGCGATCATCAGCAGTGGATAGCCGGCCAGGCTGTAGTCCCCGATCTTGAGGCTGTATCGCGGCATGCCGATGCCCGGCGTGACGGTCCCGAAAATCAGCACCGCCAGTTGATAGAAGGCAATGCTCAGCCCCCAGGTCGCCAGCATCGTGTCGAAAAGCCGGCCGTACAATCGGCTGATGATAAGGATTTCGACCGTTGCACCAATCGTCATCGTGACGGCGACGGCGATCGGGATGGACAGGGCATAGGGAACGCCCCATTGCGTCATCGTGAGCGCTGTATAGGCGCCAATCATCAGAAACTCGCCATGGGCAAGATTGATGACACCCATCAGCCCGAAGACGACCGCCAGCCCGATCGTCGCGATCAGAAGGATGGATGCGCTTGAGAGCGACGACAGCAGCACCGTCGCCAGATAATCGATTTCCATTGAAACCTCCTCAGTCGAGCGCCTTCCCGCCGGGAAAGCGCTCGATGTCAAACCTTACTGGCTTTCCGGGGTGAAATGCTCGGCGAGCGACGGATTGGCGACAAGGTCGCATTTCTCGTTCTCGTAGGTTGGAGCGACATCGGAGAAGGTTTCAACGATCTTGAAGCTGTGCTTGTCGTCACCTTCTGCGATGTAGATGTTCTGACGCAGATGATGCGAACCCGGCTCCAGCTTGACCATGCCGTTCGGCGCATCGAACGTCAGACCGCTTTCGAGAGCCGCGATGACCGGTTCGCTGTCGGCACTGCCCGCCTTGTTGACGGCCGCCGCCCACAGGTGAACGGAATTCCAGACATCGACGGCTTCGGAGACGATCGGCGTTTCACTGCCGTATTTCGCCTGCCACAGCTTGACGAACTCGGCATTCGCGGGATTCTCGACGGGCTGGAAATAACCCTGACTGGCGATCAAACCCTTTCCGGCATCTGGAGAGACGACGACCTGCTGGTTACCGGAACCGTAATTTGTCGACACCATGCCGATGGTGTCCTTCAGGCCAGCCGCCGCAAATTGCTCGAGGAACCCCGTCTGGTTTGCACCCACCGGCAGCGCCACGACAAAATCCGGCTTGGACGCCTGGATCTTCTGGATCGTCGGGGCGTAGTCCGTAATGGTCAGCGCCAGGAAATCTTCACCGACGACCTCGGCGCCCGCCTGTTTGGCGTACTCCTTGATCCAGTGAGCGGAAATGGTCCCGAAATTGTAGTCGGGCGCCATGATGTAGATCTTCTTGCCGTACTTTTTGACAGCCCAGTCGATCAGGACAGAAAGCTGCTGGGAGGCGGACGAACCCGTGACGAAAGTCTGCTTGTCGCAAGCGCCACCTTCGTAGAGTGCGGTATAAAAATAGGGGATGTTTGCCTTGCGGACGATCGGCCGGATCGCCTCCCGCGACGAGCTCGTCAGTCCGGCAAACAAGGCTTTCACCTGGTCTTTCAGGATCGCCGTGTTCGAATACTGGATGTATTTGCTCTGTTCCGACTGCGCGTCATAGGAGGCGACTTCGATCGGTGCGCCGAGCACGCCGCCCTGCCCGTTGATGGCCTCCACGGCAAGCTGCAAGGCGTTGTTCTGCTGGATGCCATAGATATTCAGGCCACCGGTCAGGTCAAAGATAGCGGCAATTTTGGTGTCGGCAAAGGCTGCGGCCGGCAATAGCGCCAGTGCCGTCGATATTATCAATGTTTTGGCTGAAAGAGCTGTTCCCACGGTTATTCATCTCCATTTGTAAGAGCTGAACACCGGTTATCCACACGATCGCGTTTATCAAAACGCAAAGCGACGTACTAAGAACAGATGCCCAGCAACGTCGAGTGGATTTTTATGTGCATCTTTGCACTTGATTTGGGTATCAGAGACCGAGGCGACGTGTCAACGCACTTTTGACGGGAAGCGTCTCGGACTGCCGCCCGATGTCGCGGATAACAATGCAGCACAAAGCCGTTAGCGAAATGAGATCAGAATTTTATTCATTCGACCAATGAAAATTATCTGCTGATTTTACGACCAAATCTCGCGCCGCCTTTGTCGATCCTTATTCTGGCGGCGTAACACCTTGGGGTTATATTCGGCCGCCATCCGCTCCGTCATGCTTCCGTCATAAAAAGACAGCGGGCGGAGACCTGCGTGGGAATAGCTAGATCATCTGCGCCGCGCAGTTTCCAAGAAGATCAACAACAACTCTTCGCGGAGGCGGAACATGAACAACACTGTGAAACTTGACCGTACGCTCGGGCTCTGGTCCGTCGTGCTCTTCGGCCTGGCCTATATGACACCGATGATCGTCTTCGGCACCTTCGGTGCGCTGGCGACGACAAGCCAGGGGACGACGGCGATGGCCTATCTCGTGGCGGCCGGGGCAATCCTTCTGACAGCCATCAGCTACGGCGTCATGGCGCGCGTCTATCCGGTTGCCGGATCGGCCTATACCTATGCCCGCAGATCGATCAATCCGAGCGTCGGCTTCCTCGTCGGTTGGGCGGTCCTACTCGATTATTTCTTCCTGCCGATGGTGATCTGGCTGATCGGCGCCGCCTATCTCACATCCGCCTTCCCGGTCATTCCAGCCTGGGCCTGGATCATCGGCTTCATCGCCGTGACCACGGTCGTCAACGTCGTCGGCATTGCCTTTGCCAACCGCATCAATTTCATCCTGATGCTGGTGCAGCTTGCGGTTCTGGCAGCCTTCGTCTTCCTGGCTGCGCGATATGTCGTTGCGCTGAGCGGTCCCGGCGGCCTTGCCTCCGTCACGCCTTTCTTCAAGGCGGACGTGCCGTTCTCGGCTTCTGTCGCTGGTGCTGCCATTGCGGCCTACTCGTTCCTCGGTTTTGATGCGGTATCGACACTCACCGAAGAAACCAGGGACGCGAAGCGAACGATGCCAAGGGCGATCCTGATCACGGCGCTTGCCGGCGGCCTGATCTTCATTGCCTCGGCCTATGTCACGCAGCTTGCCCATCCGGGTTTTGAATTTATTGCCGCCGATGCTGCAGCCTCAGAAATCGCAAAGACGATCGGCGGCGATCTGTTCGTCACGATCTTCCTTGCCACGCTCGTCGTCGCGCAGTTCACCTCCGGCCTCGCCGCCCAGGCCAGCGTCGGCCGCCTGCTCTACGCCATGGGACGCGACAAGGTGTTGCCGTCATCCTTCTTCGGCAGCCTGCATCCGAAATGGCAGACACCGGTCCTCAACCTCGCTCTCGTCGGCATTGTCGGCCTGCTCGCGCTGACCATGGACGTCACGACATCGACCTCCTTCATCAACTTCGGCGCATTCCTGGCTTTCACGGCCGTCAATATCTCGGTGATCGCGCTCTATCTGAAGGACAATGCAGAGGTTAAGCCGCTCGGTGCCCTGATCGGTCTCGTCATTCCGTCGGTCGCGGCTGTCTGCAACCTCTTCCTGCTCTGGAACCTCGACAGCAATGCCAAGGTTCTCGGTCTCGTCTGGCTGGTGATCGGCGTTGTCTATCTTGCCTATCTCACGCGCGTCTTCCAGACGGCTCCGCCGGAAATGGATTTTGCGGAATAGGCCGCCAGGTCGGAAAGGGGCTCGGCCTGCGGCCGGGCCTCATGCCAAAAACAGACGGAACAACTCCGCCTGGCTCGAGATGTTCAGCTTTGCGTAAACCTGCCGACGATGCACCTTGACCGTATTCGGAGACAAGGAAAGGACTGCGGCAAGCGAGAGGTTGGAATGTCCCTTCAGGATCAGCGTGACGATCTCAAGCTCCCGTCTGGTGAGCAACGGATGCTCGATCTTCGAGGCTGGCGACGCGGTCTTGATATCGAGAGAAAGGCTTGGGGCGTGAAACCAGTGCTGCCTACCCAATGCACAAACGACCGGCGCGGCGGATCTCAGGCGCTTCAGATCGCTCTCGGAAAATATGGGTGCGATGCGGGTCCTCGACAGAGAAAGAACGCCGACAAAGTTGCCTTCGAGTTTCATCACGAAACCGATCTCATCGACAATCTCCGTTGTCGCGTAGTGCAGCCGGAAATACTCGGTCTGTGCGAAATCATCGGGCGCGAGATCGCGCATCACGATCATGCGCTCGCTGCCGTCGGCGCGGGCGGCATCGTAGAACGGGTCGAGCACGAAAGCCCCGGCCAGATAACGATCGACGATGATCGAACGCTTGGCGACGATCTTTTCGTTGTAGAGATCGAAAGCATGGCCATCCGGAGAATAGAGAAAGCCGTTCATCATCTGGAACGGAGACAGAAGGCGCAGGGCCGCGGCCAGGGCATCGGGAAATTCGTGCGAGCCGATGGCGCTTGCCGCTGCGCCGAGACTGGCGTTCCAGGCGTCAAAAGACGGCGTCTGGGCTTTCGATACGACAGCGGAACTCATCGAAAATACAAACCCTTCCCGGCAATCCTGAAAACTGACATGGCAGCGCCCCGGCAGCAAGCACGCTTTGCCAGCGAAATGCAACAAGCTCGAAAGAACGGAACCCGACCTCATGAACAAGCCCCAGAACGTCTTTTCAGCGCGCCATCCGCTGGACCTTCCGGCCACCGAAATCGCAGACGGAATTCGCTCGGGCCGGTTCACCGCCGAGGCCATTGTAACCGAATCCATTCACCGCGCAAAAACCGTCAATAGCACTTTCAATGCCTTTGCGGTGATCCGCGAGGAGGAGGCGCTCGCTTCGGCGCGCAACGCGGACCGGGCAATTTCCGAGGGCAAGAACCTCGGTGCGCTTCACGGCGTTCCTTTTGCGGCGAAGGACCTGACACCGACGAAAGGGGATCTGACCACGCTTGGGTCGTGGACATCCGGCGATTGGGTGCCTCAGGAAACCGCGCTTTGCATTCGCCGGCTGGAAGAGGCCGGCGCCATTCTGATCGGCAAGACGACGACACCGGAATTCGCCTATGCAAGCTTCACGAAAAGCCCGCGATGGGGCGCGAGCCGCAATCCGTGGGATCCGGAAAGGACTCCCGGCGGTTCTTCCGGCGGTTCGGCCGTGGCTGTTGCGACGGGCGTCGTACCGTTTGCGGAAGGCACCGATATGGGAGGCTCCGTGCGCATTCCCGCCGCCTTCTGCGGCGTGATCGGGCTGAAGCCAAGCCTTGGACGCATCCCCATGACGATCCTTCCAAGCGTCTTTGACAACATCTCGCATTTCGGCCCCCTGGCCCGGACCATGGGTGATGCCATCGCCTTCATGGAGACAGTGAGTGGCCCCAGCGACGACGACATCATGTCGCTACCGCTGAGTTTTTCTGCAGAGGCCGCGCGCAAGGGAAGTCTGGAAGGCAGACGCTTCGCCTTCTCCATGGATCTCGGATATTACCAGATCCAGCCGGAAGTCGATGTTGTCATGCGCGAGGCGATCGAGAGAATTCGCAGCCTGGGTGCCGTCGTTGATGAAGTGCCGATGCGTTGGACCCGCGCCGTCAACGACCAATGGTTCGACGTCTGGTGCGTGTTCATGTCTTCCTTTTTTGGCGACCGGCTGACGCAGCATGAACACAACATGGATCCCGCCGTCGTCTCGATGATCAAGCGCGGGCTGGTCGCCAATGCGACGGATTACAAGCGCGTGGAACTGCTCCGCACCTCGATGTGGCGGGACATGGCGAAGATGTTCGAAACCTATGATGCGCTGCTGTGCCCGACCTGCGCGATCACCGCACCACCCTTGAACGAATGTGACGACGACTACGTCGCGACTATGCCGGATGGTCGCTTTGCGGGCCTGGATATGACCTGCCCCTTCAACCTGCTGCCCCAGCTTCCCGCCCTGTCGCTGCCTGCCGGAATGGCGTCAAACGGTTTGCCGGTAGGGCTCCAGATCATCGGGCAGCGTTTTGCCGACGAACAGGTGCTGTCCTTTGGTGCTGCAATGGAAGGTAGCTTGCGACGGTTTACATCGATCTTCTAACCTTGAGCAGGTTAGAACCTACCGTCAGGTATTTTTCTAGTCGCCCCAACTCAACCTCGAAGCTAGCCACGGTCCGTAAAAGGAAGCAGACCAGCGTCACGTCCAAAGAGATTGCCTTTGCAGCGCCAGGAGAGGACAGCAATCAAATATTAGCGCATCCATTGAGGAACAGTTCGCAGCATCTGCGGGCACGCGAGACGATTTCATCATCGGATATTTCGCCGAGTTGCCCAAGCATGACCGCACGCTGCGGTTCCATCGTCATCATTCCCCGCAGCATCCCGGTCGCAATAGCAACGTCATCGAGCGCGATGGCTTTTTTGTCTCGTTGAGCGGAGAGCCACCGCTCCATCGCCCGGCTTGTGCGCGTGATGGCTTTCTGGAAAAAAACCGTCGCAAGTTCGGGAAATCTCTCGGATTCACTGATCACCAGGCGGGTGATGGCGATCGTATCAAGAGAGAGCGTCAGACGGCCGTAAGCAATCAGCAGCCGTTCCAGCCCGTCGCGTAGCTCCAAACCTTCAAGGCAATGTTCATCGACGCCTATCAGGAATGATCCAATCCGGCGCTCGACGACCTCCGAAAACAAATCCCCTTTCGTGGGAAACAGCCGGTAGAGCGTCTTTGTCGAGACGCCGGCCATCTGCGCGATCGAGTTGATATTCGTCGACGCGTAGCCCGCTTTCTTGAACTGCTCATTGGCCGCGTCGATCAGCACCGATCTGGTCTCGTCGTCACTGCGCACTTGCGGTCGTCCACGCGGGCGTTTGATTGGCTTCAGCTGCATTTCCATGGCCGCTCCTCGATTCCTGAATACTCTAACGCAGATTTAGGAAAATTTCAACTTTCCATAAAATCTCTAATTTCAACCTGCCTAAGAGATCCTCTCAAAACGCGCTGCCCGTCTCCCACTCGTCGATGTCTGATAGCGACGCTGTAATTACGAACATAAGCATTTTCCAAAATATTCTTGACACTCATTCACAAGGGTATATTTTGGAAAATACATATTTTCTTTAATAGCGACGATCGTTGCTGAAAGCCGTTCGCCGCAGGGCACAAGGAGTGGCTCGAGATGGAACAGAATGTCATCGCATTGAACGGTAAATCTTCGAACAAAGCGCCGGAACCAGTGAGCGAGCCGGCCGCACCCCGTATGGACGCCGGAGCCACGCAACGCTTGACCGAGCCCGTTGCTCATGCTGGTGACGTGCACGCCCACGTCAAAGGTCGTGGGAAAGGTTGGGCCAAAAGGACCCTGCTTGCGGCGACGGCGATCATCATGGTGACCGGTGCCGGCTATTTCGGCCATGACTACTGGACCGTGGGGCGTTTCCTTGTTTCTACGGATGATGCCTATATCAAGGCCGACAACAGTTCGGTCGCTCCCAAAGTGTCCGGCTACCTAAAGAAAGTGCTCGTTGGCGACAACCAGGTGGTCAAGGCAGGACAAGTCGTTGCCATGATCGATGACGCCGACTACGCGACAACGCTGGAACAGGCGAAGGCGGAGGTGGCTGCCGCCGAGGCTACGGTCGACGCCAAGAAGGCCGCACTGGACACGCAGCAATATGCAATTGCCGCGGCGATGGCATCCGTCGACATCGACCGGGCAAACGAGACGTTTGCAGAGCAGAACGACAGGCGTTACGCAAAGCTGGTCGTCAACCGCATCGCCCCCGTGCAGACGGCGGAACTGGCGTCTTCATCGCTTGCAGCCAACCGGGCCACGACCGCCAGGGACAACGCGTCACTGGGAGCCGCCAGGAAGCAGGTCGTCCTGCTGGAAGCGGAGATCGCCCAGGCAGAGGCCGCGCTGGCCCACAGACTGGCGCTTCAGCAACAGGCCGAGTTGAACCTGTCATATGCGAAGGTGATCGCCCCGATCGACGGCGTCGTCGGCAACCGTACGCTGCGCACAGGCCAGTATGTCCAGGCCGGAACGCAATTGATGACGATCGTGCCGACGCAGGATTCATACGTCGTTGCCAATTACAAGGAAACACAACTGACGGACGTCAGGCCGGGACAGTCGGTGGATATTGAAATGGATATGTTTCCCGGTCAGATCTATCACGGCCGCGTTGACAGCATCGCACCGGCAAGCGGCCAGGAATTCGCGCTTCTGCCTCCCGACAACGCGACCGGCAATTTCACGAAGGTGGTCCAGCGCATCCCGGTCAGGATTGTTCTGGATTCGGACGCTGCGTTGTCTGGCTTGTTGCGCCCCGGCATGTCCGTGCAGCCCAGCATCGATACCAGGACGTCAGACAGGAACTTTTGACCGGGTGGTCCAGGAGGGCCAAATCATGTCGAACTCTTCAATTGCGGTCAACGCTCCGGCTGCCTCTACCGCGGCTACCCCGAAAGCCCGAGCGAAGGAATGGATCGCCGTCCTTGCCGGGATGATCGGCGCGTTCATGGCGATCCTGAACATCCAGATCACCAATGCCTCGCTTCTCAACATTGAAGGCGGCATCGGCACCGGTGTCGACAACGGGGCGTGGATTTCCACGTCCTATCTGATCGGCGAGATCATCGTCATCCCGCTCACCGCCTACCTGAGCAACGTCTTCTCGTTCCGCAGGTTCATGCTGGTCAACACGGTGCTGTTTCCGCTGTTTTCGATGGCCTGCGCCTTCGCACACGACCTGAACTCCATGATCGTTTTGAGAGGTCTTCAAGGCTTCGCTGGCGGCGTTCTGATTCCAATGGCCTTCACCATGGTCCTGACCAAGCTGCCCAAGCAGCAGCAACCGGTCGGCCTGGCCCTTTTTGCGCTTTCCGTCACGTTCGCACCGGCGATTGGACCGACGATCGGCGGTTATCTGACGGAGAACTACGGCTGGCGGACGATCTTCTTCATCAACACGATCCCGAGCGCAATCATGACCGCCGCCCTTGCGGCTACTCTGGAAAAGCAGCCGATGCGGCTGGGTCTGCTCAAGGAAGGTGATTGGGCCGGGATCTTTACCATGGCGATCGGTCTCGCGGCGCTACAGACCGTTCTCGAGGAAGGCAACAAGGACGACTGGTTCTCATCGCCGTTCATCCTGAAGCTCAGCGTCGTGGCCTTCGTATTTCTTGCGACTTTCATCTGGATCGAACTGACCGTGAAGAAGCCGCTGGTCAAGCTGAGCCTGCTCAAGGAGCGGAATTTCGGCCTCGGCGTCGTGGTCAACGTGCTGGTTGGCGTAGCGCTTTTTGGAACGGTCTACATTCTCCCGCAATATCTTGGCCAGGTGCAGCGCTACAATGCCGAGCAGATCGGCGGCGTTCTTGCCTGGACGGGGCTTCCGCAGCTCGTGCTCATTCCCCTCGTCCCCATGCTGATGAAAAGATTTGATACGCGCTACATCGCATTTGTCGGCATCGGCATTTTCGCAATCAGCTGCTTCATGAACATAATGCTGTCGGCCGACAATGCCGGAGATCAGTTCTGGATTCCGAACATCGTCCGTGCAGTTGGCCAGGCGCTGGTGCTGACCCCGATCACGGCGATCACGACCGCTGGCATCTTGCCAGCAGATGCGGCAGCCGCCTCGGGATTGAGCAACATGCTCAGGAACCTCGGCGGCGCCGTCGGTACGGCGTCGCTCGGCACCATTCTGACGAAACGCGAGCAGTTCCACTCGAACATCATCGGGCAATCGATCACCGCAGGCCGGGAGGAAGTGCAGACCCGCATAGATCAGCTGACGTCGTACTTTATGGCCCACGGCGTCTCGGATCACGCCAAAGCAACCAGCGAGGCGATAGTAACGCTCGGCCGCATCGTCAAGCGCCAGGCACTCATTCTGGGATTCAGTGACACGTTCGCCGTGATCGGCATTCTGCTGGCGATTGCCGCAGTCACGATCCTGTTGACGAAGAAGACCGGTGGTAGCGTCGGGGCCGGAGCGCATTGAACCCTCGCTGTTTCAGGTCGCCGGTCACAACTTTGAATCCAACGGCAACACCCCGCAGAGCGTTTCCGCCTTTCTTCGAAAGGCGAAAACGCTCCATCTTTTTGTTTTTACGCACTTTTGCTGAAATTGCTCTAGGTCGGGCCGTTCCTCGACCAGATCAACGTTTGGAACAAGAGAAAGAGCACGACGGCGCACTTAAAGGTCTACCATTTTCTTGTAACTCCGGCTGTGATCGCGCTCAAAAGCGATCGACATCCACCACCGCCTGCGCAAAGGCCTGCGGGGCTTCCTGCGGCAGGTTGTGACCGATGCCGCCGGTGATCAGCCGATGCTCATACTTGCCCGAGAATTTCTTGGCATAGGCCGCTGGTTCCGCGTGGGGTGCGCCATTGGCGTCGCCCTCAAGCGTGATCGTCGGCACGCCGATGACCGGCAACTGGGCGAGCCGTTTTTCCAGATCGTCGTACTTCGGCTCACCCTCCACCAGACTGAGGCGCCAGCGGTAGTTGTGGATGGTGATGTCGACGTGATCCGGGTTATCGAGTGCCGTCGCGCTGCGATTGAACGTGGCGTCGTCGAAGTTCCATTTTGGCGATGCGAGTTGCCAGATCAATCTGGCGAATTCGCTCCGGTTTTCCGTATAGCCCTCGCGTCCGCGTTCCGTGGCGAAGTAGAACTGGTACCACCAGGCAAGCTCGGCCTTCGGCGGTAGCGGCTTCTTATTGGCATCACGGCTGCCGATCAGATAACCGCTTACAGAGACCATGGCCTTGCAGCGTTCGGGCCAGAGTGCTGCGACGATGTTGGCGGTTCGTGCGCCCCAGTCACAGCCGGCGACGATGGCTTTTTCGACCCCGAGCGCATCCATCAAGGCAATGACATCAGCGGCAATCGCCGACTGCTGGCCGTTGCGCGGCATTTTGTCAGACAGGAACCGCGTCGTGCCGTAGCCGCGCAAATAAGGAACAATCACACGATAACCGGCCGTCGCCAGGAGCGGCGCCACATCAACATAGGTGTGGATGTCGTAGGGCCAACCATGCAGGAGAATGACCACCGGTGCGTCGCTCGCCCCGGCCTCGGCATAGCCGACATTCAGGACGCCCGCATCGATCTGCCTGAGCGATGTGAAGGACGTGTTCGCCCCCGGCGTAACCGAAGGAATACGAGAAGCTTCCGTGCCATCCGACTGCGCCTGGGCAGCGCTCATCGCTCCGAACTGCGCGACTGCCACCGCCAGCGCCGTTGCCCCCATGAACCGTCGCCGTGTCTGGTTGATTTCCTCTGTCATCGTTTTTCTCCGAATGCTTGAACCAAAGGCAGGAAACAGCCCTCATGTATCTCTGTGGTGTTCTGGACGGCCAGAATTGAAAGCTCATGTATAATTCGGCCGGAAGGATACATTGAGGTACAAACCTCCTGCGGTGCCGGCTCTCCTGCGCCGTCAGATGCGCCACGTTTCCGATTCAGGATGCCATTGCGCTTTCGCGCGCGTTGCGCCGGATCGTCTGGGGCGGCTGTCCGAGCGTCCGGAGAAAAGCCCGGCGCATGCGATCGCTATCGGCGAAGCCGGTTTCCTCGGCGATCACATCCATGGAGTGGCGGCCTTGTTCCATTAGTAGCCGCGCCGCCTCCACGCGCAGGTTCTCCACCGCCTTGGCGGGCGATTGCCCCGTCTCTGACCGGAAGGCCCGGCTGAACTGACGCGCGCTCAAACCCGCCGCGTCCGCCAGCTCCTCCACCGACAGCACGCTGCGCAGGTTCGCCTTGGCATAGTTGACCGACTTCTGGATACGGTCCGACTTCGGGTCAAGTTCAAGCAACGCCGAGAATTGCGATTGGCCGCCGGCCCTGCGGTGATAGACCACGAGCTTGCGCGCGATCGAGCGAGCGACGTCATGGCCATGGTCTTTCTCGACCATGGCGAGAGCGAGATCGATGCTCGCCGTCATTCCCGCCGACGTCCACACGGTGCCATCGACAATGAAGATGCGATCTTCCTCGACCGTGACGGCCGGGAAGCGCTCCCGAAGCTGGCGTGCGAAAAGCCAGTGCGTCGTTGCGCGGCGCCCGTCCAGAAGCCCGGATTCCGCAAGGATGAAGGCACCGGTGCAAGGCGCGGCCAGCCGCCTCGCGGTTTGCAGGGAATGGCGGGCGAATTCGATAAGCCCCGGCGTCATCGGCTCGATCGTTGTGCCGGCCCCGAACATCACGGTGTCATAGGTCGTATCATTGAAGGGCTTGGTGATGACGCCAAAGCCGGCTGACGACTTGATCTCGCCGCCAGGTTCGGACAACAGCTCGATCTCGTAGGCCGGTTCACCAAGCTGCAGGTTGGCCATCTCGAAGGCTGTCACCGCTGCAAAACCAAGGAGCTGAAACCCCGGAAAGACGACGTAGCCGATCTTGTGCATGATGCACCACCTTTTATCCGAAACTGCCGTTTGTATCACATTTGGGCCACGGCAGGCAGCCCTCTGGGGATGTGGAACGGAGATTCTCAGATCGATGGACACCAGCAGCGGATCTTCGATGACACTATCGTCCATGCCCCGCAAAAAAAGCGCAGTGCTTTATCGGAAACCGGATGGGCGGGTACGCAATCCGCCTGCAAGTGGATTGCGTACCCAAAGAGATCGTCACCGGGGTTTATGATGGCAGTGGCCTGCCCGCCTGCTCCTGTACGATGTAGTCGGCATACCAGTCCGGCCAGTTCTCATCGTGCTTGCCGCCGGTTCGCTTCTCGTGTTCTCCGTGGGCAGCGGCGGCGCGCCGCAGTGCGCCTGCGAGCTCTGTCGATGACGTAAATGTGGTGATGTCCGCATCCACGCGTCCGGGCAATCGCTCGGTGACTTCCTGCAATATCCAGCCGTTGCCGTCGGGATCGCTGAACGAGGCGTAGGAGCGGTAGCTGCGCCGCTCCGGATCCCGGCCGCTGACCGGCGGCTTTCCGGGACCCTCGCGGTGGATGATATCGCTCACGCCGGCGCCGCGACTGACGAGTTCGGCGCGCGCGGCCTCGATATCCGACACGACGAGATGGAGCCCGCTTGCCGAGCCGGGCGCGGCCGATGTCAGGCCCGTGCCGAAATGGATCGAGCTCGGCGAGCCGGGCGGCGTGAACTGCACGACCCGGAATGTATCACCGACGGCAAAGTCGGCGTCGAGCCTCCAACCCAGGCCGTCATAAAAGCGCTTTGCACGATCGACGTCCGAAACTGGGATAACAACGACCTCGAGTTTCAGGTCGACCGTTTGCACGTTGGAGGTTTTGATTGCAGTGGTCATGGCTTTCTCCTTGTGGAAGGTGGCGTGCTTTGCTCACCCCTTCTTTCTCAAATCGACTGACGCAGCGACCTGAACGAGGCTCGCAACTCTTCAGTGAAGACTTCCGGCTGCTCCCAGGCTGCAAAGTGCCCGCCCTTGGGTAGCCGATTGTAGTGGATCAGCTTCGGAAATGCTTTCTCGGTCCAACTGCGCGGAGCGGTGTATATCTCGTCAGGAAAGGCGCTCACCGCGACCGGTATGGTCACGCCCTTCGGCGCGAAGAAAGCGAGCTTGCTTTCCCAGAAGAGGCGGCCCGAAGACAGCCCCGTGTTGGTCAGCCAGTAGAGTGTGATGTTGTCGAGGATGTCATCGCGCGTCAGCCCTTCGGAAGCCCCGTCAAAGACGCGGCCGATCAGCTTCTGGCTCTCCGGATCGTGGTCAATCATCCACGCGGCAAGGGCGATTGGGGAATCGTCCAGGCCATAGAGTGTCTGTGGCCGGGCACCCATTTCCAACGCGTAGCCGACACGATGCTTGTAGAAGAAATCGAGCTGCTTCCACGCATATTCCTCCTCGCCCGTCAGGCCGGTCGGCGGCGGACCGCCGGCCAGCGCCGCTGAAATGTTATCAGGAAGCGTGCCGGGCATGTTGGTATGGATGCCCAGCAGCCCGGCAGGCTTCTGTAGCGCCATCTGCTCGTTGACTGCGTCACCCCAGTCGCCGCCCTGCGCGACATATTTCTTGTAACCCAGGCGGTCCATCAGAACGGCCCAGGCCCGCGCGACGCGCTGCGGGTCCCAGCCGAGTTCGGTGGGCTTGCCGGAAAAGCCGTAGCCGGGGATTGATGGAATGACGACATCGAAGGCGTCAGATGCACTTCCGCCATGCGCTGTGGGATTGGTCAACGGATCGATGATCTTCAGCTGCTCGATGATCGAGCCGGGCCAACCATGGGTAACGATGACCGGAAGCGCGTTCGGGTGCTTCGACTTCACGTGGATGAAGTGGATGTCGACGCCGTCGATATTCGTGACGAACTGAGGCAGGGCGTTCAGCCGTGTCTCCACCTTTCGCCAGTCATACTGGTTGACCCAATAGTCGGCGAGTTTCTGCATCGTCGCCAGCCGAACGCCCTGGGTGTCGTCTCCGACAAGTTCCTGGCTCGGCCATCTGGTTGCCTGAACCCGCCGCTGGAGGTCAGCAAGGGCTTGATCGGTTGCATGGAACTGGAATGGACGAATGGTTTCGTCGACAGCCGGCCGGGCTTCGGCCGCACCCCTTGCGGAAGCCTGCGCAACCTTGACGGCACCCGGCGCAGGAGAGTTCGTTTCAGCATGAGCGACGACCGCGGGAAGAAAGATTGCGATCGCTCCAGCCAATGCGGTGGCGGCAAGGCGATTGCGCTTGCCAATTATCGAATAGGGTCTCGACATGGTCATTCTCCTTGTTTTGAGGGTCGACGGAGCGCCGCCGACAGTGGGCGGGGGCGATTTATCCCCCTACTCGATAGCGGGCGGCGGGCACGCTGCGGGAAAGGTTTGGTATGAGATTCTGGCGTGTCGCTTCGTACGCTTCCCAATCAGTAGCGTCCGGCAGTGACGGGATGGTCACTCCTTCGCCGATATCGAAGCCGGCAAGTGCTGCATCCACCATGTCCTCGGCGGACATGACGATCTCGCTCGGCACATGCTCCAGGGGCGTACCGGCGATGTCCCAGAAATCGGTTGCCGTAGCCCCTGGGAGAACGGCCTGAACGCGGATGTTCTTGTCGGCCAGTTCCTTCTGGAGCGACAGGCTGAAGGCGAGCACAAAGGCCTTGCTCCCGCCATACACGCCGTTCAACAGTTCCGGCGCGATACCGACGATCGAGGCAATGTTGATGATCGCACCGGTGCCACGCTTCACGAAGCCGGGCACCGCGGCGTAAGTCAACCGCGTCAGCGCGCTGACGTTCAGCGTGATCATCTCTTCCATCTTGTCGATATCGGACGCCAGCAGCGGGGCGGTTGCGCCGATGCCGGCATTGTTGACCAACGTGGTGATGCTGGCGTCGGTCTGAAGCACGTTCTCGACGCGGCCGAGGTCATCCTTGTTTCCAAGGTCCGCCGCGACGACTTCAACCGCGCGGCCTGTTTCGTCGCTGAGACGCTCGGCCAGCACATTGAGGCGCGCCTTGTTGCGGGCCACGAGGATCAGATCATAGCCCCGGCGCGCCAGGCGATCGGCATAAATTGCGCCGATACCAGAGGAGGCGCCGGTAATCAGTGCGGTGCCCTTCGAGTTCACAGTCATAACAATCTCCATCAGGTTTGAATTTCCAGCCCTGATATTAGCGCCGTGCCTATCCGTCTCAAATGTCGTATATCCGTCATTTTAGGACACGGCCTACAAGCCCCGAAAGCCACAGGTAGGATTGAACGCATCCCCGTGCTCTGAAGCAGGCCTATGTGGTATCCTTGGTCAGTCAGCCTCGAAGGCCACGGAACGGGATAGTTTGGAGCAGTCGGATGCAACGGTTCGATGCCATTTTCATCGGTGCTGGCCAGGCTGGCCCCTCCCTCGCAGCCCGGATGGCTGAGCGCGGCATGAAGGTTGCGCTTATCGAACGAAAATTTCTCGGCGGAACCTGCGTCAATGCTGGTTGCATGCCCACCAAGACACTGGTCGCCAGTGCGCGCGCAGCCTATGTCAGCCGGCGCGGCGCGGCGTTTGGAGTGACGATTGCGGGAGAAATCGTCGTCGATATGCAAGTCGTCCGACGACGCGCGCACCAGATAACCATGGACGCCCGCAATGGACTGGCGGAATGGCTCGGCAATATGGACGGCGTCGCCATCATCTATGGCCATGCGCAGTTCGCGGCAGCCGACAGGATCGCCGTCAACGGCGATACCCTCACCGCTCCACGAATATTCCTCAACGTTGGGGCTCGCCCCGTTATCCCCGATCTGCCCGGAATCGAAGACATCGACTACCTTACCAGCACGTCGATCCTGGACCTCGATACCCTGCCCCGCCACCTTGCGGTCATCGGTGGCAGCTACATCGGCCTGGAGTTCGCGCAGATGTATCGGCGGTTCGGATCGGAAGTCACCGTGATCGAGCGCGGAGCCCACATCGCATCGCGTGAGGACGAGGACGTTTCCGAAGCCCTCCGGGAAATCCTTGAGGCGGAGGATATTTCTGTCCGCACGGGTGCAGAACACATCGCCTTTGCCCGCCATGGCGACGGGACAAGGATATTCCTGGATGACATCGACATCGACGCCAGTCACGTTCTCGTGGCGACCGGGCGCAAGCCGAATACGGATGATCTCGGCCTCGACATCGTCGGCATCGCGGTAGACGCCCGCGGCTACATCCTGGTCGACGACAAGCTGGCAACCAATGTCCCGGGCATCTGGGCGCTGGGCGACTGTAACGGGCGCGGCGCCTTTACCCACACCTCCTACAATGATTTCGAGATTGTTGCCGCCAACCTTCTGGATGACGAAGACCGCAAGGTGTCGAGCCGGATTTCGGCTTACGCCCTTTACACCGATCCTCCGCTTGGCCGGGTTGGAATGACCGAAAGGGAGGCTGTCTCCTCGGGCCGCAAGGTCCTTGTCTCCAGGCGCCCCATGGCGCGCGTTGGGAGGGCGAAGGAACGCGACGAAACCAAGGGCTTCATGAAAGTAGTAGCCGACGCCGACACCAGGGAAATCCTCGGCGCTGCGATTCTTGGCATAGAAGGCGACGAAGCGATCCATGGGATCATCGATGCCATGAGCGCCGGAACCCGATACACCGATCTACAGTGGGCGGTCCCGATCCATCCGACGGTGTCGGAGCTGATCCCGACGCTTCTGCGAGGCTTGGGTTAACTCGGCAGCTCCCGCCGGGGATACCAATACCTGCCCACGGTTTAGCTGTTCCAAGAGACATCGCCAGAGAACGCACTGATAAAACCGGTTTCCGGAGCAGAAAACACAGCTGGCAATTTGGGTGAGGTGGCCTCGGTCTTGATCGCAGACGAGACCGGCAGTTCACGCGGATCGGTGTCGTATGCGCATGGCGAGGCCAGCACGGCGAGCCCTACGAGGCTCATAATGAAAAAACGCATCTTGGTTGCCTTTTGATTGATCTGGTGGCTGCCGAAGTCTTGTCGCAAAGAACTTCGGCAGTACTGAAACCCTCGGACCTGATGTCTGGGCGAAGCTCGGCCGCGGAAAGCTCCGGTGCTTCCCAGGCGGCACGTGAGCACCCAGAGAGCGCTCGGTCAGACGATGGTGATTACGACATCGATGTTGCCGCGTGTGGCCTTGGAATACGGGCACGTCTGGTGCGCTGCCTCTGCCAGTTCCCGGGCAACTTCGCGTTCAAGACCTGGCAAGTTCACGTTGAGGCGGGCCTGCAGGAAATAGGCGCCATCCACGTTGACGAGATCGACTTCGGCATCGACGGCGACATCGGCCGGGATTGCAACCTTCATCTTACGGGCGGCAAGACCCATGGCGCCGATGAAGCAGGCCGACCAGCCGGCAGCGAACAGCTGCTCCGGGTTGGTGCCGACGCCCGATGTGCCCGGCGACGACAGCTTGATCTCGAGATTGCCATCCGAACTGCGCGACGCGCCATCGCGGCCGCCGGTGGTGTGGGTCTTGCCTGTGTAGAGAACTTTTTCAATCTGGGCCATGCTATGGTTCCTTTGAGGTTGGCGCTTGAGGCACAGTGACTGCTCATCAGCCGATGACCGCATCAGGCGATCCGGACGTATCCGGCATGTGTCGGGTTTGGCCATAAATGTAAGGGAATGTATCGAGAGGCCGGCTGATACAGTGTGATGCAAAGCGCTGCGACAGAGATGCGATAGACCGGGGAATTCTGTCCGGCCGACAAGGAGGGCACTCGCATCCGTCGGGAGAGCCTCAGGCCTGTCCGCAATATACTTCAGGATTCATCCTCATCCGAAAGTGAAGACAAAGGCTTCGACGCCCGGGTCAAGAAAGCGAATTTCGAAGGTCCGCTCCTCCACGTCCCCCGCTTGGCGCACCAGTTGATAGAGCCGCGTTTCGGTGACGGTACCGTTGCCTTCGGCGTCGATGTCACTGCCGTGGTGTTCGCCCGGCACTTTGCCATCGATCTTCACCTGGAATCGGACTGGTTTGCCGTCGTCGGCCTTGCCGAGCACCAGATGCAGATCCCGGGCGCTGAATCTGTACGTGATCCCGCCGCCCGCCTGATTGGGCGTCGCCTGCTCGGCACCGACGGTCCAGTTGCCGGAAAGCCCCCACTGGTTCAACTGTGGCTCCGCGGTTGTGTAGTCCTGGGCAACATCCGCGAGCAGTCCCTCCGGAGAGGCAAAATTCAGCGCTCGCTTGTAGCCGAGGTAAGTTTCCGAGGAGCGAAGATTTCCAAGATCGGGGGCTGATTGTGCCCCCTTGGCGTCCGGCGCCGCGATGTCCTTTTGGGCTGTCTGGCTTCCTGCCTCGGCCAACAAGTCCTGGATGACCTTTTCGGACTTGCCATATTCGCCTTCGCCAAAATGATGATAGCGGATCTGACCGTTCGCGTCGGCGATATAGAGAGCCGGCCAATAGTTGTTCTGAAAGGCGCGCCAGATATTGAAGTCGTTGTCGACGGCAACCGGGTAACCGATCTGAAATTCATCGATGGCACGCTTGACGTTGTCGATCTTCTTTTCGAAGGCGAATTCCGGCGCATGCACACCGATCACGACGAGGCCCTGATCCTTGTATTTTTCCGCCCATGCCCGTGTATAGGGGATGGTGCGAATGCAATTGATGCAGGAATAAATCCAGAAATCGACCAATACGACCTTTCCGCGCAGTTGCTCGGTCGTCAACGGCGGCGAATTCAGCCATTCGACCGCTCCGCCAAGCGACGGCAATGGGCCTTCGATCGGCAGGTTGCTGCGAAATCCCTGTCGAGCATCGCCTGCAAGCACCATGCTGTTGCCCGTTTCCGCGCCGCTATCGGAGCCAATCTTGTCCACCTTTACGGTGTCGATCAGGGTCTGCTCTATCTTACCGGTGCTGGTACTGGAAAGCCGGGCAAGAAGGCCGGTATCGGCTCCGACGCCGATGGCGACGACACCGGCAAGCACCGTAACGCCGAGGCCGCGACGAACCCATTCGCCGATACCCAGCGACTGCTTCATGGCCGCAAAAACCCGACCACCGATCAAAAGGGCCAGAGCCAGCGATGTCGCCGCGCCAGCCGAATAGGCCAGAAGCAGCAATGTGGTCTCGATGTTTGCGCCCTGGAGAGCGGCGCCGGTCAGTACAAGACCAAGGATCGGTCCCGCGCAGGGCGCCCAGAGCAATCCGGTCGCGACGCCGAGAAGAAGAGCGCTCGGAACTGTCGATGTCGTCGAGGGTTTGCCGTTCGCATTCAGAAGCCGGTTGCCGAATGCGACAAAGGGCCGCGTAAGGATGCTGGCGAGGTGCGGCGACAGAAGCGTCACACCGAAAACGGCGAGCAGCGCGATCGCGGCATACCGGCCATACTCATTGGCGTGAACCGTCCAACTGCCGCCAACGGCGGCGAGCGTCGCGACCCCGGCAAACGTGATTGCCATGCCGCCCAGCATCGGCAGCGTACTTTTCATGAAGGGCTGATCCGCCCTCGCAAAGACGAAGGGAAGGACGGGCAGAATGCAGGGACTGAGTATGGTCAGCACGCCCCCGAGATAAGCTATGAACAGAAGGGTCATCGTCATTTCCTCTACCGTGAAAGATGCAGCGCTGGAGACCAGCGTTGTCGGCATGAGGTGGGATCGACGTATCCCGGATGTGTCCTGATCGACCGAAACTGTACCTGAATGTCGGGAAACGACCGGTTGGTACATTGCGGTACAAGGAAAACAAAGCCCCTGCGGTGTGCCGCCAGAAACCGGGCGGCACACGACACCTTTCGGCGATTACTTCGAAACAGCTTCGGCCGCAGTGACGATCAATGCCGCCACATCATCGGGTTTGGAAGCATAGACGGCATGGCTGGCCTTGACTTCGGACGTGGCACTTCCCGCCCGCTTGGCCATGTCGCGCTCAAGGTCCGGGTTGATCGACCTGTCCTCGGTTGCGACCAGCGCCCAGCTCGGCTTGGCCTCCCATGCCGGAGTCCCTGCCTTGGTCGTGAACGCCTTCTGGGCGGCAAAAACTTGCGATCGTGCGAGGAATTCCGCATCGGCCTTCGGCAGATCCGCCGCGAAAAGCTCCGGAAACGCTTCCGGATCGAGATAGAAGAAGTGATCCTTGGTGGCCAGAAGGCCACCCTTTTTCATGTTGATGACGGGTTTACTCTGTGCAAGGTCCACGAGGCTCTCGCCTTTCTTGGGCTGGAACGCGGCGACATAGACGAGGCCCGCGACGTTTTCCGCATTGCCGGCATCCGTGATCACCATGCCGCCGTAGCTGTGGCCGACGAGGACCGTTGGGCCATCCTGAAGCTCCAGCACGCGTTTCACGGCCAGGACATCGTCTTCAAGAGAGGTGAGAGGTTGCTGGACCACTGTCACTTTGTAGCCCTTTTTCGTTAGGACATCGGAGACATCGCGCCATCCCGATCCGTCAGCGAACGCACCGTGAGCAATGACGACATTCTTCACCTCAGCGGCGGAGGCGGCGGTCCATGGGCCGGACGCAACCAGTGCAAGACCGATAATGGCGAGTGAAAGAGTATATTTCATTAGGAGGTTCCTTCACGTTTCGCGCCGCCACAATTTTGCAGCGACGACAGGGACGAGCGTCATTCACACGCTTTTCCAATGCAGTGAAGGATGCGCAGTTCTGCTGCGGCGACAATTTTGTCAGGCAATGTATCGGGCGGAAATGCTGATACAGTGGCTTACAATTCTCTTGAAATTGCGCCTCGACCTGCCGTGGGAATATGCTGCTAGAGCTTTATCATGGCCCCGACAGAAAGTGCATAATCATGGATCATGTTGATCACATCCTGGTCGTCGATGACGATCGCGAAATCCGCGAGCTGGTTTCGAGTTATCTGAAGAAGAACGGTCTGCGCGTCACGGTCGCAGCCGACGGCCGGCATATGCGGGCTTTTCTGGAAACCGACTCGGTCGACCTGATCGTTCTGGACGTGATGATGCCGGGTGACGACGGCCTGGTTTTGTGCCGCGAACTGCGGGCGGGAAAACATAAAGCCACCCCGATCCTGATGCTGACGGCGCGAAGCGACGAGACCGACCGTATCATCGGGCTTGAAATGGGAGCCGACGACTATCTGGTTAAGCCGTTCGCCGCGCGGGAGTTGCTTGCCCGCATCAATGCCGTCCTGCGCCGCACGCGGATGCTGCCTCCCAATCTTCAGATCACCGAAGCCGGTCAACTTTTGAAATTCGGCGATTGGCAACTCGACACGTCTGGACGGCATCTGCTCGACCCGCAGGGAACAATCGTTGCGCTGAGCGGCGCCGAATATCGCCTGCTGCGCGTCTTCGTCGATCACCCGCAACGCGTGCTGAACCGGGACCAGCTTCTGAACCTTACCCAGGGACGCGATGCGGAACTCTTCGATCGCTCCATCGACCTTCTGGTCAGCCGGCTTCGTCAGCGCCTTCTCGACGATGCGCGCGAACCCGCCTACATCAAGACCGTTCGCAGCGAAGGCTACGTCTTCTCGATGCCGGTCGAGATACTGGAGGCGCGTTCGTGACCGAGCTGTCCGATCGGCGGTCGTTCCGCCCGTGGCCGCAAACTTTGAGGTCCAGGCTCTTTCTGATTTTCCTTGCCGGCCTTGTCATCGCCAACGGCCTTTCCTTCGGCGTCCTGTTTTTCGAGCGCTATGTCATGGTCGAGGCGATGTTGCTCACCAATCTCGACAAGGATGTGACGACCGCCGTCGCGCTCCTGGACCGCCTGCCGGCCAGCGAGCGACCGCGCTGGGTGGGGCAACTCGACCGCAGGACCTATCGCTATGTGCTGGGGCCAGGCCTTGCCGGCATGCCCGACGTCACGGGTCTTGGCGCCGAGATGGCCGACACCATACGCAAGGCGGTCGGCGACCATTTTGCCGTCACGGTCCAGTCCATACCGGAGGCGGCCGGCCAGCGCTTGCAGGCTCATCTGACCTTGAGTGACGGTGCGCCTTTGACGATCGATATCTATCCCACGACCATGCCGCTGGCGAGGTGGCTGCCCTACGTTCTTTTGACGCAGCTCGCTCTCCTCGTTCTATGCTGCTGGTTTGCGGTTCGGCTCGCCATCCGTCCGCTGGTCAACCTGGCAGAAGCCGCGAATGCCCTGGACCCGGACAGGACAGCGGCGCGGCTCAATGAAAACGGCCCGCGCGAGGTTGCGTATGCCGCAATCGCTTTCAATGCGATGCGGGACCGGATCGCCCAGTATCTTCAGGAAAGAATGCAAATCCTGGCTGCGATTTCGCACGACCTGCAAACCCCGATCACCCGGATGAAGCTGAGAGCGGAACTGGCCGAGGATTCTCCCGAGAAGAACAAGCTTCTCAAGGACCTGACCGAGATCGAGCGGCTGGTTCACGAAGGGGTTGCCTACGCCCGCAGCGCGCACGGCAATGACGAGAAGCCCTCGCGCTTAGACATCGATTCGTTCATCGAGAGCCTCGTCTATGACTATCAGGACACCGGTAAAGCGGTTGAGCTGAGCGGAAAGGTTGGCGTAACCGTAGTAACGCGTCCCCACGCCCTGCGCCGAATTCTCACAAACCTCATCGACAACGCCCTGAAATTCGGTGGAGCAGCTGAGGTTCTCATCGAAAGAACGGACGGCGACTCGATCGCGATAGAGGTGCTGGACAGAGGTCCTGGCATTCCCGCGGAACATCTCGAAGCCGTCCTTCAACCCTTCTTCCGGGTCGAAAATTCGCGAAACCGAGAGACCGGCGGAACTGGCCTTGGACTTGCGATAGTTCAGGAACTTTCGCGGGCAATCGGTGCGACGCTTACCCTCAGCAACCGGGACCAAGGCGGTCTATTGGTTCGGATTTCGATGCCTTGACCCGATAACCCGATGGCTGCGGAACCGAAAAGGCGACTGTCGATGAACGGATGGAGATCTTGCAACGACACCCGCGACAAGTATTCAAAACGGCGGGCTTTCAATGACCTTGCATCATAGCTGTCCTTGAGAGATCTGACTGGCCGATTGCAAGCTATTGCTTGCGGCTCGATCACGCGGAGAAAAGAAGCGCCTGCAGACAGCCCTAAATCGCCTAGTGGTCTAGGCGGGCCCATACCTATGTGTAGTTACGCGATCTGCCGGACGGGTCTACCATTTACCCGTCGCCTCACCCCCTCCCTGAGGCGGGTAGCATCCTCCCGGCTACCAGGCTTCGGTGTCCCCCTCCAGGAGCGCGACATCCTAAAAAAGCAGCCGCGAATTTCGCCAAGGATGCAAAGTGAAGTACGCATTCGGTACAGCTTGCCCAAAGACAGACCACAGATCCCCTCCCATCTTTATCGAAGGGGATCTGCAAGCCTGCATCATTCAGCTCCAGGCGTGCAGCGGCGGTTTTTCGCCGTTGAGGAAATACTTGCCGAGGATCGAATATTTCCAACGGACCGGGTCGTGCAGCGTGTGGGTCCGGGCGTTGCGCCAGTGTCGGTCGAGACCGTGTTCGGCCAGCGTCGAGCGCGTGCCAGCCAGTTCGAACAGCTTGTTGGTGGCGGCAATGGCGATCTCCGTGGAGAGGATTTTCGCCTCCGCCGTAACGATCTGCGCTTCTGCGACGGTCTCGGCGTTCGGGTCGAGGACTGCGCGGTCGATGGCGTAGCCCGCCTTTTCCAGCAGAGCCTGGGCTGCATGCAGGCGAAGCGTCAGGTCGCCGATCGCCTGAATCGTGTAGGGGTCGTCCCAGGCATTGTCGACACCGGAATCCACCCAGGCGCGGCTTTTGGTACGCACGAAGCTGACCGTCTCGTCGGTCGCCGCCTGGGCAATGCCGGTATCGACGGCCACCTGGATGATCTGGAAGATTGCACCGTCGGCAGTCGGAACCTCGTAGCCCTTGTAGCCCGGTACGAGATGGGTCTTCGGAACCTTGACATTGTTGAGCAGCACGGTTCCCGACAGTGTCGTGCGCTGTCCGAACGACGACCAGTCGTCGATGACGGTCAGGCCCGGCGCATCGCGCTCGGCGATCGCGTACCAGGCCCTGCCCTCGTCATCGAGCGCGACGATCGGCACCAGATGGGCAAGCAGTGCCCCGGATGAATAGAACTTCTGGCCGTTGACGACGACATGATCGTCGGCATCGACAAAGCGTGTTTCGAAATCGACCGCACGCTTGGAGCCGAATTCCGAAAAGGCGTTGCCGAACCGCGTACCCTTCAAGACCTCGGCGAAGAGCAGTTTCTGTTGGTCGGGGTCCGAGACGGTACGAATGGCTGCAACCACGCCCAAATGGTTCTGGGCGATTTGTCCGATGGAAGAATCCGCCGCCGAGATGATCTCGATCACTTTGGCGAGTGTCGCATAGGACACTTCGGGGCCGCCGAAGGCCTTTGGAACGTTGATCGACCAGAGGCCGCTCTGCGAAAACGCGTCCAGTTCCTTGACCGGCCAGATGCGGTCACGATCCCGGGCGGCCGACTCTTTGATGAACTCTGTGGCAAGCGTCTTGGCGACGGCGATCGCTTCGGCGTCGGACTTGATGATGTGCGCAGGCTCAGCGGGCCGGGGAATCGGCGGCACCGCCTTTGCGGCATTTTCGGTGTTGACGTTGGAAAGGGTCATGCTGGTCTTCTCCTCTTGGATTATGGAATTAGCTAGCGAGTGCCGGAACGACGGCTTTGTGGCCGAGATAGAAGGATCTGACGTCATTGCGTTCACGCAGGGCGCTTGCCTTGCCGGTCAGCGCGGTGATGCCGTTTTCGAGAATGGTGGCGCGATGGGCATATTTGAGCGCGACAGCGGAGTTCTGCTCAGCCACGAGGATGGAAAGACCCTCTTCGCGATTGAGATGGCGCAAGGTCCTGAAAATATTCTGGACGACGATCGGTGCCAGTCCCATGGACGGCTCGTCGAGCACCAGCAGACGCGGCCGCGACATCAGCGCCCGGCCAATCGCCGTCATCTGCTGCTCGCCGCCGGATGTCAGGCCCGAGAGCGCACGGCGCTTTTCCTTCAGTCGGGGAAAATGCGCAAAAATCTTTTCAAGGTCTGCAGCAATCTCTGTACGTGTGCTGCCACGGCCAAGCCCGCCGGAAATCAGGTTCTCCTCGACGGTCAGGCTGCGGAAACAATGACGACCCTCCAGAACTTGCACGAGGCCGGCACGGACCAGATCGGCGGGCCGCGTCCTTGTCACGTCGATCCCCTCGAACCGGATTGTGCCGGCACCGACCTGCCCCCGCTCCGCCGGAAGAAGATTGGACACGGCCTTCAGCGTCGTGGTCTTGCCGGCGCCGTTTGCCCCGAGCAGGGCCAGGATTTCGCCGCGTGCCAAGGTGAAACTGACGCCGGCAAGCGCGGTGATCGCATGATTATAGGTGGCCTTCAGACCGTCGACGGTCAGCAGGGTAGTGTCGTGAGCCATGATCATACTCCTGTTCGGTGTGGAGAACGCCGGATCGGCGGATTGCCGGGCGCGGATATCCGGAGAGGGAAAAACCGGATGGCCCCGCGCCCGGGCCTTAAAGCCACACCCGCTGTTGCGGGCGTGGCTCCAAGCATCAGTTGGTTGCTGTTTCTGCATCTTCCGCAGTGCGCAGCTTGATGCCCTTTTCGGCCGCATAGGCTTCCGAGGACTTCTCGATGATCGGGCGAAGCAGCGCCCAGTCCGGGGCGATCCAGTCGGAGACGACGTTCCACTTGGCGCCATCCCACTGCTGGAAGGTCACGTAGCCGTTGCCCTCATGATTGTCCCAGGTCACGTTGATCGAGTGGAACAGGCCCTTGGCGCCGAGTGCCTCGACGCGCGCCGGATCGAGCTGCAGGTGTTCAAAGCCCCAGCGGACCTCGTCGCCGGTCAGCGTCCGCTTGCCGAACTTCTCCTGGGCAATGCGAATTGCCTCGACGTTCAGGATGCCGTTGACGATGCCGAGATTGTGGTAGACCGAGCCAATACGCTTCTTGTCCTCGAGATTGCCCTTGCCGGCGTCGTAGATCGTCTTGACGATCTCCTGAACCACCGGATATTCGGCACCTGAAGCCTGCGTGGTGATTGCGGTATAGCCCTTGGCAGCGTCGCCGGCCGGAATGGCGTCTTCTTCCGAGTTCGACCAGACGTTGCCAATGATGTGATCGACCGGGAAGCCGGTCTTGGCTGCAGTTTTGAGCGCAACCGGGTTCATGACGCCCCAACCACGCAGGACGACATAATCGGGCTTGGCGCGGCGGATCGCCAGCCATTGCGACTGCTGCTCATTGCCCGGATGCGGCACTTCGATCTGCTGCAGCTCGAAGCCGTATTTCTGCGCCAGCAGTTCGTAGATCGGAATGGTTTCCTTGCCGTAAGGCGAGCCGTGATAGAGCACGGCGATCTTCTTGCCCTTCAGGCTTTCCAGTCCGCCTTCCTTGGAGGCGATGTAGTTCACGATGCCGGAGGTTTCGCTGTAGGGGTTGAGCAGCAGCGGGAAGACATACGGGAAGACGCGGCCGTCGGTCGAGTCCGTGCGGCCATGGTTGATGGTGATCAACGGAACCTTGTCTTCGGTGATCCGGTCGATCATCGCATAGGCGATGCCGACGGAAAGCGGGTTCCAGGCAGTGACGTTCGGGTTGCTCTTCAGCCGCTCATAGGCCTCGACGCCGCGTTCGACCTCGTACTGGGTTTCGGCTTCCGACCAGGTCAGCTTGACCCCGCCCACGCCGCCGTCGCGGGTGTTGATCAGGTTAAGGTAATCGATGAAACCACCGAAGAAACCCGTGCCGCCGGCGGCATAGGGACCGACGCGGTAGCTCTGCAGCGGAAAATACTGCTCGTCGGCATGGGCGGCCGGCAGGGCGATTGTGAAGGCTATGCCGGCGGCAAGCGCCGCGGCCTTGAATTTGCTGAGGATTGTCATTTCTGGACACACTCCGGGTATCGACCGGGCAGAGCACCGGTTCTGGGTTGATTTGATGAACGCTGGATGCGGGATTGGGAGCGTTTCAGCTCCGGATCGATCAGGTCCGCCTGAGAGCGGAACCGATGCGTCTTCGGATCCGGTCCCAGAGGGCGACGAGGCCGTCCGGTTCGAGGATCAGAAACAGAATGATGAGCGCGCCGAGCACGATACGTTGTGTCATGTCGAGCACGCCCGAATCGAAGGTGTCACCGAGCAGGAACGATCCCAGCCGTGACAGGACGAGCGGGAAAACCACGATCAGCGCCGCACCGAAGAAGGCGCCCCGGGTAGAGGCGAGCCCACCGATGATGACGATGAACAGGATTTGGAACGAACGGTCGAGGTTGAAGCCCGCCGGCTCGACGGTGCGCAGATAGGCGAACGCCCAGAGCACGCCGGCAACGCCGACGATAAAGGAGGAAACCGCGAAGGCGAGCAGCTTGGTCTTAAGCACCGGCACGCCGATAATGCGTGCGGCCGTCTCGTTGTCACGAATGGCGATGAAATTGCGGCCCGTCTGGGAATTGACGAGGCGATGGACAAGAAACGTCAGGACGGTGACCACCGTCAACGCGAAATAGTATCGCCCGATAGCACCTTCGAAGACGAACCCGGCGACCGAAAGTGCCGGCGCGTCGATCACGCCCGATGCGGAATCGTTGGAGAACCAGCTGAATTTGGTCAGCGCCCATTGCACGAAAAACTGCGCCGCCAGCGTCGAAACCGCGAGGTAGAACCCCTTCAGACGAAGACTGGGAAGGCCGAACACCAGTCCGACGGCCGCAGCCACAAACCCGGCCAGCACGATGCTGCCGACCAGCGGCAAACCTTCGACCCTGAGATTGAAATTGAAGGCGGCAAAAGCGCCGACTGCCATGAAGGCAGCGCTGCCGAGCGATACCTGACCGGCATAGCCCGTCAGGACGTTGAGACCGAGACCGGCAAGGCTCAGCGCCAGGAACGGAAGCAGGATGGCTTCGAACAGGTAGTTAGTGCCGATCGCTGGAACGACCAGATAGGCAACGGCGAGAAGCAAAACCGGCGTGATCCAGCGCGGAAAGGTAAAGTTAACCGGCATTGTCGAGGTGATCGTCGACATCGATCAGACCCTTTCCACGAGTTTCTGGCCGAACAGGCCGGAGGGTCGGACAAGAAGGAATGCGAGCGCCACGACATAAGCAAACCAGCCTTCGATGCCGCCGCCAAAATATTCACCGATATAGACTTCGGCCAGTTTTTCTGATGCGCCGACCAGAAGACCACCGACAATCGCGCCGAGGATCGAATCGAAGCCGCCGAGGACCAGCACCGGCAGGGCCTTCAGCACGATCAGCGACAGCGAGAACTGCACGCCGACCCGCGCGCCCCAGAGAAGCCCAGCCACCAGTGCGACCAGACCGGCTGCCGCCCAGACAGTCGCCCAGATCCAGGGCAGCCGTAGGCCGACAGCGAGCGCCGCAAACTGGTCATCGGCGACCGCCCGGAAACCAAGCCCGACACGGGTGTAGCGAAAGAAGACGGATAGCAGTGCGACCAAGCCGCCGGCAACGACGGCCGCGAAGATATCGAACTGGCTGATGAAAACCCCACCGACATCGAAAGGAATGTCTTCGATGCCGAGATCGAGCCCATGCACCTGTGTTCCCCAGAGAAGTTGTGCCGCGCCCTCGATCATATAGGAAAGGCCGAGTGTCGCCATGAAGAGCGTGATCGGCGGCTTGTTGGTCAGTGGTCGCAGGACCGTCCGCTCAACGGCGATGCCAATGACGACCATGATCGCGAAGGTGATGGCGAAGGCGAGCGGGAAGGATAGACCGCGTTCGGTCAGGCTGACGAAAGTGAGCGCCGCGAACAGCAGCATCGCCCCTTGCGCGAAGTTCAGGACGCCCGATGTCTTGTAGATCAGCACGAAGCCGATCGCGACCAGTGAATACATGACGCCAGAGAGGAGGCCGCCGACAAGGACCTCGGTGAAGAACAGCCAGTCGAAATCCGCCATCAGATGCCCTCCCCGTCTTCATTTTCGGGCGCAACACCCAGATAGGCATCGATAACCCGCTGGTCCCGCTGGATTTCATCGGGCGTGTCGTCGGCGATCTTGCGGCCGTAGTCCAGCACCGCGACACGATCGGACAGCCCCATGACCACGCCGATATCATGCTCGATCAGCACGACCGTGGTGCCGAATTCATCCCGGGAGGCGCGCACGAAACCGGCCATTTCATTCTTCTCCGTCGCGGTCATGCCGGCCATCGGCTCGTCGAGCAACAGGATGTCCGGTTCGGCGACCAGTGCGCGAGCGAGTTCGACCCGCTTTTGCAGACCATAGGGAAGCGTTCCGGCCAACCGCTTGCCAACATGCGAGAGATGAAGGAAGTCGAGAACCCGTTCTGCACGATTGCGCGCCTCGACCTCCTCAGTGCGGGATCGCCCAAGACCGACGATCTGCTCGACAAAACTCGAGCGCGTCTTGTGGGCGAGGCCCGCCGTGACATTGTCGAGAACGTTCAAGCCCTTGAAGAGCGCCAGATTCTGGAATGTGCGGGCGATGCCGAGGCGAGCGAGCTTCTGCGTCGGCACCTGGGCATAGATTTTTCCGGCAAGACGGACATGGCCGCGATCCGGGCGATAGACGCCGCTGATGACGTTGATCAGCGAACTCTTGCCAGCCCCGTTCGGGCCGATGATTGCGAGAATTTCGCCACGCCGCGCTACCAGATCGATGTCCTGCAAAGCAACGACGCCGCCGAAAGACAAGGTTACGCCGACAAGAGCAAGGACGGCATCATTGGTAGTATCCCGTATGCCGTTCTCGCGAGGCGGAGGCAAATCTCGACCAGCCAGATGTTCCTGTATGTCGGGCGGAAATGGCGCCGAACCAAGCGCTCCAAAAGCCAACGTCATTGCGTGCATGTCCCTCTTTCCAGCATCGCATCGCAACCGACCGACTGTCTGGCGTACAAGATCCCTCCCGCAGGATCACGATGGACCCTGCGGTTGTGTCATTCCGGATGGCGGCCGGCTTCCCGGCCGCCGATGTCGTGGATGTGCTATTCCGCGGCGACGGCCGTTGCGGTTTCGGCTTCTTCGATCGCCCGCACCAGCGGAATGACATGGCGGCCGAAGTACTCGACCTCTTCCTGGAAATGCAGGAAGCCCAGGAGGATGAGGTCGGCGCCGGCACGCTTGAGGTCGACGATCCGTTCTGCCACCTGCTCCGGCGTGCCGATCAGGTTGGAGCGGAAACCGTCATTGTACTGGACCAGATCCTCGAAGGAAGACTTCGCCCAGTTGCCCTCGCCTTCCGGCGATGATTTTCCGGCGTTTTTGACCTCGTGGCCAAAGGCATTCACGGCTTCCGGATTAGCCTTCTCGATGATCTCGGCCAGAACGGCCTTTGCCTCTTCCTCTGTCTCGCGAACGATGGCGAAAGCGTTGACCCCGACGCGCACGGAATGGCCGTTGGCCTCTGCCTTGCCCTGGATGTCGTTGACCTGCTTGCGGATTTCTTCCGGCGTATTGCCGTTGGTGAAGTACCAGTCGGAGACGCGCGATGCCATGTCGCGCGCAGCCCGCGACGAGCCACCCTGGAAGATTTCCGGCTGGGGATCGATCGGCTTCGGCTTCAGCGAGTAATTGTTAAAGCGGTAGAAGTCGCCGCTGAACGAGAAATTATCCTGGGTCCAGATACCGCGCAGGGCGCGGATGAATTCTTCCGACCGGCGGTAACGCTCGTCGTGATCGAGCCAATGCTCGCCGATCGCATGGAATTCGCCCCGGAACCAGCCGCTGACGACATTCACCGCAACGCGACCATTTGTCAGGTGGTTGATCGTGGCGATCTGCTTGGCCGCAAGCGCCGGGTTCCATGGACCTGGGAGAATGGCGGCAATGACTTTCAGTGTCGTGGTCGATTCCAGGAGGGCATGGCTGAAGGACACGGATTCATGCTGGAATTCCGCACCGTAGCCCGCAGTGAACCGGATCTGGCTCAGCGCATAGTCAAAGCCGCTCGCTTCCGCGATCTGCGCCAGCTTGCGATTGTATTCGATCGTCCAGCTCGTGCGCTGCTCGATGTTCGAGATGACCAGTCCACCCGACACATTGGGAACCCAATAGGCGAATTTGACCGGATCTCTGTTGACGTAAGACATTGTGATCTCCCTCTTCAATGAAGCTATGCGTTCGCGGCAACGCGGGCCGAACGATGGCTGGAAACACCTGCGGTCGCGTTTGCATCTGCGGCAGGCAGGATCTGCGCGAGTTCCGAAACGGCGCGCTCGATACGGTCACGGACGGCTGCGTTCACGATGCCGTAGTCGGCGAAATCGGCCTCGGTGGCGTAGACTGCCGTCGGCAACGTCAACGCGTTGAAGAACCCGAACAGCGGCCGCAGCTGATGCTCGGTCATCAGGCCATGAAGCGGCGTGCCGCCGGTGGCCGCCAGGATGACGCGTTTGCCGGTCAGCGCGCGATAATCGACCAGATCGAAAAGGTGCTTGAGAGCGCCCGTGTAAGACGCCCGATAGACCGGCGAGCCCACGACAAGAACGTCGGCCGCCTCGACCGCATCGATAATCGCCCTGCCCTCAGCGTCCAGTTGGTCGGAGCGAAGCGCGCGGAACAGTACGGGTGCTGCATCGACCAGTTCGATGACATGACCTTCGGCCCTCAATCGATCCCTTGCGGTGGAAACAATTGTCTCCACCAGCGAGGCCGTTCTCGATGGCCGCTTCACATTGCCAGACAGACCTATGATGTTCATGCGCTCGTCCCGATTTATTTACAACTTATATTCTATGGTTTTTATAGATTTTAAAGGCCAGCGATTGCTAATAATCGCCCAGATTGGAGAAAGCAAATTCGGACGCAGGCTGGAGGGAAGAGAAAAATACCCGCTCGGCCTGGGCAAACCGGGAGCAGAAGATCACCGGCTTACTTTTGCGCTGGAGCCGCACGGCTCATTCGCTGGTCTGGACAGGCTCACGGCTTGCGCTGATCGCGGCGATATGTTCCGGGCCGATACCGCAGCATCCGCCGACAACCGTCGCCCCCTGTTCCGTCCAGCGCTGAACCCATTTCAGGTAGTTCGCCGGATCGAGATCCGACCTGATTTCAGATATGCCCGCATAGGGTTCGTCGGAGGGAGGCTCCGGCAGGAAGGCATTGGCATAGACCCCAAGGGCGATCGACGAATTTTGCGTTCCGTCGATGACGCGACGCGCGGCAACGATGGCTTCGCTCATCACCTCGGGTTGGCTGCAATTGAAAAATATCCCGCTTGCGCCCGCCTTGAGGGTGGTGGCGACCGCCTCGGCAACAGCTTCGCCCGAACGAAGCTCCGGCGGACCGATACGTCCGCCTTCGTCCTTCAACGTGTAGGAGACGTAAACCGGAAGTCCCGTTTCCCGTACCGCCTCAAGCGCGCTCAGCGCTTCGACCGTCGAGCTTTGCGTTTCGATCAACCAGAGGTCGACATGCGGTGCGAGACCGGCAACAAGGCTTTCCAGAATGCGCGGTGCTTTTTCCGCGATGAAATTGCCAGGCCGGTAACTTTCGAAGAGCGGCGGAAGGGAGCCGGCGACCAGCACCTTGTGCGGCGCACTGTCAGCCACGTCTCTGGCAATTCGCCCTGCGCGATCGGCAAGCGTCCGGGCTTCCGCCTCGAAGCGCTGTTCGCCGATCATATGCGGCACGAGCCCGTAGGAATTGGTGGTGATGATTTCGGCGCCGCTTTCGACATAGGCCGTGTGCGCCCGCGTTACGAATTCCGGCGCCTCGATCAGCGACAGGGCCGACCACTCCGGAAGGCGGAACGGCGCGCCAAGACGTTCGAGCAAGCGGCCCATGCCGCCATCCAGAACGGTGAAACTCTTATCTGTATTGGTCATTTGTTCTCCATCACGCACCTCTGGCTGCGTGGCCACGTCCGAATTTGATTTCAAGCTGATGCTGCACGAGTTCGAGCACGATCGAGAGCATCCAGTATATAACCGCCGCCGTCAGCAGCATTTCCATGTAGTGATAGGTGGCACGGCCGTAAGACTGGGCAAGAAAGTTCAACTCCCAAAGGCCCATGATCGACACCAGCGACGAATCCTTCAGCATGGAGATGAACTGCGCCCCCGCGGGCGGTATGATGACACGCATGGCTTGGGGCGCGACAATCTTCCAGGCGATCGCCGTCTTCGACAGACCGAGCGCCATCGCCGCTTCCCGCTGTCCGGGCGGTACAGACGAAATGCCTGCGCGGATCGTCTCGGCGAGATAGGCGGCGTAATTGAGCGATAACGCGAGTATACCCGAGGTGAAGCCGGACAGGATGATCCCGAACTGTGGCAGCGCCAGATAGATCAGAAGCACCTGCACCAGTAACGGCGTGCCGCGAAAGAAGGAGGCGTAAAACGTCGCAACCCCGAATGCAACCGGGTTTGACGACAGGCGCCCAAGCGCTGTCAGCACTGCCATGAGCATGGCAAAAACCATCGAAACGGCCGTCACCAGCAGCGTCAGGACGACCCCTTGGACAAAGCCATCAGGCGACAGGTGCAAACCGAGCATGAACGGCAACTTCTGGCCGATCAGCCCGAAATCGAGCCCGAAATTGCCAAGTGCGGCACCGAGCAAGACAAGCAGCGTCGCCCACGTCAGCCACACCTTCCTGCGGAAGTCAGCAATGCTCGACTTGAAGGGCGGTAGGGTCATCGCCGCTCCCAGGCTGTCCGCAACCCCGGCGGAACCGGTTTCACTCGGCATATTTCGTGATGTCCACGCCGAACCACTTTTCGGATATCTTGGCCAGCGTTCCGTCACCCTTGAGTTCGGTGATCACCCGCTTGACCTCGGCGTCCCATTCCGGATCGCCCTTGTCTGTCACCACGGCATTGGGCTCGGCAAAGAGCGGATTACCCAGAACTTTCAGTTTCTGAGTGGCGTCTATCTGGCCCTGCGCCGTGCCGAGCGAGGCAACGATTGCATCGAGGCGCACACCGGCACCGAGGGCGAGGTTCTGAAAGTTTACGGTCTCGTCACCCGGTACTGCCTGTACGTCGTTGAAAGGGAACGTAATTGCCGGCTTTCCCGGAATGACGAAGTTGCGGTTGATATACGCCTCGTAGGATGACCCCGTACCAACGCCGACGCGCTTTCCGGAAATGTCGGCGATCGACTTGATGGTCTGTTCGTCCTTGTTGACGACCAGAACCGCCGGAACGCTGTAATAGATCACCGGAAAATTCACGACCTTCGCCCGCTCTTCGGTCGGCGTTGCTGACGAAATCGCGATGTCCCAGCGCCCCGCCCATTTGCCGCTGATGATGGTTTCCCAGCCCGGCGTCTCCAGCTTCAGCTTGACGCCCAGCTTGTCGGCAAAAGCCTTTGCCACATCGACGTCGAAGCCGTCGAGTTCGTTCTTGTCGTTGATAAAGCCAAAGGGAGGGTAGTCGTTGACGACCACATCGACGACGACGCCGTTGTCACGCACGCGGTCCAGTGTTTCGCCGGCAAGCGCGGTCGTGGCCGAAAGGCCCGCGATCAAGATGCCGAGTTTCAGGGCATATCCCAGTCTGCGCATTGTCCATCAATCTCCATCGGGCTCAAGACACCCCGCTCGATCAGCGCGGTGCCATGAAGTGATAAGTATGACAATAAGCTATTAAAAGAATGGATTTTCTAGAATATTTTGAAATTCTGAAAAAACCGCCTGTGAGACGCCATTTGGAAAAGAGCCGGCTTTATTTTCGGCGCGTTTCCTCCCGGCAGCCGACTGTCAGGACGGCTGGAGGGATGCAGTGAGCGAGGTGAGTAGCTGTCTTTTCACAGCCTCGAAAGACACGGACGCACGATCGCGTTTCTTTGGCAGGTCGATCTTGACTTCATCGAGAATACGACCCGGCCATGGCCGCATGACGATGATACGGTCCGCAAGAACAAGGGCTTCATCGATATCGTGCGTGACGAGAATGAGCGTCGGGCGAGTTTCCGACCAGATGTCGAGCAGATGGTCCTGCAGATCGGCCCGCGTGAAGGCATCCAGAGCCGAGAAAGGCTCATCCAGAAGCAGCACCTCCGGCCGGGTGACCAGTGCGCGGGCGATCGCCACTCTTTGGGCCTGGCCGCCGGACAATTCCTTCGGCCAACGGTGGCCAAGTTTCCCCAGTCCGACCTTTTTCAATGCAGCGTCGACCTGTTGACGGCGATCGTCTCCGTCGAGTTCGGCAAGGCCGAAACCGATATTGTTTGCGACCGTCAGCCAAGGCAGAAGACGTGGTTCCTGAAAGATAAGATTGATCAGCGGATGCGGCTGGCTGACTGGCTCACCGTTCAGTTCGACGGTTCCGCGCGTGGGCGTTTCAAGACCGCTGACCAACCGCAGAAGCGTGCTCTTGCCGCAGCCGGAGCCGCCGATCACGGCGACGATTTCGCCTCGAGCCAGATCGAGCGAGAAGCCTTCGAGCGCGCGTGCGCCATTTGCGTAGGTTTTTCCCAGATTTCGCAGCGTCAGCATCGGCTCAATCCCCGCGCCTGTAGCTGTCCTGCCACGTCAGGAAAGGCGCCGTTGCCGCGATAAGCAGAGTGTCGGTCACCTTGCCTATGACGGCGAAGGTGATGATGGCGGCCATGATCTGGTCGGGCTTGCCCAGTTGCTGACCATCGACAAGAAGATGGCCCAGCCCTTCCGATGCCCCCATAAATTCCGCGGCGACCACGAACATCCAGCCAAGACCGAGCCCCGATCGCAAGGCGATCACATAGGCTGGAAAGACTGCCGGCATCATGACCCGCCGCACCAGGGTAAAGCCGGATAGGCGGAAGATCCTCCCGACCTCAACGATCTTGCGGTCAACCGACAAAATGGCGCCCGATACACCGAGATAGACCGGAAAGAAGACACCGACAGCGATCAGCGCCACTTTCGATGCTTCGAAAATCCCGAACCAGAGAATGAACAGGGGCACCCAGGCGATTGACGGAATGGAGCGAAACGCCTGAAGCGACGGGTCGATCAGGCGGCGCACAAGTCCGAAATAGCCTGTCACGGCGCCCGCAATGGTGGCCGTGACAGTGCCGAGGACAAATCCGAAAAACACCCTCACAGTCGTAATGCCGATGTGGGTGAACAATTCGCCGGATTTCAAAAGCGCCCACAGGGTCGCCAGCACCCTGGACGGCGGCGGCATGAGACGGCCGGAAAACCAGCCAGCTGCGACCGCAACCTCCCAGAACAGCAACCCCAAGGCAGGCACGATAATAGCGGCCATCGCTTGGCGGCTTGTTCCATAAAACGCGGACGCCGCGACTGAACGCGACGCCTTTGTCCCTGCTTTGATGCCGGTTTCGGCCAAATCCGCCATGACGATGCTATTGCGTCCTTACTGCGTTTTCCCGACAGCAAAACTGTCGTCGATCAGCTCGTTCGTAACCTTCTGAATATCCACATCGGCTGGAAGGACACCGGCGCTCTGCAAGGCGATACCCGCCTTCGAGATCGTGTCGCGCTGCAGATCGCCGATCGTCGGCTGGGAGATATCCGTGCGTTCGAGCTGCTTGGCGATCACCTCGTCTGGCAGCTTCGCCGCTTCGACCAGCGCTGCCTTCAATGCCGCGGGATCGGCAATCGCCTGGGTCCGCGCCTGCTCATAGGCGGCGATGACGCGTTTGACGATGTCCGGATGCTCGCTGGCGAAGGTCTCGGTGGTGTTGAGCACGCCCCATGAGTTGTTTTCCGGCTTGCGATAGAACAGCTTCGCTTTCTCTTCCACTTCCGCCGAAGCCATCAGGGGATCGAGACCAGCCCATGCATCGACATCGCCGCGCAAGAGCGCCAGCTTGCCATCGGCATGCTGCAGTAGCACCAGTGTCACGTCCGATTCCTTCAGGCCGGCATCCGCCAGAGCACGAACGAGAAAGATGTGCGGATCCGTCCCGCGTGTCACCGCGATCGTCTTGCCCTTCAGGTCCTCAACAGAGGAAATTGCGCTGTCGGCGCGGGTCACCAACGCCGTCCATTCGGGGCGCGAAAAGACATAGACCGATTTGATAGGGTTGCCGTTGACCCGCGAGATCAACGCCGCAGCGCCTGCGGTCGAGCCGAAGTCGATCGACCCGGCACTTAGGAATTCCAGCGCCTTGTTTGAGCCCGCTGACTGCACCCAACGGACGCTGATATTGTCCTTGGCGAATTCTTTCTCCAGCAAGCCCTCCTTTTTCAGGAGAAGCCCGACCGGATTGTAGGTGGCCCAGTCGATCCTGATCTCCGTAAGATCAGCTGCCTGGGCTGACGTCAGCCCGAAACTCAAAGCCGCCGCGACACCAATGATTGCCGAACGAAACAAGCCCATATCCATCCCCTCTGTTGGCATAGCCATTGACATGAGGGGACAAGCCTACGGGCAAAGGCCATGGACGTGAAAACCGGAAAGTCTATTTCTATAGAATTTATAGAAATAATTTTCTCAATGTAGCTTGCCGAGATTGATCGTCTCTACGTCAAGGGCTCCACCGCCCTGCGAAAGGCTGTGGTCGGAATGGCTGTGAGCTCTCGCTTTCCTTTTCAAAAGGGACAGTAATCCGTAACCGCCGGTCCATCTGCCAAAACCGCTTTCGATGTTGATATGACCCGCTTGTCCGAGATTTCTAATCTCCGTCTTCCATAGGCGGCCGTACAGCGACAGGCTTTCGAGGGGCATGTAGATATCGTTCAAACTTCCAACCGTGATCGTTGGAAACGGAAGAGCCCGGGTAGGCATCCGGCCAAAATGAATGGCACCGGGGTGCAGCTTCTCCGTGGTGGACAGATCACACGGCGCGACGAGCAAAGCGCCCTTGATCAGCCGCGCGTAGGGACCGTCCGCGCACCTTGCAGCCAGCAAACAACCAAGGCTATGCGCCACGATATAGGCCGGGCCCTCCTGCTGAAGGACCTGCTCAAGGCGTTTTGTCCAGGTTTCAACCTTCGGGGATGTCCAATCATCCTGCTCGACCAGAAGGCTATTCGCATCATCCTTGAGCCAGAACCGCTGCCAATGTCCCTCGTCGGATCCGTTCAAACCGGGCAAGATTAAGGTAGGCGTCATTTGGTTTTCCCCGACTGTAATTCGTCGTCAGTTCTGGAAGTGGCGGGAACGCTGCTCCAACGCGAATATCTCCTCCGAAATTTCGGAGATGCGCTCGCGCAGGTCACGTCGTGTCCGATAGTCCATGCCACCACTTCCTGAGAAGCCGGCATCGTCGAGGTCCAGCTTTGCTTCCAGTTGGTCTCTCATTGTTTGAAGTCGGTCAAAATGCCTCAGCAAGCTCATCATGTCCTCATATCTGCAGAGCAAAGATCCCGTATCCTCGCTATCGAAGAGAAGAGTGGGCATTATTCTCTATAAAGTTAATAGACTACAGCAATGACAGACTACCGGTGATCGCGATTGCAAAAAAAATTTGGCTGGCAACCATTGAGGTGGCTGAATTTTGCCTGAGAGAGCTTGGTAATCCACGCAAGCACTCTGGTCGAAGACACCGTTGATACTCATGGGATTGTGGGCGCGTCGATGCGATCGTCACCGACGAATGAGAGTCCAGTGTTAGGAGCTTGCGGTGATGCTTGGTGATCAATCTCCCGGTACAGTTCCAGGGCCGCAGGAACAGCCGGATGGATTGTCTCTTCGCTCCTTGCCTGTCGCAAATTTATTCTCAAAACATCGAAATCGCCCGGCTCTGAAATCTTTGATCATATAATCTACAGAATATATATTTCCTTGCTTCACGGGACCGTCTCATGTCCCGAACATCCAGCAGGAAGACTTTTATGAGCATCCACACATCGGCGGTCCAGCTTCCCATCCTCGATCTCTCCCGATTCAATGCGTCGCCGGAATCGCGCCTCGAATTCGTCGCCGACCTGCGCCGCGTCCTGCACGACCACGGCTTCTTCTATCTTGTCGGCCATGGCGTGCCGGCCGAATTAATCGCCGACGTCTTTGCTGCTGCCAAGCGCTTCTTCGCCCTGCCGGAGAAGGACAAGCTGGAGATCGAAATGGTCAACTCGCCGCATTTCCGCGGTTATAACCGGGCCGGCCTTGAGCATACGCGGGGCAAGCAGGATTGGCGCGAACAGATCGACGTCAACACGGAATCCGAAGCCGTCGAGCTGACCCCGGATACCCCCGCCTGGAAGCGCCTCATCGGACCGAACCAATGGCCGTCGGCGCTGCCGGAACTCAAGCCTCTTTTGCTGCGCTATCAGGCGGAAGTCACGCGCGTCGGCATTGATATCCTCAAGGCAATCGGCATTGCGCTCGGTCAGGCCGAGGATATCTTTGCAGCCCTCTACGAGCCGCAGCCGACCCAGCTTTTAAAGATCGTCCGTTATCCCGGCCGCGATGTCGCCGAGAGCGAACAGGGCGTCGGTGCCCACAAGGATGGCGGGCTGGTCACTGTGCTCCTGCAGGACAGCACGCCAGGCCTGCGGGTGCGCACGGAAGAAGGGGTCTGGCTGGATGCACCGCCCCTGCCGGGCAGCTTCGTCATCAACACCGGCGAGCTTCTCGAACTCGCGACGAACGGCTACGTCCGCGCCGACGTCCACGACGTCGTTGCTCCGCCGGCCGGCTCGGAGCGTTTCTCCGTGCCGTTCTTCCTCGGAGCCCGCTACGATGCGGTCGTGCCGGTTATCGAACTGCCGGAGGAACTAAGCCGCAAGGAACGCGGCATCACAGTCGATCCGCTTAATCCGATCTTCCGCGAAGTCGGCCAGAACAATCTGAAAAGCCGCCTGCGATCGCATCCCGACGTTGCCCGGCGTCACCATGCGGATCTGCTGTAACCACGGCACTCAATCGTTACGAGAGACAATCAAACTGGTCCCTTCTTAGAAAGCGGGGACCAGGACTTGGGGAGTTTTTTCGGGCCACGGAAACGCTTTGCAACGCCCAAAGGCTTAAATCCCGCAGGCCTCGATCAGATCACGTATTCGGGTTCTGTGATCGTCTGCTCCATGCTGATGCCCGGCAGATCGGAACTCGGCTTCCCGACCAGCCGCGCCGGCACTCCGGCGACGGAGGTGTGAGCCGCCACCGGTGAAACGACAACGCTGCCCGCCCCGACCTTGGCACCAATCCCGACTTCGATATTGCCAAGGATCTTGGCGCCGGCGCCAATCAGCGCGCCACGACGGATTTTCGGGTGACGATCTCCGGTTTCCTTGCCCGTTCCGCCCAACGTCACGTCCTGAAGAATCGAAACTTCATCTTCGACCACCGCGGTTTCGCCGATCACGAGGCCGCTGCCATGGTCGAGCATGATCCCCTGGCCCATCCGGGCGGCCGGATGAATGTCGACGCCCAGGACCTCCGAGATGCGGCTTTGAATGTGGCGGGCCATATGAACCTTGTTGTGGTGCCAGAGCCAATGCGCGACCCTGTGGCCTTGCAGTGCCAGAAACCCCTTGAAGTACAGAAATGGCGTCAGAATTTCGGCGTTGCTGGGATCGCGGTCGCGAATGGCTTCGAGATCGACCTTTGCCGATGAGACGATATGCTGATCGCTGTGAAAGACTTCACGAATAATAGAAATCAGCTCTTCCTGGTTTATGTCAGGGTTCGCCAGCTTCTGCGCGATGCGGTGTGCGAGAGCGTCGGCAAAACTCCGATGATAGAGGATGGCCAAATTCATCGAGCGGGTCAGCAGCAGGTCATTGTCGATCGCCGCGTGCGCCTCGTTGCAGAGCCTATCCCACAGGATATCGACGCCATAATCGGCGATCCTGATGGAACTTGCCTCATTCTTCGCAGATTTCAATCGCACCTGGTGTCCACCCATGGCGTTGCGGGACCAGACAGATAAGACCTGTTCGAAGAGACGTTGTGGAGTAAAAATATTTCAATTTTCAATGATTGCCGACAATATTTCAGCGGCGTTTTCTCAGCTGCAGCACTGAAAAATCGGATCGCTCCCGATCGGCGAGGCGCAACAAAGAGCAAGCCCAGATCAGCGCCAGCGAGTTTTGCGCTGAGTACAAAATTGCAGGTTGGGATTGGACTTTGGATGAAACGTTTAATTCCGGAGTTTTAGAAGGACGCCATTCGTTGTTTGTGTTTCCGGTATCGCGCAAACTGGCGATGGTTGAAAATGGCGGTGGCACCTCTCCTCCCGGTCCATCTTTTTCAACCGTTCCCCTCTGGAGGTTGATACCTTCAAAACTCAGGGTCTCTGCTTTGTTGGAGACCCTTTTTTGTTTCTATTGCATCATTTCTCCAAATCGATTCCGAGCAAGGAACGCAATAGGACGGTTATCGCTATGTCGTCATATCGGACGTCGTTGAGATAAAGCGAGTTGCAGTCTATCGGATTCATGATCCCCAAAGTGACCTTGCCCCCAAGTTTTATCCAATTTTGAGTTCGCTCCGGCGGTTTTTGGTTGCTGTATTTGGGGCGGTGGCGGCGAGTTGTGGTGGGTATTTATCACGCTGTCCGAAGTGCGTTGCTCGTCGTACATGGTCGGCTAGAGCCTTCGCTGCCATCCAGGCGCGCCGTTCGGTGCCCTTCGGCGGCGGGTTGAAGATGCTGACGTGGATCAGGTCCTCATCCCGGCCACCGCGCAGTTAATGCTTGTCGAGCACGTAGATATCCCCCGGCGCAATGGAGAAGACATTTCCGGCCGTGTCCTCAACCTCTACCGTGCCCGCGAGGCAATGCGCGTGGCCCTATCGGTCGACGGTGCGAGCATCGTGGTCTGGGCGTGGATTGGAAGGCCCACCTCAGACTTGCGAACGGGACGATCAGGCACAAGTGCGCATCGTTCGGAGGTTTTGAAAGAATCTAACCGCATGTCATACCATGAAGGTTAGAGTTGTTTTCTTCGCCGCCTTGAGATCCCATCAGGGG
>UCML01000032.1:0-226041 GCA_900473675.1 Hyphomicrobiales bacterium | reverse complement strand
CCCCGCCGATTAGAGAAGACGCTGCCAAGCGCCATTGCATAGGCGGTAGACGGAAATCACTGCGCGGGTTGTGGGTATTGGCTGAGCAGTTCGCGAGGGCTGCTGCCCAAAATGAAATCGGGCGCCGAAGCGCCTGATCCCTGGATAGCAATCCGGACTATTCCGCAGCGACGATCTTGCCGCCTTCCCATTTGTAGAGCGAGAAGCTCTGCGATGTCAGATCGCCGGTGTCGCCATAGGTGACATCGCCAATAGCGGTCTTGATCGGCTCTCCGGTCTTCAACGCCGCTGCAACGGCGGTTGCGTCTTCGGCGCTTCCGGCTTTCTCGATGCCAGCCTTGATCACTTCGACTGCTGCGAAGGCGTTCAGCGTGAAGGCTTCTGCCGGGATTTTCGCAGCTTCGAGGGCGGCAACGGCTGCCTTGGAGCTCTCATTCTTCAGCGCGTCCGAGGCATTGGTGAACACTGTGCCGGCAGCGGCGTCCGAGCCGATGCTCCAGAATTCGGTGTTGGAAAGGCCATCACCGCCGATGATCTGGATCGGAGCGGAGATATCATGGAGCTGGCGCACAAGAAGGCCCGCCTCGGGATGGTAGCCGCCGAAATAGAGCACATCGACCTTTTCGGCCTTGAGACGGGTGGTGAGCGCGCTCAGGTCCTTCTCTCCGGGAGTCAGGGCGTCATTGAAGACTTCGGTGACGCCGCCAGCGTTCAGCGTTGCCTTGAAGGCGTCGGCGAGGCCCTTGCCGTAGGCGCCCTTGTCGTTGAGGATGCCGATGCGCTTGTCCTTGAACTGCTTCAGCACGTAGGCCGCCGCGACTTCGGCCTGCTGGTCGTCGCGGCCGCAGGTGCGCAGGATTGTCGTCAGGCCGCGCTTCGTGAGGTCCGGCGTGGTCGCTGTCGGCGTGACCATCAGGATGCCGTTTTCGGCGAGCACGTCGGATGCAGGCATCGCGACGCCGGATGTGACCGGGCCGACGACAAAGCGGATGCCTTCGCCAACGATCTGGTTTGCGGCGGAAACGCCTTGCTTGGGTTCACCCGCATCGTCCGCCAGTTTCAGCACGACCTGTTCGCCGAGAATGCCGCCGTTCTTGTTGATCTGGTCGACGGCGACCTGGGCGCCGTTCTTGACCTGATCACCATAGGCAGCGACCGGGCCGGTCAGCGGCGCGATCAGGCCGATCACGATCTCGGCATGCGCCAGCGGTGCGAAGGCCAGCGTGGCGGCGAGGGTGGCGCCCGTCAGTGTCTTGAAATTCATTTTGCATCTCCTTGGGTGGGTTGGTTCCCCGCATACCGGCACTATCACCGTTCTTCGACGGAGCAGCCCAGCCGATCCATCAAAGCAAGTCGAGCCCGTTGGGCTTCCGTCTCTCGCGGACGGATAAATCCCATTGCAATCGTGTAGGAAGTGGCCGCGGATTTCGCAAGCTGGATTTTTAGGCGGATCGCCTATTGTTTAGTCACTACTCATGCAAAACAGAGCCGAAACGTTGATTTCGGCCCGGTTTTCATGTGAGTAACGGCTAAATCTTGCTCATTTACGCGTTCGCGATCAGCACCTTGCGGATGCCATCGATCAACTCGTCGATCTGTGCCTTCGTGATAATCAACGGCGGCGACAGCGCGATGATGTCGCCAGTGGTGCGGATCAGGTAGCCGCTTTCATAGGCCTTGAGGAAGGCCGAGAAGGCACGCTTGGTCGGTTCGCCTGATATCGGCGCCAGTTCGATCGCGCCGATCAGGCCGATATTGCGGATATCGATGACGTGCGGGCAGTCCCGCAGCGAATGCAGCGCATCGCCCCAGTAGGATGCGAGTTCGGCACCGCGGGTGAGCAGGCCTTCGTCGCGGTAGGTGTCGAGCGTGCCGAGTGCCGCGGCGCAGGCGATCGGGTTGCCGGAATAGGTGTAGCCGTGGAAGAACTCGATCATGTGCTCGGGGCCGCTCATGAAGGCGTCGTGGATTTCCGCGGTCACGAACACCGCACCCATCGGGATGACGCCGTTGGTCAGGCCTTTGGCGGTGACGATCATGTCCGGCTTGACGTCGAAATATTGCGCTGCGAACGGTGTGCCGAGGCGGCCGTAGCCGGTGATGACTTCGTCGAAGATCAACAGGATGCCGTGCTTGGTGCAGATGTCGCGCAGCTTCTGCAGGTAGCCCTTCGGCGGAATGAGAACGCCGGTGGAGCCCGCGACCGGCTCGACGATGACCGCGGCGATGGTCGATGCGTCATGCAGCGTGACGATACGTTCAAGCTCGGTTGCGAGATCGGCGCCATGTTCCGGCTCGCCCTTGGTGAAGGCGTTCTTTTCCGGCAGGTGCGTGTGCGGCATATGATCGACGCCGGTCAGCAGCGTGCCGAACATCTTGCGGTTGGAAACGATGCCGCCAACGGAGATGCCGCCGAAGTTGACGCCGTGATAGCCGCGCTCACGGCCGATCAGGCGGGTGCGCGAGCCCTGGCCCTTCACCTTGTGATAGGCGAGCGCCACCTTCAGCGCGGTCTCGACCGATTCCGAGCCGGAATTGGTGTAGAGCACATGCTCCATGCCCTCGGGTGCGATGTCGATCAGGCGGTTGGCCAGTTCGAAGGCCTTCGGATGACCAAGCTGGAAAGCCGGCGCGTAGTCTAGTTCACCCGCCTGCTCACGGATAGCCTCGGTGATCAGCGGCCGGCAGTGGCCAGCATTCACGCACCACAGGCCCGCGGTGCCGTCAAGCACTTGGCGGCCGTCATGGGTGGTGTAGTGCATGTCCTCCGCCTTGACGAACATGCGCGGTTCTTTCTTGTACTGCCGGTTGGCCGTGAACGGCATCCAGAAGGCGCTGAGGTCGTTGGGCGTGGCATTGAGGCGGTTCGACATCATATTCTCCGTGGCGTCTTTTCTGTCTGGCGGCCAAGTCCAGGTGGATGAGGTGAATCTTTACCTGATGGTCAAACTATCAGCGCGCCTTTCAGCGTCAAGCCTTGGCCTGAGACGACCGAAGCGGGTTCCAGGTTGACAAAAAGACGAGGATTCCTCGCTCGGAAACATTTGGAAACAAGGCTTGCAACCCAGTCTTTTCCGAAGTTTAACCTGTTTGCAGCAGAGTGGCGCCGCGTTCCCGAAACCTGGGCTCAGGATAGAAACCTTGCCAAAATTTCCAGCCAGCCTGGCGCTTGTGCTTTTCGTCTGCCTCTGCGGGCAGGCCAGTGCGGCCAACCTGATTGCCGATGGTGCTTTTGAAAAGGGACAGGACGGATTCTGGGCCACCGGCGGCGTTGCGCTGTCTCGCGAACGCGGCAAACTGTGCGCGGATGTCGAAGCCGGCGGAGAGCCGTGGGACCGGTTGTTGGGCGTTAACGACCCGCAGTTTGCGGCGGGCACAACCTATCGGCTGACGATGGCGCTTGAAGCCAAGGATACGCATATTTTCCCGGTCCTGATTCAGCGCAATGCTGAACCTTGGACGGCGCAGGCAACTTTCAATGCCGAGACCAAAGCGGGAAAGGCTGAGTTTTCGGCTGTCTTCAGGGCGACGGAAGCAGAGCCGGCCCAGATCATCTTCCAGCTGGGCGGGGCGGAAAAACCTTGGCGTGTTTGCCTTGATGATGTGGCGATACAGGAGGCGAAGTCTGACGAGATAGCGCCGGCCGCGAAAGACGCGATGCGCGCCTTGCCGGCGGTGGTCAACCAGACAGGCTATTTCCTCGACGGACCGAAGCGGGCGACCATCCTGTCGGATGCTCCCGAGCCGCTGGCCTTCAAGCTGGAAGATGCCGCAGGCATTGTGGTCGGGGAAGGCGTAGCGGCGCCTGCCGGTTTCGACGACACGGTTGGCGCAGACACTCAGATCGCCGATTTTTCAGCCTTTACGACCGCCGGCGAGGGGTACCGTCTGATCGTCGGCGACAGAAAGAGCTATCCGTTCTCCGTCGGCCACGACGTCTACGGCAAATTGCGCGTCGATGCGCTGTCGTGGTTCTATCCGCAGCGCAGCGGTATCGAGATCCGGGCGGATATTGCCGGCGAAGCTTATGCGCGCCCCGCCGGTCACCTGCAGGAAAGTCCGAACAGGGGCGATACCCAGGTCACCTGCCTGACGGGCAAGGTTGCCGCAAAACTCTACGGCAAGGACTGGACCTGCGACTATACGCTCGACGTGTCCGGCGGCTGGTACGACGCCGGCGACCAGGGCAAATACGTGGTCAATGGCGGCATTGCCGTGGCGCAGCTTCTCGGTACCTTCGAACGCGGTCTGGTTTACGGCAAGGGTGCGTCACCGGTGATGAGCGACAGCCTGTCGCGCATTCCCGAAAACGGCAATGGCATTCCCGACATCCTTGACGAAGCGCGCTGGGAGTTGGAATTCCTGATGAAGATGATGGTGCCTGACGGTCAGCCACTGGCCGGCATGGTGCACCACAAGGTTCACGATACGAAATGGACCGAGGTACCGATGCTGCCGCATCTCGATCCGGAATTGCGGGCACTGCATCGCCCATCGACGGCCGCGACGCTCAACCTTGCGGCTGCGGCCGCGCAAGGCGCGCGGCTTTTTGCGCCGTATGACGAGGCGTTTTCGCAGCGATTGCTCATCGCCGCTCAAAAAGCCTGGCTGGCTGCCGCCGCCAATCCGGTGCTCTATGCGCCAGATTCGGACGGCCATCAGGGTGGTGGCGACTATGGGGACACCGACATCACCGACGAAACATACTGGGCAGCCGCCGAACTCTATATAACCACGGGTGAGGCTGGGTACCTGACAACGCTGAAATCCTCACTCTATTGGGCAGGACCTGTCTTTCCCGTAATCGGCGCTTTCGACTGGCGCAGTGTCGCAGGCCTTGGCCGTCTCGACCTGGCGCTCTATGGCGACAAGCTTCCCGAAGACGACAGGGCGATGATCCGCGCATCGGTGGTGTCCGCTGCCAAAAACTTCATGGGCCTGCAGAAGAAGGAGCCGTTCGGGCACATCTATCGGCCGGCCGATAACCGCTACGACTGGGGATCGAACCAGCTTATCCTTCAGAACATGATCGTCGTCTCGGCAGGCTATGACCTGTCGGGCGAGCGGCCGTTTCTCGATAGCGTGCGTGAAAGCATGGACTACATCTTCGGGCGGAATGCGATGAACATGTCGTATGTCACCGGTTACGGTAGCGTATTTGCGAAGAACCAGCATAGCCGTTGGTATGCGCATCAGATCGACGACGCATTGCCCAACCCCCCGGTTGGTACCTTGGCAGGCGGGCCGAATTCCACGCTGGTCGACGATGTCGCCAAGGCGCGCCTCAAGGGTTGCCGGCCGCAGGCCTGCTATATCGACGACATCATGTCCTGGGGCACGAACGAGATGACGATCAACTGGAACGCGCCGCTGGTCTATATCGCATCCTTCCTGGCGGATGCGCGATGAGCGGACAGACTGGCATCGCTTTCATAGGGACGGGATTTGTTGCCGACTACTACATGACGACGCTGGCCAACCATCCGCAATTGCGGCTGGCCGGCGTCTTTGATGTCGATTCCGCCCGGCTGCAGCAGTTTTGCGGCTACTGGAAAGTTCGCGCTTTTGCGTCAGCCGAGGAGGCCTTGGCGAACCCCGATGTTCTCATCGTCGTCAACCTGACGCCGCCGGAAAGCCATCATGCGGTCAACAAGGCGGCGTTGCTTGCGGGAAAGCATGTCTATTGCGAGAAGCCGTTGGCAATGACAGTGGATGAGGCGCGGGAACTGGTCGAACTCGCGACGGACAAAGGCTTGGTCCTTGCCGGTGCGCCGGCCAATGCGCTCAGCGATGCCAAGGCCCACTGTGCCGACATTCTTGCTTCAGGTGTCATAGGCACGCCGCGTCTTGCCTATGCCGAAATGGAGGACGGGCCGGTTTTCCTCGACAAATGGCAGGAGTGGCGCAGTCGCTCCGGCGCGAAATGGCCGGCTGTCCACGAATTCGAAATCGGTTGCACGCTGGAGCACGCGGGTTACGCGACAAGCTGGCTCGTCTCGCTGTTCGGGCCTGTCTCCAATGTCGCGGCCTTTTCCGCGCTCACCTTTCCGAACAAGGGGCCGGGAACCGAAGAGCTTGCTCTCGGGCCGGATTTCTCCGTTGGCTGCCTGACTTTCCAATCAGGCCTTGTCGCCCGTCTGACCAGCGGTCTCGCGGCACCCCGAGACCGCTCGCTGACGATCGTTGGCGATAAGGGAACGATCGTCGTGCGCGATCTCTGGGACAACCGCTCACCGATCCATGTCGAATTGGCAGGTGCCAGACGGCCGCTGTTCCATCGTTTGATTGAGCGCCTGGAATGGCAGTTTCAGCGGAAATTCCCGTTTCGTCTCACCGCCGGACAGCCCGTGGCCTATCCGCGCGCCGCGGAGAAAAACATCCTGCCGGCCTATCCATCGCAGATCGATTTCGTGCGCGGCATCGCGGTGCAGGCGGACGCACTGAAGACTGGCACCAAACCGTTCTTTTCCGGCGAGACCGCGTTGCATCTCACGGATATCGTGCTGGCGCTCAACGCCGGCAAGCGGGATCACACGCCAACAGCGCTATGATGCGGGCTGTCCCAAGATGGTTTCGATGATGCCGAGAGCGGCGATGCTGGAACCAAGCGGCATCAGGGGCTGCTCGCGCTTCCCCTCTGTTATGGCCTTGCTTGCGGCCTCGATTTCGAACTGCAGCCCGTTACCGGTAAATCCGTGTTCATGGACCGTTAGGCCGGGAAGGGGCAGCCTGCGCGCGATTTTTCCAACCGCACGGGACAGGCGGCTGGAACCGAGCGGTGTTGCAAGGCGATGGACAATTCGATTTCTCGTCACGATGATGCGGCTTGCCCGCAGAAACGGTGCGTCGATTGCCAAGCTACCGGTTTCGCCGTCGATTACGAAGCGATTGGCCCCATTGCGATCGAAGCCACAGGAGATCGACGCTTCGAAGCCGTCATAGCCAAGCCTGAGCGCTGCCGACATGTCGACGCCCGAGGGCGCAGCATGCCAGTTCCCTCTGACAGCCTGAGGAGAACCGAACAACGCCAGCGTCAGCGCGACCGGATAGATGCCCAGGTCCAGAAGCGAGCCGCCGCCGATCGCCTTTGAGAAAAAGCGGCTGTTGCTGTCGAAGGCCTTGGCATAGGCAAGTTCGGCGCGGATTCCGGTGATGGCGCCGATCGCGTTATCGCCCAACAGGCTGCGTACACGGTCGATTGCCGGGAGGAAAAGAGTCCAGAGCCCTTCCATCGCGAAGACCTGTTTGTCTGCGGCCAGTTGGGCAAGCGTGCGCGCCTGCGCTGCCGTCATGACCATCGGCTTTTCAACAAGAACAGGCTTTCCGGCGCTCAATAACGTCCGGGCCTGATCGAAATGGGCGGTATTGGGCGTGGCGAGATAAACGGCGTCGATCAAGGGATCCGCAGCCAGAGCCTTGATGTCCGCAACAATGCGAAGGCCACCGAAGCGTCGCGAAAACGCGGTCGCAGCTTCGGACGTCCGCGAGCACACCGCAACAAGCTCGGCATTTCCAGTCAACCGGATGTCTTCGGCAAAGGTCGAAGCAATTGCGCCTGTACCAAGGACGACCCATTTCAGGGGCGGCGCTGGAGGCAGATTGTGGGCTGTGGTGTTCATGGCGCAGATACTGCACGCCAAGTCTCAAAGGCGCGTAAACGCCAAGGAGACCCGCCTCAGCGACACTGCAAGTTCGGCGCAGCCTTTCCCGAGCGACTTGGTGTTGCGGCCCCACAAAACCAGCGGTGGTTTGGACGGAAAGGAAGCACTTGAAAGGACGGGGCCGACAGGCGGCCCCGAACCGTGTCAGGCGGTACGACGCTGTGCGATCTTTTCGATCGCGCTGCTTTCGTCGCCGTAGATGTCCTTCAGTGTTTTCAAAACTTTCAGGACTGCATCCGAAGAGCTTGAATAGTAGATCGTCTGCGCATCCCTACGGGTGGTGACGAGGTTCTGGGCACGCAGTTTCGAGAGATGTTGCGACAGGGCAGACTGGCTGAGGCCGACCTGGTTTGCCAAGGCGCCGACAGCCATTTCCTCGTTCACCAGTGAACTGAGAATCAGCAGACGCTTGGGGTTGGCCATGGCCGACAGAAACTCTGCAGCTATTTCAGCCTTGCCGTGTTTCTGGGGAGAGATCGTTTGCATTCCGTACTCCATGCGAAGTTCACATCATGCTTGGTTATGAATGTGAATATGAGATAATTAGACGTGATGAATAAAAGGACAACTGCCTACTGCAAGAATTCGGGGTAGGTGAGGCTTAGTTAACCGTAAAGTATCACCAGCCTCTCTCGTAGTTCCCCCCCAGATTGTAGGGGTTTCTCATATTCCAGCCGTTTCAACTGGTCACCGGAAGCCAGATCCACCCCGGCAGCGTCGAGGCCGCAGATTCGCCAGCCGGTGCCTTTTGCGTTGCAATAGAGCTTTGCATACTTGCTCGCCGCATCGGAATGGTCCGTATTCATGTGATCAATTGCCCGAGTTTCCATCGCAGCGACATCATCGATCGCCGGAGAGCGGATGAGCAGATCCTCGCCGTCAAGCGCATAGGCCCGGCCGAAGCCAGCGTTGAGGCTGGCTTTCAGCGGCGTCAGCCGGAAAAACGCGAAATCCGGGAAGTCGACGTAGAGTTGCGCTTTCGGATGGCGGCGGATGAAGCGTTCACGGATGCGCCCATGAGCCACGCTATTGCGTTCAACCCTTTCCGCCTCACACTGGACTGTCAGCCGCGCATGGGCGAGCGGATCGCCCTTACCGATTTCACCCGTCAGTAGCGAGCAGCGGCGGTCGGCGGACAGGGCCTGCGTGTGCGTCGACAGGGCGGAGACCAGGATGACCGGCGTCCCGTCGGTATCGATGCCAAGAAGCACGCGGCTGACGAACGGAAACCCGTCGCTTCCCGGTTCGATGACGGCGATGGCGGCACTGCGGGCGGAGCGCAGTATCTCGCGGGCCAGCTTGCGCGCATCATCGTCGGTCTCGCGCAGGACTGAAGGTTTGCCGGCCATCGGATTTGCCTCGTGTTTGAATGCGAAACGCCCGGAGTGGTTGTCTCCGGGCGTATTTTATAGCGGCATTCAGGCGTGTCCGGTCAACTTTTGTTGCGGTGCCGGGTTAGGCCTTCCACGACGTTCTGCGCATTGATGGTGCCGACGATAGCACCATTGTCGACAACGCCGATGCTGCCCGGCTGGCGCGACATGGCATCGAGGATGTCGATCAACGGCGTCGTCGGCTTGGCCGTTGCCGAGACGCCGGCGGCGCTGTCGGTGCGGTTGATGCCCTGGCTCATCACATCCATTGCGGTCAGCATAGTGATCGGGTTCATATGCTGGACGAAATCGGCGACATACTGGTTGGCCGGGTTCTTGACGATATCCTGCGGCGTGCCGCACTGGATGATACGCCCGCCTTCCATGATGGCGATACGGTTGCCGATGCGGAAGGCTTCGTCGAGATCATGGCTGACAAACAGGATGGTCTTCTTGAGCCGACGCTGGAATTCCAGGAGTTCGTCCTGGAGCCGGGTCCGGATCAGCGGATCAAGCGCCGAGAAAGGCTCGTCCATCAGGAGGATCGGTGCGCCGGTGGCAAAGGCTCTGGCCAAGCCCACGCGCTGCTGCATGCCGCCGGAAAGCTCCTTGACCTGCCGGCTGGCCCATTTCGTCAGGTTGACCAGTTCCAGCTGTTCGGCAACACGCTCCTTGCGTTCCTTGTCGGGCACGCCGGCAAGCTCAAGCCCGAAGCCGACATTGTCCTCGACCGTGCGCCAGGGCAGCAATGCGAACTGCTGGAACACCATCGAGACATCGTGCATCCGGAAGTCACGCAGCGACTTGGCGCTGGTCTTGTACGGGTTGATCGTCCCGTGCTTGGTTTTCACTTGGACTTCGCCCCGAACCACCGGTGCCAGGCCGTTGACGGCGCGCAGGAGGGTAGACTTGCCCGATCCCGACAATCCCATCAGCACGAGGATTTCGCCTTCGGTGATCGTTAGCGACGCATCGGCAACACCGAGCACGAGCCCGGTCGCCGCGCCGATTTCGTCGCGGGTCTTGCCCTGATCGACCATCGCGATGGCGGCTTCCGGCCTGTTGCCGAAGATGATGTCGACATTCTTGAAAACGACGGCATCGGTCATGCGCCTTCTCCTTCATCGGACGAGCGGAACAGGCGGTCGAGAATGATCGCGAGAATGACGATACAGAGGCCGGACTCAAAGCCCATGGCGATGTTGACAGTATTCAGAGCTCGCACGACGGGAACACCGAGGCCGGCAGCACCGACGAGAGCGGAGATGACCACCATCGACAGCGAGAGCATGATGGTCTGCGTGAGGCCGGCCATGATCTGCGGCATGGCGAACGGCAGTTCGATCTTGCGCAGCACCTGCGAGGGCGTCGCGCCGAACGACACGGCAGCTTCGACCAGCGATGGCGGCGTCGAGATGATGCCGAGGCGGGTCAGCCGGATCGGTGCCGGAATGGCGAAGATCACGGTAGCGATCAGGCCGGGAACCATGCCGAGGCCAAACAGCACCAGGGCGGGGATCAGGTAGACGAAGGTCGGGATCGTCTGCATCAGGTCGAGGATCGGCCGCATCACCGCGTAGACCCAGGCGCGCCGGGCGGCAGCGATGCCGAGCGGAATGCCGACGGCCATCGAGACGAAACTTGCTGCCAGAACCAGCGCCAGCGTCTCGGTGGTCGCTTTCCAGTAGCCGAGATTGATGATCAGCAGCAGCCCCAGCAGCGTGAACACCGTGATCCCGACGGAGCGGCGGAACCAGTAGGAAAGCCCTGCCACGACCGCGACCACGATCAGCGGGTGCGGCGTCTGCAGGATCCAAAGGATCACATTGACGACGCCCGCAAGGACCGCCGAAACTTGGTCGAAAAAGCCTGTGAAGTTAGTGGTCAGCCAGGTGAAGAAACTCTTCGCCCAGCCGCCGATGGGTATGCGTCGATCAGGATTGGTTAGCCATTCCACGGAAAATCGCCTGGTTCTTGGTGCCAATGATAGGAGCGGATGCGCTTAAAAAAGGCGGGGACTTCTCCCCGCCTTTTGTCAGCCGGTCAGAGACCGAGCGCTGTCTTCACAGTTGCCAGTCCGTCGCCACCGTCCTTGGTGGTGACGCCTGCAAGCCAGGGATCGATGGCCGTCGGATTGGCTTTCAGCCATTCGTTCGCAGCCGCTTCCGGATCCTTGCCGTCGTTGAGGATCTTGCCCATGATCTCGTTTTCCATCGGAAGCGAGAATTTCAGGTTGGTGATCAGCTTGCCGACATTCGGGCATTCGGTGGTGTAACCGGCGCGGACGTTTGTAAAGACCGTCGCGCCGCCGAAGTTGGCGCCGAAGATATCGTCGCCACCCGAAAGATAGGTCAGCTTGAAATTGGCGTTCATCGGATGCGGTTCCCAGCCGAGGAAGACCACCGGCTGGCCGTCTTTTTCAGCGCGGGCGACCTGGGCGAGCATGCCCTGTTCGGAGGATTCGACCACCTCGAAGCCCTTGAGGCCGAAGGTGTCCTTGTCGGCCATGTCGATGATCAGGCGGTTGCCGTCATTGCCGGGCTCGATGCCGTAGATCTTGCCTTCGAGTTCGTCCTTATGGGCGGCGATGTCCTTGAAGTCCTTGATGCCGAGTTCGGCGCCCTTGGCATTGGTCGCCAGCGTGTACTTGGCGCCCTCAAGATTGGGACCGAAGGATTCAACCGACTTGTCGTCGAGGAAAGGACGAACGTCATTTTCCTGGGTCGGCATCCAGTTGCCGAGGAAGACGTCGATATCCTTGTTCTTCAGCGACTGATAGGTGACCGGAACGGAAAGAACCTTGATATCGGCCTCGTATCCGAGACCTTTCAGGATCGACGCAACCGTAGCCGTCGTTGCAGTGATGTCCGTCCAGCCCACATCGGCAAACCGGACGGTGCCACAGCTTTCGGGCTCGGCGGCATAGGCGGACGTCAGCGCGGTCAGCGATACGGCCGCGGTCAGCATGAATTTCAATGTCAGTCTTGTCATCGTGATCATTCCCCTGCCTTTTATGATTTTAGCCAATCACCAAATGTCCGCCAATTCAAGCGCCCTGGTGTTGGCCCTAAGTGTATTGGGACATTCGCCGGACACGCCCGCGTAAAACGACGCGGGATGTCGCATTGCTCATGTTCTGGCGCTTGCAGTCGATTTTCTGTGACTTTCGCGCTCGTGCTCTGGCCTTCCTCGCTTGGTCTGTTCATGAACAATCAACAGCATACAGAAGAGGACGCCATGGCAAAACTGTATTTCAGCTACGCCACGATGAACGCAGGCAAGTCGACCATGCTCCTGCAGGCGTCGTACAATTACCGCGAACGTGGCATGCGCACGGTGATCCTGATCGCCGCCTTCGACGACCGGGCGGGCAAGGGGCGGGTGTCTTCACGCATCGGCCTGAGCGATGACGGCATCGCCTTTACACATGCCGACGACCTCTATTCCCTGGTGGCGCGCCTGCATGCCGAAGAGACGATCGCCTGTGTCTTCGTCGACGAGGCGCAGTTCCTTGGCGAGGATCAGGTCTGGCAGCTTGCCCGTGTCGCCGACCGTATCGGCATTCCAGTGATGGCCTACGGTTTGCGCACCGATTTCCAGGGCAAGCTCTTTCCCGGTTCGATGGCGCTGCTTGCGATTGCCGACGAAATGCGGGAGGTCCGTACGATCTGCCATTGCGGCCGCAAGGCAACTATGGTGGCGCGAATGGATGAAGCGGGCAACGTCGTGCGCGAGGGTGCTCAGGTCGATGTCGGCGGCAACGAGAAATACGTCGTCTACTGCCGCCGCCACTGGGAAGACATCATGAACGAAGGCTGAGGCGGACTATCGCCGAGTGGCTGCGCCGTGCCATGATGGCGGCGATCCTGTCCACGTTCGGGGAAGCTGCCCATGTCTCTGCGTTTCGTTTCACTCAGCCTTTCCCTCTGTCTGGGCGCAGGCCTCGCCCACGCCGCTGGCGATGCGGAGGCTGGCGCGCAGGTCTTCAAGAAATGCGGCGTCTGCCATACCATGACGGAGCCCACGAACCGCGTTGGCCCGAGCCTGATGGGCGTCATCGGCCGTCCGGTCGCGACCTTTGCAGGCTATAGCTATTCAAGTGCGATGAAGGCCTTCGGCGAGGATGGCAAGGTCTGGAGCGAGGATGAGCTTTCGGAATATCTTCTGAGCCCGAAGGCTATGGTTCCCGGCACGAAGATGTCCTTTCCCGGCTTGAAAAAACCGCAGGATATCGAAAACGTCATTGCCTATCTGAAGGCGGCTGCTGCGAAATAGGCATGCCTTTGCCCGGCAGCGGAGCCGTCGAAGGCCGGCGCGATTGAAAATCGGCAATTGGGGCTTGTGCTTCAATTTGTCGCTCCCATTATATAAGCTGATGTCACGACTGAATAATTAAGCTGCGCGGTACGTCTGCACCGGAGCAACCAGGGGGAAAAACGATGGCGACACTTCAGAATTTTGAGAGCGAAATCGAGAAAACTCGCGGTATCGTCGAACAGATGCGCGGCAAGATGAATCAGTCGGCCGTCGTGCTCGACCAGTTCGCCAAGTCGGACACCAAGCTGGGCGATGCGAACTTCGACATCGAGAATGCCCGCATCCAGGACGTCATCAACCAGCAGAAGGTGATGGAAGGCAATATCGCCGACCTGATCATCGGCCTGGAAGACGCCACCAACGCCTTTGGCTCCGAATTCGAGAGCATGAAGAGCTATACCGGCTACGAAAAATTCATCGGCATCTTCTCGAAGCAGAGCGCGCAGCGCATGCGCACCGACCGTGTCCGCAACATGTCGCTCGCCGGCAATCTGCAGGAACTGCTCGCCAAGTCCGACACGATCGTCGGCATTCTGAAAGAGCAGAAGGGCGTTCTCGACCAGCGCTACAAGACATCCGAAGCGAGCCTGCTGCAGGTGATCGAGCGGCGGAAGGGCACGATGGCGAACCTGCAGGAAACCCAGAAGCGGATCGAGGAACTGAACCCGCTTCTGATGGACATCGAAAACAAGATCGCTGCCTCCACCGACCAAATTTCCCGCACCCAGCTCGAGGGCGAGCGCTCGGTCCTGGCGACCGAATATAACGAGAAGCAGGCCAAGGAACAGGAACTGCTCGCAGAAAGCCAGACATACGAGCGCTACACCTCGATGTTCCAGACGTTCGTTGATTCGCTCAACAACCAGATCGCCGCGCAGAACACGCTGATCAACAAGCTGACGATCGATACCGAGCAGCGCATCGTGCTTTACAAGGCGCTGGAAGACTCGTTGAAGACCGCCGCTCAGCAGGATGTCGCCCACAAGATCAACACGCTCGGCAGCCAGGTGGATACGGCAGCCGAGGAAACCATGGCCGGCATCGGCTCCGCCTCGCAGCGCCACATCGGCGATCTCCTTGAAATGCACGAGAAGAACATGCTCTCGACCCAGGATATACAGCGTCGCAAGAAGCTTGCGGATGACGCCTTTGCCCGGCGCTTCCAGGCTGTGATGGACAAGCACAATTCGGCGAATTACGTGAAGCAGTAGTTCGCGCATGCCGGCTGACGACCATGTCACGAAGCCCGTCACCCTAACCCTCTCCTCGCATGCGGAGAGAGGGGATAGCGGAGTTTGCCGCGCGTCCCTTCTCCCCGTTCACGGGGAGAAGGTGGCCGCCCGTCTTCTCAAGCAAAGAGGGCCGGATGAGGGGCGTTACGTATACAGAGCATTGCTGTTGGGAAACCAGTCATGAACGCCGCTTCCGAAGGTGCCGTCGGCCAGTATTTTGCCTCGATCCGGGCGGCGCTCGGTGGGTTGGAAATCTTTCTGGGTGACCGCAACTCGCCGCTCTACCGAAATACGGTGGTCGGCGAGGTGATTGTGCCCTATCTGGCGCGGCTGAAAGCGTCGTTCTCGTGCTGGGAAAACCGCATCGGCTTCGTCGAGCAATTCCGAATTTCCAGGGCGGAGAGCGGCTTTCCGGTGTTCCAGAATGTGCTTGAACTGGAAAACGACCGGCAGTCGGCGGAAAAGCGATTGTCGGGCATCCCCGTCGCGGACGCCTTGCGCCAGGAAATGGCCGACTTCATCCTGCGGCAGAAGGCGTTCCCGACTGAATTGCAGTCGCGCATGGCCGAACGGCTCTATCTCGAGCAGATCGGCAAGGGGGATATTTTTTCGCCCTTCATTCTGCCCGAGACGATCCGCGTCGCCGTCAATCCCAAGACCATGCGGCCTTATTACGTCGTCAGCTGGGGCGCCTTCGATGGCGCGAGCACGCTGCCGATGATCTACATGGCGACCATCGAGGATTCGTCCGAAAAGATCGTCAAGCTTCTGGTGACGCCGGACGGCAAACTCAACCCGGAGACCGATATTCCCTTGCCGATCGGCGGGTTGCTCAATCCGGATCTCGCCAGCAGTTTCGACGATTTCGCCCTGAAGAACAGCGCCTATTCGCTGACGCCGGTGACGATCGCCACCAATCTCGACAAGGATTTCGACGAGCTGCATCCAAAGCAGTTGCGGCGCATCGTGCTCGGGCCGTTCTATTCGGCTGGGATCACCGAGAACAACGCCAAGATCAACGACATCCTGTCCAAGGTCCGCAAGACGGAAAATGCGTGGCTTCTGACCTGGACGGTTCAGGAGGTTTTTTCGAAGGCCGAGCGCCCCGCCCAGCGCGGCTTTTTCTCGTCAACGCCGGCATCGGAAGAATTCCATATCGATACCGACAATCTCGAAGCGACGCGCATGGGCGTCAGTTCCTATGAGAAACATGCGCTGGTCCCGCACGATGCTTATCAGGCACTCTATGCCGCCGGCGACGCCGCAGCGATCTTCGGCGACTACAAGGTGCATGTGATTTCCGGAAACCAGGTTATCAGCGAGGTTTAGGGCAATGTCACTGAACGCGGGTTTGACGACGCTGCACGAGGACGACATCATCAAGCATCAGGCCGTGGCTCAAGGGCTTGTTACCCGGCTGATCATTCTGGAGGCGGACGATCCGGCCGCTGGCACGGCGCTGGCCGGCACCGGGCGCCGCTTCGTTTCCACCGTTTCGACGGGCGGACAACGCCGCACGCGTGAAGTCGAACTGACGAAAACCATCCAGTCGGTGCGCAGCGCTGATCCGCTGATGTCCCCCGCCCAGCATGCGCTGCTCTACCGTTCGCGGCGCGGCCTGCAGGTGGCGCTTGCCGTTGCCGATGTGTTTGCCCGCCAGACCAATCTGGAGGGCCTGCAATCGCGCAATGCGACGGCACCGCTATCGGGGGAGGACGCCACACAGTTCAAGGCGCTTCTGTCGGCCTCGGCCTATATCGCGGCATTTGCTTTCGCGGCCTATCTCGGCGCGACGCTCGCCGGTGAAGGCGAGCCTGTCGAGGATGGAACTGAGCCTGACTTCCTCTTCGATACGCCGCAGGATGCGTTGAAAGGCATGATCTCGGCTCTCGACAAGACGATTGCCGGGGCTCCCGATGATGCTGCCTTGACCAGCCGGGCACGAGCCTTTGCGCGTCTCGCTATCGAAGGTTTGATCGGCCGCAAGGCGCGGTTCACAGGTCTCGCCAGTTTCGAAAACGTCCATATCCGGCTCGATCAGGACGATTTCACGCTGAACGGTTTCGATGTCGCGCCCGGCGCCAAGCGCAAGCCGCTGGTGATGACCTTCAAGAAGCCGGAAGAGATCATCGGTAATCATATCGCCAAATATCAGGCGCTGAAGCTCGCCAAGATGCTGATGGCCTATGATTTCGACCGGCAGATGAACCCGTTCGTCGAGCTTGGCGGCTTTCTCTTCACCTTCATTGGCGACGGCATGCCCGGCACGGGTAAGACGATCCTGATCCAGATGCTGGCTGGTTTGCTCAACGATTATTGCGAGATCGCAGGATACGCCTTCCACTACGAGAATTTCGGCGTCGACCAGATTTCGTCCTACCAGGGCAAATCCGGCCAGAACTGCAAGGAATTCGTCAATAACGTCATTAACCCCCGCGCCATCGGCTTCGGCACGGTCGACGATGTCGATCAGGTGGCGGCCAAGCGTTCGGATGATCGCGCTTCCGCCGGCCAGCATGAGGTGACAGCGGTGTTGATGGAAAGCTTTGCAGGCGCCTCAACGGTGATCCGCGGCAACTGCACCTTTGGCATGTTCTCCAACTATCCGGAGAACGTCGATGACGCATTGCGCCAGCGCGCCGGTGCCCGCTGGCTTGTCGATGGGCCGCAGTCGGAAGGCGATTATATCGACATCTTCGCCATGCTGGTCGGCAAAAACCACAAGATCCCGCTCGGAGAACACCAGCTGTTCGCCGGCCAGGAAATCAGACAAGCGGTCTCGCAATCCTACGCCGAGCATGCCCGCCCGAAGGAGGAAGGGCTGCTGGCCGTCTGGGAGCGGCACGAGAAGGAAGAAGGCAAGATCGAAGCGCTCGCCGATGTCGGCTCCTACCTGCACATGATCAAGGAAGCGGAGCCACGTTTTACCGGCCGGGCGATCAAGAACATCACCGATGCGATCAAGATGCGAGCGATGGACGTGGACCTGCCCGACGACTGGTTTGCGACGCCGGAGGCCTTCATGCACAAGGGGTATGACGAGAAGAAAGCGATGATCGAAACCCTGCGCGGGCCGATCACGCTGGAGATGGTCATGCAGGAAATCAACCGCTACGCCGACAGCGAATTCCGTTACACCGATAAATCCGACGATGCGGCTGTTACCGACATCATCCGCCGGGAACGCCAGCGGGAGAAGGCGGTGCGCGAGATCGAGGCGATGAAGGCGGACGGGCGGTGGCAGGGGTAAACGACACGCTGTCGTCTCCCCCTGTTATGGCAATGAAGCGACAGTCGTGCTATGGGTATACGCGTATCCCAAATGGACAATTATCATGACCAGGCAAACAGCAATTCGTCTTCCTGATGAGACCTATGAAAGATTGCAGGCGCTTGCGGCTCGCACAGGGCGAACTGCGACGTTCTACATCCGGCAGGCGATCGAGGAGCATCTCGGGGACCTTGAGGATATCTATCTCGCGGAAAGGGTCTTGGAGGGTATTGAAAGAGGTGAAATCGGCACGAGGCCGCTCAAAGAGGTGATGGAAGAGCTTGGCCTGGACGATTGATATCACCGACGCCGCCGATAAAGCCTTGCGAAAGATCAGCAAGTCCGATGCGAAACAGATTGCAGGGTTTCTCTATCACCGGATCACGGCGCTCGAAAATCCCCGGCAGCTTGGTCAGGCCTTGCATGGTTCAAAACTTGGTGACCTCTGGCGCTACAGGGTTGGAGACTTTCGAATTCTTTGCAAAATCCAAGACAGTCGTCTGGTTGTTCTGGTCATCGAAATCGGGCATCGCCGCGATATCTACAGATAACAAAACCTCGCTAAGGTCCAACCAAACCGCATGAAACGCCTCCTCGAAGCCGAACTGATCTATGGGCGCCTGCTCGATATTTCCGAGCCGCATCTGATTGCGCGTTACAACAAGGCGTTGCATGGTTTTGGCCTGCGCCCGACGGCGCTGCCGTCCTTCCAGATCGACATGACCGGTTTTTCGCCCGAGATCGCCGACGAACTCGGCGACCGCGACTATCTCGACCCCAATCGCGTCAACCGCCGTTTCATCATCATGACGCCGGACCAGGAGGAGTTGCCGGTTGTTCACACGAGTTTTTCGAACACTGCGGCGCTGATGCACGAGTTTTTCGGCGCCAACAGGCGTGCGATCAACGCTGTGACGATCAAGGATGCGCTCTATGGCGAGATCGAGGACTCCGTATCGGTCGTCAACGATATCGACGATCTCCTGTCGATCAACGAAGTCCGTTTTCGCGTGCTGTCGGCGGAGGACATGCTCGGCAAGGCGGCTGAACTACGCTCACTTGTCGATCGGCTGAAGACCGTGCCGACGGCATGGGCCGACGATGCGCTGCTCAACCGCATGGTCGAGCTTGCGAAGATCACCGGCGATATCCGCGAGAATGCGCTGGTGCCGGACCAGCTCGTCTTCCGTCACGATGCCTTCTGGGCCAATCATTTCGGCGGCGTCTATATTTTTCTCGATGAGAAGACCACCACTGTGATCTGCGATCCGTCGGTGCCTGGGTTCCGTCGCTCGCGACCCTGGCAGGTCGGCTATATCAGCCTCTCGGACCATCAGCGCATCTACGAGTTCCTCGCATCGACCAACCGGCTGCAACTGCCGCAGGCGTCCTGGGTGGAAGGCTCCGGTCTCTACCAGCACCGCGCCGACATGATCCTGCGCGGACTTGTCAATCAGGCCGACCCGACCACGGATATCAATGCGATCGATTCGATCTGGCTGCAGACCTGGATGCACCGCAATTCGGCGCTGGTCTCCTCGGATGGTGCCTATCCCTTCCTGCAGACCATGCTCCGCACGGTCCTGGCGTCCGGCATGATAAAGATGCAAGACGTGGCGCCGGAAAATCGCTTCCTGCTTGTTCGCGCTGCCCCCGAGCACCCCGATCAGTGGCTGACTAACCGATTGATTTCGCAGCTGGTGCCGCGCGATTTCGTCTCCCGCTTTGTCTTTGACAAGCAGGGGTTTTATGCGGCCTATGAACATTACAGTGAAAAGTTCAGGGAATATGTTGTGGCGACGCTGACCGGCACATATCTCAAGGACAAGGTGGCGTTCCGAAAACGCCTTTATGGCCTCAAGGAGGATAATATCAATGCTTGATCCGATCGTCGCGTTTTTCCAGCGTGTGTTTGCAGCGATCGGAAGGGGTATTGGCCTCGTGATTGCGTGGATTCTCTTTCCGTTCATCGCGGTTGCCAACTGGTATCGCGGACGTGCCTGGATCATCAAGGGACCGATCGGCATTGCCCTTATCGCACTCATTGCCCTCTATGGCTATTTCTTCTGGCAGACGCAGGCCTGGACCAATTTCGATCCGGATTATCCAAACCGCTACAATCTAGCTGGCCGCAAGAACGATGCCGGCCTTCCGGTCAAGGTGGCGGCCGGCCAGACGGCTTCGGCCAATACCTGCGAACGCTCGGCCATCGTCGACGTGACGGCTGATCTGATTGACTACAACGTCAACCAGAACGCTTGGATCTCGTCGATGCTGCTCTACAAGACCGGCCTGTTCGGCATGGATTGGGATCAGACGCCTTGGTTCGACAACAAGGCCTCGTTCCAGCGCGGTGTCAATGAAGCGGTGCGCCGCACGACCGTGGAACTGGTCGATTCGCTTGTGCGTATGCGCGGCACGTCCGGCATCAACCCGTTGCTGCAGAGTGTGCGCAGCAAGATGCAGTATGAAGAAACCAACTGGTATTTCGGCCTGTCGCCGTTCGGCCCGCTGACACCGACGCCATCGCAGTATCGCGCCGCGATGAAGGACCTTCGTACGTTCAACGACGAACTGGCAAAATGCTCCGCGACCTTCGACGCCCGCGCCGACAATTTCCTGGAGTTCATGGACCGTGTCGCAAGCTCCATCGGCAGCACGTCTGCGATGCTGCGCGAGCGCTCGGAGAATTTCAACGGCGGCTGGTTCGATACCCGGGCGGATGACCGTTTCTGGTTCGCATACGGCCAGCTTTACGGCTACTATGGCATCCTGACCGCCGCCGGTGCCGATTTCGACGGGATCATCAACCAGCGCGGCCTGGCGCCGATCTGGACCGAAAGCATCAAGCAGTTGCGGGCAGCCCTGCGCATCCAGCCCTTCATCATCTCGAACGGCAAGGAAGACGGCTGGATCATGCCAACCCATCTTGCAACGCTCGGCTTCTATGTACTTCGGGTTCGCTCCAATCTCGTTGAAATGCGCGACATTCTGGCGAGGTAGCACTTGGATCGGCGGCCGACGGTTTCGCTCGGAATATTGCGACTGATGCGCAGATGGGTGTTTGCGCTGATTGCCCTCTCTGTCTTTGCGATTCCGGCGCTTGCCGGTGCCGCCCAGCCCGACGCTGAGGCAATGGTCTTTTCCATCGTGCGGAATGCGGCGCCGGCATGCGAGCCCAATTGTCCGGAATGGATTTTTGCCGAAGGCAAGATCGTCGGCAGTTCGCCTGCGGCGCTGAAGCGGATTTTGAAGCAGGCGGGCAAGCGGCGGCTTCCCATTTTGATCAATTCGCCTGGCGGCGACGTCGATGCGGCCATTGCCATGGGGCGAATGATCCGGGCGCGCGGGTTGGATACGGCAGTATCTGCAACCCGCTTCAAGGGATGCGGACCGCGCAATCCTGACTGCAAGCTGCCGCCCCGGAACCAGGGTGTCTATTCCGGCAATGCCTATTCGGGCGGATCGTTTTGCGTTTCCGCCTGTCCGCTCATGCTGGCGGGCGGTATCGACCGCCTCGCCAGCCAATGGTCCTATGTCGGCGTCCACCAGGTGACGACTGTCTATCGCGAGGCCAGGGTCACCTACAAGACGCGCTATCAGATCGTGAATGGCAAAAAGAAGATTCTCGACCGGACGGTCGCAAGCCGGGGGCCAACCAAAACCCGCACCACAACGAAACTCAGCAAGGCCATGCGAAAGAAGCTGGTTGGCTATTTCGGCGAGATGGGCATCCGCACCACCACTCTCGATGCCATGCTGAGCACTCCAGCCACCGAAATGCGGCAACTCCCCGAAAACGAACTGTTGCAGCTGAAGCTCACTACCCGGTCCGGAACGGCCGACTTGCTGGTTGCCTCCGCCATCTGCAGACGAGAAATTCCAGCCGACAATTGCAGGGCGACAATGTTTGCCCAGACAATCCCCGGGCCTGTCAGTTCACCCAAGCCGTAGCCTGTCGCAGCATCGCCGGCAGAAATCTGTCGCTCAGAATATGTGAATTGTCGTTTTTGGCCTATCCGGCGGCAAATTAGGATGTGGCCAAGGCGCTCGCTTCACGCTCATATGCGTCGAGACCAAAAAACGGTGGAAGGGGAGAGACACCATATGGCCGAGGTAAAGTCCGATATCGAAATAGCCCGCGCAGCAACGAAAAAGCCGATCCTGGAGATCGGCGCAAAACTCGGAATTCCACCGGAACATCTGCTTCCCTACGGCCATGACAAGGCGAAGATCAGCGCCGATTTCATTTCCCAACAGAAAGACAGGAAGAACGGCCGACTGATCCTCGTCACCGCAATCAACCCGACGCCGGCCGGCGAAGGCAAGACGACCACGACGGTGGGCCTCGGAGACGGGCTCAATCGCATCGGCAAGAAGGCGGTCGTCTGCATCCGCGAGGCGTCACTTGGTCCCTGTTTCGGCGTCAAGGGCGGGGCTGCCGGCGGTGGTTATGCGCAGGTGGTGCCGATGGAAGACATCAACCTTCATTTCACCGGCGATTTCCATGCCATCACTTCGGCCCACAACCTTCTGTCGGCACTGATCGACAACCACATCTACTGGGGCAACGAGCAGAATATCGACATCCGCCGCATCGCCTGGCGGCGCGTGATGGACATGAACGACAGGGGACTGCGCCATATCGTTGGTTCGCTCGGTGGCGTTGCCAACGGTTTTCCGCGCGAGACCGGTTTCGACATCACCGTCGCTTCGGAAGTGATGGCGATCCTGTGTCTGTCCACCGATCTCAAGGACCTGGAAAAACGCCTCGGCGACATCATCATCGCCTATCGTCGCGACAAGACACCGGTCTTTGCCCGTGACATCAAGGCTGACGGCGCCATGACCGTGCTGCTCAAGGACGCGATGCAGCCGAATATCGTGCAGACGCTGGAAAACAACCCGGCTTTCGTCCATGGCGGTCCGTTCGCCAATATCGCCCATGGCTGCAACTCGGTCGTTGCGACGACGACGGCACTGAAGCTTGCCGACTATGTCGTCACCGAGGCCGGATTTGGCGCCGATCTCGGGGCCGAGAAGTTCTTCGACATCAAGTGCCGCAAGGCGGGGCTGAAACCCGATGCAGCGGTGATCGTCGCGACCGCGCGCGCAATGAAGATGAATGGCGGCGTGAAGAAGGAAGATCTCGGCCAGGAAAACGTCGAAGCCGTGAAGAAGGGGTGCGCCAATCTTGGCCGCCACATCCAGAACGTCAAGAAATTCGGTGTGCCGGTGGTCGTCGCGATCAATCATTTCACGCTGGATACCGAAGCAGAGATCCGGGCGATCAAGGACTATGTCGCGACACTCGGTGCCGAGGCGATCCTCTGCAAGCACTGGGCGGAAGGATCAGCCGGCATCGAGGATCTTGCCCGCAAGGTTGTGGCGCTGGCGGAAAACGGCCGCTCGCAGTTCTCGCCGCTCTATCCCGACGACATGTCGCTGTTCCACAAGATCGAGACCATCGCCAAGGACATCTATCATGCCGGCGAGGTGATCGCCGACAAGACCGTGCGCGACCAGCTGAGAACGTGGGAGGATCAGGGCTACGGCCATCTGCCGATCTGCATGGCGAAGACGCAGTATTCGTTCTCAACCGACCCGAACCTGCGCGGTGCCCCGACCGGGCATACCGTGCCCATCCGCGAGGTCCGTCTGTCGGCCGGCGCCGGCTTTATCGTCGTCATCACCGGCGAGATCATGACTATGCCGGGCCTGCCAAGAGTGCCGTCGTCGGAGAAGATTTTCCTCAATGAGGCAGGATACATCGAGGGGCTCTTTTAGCGGAAAATCCGGAGGATCAAATGCAGCGATCCTCCGGCGCTCCGGCGGCCGGCAACCAGTGTTTCAGCTAGTAGGCGCCAAGATAGTCGATCTTGCCAACGGCCACGCCCTGGTTGCGTAGGATGTCGTGGGTGGTGGTGACGTGGAAGAAGAAGTTCGGCAGCGCGAACTTCAGCATGTAGTCGTCGCCGGTAAAGGTGAAGCTGAGTTTACCGAAGGTGACCGTGATCTCGCGGCTATCGCTGTTTTCGAGATCGGAAGGCTTGACGGTTTCCAGGAAGGCGATCGTCTTGGCGATGCGTTCGCGGAGTTCGGCAAAAGTCTTCTCCTCGTCGGGGAAACTGGGGGCTGCGACACCGGTCAGGCGACCAATGGTGTTTTTCGATGTGTCACTGACGCGCTGGACCTGGGCGTAAAGCGGCAGCATGTCCGGGGCAAGCCGGGCATTGAACAGATCGTCCAGCGGGATTTTCTTTTCAGCGGCGTGAGACTCAGCCTTGTCGAGAAGTGCTGCAAGAACGTTGAGACCGCGAATGAACACCGGCACCGACAGTTTGAACATGGAAACGGGCATGGAGAATTCCTTGTATTGAGTGTTGGGCCTATGCGGTCAGGTCCATCGTCCCAGGCAGATGGGGTGCGTTCAGCTCCCGCGCAAGCCGGGGACGTGGTTGTCGAATAAGATCTTTACCAAGTTAAAGCCGATTGATTGTGACGGTGTCTCATCGGCAGTAGCGGTATCCGCCTTTGCGCTCGATGACATCGAAATGCAGATGGTTCTCATGCGCCTCGTCGCTGCCGGGGTCGAGCACGGTTTCGAAATAGAGGCACCCCGTCGCCGTCACAGCGCGCTGGAAGGCGCCGGCAAGCGTCGAATCCTCGTCACGCGGCTGGATTTCGATCGATTTTCCGTTTTTGAAGGTGAAGGAAGCGATGTCGATGGCGTTGCCGCGCGCATGTTCGGAGATTTTTCCGGTCGCTGCATTGTTGCGCAATCGGCAGACATAGCTCGAAGCCTGGTTGATGGTTGTCAACGGCCCTTCGCTTTCGAGTGCCACCTTGGCGGCGGGCAGCACCGCCTCCTTGGTCCAGCGCGCGAGTTCCAGCGCCGTCTCGCAGCGCATCTTGCCTTCCGGCTTGAGTGTGATGCCGGGGAGAACGGCTTGAAGCGTCAGCGGCTTGTCGATGCCGCAGCCCTTGCCGTCATCGATCCGCTTTTCCTCCTTGAAGGTGGCGCCGATCGCTTTCAAAGCCACGATGCAAGTCGCGTATTCTTTGCTGTCCTCCGGCGCAATCGTCAGCACCGGTTCGGGCTTGGTCTCAGGTTTTTCGGTTGAGGGCTTGGCATCCGATGGTGTCAGGGCCGGTTTCTCGTCCTTGGGTGTCAGAGGCTCCTCCTTTGCCTTCTTCTGCGACTTTTCTGCCGGTTCCGCTGTGTCAGGTGTTACCGGTTTCTTCTCGGGGAGGGGGCCTTTTTCGGGAAGGCCGGCGCTTGAAAGCAGAATGATCGACAGGAGGGAGGCGATGATTCGAAGGTGCATGAACGAACTCCGGTTCTGCCGGAGGCGGCAGGGTCACGGTTTCACAACGCAGTTGGGTGGCAAAGGGTTGCATTGCAGCCGCAAGATGCCGGATTGTTGCCGGTCCGGCACGCGTTTCAATGACGAGGCAGGAGTTTGACAAAAGTACGACAATTATTTGTTGACAATAAGAGTCATGTTTTTTAACCGATGGAAACAGGCAGCGTCTTTCGGCTGCCGACCGACGCTTCGTCGCCCATACCTAGCCAGCCCTTTGAGCAGAGCGCCTCAGCAGCCAGCCCGGTGAATTTATCAAAGGACTGATCCATGATTACCCGGCATCACTGCGCGGCCCTGTTGGCATGCGCGGCGTTTTTCTCCATCACTCTCTCCACGCATATGTCATTCGCGCAAGACGCCGCAGGAACTGCAGGTACCGATGCGGACGGGGCAACGACCACGCTGAAAAAGCTGACGGTCAAGGGGGCCGCCGTGACTGGCGTCGCCGATACGCCACTGGCGACGGAAACGACAGGCGAGGACATTCAGGACAATCAGGTCTCCTCATTCGAAGATCTCGGCCGCACGTTGCAGCCGGGTGTCGGCTTCAATCGCGCTAATGGCAGCGTCAATGTCCGCGGGTTGGACGGCGCGCGCGTGCAGACGACCATCGACGGCATTGTCATTCCCTATCTCGACGACGGCGCCCGCGATGCCGATGGCGGCATCGACAGCTTCGACTTCGACACGCTCTCGGCCGCCGACATCGTTCGCGGCGCGGATTCGAGCCGGGCAGGAGATGGGGCGCTCGGCGGCGCGGTCGTGCTTCGTACGTTGCAGCCGGAGGATCTGATCGGCGAAGGCAAGACCTGGGGCGGTATCTTCAAGCTCACCTATGACAGCGAGAACGAAAGCTGGGGCACCTCGGCGGCTGCCGCCGCGCGTTATGGCAATACCGCGGTTCTGTTCCAGGGAAGCTACAAGAAGGGCCACGAAACGGACAACGCCGGTACATCCGACATCTATGGCCCGGGCCGGACTGAACCCAATCCCGCCGACTTCGACCAGAAGAACGTCGTGGTGAAGGTCAAGCGATATACCGATACCGGCCACACCTTCACGCTGACCGGCGAGCGCTTCGATCGCGACAAGGATATCGATCTTCGCCTCGAACAGAGCGCGACCGGCAACTACCGTCCGGGCGATTGGGACGGCAACGAGGCCGTCAAGCGCGATCGCGTTTCTCTGAACTACGAATTCGAAGCGGTCGACGACGACGCGCTGGTCGATGCCGCCAATGCGGTGTTCTACTGGCAGGACCTGACGCGCGACAGCGGCAAGTCAGGCTATCGCTATACCTCGGTCATCGGCGATTATCGGCGCAACAGCGAGGTCGAGAACCGCTCGATCGGCGGCGCCGGCTATCTGGAAAAGAAATTCGATGCCGGCAGACTGAGTCATACGGTTCGACTGGGCGGCGATTTCTCCGTCGGCAAGACGACGCAGTATTCTTCCGGTGAGGATAGCTGCTCGGGTGGGCCGTACACTCCCTTTGACCCCTGCAACTTCCTGCATACCAATCAGGCTGATATGTCCGATGTCGATACGAAGAAGTTCGGCATCTACGTCGAAGACGAAATCTCCATGGGTGACAGCGCTTTCTCGTTGACGCCCGGCCTGCGCTACGACTGGTACGACCAGTCGCCACAGGAAACGGCCGCCTACACCAACAATCCGAATTTTAACGGCATGCCGCCCGGCCAGAGCAACGATGCTTTCTCGCCGAAGCTGCTTGCCAAATACGAAGCTGCGCCGAATGTCGAGTTCTTCGCCCAATGGGCGATGGCGTTCCGGTCGCCGACGGCAAACGAACTCTATCTCGATTATGGTGCGCCTGGAACGTATCTGCGGCTTGGCAATCCCGACCTGAAGCCGGAGACCAGCAACGGTTTCGAAGTGGGCGCCAATCTGGGTGACGAGGATTTCGGCGGGCGCATCAGCGTCTTCAACAATCGCTACCGCAATTTCATCAACACGGCCGCTGTCGGTGCCGATCCAGCCTACCCCTTCGGTGTGACGCAGGCCGTCAACCTTGATCGGGTCCGTATCTACGGTGTCGAAGTTTCCGCCCACAAGCAGTTCGACAGCGGCTTTCATATCAACGGTTCGCTGACCTATGCCAACGGCAAGAACCTCGATCCGGCGGTGGAGAACAACCGGCTGGCCTCGGTTGCGCCTTTGAAGGGCGTTCTGGGTGCCGGATATGCCACCGAAACATGGGGTGCGGATGTGGCCCTGATCGCAGCCAAGGGAACTCCCAGCAAATCGGACTCGACGTTCGGACACGTACCCGGCTATGGCCTTGTCGATCTGACCGGTTGGTGGAAGCCGGAATTGGCCGAAGGCCTGACGGTGGGGGCAGGCGTCTACAATATTTTCGACAAGGAATATTACGACGCCATCAGCGTGCGTGACGTCACCTTTACTGCGGCATCGCCGGGCAAGGCCTATTATTCCGAGCCGGGCCGCACTTTCAAGGTTTCGCTGACCCAGCGTTTCTAAAGCCTGCGGCGCGATCAGTTATAGGGGAGCGGTTGCCGCGGGCAGCCGCTCCTTTTCCGTATCCGGCAATTTTCTGTTGACAAAGTGCATATGCATATATAGGCGTAAACGCATGAAACAGAAATCGTCCATCACCACGTGCAACTGTTTTGCCATCCGTCAGGCCGCGCGCTTCGTGTCGCAGCTTTACGAGCGGCATTACGCGCGGGCAGGGATCACGGCGGCGCAGTTTTCATTGCTGGTCTATATCGCCGAAATGGAAAAGGCCGGCATGGCCGAAATGGCCGAAGCGATGGTCATGGACCGGACGACACTGGTGCGCGCCCTGAAGCCGCTGGAGCGCGATGGTTATGTGGTCAGCGAGCCGGAAGGCAAGGGATCACGCAAGCTGCTGATGGCACTTTCGGCAAAAGGACAAAGCAAGCTTTCGGAAGGTGCCGAATGCTGGCGGGCTGCACAGGCGGAATATGTCGCGTTGATTGGCGCGCAGAAGGCAGACCAGTTGCGTGAAATGCTTCTCAGTATCCCGGCCGGCATCGCGGCTTGAGAACCGAAAACCGCCGGTATCTTCCGGCTTTTTTAATAATCAAAATAGTGCATATGCACATACATAAAAGGAAGAAACGCATGCCCCAGAAAATCGAAAATGCCGTTGCTCTCGTCACCGGTGCCAACCGCGGTATCGGCCGCGAATTCGTCGCCGAACTGCTCCGCCGCGGTGCAAAGAAAATCTATCTTGGCGCCCGCGACCCTGCATCGCTTGACGAACTTGTCGCTCTCGACAAAGCGCGGCTTGTGCCGATCAAGCTTGATGTCACGAATGCTGCCGACGTTGCAGATGCTGCAAAGGTTGCAACAGACGTGACGCTGCTGGTCAACAACGCAGGCTTCGCCGGCGGGCAGGGGGTTATCTCTGCGCCTGATATCTCCATTGCGCGGCAGGAAATGGAAGTGAACTATTTCGGCGTCCTTTCACTCTCGAAGGCGTTTGCGCCGATCCTTGCCAAGGTGCCGCAGAGCAGCATCGTCAACGTCTTGTCCTTCCTGTCGCTTGTGACACTGCCTTCCGCTGGTACGTACTCGGCATCCAAGGCAGCCGGTCTGGCCGCAACCCGTTCCATCCGCGCTGAGCTGAAGAGCCAGGGCACCGAGGTTGTTGCTTCCATGCCGGTCCAGGTCGAAACCGATATGGGCCGCAGCCTGCCGGAGCCGCGTCTCCAGCCGATCGACGTTGTCAGCGAAACGCTGGATGCGGTCGAGACCGGCGTGGAGGACGTTTTCCCGGGCGAACTGACCCGCAATGTCGCTACGGCGTTCGCGGCCGACCCGAAGGGCGTACAGGCGCATATGTCGACAAGACTGCCTGCTTGATCTCCATTTACGGGCGCCGGTGGATCAAATCGATGATCGATTTTTTCCGCCGGTGCCCGCTTGCGCAATCATTCGTCTCACGCTAACAATTCCGCCATGACACAGGCACGCAACATTGCAATCTGGTGGTGGGTTCGCTAAAGCGGCCTTGACCAGTCATGCGTGATTGAGACGATAAGCCGCCCGGAAGTTTCGAGGCGGCTTTTTTGTATTCGGGCCGCAGGAAATGACGGGCCTGAACGGAGCGACAGATGGCGACGACAATTCTTGCAGACGGCGCGGAAGCCTATACCACCAAGGGCGGCATTTCCGTCACCCGCCGGCGGCGCGAGGCCCCTTATGGCGAAGCGATCTCCAGCTATGTCGACCGGCTCGACGAACGCCGGGGCGCGGTCTTCTCCTCCAACTATGAATATCCGGGCCGCTACACCCGCTGGGACACAGCGATCATCGACCCGCCGCTCGCTATCTCCTCCTTCGGTCGCTCGCTCTGGATCGAAGCCTATAGCGAGCGTGGCGAAGCGCTTCTGTCGATGGTCTCGGCGCATCTTGCCGGCATCGCCGACATCACGCTCGGGGCATCGACGAACCGCCGTCTGGACCTCACGATCAACATGCCCGACCGGGTCTTCACAGAAGAAGAACGCTCGAAGATCCCGACCGTCTTCACGGTGCTGCGCGCCGTCACCAACCTGTTCTACTCGCAGGAAGATTCCAGCCTCGGCCTTTACGGCGCCTTCGGCTACGATCTGGCCTTCCAGTTCGATGCGATCGAACTCAAGCTCAAGCGCCCGGACGACCAGCGCGACATGGTGCTGTTCCTGCCCGACGAAATTCTCGTCGTCGATCACTATGCTGCCAAGGCCTGGATCGACCGCTATGATTTCACCAAGGATGGCAAGACGACAGATGGCAAGGCGGGCGATATCGCGCCAGAGCCGTTTCGTACCGTCAACAGCATCCCGCCGCACGGCGATCATCGCCCTGGCGAATATGCCGAGCTCGTCACCAAGGCGAAGGAAAGTTTTCGCCGTGGCGACCTGTTCGAAGTCGTTCCCGGCCAGAAGTTCTTCGAGCGCTGCGAGAGCAAACCTTCGGAAATCTCCAATCGGCTGAAGGCGATCAATCCTTCGCCCTATTCCTTCTTCATCAATCTCGGCAACCAGGAGTACCTCGTCGGCGCATCGCCTGAAATGTTCGTGCGCGTCTCCGGTCGCCGTATCGAGACCTGCCCGATTTCCGGCACGATCAAGCGCGGCGACGATCCGATCGCTGACTCGGAGCAAATACTCAAGCTGCTGAATTCAAAGAAGGACGAATCCGAGCTCACCATGTGCTCGGACGTCGACCGCAACGACAAGAGTCGCGTTTGCGTGCCCGGTTCGGTGAAGGTCATCGGCCGCCGCCAGATCGAGATGTATTCGCGCCTGATCCACACGGTCGACCATATCGAAGGCCGGCTGCGTGACGATATGGACGCCTTCGACGGGTTCCTGTCCCACGCCTGGGCCGTTACCGTCACCGGTGCGCCGAAGCTCTGGGCCATGCGCTTCATCGAAAGCCATGAAAAGAGCGCCCGCCTCTGGTATGGTGGCGCGATCGGCATGGTCGGCTTCAACGGTGACATGAACACTGGCCTGACCCTGCGCACGATCCGCATCAAGGACGGCATTGCCGAGGTGCGCGCTGGTGCCACATTGCTCAACGACAGCAATCCGGAAGAAGAAGAAGCCGAAACCGAACTGAAGGCCTCCGCCATGATCGCAGCGATCCGCGACGCAAAATCCGCCAACAGCCGCGGTGCTGGCCGCGATGTCGCTTCCGTCGGCACTGGCGTCAACATCCTGCTCGTCGATCACGAGGACTCATTCGTCCATACACTGGCCAATTATTTCCGCCAGACTGGCGCGACGGTCACGACCGTACGTTCGCCTGTCGCCGAGGAAATCTTCGATCGCGTCAAGCCGGATCTGCTCGTGCTGTCACCCGGTCCGGGCATGCCAAAGGATTTCGACTGCAAGGCGACGATCAAGAAGGCGCGTGCCCGCGATCTGCCGATCTTCGGCGTCTGCCTCGGTCTGCAGGCCCTGGCCGAAGCCTATGGCGGCGATCTGCGCCAACTCGCGGTCCCGATGCACGGCAAGCCGTCGCGCATCCGCGTGCTCGAACCGGGTATCGTCTTCTCCGGCCTCGGCAAGGAAGTCACGGTCGGTCGCTATCATTCGATCTTTGCCGATCCCTCGACCCTGCCGCGTGAGTTCATGATCACGGCAGAAAGCGACGACGGCACGATCATGGGTATCGAGCACATGAAGGAACCGATTGCTGCCGTTCAGTTCCACCCGGAATCGATCATGACGCTCGGCGGCGATGCCGGCATGCGGATGATCGAGAACGTGGTGGCGCATCTGGCCAAGCGGGCGAAGATCAAGGCCGCTTGACCGGACATGGACGCCGGTTGAAAACCGCCGCGCCCGAACAGGCGCGGCGGTTCTTTTTATTGGAAATGAGGACCAGCAATGGTGACTGAAATTCAAGGAAACAAGGCACAGCGCCTGGCCTTCTGGGGCATCCCGCTGGCAATCGCCGTGCTTGGGTTGAAGATGCTCGCCTGGTGGGTGACGGGTTCTGTGGCGCTCCTGTCGGACGGCCTGGAATCGATCGTCAACGTCGTGGCGGCTGTCGTCGCCTTCGCGGTCATCGGCTACGCCGCCAAGCCAGCCGACGCCGGCCATCCATTCGGCCACTACAAGGCCGAATATTTCTCTGCTGTCGTCGAGGGCGTGCTGATCGTCGTCGCGGCGCTTTTGATCGTCAGCGAAGCAATTCCCGCCGTGCTCTCGCCGAAACTGCCGGACACGCCGGCGCTCGGCCTTGCGATCAATTTTGTCGCCGGTGTCATCAATGCGGTCTGGGCCTATGCCCTTATCCGCGCCGGAAGAGCCTACCGTTCGCCGGCGCTCACTGCCGACGGTCATCATATTCTGTCGGATGTCGTCACATCGGTCGGCGTTCTCGTCGGCCTCGTGCTGGCGATCGTCAGCGGTTATGCGGTGCTTGATCCGCTGCTCGCGGTGCTCGTTGCCTGCAACATTCTCTATCAGGGCTGGAAGGTCATCGCGCGTTCGATCGACGGACTCATGGACAAGGCCGTTCCAGCCGAAGAGGAAGAGGCGATCAAGCAGGCGATCGCCGCCAATGCGACTGGTTCGCTCGGCGTCCACGATCTGAAGACCAGAGAGGCCGGCTCGGCGATCTTCGTCGATTTTCATATGGTCGTTCCAGCCGCAATGCCGGTCCGCGAGGCCCACGATATTTGCGATCGCCTTGAGGATTCAATTCGCGAAGTCAATCCGGGTGCTAAAATCACCATTCATGTCGAGCCGGAAGGCGAAAAGGCCCACGGGATCCGGGTCAAGGTTGTTGAAGGAATGAAACGATGACAAAAACAGATGTCTCCGGCCTGTCGCAGCTCGGCCAAAACGTGGCTGCACCACAAAGCCCCGAAGAGGCCGTGCTCGAGCGTGTGCCGACCAGCCATGCGGGTACGGATTTCGTCGTGCGCTTCACGGCACCGGAATTCACCTCGCTCTGCCCGATGACGGGGCAACCGGATTTCGCCCATATCGTCATCGATTATGTGCCGGACGGCTGGCTGGTCGAATCCAAGTCGCTGAAGCTCTACCTGCATTCGTTCCGCAATCACGGCGCCTTCCACGAGGATTGCACGATCGATATCGCCAAGCGGCTGGTCGAGCTGCTTGCCCCGAAATGGCTGAGGATAGGCGCCTACTGGTATCCGCGCGGCGGCATTCCGATCGACGTCTTCTGGCAGACCGGCAAGCCGCCGGAAGGCCTCTGGCTGCCGGATCAGGGCGTCCAGCCCTATCGCGGACGCGGCTGACACGAAAAACGGCGGGCTTCTGGCCCGCCGTTTTTGGTTGAGAGACTGGCGATCAGCTGAAGATCATCGCGAGGCCGGCGAATGCCGTGATGCCGCCGAGGATCCGCGAGATCATCCGGCCCGACGAGAGCCGGCCGATGCCGAGGCCAAGGCCGATACCGGCGACATGCAGAAGCGCCGTTGCGATCACGAAGCCGGTGCTGAAATGCAGTGCACCGGCGGCTCCCAACTCGCCGCCATGGGCGTATCCGTGAAAGAGGGCGAAGACGCCGACGACCGCCGCGCAGGCCACCGTTTCCATGCGCACCGCCATGGCAACCAGAAGGCCGAGCGCGACGACGGAGGCAAGGATTGCAGGCTCGACGAAGGGCAGATGCACCCCGGCCATCGCCAGTGCAAAGCCGAAGGCCATGGTGCCGACGAAGGTGGAGGGGACGACCCACAAAGCGCGTCCGCCAACCTGCGCTGCCCAGAGGCCAACGGCGATCATCACCAGAATATGGTCGAGGCCGGACAGTGGATGGGTAAACCCTGCCATCAGCGAACCATGTTCAGCCGGGTCAAGATGGGCAAAGGCGGGCGCGGTGGAAGCGGCGAGGGCTATTGCGGCAAGGAGAAGGCGTTTTTTCATTGTGATCCCCACTGAAGGACGGGAGCGTGGGAGGCGACCCGCCGGATGCAAATTCGTAACACTCGGCATCTTATTGGCGATTGATGCGCTGTCCATACGGCAATTGCCTTAGCCGGCATCTTTACCATAGCCAAAGCGCGTTGCTGATTGGGCTTTCATCGGCATCCGCTTTTGTTGCATTGTTTTCGCAGTCGAGTCGCCTTATCTGACAGCGGCAGGACATTTGATTTTATTTCGCGGGAGAGTTCGCATGAACGAAGACGAAGACGACAAGAAGACGGAACTGCCTTTGGGCAAGGAAACAGAGGCGAACCTTTTCAAGTCGCGCTCGATCTTTATCTACGGTCCGATCACTCAGGAACTGGCGCAGAAGGTCTGCTCGCAGCTCGTGGCGCTTGCGGCCGCCAGCGACGATGACATTCGTATCTTCGTCAGCTCGCCGGGCGGACACGTCGAATCCGGCGATTCGATCCACGACATGATCAAGTTCATCAAGCCGAAGGTCTGGATGATCGGTACCGGCTGGGTCGCTTCTGCCGGCGCGCTGATCTACGTCGCGGCTCCGAAGGAACGGCGCATCTGCCTGAAGAACACGCGCTTCCTGCTGCATCAACCGTCCGGCGGCACGCGCGGCATGGCGTCCGACATCGAGATCCAGGCCCGCGAGATCATCAAGATGAATGAGCGCCTGAACAGGATCTTCTCCGAAGCCACCGGCCAGCCGGTCGAGAAGATCGCCAAGGACACGGACCGCGACTACTGGCTGTCGGCTGAAGAAGCCAAAGCCTATGGCCTCGTTTCGCGGATTGTGACATCGCAGGCCGATATCTGAACCTTTGAGGTCTTCAAAGTTTTTCGACCCCGCTGGTTTTCCGGCGGGGTTTTCTTTTGTTCATCGTGTTCTCGATGTGTGGGGAAGCGGCGACCACTGCGCTGATGCGATCTGCGCTTGCCCTTCTCCTCGTCTGCCGTTATACACCGTTCCATGTCGAACACAGGCGCTCAGATCATCGAACAGGCTACCCGCGGGCAGATCGCCTTTGCGGACCGTTCGCGCGCCTCGCTTCTTCTTCTCGGCCTTACACGCGGTTGCCGGGTTCTTTGAAGGAGCGCCCGGTGGCCGAAAGCCCACAGGCCCCAGCTCCTTGCCTTCCCTGAATAGCAGATACGAAAAGAACCCGAGAGCCAGCATTTTGCCGTCGCAATGCGACCGTTGATCGGTTATTGCATGCGGGAAATGCGCCTCACAGATGAAGAGAAGCCGCAATGATCATGAAATCCCACACCGTCAAGCAGGGCATGCCCGAGGCCGCGGTCAAGTACCAAGCCTATCCGCAGATCAACATTCCCGACCGCACCTGGCCGGGCAAGACCATTACCAAGGCGCCGATCTGGTGTTCGGTGGATCTGCGTGACGGCAACCAGTCGCTCGTCGATCCAATGGGCCACGACCGCAAGGCACGGATGTTCCAGTTGCTGCTCGACATGGGCTTCAAGGAAATCGAGATCGGCTTCCCGTCCGCCTCGCAGACCGACTTCGATTTTGCGCGCTGGTGCGTCGAGGAAGGCAATGTGCCTGCCGACGTTTCGCTGCAGGTGCTGGTCCAATGCCGGCCCGAACTGATCACGCGAACCTTTGAATCGCTGCAGGGTGCCAACAAACCGATCGTGCATTTCTACAATTCCACCAGCGAATTGCAGCGCCGCGTCGTGTTCGCCAAGGACGTGCGCGGCATCAAGCAGATCGCCACGGATGCCGCCAAGATGATCGCGGACATGGCCGCCAAGGCGGGCGGCGGCTTCCGCTTCGAATATTCACCGGAAAGCTTCACCGGCACCGAGCTGGAAGTGGCGCTGGAAATCTGCAACGCGGTGACCGAAATCATCCAGCCGACGCCAGACAACAAGCTGATCCTCAACCTGCCGTCGACCGTCGAGATGGCGACGCCGAACATCTATGCCGACCAGATCGAATGGATGTGCCGCAACCTCGACAATCGCGAAAACCTGATCATCTCGTTGCACCCGCACAACGACCGCGGCACCGGCATTGCCGCCACCGAACTGGCCCTGATGGCCGGCGCCGACCGCGTTGAAGGCACACTGTTCGGCAATGGCGAGCGCACCGGCAATGTCGACGTGGTGACGCTGGCGCTCAACATGTTCACGCAGGGGATCGACCCGCAGCTGGATTGCTCCGACATCGAGCGGATCAAGGAAGTCTATGAATATTCCAATCAGATGACGATTCCGGAGCGCCACCCTTATGTCGGCGAACTGGTCTACACGGCCTTCTCCGGCTCGCACCAGGATGCGATCAACAAGGGCATGAAGGCGATCAAGGTCGCCAACACGCCGCTCTGGGAAGTGCCCTATCTGCCGATCGATCCGCAGGATGTCGGCCGCTCCTACGAGGCGATCATCCGCATCAACTCGCAGTCGGGCAAAGGCGGCATCGCCTATATCCTGCAGGAGGATTACGGCATCAACCTGCCGCGAAACCTGCAGGTGGAATTCCGTGAGGATATCCAGCGCATCACCGACGAACACGGCAAGGAACTGCCGTCGAAGGCAATTCACGCGCGTTTCATCGAGCGTTACGTCGATCAGCCGTCTGCACGTATCCGTTTCGTCGATCACCAGAGCTATCCGGTCGGAGAGCACAAGGGCGTTCGTGTTGTTGCCGCCGAGATCACCGATAACGGCGAGACCAAGCGCATCGAGGGCAAGGGTACCGGACCGATCGACGGCTTCATCAACGCGCTGTCGATCTATCTCGGCGTCGAAATGTCGGTTGCCGATTACTCCGAGCATTCGCTCCAGCACGGCTCGAACGCTGCGGCAATTGCCTATGTCGAAGTGGAATATCCGGGCGGCAAACTCTTTGGCGTTGGCATCAATACCAACATCGTCGCCGCATCTCTCGAGGCCATCGTCTCGGCGGCGAACCGGGTTCTGGAGCAGAAGCGACAGTAGTCCTCATCGCTTCGAACGGGCGTAATGTTTAACAGATCAAGACCGCAGCGTCGCCGCTGCGGTTCTTTTGTGCTGCGACAGGATTTTCGTGGAAGAGTGGAAGCCGCTACTTCTGTTGTGCACTTTTAACAGAACCACGCATCTTTGTGCGTGTACTTTCTTAATCTATTTCTCGTTAAGGTTTTAATTTTTCGTTAAAAGACTTTCTTAACCACGAATCGCTAATATGCCTTTCCAGCAAGACTGCTGGACACACAGCGCCGATTTTCGGCCTGCTGCCATGAAGGCACGCCCGACCCGGTTCGTCCGGGATGTCTTGAACATTCTCCTTCATTTGAAAATGCGTCGCTGGTGCACGTTTTTTGCGCCGGCCAGCAAGAGGATTCAAGATGAACCCCGCACTGCGTTTTGGTATCGGAATGCGCCTTTGCATCGGCTTTGGCTTTCTCGTTCTGCTCATGCTTCTTCTGACCCAGCAGTCCGTGTCGAAGGTCAACGAGATCAACAGCGATCTCGGCAAAATCAATGACGTCAACAGCGTCAAGCAGCGCTTCGCGATCAACTTTCGCGGCAGCGTCCACGACCGCGCCATCGCCATCCGCGACGTGACGATCGTCGAAACGCCCGAGGAGCGTCAGACTGCAGTCGCCTTGATCACCAAGCTGGCGGACACTTATGCCGCCAATGAAGTGAAGATGAAGGACATGATCGCCAGCGGCGCGTCCGACCAGGAAAAGACTATCCTCGCCGAAATCGCTGACATCCAGTCGAAGACCAATCCGTTGGTTGCCGAGATCATCACGCTGGAAGACAAGGGCGACAAGGTAGCCGCCAAGAAAATCTTGCTGGAACAGGCCCGGCCGCTGTTTGTGTCGTGGCTCGGTGCCATCAACAAGTTCATCGATTATCAGGAAGCACTCAACAAAACCGTCGGCGGAAACGTGCGCGCCACGGCAAGCGGTTTTCAGACCCTGGCTCTCGGCTCGCTGGGTGGTGCCGTCGTTCTCGCAATGGCTGCCGCATTTCTCGCCAGCCGTTCAATCACAGGCCCGATGGCAAAGCTGCAGGCGGCTCTTCGTCAAATGGCGGAAGGCAAGCTGGATGGCGACCAGGCGCTCGATGCCCGCCGCGACCAGATCGGCGATCTCGCACGGGCCGTCGGTGCCGTCCGTGATGCCGTTGGTTCGCAGGCCGCGCGCCAGGCGGAAAGTGATGCACAGCGCGCTGCGGCCGAGCGTGCGCAGCTGGAAAATACAGCTCGCCAACGGGACGCGGAGGCCGCTCAGACCAACCATGCGGTTGCCCAGCTCGGTCAGGCACTCGAAGAAATGGCCAACGGCAATCTCGAATTCCGCTTGTCCGAATCCTTCGGCTCGACGCTCGACGAACTGCGCCTCAACTTCAACAACTCCGTCGACAAGCTCCATTCGGCTCTGAAGGCGATCGGTGGCAATGCTTTCTCGATCGACGCCGGTGCCAAGGAAATTAGCGGCGCTGCCAACGATCTGGCTCGCCGTACCGAACAGCAGGCAGCATCCATCGAACAGACGGCTGCGGCGCTGGATGAAATCTCCACTACCGTCAACGACTCGACCAAACGGGCCGAAGAAGCCGGTTCGCTCGTGGCAAAGACACGCGAAAACGCCGAGCGTTCCGGAGAGGTGGTCAAGCGCGCTGTCGCCGCGATGGGCCAGATCGAAGGGTCCTCGAACGAGATTAACAACATCATCAGTGTCATCGACGACATCGCTTTCCAGACCAACCTGCTTGCGCTGAATGCCGGTGTCGAAGCGGCCCGTGCAGGGGAAGCGGGCAAGGGCTTCGCCGTCGTCGCCCAGGAAGTGCGCGAACTGGCCCAGCGTTCCGCGAATGCCGCCAAGGAGATCAAGCAGCTGATCAACAATTCCGGCGAACAGGTGCGCTCCGGCGTGACGCTGGTCGGCGAAACCGGCAAGGCGCTGACGGAAATTGTCGCCGAAGTGCAGGAGATCAACCGCCACGTCAACTCGATCGTCGAATCCGCCAAGGAACAATCGCTGGCGCTGAAGGAGATCAACGCCGCGGTCAATACCATGGATCACTCGACGCAGCAGAATGCGGCCATGGTCGAGGAGACGTCCGCCGCAAGCCAGAAGCTTGCGATGGAGGCAGCATCCTTGTCCGATCAGCTGGCGAAATTCCGCTTTGAGGGCGGCGGCAAGGTCCGTCATATCCAGGCAGCCAGCCCGTCATCCGCCCCGCGTTCCTCTCCGGCCGGCGCGATGATCCGCAAGGTGGCTTCGGCCTTCGGCGGCGGCCGTGCCCCGGCGCAGTCCGCCCAGGCCTCCGGTGACTGGCAGGAGTTCTGAACGCAGGTAAATCACAAAAAAAAGGGCCGCATCCCGGCGGGGTGCGGCCCTTTTCAATGAAAAGTGCGCGTTATCAGATCGTCGCGGAGACCGCGTCGGCAAGCTGCTGAAGATTGGCATCGGCGGAAGGACCGACCACCACGTAGGACGCGTCAGCCTTTTGCCAGGAGATCATCGCGATATCGTCGCGCATGCTTTCCGTCATCTTGCCGTCGCTCGTTCCGGGCTTGTTCTTCAGGAAACAGATCGCGAAGACGTCGCCATCCTCGTTCTTATACATCAGCTGGGCCACAGGCTTGCCGCCGGCAACAAGCAGGCGGGCGCCTTCGAATGCCAGTCCCTGGGCCGTCAGATCCGGCAATTTGAAATTCACCCCGACACTTGACGCGAGCCAGGGTTCGATCCTGTCCAGGTCTGTCGCCGAAACTTCGACCAGATGTTCTGCTGTCTGCCGCGAATAGATGCGGTGATAGTCGGCGATGTCGTCGAGCCAGGTCCGGGCGGCGGCCACGTTCATCGGTGCAGCATCATCATTGCCGGTCTTGCCGATAATGAAGCCTGTCGAGCCGCCGATGAGCAGCAGCGCAACGGAGGCGGCGAGCGCCCGCGGCCAGAGGCGCGTCCTTGCCGGGCGTGGCGCGGCACTGACCACCCGCTCTGACTTCGGATTGACGCCCGGTCCCTGCTTGATCCGCCGGACCAGCGAGAGCGGCACGGGATCGTGGAGAAACTCTTCGAATGCCTTGTTGCCAAAGGCATTGCCGGCCTTGAGCATTTCAAGAATCAGCCGGGCTTCGTCGTCGCGCGCCACCAGCTGTTCCAGTTCCTTGCGTTCCGCTTCGTTCACTTCGCCGTCGAGATAGGCCGACAGACGAACTTCAAGCGCGAGCCCCTTCGTGTTTTGCAACGTTCAGGCCCTCCTTTCCGTCGTCTCTGTAATCATTGCGGCCAGACGCATACGCGCCGTCGAAAGCCTGCTCATCACCGTGCCGATCGGTATCTTCAGAATATCGGCCGCTTCCCGGTAGCTATGTCCTTCGACATTCACCAGCAGGAAAACACTCGCCAGCCCTTCCGGCATGGAGAGGATCATCTTGTGCAACTGGTTCGCATAAACGGCCTTTTCGCCGGACGCTTCGACCGACAGTTCATCCTGTTCGGACGCATCGACTGTGCCGCCGCCGGTACGCACCTTGCGCTTCCTGATTTCGTCGATCCAGAGATTGCGTGTCATTGCGTATATCCAGCTCTCAAGCCGCCCTTCGCCGTTCCAAAGGTGGTTGCGGGTGATCGCCCGCTCACAGACCTCCTGAACCAGGTCATCAGCATCAGCGGCGTTGCGCGTCAGTGTCATTGCGAAACGGCGCAGCTTGGGCAGCACACTGACCAAGTCTCGCCGGAATTCGTTCGATTCTGCCGCTGGACGCATTGCTCTTCCAAAGAAACGTACCGGATCGGGGTTTTATTCGTCCGGTCGAAATACACGCCGGTTGATATGAAACATTTGACCCATGGTCTGCAAGTCGGCAGCCGGTCGGAAGCGCATATTTTGCCGCTCCAGGACGTTTCTCAACGTCTAATGACAGGCCGGGCAATCCTTCAAGGCCGCCCGGCCTGATCCTGATCAATAATGGCGCACGCCGCCGAGGGATTCAAGAAGCGCACGATAAGCCCAGCTGTTTTCACCGCCGCGATCGCGAATCTCGATCAACTGCGCCTTGGCTTCTTCGACCTTACCCTGTTCGATAAGCGCCTGGCCCATATAGGAGCGAGCGAGGATGTAGTTCTCGTCCGCCTGCAGCGCGCGCTTGTAGAAGCTCATGCCGAGTTCCATGCGGCCGGCCTTGCGGTTGGAATAGCCACGATAATTGAGGATGCGGGCGCTGTTCTGGTCCTTGACGGCGTCGAGAACCTTGAGAGAGTTCTCATACTGTCCGGCATAGGCGAGTTCTCGGGCCGCCTTGAAGAGGATATCGTCGTCGAGCCCGCTCTTCTTGGCATCGACGCATTCCTTCTTTGCCTCGTCCCAGACTTTTCCATCCTTGCATTCGGTAGAGGTCTTGGTCTTTTCCGGCGGGGTGGTCGTGTCCTCGCCTGCGGCCCAGGCCGTCTGGCCGAGTGAAAAAGCGGAAACGGCTGAAAACAGGGCAATCAGTGCGGTCTTGCGATAGATCATGGTCATCTCCTGGCTGAAAACTGCTTCCGGCAAACCGGATTGCGCGGCGTCCTTGCCGACGCCGGCGGTCCTGTCTTCCGGTCAGTCCTCTATGACGGATGACGAACGCCGATTATTTCGTCAGCATAACGGTTTTTGGTTTTTTGGCGAGTAACGATCGCCGGCTCAGAAGCGCGTGGTTTCGACCAGCGTCACCGAACGGCCGTCCATTGTCAGTTCGAACCGCTCGCGAATCAGGTTCCATTGCCCGGGGCTTCCAGAAATGAAAAACAGGTTGAATCCGGCCGGCGGTTTCCTGCTGCCCCGGCCCTGTGACGCAGAAGCGATCCCGACAACCGGCACCGGTTTGACCTGGCCTTTGAGGGAATAGACCGTGTTCAGATGCGTATGCCCATGCAGCACCAGTTCGGCGCCGCCGGCAGAAATCGTTGCGGCAAACCTTCGGATGCCGAGCATGCGCTTGTGCATGGAGGTCGCACCGCGGATCGGCGGATGGTGGATCATCACTACGCGGAACAGACCGGCTTCGCCTGTCGCCCGCAGCAGATTGACGGTTTCGCGCGCCTGGCGGCTGCCGAAATAGCCGCTGGCGGCAAAAGGAGGCGTGGCGACGGCGGTCGAGCAGCCGATCAGCGCGACCTGGCCACGGACACGCAGATACGGATAGCAGTGAAAATCCTCGTTCCACTCCGCCGGCCCCCGTTCGCCGCGCATGTAGGGGTACCATGCCTTGGTGGTTTTCTCGTACGCGCCCGGTACATAGGCGTCGTGGTTGCCGGGCACGATCGAGATGTTTTCCGGCTCGCCCGCTTCCTTCAGCCACTCGGTCATGATCTCGATTTCGCGCGAGGAGGCGAGATTGACCAGATCGCCGGTGATCGCCAAATGGTCCGGATCGACACGCTCGATCTCGTCCATCAGCAGGTTGAGCGTATCGCCTACGAGGTGATTGCGGCGGTTTCGGTGCCAGTTGACGAAGCCGGTGATGCGTTTCGATGCGAGTTCACGGAACGAAAGATCGGGCAGGGGACCCAGATGAATGTCGGAAATATGCGCGAGTTTGAACATAATTTGTACCTAGCGCATATTCCCGAAAAGGGGAATCACTCGAGGCGGTTTATCCTCGCTGAGACAATGACGGAAGGAACCGGATCGGCATGAGCGAAACGCCGCCGGAAATACGCAACTGGAAATCCTGGCTGATCACACGCGTAGTGCACAGCTACTTTGCCTTCGCGCGGGGCATGACGATAGGTGTGCGCGCGGCCTGCTTCGATGCTGAAGGTCGGGTTTTCCTTGTTCGACATTCCTATGTTCCCGGCTGGCATATGCCGGGCGGCGGGCTGGAACGGAACGAGACGGCCTTCCAGGCGCTGGTCAAGGAATTGCGCGAGGAAGGCAATCTCGAACTGGCCGATCCGCCCGAGCTGTTCCATGTCTATTTCAACCGGCAGACCAGCAAGCGCGACCACGTCGTCTTCTATCGCTGCCGCAATGTCCGGCAGGTTTCGCCGAAGAAACCCGATTTCGAGATCCTCGAAAGCGGGTTTTTCGCGCTGGACGCTCTGCCGCCGAATACGACCGCCGCCACGCACCGGCGTCTGGCCGAACTCTCGGGGAGCGTTCTGCCAGACGAATTCTGGTAGTTCAGGCAGCCAATTTTTCGCGACCATGCGGCGTGTCGAGGGTAAGAACCGGCCCGGCGGGTACCACGCCGGTCGGATTGATCATCGTGTGGCTGCGATAATAGTGCTCCTTGATATGGCGCAGATTGACCGTCTCGGCGACACCAGCGACCTGATAGAGGTCCTGAAGATAGCCTTGCAGGTTCGGATAGTCGGCAATGCGGCGGATGTTGCATTTGAAATGGCCGACATAGACCGGGTCGAAGCGCACCAGCGTTGTAAACAGCCGCCAATCGGCTTCGGTGATCCGCTCGCCGGTGAGATACCGGCGTGTCGAGAGGCGTTCTTCCAGTTCGTTCAGCACTTCGAACAGAACGGTGACATTTTCCTCGTAGGCTTCCTGTGTCGTCGCGAAACCCGATTTGTAAACGCCGTTGTTGACCGCGTTGTAGATGCGCTCGTTGAGGCTGTCGATTTCGCCGCGCAACTCTTCCGGATAGAAATCCTCGTTCGAACCGGTCAAACCATCGAAGGCCGAATTGAACATGCGGATGATTTCCGAAGATTCGTTGGAAACCATCTTGTTCTCTTTCTTGTCCCACAGCACCGGCACGGTGACGCGGCCGGAATAATGCGGGTCAGCCTTCACATAGACCTGCCACAGGGCTTCCGAGCCGAACAGATGATCAACGGTGCCGCCGATCTCGTTCTTGAACTCCCAGCCTTTCGACAGCATCAGCGGATCGACGATCGAAACGGTAATCAGGTCTTCCAGCTTCTTCAGCTTGCGGAAGATCAGCGTGCGATGCGCCCAGGGGCAAGCGAGCGACACATAGAGGTGGTAACGCCCGGCCTCGGCCTTGAAGCCGCCTTCGCCGGATGGGCCGGCCGAACCGTCGGCGGTGATCCAGTTGCGGAACTGTGCAGCGGCGCGCTTGAAATGCCCCTTGGTTTCCTTGGTGTCGTACCACACATCGTGCCAGATGCCTTGAACAAGCATTCCCATTGTCGATCTCCTGCGGCAGCAATGCCTGTTGATGAATTCGTTGCTCTCCAAATAGCGCGCATCGGCGGCGCATATTAGCCAGCAAATGCTGAACAGTGCGTTTTGGGCTTTGACGCGGCCTATTTTTCTGCTATCCGGCCTTGCAGAATTTTTCGTGACAGGAATCTGAATTTCATGTTTTTCCCGGGAAGCCCACGACGACGCTGGTGCTGAAAACGCCCTGAGGGCGAAGCCATCACCTTTTCTCCGTCTCGTATGCCCGGTTTCCCGATGTTCATGAAAAAGCACGACCTCGTCTATCTCACCGAAGACGCTTCCCACGACGCAGCCATCGACATCATCAATGAAGAAGCGTTCGGCCCCGGCCGGTTCGCTCGCGCTGCTGCCCGCATCCGCGAGCAGGGGCCGCATGACCTGTCGCTGTCCTTCGTCTGCGCCGACGATGGCGAAACCATCGCCTCGGTCCGGATGACCCCGGTTCTCGCCGGCTCCGTCAAGGGCCATCTGCTCGGGCCGCTCGCGGTTCGTCCGTCACACAAGAATCGCGGCATCGGCCGAGAACTGGTCCGCATTGCCGTCGAAGCGGCGCGGCGCAAGGGTTCGGAATGCGTCATTCTGGTCGGTGACCCACCCTACTACCAGCCGCTCGGCTTCGAGAAGGTGGCCTACGGGGCACTGACGTTTCCGGGGCCGGTCGATCCGAACCGGGTTCTCGTCGTGCCTATGGGCGAAAACGTCCACGCGGGACTGAAGGGCGAAATCCGCTGGCGCGAGTGACTGTCCCATCGGAAGATTACCGCCGGATAACCGGGCGGGTTTCCCAATTCCGCCACACTGGATGCGAATATCCCGGCCATCGAAACCGGGATATTTTGAATGCGTCTCCTGCCGACCCTTCTCTCCACGCTTCTCTTTGCCACACAGGCGCCGGCTGCTGATCTGATCCATTTCTGGGACACGCCGCAGCATGGTGGCAACAGCTTCAACCGGCTGCCGCCGGATCAGGCCTATTTCGACGCCCTGAAAGGCTATGGCGCCAGCTGGGTGCGTTTGTCCTACGACAAGTGGAAGCCGGCGAAACGCGACTTCCTGATCGGTGACGCCGACAAATACGAGGGTATTCCGGCGCAGGACCTGGCGACGTTGAAAGCAGCACTCGATCGTGCCGACAAAGCGGGGCTGAAGGTCGTGATCACGCCCCTGTCGCTGCCCGGAATGCGTTGGGCGCAGAACAACGGTAACACGTTCGATGGCCGGATTTGGCAGGACAAGGTCTGGTGGACGCAGGCGGCCGCCTTCTGGAAAGATCTGGCCGCAGCGTTGAAGGACCACCCCGGCGTTGCCGCCTACAATATCATCAACGAGCCGGCACCGGAAAAGAACAATGGCGTTGCCGAACATGGCGGCGCGGACGCAATGAATGCCTGGTATGCCAAGCAGGGTGAAACCGCGCGCGATCTCCCGGCCTTTTACAATACGGTCATCAAGGCTATCCGCGAAGTCGATCCGTCAACGCCGATCATGGCCGACGCCGGCTGGTATGCGGCGGCAGACGCCTTCAGCTACTGGCCGAAGCCACTGACCGACGACAAGGTGCTCTACAGCTTTCATATGTACGAGCCCTATGCCGCGACCAGCGCGCCGAACATGAAACGCGAGAAGCCCTACGCGTATCCGGGCAAGGTGCCCTTCGGCGAGGCTGACGAAACCTGGAACCGCGAACGGGTCGCCGCCTATCTGAAACAGCCGATCGAATGGGCCGACAGCCACGACGTACCCCGCAACCGCATGGTCGCCGGCGAGTTCGGCTGCATGCGCCGCTGGGAAGGCTGCAAGACCTATCTCGAAGATGTGCTGACATCACTCGATGACAGCAAGCTGCACTGGGCGTTCTACAGCTTCCGCGAAGACAGCTGGGACGGCATGGATTACGAACTCGGCTCGAAAAAGGTCCATTGGAAATATTGGGACGCCATCGACGCGGGCCTGCCTGATCCAGTCAAGCGCAAGCCCGGTCCGGAATTCGACCCCATCCGCAAGAGGCTGTAGGGGAGTGCAGAAGACCACTGCGATCTAAGCGAAACTTTAACCCTCACCCTCTTCACAATCTGATGTAACCACAAACATCGCAGCGGACGCTCAACTAGACACCGCTCGACAGCCTATGCGATGTTGCACATCTTAGGTGATACGGTGCATTCATGTGTAGGTTGCTTTGGTTGATGGTCGTGGTCTTCCCTTTGCTTTCGTGCGTCGCGAGTTGTAAATCCATCGAATACATGCGGGGCGATACAGTTTCTTGGCTAGAGGGCAGCCGTGGTCGCTTTATGTCGGAGCATATGCGGTTTCTCTCAACGAAAGTCACGCGCGACGAAAACAGCCTTGATAGACGGGTCTTTTACATGACCAGTGATAGCAACGATATCTCCCTTCGATGCGATTACATTCTGACAACCAAGCGGGAAGGCACAGCCACAGATTTGAGTGCTTGGCGGATAACGGACGTCAAGAGGACTGGGCGATGTGCTGATTGGTCTCAGTAGGACGACCCGTCTCGTCAAAATAAACAGTGTGCAGGTTGGCCTCAGACTATTTCTCGCTGCGTTTTCGTACCAGTTGGTAAGCGAGAGGCATGGCCAATGAGAATCCGATTGCAGCAAAGCTTGCGGCGATAATTGTCGCTGTTTGCGCGTCGTAACAGTCACTTCCATCCGGGCATTGATCTCTCGACGCGGAAAACGCCGCCGCGGCGACAAAGCCGAAAAGCATGAATATGATTATTCCCAAGACTGCTGCTGCGACGGATATAATCCAGGGCACTTTGTTTCCTAAGTTTCGCACTTTCAAACTCCTGCGACATTATCGAATAGCAGTCTTGCTCAATGCGGCGGAATTTTTCGGGGAATCTCCCCCGAGATCGGGGAGAAGGTGGCAGACAGGTCGGATGAGGGTAAATACTGGCGATCGGTTAGCCCGGTTGTCGTACACCTAGCTGAAGAACAAGGCCCGGCGGAGGCTGCGGCAGCCACCGCCTTTTGCAAACTCACCGCCCCTCGCGATGCCACGTCGCCGACAGCACAAACAGCAATGCCGCCAGTCCAAGGAAGCCGGCAAACAGCGACAGCGAGTTAATGCCCTTGAGCACTGTCTCTTCGGTCATGCGCAGCGACATGCGCTGGTCGTCGGCAACGCGGACCGCGCCGCGCACCGGCAGGATCGGCGGCAGGTCGATCGGCCCATCGGCACTGACAAGACGCTTCACCAAGCCCTTGGTTTTTTCCGCCCAAGGTGCAAGCGTTTCAGTCGTGGAGATCGTTGCCTTGAACTCCGGCGCATCGACGCTGCCGACATGCACCAGTGTGTTGAGTTCACCATTGGTAACTTCGAAAAGGCCGGTCTCGGCCGTGCGGACACTGGCCTTGTAGAGGCCGGGTTCCCCTTCGGTCAGGGCGAGCCTCTCCGTTTTGCCGGAAGGATAGGTCAGCGTTGCCTCACCCGGATTGCCGGCGATGGTCTGGCGGGCGATTTCAAGCGTGCGGCCGCTCGCATGCGCCGTCAGGGCTTCCTCCTCCAGCGCCGGCTCCTGCATCAGCCAGTGGGCCGTGCGCCGATAGAGCGAAACGCTCGGGCCGCCGCCCTCAAAGCCGCGTGCCCAGAGCCAGCCCTGGTCGGACAGAAGCATGGCGACGCGGCCCTTGCCGACGCGGTTCAGCACCAGAAGCGGCTTGCCGTCGGCAGCCTGCATCACCGTCTGGCCGAGCGGCTTGTCGACATCCACCGTGCGGAACCAACGGCCCCAATGTGGCGGCTCGCTGTCGGCGCCTTCAAGGCCGCGGGTGACCGGATGCTTCTTTCCTTCATCCGACAGGCGCGGATAAAAGGCCTTCTCGTTCATGAAACCGGTGGGGTTGGCGGGCAGCACGGCGGAAAGGGGGGTCGTGGCGATCGAATCGTCGCCGGCATGCTCAGGCCCAGCCGCGATCAGCAGGGCGCCGCCGTTTTCGACATACTGGGCGATGTTGTCGTAGTAGAGGATCGGCAGCACGCCGCGATGCTGGTAGCGGTCGAAGATGATCAGGTCGAATTCCTTGATCTTCTCGACGAACAGTTCGCGGGTCGGGAAGGCGATCAGCGACAATTCGTTGATCGGCGTGCCGTCCTGCTTTTCCGGCGGCCGCAGAATGGTGAAGTGCACGAGATCGACGGCGGCGTCGGATTTCAGCAGGTTGCGCCAGGCCCGTTCGCCGGCATGCGGTTCGCCCGAGACCAACAGGACGCGCAGGTTTTCGCGGATGCCGTCGATGACGTGGACGGCGCGGTTGTTGGTTTCCGTCACTTCGCCGGCAACCGGCGCGACGGCGAATTCGAGGATGTTGTTGCCGCCGCGTGGGACGGTAAAGGTAAAAGGCACATCGGTGCCGGGTTCGGACATTTCGGTGGCGATCTGGTTGCCGTTGAGGCTGACCGTTACTTCCGCGGTGCCGCCCGGTGCGGTGCCGTCGTCGGCGATGCGGAAGGTGACCTTCTGCTCTTCGCCGACGATCCCGAAGCGCGGGCCGCTGACGATCTCGATACGGCGGTCGAACTCGTCCGGCTTGCCGGTGATCAGCCCGTGGACGGGCGCATTGAAGCCGAGCGGCTGGTTGATATCCGGAACGTCGTGGATCTGGCCGTCGGTGATGAAGATCGCGCCACCGACGCGGGCAGGCGGCACGTCGGCCAAGGCTGTCTGAAGCGCCGTGAACAGCTTCGTCGAGGGCGTCTCTGTATCTTGATCATCGGCAGCCTCGACAATGCGCGTCTCGATCTGCGGGAATTTGGCCAGGCGCTGCTTCAGCGTCGCCAAAGCCGCGTCGGTCATCTCGCGGCGGCCGGGATTGTCCTGGCTCTGGCTGCGATCGACGACAACGCCGACGATGGTGGACAGCGGTTCGCGCTCTTCCTGGAAGAATACCGGATTGGCAACCGCCAGGCACAATGCCGCGAGCGCGGCCGTTCGGAACCCGGCGCCGCGAACACCGCGCCAGAAGCCGAGCGCTGAAAGCAGGATCGCAACAAGCGCAAGCGCGGCGATGATGGGCCATGGCAGCAGAGGTTGGAAATCGATTGTCATCGTCAACCCCTCACTGGCCAAGCCGTTCGAGCAGGGCAGGGATGTGCACCTGATCGGCCTTGTAGTTGCCGGTCAGCATATACATCATGATGTTGACGCCGGAGCGGAAGGCAAGCTCACGCTGCTGCTCGTCCGGCGGCACGGTCGGCAGGAGCGGCGTGCCATTGCCGTCGATCGCCCAGGCACCGGCAAAATCGTTGCCGGTGATCATGATCGGCGACACGCCGTCGCCGGAGCGCGCGGGCCTGCCGGTCGGCTGCGAGCCGTTGTCCGGCTGTGCCTCGATCCACAGCGGGCTGCCATTGTAGCGTCCCGGGAAATTCGAAAGCAGGTAGAAGGACTTGGTCAGTACGTTGTCGGTCGGCACCGGCTCCAGCGGCGGAATGTCAAGGTCGGCGAGGATCGCCTGCAGTCGCTCGGCATTCGGGCTGGTGTCGGCGTTGGTTCCAAGCGAGGAAAACTGGTCGCGCGTGTCAAACAACACGGTGCCTCCGGCGCGCATGTAGGCGTCGATGCGGCTCACAGCCTGCGGGCTCGGCATCGGCGCATTGGCGGAAATCGGCCAGTAGATCAGCGAATAGAAGGACAATTCGTCCGAGGTGATATCGAGACCGACGGGTGGGCCGGGTTCGAGCGTCGTGCGGTAGGTCAGGAACTCGGTGAGGCCGGCAAGTCCGCGTTCCGAAAGGCGATCGACATCCGCTTCGCCGGTAACGACATAGGCAAGATGGGTCTTGTCCAGCCGTTCGAGGATTTTTTCGTCGCCGGGCTTGCTGTCGTCGGCAAGGGATTGGCCGGGCATTGCAACGAAGGTACCAGCGGCAAGAGCGATGATGATTGCGGCGGCAGCGGGCATTCTCAATCGCGCAAAAGTACCGGCCATGAAGAGCACGATAACCGAGTCGATCAGCAACAGGATGAGCGCTGCGGCAAACAGCGATGGTTTCAGCGACCATGCTTCGGCGCCGATCAGTGGTTCGGCTGTGTAGGGCATGGAAAGCCCCGTGGCGTCGATCGGCTTTAGTTCGGTGTCGCGAGGCAAGAGGTTCAGGGCGGTGAAGCCTTCTTCCGAACCATAGAGGCCTGGCGGGTTTTCGGCATTGGAAACCGGTATCGTTCCTGCCGTGATTTCCAGCGGCCGCGCCCTGCCGGTTTCGCTGATCAGCACACCATCGGCATTCAGCAGGCGGTAAGGCGCCAATGTCTGGCCTGGTACTGCCCCCTCGCTCGCCACACCGCCGCTGCGCGACAACTGCACGCTCCGGCGCAGCATCTCGACGAAATCGCCTGAGATCGGCAGGTTTGACCAGGTCGCTTCGGCGCTGACATGGAACAGGATGATGCGGCCGGCACCTTGCGTTTTCGTTGTCACCAGCGGCGTGCCGTCGGCAAGGCTTGCCCAGGTGCGCGACGAGAGATCGGCGGTGGGTTCGGCGAGCACCTGCCGCTTGACGAGTATGCCTTCCGGACGGGGCATCCCCGCGAACGGGCTGAGCGCCGGATAGTCGGCGAGCGGCTGCGGTTCGGACCAGGAGAGGGCGCCGCCCAGCGCACGTTCGCCCTGCCGCAGGGTTACGGGTACCAATGGATCATCGGCGGGGGCGGCGGCAAGGCGTGGCCCGGCGAAACGGATCAGCGTGCCGCCGTTTTCGATCCATTTGGCGACCGGCGCATAGGTTTCCTCCGGCAGACGGCCGATATCGGCCATGATCAGCATGGACGGTTTCTGCGCCAGAAGTTCGGGGATCGAGACCGCCAGATCGGTTTCGCTCGGCTGGACGAGATCGGCATAGGGCGCGAGCGCCCGGTTGATATAGTAGAGCGGAGAAAGCAGCGGCTGCGACTGGTCACGGGCCTCGCCGCTCAGAAGCGCCACGCGACGGCGGCGGAAGCCGTCATCGAGCAGGAACGTGCCGCCGGCCGTCGCCGCGCCGTCGATGCCCACGCGGGCGAAATCGTTGCGCAGTTCGAAGGGGGCGGCAAGCGTCCCCTTGGCGAGACCTTCACCGGTTGCAAAAGCCACAGAGCCGTTGGCGATCGCCCGCCCACGCGTGTCATAGGCTGTGATCGGCAGTGTCCGCGCGTTGGCTGTATCAAGCCGGCTGGCACTGATCACCATGGACTCGGCATCATTGGCGGAATTGGTAATCGCCACGGCCTGGTCGTTGCTGCCCTCGATCAACCGGAGGTTTTCCGGAGAGAGGGCGGCAAGCTCTGCCATGACCTTCGTGTCGCCGGCATCGATGCCATCGGACAGGAAAGCCAGCGTGCCGGGAGCCGTCCCATTGAGCGCCGTCCGCAATGCGTTGACCGCTGCTTCCCGATCGGGCCGAAGCGGCTGCGGTGAAGCTGCGGCCATGCGAGTGCGAGCGACCATTGCCGATCCCGGCACGGCATTGTGTTCGCTGTCGGCGGTGAAGACGATCGAGACCGGCAGATCCTTCGATTCCGCATCGCCGATCAGCGCCTCGGCCGTTGCAACCCGGCGCTCCCAATCCGTCGCCGTGGCCCAGCTGTTGTCGATCACCAGCGCCAGCGGACCGTTGCCTGCCAGCGTGTTCGAGCGCGGATTGAAGACCGGGTCGGCGATGGCGAGGATGATGGCGGCGGCCATCAGCATGCGCAGCAGCGTCAGCCACCAGGGGCTCTTCGAAGGTGTTTCCTCACGTTTCAAGACGCTCGCGAGAATCCTGAGCGGCGGAAAGACCTCGGTCACCGGTTTCGGCGGCGTCATGCGCAGCAGCCACCAGATCGCCGGCAGGGCAACGAGGGCTGCGAGCATCAGCGGATTGGCGAAGATGAACGGTAGGAAGCTCAAAGCTGGCCTCCATGGGTGGCGCGTCCGGGCATGCCGGACAGATACATGTGGACCGCGACCAACGCCTCGGAGGCGAGGTGATCGGTGCGGTGCGGCGTGAACGTCCAGCCGAGATGGCGCAAGTTTTCGCCGAGGCTGTGCCGCCGGGCGATATAGGCGCGGCGATAGTCGTCGCGGACGATCTCGGCGCGTCCGGCTGTCAACTTCTCGCCGGTTTCCGGGTCTGTGAATTCGGTGCGCCCGGCGTAGGGGAAGCTCTCCTCTGCCGGGTCGGCGATCTCAACGACATGGCCGCGCAATCCGCGTCGTGCAAGTGGCCCGAGGCGTGCCATGATCGTGTCCGCCGGGTCGAGGAAGTCGCCGATCAGCACGAGGTCACTCATGCCGCGGATCATCGTCGTTTGCGGCAGACCGCCGGACAGAGGCGTGTGCATCAACGCCGTTGCCAGCCGTTCGGCGGCATTGCGCGCCGAGACGGGTTCCATCACGCCCGGACAACCGATGCGCTCGCCGGAGCGGGCGAGAATTTCGGCAAACGCCAGCATCAGCACCAGTGCGCGGCTTTCCTTGGAGACCGTGCCGAATTTCGACTTGTACATCATCGATGGCGAAAGATCGGCCCAGAGCCAGATGGTGTGGGCGGCCTCCCATTCGCGGTCGCGCACATAGGTATGGTCGTCGCGGGCGGAGCGGCGCCAGTCTATGCGTGACAGGCTTTCACCATCGCTATAGGGCCGGAACTGCCAGAAATTCTCGCCGATCCCGCGCTTGCGCCGACCATGCCAGCCGGAAATCACCGTATTGGCGATGCGCTTTGCCTCGACCATGCAATCGGGGATCAGCCGGGCACGGCTTTGCGCGCGGGAAAGAACTTCTCCAGACGGTGTCGGCTCGACGATTTGCCCTATGGCAGCCATTCACTATCCCTTGGCTTGCTTGACCAGGCCGGTGATGACGTCACGCACCGACATGCCTTCCGCCCTTGCCGCGAAGGTCAGCGCCATGCGGTGCTGCAGAACGGGTTCGGCCAAGGCCATGATGTCATCAATGGATGGTGCGAGCCTGCCGTCATAGAGGGCGCGGGCGCGGGCGCAGAGCATCAGCGATTGGCCGGCGCGCGGGCCGGGACCCCAGGCAACGTTCTTGTCCGTTGCCGCATTGCCGTTGCCGGGGCGGGCCGAGCGAACGAGCGACAGAATGGCATCGACGACTTTCTCGCTGACCGGCATCTGCCGGATCAGGTGCTGGATAGCTTGAAGCTGGCTGGCATCGATGACGCCGTGTGCCTCGGCTTCGTGCACGCCGGTCGTCTCGAGCAGGATCTGCCGCTCGGCAGCAAGCTCCGGATAGCCGACATCCACCTGCATCAGGAAGCGGTCGAGTTGGGCTTCCGGCAGGGGATAGGTGCCCTCCTGCTCCAGGGGGTTCTGGGTGGCGAGCACATGGAAAGGCTGCGGCAGGTCGTTGCGCTGGCCGGCCACCGTCACGTGATATTCCTGCATGGCCTGCAGCAGCGCCGACTGGGTGCGCGGGCTGGCGCGGTTGATCTCGTCGGCCATCAGCAGTTGCGTGAAGATCGGGCCGGGCACGAAGCGGAAGGAGCGCCGTCCGTTCTCGTCCTGGTCCATCACTTCCGAGCCGAGAATATCGGACGGCATCAGGTCCGGGGTAAACTGGATGCGGCTTGAGTTGAGGCCAAGCACGGTGCCGAGCGTCGAGACCAGTTTTGTCTTGGCAAGGCCGGGAACCCCGACCAATAGGGTGTGGCCACCGGAGAGAACGGCAAGCAGCGTCTGTTCGACGACGCTTTCCTGGCCGAAGATCACCTTGCCGACTTCCTTGCGGATCAGGGCGATTTCACCCAAGGCCTTTTCGGCGGCGGCGATGATCGCCTTTTCGTCGACCGCGCCGTCTGTCGTCTTCATCACACCCATCGTCTGTCTCCAGTGGCCGGCAATGGTGCCGAATCGCGAAAAGCGCTCTTTCCGTCTCTGTTTTTCAATCTATGCTCCGCACAATGGCTGACAAGACGTGAGCAACGCACTATCTCGTGAGCCGGTGCTCGATAAAGCGCAAGAATAGGGCCAAACGGGACGGAACGATGGCGGATGCCGAAATACATAAGACCGGCGATGCAGCCGGCCTTGCTGCGCTGATCGCGCGCGCGGCCGGGCAGACGAATGGTCAAACCAAGGGTTTGCCGCCTGTGGAGCGATGGAATCCGCCCTTTTGCGGTGATATCGACATGGAAATCCGCCCTGACGGCACCTGGTTCTACATGGGCACGCCAATCGGCCGGCAGCCACTGGTGCGCCTGTTTTCCACGGTTCTGCGCAAGGACGAAGACGGCAGGACCTATCTCGTAACTCCTGTGGAAAAACTGGGCATCCGCATCGTCGATGCCCCTTTCGTCGCCGTCGAGATGACCATGACGGAACGGGACGGCGAGCCAGTTATTACCTTCCGTACCAATGTCGGCGATGTCGTAGAGGCGGGACCGGAGCATGATCTTCACTTTGTCATTCATGGTGACAACAGCGAGCTGAAACCCTATCTGCATGTGCGCGGAAGGCTGGAGGCGCTGGTTTCGCGCGCCGTGATGTATGATCTGGTCGCACTCGGTGAGACGATGGTGATTGACGGCATCGAGATGTTTGCCGTCCGCTCCGCCGGCGTGGTGTTTCCGGTCATGCCCGCTCAAGAACTGGAAGCACTGTCGGTATGACTGAGATCCTGTTTTCAGCCGATGATTTTCGCCGCCGCGCGCTGGAGCAATCCGGCAGTCCGGTGGAGGAAGCCTGGCGTGAGCATGGCGATTTTCTGCTCAATCCCGATACGGTGCCCTATCTCGAAACGCTGAAACTAAAGGATGCCGCCGTTCTCGTCCCTGTCATCGACGATGGCGATGAGGCCCGTGTCATTTTCACCCAGCGGACGGCGACGCTGCGCAAGCATTCCGGTCAGGTCGCCTTTCCCGGCGGCGCTATAGACCCGGAAGACGATACGCCGGAGCGCGCGGCTTTGCGTGAAACGGAAGAGGAGATTGGGCTCGACCGCCGTTTCGTCGAGACGGTCGGCCGGTTGCCGTATTACATGGCGATGTCCGGTTTCCGCATTACCCCGGTCCTTGCGGTCGTCCAGCCGGGCTACGATCTGGTGCTCAATCCGGTGGAAGTCGATTCCGTCTTCGACGTACCTCTGTCTTTCCTGATGAACCCGCGCAATCATGGGCGCGGCCGGGCGACCTGGCAGGGCGCCGAGCGACAGTTCTACCGTATGCCCTATGGCGACCGGAATATCTGGGGCATTACCGCGGGTATTGTCCGCATGTTGTACGAAAGGCTTTACGCATGACCTCGGTTGCCGCTGAAACCTGGTTTTCGGCGCCTGCGCTGACGCGCGTCTTTGATCTTCTCAATGCCGATGGCGGCGAGGTTCGCGTCGTCGGTGGGGCGGTGCGCAACAGCCTGATGGGCCTTGCCGTCGCCGATATCGACATGGCGACCACGCTTCTGCCGGAAGAGGTCGTTGCCCGCGCCAAGGCGGCCGGCATCAAGTCGGTGCCGACAGGGATTGATCATGGCACGGTGACGCTGGTGGTTGATGGCGTGCCATACGAAGTGACGACGCTGCGCCGCGACGTTGAAACCGATGGCCGCAGAGCCGAAGTTGCCTTTGGTGCGGACTGGAAAGTTGACGCTGAGCGGCGGGACCTGACGATCAACGCACTCTATGCCAATGCCAAGGGCGAGGTCATCGATCTGGTCGGCGGGTTGCCTGATATCGAAAAGCGAAATATCCGCTTCATCGGCAATGCCGCTGAGCGTGTGGCGGAAGATTATCTCCGTGTGCTGCGCTTCTTCCGCTTCTTTGCCCATTACGGCTCCGGCAGGCCCGATGCCGATGGTCTCCGCGCTTGCGCACAGGCGCGCTCCAAGCTGTCGGGGCTTTCTGCCGAGCGGGTCTGGTCGGAATTGAAGAAGCTGCTCTCGGCCAGGGATCCCGGCCGCGCCTTGCTCTGGATGCGGCAGGCGGGTGTACTCACGGAAATTCTGCCGGAAAGCGAAAAATGGGGCATCGATGCCATCCCCGCGCTGATTGCAGCCGAGCTGACGTTCGGCTGGCAGCCCGATGCCCTGCTGCGGCTGGCGGCGATCATTCCACCGGATGCGGAGCGACTGGAGGCGATGGCAAAACGGCTGCGTCTATCGAAGTCGGAAGCTGCCACTTTCTCCGCCTGGGCCAAGGCACCGCGCCTGCCGGCTGTGATTGCCGATACGGCTTTCGACCGGCTGCTTTATCGGCACGGGGCAAACGGTTTGGGCACCGTTCTGAGGCTGGCGCTCGCGTCATCGCGGCAGAAATCCGAAAACGATCCGGCGCAATTGCCTGAGACGGCGCGGCTTCAGCGGCTGCTGTCGCGGGCGGAGAAATGGCAGAAACCGGTCTTTCCGCTCACCGGTGCCGACGTTCTGGCCATCGGTATTCCCGCCGGGCCGCGCGTCGGGGAAATTCTTGGCGAGCTTGAGGATAAGTGGGTGGATAGCAATTTCAATGCCGACCGGGCAACGCTCGTTGCCCGGCTTCAAACGCTGGTTTGAAATCTGGCGATGACCCGGGGATCAGGCGGCTTTCGTTTCCTCGACGATACGTGCCTTGATGTTGTCGATCATGTTTTCGCGGATCAGCGTTTCCCCATGCGCAGAGCGCATGTGCTCGACGGCGCGGCGCACGACTTCAGCGTCGTTGTCTGCCCGGGTGTGCCAGTCGCAGCCGGGCACGAGGGTCCCGCATTCAAACAATCGCATGATGCTCCTCCTTGCGTTTGCGCATTCCCCCTATTGGCGGAATGCGTTCAGTATAACTGAAAATGAGCGCAGTTGGTTCCGCCGATTTGGGCGCGCGCGTTCACGTTTGAAACACACAATCCGGACCTCTGTCCGCTGTCTGATCGCGACATGGCCTTGAAGGTTCCTTCTCAGGGTCACATTGTCGCCCGATCCATCCTGAAGTTTGGCGCAGGGGTTCGCCCCTCCGGAGAGGCGGTGAAAACCGTCTTGAGACTGACTAAAGGAAGGAACGCATATGACCATTCGCCACATGCCCGTGGCAGCCTTGACCGCTGCCGCACTGAGCCTGATCGTCATCAACTCGCCGGCATTTGCCCAAGGTGCCGCCGAGCCACAGGCGACGCAGCCGATGCAGGGTACGGCACCAGCCGCCATTAGCGATCAAAAGATCGAAGCCTTTGCCGTGGCCTATCTGCAGGTCGACAAGGTCCGCCAGGATTACGCCGCCAAGATCGGCGCCGAGAAGGATGCGGTGAGCAAGCAGAAGCTGCAGAACGAGGCGAACCAGCAGATGATCAATGCCGTCGAGAAGTCGCCCGGCATGTCGCTGGATGAATACAAGACCATCATCACCGCCGCGCAGGCCAATCCGGATGTCGCCAAGAAGGTGCAGGAAAAACTGAAGACGGCGGCTCCCGCCCAGTAACGTCCAGCCGTTATCGGAGCAGGACAGGCAATCGGTCCTGCTCCACAAACCGCACGTTCGACCGCATGTCCGCAAGACTGTCGCCGCGGCGCCGATCCCTCAAGAAACTACTATAGAATTGTCCGGCTTTGATGTTATGCCTTCGTCTCCCTGAGACGTCCGCAAAGGCATGCCCTCGACCATGAGCTCTTCTCTCCAACAGGAACTGATCGCCTCCATCCGCAACATCGCGGACTACCCCAAGCCCGGCATCATGTTCCGCGACATCACCACTTTGCTCGGCAATCCGCGCGCTTTCCGCCGCGCCATCGACGAACTCGTGCATCCCTTCGCCGGTACCAAGATCGACAAGGTTGCTGGCGTCGAAGCGCGAGGGTTCATTCTGGGTGGCGCCATGGCACACCAGATGTCGGCCGGCTTCGTGCCGATCCGCAAGAAGGGCAAACTGCCGCATGATACGGTCCGCATCGCCTACAGCCTCGAATACGGCATCGACGAAATGGAAATGCACCGCGACGCCATCAAGCCCGGCGACAAGGTCATTCTCGTCGACGATCTGATCGCTACCGGCGGCACGGCCGAAGGGGCAGCGAAACTCCTGCAGCAGATGGGTGCCGACATCGTCGCGGCCTGCTTCATCATCGACCTGCCGGAACTCGGCGGCCGCAAGAAGCTCGAAGCGCTCGGCGTCGAGGTGCTGACGCTGATCGAATTCGACGGCCACTGACAGGCGCCTTTCAGGGAAACTCGATCACCTTGCTCTCGAACCGGATGACCGGCTGGCCGTCCTGGTTTTCGCCTTCGCAGAAAATTGTGTTGATCCGCCATCCTGGCCGCGATTCCAGATCCTTCGCCGCAACAAAAGTGACGAAATAGGTGATCGTGTCTCCGGCAAAGACCGGGCGAAGCCAGCGCATGTCGCGAAAGCCGGGTGAGGGGCCGAGCTTCGGAGCGACAACGCCCTCCTTTGCCAGCCGTTTGATTTCACCCAGCCAATAGGGAACGAAACATTTCATCCAGCCGGCGCAGGTATGCCAACCGGAGGCGCAGAGACCGCCGAACAGCGATTGCCGGGCCAATTCGGCGTCGAGATGAAACGGCTGCGGATCGAATTTTTCGGCAAAATGAATGATATCCTCGGCCGTGAAGATGACCGTGCCGATCGTTTCCCGCGTGCCCTCGGGATGAAGGTCCGACAATTTCATGCCGTTTCTCCCGCCGGCTGGCAGCGGATCATGTTGGCATAGTCGCAGATCGCCACGGTTTCGCCCCGCTGGTTGTTGACGACGGCTCTCAATCGCACGATGCCGATTTCGGGCCGCGAGCGAGAAACGCGTGCCTCGACGACGGTGCAATTGCCGGAAAGCGTATCGCCGGCAAGCACCGCCTTTTTCCACTCCATGCTATCGACACCGGGGGAGCCTTCCGACGCCGCCTCGCGAATGTAGCTGTCGCAGAGCATGCGCATCATCATCGCGCTGGTGTGCCAGCCCGATGCGGCAAGCCCGCCGAGAATGCTGGCCTTGCCGCCATCTTCCGACAGGTGCATCGGCTGCGGATCGAACTCCGAAGCAAAGGCGATGACCTCCTCGGCCTTCACCTCAACCGGCTTGAATTCGAACCGCCTGCCGGCTGGAAAATCCTCGAAATGAAGCATTGGCTATAGTCCTCCAACCGGGACGTTTTAGCATCGTCGTCCGTTATGGGAAATGAAAACAGGCTGGGTGTTGCTTAAACGCAGATCATGGCTGGAAGGGAAGGTCCTGGCCGTTGATCTTCACCTTTTTGTTCTCGTCGACGACGATGTTCCACATCTGCCGGCCATCTGGCGCCTGCTTGGCAAAACCCTTGATCATCAGCAGCATGAAAGCCGCCTGGCCAAATTGGGGCACGGTCTTGGCATTCTCCTGCAGATAAGAAATCGTCCTGTCGAAATCCTTTGCGTAGAGTGTCAGGTCGGTGTTCTGCCTGCCCTGCTGCTCGGGATAGATGGTGGTTTTGCCCGAGAGGCTGAAATCATAGACGGCGGAGCGGGCGGAGACATCGTCATACCTGATCGTCATCGCGCCACCCGGCAGAAAGATTTTGCCGATCTCCGCCGATTGTTCGTCGGTCAGTGGCTTTTCGGCATTGAAATCGGCGTGATCGATGAAATAGGTGATGCCGCTGGCAAGGTTGATGTTTTCCAGGGAAATACCGGTGGTCACGGTTTCAGGAAGCGCCGAGACAAAGGCATCCGGCACCACGCCCGGCGGTACGGAAGGCTTGTCGATCGTGATGCCGAAGCCGACACTCGCATCATCTTTCAAGCCGTCGGTACTGATCGTGTAGCGCAGGGTTTCTGCCCCAAATGTACCCGTCGGGGTTCCGACCTTGAGATTGGCGACATCGACCGATTCCAGCAGATTTTCGAACAACGGCAAGTTGGCGCGAACGAGCGCCTTGAGGCGGACCTGCTCTGTTGGCAGCAGCGTTTTCTTCTTCGCATTGTCGAGGATGAAGAACACCAGATCCTGCACCGGGCGATAGGTCAGTCCGTTGAACGCCACGTCCGCGGTCACGCTGTCGGCGGAGAGATCGACCTTCACTTTGGCGGGGTCGATGACGGTCTCGGTAAAGCCGTTCATCGCCATATTGGATCGGATATCGATGGTTTCCGGCGTTGCCCGGATCGTGTTCATGGTCGACTTCATCGACCCGAAACGGGCCTCGACCGACTGCTGTGGAGATTTCGACGTCACGAAGATGCTGTCAGCCGTCATGTCGGCGGATTTGAAATAGAAGAGGTCGGGATCGACGATGCCCTCGGTGCGGATGGCATCGATCTTGTAGGTGAAATCTGTTGTTTCGGCCCCGGCGGTGAACTGTCCCTTGACGTCCAAATCTGCCGTCTGCGCGAAGTGCCAGAGACCGTCTTCCATTGGCCGGATCAGTGAAAGAAACGGCTTGAGGCCTGAGATGCTGAAGGTTTTCGGATCGACGTCCTTGAGGAGAACGGTCGGATCGAAGGTGAGTTCGTAGTCCGTCGTGCCGGGGCGGACCTTGATCAATCCTGATTTTGCCAGATCCTCGGGCAGGTAGGCGGTGAATTTCTGTTCAAGCTCCTGCGCTCCCTGGTGGCTGATGTCCGCTGCCTGCACCGATTGCGTGACGAGGGCGGTGGAAAGCAGAAGGGCGGGAAGCAGGCGCATCGAAAACTCCTCAAATATGGTGCGGGCAAAACATATCGCCGATCGTCCGAAGGGCAAACGCTAAGGCAATGGAAAAGGGATACTCATGACAACGCCGTTCGTCAAAGTTAACGAACGGCGCTCCAATGGTCCGATTTCTTGCAATACTTGCAGCCGGCTTGTTTGAAGAGCCCGGTGCCGGTCCTACGTGTTGAAACGGAAGTGGATCACGTCGCCGTCCTGGACGACATATTCCTTGCCTTCGTCGCGCGCCTTGCCGGCTTCCTTGGCACCGCTTTCGCCGCCGAAGGCGATGTAGTCGTCATAGCCGATGGTGAAGGCGCGGATGAAGCCGCGCTCGAAATCCGTGTGGATGACGCCTGCCGCGGCAGGGGCCTTGGTGCTGCGCTCGATCGTCCAGGCGCGCGTTTCCTTCGGGCCGACGGTGAAGTAGGTGATCAGGTCGAGCAGCTTGTAGCCGGCGCGGATGAGCTGGTCGAGACCGGCTTCGTGAAGGCCCAGTGCCTCCAGAAATTCCTTGGCTTCCTCTTCCGGCAGCTGGGCAACCTCGGATTCGATGGCGGCCGAAATGACCACCGTTTCTGCTCCTTGTGCCTTTGCCATTTCCGCGACTGCCTTGGTGTGGGCATTGCCGGAAACGGCATCGCCCTCGGCGACGTTGCAGACGTAGAGAACCGGATGGGCGGTCAAAAGATTGAGGCCCTGCAGGATCAGCTTTTCTTCCACAGCCAGCGTCGGCAGCAGCGTGCGCACCGGCTTGCCATCCTGAAGCAGCTTCAGCGCTGCATCCATGACCGGCAGTAGGGTCAGCGATTCCTTGTCCTTGGATGCGGCGCGCTTGCGCGTCTGCTCAGTGCGGCGCTCGAGGCTTTCCAGATCGGCGAGCATTAACTCTGTCTCGATCGTCTCGGCATCGCCGACCGGATTGATGCGGCCTTCCACATGCGTGATGTCGTCGTCCTCGAAGCAGCGCAGCACGTGCACTGTGGCATCGACTTCGCGGATATTGGCGAGGAACTTGTTGCCGAGGCCTTCACCCTTCGATGCACCACGCACGAGGCCGGCGATATCGACGAAGGAGATGCGGGTCGGGATCAGTTCCTTGGACTTGGCGATATCGGCGAGCTTGCGCATGCGCGGATCGGGAACGGCCACTTCGCCGGTGTTCGGCTCGATGGTGCAGAACGGATAGTTCGCGGCTTGAGCCTGCGCCGTCTTGGTCAGCGCGTTGAAGAGAGTGGACTTGCCGACATTCGGCAGTCCGACGATACCGCATTTGAAACCCATGGCACCTTGTCCATATCTTGAAAAACTGTGCCCTGCCTATGGGGGAAGGGCTTGATATGGTCAAGCCTTGCCGTCCTGCGGGTGTCGCATTTTCCTGCTTGGCGGCCAAAGCCGGTGTAAAAGTGCGCCCGGTGTTGCCGGGCGCACAATCGTTACAGGCGGAACACCTTGACCTCGCTGCCGCGCTCCAGATCCTTGTTGGCAAGGAAAAGCGCTGTCTTGGCGTTGCGTGCGTCCCGTTCCGCAAGCAGTTGCAGGGCTGCCTGCAGGCGGCGGATCGCTGTCGCCTTGTTGCGGTGCTGCGAGCGTTCGTCGCGGCAGATGACCGTAATGCCGGTTGGTATGTGGGTTGCCCGCACGGCGCTGTCGGTCGTGTTTTGGTGCTGTCCGCCGGGACCGCCCGCCCGCAGCGTTTCGAAGCGGATATCCTGCAGATCGATCGTAGCGGCTTCCGCAGGGGCGCCCGCAAGCTCGATGGTGCGAACCCCGACGAACCAGTTCTGCCGCTTGTGATGCGGCCGCACCTGACTCTTGAAGACGAACCGGATGGTGCCGCAATACTCGTTGGCCAGCATCATCGCGCAATCTCCGCCGATGGTGAGGATGGCAGACGCGGGGCCATGCGCATCCGGCGCCCGCGCCGCCGTTGCCTCGAAGGTGCAGCCGCGCGCTTTCGCTTCTCGTCCGAGAATCGAAAGAAGCGAGGCGAGGGCGATGCGGCATTCGACAGGTCCGTTGCCGGAAGTTGCCAGGAGATGAATATCAACCACGTTTCTGCCTCCTTTCGAGGCGGCGCTCGTGCCCCTTGTCCCGCTTGGCCTCGTCGTGATCGACATCTACCTTCTTGTAGGTGATGAGCGGCTTCATCGCCGCAAGCGGGCGGATGAGGCCGTGGCCGGCAAGGTCATCCACCACCTGAGCGGCATTCTTGTAGGCGCCGGCCGCCTCTTCTACAGCGAGCCGGCGATCGTCGCAGATGGCGATGCCGCCCCAGGCATTGCGCAATAGCCCCTCACGTTCGCTGCGGGTGTTGCCGGTGCGTCCATCCATGTTGCGGCGATCGTATTTACGGCCGGCGCCATGCGATATTGCCCAATGCGAGCGGGCAGCGCCGGCAAGCGGCTCGACCACATAGCTGAGGCTTGCCCGCGAACCGGCGATGGGTGCAATGCCTCCGTGCGTCACTGCTGCCGCGCCCTTGTAGTGGACATGGCCTTCGGGTGTTGCCCGCACAAGATTGTGTGGCACGTCGGCGATCAGCCGAACATCTGTACGGAGCATCAATGCTGCCCGTTCGGCGATGACCTGGCGGTTGAGCGCCGCCCACTCGACGCAGAGATCGTGAAGCACGAGCCATGCGGTGCCGGCATCCGACGTCGGATCGAGCCCGTCGCCAAGCGAGGCATTCCTTGCGAGCGTGTCGGCGAACACATTGGCACCGAGGTTGCGCGAGCCGGAATGGACGAGCAGGTAGGTTTTCTGCTTGTCCAGATGCGTGGCGGCTTCATGGCAAAACAGTTCTTCGACCGCCTGCACCTCGCAGAAGTGGTTGCCACCGCCGATGGTGCCGAGAGCATCGGCGGTGGCAATGAGCGAGCGGGCACCGTCTGTCGTCGCTGGGTTTTTCTGCTCAAAGGCGGGTGCTTCGAGTTGACGCATCGCCTCCGCGGCCTTCTCGATCTTGAACTTGCGCAGCGGCAGGTCGAGTTCGAAGAAACCCATGCCGCAGCCGATATCAGTGCCGATCAGCTGTGGGTAGAGACGTGTGGACAGCGCCGCCATGCCGACGGGGCCGTATTTGCCCGGATGAAGGTCCGGAAATCCTGCAACCGACAGCATGCCCGGCATCTCTGCCATGGCGGCCAGTTGTTTGAGTGCGGATCCCTCGATCCAGGATTTCGCGGTGAAGTAATGTGCCACGGCGGCGGGCTTGCCGCACGGCGTGGTTTCGGGACGGTTGTCCCTTATGGAATTGCCCATGGATGATCTTCCGAAGACAGGGTAAATTGTCCGGCCATGCAGCCGGCTCGTTGCCCCTCGGCAGCGCGTCTACGCTGACTAGGCCTGTGCCCCTGAGGGGCGTGCTGAAATGATCACAATCATTGTCGGCTCCCTGTCTCGATAAAATCTGAAACGCCGTATACGCGAAACCGGGCGGGATACAACCCCTTGGCGGGCATGCTTCAGTATGTTGATGCCGGGTCGTGTCATCGATGCCACACGCCCGGCATCTTGAATGCCGGCGTGTGCGGTGCAAATATCATGGCGCTGAAGGCATCCGCCGCCGACCTCTTCATTTCACGAGAGGATATCCAGATGGCCGAAAACGAAACCAGTCTCAAACCGAAAACCAGGACCAAGCCGAAGCTGGAAAGGCCGAAGCTCTACAAGGTCATTCTCGTCAACGACGACTATACGCCGCGCGAATTCGTCATCATGGTTCTGAAGGCGGTATTCCGCATGAGTGAGGAGACGGGCTACCGGATGATGATGACTGCACACAAGCTCGGGGTTTGCGTCATTGTCGTCTGCGCGAAGGATATTGCCGAGAGCAAGGCCAAGGAAGCGACCGATCTCGGCAAGGAGGCCGGTTTCCCGCTGATGTTCACGACGGAGCCGGAGGAGTAGACCGGAGAGCTCCGTGAACCTCAGGCGCTGGGCGACCGTCTTATCTGGAAACCGGTCTTGTTCTGAGTGAAACCGCATCCCTCATAGAATTTCAGTGTCGCAGGGTCTTTCGATCCGGTCAAAAGCATAACCTTGTAGCAGCCCTGTTGCCATGCGTGCTCGAATGCGTGCCGGATCAGGGCTCTGGCATGACCGCGCTTGCGGTACCCTGCGTGCGTCACGACATTTTCGATCAGCGCATAGGGCGCACCGCTGCGGGTGAGGTTCGGGATAACGACCAGCGTTATCGAGGACGTCAGCGTTGCGCCCGAAGCTCCGATGAATATGGTCATGCCAGGCTGGGTGCAGATCGCCGAAAAACGTTCGGCGGCGATACCCGGCGATAGTTCAGGGTCGTCAACATTGAGGTGCCGGTAGAGAGCAAGCAGCCCCTCAAGGTCGCTTCCTGCGGCGGGGCGGATGCTGAAATGTTCGTCGGACACGAACTATTCGCCCTTGTTGCCGAACAGCTTCTTCAGCATATCGGCCATAGGTCCGGTCGTCGGCAGGATTTTAGGCTGGGCGCTGTTGCGCGCCTGACGGATATGGGATTTTCCGGCCGGTTTCGCAGGAGCCGGTTCAGGTTCCGGTTTGCCGCCGGTGGCGAGCGTCAGCTTGTTCAGGAGCTGCGAGTCCTCGCCTTTCACCAGCATATCGGCATTGTCGGCAAGCGCCTCCAGCATCGGCTCCAGCCAGATGCGGTCGGCCTTGGCGAAATCGCCGAGAACATGATTGTGCACCTGTTCCTTGGAGCCCGGATGGCCGATGCCGAGGCGCAGGCGCCGATATTCACGGCCGCAATGCGCGTCGAGCGACTTGATGCCGTTGTGGCCGCCATGGCCGCCACCGGTCTTGATCCGTGCCTTGCCCTGCATGAGATCGAGCTCGTCGTAGATCGCCAGAATATCCTTCGGCTCCAGCTTGTAGAAGCGCATGGCTTCGCCAACCGCTTCGCCCGAAAGGTTCATGAAAGTCTGCGGCTTCATCAGGAGAACACGTTCTCCACCGATCTCGCCTTCGGAAATCAGAGCCTTGAATTTTTTCGACCACGGCGAAAAGCCGTGCCGCCGCTGGATCGCGTCGACGGCCATGAAGCCGATATTGTGGCGGTTGCCGGCATATTGGGCGCCGGGATTACCAAGACCTGCGAAAATCAGCATGGATATATCTCTAACTGTCGAACAGACCTGTCTTGCACCGCGTCGGCGCCCGGATGTCAACTGTTCAGGCAGCGCAAGCGGTCATTTTCCGGCCTTGCCGTATTGCTTGTATATCTCAGCCTGGGTGCCGTTGGTGATCAGTTTGTCCAGCTCGAGCTGCATTTTCGCGATGGTGCTGTCGGGAACCTTCAGATTGCAAGCGATGCCGGCGCGGGTGCCTTCCAGATTGAGTGCCGCCTCGATCGGCTGGCCTTGCCGATGCAGGCTTTCATAGGTGGTGCGCGTCATGATCATCAGATCGATTCTGCCGCTCAGCAGTTTCTTCAGCGACAGGTCGAGGCTCGGCGCACTGTCGAGGCGAGGAAACCCCTGCTGCTTGGCGTAGGTTTCGGCGGAATCGTCCCTGTGTACGCCGACGGTAAAGCGCTTGGCTTCGTCGATCGTCGTTGGGGCAAACGGCTGACCTGCCTTGCGCACCAGGATCATCAGGTCGAGCACGAGCGGCTGGACCCATTTGAAACGCGCCATCCGCTCTGGCAGCAGACCGGTGGTGAAAACGCAGGTGTCCTGTGTGCTTTCGGCCAGCGAAAAGGCGCGCGCCCAGGGCTGCATCTCCATCGTGTATTCGAGCTTTGCGGCCTCCATGATCGACTTGACCTGATCAACGGAAATCCCGAGCAGCTTGTCGCCTTCCCGGTAACTGAAGGGCGGGTATTCCTCCGTCAGAAGATGAATGGGCTGGGCCTGCGCGGCGCTACAGAATGCCAGGAGAACTGCAATCGCCGAATACCTCATATTGTTCCTTCTGAAGCATGGCTCACGAGGGGGAGGGACTCGCTGACGATACCAGTCACATTATCCACTTCAACGGACCGCCGGCCAAGCGACGGTCGCTTGTCCTAGCGGTTTGGGCTAAGCCCATATTTGGCGAAAATCCGGTCCTGCGTGCCGTCTGCAATCAGTTTGTCGAGCTGGGCCTGCATCTTTACAACGATCTCGTCCGGCAGGCCAAGATTGCATGCAAAGCCGTACAGCTTCCCTTCAAGCACGAGAGCGGATTCGAGTGCCTTGCCCTGATTACGCATGGTTTCGAACGTCTTTTCGGACGTCATCATCAAGTCTATTCGGCCGCTCAACAGCTTCTTCACCGTGGCTTCCATATCGGCGGCAAGGTCAATCTTCGGAAAAGCGTTTTTCTCGAGAAAATTGGCTGAAAAATCCTCGCGCTGTGTTCCGACGGTAAAGCGTTTGGCTTCCTCGACATTTGCCGGATTGACGCCGGAGCCTGCCTTGCGCACCATCACCATGTGATCGACCAGCAGCGGTTCCACCCATTTGAACCGCTTGTCGCGCTCGTCGTCATGTCCGGTGGTGAAAAGGCAGGTCCAGGGCTGGTTTTCTGCCAGCGATAGGGCGCGCGCCCAGGGGAGGATTTCCAGCGAGTACTGCGTGTCCAGCGCTTTCATCATCAGTTCGGCCTGTTCGACCGCCGCACCGCTGATGACGCCATTTTCGCTGAAATTGTAGGGTGGATACTCCTCCGTCAACAATTTGAGTGTCTCGGCATGTGCAGTGCCGGACAGGAAAAGAACGAGTGCGAAAGCGAAGTGTCTCATACCCGTTCTTCTCCTGTTTTCGTCATGCGAGGTTCGTCGCCTTCGCCTCTGACTCCATTTCCAACATTAGTAACATATTTTCAATCGGCATTGGCCTGCTGAAAAGGTAGCCTTGGCCGTAATCGAGGCCCAGCTTGCGCAGGAGCTCCCACTGTTCCTTCGTCTCGATCCCCTCGGCGACGACCGTGCAGCCCATCTGGTGCGAGATCGTCCGGATGCCCTTAATCAGCATCCGGCTCTTCCGACGGATATCGGCGGTTCCGGTCGTCAGCGAGCGCGTAAAGGACTGGTCGACCTTGACGATATCGACGGGGAACCGGTTCAGGTAGCTGAGCGAGGAATAGCCCGTTCCGAAATCGTCGAGCGCAATGCGGCAGCCGAATTCGCTGAGCTGCTTCAGCACGGCGTGGACATCCGGATTGTCGAGCATCAGCACGGCCTCGGTAATCTCGATGACGATGCGGGCAGGGGAGATGTGGTGCTTCAGCAGCAGCGCCGCGAGCTTGTGCGGCAGCGTCTCTTCGAACTGGAGCGGCGAGAAGTTGACGGCGAGATAGGTGGTTTCCGCGCCTTCGAGTTGCGTCAGGCGCGCGAGGTGGCCGATGGCCTTTTCCAGCACGCGTTCGCCGATGCGGGCGATCGTGCCGGTTTCTTCGGCGATGCCGATGATCTTGGCTGGCGACAGAACGCCCTTTTCTGGATGGTTCAGCCGCATCAGCGCCTCGAAGCCGGCGATACGGCCATCGCCGAGGCTGACGATCGGCTGGAGATAGGCTTCGAACCAATCTTCCTTCAGGCCGGATTCGATGTTCTGTTCCATCTCGTGGCGCTCGCGGGCCGTGTCGAGCATGCTGGTATCGAAAACGAGCATGCCGTTCTTGCCGTCTCGCTTGCGGGCATACATTGCCATGTCGGACTTCAACAGAAGCTCTGCCGCATTTGCCGCATGAACGGGGTAAAGCGCGATGCCGATGCTGGCGCTCACAGAAAGTTCCGCGCCCTCGATCAGGATCGGCTGGCTGAGGCTGGCGCAGATGCGGTCGCCAATCTCGCTAGCCAATGCCTCGACTTCCTCGGCATTGACCAGAATGGCGAATTCATCGCCGCCAAGTCGCGACATCGTATCGTCAGGGCGCAGCGTGGTGCGGATGCGGGCAACGACCTGGCGCAGCACTTCGTCGCCGGCGGCATGGCCGAAATTGTCGTTGATCCACTTGAACCGGTCGAGGTCGATGAAGATGCAGGCGAGCTGCATCGCGTTTTCATCGGCATTGCGAATGGCGTCGTCCAGCGCTGCTTCAAAGCCCTGGCGGTTGAGAAGGCCGGTCAGGTGATCGGTGATCGCCTGGGCGTGGTTGCGGCTTTCGGCTTGCTTCAGTTCCGTGACATCGGTCATGACCGAGAGGGAGAGGCCGCCACGCTCGTCGCTGGTGGCGCTTTTCATCTCCAGGATGAGCACCGTCATCGTTTCGCCGTTCGCCTTGATGAAGGGGACGGTGACTTCGCAGATGTTAGCGTGCGTCGCGTTGACGTTGCCGCGGCGCGCCCGGTAGGTCTCGTGCCAGTGTTCGTCGACGAAATCGGTGAAGATGCGCCCGATAACGTCAGAGCGGGCATAACCTGTCGCCATCAGCCAGTAGTCACTGACGGCGGTTATGCTATTGGCCGGGTCGAGCGAAAACAGCATGGACGGGGTGAGGTTGTAGATATCGGTCGCGCGGCCGTGGGCCAGTTTCAGCTCGCTCTCCTCGCGCTCCAGGTTGCTCTGCATCTCATTGAAGTTATGGGCCAGCGTGCCCATCTCGTCGTCCGATGTCCAATCGACATGGTGACGCGAGCCGAGCCGGCGGGTCGCCTCGATCGCGGCCGTCAGGCGCATCAGCGGCCGGATGACCGTGATACGATTGCCGATGATGGCAGAGGCGAAGACGATGCCGACGGCAACGACCAGGATGGCGAAGACGCTCAACTCATCCTTGCTGAAGCGAGACAGGAGACCGGGCGTCGAGACCCATATCTCGACGGTGCCGACGGACTTTTGTCCGTCCCGGGAATTATAGAGAATTTCCGTTGCGAGAGTCGTGTGTGGCAGGCTGCTATCCACCGGACCGGCGGGAAGCTGCACAGAGATCGAGTTGGAGCTGTCCTTGACACGAACGGACATGACATTGGCATCGGCAATCAGCGATTTCGCGATCTGCTCGATGCCGTCGGTGTCGAAATCCCAGAGCGGTTTTCCAAGCGCTTGCGCGCCAGCCTCCATGAGAACCTGCGTATTCTGCAGATTTTCACGAGCAACGCGTTCCGACGACAGGGTCAGAAACAACACGATGAGAGGGGCGACGAAAATAAGCATCGCACCACAAACGATCGCAATAAAACGATTTTCGACGGAGTGCATCATCGGATGCACCCGGTCGCGTTACCAATCTTACGTCCCATTAGGATTCTCGTACTGAAGCCGGATAATCCCCCGGCAACAACACATCACGAAAATCTTAAATGTTGCTGAAACCCATGGATGAAAAGTTGTCGCCACGGTTGCGCGCACCAGTCTGAAAATCGCCCGGGAGAAGAATGCGCAACAAAAAAGCCCGCAGCACACGAGGTGCGGCGGGCTAGCAATCAAAGCCGTCAGGCTTCGATTATTCGGATACTGTTTCTTCTTCTGCCGTCGTGCCGCCAGCCGGCTGCGCGATGGTCGCAATCGTGAAGTCGCGGTCGCCGATGACCGGCGTTGCGTTCTTCGGCAGCTTGATGTTCGAGATGTGGATGCCGTCGCCGATCTTGAGGCCGGACAGGTCGGCCGTCAGGAATTCCGGAATGTCGTCGGCCGGAACAACCAGTTCGACTTCGTGACGAACGATGTTCAGAACGCCGCCGATCTTGAGGCCCGGGGACTTCTCTTCGTTGACGAAGTGAACCGGAACTTCCACGGTGACGACGCTGTCCTTCGAAACGCGAAGGAAGTCGACATGCATGGTGAAGTCACGGACCGGATCCAGCTGGTAGTCCTTCGGCAGGACGCGGATCTTCTCGCCGCCAACGTCGATCGTGGCGATCGTGGTCATGAAACCACCGGCGTGAATCTTCTGGGTGACTTCCTTCGTGGAGAGGGCGATGGAAATCGGAGCCTGCTTGTCACCATAGATGACTGCAGGAATAAGACCGTTGCGGCGAAGTTCACGGGAGGACCCCTTACCAACCCGTTCGCGCGTTTCGGCCTTGAGCTCGTAGGATGCGTGGCTCATGGTCGTACCTTTCTGGTGTTTTTGGAGAGCTCATCCGCCTATCTATAAGTACAGGATGAACCGAGACGTTTGACCGCCTCATCCGCGTTTGCCTCCAAGGGTGTCTGCGCGGACGCGCGTCCATAACCGAGAATGCTCCGAATTGCAAGCAAAGCCCCGTTTCGCCGGAAAACCTGCCCACAAGTGGCGCTGCAACCTGCGCTGCACGCAGAGCGAGATATCTTTCAGGGCTTGATAACCGTCAAATGATCAAGCCTCGGCCGCGTTAATCTCTCTTAGTCCTTGCATGGCACATTGCGTCCGAGTTTAAAACAGGTGTCCCATGCTCAAGATTCTTTCCTGCGTTGCAACAGATCATGACTACGGTTTGCTGGCGCTTGCAACACTCGTCTGCGTCCTTGGTTCCGTCCTGACAATGCGGCTTTATGCCCGTGTCAGGCGTACCGTCGGTGTGCAGAAGCTGAACTGGTTGTTCATGGGCGGGGTCATTGGCGGTTCCACGATCTGGACGACGCATTTCATCGCCATGCTGAGCTTCAAATCCTCTTTGGAACACGCTTACGAGCCGATCCTGACGATGCTGTCGCTTGGCGTGGCGATCGGTGTCACGACGCTCGGCTTCTTTGTTACCGCCATGCGCAAGACCGGCCCCACCATCGAACTCGGGGGTGCTATTCTCGGCGCCGGTATCGCCATCATGCACTACATGGGCATGATGGCCTACCAGATCGCCGGCCGCATGGAATGGAACTTCGGCTATTATGTCGCCTCTATCATTCTTGGGATCAGCTTCGGAGCCCTCGCCACAAGCCGGATTGCAAGGCCTGTTACGCGCTTCTGCAAATACGGCGGCGTCGGTGCGCTGATCCTGGCAATCGTCAGTATGCACTTCACCGGCATGACGGCCGTAACCATCATTCCTGATCCAATGATTGCACCGTCCGCCGTCCTTATTCCCGACAACCTGCTGATCATCATGGTTCTCGCTCTGATGTGCCTGATGCTGGGGCTTGGCGGATCGACCTACGTCATTGACCTTCATTCGACACAAGGAGCCGCCGAGCGGTTCCGCCATCTGTCGCTGCACGATCCGCTGACCGGTCTGCCGAACCGCGTTGCCTTCGGCGAGCATCTCGACGAAATCATTCGCCACCAGAAGGACAATACGGCGCGTGTCGCCGTGCTTTCCTTCGATCTCGACCGTTTCAAGGATGTCAACGATGTGCACGGGCATGCCGCCGGAGACGCGGTTCTGCGCACGATTGCCGAGCGCATGTCCAAGGTTCTGGGCGATGGGGAGTTCGTTGCCCGGATCGGCGGTGACGAATTTGTTGCACTCACGTCCAATTTTTTCATGAAAGGCGAGGCAAAGACGTTTGCGTCGCGGTTGATCGCGGCGATCGGCAAGCCTGTCGAATGGCAGGGCAAGACCCTCCTGGTCGGCACCAGCGTCGGCATTTCGATCTTTCCGGGCGATGCGCGCACGCCCGAGGAGCTTCTGGCGCAAGCGGATTTGGCCATGTACCGCGCCAAGGCGGCCGGATCGAATTCCATCCGCCTCTACGAGCCTTCGATGGACGATGCGGCCAGAAATCGCAGCGTGCTTGCCATGGACATGCGTCAGGGCATCGAACGCAATGAGTTTGAGCTCTATTACCAGTATCAGAACAGTTCCCTGACCCGTGACGTCATCGGTTTCGAAGTTCTGCTGCGCTGGCATCATCCGGTGCGCGGCATGGTGCCGCCGACGGAGTTCATTCCGATCGCCGAGAAGAATGGCTTCATTCACGAATTGGGTGACTGGGTCCTGCTGACGGCTTGCCGGCAGGCTGCGTCCTGGGAAAACCCGATCAAGATCGCAGTCAACGTTGCGCCGGCCCAGCTTGCCGATACAAATTTCCCGAACCGTGTTCGTGAAATCCTTCTTGAAACAGGTCTCGACGCCGCTCGTCTTGAGCTGGAAATCACTGAATCGGGTATCATTGCCGACCAGCAGCATGCGCTGCATATCATCCGCAAGCTGAAGCAACTCGGCGTCAAGATCGCCATGGACGATTACGGCACGGGTTATTCTTCTCTCTCGACCCTGCAGAACTTCCCATTCGACAAGATCAAGATCGACCGGGCCTTCATTGACGGCGTGACCAGCAACCGGCAGTCGGCGGCGATCGTGCGCTCGACCATCATCCTCGCCCAGAGCCTCGATATCCCTGTGCTCGCAGAGGGGGTCGAGAACGAGGAACACATGGATTTCCTGCGCAACGAAGGCTGCCTGCAGGTGCAGGGATATCTGTTCGGAAGGCCGATGCCGCTTAGTGAGATCGAGCATGTGGTCAATAGAGCTACCACGGGCCATTCCGAGAACGCATCTGAAACCGGTGATGACAGTGCCGTCGCCGCATGACCTGCCTTTCGATATCCCTGCGTCTTTTGAACTGGACGCGGGCAAACATGAGGAGGCCGGCCACACTGGGGCTGCGATAATCGCCGGGCTCCTTCACCGGTCGGGTAAAATCCCGTCACGAAAACTCTCTATGGTTGTATTTTTCTTGATTTGACAGGTAGGTCGCGTTTCTATTCAAAGTGCCGGACAATAGAAAAATGTTATTTTTTCAGTTATTTAATTCCAGCGAGTATTGAGCTTTCTGCAATGTTGACGGCAGCAAGAATTAGAAAAACGTCATTTAGCGATTATTAGTGGTTGTGTGAAACGATACCTCCCGTATCAATGCGGTGGTGTCAATGCTCAAGGTTCTTTCCTGTATCGCCACGGACCATAGCTATGGTCTTCTCGCGCTCGCGACTCTTGTTTGCATATTGGGTTCGATCCTGACCGTCCGGCTTTACGCTCGCGTGCAGCACAGCGTTGGCATGCAGAAACTGAACTGGCTATTCACGAGCGGGGTTGTTGGCGGATCAACGATCTGGATGACGCATTTCATCGCCATGCTGAGTTTCAATACGCCGCTATCCCATGCCTACGAGCCCACGCTGACGATGGCGTCACTGGCTGCCGGAATCTGCGTCACCACCTTGGGGTTTCTCGTCACCGCGACAGGCAAGCCCGGATTTCTCATCGAACTCGGCGGTGGCATCGTCGGGGCAGGTATCGCCATCATGCACTACACGGGTATGGCCGGTTATCAGATTGCCGGCCGGCTTGAATGGGATCCCGGCTATTATGCGGCTTCCGTATTTCTGGGCATCGGTTTCGGCGCCCTCGCCACGAGCCGGATCGCTCGGCCGGTCACGCGGTTTTGCCAGTATGGCGGCATTCTCGCGCTGATCCTGGCGATCACAACCATGCACTTTACCGGGATGAGTGCGATCACGATCATCCCGGATCCGCTCATTGTGACTTCGGCTGATGTCATTCCCGACAGCCTGCTGACCGTCATGGTCGCCACTATCGGCGTGATGATGGCGCTTGGCGCATCGACCTATGCCATCGATCTGCACTCTACGCGGGGGGCAGCGGAACGGTTCCGCCATATGTCGCTGCATGATCCGCTGACGGGATTGCCCAATCGGGTCGCTCTCGGAGAGCACCTTCAGCAGGTCATCTGCCGCCAGAAGGAGGGTAGCGCAGGGATCGCCGTCCTGTCCTTTGACCTCGATCGGTTCAAGGATGTCAACGACGTGCACGGCCATGCGGCCGGTGATGCCGTCTTGCGGGGCGTCGCCGAGCGCATGTCAAAGGCGCTGGGTGAGGGAGAGTTCATCGCTCGCATGGGCGGCGACGAATTCGTTGCCCTGACAAGTAATCTCACGTTCGACAATAACGCTTCGGCTTTCGCATCACGGCTGATCGCCGCGATAATCCGTCCGCTCGAATGGGAGGGGAAAAACCTGCTCGTCGGCACCAGTGTCGGCATTTCCCGTTATCCGGCCGATGCCCGCACGCCGCAAAAGCTTCTGGCGCAAGCGGATCTTGCCATGTATCGCGCCAAGGCCGTCGGCTCGAATGCCATCCGGCACTACGAGCCGACGATGGATGATGCCGCCCGAGACCGCAGCGCGCTTGCGATGGACATGCGCCAGGGCATCGAGCGCAACGAATTCGAGCTCTACTACCAGTACCAGAACAACTCACTGACCCGTGACGTCATCGGCTTCGAGGTCCTGCTGCGCTGGCATCACCCCGTTCGGGGCATGGTGCCGCCGGCAGAATTCATTCCGATCGCCGACAGGAACGGCTTCATTCACGAATTGGGGGATTGGGTCCTGCGTACGGCCTGTCAGCAGGCGGCATGCTGGAAGAACCCGCTCAAGATCGCGGTCAATGTCGCGCCGGGCCAGCTCGCCAATGTCAACCTTGCGGCGCGGGTGCACGAGATTCTTCTGGAAACGGCCTTGAACCGTCCCGACTGGAACTGGAAATCACCGAATCCGGCATCATCGCCGACCAACAGAACGCCCTGCGCGTCATCCGGCAACTGAAGCAGCTCGGCGTCAGGATCGCCATGGACGACTATGGCACCGGCTATTCCTCTCTCACGACTCTGCAGAACTTTCCGTTCGACAAAATCAAGATCGACCGTGCCTTTATCGACGGGGTGACGACCAACCGCCAGTCGGCGGCGATCGTCCGCTCGACCATCATCCTTGCCGACAGCCTCGGTATTCCGGTTCTGGCCGAAGGTGTTGAACGCGAAGAGCATATGGCCTTCCTGCTGGACGAAGGCTGTCCGCAAGTACAGGGTTACCTATTCGGCAGGCCGATGCCGTTGAGCGAGATCAGCCATGTGGTGAATGCGCAGGCCGGAGAACTGTCCTTCAGCCAGGCTGACAAGATAGAGCTGGAAACTGTCCATATGCGTTCTGCCGTCGCGTGATCGGCTGTTTCAGCGTCCGCGCGACCGGGTGAACCGGGCGAGTGCGAGCATCAGGCCGCCCGCCATCAGCCCCCAGAAGGCGCCCGAAATCCCCGCGAAGCTGACGCCGGATGCCGTTACCAGAAATGTAACTGCGGCCGCTTCACGGCTGTCCTGTTCCTTGAACGCTGCCATCGCCGATCCGGCAAAGGCGCTGATCAGGGCAAGGCCCGCAACCGCCTGGATCAGGATCGGCGGGGCGAGGCTGACGAAGGCTGTGACGGTTGCAGCCAGCAGGCCGAAGACGACGTACCCGGCACCGGCAACGATGGCCGACCAGTAGCGCCGGGACGGATCGCGGTGTGCATCCTCGCCCGCGCACATGGCGGCGGTGATCGCCGCCAGATTGACGGCATGGCCGCCGAAGGGCGCGCTCAGGATCGAGAACACGCCGGTTACGGCAAAGAGCGGGCCAGGCTGCGGCTCATAGCCATTCACCTTCAGCACGGCGATGCCCGGAATATTCTGCGAGGCCATGGTGACGATGAACAGCGGCAGTGCAATGCTGACGAGGCCGGCAATGGTGAAGGCAGGGGGAACCCATTCTATATGCGGGACCAGCGTCGCCGAAATCCGCGCCATGGCATCACCAGGCATATCGACGCCGAAGGCGAGCACAAGAACGAAGGCGAGAAGCGCTGCAGGAACGGCGAACAGCCGGTTGATGCTGCCGACGATCACCCAGGCGAACACAATGGGCAGGCCGAACAGCGGGTTGAAGGCGATGGCCTTGACCGGCGCGAAGCAGAGCCCGATCAGCACGCCGGCGAGCATCGCATTCGCCAGAGCAGCCGGGATCGCGGCGACGGCGCGACCGAGAGGCTTCCATAGCCCTGCGAGAATGATCAGCGCGCCGCAGATCAGGAAGCCGCCGACGGCCGTGTTGAACCCGCCCGCCACCGCGCCGGAACTTGCCAGCAATGCCGCACCCGGTGTTGACCACGCGATGCTGACAGGCAGCCGCGTTGCAATACTCAGCACGATCGCACATAGCCCCATCGATAACGACAGCGCCATCAGACCGGACGCCGCCTGCGCCTCCGTCGCGCCGACGCCGGTCAGCCCGTGCAGGACGACGGCGAAGGAACTGGCGAAACCGACGAAGGCGGTGAGCAGGCCCATGAAAAGGCTCTGGAGCGAGAAATCACGAAGCATTGAACGGGAAACCATGAGCGTTTGGGGATGAATGCAGCAAATCTGCCCTATCACATCGTCATATCAGCGCAATACCATGCCGCCAACGCTGCCGCTAAAACGCGAAGTTGCACGTTTTGCCTTTGACCTTTGTTCAACTGGACGTTTTATTGCGAGTATACGTATACTGCGATCAGCGTCAGCCCTCAGGGAGGAGAGCCGATGAAACATTCGGACCATGTTCACGCCGTCGCGCACCACACGTCGGCCGCTGCGAGTTCGCCGGTGGCGGCTTCCTGGCGCCGGTGCCTGACGGTGCATGGCTTGTCTCCGGAGGAGGCCCGCTCGCCGCTCAGGCTGTCCGAGCAGGAGTTCCGCGCCGCGCGTGAAAAATCCGGGCATCTGATCGAGGAAGCGCAGGGTGAGCTGGACCGGCTGTTTTCGACAGTCGGCAAGGCCGGCTGCTGCCTGCTGTTGACGGATGAGAACGGCATAGCGCTTGAACGCCGCGGCGCTTCCGGCGACGACAACGATTTTCGCGGGCTGGGTCTCTGGTCCGGTACCGTGTGGAGCGAGGCGAGTGTCGGCACCAACGGCATCGGCACGGCAATCGCCGATGAGCGCGCCGTCGTCATCCAGCGCGACCAGCATTTCCTCAGTTGCAACACCGGGCTTTCCTGCGTCACCGCGCCTATCCGCGACCATCTCGGCAGAATCGCTGCCGCGATCGACATCTCGACCTGCCGCGAAGACGCCGGCGAAATGGCCATGCTGCTTCTATCGCAGGCGGTTCGCGATGCCGCCGCCCGGATCGAGGCCAATCTGTTCCGCCGCGCTTTCAACGGCGCACGCATTCTGCTGGTGCCGGCCGACGTCAAGAGCAGCCCGGCGCTCATCGCCATCGATCGCGATGATCTCGTGCTCGGCGCCACTCGCGCGGCTCGCCTCAAGCTCAATCTCGATGACCGGCGCATTGCCAATGGCGTTCCTGCTGCCGATCTCTTGAATGAAACACCGATCGGACAGGGCGAGGATCTCCTCGATGCGGAGCGGGCCGCCCTTCGCCGGGTATTGTCGCGGGCGCACGGTAATGTTTCCCTGGCCGCCGATACGCTCGGAATCAGCCGGGCGACCCTCTATCGCAAGATGAAAAAGCTCTCGGTCAGTTGAACGAGCGAGACGGCAGCGCGGCGTTGTTGCCGCACTGCAGCATGCTTCGTGTAATTTAGATGTCGCACATCTGAAACACTTGTGGTCTCCCGCAGGCATCGCGCCTCTACCCGCTTGGAAAGTTCCGGCGCACCTTTCCTCCCAGCAGATTGTTGGAGTCTGTTTCAGGAGGAGAAATCACATGTTGCATCAGAAGATCGTCGAGAATCCGTTCAAGCAGAAATACGGCAACTTCATCGGAGGCCAATGGCGCGAACCGGTGAGTGGCCGCTATTTCGACAACACCACCCCGGTCACCGGCGGCGTGCTCTGCCAGATCGCCCGCTCCGAGGCCGCTGATATCGAACTGGCGCTCGACGCCGCCCATGCCGCCAAGGACAAATGGGGCCGCACGTCCACGACGGAACGCGCCAACATCCTGATGAAGATCGCGCAGCGCATGGAAGACAATATCGAGCTTCTGGCCAAGGCCGAGACCTGGGACAACGGCAAGCCGCTGCGCGAAACCATGGCGGCCGACATGCCGCTCGCCATTGATCATTTCCGCTATTTCGCCTCCTGCGTCCGCGCCCAGGAAGGTTCGATCGGCGAGATCGATCACGATACCATCGCTTATCATTTCCATGAGCCGCTGGGCGTCGTCGCCCAGATCATCCCGTGGAACTTCCCGATCCTGATGGCCGCGTGGAAGCTCGCACCCGCCTTGGCTGCCGGCAATTGCGTCATCCTGAAGCCCGCCGAACAGACACCGGCCTCGATCCTCGTCTGGATCGAACTCGTCGGCGATCTCCTGCCGCCGGGCGTGCTCAACATCGTCAACGGCTTTGGCCTCGAAGCAGGCAAGCCGCTCGCCACCAACCCGCGCATCAACAAGGTGGCCTTCACGGGTGAAACATCCACCGGCCGGCTGATCATGCAATATGCCAGCCAGAACCTCATTCCGGTAACGCTGGAACTGGGCGGCAAGTCGCCGAACATCTTCTTCGAAGACGTCATGCGCGAGGATGACGACTATCTCGACAAGGCGCTCGAGGGCTTTGCGATGTTCGCGCTCAACCAGGGTGAGGTCTGCACATGCCCGAGCCGCGCGCTGGTGCATGAAAAGATCTACGACCGATTCATGGAAAAGGCGATTGCCCGCGTTGCCGCCATCAAGCAGGGCAACCCGCTCGACCTGTCGACGATGATTGGCGCGCAGGCCTCCAGCGAACAGCTGGAAAAGATCATGTCCTACATGGACATCGGCAAGCAGGAGGGTGCCGAAGTTCTGATCGGCGGCGAACGCAACACGCTCGAAGGCGAACTTGCCGGCGGTTTCTACGTCAAGCCGACGGTGTTCAAGGGCCACAACAAGATGCGCATCTTCCAGGAGGAAATCTTCGGGCCAGTCGTATCCGTCACCACCTTCAAGGACGATGCCGAAGCGCTCGAAATCGCCAACGACACGCTCTATGGTCTTGGTTCGGGCGTGTGGAGTCGCGATGCCAACCGCTGCTACAATTTCGGCCGCAACATTCAGGCCGGCCGCGTCTGGACCAATTGCTACCACGCCTATCCAGCCCATGCCGCGTTCGGCGGATACAAACAGTCCGGCATCGGCCGCGAGACCCACAAGATGATGCTCGATCACTACCAGCAGACCAAGAACATGTTGGTGAGCTACAGCCCGAAGGCGCTGGGTTTCTTCTGACCTTTTCCCTCTCCCCACCTGCGGGGAGAAGGTGCCCGAAGGGCGGGTGAGGGGCGGCTCAAGCTCGCCCCTCACCCTCTCCCCGCAGGTGGGGAGAGGGACTGTTTCGGAGAAAACAATGGCCGACACCCTCAACGGCGAACCGCGCGTGCTCGCCACGGAAGCAGCGCTGGCTTTCATCAAGGAGATCCAGCAGGACCATCCCGACGTGCTGTTCCATCAATCCGGAGGCTGCTGCGACGGCTCGTCGCCGATGTGCTATCCGGCTGATGATTACATCGTTGGCGACAACGACATCAAGCTTGGGGAAATTGGCGGCGTGCCCGTCTATATGAGCGCCAGCCAGTTCGAGGTCTGGAAACACACCCAGCTGATCATCGATGTCGTACCGGGCCGGGGCGGCATGTTCTCGCTCGACAACGGCCGCGAACGGCGGTTTCTCACGCGGTCGCGGCTTTTCGCTGGCGGTGAGGCCTGCGCCATTCCTGTTGTCAAACGGATATGAAACTTGTTGCGCGGTTGATTGAGCAGATCAATCGAACAGGCTGGAAACCGATTCTTCCTGGCTGGTGCGGTTGATCGCTTCGCCGATCAGGCTGGCGGTAGAGATGACGCGGATGTTGTGAGCCGATTGCACCGCCGTCGTCGGCTGAATGCTGTCGGTGATTACCAGCTCCTTCAGCTTGGACGAAGTGACGCGGGCAACGGCCCCGCCCGACAGAACGCCGTGGGTGATATAGGCCGTGACGCTGGTCGCGCCGTTCTTCAGTAGCGCTTCCGCAGCGTTGCAGAGCGTACCACCGGAATCAACGATGTCGTCGATCAGCAGACAGTCCTTGCCGGTGACGTCACCGATGACGTTCATGACTTCGGATTCACCGGCGCGTTCGCGGCGCTTGTCGACGATCGCCAGCTGGCAGTCGAGGCGCTTGGCAAGTGCGCGCGCACGCACCACGCCGCCGACGTCGGGCGAGACGACCATGACGTTTTTCAAGTCGTAGTTTTCCTTCACGTCGCGCGACAGGATCGGCACGGCGTAGAGGTTGTCGGTCGGAATATCGAAGAAGCCCTGGATCTGGCCGGCATGCAGGTCGAGCGTCAGCACGCGGTCGGCGCCGGCCTCGGTGATCAGGTTGGCGACCAGCTTGGCAGAGATCGGCGTGCGCGGACCGGGTTTGCGGTCCTGGCGGGCGTAGCCGAAATAGGGGATGACGGCGGTGATGCGGCGGGCCGACGACCGGCGCATTGCGTCGATCATGATCAGCAGTTCCATCAGGTGGTCATTGGTCGGAAACGATGTCGACTGGACGACGAAAACGTCCTCGCCGCGCACGTTCTCTTGAATTTCCACGAAGATTTCCTGGTCCGCAAACCGTCTGACGGTCGCTTTGCCCAAGGGCAGGTTAAGATAATTGCAGATCGCTTCGGCCAGGAGCCGGTTCGAGTTGCCTGCGAAAACCTTCATAGATGGTCCGCCTGTGCTGGCGCGGGTCGCAACCCACGCAAATTCCGTAAGCCAGCCGGGGTCTCGATCGTCCCAAGCTTATGCGCGCTTCATAACGCCCTTGACTTTGAATGCAAGAGGATTGCCGCGTTGCAGCGCGGTTTATCCTAAAAAGTTTTCGGTTCGCGTGGTTTCGCGGTGAGATTCAACGCCTGCGCAGCCCCATTCAAGGCAGTTCGCAACCCTATCCGGCGTTTTTTGCACGCCAATCCAGATATTCGGCGATTGTCTTCGTAGCGATAGCCTGCATCGTCTGCGGTGGCACGACCGACCAGAGATCGGCGGCGGTGGCATCCACCGTATCCTGTCCCTGAATACGGTGCAGCCGGCTTCCGGTGCCATCAAGCACGTCCCAGACGTAGACGACCGTCGTCTTGCCGCCGTCGTTCAGCGCCGAGAAATAGCCCTTCAGGATATGCTGGCTGCTGGTGTCGGACGCAGCCTTGATGGTCAGGCCGTGCGAGCGGGCTTCGTTGCCGAGCTGTTTCGACAAAGGCGTTACGGCCTCGACCGGCGCGCCGATGATCGGCAGGAAGCGGATCGTGCCTGCCGTTGCCACGGGTGCAATTGCAGCGGCCTTCTGCGGTTTCTGGACCTCAGCCGTCTCTTCGGCGGTTCGCAGCGGCGCTGTGGATTCTTGTTGTTGTTCTGCCGGGGCGGCTTCGTCGAGAGAGGTCGTCTCGGTCGATTCTGCGATAGCGGCGCGGCGGGCGATCCGCTGCTGCGCGGGAACCTGTCCTTGCTGCAGGCGTCCCGCCTGTGCATCCAACGATCCGGGCGGATCCGTATACTCGGCGTCGCCCTGGGCTAGAACAGTGCCGCTCGGCCCCTCGGTAAACCCTTCCTGTTCCGGCGATGCGAGCGGCGTGCTTTGCACAGGGGTCGTTGCCTGCGGCATGACACCGGCAGACTGCTGCGACATCGCGTCGAGATCGGTCTGGTTGACCGGCGGGGAGTTGAACGTGCCGCCGCCGACATCGACCTGCGGCGTCAGATCGTCCATGCTGTTGCAGCCCGAGAGAGCTAGGGCAATTCCAAGGCTTGCAAGAAGGGTGATCGGCTTGCGCATTGTTCTACCGTCCGGTTTCCTCGGCGACGGAGTAGATCAAGGCCCCCACCTTCCTCCGCCAATCCGCCAAACGATAGATCAACTTTCCTAAACAGTTATGAAGTCCAGTCCGTAGCGCGACAGCGCCTTGGGTGCGCCTTCCGTGGTCAGGTAGGTCTGGCCCAGCGTCATTGCGGTGCCGCTGTCACTGTCCATGATGATCATGTGGACGAACAGCGACATGTCCGGCTCGATCTCCTGCGGATTGCCAACGTGGAACATCTGCTGCTCCATCCAGGACGGCGAGAAACGTGCGCCGAGCGAATAGCCACAGGCGTTCAGCCGGTGACGCGTCAGGCCGCGCTCGTCCATGATCTTCGAATGAATGTCGAACACGGTGCCGAAGGTGTTGCCAGGCCGCAGGACCATTTCGATTGCCTGGATCGTTTCGCGGCAGGCGCTGTAGAGCTCGCGGTGGCGGTTGGTGGGCTCGCCGATGACGACGGTGCGCATCATCGCCGCGTGGTAGTGGGCACTGACGCCGGCCCATTCCAGCGTCAATTGGTCCTGTGCGTCGAGCGTGCGGCGTCCGGCCTTGTAGCGGCACAAAAGTGCGTCGGCGCCGGAGCCGATGATGAATTCGTTGGCCGGGTAGTCCCCGCCGCCGGCAAAGACCGCGCCCTGCATCGCCGCCAGAATGGCGGCCTCGCTGCCGCCGGCATGGATCAGCGGAATGGCGGCGTCCAGCGCGTCGTCGGCAAGGCTTGCCGCTTTCTCGACATGGATGATTTCCGCCGGGCTCTTGATCAGGCGCAGGCGGCCGACCAGCATCGAGGCATCGACAAGCTCGCCAAAACTCGTCAGCTGGTGGTCGAGCAGGCGGGCGATGCGCCCGGTCATCCCATGCGTGTCGTATTCGATGCCGATGCGCGTGCCGAGCAGGTCGAGATCGCTCAACAGGTTCTTCAGGTCCATCGTCGGATCGGCATTGACGCGATCGACCCAGACCTCGACGCGCTCGATGTTCGAGGTGTGCTTGGCCTGGCGCAGGTCGGCCGAACGGGTGAGCAGCACCATCGAGCCATCGGCCTTCACCACCAGCGTCTGGAAGAAGCAATAGCCGAAGGTGTCGTAGCCGGTCAGCCAGTACATGCTTTCCTGCGCAAAGAGCAGCATGGCGGCCAGCTTTTCTTCCTTCATCTTCGTCGTCAGCCGTTCCAGCCGTGCTGAAAACTCGTCCTGCGTGAAATGCAGTGCCATGTCATGCCTCCCGAATGGATATTGCAGAGATTTGCCGGCCGTAATCCGGCTCGCTGCGATGGGTCGTGCGGCGGTAGGAGAAGAAGCGCTCCTCGTCCGCATAGGTGCAAAGGTCAAGATTTTCCGCCGTAACGCCCGCCTCGGTGAGCCGCTTGAGCGTCAGCGCAGGCAGGTCGAACATGGCATGGCCATCGCGAGGCGAGGGGGTGAAGAATACGCGATAGCCGGGATCCTTTTCCATGAACCGCTCGACGAATTCCGAACCGACCTCGTAGTTCAGGCGGCTGATCGAGGGGCCAAGACTGGCGACGATATGTTCGCGACGGGCGCCGAGCGAGATCATCGCCTCGATGGTGCTTTCGAGCACGCCGGTGAGCGCGCCTTTCCAGCCGGCATGTGCCGCTCCGACCACGCCTGCTTCGGCATCGGCGAAAAGAACCGGGCCGCAATCGGCCGAGAGCACGCCGATCACGAGGCCCGGCGTTGCGGTCACCAGCGCATCGGCCGGCGCACGGGTACCATTGTAGCTACCATCGACTATCACGGCGTCCGGCGAATGGATCTGATGCACGGTCGCCAGCCTGGAGGGTTCGGCGCCGAACCACGTGCTGACCCGGGCGCGATTCTCCTCGACGCGAGAGCGATCGTCGTTGGAACCAAGACCGACATTGAGGCCCCGATAAATCCCTTCCGAGACGCCGCCTGCACGCGTGAAATAACCGTGTTTCACCGCGTTTCCGGCTCGTTCTGAGAGAAGCGTGCTTTGAACAGGCGAGGGCAAGGCATCATCCTTCATCGGTGGTTTTGCCCTTTCGATATCCTGCGATGCGTGGGTTTTCCGGGCATGCCGTTTTTGTCGGCCCGCGTGATTTGGCCGGATGTTGGCCTTAAGGGACCGTCTCTGTCAATCCACCGATACGACAGCCGGCGTCGCCGCCGGGTCCTCGCGGCGGCTATTTCTGGAAGGGAACGAGGGCCACATTCGGGCTGCTGACGACCAGGACCTTGAACAGTTCCCCCATTTTTCCTTCGCCGGCGCCGGCCAGTCGCTCGGCGTCTGCGCGGATGTTTTCTTGGGTTTCCGCGTCCTTGTCGCGGCCGAGTGCAGCGGCGCGTTCGGCAAGGCCAAGGGCCAGGAGAAAGTCGCCCTGATAAGTCAATCCGTTGATCTGAAGGCCTTCCGCCGCGGCCCGCCGGGCAAGCTGCTCGAAATCGACGTGGCTGGTGATATCGGCTTCGCCGGGATGCGCCAGCGGCGGGTCGAACTGATGGTCGCGCACGGCTTGCAATGTATCGCCCAGCCCCGTCGCCATATGGCCATAATCGATGATCACGGCCGTGCCGCCGCTCAAGCGGATGCGCTCGCTGAGTGCTGCCATCACCGCATCGCGGGCAGGGGCGATCTCGAACACCGTTCCAAGAGGCGCTGCCTGGGCTGATGGAGGAAGCAGGTCAGGATCGACGCCAGCCACGCCGGCCGCAAATGCCAGTTCTCCCTCCGCGTCGAGGCCGACGAGGCGCTCCCTGAACCCTTGCGCTGTCTTGACGAACTGGCGAATGGGGATGGCATCGAAAAGCTCGTTGGCGGCCAGCAGCAGAAAGCCGTCCGGCAGTGTGTCGAAACTATCGTGCCAGGAAATCTTGAATTTGTGGGCGATGAGGGTCTGCTGCTGAACCTTCTGAAGCCGTTCGCTGGTCTCGACAAGATGTACGCTGGCGGCCTGATAGAGGGCAGGCGAGAGCTTGGCGATGACGCGCAGAATATCTGCCATCATCGTGCCGCGGCCGGGGCCGATTTCTGCAATGTTGACCGGGGTCGGTTCGCCGTGCCGCTGCCAGGCCTGGACCAGGAATATGCCGATCATCTCGCCGAAAAGCTGGCTGATCTCCGGTGCCGTGATGAAATCGCCGGATTGGCCGAACGGCTCGCGTGTCTTGTAGTAGCCATGCTCGGGGTCTGCCAGGCACAGGGAAAAATAGTCGGTCACGCTGATTGGGCCGGTGGCGAGAACGATGGCCTTGATCTTTTCTGCAAGCGGGGTGGTCATGTCAGCCCCTTCACGCAGTCGCGACGATTGCGCGGCGAGCTCGCAGGATCGCCCAGAGGCCGATGAGAACCATCGGCAGCGAGAGCAGCATGCCCATGGTAAGCCAGCCGCCAAGGAGGTAGCCGAGCTGCGCATCCGGTTCGCGGAAGAATTCGACGAAGATGCGTGCCATGCCATAGCCGGTGACGAAGACGCCACAGACGAGACCGGGGGTCTTGAGCGCCTTGCGATAGTAGATCATCACGGCAAGAACGGTGAGCAGCGCGAGCCCTTCAAGCGCCGCCTCGTAGAGCTGGCTCGGATGACGCGCAAATGGTCCGCCGGTCGGAAAGACGACGGCCCAGGGCATGGACGATAGCCGGCCCCAGAGTTCGGCATTGATGAAATTGGCGATGCGGCCGAAGAACAGGCCTATCGGCACGACCGCGGAGACGATGTCGAAAAGGCTCCAGACGGCAATCTTGTTGCGACGGGCAAACAGGATCATGGCGATCATGGTGCCGATCAGGCCGCCGTGGAATGACATGCCGCCATTCCAGATTTCCAGCGCCCGGATCGGGTTGGCAAGCACGCTTTGAAGATCGTAGAACAGGATATAGCCAATGCGTCCGCCACCGACGATGCCTGCGGCGACCCAGAGCAGGAAGTCGTCAAGTTGAGCTTCCGTCACCGCCGGGGCATCGTTGCGCCACAAGGACGTGTTGCGCGCCAACCGCCGGGCATATTGCCAGCCGATCAGGATGCCGGCCACGTAGGCCAGGCCGTACCAGTGGATCTGCAGGGGGCCAATGGAAATCAGCACCGGATCGATGTCCGGAAAAGGCATGATCGAGAAGAGTGTCGCTATTGTTTCCAAGGTCTTGCTTCATTCCGGTCCGTTGTTTGCCGGAACATGGCCCTGCGGCAAGGCAGGGTCAAGGCACGCCACTTGGCGGAAAGGCGCTCATCACCGGTATTTTTCCTTGCATCGGCCCGCTTGTCCTCCTACCTCCTCTTTCAAGTCCGCGATGGCGGGCAAGGGACGCGATGATTGGAGACCTAAGACGATGAGCACAGGCGCAAACCGCATTCTGGATGATTTCGCCAAGTTGATGACGGACGCAGCGGGTGCTGCCCAGGGCGTCCGCAAGGAAATGGAAACTGTCTTTCGCGCTCAGGGCGAACGGCTCTTGAATTCCATGGATATCGTCAAGCGTGAAGAATTCGAGGCTGTCAGGGAAATGGCGCTGAAAGCGCGCGAAGAAAACGACGCGCTGGTGGCCCGTATCGCAGCGCTTGAAGCGCGCCTTTCCGAAGCGGGCAAATAACGATTCTCGAAGCGGCGGCGCTGGTCGCGTCGCCGCTTTTTATGCACGCGCTACGCATCTGTCCCCAGCTGGCACAGGGCGCCTGCTTTTAAGCGCTGTCCGAACAGCATTTTTCATAAAATTTTTACCCTGTGGACACTGCCGAAAAATGCTTACGGCAGAGTCGTTTAAGAACCTGCGCTGAATCAATTTAAGAGAGCCTATCCACAACCGCCGGCGCTATTTTTCATGCGGGGGGCTTTCATGCGGACTCCGGCATTATACACTGATTTTAAATGATGATTCGAAACGGATCACGCAAGCTCCAGGCAGGGTAGATAAGCCAGGATGGTCGTGTTTCCGGTAATCATAAGTGTTCGTTTCTGGTGTTTGAGTTTGCAGCCTTCGTGTGTGAACGCGATTTTGCATGTCTGCACCAGGACTTTTGGGGTGATGCATGAGCCTGATGGAACTGGAACTTGAGCGCCAATCGAACCCGGTCGACATGATCGAGTTCGTCGCAGCCAACAATGATTGGTGCTTCGAGCGCTCGGGCGAAGATGAAATCGCCATGACGGTCGAGGGGAGGTGGACCGACTACCACGTCTCCTTCTCCTGGATGGAGGAGTTCGAGGCATTGCATCTTGCCTGCGCCTTCGACATCAAGGTTCCCGAAAGCCGCGTCAACGAAGTCATCCGGCTGCTCTCCCATATCAATGGCCAGGTGCTGATGGGGCATTTTGATCTGTGGCGCCAGGAAGATGTGGTAATCTTCCGTCAATCGCTGCTGCTCGCCGGCGGCGCCGAGCCGACCAACCAGCAGGTCGAGGTGCTGCTTTCCAGCGCACTCGAGGCTTGCGAATCCTATTTCCAGGCCTTCCAGTTCGTCGTCTGGTCCGGCGTCGATGCGCAGAGCGCGGTTGAAGCGGTGATGTTCGAAACCGTCGGAGAGGCGTAATTATGACTGTGCGTGCGGCTGGTCCGATCGTTCTTATCGGTGCAGGCAATATGGGCGGCGCGATGCTCGCCGGCTGGCTGAAAAGCGGTATTTCCGGCGCCGATCTCCTGGTTATCGATCCCGGCCCTCCGCCTTCCATGGCAACGCTGATTGCCGATAATGGCGCGCGTCACGAAACCGCGGCGCCTGCCGGGTTGACGGCCGGTGTGCTCTTCCTCGCGGTCAAGCCGCAGATGATGGGAACGGTGCTGCCTCCCTTGAAAGGCCTTGTCGGCCCCGAGACGGTCGTGGTTTCCGTTGCCGCCGGAACGACACTCGGCTTCATGCAGTCCCATCTCGGTGAGGCGGCCATGGTGCGCGCCATGCCGAACACCCCGGCGATGATCGGCCGCGGCGTCACCGGCGCTTTTGCCAATGGCGCCGTTTCAAGCGAAAAGCGCGATCTCGTCCATAACCTGCTCAAAGTCTCAGGCCCGGTCGAATGGGTCGAAACCGAATCCGATATCGATGCCGTCACGGCCGTTTCGGGCAGCGGCCCGGCCTATGTCTTTTATCTCGTCGAGTGCATGGCGGAAGCCGGTCGCAAGGTCGGTCTTCAGGCGGACCTCGCCATGCGGCTTGCACGGGAAACCGTCGCGGGGGCTGGTGAACTCCTACACCAGTCCCCCGATGACGCCTCGAAGCTGCGCCAGAACGTGACGTCGCCAGGCGGCACCACGGCTGCGGCGCTCAATATCCTCATGGCCGATGACGGCATGCAGCCTCTGTTCGACAAGGCGATTGCCGCAGCCCGCAAGCGGGCGGAAGAACTGGCCGGCTAACACTGGATTTTTCCATGACCGAGACCATCGCCTACGCCGATTTTGAGCGTGTCGATATTCGCACCGGTACGATCATCGAGGCTTCGCCCTTTCCGGAGGCGCGCAAGCCGGCGATCAAGATCGTCATCGATTTCGGACCGGAGATCGGTCTCAAGAAATCCTCGGCGCAGATCACCGCGCATTATACGCCGGAAAGCCTGATCGGCCGCCAAGTGCTCGGCGTCGTCAATTTCCCGCCACGCCAGATCGGCCCGTTCCGATCGGAGGTCCTGACCCTCGGCTTCGAGGACGAGGCCGGCGCGATCGTGCTCGCTGCTACCGACAAGCCGGTGCCGAACGGCAAGCGGCTTCTGTAAGGATATTCCGATGGACATGAACGCCGTTCGCGAATTCATCCGCGTCACTTGCCTGCGCGACGCGGCAATGGTTGCAGGCGATTGGGCGGCAACGCATGTCGTCTCGCTTCTGGATCCGGAATTGCCGGATGAGCATGTTCCCCGCATATCAGGCGCCAAGCATCATGTGGTGCGGCTGCGCGATCAGGAAAACGCGCTTGCGACCAGCCATTTTCCGAAAGCGATAACTGCATTTTTCGATGTGGTGCTGCCGGCGATCGGACAGCAAGACAGCCGCATCCTCGTGCATTGCCATGCGGGCGTCAGCCGCTCCACCGCCTTCGCCTATGGCGTCATCGCCCACCGTTTCGGCGCCGGCCGCGAGGATGAGGCCTTCGCGGCACTTTTGTCGATCGTCAACAAGCCCTGGCCGAACCGCCGCATCATCGAGATTTTCGATGCACACTGGCAGCGGAAAGGGCGGTTGCTTGCGCCGCTCGACGCTATGCGGGAGCGTCACCCCAAGCGCATTGACGCGTGGCACCGGTTCAATGCAAGGCGCGGGATGGTCGGCGGTTATTCGCGATAGCTAAGCCGGTACTCTCACCGCCGCCCTCAACCCCCCCATCGGACTGTCCGACAGCGTGACATCGCCGCCATGGCTGCGAGCGATGTCGCGGGCGATGGCAAGGCCGAGGCCTGTGCCGGAACTGTCGAGATTGCGGGCCTCGTCGAGCCTGAAGAATGGCTTGAACACGTCGTCGCGCGAACGTTCGGGAATACCGGGGCCATCGTCGTCGACGGTGACCGTCAGCCATTTCGTGCTGTGTTTGGCGTCGATATGGACGGTATTGGCATAGCGATAGGCGTTGGACGCGAGGTTGGCGACCAGCCGGGTAAAGGCGTTGGGGCGCACGCGGACATTGTCGTCACCTTCGACCGAGGTCGTTACGGCCTTGCCCTGCAGTTCGGCTTCCAGCGTCAGCCGGTTCATCAGGTCGTGCAGCTTCAGTTCACCGACATCTTCCTCAGCCTCGCCGCGCGCGAAGGCGAGGTAGCCTTCCAGCATGCTTTGCATGTCCTCGACATCCTGGTTGAGATTGTCGAGATCGGCGCTGTCGCCGGCAAGTGCCAGCTGCAGCTTGAAGCGGGTGAGGATGGTGCGCAGGTCGTGGCTGACGCCGGTCAGCATCGCGGTACGCTGTTCGATCTGCCGCTCGATGCGTTCGCGCATCTGGATGAAAGCGAGGCCGGCGCGACGGATTTCGTCGGCACCGCGCGGCGAGAAATCGTCGATCTTCTGCCCCTTGCCGAAACTTTCCGCCGCTTTGGCAAGCGCGAGGATCGGCCGGATCTGCCCGCGCAGGAACAGGATGGCGATGGTCAAAAGCACCAGCGAGGCGCCGACCATCCAGACGATGAAGATATGGGTGTTGGAAGCGTAGGCCTGGCTGCGGCGCGCATAGACGCGCAGGATCCGCTTGTCATCGAGCTTGATGCGCACCTCGACGAGATCGGAATTGCCGACGGTGTCGATCCAGAATGGTTTGCGAATCTGGTCGGAAATCTCTTCGCTGAGGATCTGGTCGAGAATTTCGAAAAAGGGCTTAGGGCGCGGCGGCGGCAATTCGCCATCGGGTTCGATGGAGATATTGAGGCTCAGGCGCTCCCGCGCGATGCGGACAATATCGGAATAGTCGCTGGCCGGCATCGCGTCGATCAGGTCGATGACTGCAGCGATATCGCCGGTCACAGCCGCCGACAGACGTTGGGTGACCAGCTGCCAGTGCCGCTCCATGAAGACGAAGGCGACGACCGATTGCAACAGTACCATCGGGATGATGACGATCAGCAGCGAGCGGGCATAAAGGCCCATCGGCAGCTGCCGGCGCAGCCAGCGGACGGCGCGTTTCCAGAGCGTGTCGCCTGTGTGCGAGCGGTAGCGCCGCAGGATGTCAAAGCTTGCCATGGATGCCGTCCAGCCGGGTCATTCGCTAGTCCACGCTCAGCCGGTAGCCGATGCCGCGCACCGTTTGCAGCCAGACAGGGTTGGACGGGTCGTCCTCGATCTTGCGGCGCAACCGGTTGATCTGGACATCGATGGTCCGTTCGCCCACCTCGGCATCGTCGCTGACCAGCTCATGGCGCGGGATGGTCTCACCGGCGCGCTGCGAGAACAGCATCATGATCTCCTGCTCGCGATCGGTCAGCCGGATATGATCAGCACCGCGCCGCAGCTCCTTGCGGACCACGGAGAAGGTGAAAGGTCCGAAGATGACCTGTTCAACCTTGGGCGCCTTGGCTGGCGCGTTGCGCCTGAGGATATTGTTGATGCGAAGCACCAGTTCGCGCGGATCGAAGGGCTTTGGCAGGTAGTCGTCGGCGCCGGCCTCAAGTCCCTCGATGCGGGCGTTCGATTCCGCCAGCGCCGTCAGCATGATCACCGGCACGGTCTTGATCTTGCGCAGGCTCTGGGTGAGCGAAATGCCGGTCTCGCCAGGCATCATCACGTCGACGATCAAGAGGTCGTAATCTATGCCCTCAAGCTTGCGGCGTGCCTCGTCGGCATCGGCAGCCGTTGTGACGCGAAATCCCTTCTCCATCAGGTAGCGGTTCAGAAGATCGCGGATACGGCGGTCGTCGTCCACGACCAGCAGATGGGCGGCATCGTCGTCGATCCTCATCGTCTTTGTCATCTGTCGTATGCCCTGTCATCTCGCATAGGCCGGCCCACGCGGCCCGGGATTTCAATTGTCGTCGGCATTCTTCATGCCGGCCAGGAAGCGCTTGACCAAATCCCGCGCGCCGGGACCGGTCTTTGCCATGGCCTCGGCGATGCGCCGCGATTGTGGCTCGGCCAAGGCCCTTGCGAGCGTCTTGCCTTCCTTCGTTGTATAGAGCTTGCGTTGCCTGCGATCCTCCGGCCCCGCAACTTGGTGAATATACCCCGAATCGATCAGCTGCTTCAGAACGCGGGCCAAACTCTGCTTGGTGATGCGCAGCGTGTCGAGCAGGTCGGCGACGGTCATGCCGGGTTCGCGGTCGACGAAATGCAGGACGCGATGATGGGCGCGCCCGAAGCCGCGCTTTTCCAGAATCACATCCGGATCGGAGGTGAAATCCCGATAGGCAAAGAAGAACAGCTCGATGATCTCGAAATCGACCACTTCCGTATTGTCTGTCCCGGCCGCGGACGTGTCCTTTTCGGCTTTCTGATTCGGCTGTCCTGCCACGCAGTCTTTTCCTTTCAATTGCAATGCACTCTACGAAACATTCGAAAAAATATGTCAGTTATATTGACATATTTTTTCGTCATTGGTAAGTCTTTGCCCGCAGAAGGGCGAACACCCGACGCTAGCGGGTTCTTGAAGATAGGCCGCGCCGCTCTGATCGCCAATCCAAAATCACCATAACGGATTTCCCTCGTTCGCGTTTGCCGATAAAATGGGACAGGGAAGACAATCAACACAAAGAACGGTGCAACAGGCACCGAGGGATGAGACGATGGCAGCAGTTCCTTTTGATCAGTTGGACGGTCAGATCTGGTTCAACGGTGAGTTTGTCGATTGGAAGGACGCGAAAATCCACGTGCTGACCCACGGCCTGCACTATGCCAGCGCCGTCTTCGAAGGCGAGCGGGCCTATGGCGGCCGCGTCTTCAAGCTCAACGAGCACAATCAGCGCCTTCACAAATCGGCCGAAATCCTCGGCTTCACCATTCCCTATTCGGTTGAAGAACTGGATGCCGCGACGGTGGAGCTTTTGAAACGTCAGGGCTTCTCCGAAGCCTATGTCCGGCCGATCGCCTGGCGCGGCTCGGAGTCGATGGGCGTCTCGGCCCAGAACAACCGCATCAACGTCGCCATCGCCATCTGGCAGTGGGGCAGCTATTTCAACCCGGCCGAAAAGCTCAAGGGCATCCGTCTCGACATCGCCGAATACCGTCGCCCCGATCCGAAGACAGCACCTTGCGCTTCCAAAGCCGCCGGCCTGTACATGATCTGCACCATTTCCAAGCATGCCGCGGAAGCCAAGGGGTATGCGGATGCGATGATGCTCGATTATCGCGGCCAGGTCGCCGAAGCGACCGGCGCCAACATCTTCTTCATCAAGGACGGCGTCATCCACACGCCGGTACCGGATTGCTTCCTCAACGGCATTACCCGCCAGACGGTGATCGAGCTTGCCAAACGTCGCGGATACCAGGTGGTCGAGCGGGTGATCATGCCGGAAGAGCTTTCGAGCTTCTCCGAATGCTTCCTCACCGGTTCGGCAGCGGAAGTCACGCCTGTCTCCGAGATCGGTCCGTATACATTCAAGCCTGCGACGATTTCCGAGACGCTGATGAACGACTACATGAAAGAAGTCTATCCGGTGGCTGCAGCGGCTGAATAGCAGGCGTTTTGTCGGACTACAGAAAAGGCGGCTCTGGGCCGCCTTTTCGTTGCTGTTCAGCACGAGCTGAATTGGCGCGACCGGGTTCGGGTCGCGAGGGATATTTCAGGCTTTGCTTCCGCCCATGACCATGCCTGCAAGGCCGGTCAGGACGCCGCCACCTACGAGCCCGCCAATGGCTTGCGTGATCAGTCCGGCCGCAGCAGCTTCGCCGCCCAGCATCTGAACGAGAAATCCGCCGCCAATGCCACCGATCGCACCGACGATCGTGCGCACGACGACGCTGAGAGCCTGTTGCTTGAGAACCGCTCCAGCCGCGTTGCCGCCAGCTGCACCGGCGATCAGTTGAGTGATGATAGGCAATAATGCTTCCATGGTTCACTCCCGTTTCGGCCACTCGCATCCGGCCCCCCCGGACTCACATGGCATACTGCGCAGGTTGAGGTGAAAATCCGCACGAGTCAATTTCGCAACTGCGAAATGAATTTCTTTTGACAATATCGCCTTCAGGTGGAGAAAAAGCCGGGCGTGTTCATAGTACTGTTATGCCGAAGTGATATCGGGAAGAGGCTTGCCAGAACGTCTCTTCGTTTTGCCTTTCTCCCCTAAAATCCGGGCCTTCGCAGGCTCCTCAGCAGTCATTTATTGGTTGAATGACCGTGCCGTTTGTCCGCGGTGCTCGTCTCGCGATTGCGCCACGCCGGTGTTCCCTAAGGAACTGCGAATTTCAGAAATATGTAAAATATTGGGATTGTTCCGCTTTTCCGGAACCTTTGCTCAATCCTGGTGTTTAGACGCCAATAGAGAGGATCATGAAGATGCAACAGGATATCGCCCAGGATCCGTATTCAGCCGCACGCCAGCTGCGCCCGGTGGTCATCACAGTCATCGTCGCCAAGCTTGCGGTTTTCGCCCTTTTGATGACCACGATCAACTTCCAGGCCCCCTTGCCGGCACCCGTCGAAGTCGCCGAAATCCGCTAAAACCATTTGTCCGGTCTGCCGCAGTCGGTCGCGGCGTGTTTGCTTGTCTTTCCCGTTTTCATTGCGGTGCGTCCGTCCTATATGCTGTTCAACGATTGAGAGCGAGGCACAGGCGGCATGTTACAGGCAGGCATTATCCCGGTTACCCATTTCCAACAGAACTGCACGGTATTGTTCGATACCGACACCAAGGAGGGCGTCATCGTCGATCCGGGTGGGGATGTCGATGTCATCCTCAAGACGATCAAGGAAAATGGCATCACGTTGAAGGCGATTTGGCTGACACACGGTCATATCGATCATGCCGGCGGCGCCAAGGAACTCAAGCAAGCCTTGAATCTCGAGATCATCGGGCCGCACAAGGATGACCTTCCGCTGCTCGAAAGGCTTGAAGCCCAGGCCGAGAAATTCGGGCTGGCGATGAAGGTGGAGAACGTGTTGCCGGACCGGTGGTTGGAGGAGGGAGACATTGTGTCCTTCGGCGATCACGTCTTCGAAGTCCTGCATTGCCCGGGGCACGCGCCCGGCCATGTCGTGTATTTCAATCGCAAGCAGGGTTTCGCCCATGTCGGCGACGTGTTGTTTCGCGGTTCCATCGGCCGCACCGATCTTCCCGGCGGCAACCACCAGCAGCTTCTCGATTCGATCCGCGACAAGATCCTGCCGCTCGGCGATACTGTCGGCTTCATCTGCGGGCATGGCCCTGGTGGCCAGATCGGCGAGGAGCGCCGGACCAACCCGTATCTGCGCGGTTTGTGAGTTTTTTCGCCGGCTTCGCGACCGGTGCGGCAAAACGGGACAACAAAAAAACACGCGCTGGTCGGCGCGTGCCTTTTTAGTCAACGGATACTGTCTCAGCCGGCGCGGCAGAAATACTCTCTGCCGTCGTAACCGACGAAGGTACCCGACTGGGAATCGAACGAGCGGTAACGCTGCGAGCAATAACGGTACCAGGACGGGGTCCAAGGCTCCAATCCGCCGTAGGTTTCAACCACGACAGGACGAGCGCGGCGATAGACCGGACGCGGTTCGTAATATTCGGGCTCCGGATCGACATAGACCCGTTCCTGGTAACGCGGCTGGCTGGCAACTGCGCCACCGATGATCACGCCAGTGGCAAGGCCAAGTGCGCCAAGGGCCACTGCATCGCTGTTATCGTGGTGCCGGTAGTGGCGGCGGCCCCAGTCTTCGGCCTGGGCGGGCGTGATTGCCGGGATGACGGTCGCTGCCGTAGCAATGGCAAGAACAGCAGCTTTGATAACCTTGTTCATTGTTTCGATCCTGTTGTGGGTTTCGATCCTAGTGTGGGCTGGACGATTCCCGTCCTTCATGATGAAGACAGACTAATGTGGCGAAACTGAATGTAGGGTGAATGAAAAAACCCGGCAGCGAGGCCGGGCTTCAACTTGAATCTGTTTGCAGCGACCGGGTGGATCAGCCCGAGACCTGCAGGTTGACCGCCTTCGGGCCTTTGCCGCGGCGATCCGGTTCCGTGTCGAAGCTGACCTTCTGATTTTCGGATAGTCCGTTCAGGCCCGAAGCCTGTACTGCGGAGATATGCACGAAGATATCTGCGCCACCATTGTCCGGCTTGATGAAACCAAAGCCCTTGTCGGTGTTGAAGAATTTAACAATGCCAGTCTCGGCCATGCGTCAGGTCCTTTTTCCTCTGCCCGGATGCGGCGGGCAGCATTACAATGTATGCCCAAGGGGGCGTGCGGCAGGCAGTTCTCGACTATGAGGAAAGGGTCCTGTAATTGCAGCCAGCCATCGAAAAACTTTGTCTTTGCCCGACTGCCCGGAACATTTTGCGTGTCCGGCGCGCGTTATTTAAAGGTCTTCCCGTGTTCGCAAATTGCCCGAACACAATAAGCTTGCTGTGTTTATTTTAAATTGGCAAGCAAAAGTTTTTTGAAACAAGTGTGCCATTTTGGTTTGTTTAAAAAGCGATCAACTGCCGAAAAATATGATTTTATAGCCGATATATTGCAAGCTATTGAAAATGTTGTATTTTGTCGGGGTTTGCATGTTTTTTAGGCTGTTTGCGGCAAGATATGTCGCAGACTGTCATGATACGGCAGGTTGCCCTCATAGCTTCCTTAAATATTAACCGTTTGATAAAACTTGGCATCGTGCAGTGCAATGCCGCTATTGTTCGGCGAGCAATTCCAAGAAAAACCGGTCAGTCGCATGCGCGGGTTTCAGGCGCCGGCACCAACGCTTTTCGGCTTTGTCAATTCCGGCACGATCTCCGCGATCAGCATGGCGGCAAAGATGACCGCGCAGCCGATATAGCCGACCGGGGTGATTGTTTCGCCAAGCAGCAGGACGCCGAGCAGGGCGGCAAACAGTGCCTCGCTCGACAGGAAGATCGCGGCCTGCGGCGCTGTCGTATAACGCTGGCCGACCACCTGGCAGATGAAACCGATGCCGCTCGAAAAGAAGCCCGCGTAGAGAATTTCCGGCAGGGCGTTCGCCACGGCCGTCAGGTCAAGCGGCTCGAAGATGGCACCCGCCGCGCAGCCCAGCACGGCACAGACGGAAAATTGCACCATGGACAGGAGCATCGGCCGGCCGGAGCGGCCGACGAAAATGCCAACCAGCATGACCTGGAGAGCCCAGAAGACAGCACAGACGATCGTCAGAAAATCACCGCTGTTCAAACCCGCAAGCTTGCCACCGCTCAGCAGGAAGATACCCAGCACCGCCATTCCCGCAGCCGGCCAGATGATCCAGTGTGGCTTCCGGCGCAGGAAGATCACCGTCAGCATCGGCACGAACACCACGTAGAGCCCCGTCAGGAAACCGGAATTGGTGACAGTGGTCGTCAACAGGCCGAGCTGCTGGGTCACGGCACCGGCAAAAAGCGCAAGCCCGATCCAGAGGAAGTTGCGGATGCTTGATTTCGGCATCGGCTGCTCAGCCTTGCGATGCTCCCATAGAGCCAGCGGCGCTGCGACCGCGGTCGCAATGGCAAATCTGAGGCCGATGAACCACAAGGGGCCGATCGAATCCATTGCTGTCGATTGAGCAACGAAACCCGCACCCCAGATGGCGCCGGATAACAGCAGGAAGAGATTGGCCTGGATGCGGGTCACGATGCGTTCCTGATGGCTCGGCACGGAAGGCCTCGCATCGGAACGATTTCAGGGCATGCGCGTGTCTGGATTTCGTGCGCAGTCAGGTAGCAGTTGCATCATATATAGGCAAGTATGCCGCCTGAGGCGAAAAATGAGGAGCGATCAACTCTTCCTGTCCGCTCTGGAAATCCGGAATAATGCGCCGCCGTCTCCATCCGTCAGCATCAGGATGGACCCGTCGGAGGCCACCTTGACGTCGCGGATGCGTCCGAATTCGCCCTCGAAAAGCCGTTCCTCGGAAACGACCGCGCCGCTGTCATCGCGCTCCAGCCGTGCCAGCAATTGGTACTTCAGCGCTGTGACCAGCAGATTGCCTTCCCATTCCGGGAACATGGTGCCGTGATAGATATCGATGGCACCCGGCGCGATGGAGGGATCCCAGTAGTAGAGCGGCTGCTCGTAGCCTTCAGCCGCCTGTCCGACGCCGATCTCCACGCCGGAATAGTCTTTGCCATAGGTGATCACCGGCCAGCCGTAATTCCTGCCCGGCTGCGGCGTGTTGATCTCGTCGCCGCCGCGTGCGCCGTGTTCGACGGTCAGTAACTGGCCGTTCCTGGGATCGATGACGATGCCCTGTGGATTGCGGTGACCTTTCGACCAGATCTCGGGAAGCCCGGTCTTCCCGTCCGCATGCGGGTTGTCCGCGGGGATGCCGCCATCCGGGGTGATATGCAGGATGGCGCCCGCATGGTCGCGCATGTCCTGCGCACGATCCCGTTCGCCGCGATCACCGATGCCGAAAAACAGGCTGCCGTCGGCTGCAATGGCAATCCGTGATCCGAAATGCTGGCCCTTGCCGGTGAACCTGTTCATCCGGAACAACTCCTTCACTTCGGTCAGGCTTTTTCCATCCTTGGAAAGCACGCCACGCACGATCACGGTTCCATAAGCGTTGCCATCGGCGACAGCCATCGACAGGAAGAGCGTCCGGTTGGTTTCGAAGGCGGGAGCGAGCGCGACGTCGAGAAGACCGCCCTGGCCGTGGCGCGCTACCTTTGATACGCCGCTGATCGGCCCGGAGGCTTTTCCATCCTGAATGATACGAAGAGTGCCGCCAAGCTCGGTGATGATAAAGGCACCGTCCGGCAGCACCTCGACCGACCAGGGATTGTCTAGACCGGAGGCAATCGTGTCGACCTGGACTGAGGCTTTCTCTGTCGAAAATAGCGTGGGCTGCTGGGCGAGGGCCAGGGAAGAGGGAGAAAGAAGAACCGCGGCCAAGGCGGCGGATTTCAACAGGCATTCGAGCGTCGTCTTCATCTCATCCTCCATGCGCTACCTTTTGCAAGCTGGGTATCGCGGCGGCAGGATCAAGTCCGATCAAAAGGATTTTACCGGGAGTTGAACGGGATTATCGAGCGCCGAGAGCGTCGTTTGACCGGCATCCGGAACAAGTTCCGCATTGACGATGTAGCGCAGGGGACCTTGCTCGGTTGCGTCGAACGGCCAGCAGGTGGCCAGCACCAGATTGCGGCCGGGCGCATCGGCATTGATGCCGCTCTTATCCCACCGGACGATCCGGCTGGTACCGGCGCGGAAAGTAAGGTTGGCGCCGTCCTTGCGGGTGATGATCAGAAGGTCGCCGGGTTTCACGTCCTTCAGCCAGCGAAAATGCGTATCGCGATGGGCGGCAATAACCGATGTTCCAAGTTCGCCGGGAGCGGGAGTATTGGCGAGGCGCGCCGGCCCAAAGGCGAGAGCCTCGCCGCTGGCGCCAGAGAGCACGACCGCCGTCTTGCCGATGCGTGGTGCGATGATTTCCGCCTCGGTGGAAAAATCGGCCCAGGGCCAGGGTTTGACATCTGTCTCGCCAAGCAACTGCGCCTCAAAGCTGCGCTTCAGCAGGACCTGCGAAACCTCCGCCTTGGCCTTCATGTAAAAGCCCTTGCCGATCAGCATCAGGCCGGCGAGCGCGACGAGCAGGATGCCGGCGAGCACCACTGTCTCCAGCGCATTGAGGCGCGCCAGAAAGCCGGCGCGCCCTTCATTGATCTGGTTTCCTTCTTTGGTGGTTTTATCGGACACGGTCGCGCGCCTCCAGGACCAGGCCGCGCAGCTGCCAGCGCCACAGGCTGAAGGTTGTTGCCGCCATCAGGGCGAAGGCAAGGAGCATCAGGCCGATCAGGATATGCCGGTCGGCGAGCGTCGCCGTCTGCGGCAGGTTAACCTGGCTGCCGGCGTCGGCAATCAGGCTGGCGGCACGGGCCGTCGGTGCGGCGGCCATGCGGTCGGCGACCAGCATCGCCTGTTCCTCGCTCTGTTCGAGTGCGGCCTTGCGCTGTCCTTCGGGGATTGCCTGTTGCGGCTTCTCGCCAAAGACCCTCTCGAAGTCCCAGCCGTCGGGCAGGTTGAGCGGCAGGTCGGTGCTGGCGACAGGTTCACCGGCCGGGCGTGACGGCGTCACATCGACGGCCACGAGGCTGGTCACGCGTGATACGAGGTGGTTGGCAAGCGCCACCGTCTCGATCTCTCTGTCGAGAGCTGCTGCATCGTTCACCGCATAGGCATTGGCTTCGAGATCGTCGATCTTGCGGCGGGCCCAGAGCTTGGCGATGCCCTTGCCCTCGGAGGCCTTGGCAACGTCCATTTCTACGCGCCAGGGCTGGCTGCCGGTCTTGCCGATGATCTGCAGCTTGCCCGCAGGCGTCGCGCCGTCGAGCTGCGCGGTCAACACCACGGGCTCGCCGCGATAGAGGTCCGGCATCGGGTTCGGCGTGATATCCTGTGCATTCGTGCCATCGAAGGTGACGGCGATGTCGGTCATGGCCGGGTTTTCGAGCTTGTCGAACAGCTCGCCCATGCGGGCGGCCACCTGGTCCTCGGAGCCGATCAGCGTGAAAGTGCCACGGCCGATTTCGGCGGCCTTGGTCATGAAGTGGGTATTGGGCGCCGAGCCGATGCCGACGGTGAAGACGCGGGCATCGCCACGGTTCTTGGAAATCTCCTCGAACAGCTGCGCCTCGTTGCCGATCGCGCCGTCGGTGAGGAACACCACCTGCCGCAGGGCGCCGGGTTCAACAGGTCCCTGGGTGCGAAGGGCAGCTTCCAGCGCCGGCAGCATTTCCGTGCCGCCATCGGCCGTCAGGCCCCGGACGAAAGCGATCGCATCTTCGCGTTTGTCCGGCGTCGCCGGAACCAGCGACGGGAAGTGAACCTCCATGGTGTCGTCGAAGCGCACCACATTGAACCGATCTTCCGGCCGCAGCTTGGAGATGGCCAACGCCAGGCTGTCGCGTGCCTGTTCGATAGACTTCCCAGCCATCGACCCGGAATTGTCGATGACAAAGACGACCTCCCGGTTCGGCTGTGTCTCCGCCGCGAGGTCATCGGCTGGCGGCGTCACGAAGCCGAGCAGGTAGGTCTTGCCATCTTTCGTTTCGCGAAAGAGGCCGGCATGCGGCGTCTTGCCGGCGACAGCATTCCAGCTGAGCTCGAAATCCTTGTCGGCCGGTACGCTGCCGTTCTTGAGCGAAATCTTGCGCGCCATCTCGTCAGGCGACTGGACGTCGGTCTCATGGAACGGCGCGGTGACGGTGCCGATCGGGAAGCCGGCATTCAGATTGACCGTCAAAGTCACCGGATTGATCTTGGCATTCTCGGCAGGGTCGAGCAAGGGTGCTGTGATCTTGTCGCGATCCGGAACCGGATCGTTCACAGCGTAGCCGGAGTTGGGGTCGAGATCGACCGTCTGGACGATCGGATCGGGATTGTAGCGCGGCGCGACCACCATCGGGAACCTGAGTGAGAATTGGCCGCCCGACTGGTGGACGCTGCTCTGGTATTCGATCTGCACGACGATGGTCTCGCCGGGGCCGATATTGGCGACCTGGTTGGTGAAAATATTGGGACGCTGCTGTTCGAGAAGCGCCGTCTTCTTGCCCGCGGCTTTGGCCTCTTCATAGACCTTGCGCGCCTCTTCGCGGGCCTTGATTTCGCCTTCAATGAAACGGTCGCCGATCTGCATCCTCAGCGTATCGACAGCGGAATTTTCCGGCAGCGGGAAGACATAAGTGCCTTCGACCCAGCCCTTGCTCGGATTTTGGAAACGCTGGGTGACGCGGGTGCGCATGATCGGGCCGTTGACGTCGATCACGACATCGGTCGCCAGCCGCGGCGCCTCAACGAAGGAGCCAGGCTCCCTGGAGGGGAAGAGCAGGGCGCCGGCGCCCATGTCGTTCGGGTGCACATAGCCGGCAAAACGCTGCGGCTTGCTTTCGTTGGTTTCGGCTGCTGCATGCGAGAAAAAGCCCATCGCGAAAAGCAGGACGATCGTCACAGCCGCAAGTGCTGCAATGATCAGATATTCAATCTGCCGCGAGTTTGCGCGGCGTTGTGGCGTTGCCGTGTTTTCGGTGTCCAGAAGCATTGCAGGCCCCCTCGGCGCAAATGGATTCGTGTGTCTTCAGAAAAGGCTTCGAAATCGGCTGCACAAGGACGGAATTGCGGCAGGCCAAAGCATTTGTTGTGACCAAATCAAGGCGTTGCGAAAATCGGCAAAAGCTTTTGTTTTTGAAGAATAAATTTCCGTCCCGAAACGTTATTTTCCCTCATGCCGACGTGCCCGCCAGATGCTTGCGTTTCTCGTTAGCCGGGTTGAGAAAACAGAGTCGATTCAGGCGTCTGCGCGGCACTTCCAACAAAATGATTCATACGAAGCCGTGATCGAACTGATGAAACATTGTCATGGTCACGCATTTTGCCGGTTTTTCGGGGCATTTGCGCTTGAAACCGGGGCTGTCTTTCGACATACACCTAACCGCTATGGAGCCTGGCGATGCCCGCTTCACTGGCCGCATGCTGTTTCAACCTGATCAGGACAAACATATCATGGCCTTTCTTGCCGACGCCCTTTCCCGTGTTAAGCCATCCGCCACCATCGCCGTTTCCCAGAAAGCCCGGGAACTGAAAGCCAAGGGCCGCGATGTGATCGGGCTTGGCGCAGGCGAGCCGGATTTCGATACGCCTGACAATATCAAGAAGGCCGCCATCGACGCGATCAACCGTGGCGAGACGAAGTACACGCCGGTTTCCGGCATCCCGGAACTGCGCGAGGCGATTGCCAAGAAGTTCAAGCGCGAGAACAACCTCGAATACAGTGCTGCCCAGACAATCGTCGGCACCGGTGGAAAGCAGATTCTTTTCAACGCCTTCATGGCGACGATGAACGCAGGCGATGAAGTCGTTATCCCGGCACCTTATTGGGTGTCCTATCCGGAGATGGTGTCGATCTGCGGCGGCACGCCGGTGTTCGTCGAGGCGACCCAGGCCAACAATTTCAAGCTGACCGCTGAGGACCTCGACAAAGCGATTACGCCGAAGACCAAGTGGTTCATCTTCAACTCGCCGTCCAACCCCTCGGGCGCTGCGTACACGCATGCCGAACTCAATGCCCTGACCGACGTGCTGCTCAAGCATCCGCATGTCTGGGTGCTGACCGACGACATGTACGAGCACCTGACCTATGGCGACTTCAAGTTTGCCACCCCCGTCGAAGTCGAGCCGAAGCTCTATGACCGCACGCTGACCATGAACGGTGTCTCCAAGGCCTATGCCATGACCGGCTGGCGTATCGGCTACGCTGCCGGTCCGCTGGCGCTGATCAAGGCGATGGACATGATCCAGGGCCAGCAGACCTCGGGCGCGTGCTCGATCGCCCAGTGGGCCGCCGTCGAGGCGCTCAACGGCACGCAGGCGTTCATTCCGGAAAACAAGAAGATCTTCGAAGGCCGCCGCGATCTGGTAGTCTCGATGCTGAACCAGGCCAAGGGCATCGAGTGCCCGTCGCCGGAAGGTGCCTTCTACGTCTATCCTTCCTGCAAGGGCCTGATCGGCAAGACCGCACCGTCGGGCAAAGTCATCGAAACCGACGAGGACTTCGTCTCCGAACTCCTGGAATCCGAAGGCGTGGCTGTCGTCCACGGTTCGGCCTTCGGCCTCGGCCCCAACTTCCGCATCTCCTACGCGACATCGGAAGAACAGCTCGAGGAAGCCTGCAAGCGCATCCAGCGCTTCTGCGGCGCCTGCAAGTAAGGCATCGCCACGATGCAACGAGAGCCCGCCGGAAACGGCGGGTTTTTTGTTGACGGCAATTGGCTCTTGTCGGGCAGTCAGCGTAGCGACTTCTAGCCTAGCAGGCGGAAATCGCGGCCCTGAACACGCCACGCGGGTTCCACTTTCGCGTGATTCCCGTTAAACGACGGCCTGTCGAGGAGCCAATTCATGAACATCGCGCCGCATCACAGGATCTATACCTGCTTCTTCCTGTTCGCCGTCTCGCTCGGTGCACTCCTGGCGCGCATGCCCGATCTGCAGGTCGCTCTGGGCGTCAACAAGTCCGAGCTGGGATTGACCCTCATCGGCATGGCGATCGGTGCGCTGATCTCGCTGACATTTTCTTCGCCGCTGATCGCGCATCTGGGAGCACGCACCACGGCCTTCATCACCGTCCTCGGCACGGCGATGTCGTTCGCGATCATCCCGTGGGTTGGCGAAGCGCCGCTGGTTTTCTGCGTGCTGTTCGGGGCGGGGCTCCTGGCCGGGTCTCTGGAAATCAACCTCAACGTCGAGATCGACCGCATCGAGGCGCAGCTCGGGCGCGGCATCATGAACCGGGCACATGGGTTTTGGAGCTTCGGGTTCTTCGTCACGGCGCTGATTGCCTCCGCCGTGCGCCAAGCCGAAATCTCGATGCAGCTTCATCTGGCAGTCACGCTCGCCGTCGTTCTCGTCGTCGGCACCGTTGCCATTTCCGGCATCCGCAGCGCGCCGGCACGCGCGATATCGCATGATGCCAAGGCACCGCTTCTGGCCCTGCCGACGGTCGGGCTCCTGCCGCTCTGCATCATCGGCGTCGCGGCCTTCCTTGTCGAAGGCGCCGGTATCGACTGGTCGGCGATCTACATGCGCGACGTGTTCGCAGTCGAGCCGTTCATCGGCGGGCTGGGGCTGACGCTGTTCACCTTCTTCATGGCGATGGCCCGGCTGTTCATCGACCCGGTCGTCGACCGGTTTGGAGCTCGCGCCGTCGCGTCAACCCTGCTGGTTCTGTCTGCCGTCGGGCTGTGTGCCGTCTGGCTGGCCCCGCACCCCTATGTCGCGCTCTTCGGTTTCGCGCTGATGGGTGCCGGCTGCAGCGCTGTCTATCCGCTGGCGGTCTCGGCCGCAGCCCAGCGTACCGACCGGGCAGCACAGGTAAACGTGGCGGCGCTCGGGCAGGTGACCTTCATCGTCTTCTTCCTCGCGCCGCCGCTTCTCGGCACCGTAGCGGAGCATGCCGGCATCCGCACGTCCTACCTCATCTGTCTGCCGCTGATTATTTACGCGCTCTTCTCGACCAAGGCGCTTGCGCCGCGGCGGGGATCGGAAGGGACGACGCATACCGTCGCCGGCAGCGCACATGCCGATCATCTGCCTATGTAGGCAAGCAATCCCTCCACCAGTGCGTCGAAGGTGGCCCGACAGCGCGGCGTGGTTTTGAGGTTCTCGTGCATGACGACAAAGGTTTCGAGCGGTAGCTCGAACTCTCTTTCGAAAAGACGCACGATATCGGGATCACGTTTGGCAAGTTCCACCTGGCAGACGCCGATGCCAAAGCCGGCGCGGATCGCGGCCAGTTGCGCCAGGTTACTATCCGCCCGGAAAGAGGGGCGCATCAGGTCGAGCAAAGGCACACGCTTGCGGATCGTACGCACGAAGGCGCTTTCGCGATCGAAGCCGATGGTACGGTGCTGGCGCAGGTCTTCCAGCTTTTCCGGGAACCCGTGTTTATCGAGATAGCGCCGGTGCGCATGCAACCCGAGCGGAATGCCGCCGATCCGGCGGGTGATCAACGCGTCCTGTTCAGGCGCCACCATGCGCACGGCGATATCGGCTTCCTGACGCAACAGGTCCTCGACGGCATCGGACAGGGAAAGCTCGATGATGAGATCCGGGTGCCGGTCGTTGAGCGCTGAAAGCATCGGCGGCAGCACTTCTATGCCGATCACCTCGCTGGCGCTGATGCGCACCGTGCCGCGTACACCGCCGCCCTGTCCGGTTGCAGCCCTGAGCAGGGCTGCCGCGTTCGAGGCCAGCTGTTCAGCATGCGGCCTGAGGTCGGTGGCTGCCTCCGTCGGGATCAACCCCTGCGGCGAGCGGATGAACAGCTGGAAGCCAATGATGCCTTCCAGCGCATCGATATGCCGGCCGATGGTCGGTTGCGTCAGCCCGAGTTCGCGGGCGGCGGCTGACAGCGACCCTTCCTGGAGAACGGTCAGGAAGGTGCGGTAGAAGTCCCAGCTTGGTTCGATTTCGCTCATCTATTTTTGTATATCAGCTAAATTATTTTCGGCAATTCCGTTTAATTAGAATAGCGCTCAGGATGATCTCCATCGAACACGGAGATCAGATATGACCGCAGAAGCAAACCAGATCGCCCTTATCCTCGGCGCAACCGGCGGCATCGGCGGTGCGGTTGCCCGAACCCTTCAGGCCCGCGGCTGGGCGATCCGCGCCCTCCATCGCGACGCCGCCAAGGCCTCTGCGAAGAACCCGGACTTCGAATGGGTGCAAGGCGACGCGATGAATGCCTCCGACGTACTTGCGGCTGCCAAGGGTGCAGGCCTGATCGTTCATGCCGTCAACCCAGCGGGATACCGCAATTGGGGCACGCTGGTGCTGCCGATGATCGACAACACGATCGCCGCCGCCAAGGCGATCGGTGCCACCGTGCTTTTGCCGGGTACGATCTACAATTTCGGCCCCGACGCCTTCCCGTTGCTGCATGAGAAATCGCGACAGAACCCGGTCACGGCAAAGGGCAAGATTCGCGCCGAGATGGAGCGCCGCCTTCAAGACGCATCACAGCAAGGCGTCCGCGTCATCATCGTCCGGGCAGGGGACTTCTTCGGTCCGGGTGCTGCCAACAGCTGGTTCTCGCAGGGACTTGTGACACCCGGAAAGCCGGTCGCCGCCGTTACCTATCCGGGCAAGAAGGGCATCGGCCATCAATGGGCCTATCTGCCCGATGTCGCCGAGACGATGGCGCGGCTGGTCGATCGCCGCGAAACGCTGGCGCCGTTTGCCGTCTATCATATGCAGGGTTTCTGGGATGATGACGGTACGAAGATGGTCGCTGCGATCCGCCGCGTCAGCGGCAATCCGGATATGAAGGTCAAGGCCTTCCCCTGGTGGCTGATGCCGTTCATCTCGCCTTTCGTGCCGTTGCTGAAAGAACTGCGGGAGATGCGCTATATCTGGCAGGAGCCGCTGCGCATGCCGAACGAACGGCTGGTTGCCGCCATCGGCGCCGAACCGTGGACGCCGATCGACGAAGCCGTCAGGACGTCGCTTGTCGCTCTTGGCTGCCTGCCACCGGAAACGGCATTGCCGCAGCGGGCTCTGCCGGCACCGCGCACGTCCGGTCCTGTCGTGGTGGCAGGGGTCAGTTCTTGAAGACGATGCAGGCGCCGCCACCTTTGCGGATTTCGGCGCAAACCGCGTCCGCCTCGGCTCGCGTCTCGCGACCAACGCGGGCGGTGTAGCGCAGCCGGGTTCCAAACGCCTTGTTGCGCTCCCGCTGGATCAGCGGCTTTTCGGCATTGAGCGGCGAGGGCATGCGTTTGATGGTGGTAAGGAACAGACGCTGCGCGACGGACTTCTGGAAATGCGCGGCCAGTTGTGCGCCCCAGGGTGCCCATGTGCCTTCCTCCTCGAACTCCACCTCCTTGAGGCGCCGCTTGTCGGCAAGAGCCGTGCAGGCATCGTAGAACGACTTGTCCTTGTCGAGCCTGAGATCGAGCGAGGTGGGCGGGTTGTCCTTCCATTCCTCGACCGGGTGGGCGGTGATGGAAAGCACATAGTCCCGTGTCTCGTAGGGCAGGTTGCCGGTACTGAGAAACGTATCCAGACCGCCTTCTCCGGCATTGTAGGCAGCAGCAGCAAGGCCGAGATTGCCGAAGCGGTCACGCAGCGCGTCGAGATATTCGGCCGATTTCCCCAGGGCTTCCAGCGCGTCGAAGCTGTTGGACAGCCCGCGCAGCTTCGCGGTCGAGGGAATGAACTGCGCGATGCCTTCGGCCCCCTTCGGGCTTACGGCGTTCGGCCGGAACAGGCTTTCCTTCCAGATCAGCCGTGCGAAGAAATCGGGCGGCAGGGCGTTGGTTTCGGCGAAATGGCCAAGAGCGGTGCAGATGTCCCGGCTGTAGCTGCGCGCACGAACGCAGAGCGTCGCCGTTGCGGTTCTGGCGGAATAGACGCAGGGCGGCGCGCGCCATTCCGATTGCGCAAGGGCCGTGTCGGGGGCTGGGAATGTAGTGACAGCCGAGACTACGGTAAGCAGCGCCGCAAACCACGTCCAATCGTGCCGCTGTTCTTCGTGTTTCATCCGTGCAGGGACCATCCAAACATCTCGACGGTCCTTGATAGCATTGATGCAGCGGGATCGGGAGACGGTCTATGCTTGATCCGGCAAGGTCAGCTGCATGAAAGTCAGGTCGAGCCAGCGGCCGAACTTGGTGCCGACCTCCTTCATCTGGCCAGTGATCACGAAGCCCAACTTCTCGTGCAGCCGGATCGAGGCGTCGTTGCTCGCCTCGATCCCCGCGACCATCACATGCTTGCCGCAGGCCGCCGCGCGCTCGATCAGGGCGAGCATCAGCATCTTGCCGATGCCGCCGCCGCGCTGGTTCTTCTCGACATAGACCGAGTGCTCGACCGTATGGCGATAACCATCAAAAGCCCTCCAGTCGCCGAAGGAGGCGTAGCCCGCGATCGTGCCGTCTTCGGCAACCGCCACCAGCACCGGATAGCCCAGTCGTCTGCGCTCAGTGAGCCAGGTGGCACGATTTTCGAGGTCCACCTGTGTATCGTTCCAGATCGCCGTCGTGTTCAGCACCGCATCATTGTAGATATCGCGGATTGCGGGCAGGTCGGCGTCTTCGGCATCGCGCAGGTGCATCAGGTTTCTCCAGAGTTTGGCGAAGCTCTAGGCCGGGACGGCGGTGTTGTACAGCGGATAAATCCTGCCATGTTGCCGATTGCTCAGGCAAGGTTTGCCAGTTCCGCTGCGGCCATTTCAGCAATGCGCAGCGTCGGTCCGGCATCGCCGCCATCCTCGATGAACCAGGCAGCGGAAAGCCCGGCATAGGCGACGATCCAGCGCAGCAGTCGCTCCTGTGAAAGGCCGGATTCCCTTGAGACGATCGGCAACTGTCGCTGCAGCCGTTCCGGGTTCTTTGTTGTCCGCAGATCCGGATTGCAAAAGAGGTTGGCATAGTCGTAGCCGCGCTCCCCCAGCAATCCCTTCGGATCGATCGCCAGCCAGCCTCTGTCTTCGAAGTCCAGGATGTTGCTGTGATGGATGTCGCCATGCAGCGCCCTGATCTCGCGAGGGGCGGCGAGCAGGGCCTTGGCTACCGCCGCTGAAGTCTGCAAAATGCCGCCATGCGATCGAGCGGCGGGCTCAAGTGCTTGAAACCGGCGATCCAGCGGCACGAGTTCAGGATAAGGTTTGTCCTGCGGCTTATGCAGGTTGCCGACAGCCTCGCAGATGATACGGCTTGCCTCGTCATCCTCGCCGTTCATCGCCATTGTCAGCAGCGACCGCCTGCCTTGCGCCCGCTCAAGCAGGATCGCCTCGCCTTCGTGAGCGTAGACCTTCGCCGCGCCGTTGCCGTCCCACCATTGCATCAGCAGACCGCCGACTCTCTCCTCAGCTTCGGTCGCGATCTTCAGCATGGCGGGCAGACCGCGCCAGCGGACAGGCAGGAGATGGCTGGAATGGGTGATGATTGACGAACCGTCGGGCACGAGTGCCCATGCTTTGATGAAATGATCAAACATGGCGAGCATCCTTCAGCCACAAAAAATCCCGCCCGGTGAGGGGCGGGATTCTTGAATTATACAATTCTCAGGCGACTTGCTGCTCAAGCAACGGATAGTCGGTATAACCCTTGGCGCCACCGCCGTAAAAGGTTGCCTGGTCCGGCGTGTTGAGCGGTGCGTCGTCCTTGAGGCGCTGCACCAAATCCGGGTTGGCGATGAACGGCTTTCCGAAGGCGACGAGGTCGGTCTTGCCTTCCTTGACGGACTGGACGGCAAGTTCGCGGTCGTAACCGTTGTTGGTCATCCATGCGGCCTTGCCGCCAGCCTTTTCATAGGCCTGGCGAAGGGCCTTGTAGTCGAACGGCTTTTCGCCCTGCTGGAAGTCGCGGGCGCCGCCGGTGGCGCCTTCGATGATGTGGATGTAGGACAGCTTGTACTTGGCCAGGCCTTCGACGACATAGGTAAACAGTGCCTGTGCGTCCGGATCGGACGAGTCGTTGGCGGGCGTCACCGGCGAAATGCGGATGCCGGTGCGGCCTTCGCCGATTTCCTTGGTGATGGCATCGACGACCTGAAACAGGAAGCGGGCGCGGTTTTCGATCGGACCGCCATATTCGTCGGTGCGCACGTTCGAGCCGGACCGAAGGAACTGGTCGATCAGGTAACCGTTGGCCGCGTGGATTTCGACGCCGTCGAAACCGGCATCGATGGCCGCGCGGGCTGCCTTGCGATAGTCTTCGAGGATGCCCGGAATTTCGGAAAGTTCGAGCGCGCGGGGCTCGGAGGTCTCGGCGAAGGTGCCGGTGCCGTCTTCATTGATCAGATAGGTCTTCGACTTCGCCTGGATGGCCGAGGCCGACACCGGCTTGCCGCCGTTCGGCTGCAGCGAGGTGTGCGAGATGCGGCCGACATGCCACATCTGGACGACGATCTTGCCGCCGGCCTTGTGTACGGCGTCCGTTACCTTGCTCCAACCATCGAGCGCTTCCTTGGTGTAGAGGCCTGGAACGTCGGCATAACCCTGGCCCTGATGGGTGATCGCGGTCGCTTCCGTGATCAGCAGACCGGCTGAGGCGCGCTGCTCGTAATAGGTGACGTTCAGCGTGTTCGGAATGGCGCCCGGCGAACGGTTGCGGGTCAAAGGCGCCATCACGATACGGTTGGCAAGCTCGATGTCACCGATCTTGATCGGGTCGAAGAGGGAAGTCATGGGAAGTCCTTTTCGTTCGTTGCGGGGTATCTTGGGAGGGTAAAACTTCGGGTCGAGTCGCCCGTCAGAGCGTATTGCGGATGTCTTTCAGGAACGCCTCGATCGTCTCCTCGTTCCGTTTGTAGAAAATCCATTGGCCGACACGTTTTGTGGTCACGAGATCGGCGCGATGCAGAATCGACAGATGGCCGGAGACGGTCGATTGCGAAAGGCCGCACCGTTCGAACTGGCTGGCGCAGATGCCCATGTCCAGCGGATGGTGCTGGTCGGAAAAATGCGCTTCCGGCTCCTTCATCCAGCCCAGCATCTCGATGCGCTTCGGATGCGCCAGGGCTTTTAGAATTTCGTCCTTGTCCATCAATTGCTCTGTATCGTTAAATCCCGATATGACGATACGTAAATCGGATTTTTCCGATATTCAAATCACGTCTTTGTGAGAGCGTTTCGTGTGTCGAAATTCAGGGCAAAAAAAGAGGGCCACTGGAGGACAGGGCCCTTTGAGATGTGAAGGTTAAAAACCTCCAGAGGGGAACAGCTGCTGCGGTGGCACTGGGAGGAAAAGACCACCATGCGCATCAGCTTAGTCGGATATGGGAAAGTGCCGCGAAAATTTCAATGACTGGCGGCCAAGAAAAGTTGCAACCATAAGGATGTGCTTGAATTCAAGGCAAAAAAAGAGGGCCACAAGAAGAACTTGGGCCCTTTATAGTTATGAAGGTAATTAACCTCCAGAGGGGAACAGCTGCTGCGGTGGCACTGGGAGGAAAAAAGCCACCAAGATGCATCAGCTGCAGTCGGTATGATGGTTTTTTGGGCTGCTCGCAATCATTTAATATGCATGACAGCCATGTGTTGGGCGCACCCCTGCGTATTTTTCAGGCGATTTTCAGCGCGCGCCCATTGCACGGAATGGGCGTGTCGCGAAAAAAATCAGTTAAAACAGCAGTTTGTCTAGGAGATATATAGAGAACGTTTTTTGTGCAGCTGCGAAGGCCGCATCAGAAGTTCCAGTTGCGCGCCTTTGCGACGATGAAATCGCGGAAGACTTTCAGCTTGGCTGCGTTCTTCATCTCGTCCGGGTAGCAGAAATAGGTATCGAAGGACGGAATGTCGGCACCGATCGGCAGTTGAATGAGGCCGGGATCGCGACCGACGATATAGTCCGGCATCATGGCGATGCCGATGCCGAGCAGGCAGGCGCGCTTGATCGAGGTCTGGCTGTTGATCTGCAGATGCGAGGGGCGGGGATTGTCCGAATCCCTTCCGGCAATCTCGAGCCAGTTGACGTCGAGCAGATAGTTCGGCGCAGGCTCGCCGAAGGTGATGATGCGGTGGTTGTCGAGATCCTCGATCGACTGCGGCTCGCCATACTTGTTGATGTAGGACGGCGCGGCATAGACGTGCATGTGCACGGTGAAGAGCTTGCGCTGGATGAGGTCCGACTGCTGCGGCTGGCGAAGCCGGATGGCGCAATCGGCGTGGCGCATGTTGACGTCCAGTTCCTCGTTGTCGAGGATCAGCTGAACCTGCATGTCCGGATAGAGCGACAGGAACTCCTGCACCTTGTCGGTCAGCCAGCCCTGGCCGAGGCCGACGGTCGTGGTGATGCGCAGCTTGCCGGACGGCTTGTCGGTGTTCTCGGTCAGCTGGACCTTGACGCTTTCCAGCTTCATCAGCACTTCGTGGGCGGTCCGGTAGAGGATTTCGCCCTGCTCGGTGAGGATCAGGCCGCGCGCATGGCGATGAAACAGCTTGATGCCGACATCCTGCTCGAGCGAACTGACCTGCCGGCTGATGGCCGATTGGGAAAGGTGCAGCTTGTCGGCCGCATGGGTGAACGATCCCGCTTCCGCCGCCGCATGGAAAATACGCAGTTTGTCCCAGTCTAGCGGCATGCCGTCCCCCAATAGGTACTTGTGGCGGAAAACGGCCTCGTTGTTTCCCGCCATAAGGCTGATTGTCTGTTCCCACTCAGGAGCGGCCTTCGACCGCTCCAATCATTCGCGGCTTCTATTCGGCCGCAATTGCGACAGGCATATGGCCCGCCAGGTATTTTTCCGCTTCAAGCGCTGCCATGCAGCCCATCCCTGCGGCCGTGATCGCCTGACGATAGATATCGTCGGTCACGTCACCGGCCGCGTAAACGCCGGCCACATCAGTGGCAGTCGAATCGGGAGCTGTCCAGAGATAGCCATTCGGCTTCAGGCGCAGCTTGTCCTTGAAGAGTTCGACCGCCGGCGCATGGCCGATCGCCACGAACACACCGTCGATCGGCATCTCGCTGGTCGCACCCGTCTTGGTGTTGCGCAGCTTGACGCCGCTGACCGAAGCCGGCATTGGCGGCTTGGCAGGCGCGCCGGTATATTCCGTCACCTCGTGATCCCAGATGATCTTGACGTTTGCCTTGGCGAACAGCCGCTCCTGCAGAATCTTCTCGGCGCGGAAATGATCGCGGCGATGGACCACGGTCACGGTCTTTGCAAGGTTCGACAAATAGAGTGCTTCCTCGACAGCCGAATTGCCGCCGCCAACGACGATCACTTCCTTGTTGCGATAGAAAAAGCCGTCGCAGGTGGCGCAGGCCGAAACGCCGAACCCCTGGAAGGTCGCTTCGCTCTCGATGCCGAGCCATTTTGCCTTGGCGCCGGTGGCGATGATCAAAACGTCGGCTGTCCAGTCGGTGCCGCCGTCGGTCTTGAGCTTGAAGGGGCGCACCGACATATCGACATCGGTGACGAGGTCGTTGACGATCTCGGCGCCGACATGCTGCGCCTGCTTCAGCATCTGCTCCATCATCCAAGGCCCCTGGACCGGATCGGCATAGCCCGGGTAGTTCTCGACGTCCGTGGTGATCATCAGCTGGCCGCCCTGTTCCAGGCCGGCGATCAGTACCGGATTGAGCAGGGCGCGCGCCGAATAGATGGCGGCGGTATAGCCAGCCGGGCCGGAGCCGATGATGAGAACTTTGGTGTGTCGGGCAGTCATGGTCCGGGTCCTTCGGTGGCCGGGACGGTATAGCAGCGTCCGGCTTCGTCATAGAGTGAGAAAATCGCCTTTTAGTTTAGGGATTCCCGCCGCCTTGTTTCAAGGGCAGGGCTGTTGATACACACAGATGTGTTGCCCGATTGCCCCGGTTCAGAGAGGTTTTTGTGCATGACACACAAAGACGCTCTCGTTTTTCCATCCTAATACGTGTTACCGACGAGACTTATGACAATGGCCGATCGGGGCAGAACTGGCAGTGAACAAGCGGCAATCTACATACCCGTTCGAAAATCCCGGCGATTTCGACTACGGCCGCTCGCTGTTTCACCGGTTCCAGACCTGGCTCGATAGCCGCCGCGTTTCGTCCCGGCGCAAGAGCAAGACGGAAACGGTGCCGCTGTCGCCGTTGTCGCCCGCCGCCTTCCGGCCATTGCAAGGCGACGACGTTCCGCTGCTTTTCCTGGCGCATAATGACCTCAAATTCATGCGCTCGCTGCTTGCCCACTATCGCAGCCTCGGCGTCACGCGGTTCATCTGTGTCGATGATCAGTCCGACGATGGTACCCGTGAATTGCTGTGTGCTCAACCCGATGTGGATGTCTGGACGTCGGGCGTGCGATACGGCGAAGCCCGACGGGGCAAACTATGGCGCGAAGCCCTATTTGCCCGCTACGGCAAGAACCGCTGGTATCTGAACATCGACGCAGACGAATACCTCGTTTACGATCACTGTTTCGAAAAGCCGTTGCCGGAGCTGATCGCCCGGCTCGAAAGCCTCGGCGTGCGCCGGTTCGCAGCACCGATGATCGACATGTATCCAGGCGGCAGTGTCAGTGCCTTTGCCTTCGACGGTTCGACGGACGCCATGCCCTGGGAGGTTGCCGATTGCATCGACGGCACCGGCTACGTCATCGAGAAGACCAAGCGGTTCCTTAGCCTTTCCGGCGGCCCGCGGCGGCGGAAGTTTGCGGCGGAAGCCGAAATGATGAAATATCCGCTGATGTATTGGGACGATGATTGCAGCTTCGGCATCAGCATCCACCAGCCTTTGCCGTTCGACCGCAATTTTACGGCGATCTCGGGCGTGCTCTTGCATTTCAAGTTCTTTGCCGATTATCACGAAAAGACGCGGGAAGCGGTGGCCGACAAGCAGTACTTCGGCGGCGCCCGCGAATACCAGCGCATCCTCGATACGGTTGAGGCAAGCGGCGATCTCGATTTCGTCTATGATGGCACTTTGAAATATTCCTCGCCGGAACAATTGATCGTGGCTGGCTTCATGCGGTCGATCTGGTCGGCCGGCCACCGCGCGGGGACTTAGAGGGCCTCATGCGCATTGGATCCCTTTCCCACTACTTTTGCCTTCTTCGCGGACTGCTGCTGCCGGGCCATTTGCGTGTCGGCCGCAAAGCACAAATCCGGTGGGGTGCGTTCATCGATGCCTATCGCGGACGCGTGGTGATCGGCGACCGGTTCAAGATCCACAGGGGCGGCTTCATCGATGCACAGAAGGGCAGCATTGAAATCGGCTCGAACGTGTCGATCAATCCTTATAGCATTCTTTATGGTCTTGGAGGGATCAGGATCGGCAACGATGTCAGGATCGCGGCGCATGTCGTGATCGTTTCTTTCGATCACCGTTATGATGATGTCTCCAAACCCATTACCATGCAGGGCGTCGTAGCCAAGCCGATCACTATCGAGGACGATGTCTGGATCGGTGCTGGCGCAAAAGTATTGGGGGGCTCCCATATTTCCAAGGGCTGTGTCATCGGCGCAAATGCCGTGGTCAAGGGAAGGACGGAGCCTTATGGAATTTACGTTGGCAGCCCGGCGCGGCTCTTGAAGTATCGCGGGCAATAGTAAAAACGGTCCGCGGACGTCGGGCCGATAAGAAACACGGGAACCTCAACCATGGTGATGCGCGTCGAACTTGATGCTATCGATATGAAAATTCTGCGCGAGCTCCAGAATGACGGGCGGATGACGAATGTCGAACTCGCCGAACGTGTCGGCATCTCGGCGCCGCCATGTCTGAGGCGCGTGCGCAAGCTGGAAGAGGCCGGCATCATCCGCGGCTATCGTGCGCTCCTGAACGCTCCGGCGCTCGGCTATGATCTGGTCGCCTTCTGCATGGTCGGCCTTAAGCATCAGTCGGATGCCAATCTCAAGGCGTTCGCCAAGCAGACGGCCAATTGGCCGCTGGTGCGAGAGGCCTGGATGGTCTCGGGAGAATCCGATTTTCTCCTTCAGTGTGTGGCTGAAAACCTTGCAGGCTTTCAGGATTTCGTTATTGAAGAGCTCACGGCCACGGAGAATGTGGATACCGTGCGAACGATGCTGACCATCCGGCAGGTCAAGGATGTCTCACTCATAGAGATCTAGACGTCGCGCTTTTGCTGCCGCGCAGGTATCTCCGGTTATCACGATAGGATCAGGTATTTTGAAAAGACTGCTGCGATCGCTGCGCAAGAGCTACAGATATATGTTCAATGCGCGCACCGTCCGGCTCGGCGGGGTTACGATCGATACGACCGTCGGCCATATTCCGGAAAACGTCCGCGAGCTGATCTTTCGTGAAATCTATGAGGACACCGAACGGGACCTGATCGGCAAGATCCTGAAGCCCGGCATGCGCACGCTCGAAATCGGCACAGGCATCGGTTTCGTCAGTCTGGTTGCCGCCCGCATCTGCGGTGAAGACAATGTCTTTTGCTACGAGGCCAATCCGGAGCTGGAGCCGACGATCAAAAGAAATTTTGCGCTTAACGGCATGACGCCGAACCTGACCATGCGCGCGGTTACCGTCGACGGCGCGCCGATCACTTTCTTCAAGAGCGACAACATCATCTCTTCCAGCCTCTATGATCGCAAGCGCGACGACAGGCAGATCGTCGTCGAGAGCGAAGCCTTGGCCCATGTTCTTGAAAAACACGATCCATCGGCCTTGATCATGGATGTGGAAGGTGCCGAGATCGATCTGCTCGGCAAGGTGGATCTGAAGAATATCAGGCATATCATCGTCGAGCTGCACCCGCATATCGTCGGCGAGGATGCCATAGCAGCCTTGGTGTCCAGCTTGAAGGATCGCGGTTACGCCATATGCAGCAGCAACCGCAAGACATCCCATTTCGCCCGCGCGGCCTGAAGGGCACCCTTCCATGCCATCGAAACTTCCGCTCTCCGCCTTCATCATCTGCCTGAATGAGGAAGCCTACCTCGGCAACTGCATCGAGAGCCTGGAAAGCTGCGGCGAGATCGTCATCGTCGATTCCGGCTCCACCGATGGCACGGCGGCGTTGGTGCAATCCTATATCGACAAGGGCTGGCCAATCCGCTTCATGTTCGAAGCCTGGCGCGGCTATGCCGGCCAGAAGCAGTTCGCCCTCGACCAGTGCAGGGAGCCGTGGTGCCTGAACATCGACGCCGACGAGCGGCTGGACGAACCCTTGCAGGCTTTGCTGCCATCGCTTCTCGAAGCACCGGCGGAAACCGTCGGCTGGAGCGTTGCCCGCCGGCCCTATCTGATCGGCTACGGCTATACGCCCGACAACGTGCGCGAGCGCAAGAACCTCAGGCTCATCCGCAAGGCCAGGGGCGCCTACGATCTTTCCCAGAAGGTCCATGAAGGCATCGTGCCGGACGGCAAGGTCGAGGCGGCGGCGACCGGCAGCCTCTTGCATTACCGGCCGCTCATCATCGACGAGCAGATCCTCAAGGAAAACAAGTATTCGACGCTGAAGGCAGATCAGCAATTTGCGGCCGCCAAGCCGCTGCGCGCCTACAAGATGATCTTCAGCCCGCCGCTCTATTTCCTGCGGCTCTATTTCCGCAACGGGCTCTGGCGCTGCGGTTTTCCCGGCTTCATTGAGGCGGCAACGGGCGGCGTCTACGCCTTCCTGACGGCGGCCAAGATCTATCAGCGGCATGCGCTCAGGCGGAAGCCGAATTTCGACGACATGGAACGCGCCCGCCGTGGCAAATGAGGACGTCATGAAAGTCATGCACTACCACTTCGGCAAGGACGGCGGCGCCGAGCGTTTCTTCGTCCACCTCGTCAATGCGCTTGCCCGGCGCGGCGTCGAGCAGACGGCTGTCATCCGACCCAATCGCCTCTGGCGCAGGGATATCGAGCCGCACGCCCACCTTATCGAAAGCAATTTCCGCAACCTGTCGCCGGATCGCATCCTGCTGCCGCTGAAGGTCAAGCATTTTGCGCGCCGTGAAAGGCCGGATGCGCTGTTTTCCTGGGCGACACGGGCGAGCCGCCTGATGCCGAACTACAAGGGTTGCATCAAGATTTCGCGGCTTGGCGATTACCCGACCAATCTCAGCTATTTCAAGAACACCGACGTGCTTGTCTGCAACACGCCGGGGATCGGCGAGCATGTGCGCCGGATCGGCTGGAAGCGCGGTGTCGAGATCATTTCCAACTTTACAAACACAGACCGCGTCACGCCGATCGACCGCAGGAGCGTTGATACGCCGGAAGACGCGCCGGTCGTCATGTCGATGGGCCGCTTCGTGCCGCGCAAGGGTTTTGCGCTGCTGACGGAAGCGGTGGCGAAGCTGCCCGGCGTTTATCTCTGGCTTGCCGGCGACGGCGAGGAGATGGGGAACGTCCGCAAGCTTGCCGCCGATCTTGGCGTCGCCGATCGCGTCCGCTTCCTCGGCTGGCAGAAAGATACACGTCCTTACGTGGCGGCCGCCGACGTCTTCGTCATGCCGTCGAGCCACGAGCCGCTCGGCAACGTTATTCTCGAAGCCTGGGCGCAGCAGAAGCCGGTGGTCTCCAGCCGGTCCGAAGGGCCGACCTGGTTCATGCGCGACAGTGAAAACGGCCTGCTCGTCGATATCGGCGATACCGACGGTTTCAGCAAGGCGATCGAACGGCTGATCAACGACCGGCACCTCGCCGATCGCGTCGCCCTGGGCGGTCACGAGACGCTGATGGGCCAGTTTTCCGAGGATGCGGTCGCAAACGCCTATATCGAGCTTTTCAAGCGCAAGCCCTAGTTTGCAGACGACAGAAGCTTCTCATAGACAGCCCCGATACGCGACGCTTCGCCCTGAATGCTGAAGCTCTCGATCGCGCGGGAAAGGCCGCGCTCGCCAGCGAGCCGTGCGCGCTCGGGGGCGTCCATGAACAGAGTCGCGGCGTCCGTCATTTCCGCCAGCGAGCTCGCCGAAATCAACAGGCCGGTTTCGTCCTGCCCCGTCACCAGCAGTTCGGAGAAGGCGCCGACATCCGTCGCCACGACCGGCACCTGCGTTGCCATCGCTTCGAGCGGTGTCAGGCCAAAGCCTTCCCAGCGCTGCGGCGCGATGAACAGGTCGAGGGCACGGTACCAGTCGGGGATGTTGGTATGTTCGCCCACGAACAGGATGCGGTCGGCGAGGCCGGCCTGCTTGACCTTTTCCTTCAGTTCGTTTTCGAACGAAACATGAGCCGGCGTTGCGCGGCCGGCGACGATCGCGATCCAGTCCTGTCGGCCAGGCAGAAGGCTGATCATGCTGTCGACGAAGAGATCGGTGCCCTTCTGGTGACGCACCCGGCCGAAGCAGCCGGCGATCTTCATGTCTGCCGGCATGCCGAGTGCGGCCTTGGCCGTGGTCTTGTCCCTGGCCGGAAAGAAACGCTGGGTGTCGATGCCGTGCATGATCGTCGTGCTCGGCACTTCCAGATAGGCGGCGGTGCGGTTGCTGGTGGCGATCACCGCGTCCATGCGACGGATCAGGAGTTTGCTCCAGCCGGAATGCTTGCGCTGTGACGCGGAGGTGAAGACGATCTTCAGCTTCATGCGCAGGACGTCGCGCAGGAAAATGGCCGGAAGCATCTCGATATTGCGCCGCGCATGCCAGACCCGCAGATCTCGATTTTTGGGCCGCCCCCAGAGGCGAAGGAGTGCTGAATAACCGATATGCGGCAGGGTCGCCGGCAGGCCGGGGCCAAGTGTCGCGACCTTCTGGCCGAGCCTGCGCTGCACCGGTACAAGCTGGATAATGGTCGAAGTGACGCCGGAGAGGCGGCGCTTGAAGTTTGGCGCGATGATCTCGACGTCGCTGATGTCTTCCACGCTTGCGTGCCCTTGTTCGTAACAGAAAAAGCCCGGAGGCAGCTTTAGGGGCCGTCCGGGCTTTCAGTGCAATATGCCGGGGATCAGCCCCAGTTGATCGCGAGGATTTCGTAGGCCTTCGAGCCGCCGGGCGCGACGACCTCGATCGAATCGCCGACTTCCTTGCCGATCAGCGCGCGGGCGATCGGCGAGGAAATGGAGATACGGCCCTGCTTCACGTCGGCTTCCTGGTCACCGACGATCTGGTAGGTCTTGTTCTCCTCGGTGTCCTCGTCGACGAGCTTGACGGTGGCACCGAACTTGATCTTGGAGCCGGACATCTTCGACAGGTCGATGACCTCCGCGCGTGCGACGAAGTCTTCGAGTTCGCCGATACGGCCTTCATTGTGGCTCTGGGCTTCCTTGGCCGCGTGATATTCCGCATTTTCCGAAAGGTCGCCATGGGCGCGCGCTTCGGAAATGGCTTCGATGATCCGCGGGCGCTCTTCCTGCTGACGCCAGCGCAGTTCTTCCTGCAGCTTGACGAATCCGCTCTGAGTCATCGGTACTTTATCGACCATTTCACTGTCCTTCATAGTCCATGCTTTGCCCGCTTCAGGCGGGCTCAGCACAAAAGAAAACGGTCACCGGAGCGTTAACTCCGGAACCGTCGGAAACATTTGAACAACGCTTATAGCAGAAAGCGGAGTGCAAAAGCCAGATTATTCGGAGGAGGGCGCGAGCCGCCAAGCGCTCATCTTATGCCGAAATCAGCTTCAGGGGAACAATCGGCAGTGATGTTCGTTGGGTTCTTTGAGACGAGGAACAGGCCATGCAGCATCCATCACCGGACCATCTTGAAGGCAGGCTCAACGCGCACCGAAAACTCTTCGTCGCGCTGACGGCGTTCATCGCCGAAAGCGCCGAAGGCAGGGCTTTTCTTGAGCGGCTGTCGCAGGATTCCGAGACAGTTGCCGATCATGAAGAAGATCCGGGCATCGAGCCTGACGGTAGTTTTGCAATCCAGCAGATCGCCGACGACGAGATGCAGTCGATTGTCAAGGCAGCGCTGTCGCGGACTGCGGCAGTCGAAAGCCAGCGGCGCAGGGACATTGCGCCATAGAGCGAGGACCATCATGCAGGAAAATATTCGCAGACGCGAAAAATTGAAACTCTACCGGCTTGTCCCGGTGGCCCGTGCCACCGATCCCAACTGGGACAGCGCCGAAAACCAGGGCGAAGTGATCGTGCGCGCCTTCTCAGCCGCCGATGCCCGCGTTGTTGCGGCCCAGGCCGAGCTCGACTTTACAGAGATCGATGCAGCACCTGCTGAGGGCAATTCGACGCGCGATGCGAGTGCCTTTCGCAACGAGCGCCTTTATGCGGTGGTCGAGATGCTCGACCAGCAGGGTATTGCGGCGGATGGCCCGCGCGGTGTGGTCGGTGGCGTCGTCTCGGTCGGGACGATCAAGCCGACACAGGTTTCCTGAGAGAGCAAAGGAGCGACGCAATGGCCGCACAGCCAAGCCCAGCCGCCCGCACGGCGGAAAAACAGAGGGATATCCAGGAACAGGTCGCGAAAGCCGACGCCAGGGACAGGGCGGGAAAATCCCTCAAGCCGAAGGCCATGCAGGCCGGCGCACGGCTCTATCCTGTGCCGCCGTTTCCCAAGCAACACCAGCTCAAACCCGGCGCCGAATACAAGCTTGATCCTGCGCCGCTTTATGAGGCGCCCTTCTACAAGGGCTCCGGCAAGCTCGAAGGCAAGGTGGCGCTGATCACCGGAGGCGACAGCGGCATCGGCCGGGCGGTCGCCGTTCTCTTTGCCCGCGAGGGTGCCGACGTGGCGATCCTGCACCTTGCCGAGGGCCGGGATGCGGAGGATACGGTCAAGGCGATCGAGGCCGAAGGTCGCAAGGCAATGGCAATCTGCGGCGATGTAAAAGACAGGGTCTTCTGCCAGAAGGCGGTGGCAGCCGTCGTGGAAGTCTTCGGCAAACTCGACGTACTCGTCAACACCGCCGCCTTTCAGGTCCACACCGCCGATGTGCTCGACCTGACGGAAGAGCATTTCGACGAAACGCTGAAAACCAATCTCTACGGCTATTTCTTCGTGGCGCAGGCAGCCGTGCCGCACATGAAGGAGGGCAGCGCCATCATCAATCCCGGCTCTGTGACGGGCATCGAAGGCAGCAAGCAGCTCATCGACTATTCGATGACCAAGGGCGGTATCCACGCGTTTACGAGGGCGCTTTCCGGGCAGCTTGTTCCCAAGGGGCATCCGTGTGAACGCCGTCGCCCCAGGGCCGGTCTGGACGCCGCTCAATCCCTCCGACAAGGAGGCGAAGGACGTGTCCAAGTTCGGTGCGGATATTCCCATGAAGCGCCCGGCACAGCCGGAGGAAATCGCTCCGGCCTATATGTTCCTCGCTTCACCGCATTGCTCGAGCTATATTACCGGCGAGGTGTTGCCGATCATCGGTGGTTATTAGCTTAGCGAAAGAAATTCATATGAGGGCTTTACCTCAACCTAGGTTGAGGCTCTAAACGTCGTGCTTCCCTGATGACGAGGACAGCATGACAAGCCACGACACGACATTTGAAACCGATATACAAAGCGAGGGCGCCGGCCGCTGGAGCGAGCTTCTCCGGCCCCGCTATCTCGCTTCGACGATCACGCTTTGCCTGGGCGTCGCACTGTTCGCCTTTAACGAGTTCTTCGTCTCGACGGCTCTTCCAACGGCGATCGAAGAGCTTGGCGGGGCGGCGCTTCTCTCCTGGGCGATTACCTTCTACCTCGTCTTCGCCATCATCGGCGGCATGACGGCCGCCAATCTCAAGCAGCGGTTCGGCGCGCGGTTGACGTTGCTCGCCGCCGCGGCCGTCTTCGTTACCGGCACGATGCTGGCCGTCACGGCGACGGGCATGTCCCAGGTTCTCGCCGGTCGGTTGCTGCAGGGAGCGGGTGAGGGCGTGGTCGCAGCGCTCTGCTACGCGCTGATCCCCGAACTTTTCCCTTCGCGCCTCGTACCCAAGGTGTTCGGTGCCGAGGCGATTGTCTGGGCGAGTGCCGCTTTTGCCGGGCCGCTTGTCGCCGGCGGGCTGACGGAGCATCTGTCATGGCGCGCCGCCTTCTTCATCAGCGTTCCGGCGGCGGCGCTGTTCTGCCTGCTGGTCCTGTTCATCGTGCCGCGCGCCGAAGCCGCATCTTCCGTGGCCCGGCCCATTCCCTTTCTAAGGCTGGCGGCTGCTGGTTGCGGTATTTTGATGATCTCGCTTTCCGGCGCCGTCGCGTCCATCGGCCTGCAGGTGATGTTGCTGACGGCCGCCGCAGTCGTGCTCGTCGTCTCGGTCAGGCTTGACCGTCGTTCAGCGGCACCGGTGTTGCCGGCGGCCGCCTTTACGCTCGACCGCTCGCTGGGCACCGGCCTTTCGCTTGTGCTGGTCATGCCGCTGTTCCAGTCGGTGGGGGCGGTCTTCATCGTCTACAGCCTGCAGCATCTCTGGGGGCTTGGCCCGACGGCCGCAGGCGGTCTTGCGGCCGTCATGGCGATTTTCTGGAGCCTTGTCGCGATCGGCGTTGCCAGTGTGCGTTCCCACGGCCTGCGCAACCGCATCATGCTGGCCGGGCCTGTCCTGCTGGTGATCGGCCTTGCGGCGCTGGTGGCGGCGCTTTCGACCGGCGTGCTGTGGCTCGTTCCTCTCGCGCAGGCGCTGATCGGCAGCGGTTTCGGCGCGTCCTGGGGCACGCTCAGCCAGCTGATGATGGATGTTTCCGCGGATGGCGAGCGGGACCGCACGTCGGCCATGCTGCCGACCCTGCAGTCGACGGGTTACGCCATCGGCGCGGCGGTCTGGGGCTTCATTGCCAATGCCAGCGGCTTTGCCGAGGCGGCAGCGCCCGAGACCATCCGGCAGGCCATGCTGGTGGTGTTCTCGATCTCCTGCGCTTTGTCGCTGACCACAATCTATTTCGGGTTCCGAACCGGCCGCCTTGCCCGTGCGGAGGGGAAATTCTGATCGCTTAATGTGCCGAAAGGGCGCTTTCGTCGATGTGGGCGCGGGCGTAGATCCGGCGGGCGACGACCGCGAGCGCCAGAAGCGTCAACGCCGCAATCGCGCAGCAGGCGGCAAAGCCGAGCGAGAAGGCGGTGCGGGCGGGATCGAGCCAGGCCTGTGCGTCCGGTCCGAGCGCTTTTGCCGTTTCGACGGCGCCTGCCAGCGTCGCCGAGGCTGCCTCGGCCTGTTGCGGTGAAAGTCCTGAGAGATCGACGCCCGCCATCGTCGTGCGGTAGATGACCGTGCCGAGACTTCCGAGCAGGGCGATCCCGAGCGCTCCGCCGAATTCCGCGCTGGTTTCCGAAAGCGCCGATGCGGAGCCCGCCCGTTCGGGTGGCGCCGTGCCGACGATCAGCCCCGTCGTCGTCAGGATCACCGGTACGAAGCCGAGAGCCAGCACCATGCTTGCGAAAAGGACGCCGATCATCGTCTCGAAATAGGCCGCGAGCGCCATGGCCGCCGCCCCGGCGGCGTTGATCACCACGCCAATCAGCACCGTCCGGATCGGGCCAAGCCGGTTCGTGAAGCGATAGGATTGCAGGGACATGATCGTGAAGACCATGGAAGAAGGCACCGACCAGATCGCCGCTTCGAGCGGAGACAGACCCGCGACGAGCTGCAGGAAGAGATTCTGGTAGAGGAAGATGCCAAAGATGAAAAAGACCCCGGCGAGGTTGACGGCAAGGGAGGCGGTGAACGCCGGAATGCGGAAGAGCTGCAGGTCGATCAGCGGATGGGCAAGGGTCTTCTGACGGCCGATGAAGACATAACCGAACGCGAGCCCGGTCGCGATCGCCACGGGCTGGTCCGCCGCAAAACCGTAGGCCGCCAGGTGCTTGAAGCCGTAGATGATCGGCAGAACGGTCGCCAGCGACAGGAGCACACTGACGAGGTCGAGACTTCCGCCATCGTCGTTCTTGTATTCCGGCAAGAGCAGCGGACCGACGACGAGCAGGGCCAGCATGACCGGGATGTTGATCAAGAACACGGACCCCCAGTGAAAATACTGGAGCAGGAAGCCGCCGATCAGCGGTCCGACCAGTCCGCCGAGCGCAAAAGCCGTGCCCCAGATGCCGATGGCGCGATTGCGCTCGCCCTCGTCCTTGAAAAGGTTGACGATCAGCGAAAGCGTCGAGGGTGCAATCGTCGCGCCGGCAATGCCGAGCAGCGCCCGCGAGGCGATGAGTTGCTGCGCCGTTGCGGAGAAGGCCGCGAGCGCCGAAGCGATCCCGAAGGCGAAGGCGCCGGCAAGCAGTACGCGCCGCCGGCCGATACGGTCTCCCAGCGTCCCCATCGTCACGAGAAAGCCAGCGACCATGAAACCGTAGATGTCGTTGATCCACAGCAGTTCCGACGCGCTCGGATCGAGATCCGTCACGATCGCCGGCATAGCGAGGAAAAGCACGGAAAGATCCATGGAATAGACGAGGCAGGCGATCGACAGCACATAGAGCCCGATCCACTCGCGCCGGCCGGCGCGTTCGCCTGTCGTCGGCTCCGTCTCTTCCATGGTCCTGCCTCCGTGATCGAGCGGCGCGCACTCTGGCGTGCATCGAGGCGGATGGCAACCGTTCAAAAGAAGGGAAATCAGGAGAGGCGCCCGCAGGCGCCTCCGGATATCAGGCGAAGTAGCTTTGTAGTGTCCGCACTTCGAGGCTTCCGGCCTTGAGCGCCTTGATCGCCTTGGCAGCGGCTTCGGCGCCCGCCATGGTCGTGTAGTACGGCACCTTCTGCATCAGCGTCGCACGGCGCAGTGACTTCGAGTCAGAGATCGCCTTCGAGCTGTCCGTCGTGTTGATGACCAGATGGACCTGACGGTTACGGATGGCGTCCTCGATATGCGGACGGCCTTCCTGGACCTTATTGATCTTGGTCGCTGTGATGCCGTTTTCGCCGAGGAAGCGCTGCGTGCCGCCGGTTGCCATGACCTTGAAGCCGATCTCTGTCAGGATGCGGATGGCAGGCAGGACGCGCTCCTTGTCCTCGTCGCGCACCGAGACGAACACTGTTCCCTCGCGCGGCAGATCGACGCCGGCGCCGAGCTGGGCCTTGGCGAAGGCGAGGGCGAAGTCGCTATCGAGACCGATGACTTCGCCCGTCGAACGCATTTCCGGGCCAAGCAGGATATCGACGCCGGGGAAGCGGGCAAACGGGAAGACGGCTTCCTTGACGGCGATGTGGTTCAGCTTGCGCGGATCCGGCTTCTTGCCATAGGCGGCAATCGCGTCGTCGAGCTTTTCGCCAGCCATGATGCGGGCGGCGATCTTGGCGATCGGCGCACCGATGGTCTTGGCGACGAAGGGCACGGTACGCGAGGCGCGCGGGTTGACTTCGAGCACGTAGATCGTGCCGTCCTTGATGGCGTATTGCACGTTCATCAGGCCGCCAACGTTCAGCGCCTTGGCCATCGCCTTGGTCTGGCGCTCCAGTTCGTCGACGATCTCGTCGGACAATGTGTAGACCGGCAGCGAGCAGGCGCTGTCGCCGGAGTGGATGCCGGCTTCCTCGATATGTTCCATGATGCCCGAGACGAACACCGTCTCGCCATCGGACAGCGCATCGACGTCCACCTCGACCGCGTTGGTCAGGTAGCTGTCGAACAGAAGCGGGTTCTTGCCGAGCAGGGTGTTGATCTGGCCAGTCTTATCGTTGGGGTAGCGCTGCTTGATGTCTTCGGGAACGAGACCCGGCACGGTGTCGAGCAGATAGGTCTGCAGCATCGATTCCGAATGGATGATCTGCATGGCGCGGCCACCAAGAACATAGGACGGGCGCACGACCAGCGGGAAGCCGATCTCCGACGCCACGAGGCGGGCCTGTTCGACCGAATATGCGATGCCGTTGTTCGGCTGGTTGAGGTCGAGCTTCATCAAAAGCTTCTGGAACCGGTCGCGATCTTCGGCCAGATCGATCATGTCGGGCGCGGTGCCGAGGATCGGGATGCCGTTCTTTTCCAGCGCTTCGGCGAGCTTCAGCGGTGTCTGGCCGCCGAACTGGACGATGACGCCGACCAGCGTGCCGTTTTCCTGCTCGGCGCGCATGATCTCGATCACGTCTTCGGCGGTCAGCGGCTCGAAGTAGAGGCGGTCGGATGTGTCGTAGTCGGTCGAAACCGTTTCCGGGTTGCAATTGACCATGATCGCTTCGTAGCCGGCGTCCTTCAGCGCGAAGGCGGCGTGGCAGCAGCAATAGTCGAACTCGATGCCCTGGCCGATGCGGTTCGGACCGCCGCCAAGGATGACGACCTTCTTCCTGTCGGAAATCTGGGCCTCGGAACGGGCGGCACCATCGAACGGCGTTTCGTAAGTCGAGTACATATAGGCGGTCGGCGAGGCGAACTCCGCCGCACAGGTGTCGATCCGCTTGTAGACGGGACGTACGTTCAGCCGGTTCCGCAGCTCGGCCACTTCCTTCGGGCGGCTCTTGGAAAGCGTCGCCAGCCGCGCATCGGAAAAGCCCATGGCTTTCAGCATACGCAGGTTTTCGGCGTCCTGCGGCAGGCCGTGCTCGCGCACGCGGGCCTCCATGTCGACGATCGCCTTGAACTGGGCGATGAACCACGGGTCGATCTTCGAGCCGTCATGCACGTCGGCTTCCGACATGTCCATGCGCAATGCCTGGGCAACCATGCGCAACCGGTCCGGCGTCGGCGTGCCGATTGCGGCGCGGATGGCATTGTGGTTGTCGCCGGTCTCTTCAAGGCCGGGGATCTCGATTTCATCGAGACCGGTCAGGCCGGTCTCGAGGCCGCGCAGTGCCTTTTGCAGCGATTCGGCAAAGGTGCGGCCGATCGCCATGACTTCGCCGACCGACTTCATCGCCGTCGTCAGCGTCGTGCCGGCGCCCGGGAACTTCTCGAAGGCAAAACGTGGGATCTTGGTGACGACGTAGTCGATCGACGGTTCGAACGAGGCCGGCGTTGCGCCGCCGGTGATGTCGTTGTCGAGTTCGTCGAGCGTGTAGCCGACGGCGAGCTTGGCGGCGATCTTGGCGATCGGGAAGCCGGTGGCCTTCGACGCCAGAGCCGAGGAGCGCGAGACGCGCGGGTTCATCTCGATGACGACGAGACGGCCGTTCTCCGGATTGACGGCGAACTGCACGTTCGAGCCGCCGGTCTCGACGCCGATCTCGCGCAGCACCGCGATCGAGGCGTTGCGCATGATCTGGTATTCTTTGTCGGTCAGCGTCAGGGCAGGGGCAACCGTGATCGAATCGCCGGTGTGCACGCCCATCGGGTCGATGTTCTCGATCGAGCAGATGATGATGCAGTTGTCCGCCGTGTCGCGGACCACTTCCATCTCGTATTCCTTCCAGCCGAGCACCGATTCTTCGATCAGCACTTCCGTGGTCGGCGAGGCGTCGAGACCGGAATTGACGATCTCGAAGAATTCCGAGCGGTTGTAGGCAATACCGCCGCCGGTGCCACCCATGGTGAAGGACGGGCGAATGATCGCCGGCAGGCCGATCGTGTCGAGCGCCTGCGCACCGATCGCCATTGCGTGGCTCATGTAACGCTGCTTGCGGTCGGTTTCACCGAGGTTCCAGGTGTTTTCCAGTTCGTCCAGCGCCTTGTCGAGGTCGGCGCCGGTAAGCTGTGCCTTCAGCTTGTCGCGCTCGGCGACATGCAGCTTGCGGTCGGCGTCCTTGATCTCGGTGGCGTTGGCAAGAAGCGACTTCGGCGTTTCGAGCCCGATGCGCGCCATGGCTTCGCGGAACAGCGCCCGGTCTTCGGCCATGTCGATGGCGGCGGGCTTGGCGCCGATCATTTCGACGTTGTAGCGGTCGAGCACGCCCATGCGCTTCAAGGAAAGTGCCGTGTTCAGCGCCGTCTGGCCGCCCATGGTCGGCAGCAGTGCATCCGGACGCTCCTTGGCGATGATCTTGGCAACCACCTCCGGCGTGATCGGCTCGACATAGGTCGCGTCCGCCATGTCGGGGTCGGTCATGATCGTTGCCGGGTTGGAGTTGACCAGGATGACCCGGTAACCCTCTTCCTTCAGCGCCTTGCAGGCCTGGGTACCGGAATAGTCGAACTCGCAGGCCTGGCCGATGACGATCGGTCCCGCACCGATGATGAGGATCGATTTGATGTCTTGGCGCTTTGGCATGGGTTCTATCCGCTTTTCGGCTTGCGCGAAAAACCGGCCAGGGTGGGAAATCACCGGCCGGGGCGCGCATGCTTGATCTTTTCAGGCTAGAAGCGGCTTATAGGGAAATGTGCGGGGGAGCGGAACCCCGAAAATGCGAGAATGGACAGGAAAAATGGCTCCCCGTTTGGCCATTCATGCATCGTCGATGTAATGGGGCACAAAGCGCGCGGTTTCGCCGGTTATCGGCGTGTCGTCTTCACGAATACCGATTCCAGCCGGTTGGCCCGCCACGACCCATGAGCCGATAAGTGTCCACACATCGTCGAAACGCGGCAGCATATGCAATGCCTGAACTATATGTCCTTCTTCGCCATAAGGCCCTTCGACGCTCAGCGTTCCCGTAGCCATCGCCGGATCGACCATGGTGATGTTCGCCCCTTCGCGTGACAGAAGCGGCTTGATCACATGGCGATCTCCGAGGCTTGAAACCCGCGGATCGTCGCGGAAGAACGCCGGCAGCAAATTGGGATGACCGGGAAACATGTCCCACAGGACCGGCATCAATCCCTTGTTCGAAAGTGTCAACTTCCACAGCGGTTCGACCATTCTGGTTCTTGTCGTGACAAGATGTTTGCCAAAGGGCTCGCGGACCATGTCTTCCAGTGGATAAAGTTTGAACAGCGTGGTGATCCGCTGATCGCCGAGATCAGTCAGCCATTCATCTTCATCGATACCGAGATCGCTCATCTCCAGAAGTTTCGTCGCGCATCCAGCCTGAACGGCGCAGTCGGCCAAATATTCGAGCTCACGCGATCTTCCGCAACGTCCAGCAATCCGGCGAAATGAAGGGTGGTCGCGCCACCTGCAAGGAGCCGAAATGCCGCTATGAGACGTTCGTGCACGGAATTAAACTGGTCGGCGCCGGCCGGAATGTTGCCGCGCGCCTTCATGTCCTCAAGCCAATACCACTGGAAAACGGCAGCCTCGAAAAGGCTGGTCGGCGTATCCGCGTTGAATTCGAAAAGCTTTGCTGGACCGCTGCCGTCATAGGCGAGATCGAAACGGCCATAGAGGTCTTTGTCTCGATTTCTCCAGGAACGCGCCACAGCGCTTTGAAAATCCTCGGGAATCGCCATTCTGCTCATCAGGGCCGGGCTGTTTGAAATTTCGGCCACGGCGGAATAGCACAAGGAAAGAAGCTCCGCGGTCGGATCCTCGACCATTGTTTCGATTTCACTCATGCCGAACGCGTAGGCATGCCGCTCGTCCCAGTATCGCCGGCCGTCCATGGTATGGACGGTAAAACCACACGCATCCGCATCGGCCTTCCAGTCGGGCCTTTCAGGCATTCGGACCCGTTTCATTCTCCCGCTTAGCTCCCGATGTGCTTCGCACGCTGGCCGAAACCGCCACGTTTGATTGTCGTCCTGTTCATCTCCGGCTTTTCAAATGCTCGGCTTGTCGACCAAAGCATGAACCGGCCGGGTTTTTCTGCGACAAGGACGCCTGCCGCATTCCTGTAAGCCGCGCGGCCGTCCATCTGGTAAAGAGGCTGCGGCCACAACGCCGATTGCTGCGTGAAGCGTCCGATGAGATATCCGCTCATAAGGGGTACATAATGGCCACTCCCGGCCGCGTGTTTATCGTTGCTGGGCTGGCAGCCATTGAGGCCGAATTGCTGCTGGCAATCCGCTTCGGCTGCAAAAATGGGAGCGTTGAGTTCGTGCTCCCTCTTGGCTACCTCAAAGTCGCTGCGACATTTTTCACGGCCATAGATGCCAGCTGACGTGCATGTATCGGCGTTGGTATAAACGGCGGTATCGACCTTCTCGCCGCATCCGCTGAGAGCCGCCGTTCCCATCACCAGGAGGGACACACTGACTGATTTTTTCACGTTTGATTCCGAACCGCACCAATCTCTGCCCGGATTGACTTACAGAGCGTGTGTTATGTGGTCAACATACGCGGCAAGGTCGAGCCTGGTGCTTCAGATGAATGCGATGACCGCTGCGTTGGGCGGCGAACTGGCGCCGCAGCGCGCCGCGCTGATCCTGTCCCTCGTTGCGGGCGTCCAGGTCATGCGGCAGATGATCGGCCTGTCGGCGCTCTCAGAAGCCGACCCGAATGCCCTTGTCAAAATCCTCGGGCCGCTGTTCCAGGCACTCATCGACGGCGAGCAGCCCGCCAAGTCCCGGTAAGGTATCCATGCGGGTGGACTATCCCGGTCATGCGGCGCTGACGAGTTGCTCCGGTGTCTTCTCAGCCGGATCGGTGTGGTCGCCAGCCCTGTTCTCCCACCAATCACCGAGCGCGTCGATCAGCGGTACAAGCTTCAGGCCTGATGCGGTCAGGTCGTAGTCGACGCGTAGCGGATATCCCGGATAGGCCGTGCGCCTGATGATGCCGGCAACCTCGAGCCTGCGCAGTTCCAGCGCCAGCATCCGGTGTGACAGTGTCGGGTTGTCGCGCCTGAGTTCGCTGAAGCGCTTGGTGCCGTCCTTCAGATAATAGAGTAGCAGCGTCGGCCAGCGGCCGCTCAGCACGCGCATGACCTCTTCGATCGGGCAATTGGAGACGACGTCTTTCATCAGGCGATCCTGGTTACAAAATAGTGCGTAATTTACATGGGGCCGCCAAAGGGTAGGGTCAACCATCGCTGCGCAGCGTGATCCTCAACTCCAAGAAGAGACACGAAACATGGAACCTATTCTCCTTCACGGCTTCCCGTTGGGAAGCTCGATGGGGCTCGTCGCTGCGTTCGAGCATGTCGGCCAGCCCTACCGCCTCTGCCGCGTCGACATGCTCAACGAGATGAAGAACGACGCCTATGGACGGCTGAACGGCCGCCAGGAAACGCCGGTGCTGATCACCGATGATGGCCGCGTCCTGACCGAAACCATGGCGATATCAGCGTGGCTTTCGGCGCGCGATACGCAGCGCCGCATCAGCTTCGATCCCCGTTCGCCACAAGCGGACCGGATGCACCAGCTGATGGCCTTCGTGAACACTGGATTCACCGCCGCGTTCACGCCGCTCTGGGCTGCCTTCGAGATGGAGGATGCGAAACCTGAAACACTCGCGGTCCTGCGCGATTTCGGCCAGAGGTTGGTCGCGCAACGCCACGACCAGCTCGAAGCGATGATCGGCGATGCGCCGTTTCTGGTCGGCGATCATCTGACGTTGGCCGATACCACACTGATCGGCGTGGCGCGCTGGGCGGAGTTTCATGAGGCCGTCGATGGCAGCGCCTATCCGAAGCTTGCCGCGCTGCGCCGCCGGATCGAAGCTGAGTCGATAGTGCAATATGCCCTGGCGGTGGAGGGCGGCGAGAGGCCGGCGGGTTCGGGCGCCTGCGTTGGTCATGTGCCGCTGGCCGAGGTGATCGCCCGTTTCGCCGTCTGATCGAAAGACACATCGCCGCTGCAAAACATCACTGCAACTTCGCGTGCGTTTTGCGGCGGTTCCAGATGAGAGGCGACTCCTTTGCAAATAGCGTGTAGGACTTGATTGGATGCGGCGCTGCCTTGACTGAAGTGCAGCCTGCAAGTCCGGAACGGACACGACCGTATGATCAATTTTCAAAATCTCGAAGACGCGCAAAGGTTGGCCCAGGCGATCGTCAATACGATCCATGATCCGCTTCTCGTCCTCGACCAGCGCTTCTACGTGCTGGCCGCCAGTCGCTCCTTCTATGAGACCTTCAAGGTGGATGCGGGAGATACGTACGGGCGGTTGCTCTACACGCTCGGCGATGGCCAGTGGGACATACCGGCGCTGCGCCTGCTCCTGGAAACGATCATTCCGGCGCAGACCGCTATGGACGGTTTCGAGGTCGAGCACGACTTCCCCAATCTTGGCCGGAGAACGATGCTGTTGAACGCGCGCCAGGTGGTCTACGGCGAGGGCTCCGGCACAACGATCCTGCTCGCCTTCACCGACATCAGTGCCCGGCGGGCGATCGAGCGCGAGAAGGACATCCTGCATGAACGGACCGAGGATCTGCTGCGTCAGAAAGACGTTTTGCTCCAGGAAATGCAGCACCGCGTCGCCAACAGCCTGCAGATCATTGCCAGCATCCTGTTGCTAAAGGCCCGCGCGGTGACGTCGGAGGAGACACGCCGCGATTTGCAGGATGCGCATCAAAGGGTGATGTCGGTCGCCGAGGTCCAGCGCCATCTTCATGTGACCGGTGGCATCGACCGGATCGAGGTTGGCTCCTACCTCTCGACGCTTTGCGGCAGCCTTGGGTCTTCGATGACGGGCGAGAGTCAGCCGATCAACATAAGGGTGTCGGCCGAGCACGGACGGATCGGCTCCGATGAGGCCGTCAGCCTCGGCCTCATCGTCACCGAATTGGTCATCAACGCAATTAAATATGCTTTCCCGGCCCGGAATCCCGCGGCATCCATCGGCGTGTCCTACGAAGTGAACGGCAGCGACTGGAAGCTTGTTGTTTCCGATAACGGCGTGGGGAAAGACGCCGTGCCTGCGCCCAAATCAGGCGGAGGATTGGGCACGGCCATCGTTCAGGCGCTGGTCAAGCAGCTTGGCGCGCAGATGGAGACGACATCGGGCGAAACCGGTACGGCCGTGTCGATCGCACATGCAACCTTCACCTCGCGGCTGCCCGAAGCGGCTTAGCGCGGATGCCTTCAGCCATTTTTGTTTCAGATATCGCCAGCGGACGACTGCCTGCCGCTCAGGCTTTCAATGCGGATGGTGAAAAAGATCGGCGCAATTGCCTTTTTGCCGGCAACAGCCAAACCCGGCTTCAAGACGCCGGGCTCCCACCAGTTCGCCCGTTTTTCCAGCAGAGACCATGCGCGAATCCGTTCGTTGTGCCATTGCGCGTCGTCTGGGAATTCTTCATAGCGCCCTTCCACGACAACACTTCGCCACTCATCATCGCCCTTGATCTCGTCAACCTGGACGCAGGCCTGCGGGTTGGCTCTCAACCAATCGATCTTCTGCCCGGGCATCGAAAAACTGTAGAGATTGCGCGGATCAAAAGCGTACTGGATCGGCACGACATACGGCCGGCTGTCCTTCGCGCAGGCAAGATGGGCAATGTGCCCCCGCGACAGGACATCGGCGCAGTCCTTGCTGGTCATCTCTTTCACGATCATCGCATAAATTCCTTCCGGACATCGATTGCCCATCGGGGAATGGTAGCACGGTTCGCGACCCGGTTTTTCTAAATCGGGTTTCAAGGAATTGGCCGCAGCAGACTGATATTCGCCTTTCATTTCTTAATAGGGAGAAGAGCTAACGTTTGGCGGCCAAAGCCTATACTGACGCCGCCACCACCAGCACCTTGACTTCGCCCGCAGCCGGCGGATTGCGGATCACCTCCGGCGCTTCCTCCAGCGTGATTTTTCGCGAGATCAGTTTCTCCACATTGATCATACCGGACGCCACCAGATCGGCGGCGCGGCGGTGGGTGAAGGGGTTGATGAAGGAGCCAAGCACCCTAAGCTCTCTGAAAAGGACGTCGAACGGCTCGATGCGGACCGTCTCGCCCTGCGCCATCACGCCGAGGATGACGACGGTGCCGCCGGCCTTGGCAAGCCGCGTCGATTGCTCGACGGTTTCGGCGACGCCAGCGCATTCGATGACCACGTCGACGCCGCCGTGCACGAGGCCGGCAGGTCCCGCGATCTGCGCGATGATATCGCCGGCGGAGGGATCGACGCTTGCCGTGGCGACCAGTTCCTCGGCCAGTTTCCGTTTCGCTTCCTGCCGCGTCGAGAGAATGACGGTCGTGGCCCCCGCCAGCCGCGCCAGCTGGACCGTCAACAGGCCGATGACACCGCCGCCGAGCACGACGACCGACGAGCCGGCCTTGATCTCGGCCATGTCTATGCCGTGCAGGCAACAGGCGAGCGGTTCGCAGAAGGCGCCATGCGTCGGGTCGAGGCTGAGCGGTATCTCGAAGGCCTGCTTCTGCGGCACGATGACATGATCGGCGAAACCGCCGTCGCGGCTGATGCCGATGGCTTTCAGGTTGCGGCAGAGATTGACCCGGCCCGCCTGGCATTGCGGGCAGCGGCCGCAGGAAATGTTCGGGTCGCCGGTGATGCGCGCGCCAAGTTTGAAGCCCCTCACATCCGCACCCATTGCCTCGACGATACCGCAGAATTCATGGCCGAGCGTCACCGGCGGCGTCGAGGGAAACTCGCCGTGCAACAGGTGGCGGTCGGTGCCGCAGATGCCACAGGCCTCGACCCGAACCAGAAGATCGTCCGGACCGGGAACGGGCGTCTCGACTTCGCGCACGAAAAGATTGCCGATCGATTCCAGGCGCATGGCCTTCATTGGCTTGTTCCTCCCAAAACAACGTCCTTCATTCTGGCACGGCCTGTCGCCGGCTGCCAACGCCGATCCGATTTTCAGCACCGTGAAAACTTTGTCGTTTTGGTCTTGTACAAAATCGCCTCTGGCGCGTTATATGATCTTGAAAAGGTTAGACGGCCGCTAGGGCAGAGACGGGGAGAGCACATCATGGAATGGAAGGGCCGGCGCCAATCGGGCAATGTCGAGGACCAGCGTGGATCCGGTCCGGTGCGGGGCGGCATGGGCGGCAACCCGTTCGGTCGCGGCGGCGGTTTCCGCATCCCCACCGGTGGCGGCGGTCGCGGCGGCGGCATGAGCATCGGCACGATCATCTTCCTTGTCGTCATCTATTTCGTCCTGAAGATGATGGGCATCGACATGCTGCAGGTGATGGAGGGCGGGCAGGTCAGTTCGCCCGGCGTCGAACAGACTGAATCCGGGGCACCGCAGGGTTCTGCGCAGGAGGAGGAAACTAAGGCCTTCGTCTCCACGGTGCTGGCCGAGACCGAGGACACCTGGAACGGCATTTTCCAGGCGAGCGGCGAAACCTATGTCGAGCCGAAGCTCGTGCTTTTCCGCGACGGCATCAATTCGGCCTGCGGCATGGCCTCATCGGCCAGTGGGCCTTTCTATTGCCCGGGCGATCAGAAGGTCTATCTCGACATGGCCTTCTTCGATGAGCTGGCGCAGCGTTTCGATGCGTCCGGCGATTTCGCCGAAGCCTATGTCATTGCGCATGAGGTCGGCCACCACGTCCAGAATCTGCTCGGCATCCTGCCCAAGGTCAACGCGCAGCGCCAGCGCATGAGCGAAGCCGATTCCAACCAGATGTCGATCCGCGTCGAACTCCAGGCGGATTGCTTCGCTGGCATCTGGGGCAAATATACGGAACAGAAGGGTCTCCTTGAAAGGGGTGACCTTGAGGAAGCGCTGAACGCCGCCACCCAGATCGGCGACGACACGCTGCAGAAGCGCACCCAGGGCTATGTCGTTCCTGAAAGCTTCAACCACGGCACGTCGGCCCAGCGGTCGACATGGTTCAAGCGCGGTTTCGACAGCGGCAAGCTTTCAGCCTGCGATACGTTCAACAGCAATATCTAGGTGACCACCGGCGCGCCATCATCCCGGCGCGCCAGTTTTCCCGCAGGACGCGAAAAAAGTCCTTCTGCCTCAATGCGGCCAATCGCAAAACGAAGAGAGCAACCTATATTTCTCCTTATTCAACCGGCGACACTGGTCCCGTGACGCCACCGATGATCTCGGCCGGCAACGCCCGAGCGTCCCGCCGACAGCCGGATGGCCAGAAAAGGAGAATAAACATGCGGAAATCCCTCGCCCTTGCATTTGCGGCGGCCGCGCTCACACTGTCCACCACGCCGCCTGCGAGCGCTGCAGAGACACTTGCCACAATTCTTTTCGGTCATCCTTCGGAGTCCGGCATTGCCGTTATCATCCTGCGGCCAAGCGATCGCGATGATCGCGCTCCTTCGTTCTACCGCCATCCATCCCCATACACGCTTGCACGCGCGCAGGACGAAATTGCCTCCAATGCAGTGCTGAGGGCTTCCTTGGACCGCCGCAATATCCGGCCGCACAACGTCCTGGCCGTTCAGACCGCCTTGGATGGCAGCAAGATCGTTTACGCGCGATGAGCATTTGAGGAGAACGACCGTGAAGAAAGCCGTCATACTTGCCCTGGCTATAGCGCTTGGCACTCTTATTGCCGCCGGTCCGCTCGTCGAACCAGTCTACGCCCAGCGAGCCCGGCGCGTCAGCACCAGCGTCACCGTGATCATCATCCGCGACTATGTCGGCCCGGATGATTTTCAACAGGTGCCGATGACCTATCGCAATCCTTCGGCGCAGACCTACGCGCGCGGGCAGGAGGAGATCCGCACCAACCCCAATATTCGCGCGGCTCTCCAGCGGAGAGGCATTCCGGCCCGAAACGTTAACGGCGTCCAGACCGCCTTCAACGGCGGCAAGATCGTCTATGTGAAGTGATCACGGTCGTGGACGCGGCAGTCTCTTCCGGCGCTGGCGCCATCAGCGGTCCGCGCACCGGCGAAACTAATCCAAGCGCCCGGACGTTGTTCGTTCTGTTGCCAATGCATGACGTCCCGTAGGCCTTGGCACGCAGGGTTCCGGAACGTTTGAGGAGAAAGACAATGCGCAAGATCGTCACGTTCGCTTTTGCCGCCGCGCTGGGCGCCAGTTCGCTCAGTGGCGTCGCCAGCGCTCAAAATTCCCGTTCGGGCCAAGTCAGCGTCACCGTTATCGTCGTCAAGCAACCGATGGATAGTGATGACTACACGCAGCAGGTGCCGCGGAGATATCTCTACCCCTCCGCACAGACCATCGCACAGGCGCAGGACGAGATCCGATCCGATGCCTATCTTCGGGACGTTCTCCTGAGAAAGCGCGTCCAGCTTCGCAACGTCGTCGGCGTTCAAACCGCCTTCAGCGGCGGCAAGATCGTTTACGTGCGCTGAGCATTCTGCTTCGGTTTTGCAGGCAGCGCGCGTCGCCCGTCATTCACACTGCGGGCGGCCGGTGCTATTCTGCCGTGCATGCGACCAAGTACGCGATATGCACGAAGCGGCGAGCTTAACATTGCCTATCAGGTGGTTGGCGATGGACCGTTCGACATTGTTTACGTTCCCGGTTGGGTCTCCAATCTCGACCATGCGTGGGAGTTTCCGCGCATGGTTCACGTCTTCGAGCGGTTGAGTGCATTTGCCCGGCTGATCCTCTTCGACAAGCGCGGCACCGGGCTCTCGGACCGCAATGTCGGCTTTCCGACACTTGAGCAGCGTATTGAGGATGTGCAGGCTGTCATGGACGCGGCAGGCTCGCGCCGCGCGGTCCTGATGGGGACCTCTGAGGGCGGCAATATGTGCATGCTCTTTGCGGCCACCCATCCCGAGCGGACCGTAGCGCTGGTGCTGAATGGCTCTTTCGCGAAAGGCCTGTGGGCAGAGGACTATCCCTGGGCCAAAACCCCGGAGCAGGTTGAGGAGGAACTTGCCGCGCTCGCGCGCGACTGGGGTGGCGCGTTCGACCTGAGCAACGCTGCGCCGAGTCTCGTCGACGACAGGCAGGCGCGGGACTGGCTTGCCAGCTACCTGCGCAATTCGGCATCGCCGCAGGATGCGATCGCGCTGTGGCGCTGGAATACGGAAATCGACGTCCGCAGCATCCTGGGCGCCATTCATGTTCCCACCATCGTGCTGCATCACACGGGTGATCGTTGGGTAAACGTCGAGGAAGGCCGCTTCGTCGCCGACGGTATTCTTGGAGCCAAATGGGTGGAACTGCCGGGTGACGACCATGTCATTTGGGCCGGTGATGCGGATCGCACGCTGGACGAGATCGAGGAATTCCTGACAGGCATCCGCCCGCAACCGGCCTCCGAGCGTGTGCTGCTGACGGTTCTCTTCACCGATATCGTCGGGTCGACCTCGATAGCGGCAGAATTGGGTGACCGGCAATGGCGGGATTTGTTGTTGCGGCACAATGACGTTGTACGCATGGCGTTGCACCGTTTCGACGGTACCGAAATCAACACCACGGGCGACGGTTTCCTGGCGTCCTTTCAGGGGCCGACCAAGGCCATCCAATGCGCAACTACGATCCGCGACCGCGCAAGCGAGATCGGTCTCAAAATCCGGGCGGCCCTGCACACGGGCGAATGCGAACGGCGCGGCAACGATCTGAGTGGGATCGCGGTCCATCTGGCCTCACGATTGCTCAACCATGCAGGCGCCGGTGACATCATCGTGTCGCGAACGGTCAAGGATCTCGTCGTCGGATCCGGCGTCGTGTTTCAGGAGCGCTCCGAACTCCAACTGCGTGACGTCCCCGGAGCGTGGCAGATCTACGCCGCCAACCCCACGCCGGAATGAGGCGCGGGGCTTCGGAAATAATGTCGCCTACTTCTCGCTGTCCATGTGGGCCAGCACCGCCTCGGGATAACGCCCGCCGGCTGCCGCGTTCTTCGGCACGGCCGTTTCGATCGCGGCGAAATCGGCGGCGGACAGTTGCACGTCCTGCGATCCCAGCGCTTCCTCCAGCCGCTCGACCTTTCGCGCGCCGATCAGCGGAATGATGTCGCTGCCCTGAGCGGCTACCCATGCGATGGCGATCTGCGCGACCGAGACGCCCTTGGCATCGGCGATCTGGCGCAGAGCTTCGACGAGCGCGAGATTCCGGTCGATATTCTCGCCCTGGAAGCGCGGGCTGTGGCTGCGGAAGTCGCCCTTGCTCTGTCCATCGCCCTTCTGCCAGTGACCGCTGATCAGGCCGCGCGACAGAATGCCATAGGCGGTGATGCCGATGCCGAGATCGCGGCAGGCGGGCAGGATCGTGTCCTCAATGCCGCGCGAGATCAGCGAATATTCGATCTGCAGGTCGACGATCGGGTGAACGGCAGCGGCCCGGCGGATGGTGTCGGCACCGACTTCCGACAGGCCGATATGGCGGACATAACCGGCCTTGACCATGTCGGCGATGGCGCCGACCGTCTCTTCGATCGGTACGTTCGGGTCGAGACGGGCAGGGCGGTAGATATCGATATAGTCGACGCCGAGGCGCTGCAGCGAATAGGCGACGAAGTTTTTCAGCGCTGCCGGACGGTTGTCCATGCCGTTGAAGCCGCCGTCACGATCACGAAGCGCACCGGCCTTGACGCTGATGATGACCTTGTCGTGATCGATGCCTTTTAGAGCTTCGCCGATCAGCATCTCGTTATGGCCCATGCCATAGAAATCGCCGGTATCGAGCAGGTTGATGCCCGCATCGATCGCCGCATGGATGGTGGCGATGCTTGTCGCCCGGTCGGAAGGCCCGTACATGCCGGACATGCCCATGCAACCAAGGCCGAAGGTGGAAACCGAGGGGCCTGTCTTGCCGAGTTGAACATACTCCATGTCGCTTCTCCTTGTGTCTGCCGCCGATACGGCGTTGCGTTCCGGAGGTGGTTTTACTGCGAAACACTTTGTGCGATAATTCGTCCGACCGTGCACAAGCTGTTTGGAAAATCGTACAATGACCGATCTGCCACTCGCCGATCTCGATGCCTTCACCGCCGTCGCGCGCGAGCGCAGTTTTCGCGCCGCTGCCCGTCGGCGCGGTGTCTCTGCGTCTTCACTCAGCGAGGCGCTGCGGCGGCTCGAGCAGCGGCTCGGCGTGCGCTTGCTCAACCGCACCACCCGCAGCGTTACGATGACGGAGGCGGGCAAACAGTTGATGGAACGGCTGTCGCCGGCGCTTGGCGAGGTTGCCTCGGCTCTCGACCAGATCGGCAGCTTTCGCGACAGCGCCACCGGGACCTTGCGTCTCAACGTCGCCACCGTCGTCGCCCGCGCCGTCCTGCCGGAAATCGCCGCCGGCTTTCTGAAGGCCTATCCCGGCATAAACCTCGAGGTCAGCGGCGACGACAGTTTCATCGACGTTCTGGCCGCCGGCTTCGATGCCGGCGTTCGCTATGACGAGCGGCTGGAGAAGGACATGATCGCCGTGCCGATCGGTCCGCGTACCCAGCGTTTCGTCGTGGCCGCGTCCCCCGCCTATCTCGTCGCCCATGGAGAGCCGCGTCATCCGCGCGACATTCTCGACCATGCCTGTATTCGCCATCGGTTTGCCAGCGGCTCCATGCCCTCCTGGGAGTTCGAACGCGGCGAGGAGGTGGTCCGTATCTCCCCGCCGGCGCGCGTCATTGCCAATACGCTTGAACTGGAAATCCGCGCCGCGGTCGAAGGCCTTGGCATCATTGCCACCTTCGAGGAGTTCCTGGCGCCGTCGATCGCGCGAGGGGAACTCGTGCCCCTGCTGGAAGACTGGATGACGCCCTTTCCCGGGCCCTATCTCTATTATGCCAGCCGCAAGCACATGCCGTCGCCGCTCCGGGCTTTTGTCGATTTTCTAAAGGGCCGGTCGCGAAACTAAGCCGTCAATCTACAAATCTGGAATGGCGGAGATTGGCAAAAAACGCTCAGTCGCCGCGAGCAAGTGCGACTTCTTCTTGCAGCAATTTTTCGCCCAGCGTCCACGCCTTTCCCAGCATCTTACGAAGCTCGTCGTTCTCTGTCGTCAGCATCTTGCCGTCGCGCTGCAGAACGACATCATTAAGCGATCCCATGCCGCCGAACAAAGCGATGAAATCATGGAGCCCCTTGGTGTCAGATATTTCCAAGGACGCACGGCAACGGCCGATCTTGGTCGCCCACCAGGCGACTTCGTGTTTTGCCAAATGTTCCTCGATACGGAGTAACAGATCGGCAAGCTGGGTGACTTCGGGATGGAGTTGCACGCTGAGATCTTCTTTTAATATCTTCAATGCGCTCGACGGATCGCAGTCCACGATGACACGCTCGGTGCGACATTTCCAGCAGGGACAAAACGACCGGCATTCGTTTTCATATTGCGCAGCCATCGGCGTGTGCGCATTCCCCCCACATCAATGTTCCCGAAGCAATCATCACGAACATTGAAATGTTCACGTATTGTTTCGGTCAAAATTTTTCGATAAAGACGAATTGCTCGTTCCCGTTCGCGTTCTGTATCCGTGCAAGGCCGGATGCTTCATGAGGTTTGTTCGATGATCGACCCCAAGTCAGCGCGGCGCGGCCTGTTCCTCGTCTTCGTCATCCTGTTCCTTGACATCATGGGCATCGCCATCATCGTGCCGGTGCTGCCCGCCTATCTGAAGGAGTTGACGGGTGACTCGATCAGCGAGGCGGCGGTCGATGGCGGCTGGCTGATGCTGGTCTATTCCGGCATGCAGTTCGTTTTCGCGCCGCTGATCGGAAACCTGTCCGACCGTTTCGGCCGTCGGCCCATCCTGCTCGCCTCGGTGCTGACCTTCGCGCTTGATAATCTCATCTGTGCCTTGGCGACGACTTACTGGATGCTGTTCGTCGGCCGGGTGCTCGCCGGCATCAGCGGCGCCAGCTTCTCGACCGCCGCCGCCTATATCGCTGACGTCAGCGACGACAGCAATCGGGCGAAGAACTTCGGGCTGATCGGCATCGCCTTCGGTACCGGTTTTGCGCTCGGGCCTGTCCTTGGCGGCCTGCTCGGAGAGTTCGGCCCGCGCATCCCGTTCTATGGCGCCGCCGCTCTCTCCCTCGTCAATTTCGCCGTCGCCTGGTTCCTGCTGCCGGAGACGCTTGAAGGCCGCAACCGCCGTCGTTTCGAATGGAAGCGTGCCAATCCGCTCGGTGCGCTGAAGCAGATGCGCAACTATCCTGGCATCGGCTGGGTTCTGCTCGTCTTCTTCCTGTTCTGGCAGGCGCATGCGGTCTATCCGGCGGTTTGGTCCTTCGTCGCGTCCTATCGCTACGATTGGAGCGAGGGACAGATCGGCCTGTCGCTCGGTATCTTCGGCGTCTGCGGCGCACTGGTGATGGCCTTCATCCTGCCGAAAATCATCCCGCTTCTTGGCGAATGGAAGACCGGTGCTGTCGGCCTGATGTTTACCGGGCTCGGCCTCATCGGTTATGCCTCCGCGTTCCAGGGCTGGATGATCTATGCCGTCATCATCGCCACCTGCCTCGAAGCGCTCGCCGACCCGCCGCTGCGCAGCATCGCCTCGGCCAAGGTTCCGCCATCGGCGCAGGGCGAATTGCAGGGGGCGCTGTCCAGCATTTCCAGCTTCACGACGATCCTCGGGCCGCTCATGTTCGCGCAGATCTTCAGCGTCTTCACCGCGCCGCAGGCAGCCGTCACCTTTGCTGGCGCCCCCTATGCCCTCGCCGCCGTTTTCGTTGCTCTGGCTGTTGCGATCTATCTTCTGAAGGTGCGGCCGATACCCGCGGCGACCAGTGATGCGGAAGGCGTGACACAAACGGCTGGAAGCGCTTTTTAGCGTTTACGCACGAAAAACGATCAATTTTTGTGATGTTTAGATGAAAAAATAAGCACTTTTGCCTTTGTTGCTGGTGCTTTACCCCCGGTTGTTCTATTTCCGTTTCTTCTGTCGTGCGGCCCATTCCGGCTGCGACGAAGCCAAAGGCTAGTTTCTCATCATGCTGACTTCGACCCAAACCCCAACGGGCGTCCGCACCGATAATTCCTGGTCTGCGCATTATCGCGCCAGCATCGTGCTGGGCGTGCCCTTCGTCGGCGCGCAGCTGGCGCAGTTTGCCATCCATGCCACCGACGTCCTGATGGTCGGCCGCCTCGGCACGACCGAGCTTGCCGCCATGGTTCTGGCCGCCCAGATGTTCTTCACCGTCTTCATCTTCGGCTCCGGCTTTGCCAATGCCGTCGTACCGATCGTTGCGCAGGCGGAAGGGCGAGGCGACCGGGTCGCCGTTCGCCGTGCCGTGCGCATGGGCATGTGGGCCGTGCTCGGTTACGGCGTTCTGACGATGCCCATTCTGTGGCAGGCGGAGCATGTCCTGCTGATGCTGGGCCAGAAGCCGGAAGTGGCGGCTCTTGCTGGAAGTTACCTGCATGTCGCGCTGTGGGGCATGTTCCCGGCGCTGCTGTTCATGGTTCTGCGCGGTTTCCTCAGTTCTCTGGAGCGCGCCGGCATCATTCTTTACGTCACGATCGCCGTGCTGCTCACAAATGCGCTCCTTTGCTATGTGTTCATCTATGGTCACTTCGGCGCGCCTGCGCTCGGCATCGTCGGTGCCGCCATCTCGGCTCTTGCGGTCAATACGCTGAGCTTCGTGCTGCTCTATGCCTATATCCAGTTCCAGCCGAAGACCCGGTCCTACGAGATCTTCGTGCGCTTCTGGCGGCCCGACTGGCCGGTGCTCAAGGAGGTCGTCAAGCTCGGCCTGCCAATCGCCGTTACGATCCTGGCCGAGGTGAGCCTGTTCACGGTCGCCTCGCTGCTGATGGGCATGATCGGCACTGTCGAGCTTGCGGCTCACGGCATTGCGCTGCAGTTCGCCTCCGTTGCCTTCATGGTGCCGCTCGGCCTGGCGCAGGTTGCGACCGTGCGCATCGGCCTTGCCCATGGCCGTCGCGATGCGGAGGGGATCAAGCGGGCGGCGATTGCCGTTCTCGTCATCGGCTGCGGCTTCGCCCTGATCGGCAGCTTCGTCTTCGCAGTGTTCTCGCACGAGCTTGCTGCCATGTATCTCGATACGAGGCGGCCGGATGCGGCGCAGGTGCTGGCCTATGCCGGTCCCCTGATCGTCATTGCCGGCGCGTTCCAGCTGGTCGATGGCGTCCAGGCGCTGGCCGCCGGCATGCTGCGCGGTCTGAAGGACACCACCGTGCCGATGATCCTGGCGCTCGTCTCCTACTGGGCGATCGGCTTTGTCGCCGCCTATCTGCTTGCCTTCCACTTCGGCTTCGGCGGCGTCGGCGTCTGGTACGGCTTCGTGCTCGGCCTTGCCGCCGCCAGTATCACGCTCACCTGGCGCTTCTTCCGCTTCCTGTCGCGGGAGAGGAAATTGCTGGCTCTGCCGGCATAGGACGATCTGTCAAACGCGGAGATGAATATGCCGGAAAACGCACTGGACTTTCAGCCGGAACTGACCGGTGAAACGCTTGTTCTGCGCCCGTTGAAGGCTGGTGATTTCGACGCGCTTTATGCGGCGGGCAGCGATCCGGCTGTCTGGGCAGGGCACCCGGCCAAGGAACGGTACAAGCCCGACGTCTTCCGCCAGTATTTCGACGCCCAGATAGCCAGCAAGAGCACGCTGGTTTTCATCGATCGGGCTACCGGGAAATTGATTGGCTGCTCGCGCTATTACGTGGCGCCAGACCAGCCGCAGGCGGTCTCGATCGGCTTCACCTTCCTCAATAATGCCTACTGGGGCGGGGCCACCAATTTCGAGATCAAGCGCCTGATGCTCGATCATGCCTTCAAGAGCGTCAATGACGTGTGGTTCCACATCGACCCCACCAATATCCGCTCGCAGAAGGCGACCGCCAAACTCGGCGCGGTGCATGCTTATGATGCGGTGCTGGATATTTCAGGTTCACCTGTAAACTGGATGTGCTTCCGGCTGACGCGGGATGCCTGGGCCAGGGTCAAGTCCGCGCAGGGGCACTGAATCCGAAAGTGGATCATCTGGTCGATCGCATCCTTGCGGCATGTAGCCGCCGCGGCGCGCCTAACGGCGCCTGACACCCATCGTTAGCTTTCACGGGTGAAGTTGAAATTTCAACGTCCGATCATCCTCAATGTGCAGTTTTGTTCTTTATTTGTTCTGTTTTGTCGTTTAATCTGGCGATGAACAAACGGAGGATCACATGACTGCTTATGCGACTGTTGGAACATTGGATCATGCAGCATCGGTGCGCTTCTACGATGCGGCCATGGCCACGATCGGCTGGAGTGCGCACGCAAACTATCCGGGCTGGCGCGGCTATACTCAGGGCGGGACCGGCGAAGGCTTCCTTCTCTGGGTCTGCGAACCGTTCAACAACGAACCTGCGACACCCGGCAACGGCACTATGGTCGGTTTCATGGTGAAGTCGCACGGGGAGGTCGAAGCCTTCTATCGCGCAGCGCTCGCCAATGGCGGCACCGACGAAGGTGCTCCGGGCGCCCGTCCGCAATATGGCCCGGACTGGTATTCGGCCTATATGCGCGACCCGGCCGGCAACAAGCTTTCCGTAGTCTTCAACGGATGAATCCAAAAGCCCCGGTACTCTGTTGAGAGACCGGGGCTTTCAGCATTCAATGACGGTAGAAACTCAGCGTTCGGCCAGCGCCGGTTCGCCCTTCTTCTCGCGCACCAGATTGATGAAGCGGCGGAAGAGGTAGTGGCTGTCCTGCGGGCCGGGCGAGGCTTCCGGGTGATGCTGCACCGAGAAGACCGGCTTGCCGGTGACGCGCAGGCCGCAATTGGTGCCGTCGAACAGGGAAACGTGAGTCTCCTCAACGCCTTCCGGCAAGGACTTCGAATCCACCGCGAAGCCGTGGTTCATCGAGACGATCTCGACTTTACCCGTCGTGTGGTCCTTGACCGGATGGTTGGCGCCGTGATGGCCCTGGTGCATCTTCTCGGTCGTTGCGCCGAGCGCCAGGCCGAGCATCTGGTGGCCGAGGCAGATGCCGAACAGCGGGATATCGCTCTTGATCAGCTCCTTGATGACCGGAACCGCATATTCGCCGGTCGCCGCGGGATCGCCCGGGCCGTTCGAAAGGAAGATGCCGTCCGGCTTCTGGGCCAGAACTTCTTCGGCGCTGGTCGTCGCTGGCATCACGGTGACCTTGCAGCCGAGACCTGTGAACAGGCGCAGGATGTTGCGCTTGACGCCATAGTCGAGCGCCACGACATGATGTGTCGTGTCGGCTTCCGCCAGTTCGTCATAGCCTTCGTTCCACACCCATGGCTTTTCGCTCCAGCGTGACGACTGGCCGGAGGAGGCGACCTTGGCAAGGTCGAGGCCTTCCAGCCCGCTCCAGGCTTTCGCTTCCGCCTTCAGCGCGTCGATGTCGAAAACGCCGTTCGGATCATGGGCGATGACTGCGTTCGGTGCGCCGTTCTCGCGGATCCAGGCGGTCAGCGCCCGCGTGTCGATGCCGCAGAGCCCAATGACGCCGCGTGCCTTGAGCCAGGCATCAAGATGCTTGGCGGCGCGGTAGCTGGAAGGGTCGGTAATGTCGGCCTTGAAGATGACGCCGACAGCGCCGTGGCGTGCCGCCGGCGTCAGATCCTCGATGTCCTCGTCATTGGCGCCGATATTGCCGATATGCGGGAAGGTGAAGGTGACGATCTGGCCGAGATAGGACGGGTCGGTCATGATCTCCTGGTAGCCGGTGAGTGCGGTGTTGAAGACCACTTCGGCCTGCACCTTGCCGGTGGCGCCGATGCCCTTGCCCTCGATGACGGTGCCGTCGGCCAGAACGAGCAGGGCGGTTGGTTTTGCGGTGGTCCAGGGAGCGGTCGCGGTCATTGTCTTCATCCCGTTCAGGCGGCGCGGGGCAGACGTCCTTGGGGAACGCCGACCGGCCGTTTTGGTTCGCAGGCGGGCAGATGCGGGCGATGGGCGCGCGCTGACAGGCCTGGTCACGATGTTGGTGCAGGTGACGGTCAATAGCCGCAGCGTGCCGCAAGGTCAATCTTGAAGACGCTCTAATCAGGCTTTTCCTTGCGCTTTTGCCGTGGAATTGCGCAATTCGTTTGCTCCCCGTTGTGCGGCTGGTTTATGAAGCGCCATCAACAGGAGTATGGACAATGATGCGCGATCAACTCGCTGCCGCCCTCAAGGATGCGATGAAATCGAAGGATGCGGCCCGGCTTTCCACCATTCGCCTCGTTCAGGCCGAGATCAAGACCCGCGATATCGCCAATCGCGGCGCCGGCAAGGGCGACGCCAGCGACGACGAAATTCTGCAGATCCTCGCAAAGATGGTCAAGCAGCGCGAGGAATCGGCGAAGATCTACGAAGACAACGCCCGTCCGGAACTTGCCGCCAAGGAGCGCGCCGAGATCGTCGTTGTGCAGCATTTCATGCCGACGCAACTGAGCGAAACGGAAGTGCTAGCCAATATCGCAGCCGCGATCGCGGAAGTCGACGCCGGCGGTCCGAAGGACATGGGCAAGGTCATGGCGGTGCTGAAGGAACGTTATGCCGGCCAGATGGATTTCGCCAAGGCGTCGTCCGTCCTCAAGGAACTGCTGTCAGCCGCATGACGGGTTCAGCCGATGCGGTCTCCTGATGGAAGGCCGCATCGATGATCGCGAATTTTTCCGCCTGGTAGATCCAGTATTCCTTGACGAACCCCTGCGAAAGCCAGAGCGTATTCGTGCCGGAAACGGTTTCGAAACCAAGGCTGCCGATCTCGGCTGCCTTGTTCATCAGGCGCTTCAGGTGGGTTTTCGAGATCATGTAGCGCTGGCAAATCTCGGCCGATGAAACCGGACCGGCAAGAACACGCGGCGCTTGCGGATCGAAGGCCTCGATCATGCTGATGAAACAATCCATCACCAGTCCGCCGGAATTGGCCCAGGTGAACAGGTTGAACGTTTCGCCGGGGTTGCGCACCTGGTGGTTTTCCAGGATGCCTTGAGCGATGACAGGCTGCAGCCTTGCAAACAGCGCCGGGTTCTCCGCAAGCGCCGCGGCTCTTTCCCCTCCGGTGAGCGTGTCGAGAATGGCGAGATGCGCATACAGCCATTTCACCACGGATTGCACCGCCACATCCGTGGGCTCCAGCGGTCGCATCCGGTGATCGGGCGGGTTTTCGCTGTAGCGTACGAAACGGTAGACCAGCATTTCCTGGATGAAGGCGGCGGCGGTATTGCGGCTGGCAATGCGGTGGTCAACGGCCGCGCTGATGAAGCGCCCGGAGTAGAGGCCTTTGGCGGGATCGCGTGGATCGCGCCCGTAGTGCAGTGACAGGCCCAATTGCGCCATCAGCCAGCGCTGCTGTGAGGCAAAGATCGAACTCAATCGCGGATTCTCGGAGAAAAGCGCCGTCATCTGCCGGGCGCTGGCCTGCATCGCTGTAAAAAATGCAAGATTTGAAACAAGATCGTTCGCGGCAAGAGGCATCGGGCGGCTTTCGGGCAGATGGTAAACAATTCATTGCCTGTTCTACGTTCGGTATCAACTCTTTATTCAAGAGATGTGACGCATCGATTCAAGATGAATATCGCGGCCGCTCGCCTCTTGCTCACGGCGGTGTTTCGTCACCCTGTGAATTGCGGGTATGATGCGCACCCTTGCTGGCGTGGGCGGCGTTTGCCGCCTATATGGAAGCCAGCCCAGAGGTATTCATGCGATTTTCCAACTCCTTCCTTGACGAGATCCGCGACCGCGTTCCCATTTCGGACGTGATCGGCAAACGCGTCACCTGGGATCGCAAGAAGACCAACGCCTCGCGCGGCGACTATTGGGCCTGTTGCCCGTTCCATGGCGAGAAATCGCCGAGCTTTCACTGCGAGGACCGCAAGGGCCGTTATCACTGCTTCGGCTGCGGCGTGTCGGGCGATCATTTCCGCTTCCTCACCGATCTCGACGGCATGGCCTTTCCCGAAGCGGTACAGCAGATCGCCGATCTCGCCGGCATCGCCATGCCGCAGCCGGATGTCGAGGCCGAGAAGCGCGACCGCCAGCGCATCGGCCTGCAGGACGTCATGGAGGTGGCGACGCAGTTCTTCGAGGCGCAACTGCAGAGCGCCAACGGCGCGAAGGCCCGCGCCTATCTGCGCGACCGGGGCCTGACGGGCCGCACCATCGAGACCTTCCGTCTCGGCTATGCGCCGGAAAGCCGCAACGCGCTGAAGGAATATCTGGCTGGCAAGGGCGTGCCGAAGGACCAGATCGAGGCCTGCGGCCTTGTCGTCCACGGCCCCGACATTCCCGTCTCCTACGATCGCTTCCGCGACCGCATCATGTTCCCGATCCTGTCGTCGCGCGAAAAGGTCATCGCCTTTGGCGGCCGGGCCATGTCCCCGGACGCGCCGGCGAAGTACCTCAACTCCAACGAGACCGAGCTCTTCCACAAGGGCAACGTGCTCTACAATTTTTCGCGCGCGCGCAAAGCGATGTCGGGCGCTGACGGCGCGGGGACCATCATCGCCGTCGAAGGCTATATGGACGTCATCGCGCTGCATCAGGCCGGCATCGAGAACGCCGTGGCGCCGCTCGGCACCGCACTCACCGAAAACCAGATGGCGCTGCTCTGGAAGCTGACACAGCAGCCGGTGCTCTGCTTCGACGGTGACGGCGCCGGCATCCGGGCCGCCAACCGTGCAGTGGACCTCGCGCTGCCACATCTCAAACCCGGTTTCTCGGTGCGCTTCGCCATGCTGCCGGATGGCAAGGACCCGGACGATCTGGTGCGAAACGAAGGCCGCGCGCCGTTCGACAAGGTGATGGCGCAGGCCCGCTCGCTGTCGGAAATGGTCTGGCTGCGCGAGGCGCAGGCCGGTTCCTTCGATACGCCGGAAAGCCGCGCCCAGCTGGAAGCGACGCTGAAACAGGTCGTCTCGGTGATTGCCGACGAAAACGTCCGCCGCCACTATGGTCAGGACGTTCGCGACCGTCTCAACCAGTTCTTTCAAGGTGCCTCGCGCCGTGAGAATGGCCAGCGGAACTTCGACCGCAACCAGCGCCAAGGCGGTGGACGCGGCCAAGGGCAGGGACGCGGCGGACCGCAGGGCTCGCGCATGTCCGAACGCTCAGGCATTTCTGACCGGCTGGCCCGCTCGTCGCTAGTCAGCGGCCATCAGGCCCTGCCGCCGCTGCGCGAAAGCGTACTGGCGCTGACCATCGTCAATCATCCGCAATTGCTGTTTGAGGAATATGACGAGATTTCCGCGATCGAATACGACAATCGCGATCTGCAGCGCTTCTGGTCGTCGGTGCTTAACGCCGCCGCGGCCAAAGGCCCACGCCTGTCGCGCGAAATCCTCGTTGAGCAGTTGGAAACCGAAGGCTTCGGCGACCTCCTGAAATCGCTCGACCAGCAGATCCGCTTCGCCCGCCTGTGGACCGCGACCACGGCGGCAGCCCCGGAGGACGCCCGCGAAGGCTACCTCCAGGCGCTCGCCCTCCACCAGCGTACCAAAGCCCTGCTCTGGCAGCGCCGCGAACTCGAAAGCGAACTCGCCTACGCAACGGAAGAAGGCGACGACGACACCGTCAGCCAGATCCTGCGCAACCTGCAGGAGGTCCAGCTGGAAGTGACGCGGCTGGAAAACCAGGAGGCGATCATCGATGGCTTCGGGGTGCTGTCGGGGCGGGTGAAAGGGCCGGCGGGGAAATAGGGGCGCCTGTGGCCCTGTCTATTTTCCAAGCGGAACATTCGCCTGAGCGGGGATCTCCCGAGCGCGTTGTCCGATGTTTCGCCCGTATTGGTGAAACGGCAACTCGATGAAAACATAGGAGAGCCGCGAGATCACCAGGGTCCCGGCTAGGGTTGCGGAGACGAGGACAGCGAACTGCGGCCAGGGGTCGTTGATGCCGAGGGCCTGAACCGCACGCAGCGCCAGGATCAAGACGATCATGTGGGAAAGGTAGACCGAGTAGGCCATGTTGCCGACCCACTGCAGTGGCCGCGCATTTGCCACCCTGCTGAAAAGTGCCGCCGCCCCGCTTTCCTTTTCCCGGGCGCTGATCACCAGCATGATCACCGTTGCCCAGATGAGGTAGGGCAGAACACTGACGGATCGCTGCAGCAGCAATCCCGCCATCACGAGCGCCCAGACTTTCACGATCGGGATCAATCGCAGTGGATGGGATTCTCTGCCCCGATACTTCATGAAGGTGAACGTTGCGATCCCGAGGGTGAAATCGACAAGCCATCCCCCGATGAAGCTTTCCGGCATTCGCGGCAGTATAAACGCAACAGCAAGGGCGCCGAAAAGCAGCAGCCCGATACGGATTGCATTCATCTTCGTTGTCAGCACCCCAATGAAAAACGGCGCTATCAGATAGTATTGCCATTCGAGCGATATGCTCCAGGCCTGTCCCAGAAATGCGTAGTCGGTCGAAGGAAGCAGGCGCGGCGGCACCAGACCATGCAGCGCCGGCAGGTGCGCTGCGAGATGCCAGGGCCAATAGGCGATCGTATCGGTGGCGATCTTTATTCTCGCCGCCTGCATCACACCGGCCGGAGCATTCAACCAGGTTGCCAGGGCGAAATTTGCCAGAAGGACGGAAAGTGCCAGGTAAAACAGGTAAACCGGGAAAATCCGGAACGCCCGGCGTGTGATATAGAGGCCATAGCCCTCCGGCTTCTTGTCGATCAATGCTGCGATGGCAAAGCCGCTTAAGAGAATGAACACGGTGACCGCGTAGAAATTGTAGAGCTTTGCTTCGATCAAGCGTCCGTGCAGGACAGACGCGGTCGCGACGTGTCCCACCACGACCCAGATCGCCAGAACCCCGCGCAGGGCTTCAAATTCTTTCACGTACCGCATCAAACCACCGTTCATTCGTGCTGTTACGTCAGCATCATCTTAGTGCACTGCAGCAATTTTTAGTCAACCGCGGAAATTTGATGCGTGGGTCTCGAAATTCGACCGCTCCGCCACGACGCGCTGCTCACAAAGGCGATGGTACTTGAGGGGCTCCGGGGTGATTTAGCCTCTTGCCGACCGGCCAATGAATTGCAAAAGTCGGCTTTCAATACGGGACTTGCGACACCGTTTTGCAAGTCTAAGGAGGGGAACCATGACCGAAATCACCTTGCTGGCTTTCGCACTTGTCTCGCTCATCGGCATCGCCACGCCCGGCCCGACCGTGCTTCTGGCGCTGACCAACGGTTCGCGCTTCGGCGTACGCCGCGCGCTGATTGGGATGGTCGGCGCCGTGCTGTCCGATTTCGTCCTGATCGGCGCCGTCGCCTTGGGGCTCGGCGCGCTGCTGGCTGCTTCCGAATTCTGGTTCTCGGTCGTCAAATGGATCGGCGCCGGCTATCTCGCTTTCCTCGGCATCATGCTGCTGCGCTCCAAGGGTACGCTGAGCGAAACGCTGCATGGCACGTCGGAGGGCGGCTCGGGTTCGGCGCGCGCGATCTTCCTGAAAAGCTTTCTGGTCGCCGTCACCAATCCCAAGGGATACCTGTTCTTCTCGGCCTTCCTGCCGCAGTTCATCATGCCGGCCGGGCCGCAAATCCCGCAATATGCCGTTCTCGCCCTGATCTTCGCGATAATCGATTTTCTCGTCATGTTCGGCTATGCCTCGCTCGGCTCGCAGGCTGTCAAGGTGCTGAAAAAATCCGGCGCGCTGTGGCTCGACCGCATCTGCGGTGGCGTTCTTCTGGCGCTCGCCGGTTCGCTGGCTTTCTACCGACGCGCGAGCACCTGACGGTCGATGGCCTTCCAGCCGCCGCCGCGGGCTCGCATCGAAATGTTAAATTGCGCTATTATCGCCTGACACGGATATGGTCTCCCTTGAGCGGAAGAGGATATAGGGAACCGGTTGAACATCCTTCGAACCAAAGGGGAGATGATGGCCGACTTTTACGTAAAGCTTCTGGACGAAACCACATGGCCGCAATTCGCTCGGTTGGTCGAAAGACACAACGGCGTGTGGGGTGGCTGCTGGTGCATGGCTTTTCACCCGCGGGGCATGGAACGCGCAAAGAGTGCGGAGCAAAATCGATCCGAGAAGGAACGTCGGGTTCAGGAAGGTCGTGCCCATGCTGCCCTCGTGTATGACGGCACGACCTGTATCGGCTGGTGTCAATTCGGGCCGACAGAAGAGCTTCCGCGCATCAAGAACCTGCGCGCGTATCGCGAAGGGCTTGCGACCCTCCCGGATTGGAGGATTACCTGTTTTTTCGTTGACAAGTCCTATCGCGGCAAGGGGGTCGCGTGCGTTGCTCTTGACGGTGCCATGCAGGAAATCGCCCGTCTGGGGGGCGGAACGGTGGAAAGTTACCCTGATGAAGTTGAAGGTCGGTCGGTCGCAGCCTTCCTGCACAATGGAACAGTGCCGATGTTTGAGCGACAAGGCTTCAAGCGTACGCGTCGCCTTGGCAAGAATCGTTGGGTCGTTGCCAAAGTTCTGGCGCCGAACCGCGGCTCTGCCGGTACGGAGCCTATCGGCTGACCTTCGTGAGAGCCGTCTCGCACTTCGCGGTGCCCGCGAATTTCGTGTGCCAACAACAGGAGAAGCGGGAGGATAGAGTGTCGCCCCCACCACCGCACCTGTGCCATACTCACGTTCTCCCCACGAAAGCGATTCCATGCCGCAGACCCAAGACCGCATCGATCCCCTGTTTGAAACCAAAGGCGCGAAAAATCCGCTTGCCGTCCTGAAAACCGTCTACGGCTACCCGGCTTTCCGCGGCAAGCAGGCGGCCGTGGTCGAGCGGGTCGTTTCGGGTGGCGATGCCGTGGTGCTGTTTCCGACCGGCGCCGGAAAATCGCTGTGCTTCCAGATTCCCGCGCTGTGCCGTGATGGTGTCGGCATCGTCGTCTCGCCGCTGATTGCGCTGATGCGTGATCAGGTGGAGGCGCTGAAGCAGCTGGGGGTGCGGGCGGCCGCGCTCAATTCCTCGCTGTCGCGTGACGAATTTATCGATGTCCGCCGGGCGATTGCGGGTGGTGATCTCGATCTTCTCTATGTGACGCCGGAGCGTATCGTCACGCCGGCCTTCAAGGAAATGATCGGCAATGCGAAGATTTCGCTGTTCGCCATCGATGAAGCGCACTGCGTCTCCCAATGGGGCCATGATTTTCGCCCGGAATACCGCGAGCTCGGCCATCTAGCCGAGCATTATCCCGGCGTTCCGCGGATGGCGCTGACGGCGACGGCCGATCCGCATACCCGCGAGGACATCATCGACAAGCTGGCCTTGCGCGGGGCACAGGTCTTCACGACCTCGTTCGACCGCCCCAACATCGGCTATGAGATCGTCGAGCGCGACCAGCCGCGCCAGCAGCTTTTGCGCTTCCTGTCGCGCCACAAGGGCTCGAGCGGCATCGTCTATTGCCTGTCGCGCGCCAAGGTCGAGGATACGGCCGAGTGGCTGAACGGGCAGGGGGTGCGCGCGCTTGCCTATCACGCCGGCATGGACCGCTCGGTACGCGATGCCAATCAGGATGCGTTCCTGAAGGAGGAGGACCTCTGCCTGGTCGCCACCGTCGCCTTCGGCATGGGCATCGACAAGCCGAACGTACGCTATGTCGCCCATCTCGATCTGCCGGGGTCGGTCGAGGCCTATTACCAGGAAACCGGCCGTGCCGGGCGAGACGGACTGCCATCGGATGTCTGGATGGCCTACGGCATGGCCGATGTCATCCAGCGCGGCCGGATGATCGACGAGGGCGGCTCGGCCGATGATATCAAACGGGTCGAGCGCGCCAAGCTGAATGCGCTGCTCGCCATCTGCGAGACGCCCGGCTGCCGGCGGCAGTCGATTCTTGCCCATTTCGGCGAGGCGCATGGTGGCAACTGCGGCAATTGCGATACCTGCGTCAATCCGGTCGAGACCTGGGACGGAACCGACGCGGCGATCAAGGCGCTGGCCGCGATCTACCGCACCGGCGAGCGCTTCGGCACCGGCCATCTGATTGACGTGCTCCTGGGCAATGAGAATGAAAAGACCACGCGCTTTGGCCATGCCGACATGCCGGTGTTCGGTGCCGGCAAGGATATCCCGTCGAAAACCTGGCAATCCGTTTATCGTCAGCTTCTCGCCGCCGGCCTCGTCAGCGTCGATCATCAGGCTTTTGGCGCGCTGAAACTGCAGCCGGAAGCCCGCGCCGTGTTCAAGCGCGAACGCGAGGTCCGCTTCCGCAAGGATAGGCCGACGACCGGCAAGGCCGCACGCCACAGCAAAGGCGCCTCGCCGGCTGCAAAAGCCGAATTGTCGGGTGGCGATCAGGATCTGTTCCAGCAGTTGCGGGCGCTGCGCGCCAGCCTCGCCAAGGAAATGAGCGTTCCGCCCTATGTCATCTTCCCGGATACGACGCTGATCGCAATGTCGAAGCATCGCCCGCAAACCCGTGACGCGCTGCTAGGCATCTCGGGTGTCGGCCAGTCGAAGCTGGAGCGTTACGGCGATGCGTTTCTGAATGTTGTTCGGGCTTTCGATGCCTGAAAGGGCGGCACTTACATCCTGACCGTCATTCCACCATCCACCGTCAGCACATGACCGTTGACGAAGGAGGCGGCGTCGCTTGCCAGAAACAGTGCGGCACCGGCGATCTCGTCCGGCCGGCCCCAGCGCTGAGCGGGGATGCGCTGGCGCACGAAGGGCATGAGGTCCTCATTGGCCGCCATCGCCGCATTGGTTTCGGTGGCAAACCAGCCGGGCGCGATGGCGTTGCTGGTGATGCCGAAAGGGCCGAATTCGACGGCCATCGAGCGCATCAGCCCGGTCAGCCCCTGCTTGGCGGCGGGATAGATGCCGTCGCCCGGCATGGCGACCTGTCCGTTGATCGAGGTGATCGAGATCAGCCGTCCGTGTTCGCGGCGCTTCATGATTGCGGCCGCATCCCGCGACAGGGTGAGAGCGGCAGTAAGGTCGGTCCGGATAAGGTCGAAAATCGCCTCGTCGTCGAATTCCGCCAGTGGCCGCCGGTCGCGGGCGCCGACATTGTTGATGAGGATGTCGAGCCGCCCGTGGCGGCGCTCGATGTCTGCGAGCGCGGCGCGCTGTGCTTGCCGGTCTGCGATATCGAAGGCCGCAGCCTCAGCGCTGCCGCCCGCCGCAGTGATGGTGGCCACGGCATCCTCAAGCGTCGCCGCAGTGCGCCCGGTGACGACGACATGGGCTCCGGCCTCGGCCAGCGCTCTGGCGATCTCCAGTCCCAGCCCGCGCCCGCCACCGGTCACCAGAGCCACCCGGCCTTGCAGGGAAAATCTGTCGAATATGGTCATGGCTTCCTCATCGCATGGAAATCAGCGCCCATCGACACCAAAATAGTGGACTCAGTCAACTAGTTTTTACGCGTTCGTGCCTTCGGCGCGTCAATGCGAGGGCGGCGCGCTGTTTTGAAACACCCATCGTCGCGTCTGGACTGGGCCGGCCGATCGACCTGTCGTGTCAACGTCGCACTCTGCCGCTGTCTTTCGCTGTCATGTGCATCGGAATATGATAGGTCTCCATCGCAACCCGATCTCAAGCTTGGAAAGCGGCCTTCATGACGTCAGCCTTCATTACTCACCTCGCATCTGAACTTGAGGGACTGAAGTCCGCCGGGCTTTACAAATCCGAGCGCGTCATCGTCTCCAAACAGGCCGGCGAGATCGAAGTCGCGTCTGGCGCAAGGGTCCTGAACTTCTGCGCCAACAATTATCTCGGCCTCGCTGATAACGCGGAGCTGGCGGAAGCCGGCAAACAGGCGCTCGACCGTTACGGCTACGGCATGGCTTCCGTCCGCTTCATCTGCGGCACGCAGGAGGAGCACAAGCAGCTCGAGGCGCGCATCTCGTCGTTCCTTGGTATGGAAGACACGATCCTCTATTCCTCCTGTTTCGACGCCAATGGCGGCCTGTTCGAGACGCTGCTGAATGAAGAAGACGCCATCATTTCCGATGCGCTCAATCACGCCTCGATCATTGACGGCGTGCGCCTGTCGAAGGCCAAACGCTTCCGCTACGCCAACAACGACATGGCCGCGCTCGAAGAGGAACTGAAAAAGGCCGAGGGCTCGCGCTTCAAGCTGATCGCCACCGACGGCGTCTTTTCCATGGATGGCATCATCGCCAATCTCGGAGGGGTCTGCGATCTCGCCGAAAAATATGGCGCCATGGTCATGGTCGATGACAGCCATGCTGTCGGCTTCGTCGGTAAACATGGCCGCGGCTCGGCGGAATATTGCGGCGTCGAGGGCAGGGTGGATATCATCACCGGCACGCTCGGCAAGGCGCTCGGCGGCGCCTCGGGCGGTTATACGTCGGCCAAGGCGGAGGTGGTCGAATGGCTGCGCCAGCGCTCGCGTCCCTACCTGTTCTCCAACACGCTGGCGCCCGTCATCGCCGCCGCCTCGCTGAAGGTGTTCGACCTGATCGACAATGGCGACGCCCTGCGCGCGCGGCTGGAAGCGAACGCCGCCCTGTTCCGCGCTGAAATGGGCAAGCTTGGCTTCACGCTCGCTGGCGAAGGCCACCCGATCATTCCGGTCATGCTGGGCGACGCGTCGCTGGCGCAGGAAATGGCGGCGAAGATGCTGGAAAAAGGCGTCTACGTGGTCGGCTTCTCCTTCCCCGTCGTGCCCAAGGGCCAGGCCCGCATCCGCACCCAGATGTCTGCCGCCCACAGCGAGGCAGATGTCCGCCGAGCGATTGCGGTGTTCGAGGAAGTCGGCAAGGAGCTGGGCGTGATCTAAGAGAACGTGATTCCAGAATCATCTGAATCGGTTGCAGGAATTTCTTGATGACAAACATGATGAAGGCGCTCGTTAAAGCAAAACCTGAGGTTGGCCTCTGGATGGAGCATGTGCCGGTGCCGGAGCCCGGCCCGAACGACGTGCTGATCAAGGTGAAGAAATCCGCCATCTGTGGCACGGATGTGCATATCTGGAACTGGGACCAGTGGGCGCAGAAGACCATTCCGGTGCCGATGGTGGTTGGCCACGAATTCGTTGGCGAAATCGCTGAGATCGGCTCGGCGGTCACCAAGTATCATGTCGGCGAGCGCGTTTCAGGCGAAGGCCATATCGTCTGCGGCAAGTGCCGCAATTGCCGGGCGGGCAGGGGGCATCTCTGCCGCAACACGCTCGGCGTCGGCGTCCACCGCCCCGGCTCGTTCGGCGAGTATGTCTGCATTCCGGAATACAATGTCGTTGCTATCCCCGACGAGGTGCCGGACGAAGTCGCCGCGATCTTCGATCCCTTCGGCAATGCCGTGCACACGGCGCTGTCCTTCGATGTCGTTGGCGAGGATGTGCTCGTCACCGGTGCCGGCCCGATCGGCATCATGGGGGCGATGGTCGCCAAGCGTTCAGGCGCCCGCAAGGTTGTCATCACCGATATCAATCCGGTGCGCCTGGCGCTCGCCGAAAAGGTTGGCATCGATTATGTGGTCGACGCGTCGAAGGAAAACCTGGCGGATGTGATGAAGCGCATCGGCATGACCGAAGGCTTCGACGTCGGGCTCGAAATGTCCGGTGCCGCTCCGGCCTTCCGCGATATGATCGACAAGATGAACAATGGCGGCAAGATCGCCATCCTCGGCATCGCGCCGACCGGCTTCGAGATCGACTGGAACAAGGTCATCTTCAAGATGCTGAACCTCAAGGGCATCTACGGCCGCGAGATGTTCGAGACCTGGTACAAGATGATCGCCTTCGTGCAGGGCGGGCTCGATCTCTCGCCGATCATCACCCACCGGATCGGCATCGACGATTTCCGCGGGGGTTTCGAGGCTATGCGCTCGGGCAATTCCGGCAAGGTGGTGATGGACTGGTAGGCATTGAAATCGCTTGCTGCTGCGTCATCTTCTCGGTGAAATGAAATCGGGAGAGTTTTCTTGTCCTATTCGGGAAGCTGCCATTGCGGCGCGATTACCTTTGAGGTCGATGGCGAGATCACGCAGGCAATGGAGTGCAATTGCTCGATGTGCCGGCGGCGTGGCAGTTTGCTTGCTTTCCTGCCGCGCGAGAAGCTGGTGCTTCGAACGCCGGAATCGGCGGTGTCGACCTATATGTTCAACAATCACATCATTCAGCATCATTTCTGCGCCATTTGTGGAATTGCACCCTATTCTGAAGCGGAGCGAAAGGATGGTCCGATGGCCGCGGTCAACGTTCGCTGCCTTCCGGATGTCGATCTTGAAACCCTGACGATCACCAAATTTGACGGCAAGCATTCGTGAAGTCCGCAATACGAAAGGTGGCTGGTTACTGGTTCAATCCAGCCGGCTATCTCTTTGCGGAGAATCTCCGGCCCTTGTCTTTTTAGGAACAGCTCCTACATTTCCGGCATGGAGCTGAATCTTTGAAGCGTTGAGCTTGATTCAGCCTTTTTTGCCGATTTAAACGGTTTTTCGCCGGAAATGCTTGACGGGACCGAAAATTGTGGGAATCACCATTTCTAATACAGTGGGTGAAATGGGTGCGGCGGATAGATCCATCATGCAAGTGATGTCAAAACGGCGCTGCTGTCGCAGTTGGCCGGTTTGATCGCGGTGACAATCGTGGTTAATCAGGAATTAAAGATCATCCCGTTACGTCAGGGGTAATGATTCGAGGTGGGAGCGATTGACGCACCCGAGCCTCGAAAAAGTTTTGCACCGCGCACGCGTTGAGTGCTGTCCAAGGAAAGCGACGATATAAATGGCAACCAAAGTCAAAGAGAACGAAGAAGCAGAAGCCGAACGCGAAGGCGCACCCGACGGCCCGCTTCTCGATCTCTCGGATGACGCGGTCAAAAAGATGATCAAGGCCGCCAAGAAGCGCGGCTATGTGACCATGGACGAGCTGAACGAGGTTTTGCCGTCTGACCAGGTCGACCCGGACCGGATCGAAGACATCATGGCCATGCTCAGTGAAATGGGCATCAATGTCGTCGAGGACGAAGAAGCTGACGAGGGAACGGCCGCCGCCGAGGAAGAGGATGGCGATTCCGACGGTGAGAGCGAAGGCGGCGAATTGGCCCCTTCGAGCGGCACTGCCCTTGCGACCGCCAAGAAGAAAGAGCCGACCGACCGCACCGACGATCCGGTGCGCATGTATCTGCGCGAAATGGGTTCGGTGGAGCTTCTGTCACGCGAGGGCGAAATCGCCATTGCCAAGCGCATCGAGGCCGGCCGCGAAACCATGATCGCAGGGCTCTGTGAGAGCCCGTTGACGTTCCAGGCCATCATCATCTGGCGCGACGAACTCAACGAAGGCAACACGCTGCTGCGCGAGATCATCGATCTCGAAACCACCTATTCCGGTCCGGAAGCGAAGGCTGCGCCGCAGTTCCAGAGTCCCGAGAAGATCGAAGCCGACCGCAAGGCGGCTGAGGAAAAGGAAAAGAACCGCAGGCCGCGTGCTGGCGACGACGACGTGACCAATGTCGGCGGCGAAGGCCAGCCCATGGAGGAAGAGGAAGAGGACGACGACGAGTCGAACCTGTCGCTTGCCGCCATGGAAGCGGAACTGCGTCCGCAGGTCATGGAAACGCTCGACACCATCGCCGAGACCTACAAGAAGCTGCGCAAGCTGCAGGACCAGCAGGTCGAGGCCCGTCTGGCTGCCACCGGCACGCTGTCGCCCGCCCAGGAGCGCCGCTACAAGGAGCTCAAGGACGAGCTGATCACGGCTGTGAAGTCGCTGTCGCTCAACCAGAACCGCGTCGACAGCCTCGTCGAGCAGCTCTACGACATCAACAAGCGCCTTGTTCAGAACGAGGGTCGCCTGTTGCGCCTGGCTGAATCCTACGGCGTCAAGCGTGACTCGTTCCTGGAGCAGTATTCCGGCGCCGAACTCGATCCGAACTGGATGAAGTCGATCGCCAATCTGGCCGCCAAGGGCTGGAAGGAATTCGCCAAGAACGAAAACACGATGATCCGTAACATCCGCGCCGAGATCCAGAATCTCGCCACGGAAACCGGCATCTCGATTTTCGAATTCCGCCGCATCGTCCACATGGTGCAGAAGGGCGAGCGCGAAGCCCGTATCGCCAAGAAGGAAATGGTCGAGGCGAACCTTCGTCTCGTCATCTCGATCGCCAAGAAATACACCAACCGCGGCCTGCAGTTCCTCGATCTGATCCAGGAAGGCAATATCGGCCTGATGAAGGCGGTCGATAAGTTCGAGTACCGTCGTGGCTATAAGTTCTCGACCTATGCCACGTGGTGGATTCGTCAGGCGATCACCCGCTCGATCGCCGACCAGGCCCGCACGATCCGTATTCCGGTGCATATGATCGAGACGATCAACAAGATCGTCCGTACCTCACGCCAGATGCTGCACGAGATCGGCCGCGAGCCGACGCCGGAAGAACTGGCCGAAAAGCTCGCCATGCCGCTCGAAAAGGTCCGCAAGGTCCTGAAGATTGCCAAGGAGCCGATCTCGCTCGAAACCCCGGTCGGCGACGAAGAAGACAGCCACCTCGGCGATTTCATCGAGGACAAGAACGCACTCCTGCCGATCGACGCCGCCATCCAGGCGAACCTGCGCGAAACGACGACCCGTGTTCTCGCCTCGCTGACGCCGCGCGAAGAACGCGTCCTGCGCATGCGTTTCGGCATCGGCATGAACACCGACCACACGCTCGAAGAAGTCGGCCAGCAGTTCTCGGTCACCCGCGAACGTATCCGCCAGATCGAAGCCAAGGCGCTCAGGAAGCTCAAGCACCCGAGCAGAAGCCGCAAGCTGCGCTCGTTCCTGGATAGCTAAGCGACGGTACCTTTCGATTGAACCATTGGAACCCGGTCAGTGAAAACTGGCCGGGTTTTTTGGTGGGCGGCCAGCGGCTATATCGTGTTCCTCATCCGTCTAAGTCCGGCAGTTGTCGCGTCGCGCGGCGAGAGGCGGTCGCGCCTTAGAGAAGGCCTCTGTCGCTCCTCCTGATACCTGTTATGTCCACTGCTGGCCTCAACCTTGGCTTGTTCGCCTGAGCCGACGGGATTATACTTTAGCGCTCGCTAAAACCTCTGAGCTTTAATCGTACGCGTTCTGTTGACTGAAATCGGCCGTCCGCTTTGTCGGATGGTTTGTCCGATGGAGCGGAGGCGGAGGCATCAATCGCGGTGCCATCTTCAAGATCGTGCCGCATGGGAGGTGTGCTATGACCATGTATATCGTGCTGATCAACTGGACGGAGCAGGGCGTCAAGAATGTACGCGAGTCACCAAAACGTCTCGACGCGGCGAAGAAACTGCTGAAGGATATGGGCGGCTCGTTCAAGGACTTCTATCTGACGATGGGCGACCATGACATGGTGGCAGTGTGCGAGGCGCCGGACGACGCGGTGATGGCGCGGTTTGCCCTTTCTCTCGGCATGGGCGGCAATGTGCGCACCCGCACACTAAAGGCATTCCCTGAGGCCGCCTACCGCGAGCTTATCAGTTCGCTCGGATAGGGGGACGTCGCGGCAATCCCGGCAGGGCCACGATGACGAAGCTTTTGCCGGGTGAGGAGAACCGCATGTCCGAAAAACCGGTGAAAATCCCCGGCCCCGATCATCCAATCACCATCACGCTGACCCCGCTCCGGGTGGTGGTGAAGGCTGGAGGCAAGACTATTGCCGACAGCCGCAGCGCCCTCACTTTACGCGAGGCTTCCTATCCGGTGGTGCAGTATATTCCCCGCGCGGATGTCGATATGGCGCTGCTGGAGAAGACGGATCACGCCACCTATTGCCCTTACAAGGGCGATTGTTCCTATTTCAGTGTGTCCTCCGGGGGCGAGCGGCTGGTGAATGCCATCTGGTCCTACGAGGCGCCCTATGATGCCATGAGCGCCATCAAGGATCATCTGGCCTTCTATGCGGATCGCTTCGAGATCACCGAGCGCGCCTGAGCGGGCAGGGCGATGCCGGGCGTGGACGGGTGTCACGATCGCTAGGAACGAGATAATCCTCGTGCTACTGAACACCAGGCTGGCCAATCGGGCCGGCTGAATTTTGTATTTCCCATTTCCCGCCGGTCATGCTCCGGTCAGTATCCGGCCGTATCCACCACCTCATGCAGCAGAACCTGGAAAAACGGCGGGGAACTTTTGGCGCGGGGCTTTTCGCATCCGTCGCGCTGCATGTCGCCATCGCCGCGCTGGTTCTCTTCCGCCTGCCACCCGCCCCACCGGAGATCGAGAAGGAGGCGACGGTCAAGGTCGAGATGGTGCCCGAGCCTGAGAAGAAACCAGAGCCGGAGAAGAAACCGGAACCCGAGAAGAAACCGGAACCGGAAAAAAAGCCCGAACCCGAGAAGAAACCCGAACCCGAGACGAAGCCGGAGCAGAAGCCGGAATCTGAGGCGAAGCCGCAGGCCGAAGCAAAACCGCAGGCGGAGATGAAGCCGGCAGAAAAACCGGCGCAAAAGGCTGAGGAGAAACCAACGCAAAAGGCTGAGGAGAAACCGGCCACCCCGGCCAAGGCCGAGCAGCGTCCGTCGGAAAAGCCGGTCGAGACGCCGAGCAGTCAGCCGCAGGCCTTCGAATCCGCCGCCAAGGAGGGTGGCAAGGAGGCGGGCGGTGACAGACCGACGGAGCCGTTGCAAAAGCGCGAGGTCGAGCCGCGCGCCGACCGTGCGACGCCGCCGGTCGAGAGCAGGGTGACGGAGAAAACCGGGGAGCAGGTTCAGAAGCCGAAAGACAGGCTAGATGAGACGCCGAAAGCCGCAAAGTTGCCGGAACTCAATCTTCCCGAGAGGGAGAATACCAGCAAGGTGCTCAACGAAGGCGAGGCGCTGATCGAGACAGTGCCGATCCCGCAATCGAAGCCGCAGGACCGGTCGGCGGACGCGGCCGATCCGCTGGTTGCATCCGCAGACGGGGTTTCGGTGGAGGCCAGGCCGCAGCGACCGCCGTCGGAATTGACGCAGGCAAAGGAACTTTATTCTCCAGATGCGCTCTCGGACCCGCGTGTCCGCCAGGCGCTCGGCAAGCTGCCCAAGGATCGTCGAACCGTCAACATCTGCACTTTACAGATGAATGAACAGGCGCGTCGAGCGCGGCCGGAGACCTTGGCGGAAATGCTTGTTGCATTTTCCCACGTGGGCAGCGGGATCGTCGGTCAGGTGTTGACCACCGACGGTGCTTTCATCAGCCGCGGCGTCTGGTACAAAGTTAGTTTTCAATGCACCGTCAACAGCGATGCTGACAAGGTCACCGCCTTCAGCTTTGCTTTCGGCGGCGTCATGTCGGAAAGCGAGCGGAAGGCGCGCGGTCTTCCCGACAATTGATCGCCGCGCCTTCCAATTCCCTACTTGTAAAACCCCTCGCGCAGGTTGAGGCCGTGCTCCAGCCAGACCTTCATGGCGCAGAGTGCGCCGGTCCAGCCCTCGCAATTGCCATAGGAGCCTTTCAGGCCGCCGGGCGTTTCGGGCCAGCCTTCCTCGGTGATCGCCACCAGCGTGCGCCCGTCATCGAGCGGTTCGAAGGTCATGGTCACGGTCGTATCGTAGTCGACCGGTTGCGGGCTGCCCTCATTTGCCGCCCATTGGAAAACGATCTTCCTGTCCTTGACCACATCGACCACTTTGACCGGAAAGGCGCCGGGAAAATCGTGAAAATCCCAGGTGACGGTGGCGCCGGTCTCGATCCGGCCCTTGGCGCCGCCGGTGGTGAAGTAGCGTGACAATTGTGCCGGGTTGACCACCGCCTCGAAAACCTCCGAGACCGGCTTGGCGATCCGGCCGGCGACCCTGAACTTCAGTTCCATGATCTTTCCTCCTGTTTTCTGCTTGTTCTGATCCTCATTATGTTATAAAAACATAACATGTCAATCGATGATAAAAACGACATAATCTTCAAGGCCTTGGCCGCCTCCAGCCGGCGCATCATGCTCGATATTCTGAAGGATCAGCCGCAGACGACCGGAGAGTTGTGCGCGCGATTTCCAGCACTCGACCGCTGCACGGTCATGCAGCATCTGAAGGTTCTGGAGGCGGCCGACCTCGTCATCGTCCGCCGCGAGGGGCGCGAGCGCTGGAACTATCTCAATCCGCTGCCGATCAAGCAGATCCACGACCGCTGGATCGGCGCCTACGCCGCCCAGGCTGTCGACCTGCTCGGGCGGCTGAAGGATGATCTCGAAGGGGAGGGCGCTTAGCCGGCCGCCGCCTTCTCCAGCCCGGCCACGTCGAGCTTGATCATCTTCATCATTGCGTCCATCGCCCGTCCGGCCTTGGCCCCGTCGGGATCGTTCAGGAGCCGCATCAGCGCATCGGGAATGATCTGCCAGGAGACGCCGAAACGGTCGGTCAGCCAGCCGCATTGCTGCGCATGGCCGCCTTCCAGCAGGCTGTCCCAGTAGTGATCGACCTCGGCCTGATCGGCGCATTTGACAAAGAAGGAGATGGCGGGCGTGAAATGATAGTGCGGGCCGCCATTCAGGCCCATGAATTCCTGGCCTTCCAGCTCGAAGGCGGCGGTAAAGGTTTTCCCGTCCGGGCCGCGCTTGTGATAGGTCACCTTGGCGTTTTTGAAAATCGCTGTGTAGAATTCCAGCGCCTCGTCGAGGCGGTCGTCGAACCAGAGAAACGGCGTGATCTTCTGCATGCTCTTCTCCTTCTTTTGTGAATATTACGTTCTATGACGAGCGGGCTGCCGGAATTTCGACAGGCGCGACAAAATTTTTGCCCGCCACCGCCCCTGTTCTCTCCCCCCAGTCAACGCCCATTCCCCGAAAGAAGCCAGTCGAAAAAATCGCCATGTTTGCCCTTGTTTAATCGAAAAACATATCTTAAGATATATCCAATGTTATATTTTAAGAAGGGAATTCCCATGCGCGGACGTCACGGCGGACATCATGGACACCCCAATCACGACGGCTCCTGCCGAGATCGCCAGGCCCACGGACGCCACGGCCCTGCACGTTTCGAAGGCGGCTTTGCTTCTCCGGGCGGTTTTCGCGCCGGGCGCAAGCTCTCGTCGGCGGATCTGCAATTGCTGATCCTGGCGCTTCTCGCCCGCCAGCCAGCCCATGGCTACGAACTCATCCGCACCATCGAGGAGCTGTCCGGCGGCTTCTATGTGCCGAGCCCCGGCATGATCTATCCGGCGCTCACCTATCTCGATGAAATCGGCCATGCCACGGCGGAAGCCGACGGCAACAAGAAGCTCTTTAGCATCACCGACGCCGGCCGCGCTGCACTTGAAGCCGACCGGGCAGGGGCCGACCGCATCATCGAAGGGCTCGGCCGCATCGGCTCCAAGATGGATGCCGTGCGCGATGTCATCGAAGGGCGGGGGGCAGCGCCGGGCGAAGACCCGGAAGCCCATGGGCACCATGCGCTGGAGATTGCCCGCCAGGCCATCAAGGCGTCACTCTTCCATAAGCGGGGCTGTTCGCCGCAAGAGGCGGCACGGCTCGCGGACATCCTCCGCCGCGCCGTCGAAGAGATCAATCGCGGCTAGAGCCGCCCGCAATTACAAGGACTTCCCATGACCGAAAGACACGCCGTCGCGCGCGTCCGCCACGAACTGCGCCGCCGTCTCCTGACCGTGAAGACGGCCGAGCGGCTCACCCCGCAAATGGTCCGCGTTACCCTCACCGGCGACGACCTGACAGGCTTCGTCAGCGCCGGCTATGACGATCACGTCAAGCTGTGCCTGCCCTTGTCCGGGCAGGATGTGCCCGTCTGGCCGGTTGGCCCCGATGCGCCCGCTCTGCCGGAGGGGACTGTCACCTCGCCGATGCGCGACTTCACCCCGCGCCGCCATGATGCCGCCAGCGGCGAGCTGATCGTCGATTTTGCCATCCACGAAGCCGGTCCCGCCACCGAGTGGGCATCCGCCGCCAGACCCGGCACGAAACTCGGCGTCGGCGGCCCGCGCGGCTCCTTCGTCGTCACCGATGATTTCAACTGGTATCTGCTGATCGGCGACGAAACCGCACTTCCCGCCATCGGCCGTAGGCTCGAGGAACTGCGCGCGAAGGTCCCGGCGATCGTTATCGCCACCGTTGCAGGCGTCGAGGAGGAACAAGTCTTCGAAACCGCAGCCACTCTCGAAACCCGCTGGATCCACCGCCCGCTGTCAAGCGCCAGCGACCCCGCTCCCTTGCTCGCCGCCGTCGCGGCTCTGCCTTTGCCTGAAGGCGACGGCTACATCTGGATCGCCGGCGAAAACGATACGGTGAAGCTCCTGCGCAAATACCTTGTCGAAGAACGCGGTCACAACCGGTCGTGGATCAAGGCCGCAGGCTATTGGCGCAAGGGCAGCGCCGGGTTTCACGAGAACCACAACGAGGGGTGAGAGGCGGAAGCGAGGAATGAACCGGTCGCGCAGGCCGCCAGTGCCTGCGCGACTGAAGAGAGATCAGCAGATCTCTACTTTGTTCAGATTAGTTCCTACTGCCCTCCTGCAGTTTCGCCAGGACCTCGTCGAGCGAGAAGCTGCCGGGCTTTTGCCGTGGCGGGAAATCGACATAGGTTTGTAGGTGCTGGCCCACAAAGGCCTGCGCTGGCACAAGCAAGTATGTTCGGTCGACGCGCCACTTGTCGTATTCACCTGAGTCGAAGTTCGCGACTTCGAAGGGATCGGCGCGCAGGTCGAATATCTTCGGCAAGCGCAACGTCACCAGCGGGTCCTGCCAAACATCAAGACCCACAGCGCGCTGTTCCATGAACAGTATTTTCCAGCGCTCATAACGCAGGGCGGCAAGGCTGCCGTCGTCGGTCCAGTAGAAAAATTCCTTGCGCTTGCTCGGCCCGCTACCGGCCAGAAGGTCGTGCTGGTCATAGCCGTCGAGGTGGACTTTGAAGGTCTTGCCCGCCGCTTCGTACCCTGTCAGAAGCTTGTCCTTGACCGCCGGCTCGCCAGCGGCAGCCACGAGTGTCGGAACCCAATCCTCGTGCGACACGATGTCATTGATCTCTGTGCCGGGTTTGACGACACCCGGCCAACGGATCATGCCGGGAACGCGATAACCGCCTTCCCAACTGGTATTCTTCTCGCCATGGAATGGTGTGGTGCCACCATCGGGCCAGGAAAAGACCTCCGCGCCATTGTCGGTGGTCCACAGCACGATAGTGTTGTCGGCAATCCCGAGATCGTCGAGTTGTTGGAGGAGCTGGCCGACCATTCCATCCATCTCCACCATGCCGTCGGCTTCCACGCCCAGGCCGGTCTTGCCCTGCGATTCGGGCTTGAGGTGGGTGTGAATGTGCATGCGGGTCGAGTTGAACCAGCAGAAGAAGGGTTTGTCCGCCTGATGCTGTCGGTTGATGAAATCCTTGGCCGCTCCCAAGAATTCCTCGTCGACGGTCTCCATCCGCTTCGTGGTGAGCGGGCCGGTATCTTCGATCTTCTGCTTGCCTATCCGGCCAAAGCGGGGATCCTCGGTTGGATCGTCGGCCTCGGTTGCGAGACAACGCAAGACTCCGCGCGGGCCGAACTTGGCCCGGAATTCGGGATTCTTCGGATAATCGACGTTCTCCGGTTCTTCCTCGGCATTGAGGTGGTAGAGGTTGCCGAAAAACTCGTCGAAGCCGTGAACGGTGGGCAGGTGTTCATTGCGGTCGCCAAGGTGGTTCTTCCCGAACTGGCCAGTCGCGTAGCCTTGGGGTTTGAGCAGTTCGGCAAGCGTCGGGTCTTTCTCGGACAGTCCCTCCTTTGCACCCGGCAGGCCGACCTTCAGCAGGCCGGTGCGGAAGCAACTCTGCCCGGTGATAAAGGCGGCACGCCCGGCAGTGCAGGACTGCTGGGCGTAGAGATCGGTGAAAATCGCACCTTCTTTGGCGATGCGGTCAATATTCGCGGTGCGGTAGCCCATCTGGCCGCGATTGTACGCACTGGTGTTCCAGTAACCGATATCGTCGCCGAAAATGACAAGGATATTGGGTTTACCAGTAGGCGTGGCTTCGGTTTGTGCATGCGCTGATTTCGGCGCACTCAAGCTCCCCAGCGCCGTTGCGAGTGCAAGGGTGGTGGTTCCGAGCAATACGCTGCGGCGATTGAGGCGAGGTTCTGCAGAATAATGACGGGTGGGCCGTAATTCTTTGTCAGACATAAGATGCTCCTCCCTAGAGATCGATCGGAATGCACGTTTTCGGCAGCGAGGGGTTCCGGCTCGTCACCTGGCATCGTTTGAAAACATCTATTTTGGAACTTGCTGTGTCGCCGAGAAGATATCAGGCATACGCCGTTATTTTTCGGCGAAAAGACTATGACAGTATGTGCAATGGACCATTGGCAATGTCTGGTACCCGGAATCTATTTGAGCGCCGTTAACTACAAAAATGCAAGTACGTTACAGTAACAAACGCGGAAGTCTGTCTGTCCGCAGCAAGTACGAAAGGTGACCTTGAACCAATCTATGGCATCGAGTGAGGCATTGGCATCGCCGGAAATTTGGCCAACGAGCGTTTCCCACCGTGTACGGGGCCGGTGATGCCATTCGCCGGCGGCAGTAATATCATCGCGACGCTTGTTGTGATGATAATAACCACCGATTTACTCCGGAAGGCCAGCCAGTCGCAATCCTTCTACGTATTTGGCAAGGTGTGCCTTGTCACGATATGGAGCGCGAGAACTGTATCGCTCAATTGAGAAGTCTCGCCCCGCAAATCCCCGCGCCCTTCACCCATGCCTACAATCACCTCGTCCTGCCACGGATACACCGGTTTGCGTTGCCGGCGAGGCGGGGCCGGTGCCCGGATGGTTTGGCGAAACGCGCGCGAAATCCCCGGGGCTGCGTGAAAGGCGGTTCTCCTCCGGTTCGCAAATGAGCCGGGCGTGCCGGGCCATCACGCCGTCTTGACGGTCCAGGATGGCCCCGCCTCATTGAAAAGCCCGCGGATAAGCGGCGGGCCGGGGCATTGGAGGCTTCTGCCTGAAAAGGCAAAAGCGCAGAAGAACCTGAGAAGCGCGGCAAAAGACACCGAAGCGGGGCACATCGCGTGTCACCTATTCTATCTTACCTGAGGCACCCGATGTGCCCCGGCCGATACCGCCGTCCTCCTGGCCGGCGAAACTTGCAGATGGTTCAAGCCACGGGCGAAAAAGCCGCCGCGTGAAGGAGAAGGTGTGTGCGGATGGAAGAGCCGGTTCTGAAGTCCCCCTTTGCCGAACTGCCGATGCCGTTCGAGCTGTTCGTCGGTCTGTCGCGGGCGGCCGCAAGCCGCATGGAGATTCCGCGCTTTTGCCGTGTGCGCCGCTGCGCCCGCGCGGAGTTCTGCGAGGGCAGGCTGAAGCATCGCGAAATTCCTTCCGAACTCTCCGGCGAGCCGGGTTTCACCGCCTGGCTGCCGACCTGTATTGCCGGTGCCGATGATGACTGGCTCGATGCCTTCATCACCTATTGGTATGTTTGCCGGGATGATTATTTCGATCGCCCGATCTATCCGCCACAGGCTGCCCCTGAAGAACCGCCGCTCTGCGAGGAATGGCCGGCTGCCGATAGTTGCCTGCCGGAAACGCTTTGGACCGACGGCAGACGTTGACGATCCGGCTTGCTGCCCCATGTCTTTCCCCGTGTTCACTGTGGAGGAGACACGCAATGCCCTATGTCGATGGATTTATCGTCGCCGTTCCAAAGGACAACATCGAGGCCTACAAGGTCATGGCAAACACCGCAGGCAGCGTCTGGAAGGAATATGGTGCGCTCTCCTATGTCGAGTGCATCGGCGACGATGTGCCTTATGGCGAGCTCACTTCCTTTCCCCGCGCCGTCCAGGCAAAGGACGATGAGGTGGTGATCTTTGCCTGGATCACCTATCCCTCGCGCGAGGAGCGGGATGCGATCAACGCCAAGGTCATGGCCGATCCGCGGCTTGCGAGCGACAAATGGACCATGCCTTTCGACGGCAAGCGCATGATCTATGGTGGCTTCAAGAGTTTCCTGGAGCTATGACGGCCGCCTGAGCAACAGCATCAGGCCCGCCTGCCTTTCAGCACAGGCGGGCCGCAAAAAGGACGCCATGCCCCAGACCATCATCAGCCTCTCCACCCGCGGCGCCGGTCTCTACGAATTCACGGACGAGGCTCAAGCCTTCATCCGCAAATCCGGGCAGGCGGAGGGGCTTTTGACCGTCTTCGTTCGCCACACCTCCTGCTCGCTCACGATCCAGGAAAATGCCGATCCCGATGTGAAGCGCGATCTTGTCCAGTTCTTCAAGCGGCTGGTGCCGTCCTCCGACGATCCCTCGATGCGCTGGATCGTCCACACGGCGGAGGGGCCGGACGATATGCCCGCCCATATCAAAGCGGCACTTACTCTGACGTCGATTGGCATTCCCGTTGCCGGCGGCCGGTTGATGCTCGGCACGTGGCAGGGGCTCTATCTGTTCGAGCACCGCGATCTGCCGCATCGGCGCGAGATCGTCCTGCATCTGGGAGGATGAACACGGCTTTGCACTGGACAGGATCGTGCTGCCCGGTGCAATCTTAAGGCCTACGATCCGCTTCGCTTTCCATTCAGGAACAAAATCAGGGCTTTGGCGTTATACCCGCCGGCAGCGCATGGGCGCCCGGCCCGATTGTCAGGGGGAAGATCATTGACCGACGCGCAGACCATTGCCAGCCGCTTCATGCAAGCCCTGAACGAGCGGGATTTCGAGACGATCGGGACCTTTTTGGATGAAGACGTGGCGCTCGATTCGTTGATCGGCCAGCGCACCATCGGCGCCGGCCCCTTGCGCATGGGCGTGATGAGTTATTTCCGCCATTTTGACGAGAGCTTCAGCGACATGGTGCTGATGCACGATGCCTTCGGCCAGCGGGTCGCCGTCGATGCGACAGCGCGCGGAGTTTACCGCGAAACCATGCTGGGTTTTCCAGAAGCCAGCGGCCAGTCCTATTCGATCCCGAGCGTCTTCGTCTTCGAGTTCGAAAACGGCGCCGTCACCCGGCTTAGCCACTATCGCAACATCCGCGTCTTCGAAAAGATGCTGGCCCGCTGAGCCGATCTGGCCTTACGACCAGCCGTCCGCCTGAACCGCGGATGAACGGTGGATTCCGTTTCCGTTCAGCCGCACCGCCATACCTTGATCCCAACGCCTGCGAGAAAAGAGACGGGCTGTGTTTTCAGAGTTTTGGACCCACAAGGAGAAACAGTCATGAAACAGATTTTTGCAAAACTGGTGGTTGCCGGCTTCATCGGTCTGACGGGCCTCGGCGCTACTGTCACGCCGGCCGCCGCCGATACGCTGACCTTCGGCATTCATTCCGGCGGTGTCGTCGATGTGCAGTATCGTGACCGCGACCGCTACGGCGACGAGCGTGACTGGGATCGCGACCGCCGCCACCGCCCGCGCTGGGGCCAGGGCTGGGATCAGGGCCAGGGCTGGGGCCATGAGCGCCGCGGTCGTTGCAACCCCTGGCTTGCGGCCGACAAGGCACGCGCTCACGGAATGCGTCATGCCCGCGTCGTCGACGTATCGCCGCGCCGTGTCGTCGTCGAAGGCCGCCGCTGGGGCGAATATCGCCGCGTCGTCTTCGCCAATGCACGCGGTTGCCCGTTCATCGGCGGCTGACCGGTTCGGCCCCCGCATTCTTTCCGCCTTGTCTCCCCCGGCCGGCGGAAAGTCTTAGCCCCTCGCGGTTCGCCGCGGGGGGCGTTTTTGTTTGCCGCTCTGTACGCAGCGCTTGTTGGAAAAACAAAACCCCGCCGAAGCGGGGTCCGTTTTTCCACGGTCGTCTGCGATGCGCTACTATTGCTTGATCGCGAAGGTGACGTTGACCGTGACGTTGTAGCTGTTTTCTCCCGTTGCGATCGGCACGGCATCGGCGGCATATTCCTTTGCCATGGTGCGCATCATCGGCATCGGTTCGGGCCGGGATGAGTTCTCTGAAATCTCGACGATGCGGCCGAGAGAAACACCGGCCGCTTCCGAAAGCACCTTGGCCTTGGCAACGGCATCCGTCACTGCCGCCTTGCGGGCCTCGGTGATCGTTGCTTCGGGCTTGTCGTTGGAAAACTGGATCGAACCGCCCTGGTTGACGCCGAGTGTCACCGACTGATCGATGATCTCGCCGAGCTTGGCAAGGTCGCGCACCTTGATGGTCAAGGAATTGGCAACTTGGTAGCCGGTGAGCACCGGCTGGCGGTTGCTGCCGTCGCTATTGTCCGGATACTGGTATTGCGGGTTGACCGCGAAGCCCGAGGTCTGCAGGTCGCGGTCGGCGATGCCGCCGCTCTTCAGTGCGTTGAGGACGTCTGCCATCGCCTTGTTGTTGGCATCAAGCGCTTCCTTGGCGGTCTTTGCATCCTTGACGACGCTGAACGACAGGATCGCCATGTCCGGTGCCACGCTCGAATGGCCTTCGCCGGAGACGGTGATCACGGCTTCACGCGGCGCATTCTCCTGCGCAAGGGCAGATGCGCTGGCGATACCCGCAAAAGCAGCCGCCAGGACGACGGTCTTGAGGCGGCGAGGGAAGTAGGTGGGTGTCATGGATGGGTTCTCTCCGGTTGTGTTTCGTCCCTGCACCCTTCTTGATGATTGATTGTGTAGGGATTGCGGCAACGTCTTGTGGGAAAACCAGTTTTCCGCTAGAGCCAGTCCCATCCGCGGTCTGCCATTGGCCCGCGGTCAACCGGACGCATCCGGCAGGGCCTGTAGCTCAATGGTTAGAGCCGGCGGCTCATAACCGCTTGGTTGGGGGTTCGAGTCCCTCCGGGCCCACCAAATTCACCCCCGGATCCTGACATCGGGCGGCCGCAATGTGCGGCCGCGCCGGCAATATGATGAATATCTCATATTATCAATTGGTTGGGTCGTTGGAAGTAGGACTCAAGGCGACGATTCTCCCAAATCAAATGACTGTTAACCGCTTGGCTGGGGGGTCAGGTGCGTCCGGAAACATTCGTCTTTTCGACGCCGGGCAGGACTCGACCGGTCACGAAATCCGGCTGCGACATCATTTCTTGCAACGGACGCGCTGGGAACGTCCATTGCGCCACTCCAGGACCGCTATTTCTTGCCGGGCGGCGGCCTTCTATTTTTGGCGGAAGCCGGGCTCTTTTTTCGAGCGGATAGCAGCTTATCAAAGGGCGGTGGATTCGCGATCCAGTCATCGACCTCATCCGCATAAAAGGCCTTCCGGCGCCCTGAAATGAGGTGCCATTCGGGAAACAGTCCCTCGGGTATCAGCCGCTTGATTGTGCTTTCCGACAGGGTGGTCCGGCGGCAGGTTTCGCGCATGCTGTAGAGCCGCCTAGGGTCGGACGGTTTGCGGGCCATTCTCGTGCTCCCTTCGCCTTGGTGTCGCGGCGTCGTCGCCGCGGACCCACAATGTCGGGGATCAGTCGCATAGACAACTTTTGATTGAAAGTTGACAACGACGGACGTGGCTTCCGGACGGCGTTCTCATGCCCTGGCTGGCTCACCGTTGCCGGGCAGCGAGCCGGCTTCCGGCGACAGCATCGACCATGACATCGGGCGGGCACTTCTCCAAAATTGGCGAAAAGGCACAAAAAGACTACAGCGTGATCATAAAGGCTACCATTTAATCAAATTGTGTGTTATCGTCTTGTGAGTGAAGAAACAGCAGGTGCGAGGTCCTATTGCGCAGAAGGATTGAATCCTAGAGCGAGCCGCGCCGAGAGCTGCAGGGAGTCCTTCGGCGATGTGCAACCTATGAGGATTCGACAATGAGACGAAACGGACGGGAATCCTATCGGTAAGGGGCCTTGGATGGATTCATCTGGCGGCCAAGAAATCTTGCGAGTGTGACAAAAATATCACAAGTGGGGCGTCACGCTTGAGGGAGGCTTTGCTGAGTCCGTCCCCAACTAAAGTTGTCTGGCAACCAACTCTCACGACCAACTGTCCTCGCCGTAGAAGCAAAATTTCTCCCGCGGTTCGACCGGCGCCATTCGGGTACCGATGGAATTTCGCTGCGACCGCACCGTCGCAAAGGCGGGGCGTGCAAGAAACGCCAGTAGCACCCACAGAAGGTCTTTAGCCGTCAAGAGGTATGTAACTACATGATATAATTGACTATTATCTAGCATGATGATTTCCTTTCACGTGGGCGGGGCGCCCTACGGCCGCCCCCTCCCGGCTAGAAGGAGTATCCACATGACCCGAACGTTCCAGTGTGAGAGCGATATTTACGCGCTCCCCTCTCAGAGCAGACCTTATTTCGTCCGAGATGGCGTCGTCTCCAAGCTCTTGGTGCGCGTCGGGGCGGGGGGAATGAAGACATTCGTGATGCGTGCCAGGTTCGGTCAGGCGAAGGCACCCGCCACCCGTAAGATCGGGGACGCCTTCACGACCTCGTTGGAATCCGCTCGAAAAACCGTCATCCGCTGGAGCACCCTAAACAGGAAAGGGGTCGATCCACGGGAGGAGGCGACCCGTGCCGAGTTGGAGGCAGAAAAATATCAAAGGCAGACTTTCCGTCATGTGCTTCAAGACTACATCGCCACGCTGCCATTCCGCGCGCAGAACCGCAAGGCGGACGAGGACGGAGCGACACTGCGCCGAGAGTTTCTCGACCCCGAACGCGTTCCCTGGCTCGACGACCCGATCCGCGATGTGAAGGGCGCCAACGTGCAGCGCGCGATCGAAGCGATCCGGAACCGCGGCGCGCCCACGCAGGCCTACAATGTATTCAGCCTGATCAAGACGTTCTTCAGGTGGGCGACAACGCCCGCGCGGGTCGACGATTTCGGAATGGAACACTCTCCCGTCGAAAGATTGAAGAGTTCCGACATGGGGTTGAAGCGAAACAAAGGGACCAGGAAGCACGATTCAAGGGAGATTCGCGCGTATTGGGTGGCCTGCGACGCGATGGACTACCCATTCGACGAATGCTGCAGGGCGCTAATTATTAGCCTTCAACGAAAGAACGAAACACGACTGGCAGTGTGGTCCGAATTTGACATGGAGCAGAGGCTCTGGACGATACCGGCCTGTCGTTTCAAGAACGGCAAGTGCCAGTTGGTACCTCTGTCGGTTCCTATGATGCAATTGCTCGCGCGGATAAGGAGCAGGCAGTCCGACAGGCACGGGCCGTTCGTCTTCAGCCGGAACGACGGTCATTCGCCTATGGGCCTCAATTCAGGCGACATCGACAAGTTCCGAGCAAAGATGACTGAAATCTACCTTGCTGACAATCCGGGCCGCGCTCCGCCCCAGCATTGGACGCTGCACGACAACAGGCGTACCGGCAGATCTGCGCTCAGCAATCTCGGTGTTCCGTTTGATGTCGCCGAGGCGGTGATCGGGCACATGAAGGAAGCGCTCGAGGAGACCTATAATCTAAACTCGTTCAAGATGCAGCGCCGCCATGCATTGCACCTATGGGCGGAGGAGTTGAAGTTCATTATCGATGACCCTAGCCACAGCCTCGAGTCGGAGGAGAACGAGGCGCCGGAATGGGACTCGCGTTGGAATCAGACCAGGCCCCGGAAAGCGTCGAAATGACGCGCGAGGAGCTTTTCGATCTGATATGGGCCGAGGGGGTCGCCGCAACCTCGCGACGACTAGGCGTGTCCGGCAGCTATCTCGCGCGGGTTTGCACTGCTCTGGAGGTGCCGCGACCTAAGCCCGGCCACTGGGGTCTGCAGTCCGTGGGACGGGCCCCGCCCACGCCGCCTCTTCCTCCTCCCAGTCCCTTCAATCCGGGATCGTGGTCCCGCGACACGTCGGAGCGCGGTTTCATCAAGCCGCTCTACACGCGCGTGTTCCGCAATCAGTCGGCGGCGGAGCCCCAAGCCGAGCATCCGCTCGTGAGCCATACCCGCCGCCATCTCGAAGCCGCGGCTAAGCAGTCCGACGATGTCGACGAGTATCTTAGGCTACCGAACAAGTTTCACCGGGCAGACGTGACCGTTTCGCGCCGGGGGCTGCCGTCGGCGTTGGAGTTTGCCGATAGACTCTTCATGGCCCTCGAGGCTCGGGGCCACCATGTCGTCATCGCTGGCTCGTTCCAGAAGCTTGCCCGGGTCTCCATCGATCCAAGGGAGCCGCCTTCTTCTGGCCGGAGACAGCGTGAGGAACTTCTTGCGTCGGCACGGCAGCCGACAGTGGTGTACATCGGCTCGATCCCGGTCGGCCTAGCGATCATCGAGACAAGCAAGGACGTCAATGTGAGATATGCCGGTTACGGCAAATTTGTTCCGGTGACGGAGTGGAAGGGACGGCATGTCGGATACACCTGGTCCACGGTGAAGGAGATGCCGAGCGGATGCTTCAGGCTGCTTGCATACGACCCGTCGCGATCGGAGGACTGGCGACAGGTATGGCGGGAATCGAAACCCGGCGAGCTCATCGGACGAGTCGAAGAGATTGCGAGAGGGCTCGAGAGGGCGGCGAAGAGGCTGGCGGCAAAGAACTAGGTGAGTGGGCGTCGGCGCCGCGGGCGTCACCGACAGGCTTGACCTGGCGCGCTTGATGTCGCCGTCGGTCATCCCGTTGTTCATTCTGTTCGCCCAATTCAACATGGGTAACGCTGCTTTATGTTGCAGGCGTCGTGGCGGTGACGACCTGGATGATGGCTTCGTACATCGACACCATTCCCATCTCCCTGGAGGAGGCTGCGTGGATCGACGGGTGTTCAGTCTTCGGTGGCTTCTTCCGGATCGTACTGCGCAACTCCCTTCCTGGGATCATGTCCGTTGCGATCTATTCGTTCCTGGCTACCGCCGATGCCACGGACTGGGGGCCATCATGGCAGTGGCGCTTATCATCATGGCTCCACCCGTGATCGTGTTCGTGTTCCTGAACCGCTTTTTCAGCTTTGGCGGAGTTTCAAATTCACTTGCAGGTCGGTAAAGGGGGCGCTGCAACCTGCGCCCGATACTTGAGCAGGCGATCGCTCGGATTGGCATCCCCAGCCGAGCGATTTTCGTTGAGCGTTCGCATGGTGACAGCCTGAACGCCTTGTTGCAGTTCAAATTCGAGCCACGGGCGTCGCGAGTAAACGAAGGATCTTGGCACCTGCGTGTATCAAAGATCTCGCGGCGCCGGCGATTGCGCGTTGTTGCGAAACGTTGTGGCAACCGGCAGTGTCAGGTCGATTGCCTTAAATGTGTGGTAGGATAAACGACAGCGAGCGGTCGAAAATGGAGACTGGGATGCCACAAGGTGGAAAGGACGATGTGAACAAAGCCAGCGACCCTGGCCCGATCGGGAAACCGGCGGGCGACAACAAAACGTTTGGCGAAGCGCTGTCAAAGACAGGATTCGTGCCTGCCAATGTCGGACGCAAGATTGTGTGCCAGGGGAGGCGCAGAGAAACGCTGAAGAAGAGCGCGCCCAGAGACTCGGACAAGTAGCTTTGGGAACGCGATCGCGTATCCTCTCCTGACATAATCGGCCGTGGCGCTGACCATCCCGGGCGCTTGCTTGGTTAGCCATGGCGCGAAACCTACTTGCTTCTTTTCCCGAATGAAATCGTGATCTGGTACGCAGGCCAATTGCTTCCGCGCGGCCGAACATGAGATCCCAATCGCCCGGCGTGACACTGAAATCTGCCATCATATCCACTCAAGGGCGAACTCTGGGCCTCTCGTCATCAACGATTCTGCAAATATCTCCATGAAATTCACCGAAGTATGCGCAATAACGTTGACAACTGTGTTCGCTGATAGGGATATATTGCCGTGAATTTCGAGGAGATTTAATGTCAGAAAGAAGAGAGAAATTCGTGAAGCTTGCCGAAGGGCGCACCCAGGCGGCGTTGGATGCGATACGGAAGATCGGCAATCTTTCGAACCGGAGAGCTTACGAGTTCGATGAAGGCGATGTGAAAAAGATCATCAAGGCGCTGCGTGACGCCGCGTCTGATCTGGAACGGAAGTTCGGATCCACGTCTGAGGCGGGAAAGGACATTTTCAAACTCTAGGAAGGTAATCTGCGATGAGCTTCGAACGCCTGACAATCCAGGATGACCGGTTCCTTATCAATCGCCTGATCGGACAAGCGCCCCGACACACGCTCGTGCGCGAATTCTTCATGAACGCCCAGGAAAGTGCCGCGCTCGCTCCCGAGGGACAAAGACTGGTACGCATCTATCCAACGTCCATCGACGGTGTTCGGAAGCTGACCTTCTGGAACACCGGTCCTGGAATGAATGCGACGGAACTCCGGACCGCGACGAACATATCGGCTTCGATCAATAAGCAGATGTCGATAAAGGGAAACTTCGGCATCGGCGCGAAGGTCTCTGGCCTCACCGTATCGCCTGCGGGTATCCGGTACCGGTCCTGCAAGAACGGTGTCGTGCACGAGGTCACTATCGGCTACGATGATGAGGCCGAGACATTTGTCCGCTTCACCTTCGACGTCCAGGGCAGGGAAGAATCCGTTTTCGACGTCAGCTACGCGTTACGACACACGGTCGACCTGTCATCCGATTGGACGGAAGTCGTGCTCATGGGGGAAGACGACGAGCACGACACTATCTCGGAACCTATCGGAAAAGATATCAGGGTCGACCGTAGCTATGTCCCAACGCAGATCTTCCGACGCTTCGCGGAATTTCGCTCCGGCGTGAAGGTGGTGCTCGACGTGTCCTTGACGAAAGGCGGGGGGCGCGACGAGACCGGGAGGACAAGAACGCTCAAAACCCTGCAGGAGGTCGTTCCAGCACTGCCCAACGCGGAGACCGTCGTGTGCTCTGAAACCGATGTCAGAATTCACTACATTCACGATCCGAAGCACGCGAACTACAGCCACTCGCTAAGCGCCCTCAGTAACCCTGCTACGTCGTCTACCACGTTCTGCGCGCTCGTCCACAAGGGCGAACGATACGATTTCCGCACCGGCAAGAAATGGTCGGCGGTCGCGCCCAACTACGGCATTCCGTTCGGCTCGACCGTGCTGACGGTCGAGATATTCCTGCCTGAGGACGACGCGCTGCCGAACCAGTACCGTGACGCCCTCACAACGGTCGCGGAGCGCAACGTCATCTCGACAGACGATTACGCAGCGAAGGTTCGCGAATTGATGCCGGAGTGGGTCAAAGACGTGATCCGGGAAGCTCATCCACCCCGGGACGAAAACCTCGACGATCTGCAGAAAGACCTTCAAAAGCTTCTCGACGAGTTTCGCCTTCCCACCAACACGTACGCGAAATCTCTCAAGGCACCGGATCGCACTGACGACAGCGACCTCGGCCTCGATGAGGCCAGCTCGGCGCCCGTCGATTCCGTCGACGGCGAGGAAGACCGCTTCCTTCGCGGTGAGAGGACCGGCGGTCAGAGGGCGACTGACAAGAAGGTCCGCAAGGCGCCGGAGGGTGCGAAGCTGTCCAAGGAGTCACAGGCCTTGGAGCGTGCCCCAACCATCGAAATTCTGGATGACCCGACGGAGATCGACGAAAAGCAGATGAAGGGACGCGCAGGGCGCTATTACAAGGACGCCCAGACGCTCTTCATCAACGGGCTCTACTCCGCTGTCGAACGGATGGCCTCGGAGCTTGAGCTCCATTTTGCAGGGCAGGCCGAAGCGGAGGAACTACGGAGGATCATCTTGAAGGCGGCGCAGCGATCCATGGCCTTTCGGGTGGGCAAGGCTACCTGCTTCGCAATCAGCAAGCGATTGGTCGATGGATGGTCTCTCGAAGACCTCGACCGCGCCACGTCTCCGGAGTCGCTATCTCTGGCTGCCGACGACTACCGACAAAGCATGGGCACCGCCCGCAAGTGGATCGGTGCCGAACTGAAAATCCAGGGATTTACGCTCGAGGAACCCGATCTGGCGTAACGGGTTTGCCTACCTCAGCGTTTTCCGGGTTGCAAACGCGATCTTTCCCGGCTCGCGCGGTCTTCGAATCCGCGTCGGCTTCCCGACCGTTTGCCAAGTTTACAGGCGTTCATGCTGCTCAACAATTACAACGTAGCGAGACGGTTCACTGCTCATCGAGACATTGGATCCTCGCTTCAAATTCACTCTCGATATGGCTCACGACAGCCTGCAGGGCGTCGTTCAGTTAATCGAGATCGGCGTCGGTGATATCGCGCTCGTTTCCATCCTTGTCGCGTCGATACCGGTGGACGCAGTCGTGCCGAACGGGAAGGAAGCGCATGAGCGTCGTCTGTATCGGATTGTCTAGCTGATCTTCGCCCGACTGCGCTCTTTGATGTATCCTGTGGAATCGAGTTGCAATTTAAGGTGTATAAAGGAAAATGATGTACTGGTCATCAACCGAACGCACATCACTGAGCATAACATATGGACGAACGCGATTACCGACGGGACGCTCTGCGAATATTTTTCATCATCATTGCAGGCTCCTCTGAATTTAAAGACCCAGCGTATCTCGATCATGACCAAGTATTCACCGGCGAGTCTAGGTTGCAGGCGTTAGATTTTTGGGTCCGCTACCCCGACTACCTCGCTGACGAGATGCTTTCTCAATATGAAGATAGTCCCGAGCCGTCGCTGCTCTTGCAGTCTAGGATCATATTCGAGAACGAAGAGCCCTCACTTCGCAAAATCCCCATGCTACGAAGGTACTTCGGTGCGTACGAGCCCTTGGACACTTCGTTGGGAATTTTAAAGTCGCGCGGTCTGGTCCTTCCAAGAACGCGTACGGCGGTCGATGGAAAGTCGAGCCATGACTTCCTGACGGGAGACTTCTCACGCAAGAAGCGCGACGAGATACTTTCTTCCTTTCCGGTTCTTGAATGGTACCGGGCCCGGACAGACCTTGTACTGAAAGTGGCTCGCGGGCGCGGCGGCTTTGATCTCAAGAAAAGACAACATGCGCAGAAGGAATATCACGAAGCCCAGACGGGGGGGCTGATTCCGACGATCGCGGCCCGTGTCCTGGCGAGACTTGAGACACTGGAGCAGACAGCATGACGGACACGATGATCCAACCGAACGACGAAGGGAAGAAGGCCTGGCTGGGCATGATCGCCGCCAAGAGCGGACACGATCCGGAGACGGTGAAGGCCGTCCTCGACAGGAACGGAGTCTTTGCCCGGCAGACTAAGGCCGTTCCGCAACGTCTGACGATCTTCTCTATTCGGTTCTCGGGTGTCAAAGCGGGCAGTGCCGGCTCGAACCGGTTCGACTTCGAATGGGATGATTTGTCGCCGGGTCTCTGGGCGGTGCTCAGCGAGGCGAACCTGCGCGGGAAGACCACGATCTTGAACGTCGTCCGCTGGGCGCTGACGGGGAAGCGATCGGTCCGAGACGACATGAGTCCTTGGTTTCAGTCGGTCGTTGTAGGATTCACCTTGGATGGGCGCGACTTCCGGATCGCGGTGATGGACGCACAGAAGGGCGCAGGCCGGCTCGAGCGGTTGACGGCCGGAAAGGAACTCGTCGTTCGAGAGTTCTGGGACGAGACGTCTTTCGAAAGCACCATGTCGGACTTCTTCATGGGGGAGCTGGGGCTGCAGCCGATCATCAATCATTCGGAGCGGGATGGAAAGAGCGTCGAGACGCCCCACGGCTGGAACTGGCTCTTCACGTCGATGCTGATCGAACCCAATCCTGCCGCAACGTTCGGAAGCCAGGCGATCGCCGGCATGCCGACCCGGATGATGCAGATGTTCATGGGGCTTCCGTGGGCGAACACGACCAACGACATCAAGGCCGCGCAGGGAAGGCTGGCGACGAAGGCGTCGCAGGCCAACACGCTCTCCGCTGGAATCCGCACGAAGACCGAACGGCGTATCGAGGAGCTGAAGAAGAAGCGAGGGGAGATCTCGCAGAAACCTGTCGTCGACACGGTCGCCATCAGAAAGAAACTCGCGGTTTCATCGGAACGGTTTTCGAGCGCCGACGCCCGGCTAAGGGCGCTGCTCACCAACATCAAGATCGTCGGTGACGATGCCGCGGCAGCGAAGTTTGCATACGATGAAAGCCGCAGGGCGCTTCTCACCCTCAAAGACAGCCTCGCAGCGGGCTACGTCTTCCGGACGTTGAAGCCCATCTGCTGCCCGAGCTGCGACGAAACCTTTACAAGCGAGCGCGAGCAGCAGCGACAGGAAGATCATCTGTGTCTCGTGTGCGGGACGCCGGACGTCGAGACCGAGGACTCGTCCGACGCGCTGGAACGGGCCGAGGCAGCGGTGAAAGACGCGGCTGCGGAGGTCGGTCGGCAGGAGAAGCGGACAGCCGCCGTCGACCAGCAGGTCAAGCGTGCCAAGAACGATCGGGATGAAGCCGAAAAGGAATGCGTGACGTTCGAAAAGGAGCTTGCCGACGTTCGACCGGACGAGGATCCGCGGGTGGCCATCCTCCTGATCGACGCGCAGTTGAAGGAACTGGAGACGCTCGCGACCGCCGCGACGGACGATGCAACCGACGAACTGAAGATCCTCACTGCGGCCGAGGACGTCACGAAGTCGATCTATAAGGCCGAACAGGATCGAATCCTTGGATTGGTGTCTGATCTCACTGCGAAATACGCCCGAGAGTTCGGGATGGTGTCCCTTGAATCCGTGGAGTTGAACGGAGCAGGCCAGATGCGCCTGGTCAAGCTGGGCTCGGCCACGAGCTTCCGGCACCAGACCGACGGCGAGAAGGCGAGACTCAAGGTCGCCGCCACGCTCGCCATGCTCAAGGTCGCGGAAAGGGAGGGCGTCGGTCGCCATCCCGGTCTGCTTCTGATCGACTCTCCGAAGAGCAACGAGATGATCGACAAGGACTACGCGATGCTGATCGAGGGGTTGACGGGTCTTACGGAAGAACTGAAGACGGTGCAGGTGATCTTCACCGGCATCGCCCAACCTGTCGTACTACGTCTTGTCCCCAAGGATCATCGCCTTCATGCTGAAGGGGATGACTATCTCTGGTGACCTAGATGCCTTCTCTCGATGACATGATGATCGGAGTGCTCGAACGAGGCGACCGGCCGACGTCGGTGCATTTCGGCGGGCTTCAGGCCATTCTCGCACGTGGCAAGGAGATCGCGCGCTCGGAGTTCGCATCCGAGTTTCTTTCCGTCGCAGTGGCCGACGCCCTTGCACCATCGACCTCGATCGGTGCGTTCGCTGCCGACGTCGTCATGGCCACGACCAACGACATCGCGCTCAACGAAATACTGGATACCGTCAGCCGGCTTCTTCCCATCGCCGAGGACACCGCGAAGCGGATCTTCGATCATCTCCTTTCGGCGGCACTCACCAGAACGCTCGCAGCGTCCTTCCGTACTGCCGCACTGAGAGGAGCGCTGATGTTCGCCGGAGGCAGTTCGCAGCGTCTCGCGAAACTGGCGGGTGAATTGAGCTACAATGGCTGCGACGACGATCCTTACTTTGTCGCGCATGCCATAAGGATTGCAGGCATGCTCTACGCGAATGAGAAGGTCGAGGGGCTCCGCGACCTAATCACGGCGTCGATGTCCCTCCCTGAAGTCGCGGACCAGTCCCATTTCGAACTGGGAATGATTTCCTTCCGCGATGCGACTGACGAAGCCGCACCCGCCGACGTCGCCGCCGCGCTGGGGGTGGCGGAGCAGCATTTCCAATCCGCCCTCCGCCAAAGGTCATCACGCCATGACGTAGCGGCATTCGGGTGCGCCATTGGAATCCTGCGGAGCTACTACGAGGGCGCGGACGTCACCGATCTCGAGAAAGCCTCGGATCGGGTAGGGGAGGCGGCGTCCAATTTCTACAGCCATGGTGCGAGCGAAGGCTGGGTCTTCGACATGAGCCGCTCGCTGCAGGTCGCCGCGCTCACTTCGGTTTCGAGAAAGGTCGCCGCGCTCTCGTCCTCCATGCTTGACCCGATATGGCTCGAGGGCGCGGCGACGATCGAGAACGAGCTCATCGAGGCCTACTGCGCGAACCGGTCGGTAATGGGCGGGCGGTCGGATCACGGACTGGGAGCGATACTGCGGCCCCGCATCGAGCATGGCCTCAAGGCCAATCAGCGACATGCAGCGATGGTGCAGACATGGTTGCGCCGATATGCGACGGCGGCGCCTACGGAACTTGCGCCGCTCGCGAACGTCGTGGCGAGCGTCCTGGACGCTCCACGATCTTTCTCTGAGGCGACGAACGGAAAGCCGACGTTCGTCGCCCTTGTCGAAGGGCTCAGGTCTTCGGGAGCCGCAGGCTCGGAAGAACTCGCGACCGCTATCGAGCAGAGTGCGATCGCCGATGCGGTCCATGCCTCCGACAACATCCAGCGAATCCTTTCCGAGATCGGAACCAGGTTCGAAGGCCTCGCCGACTTCAAGGATTTGGCCCGCAGCCGTTTCCTCATGATCTGCTGGAAGCTCCTTCTCTTCCTGGAACATCGGCTTGACGCGACGGCAGCTCAGGACCCAAACGGCGCGTACCTGTTTCATCGCGCCGGAGAGCCGAAACCTCTCGAAAACAGGCTTCAATCCGATCTTCTGGCATTCCTGCACAGGGGAAAGATGCCGTCGGGCGATGAGATCAGGGGCGTCGGCGGCGGCAGAGCCGACATCGAGGTGAAGATCGACAGGCACCGCTTCATAGTCGAGGTCAAGAGGGAGCTCGTTGACGGAAGCTTCAACAGCATCATGGGAAGCTACGGCGGTCAGGCGAAGACCTATCAGGCGACGAACGTGAAGCTCGGATTCCTGTTCGTGCTCGACATGTCGAAGCCGGTCCAGTCGACGCCGGACATCGAGAACTGCATCCAGATCCGAAGGGGAGTCCTGTTCAACGATGGCATCGACCGAGGGATGGTACTGCTCAAGGTGCCCGGCAATCGTGTTCCGCCCAGTTCCTCCTGAAAACACTTGTGACAACGCCTCTCTGTTCTTGACTTGTTCCTGAATTCTGACATCTCTTTTGCTACCCATGGTAACTGTGGAGTGGCAAATTGAGCAATTTGGAGTTACGCGAATTTCACTCGTTTCTGGAGGGGCTCATCGAGAAGTCTCCTCGGGGAACTCGATTCAATGCCGACAGGATCATCGGTACGATCCTGTCACAGCATCCTCAGCGCATTGAAAGGATTCGAGACCAGGTCATCGCACTGGGCTTGCGAGCGCTGATCAGGAATAATTGCCGTGCGAAGACCAGCACGACAAGTAACGGCCCGGACATGTTCGGCCACTATAAGGTACCGAGACGCGTCTCCGTTCCCTACCGTGACGAGAAGGGCAGGTTGCAGTGGGATAGGAAGCCGCGCAGCGAACTTTCATTCGAAGATATCGACGAGATCATTGCGCGATGGGAGGATCGTCCGAAGAAGCCTTCAAAGGATCGAAGGGACCTGGATGAGATTGCCAGAAGGATCGAGCCGTATCGTCATCGGGCGCAGACGGTCGGCGAGGCTCTCGAGATGGCGGAACGGGACGGCCTATAGCAGGGACAGGCTTCAAGTTTCGACGGCGTCCAAGTTCGACCAGAGCGTGATGGAGTTGGGATTCGAGCGCAGGACGATCGAGGAGATCCTAAACCTGAGATCGGAATGGCCTGACGACATCGCGGTCGTCCAGAAGGAAGGAACCGCATCGCTTGCAATTGGCATCCGCCAAATCAAGATGGCAGCAGGCGTAACCGCACAGGCAGACGCCATCGATGAAGCCTTGCAGGCCGCCTATCGGCTTATGGAATACGCTAGCCTGTTTAATAGATAAACCGCCAGCCAAGCGTCGTGGCCACGGAGATTTACGGCATTAGGTAGCAAAGACCACCAAGGTCGGCTTAGCTATCTGAATTAGAAAAGAAATTTGAGTTAGCCCTCTTGGCGTGCCTGACGTAGAATGCGCTGGTTGTAGCGTCGTGTGGGAGTGGTCATCGTGCTTTGTCAGGAACGCCTCAAGAGCGGGCACCACATTTTGAGCGCCAGCGGGTGTTGTTGAAGACCGCTGTCGCTCAATAGGGATGAAATGCCTTCACATGGAGAGCCATACTAGAACTTGATCAGGTTCTGGAAAACGAGGGCGTTGCGCGCCTGTATCAGGCGACCACCTTCGGCGATCCTTCCAACTTCAATTGGTGCGAAGCCGAGGTTCTCGGTGATCGAGGCAACGGCCGCGCTCGCATCGGCATGATCGCTGGAAATGAAGACCACGCGACGTCCGCCAGCGGGCACGGGCGCGGTCAGGCCCTGCATCGGAAGCTGGTTAAACGCCTTAACCAGCTTTGCACCAGGAACGCGGTCTGCGTTCACTTCCGATGACAGACGGCCCCTGAGTTCGCGTTCCTGGACCTCTGGCGGAAGAAATGCCGAATTCGTCACGTCGACGACGATCTTTCCGGACCAGTCCGAGCGAAGCTTGCCTACGTCCTTGAAGTTCAGGAACTGGACCGCGAGGAAGATGATGTCGGCGTCCAGCGCCTCTTCGACGCTCGACGGCCTGACGCTGTCGCCGAGGCCTTTGATCGAGGAGGCTACGGCCGACGGTCCTCGCGTGTTTGCGACAGCGACGGGGATCGAGTTCTTCGCGAAGAACCCTGCGAGCGTGATGCCGACACTGCCAGTTCCGATGATGCTGTATTTCATGACCTTCTCCCTCACGATGCCGCTGCGAGCGATGCGGCGGTCTTGTTTGCAGCCGCCGAGACGACTGCGCCGAATTCCTCGACTGCCCTCTCGCCATAGTCACCCGCGCGGGCACGTCCGGCGAGGACTAAATCGACGTCGACAATGCCAATCCATCCGAGGACCTGACGTAGGTACCCGCTGGCCAGGTTGTACTGCTCGACTGGAGAACCGGGAGAGAAATCTCCGCCGGTTGCGAGGATGATGTTCGCCTTCTTGCCGTTCAAAAGACCCTTGTTGTCGGCGGACACCGTCACGCCCACGCGGACAATATGGTCGATGTAGGCCTTGAGAACGGCGGGAATGGAAAAGTTGAACATCGGCGTGCCGATGAGAACCTGGTCCGCCGACTTCAGCTCGGCGACAAGATCGTCCGACACCTTGATGGCCGCGGCCGCCTCCGGAGAATGCGTTTCGGCGGGCGTGAACGCACCCATGATCCACGGAAGGTCGACGAATGGGAGGTTAGTCGTCATCAGATCGCGGACGATAACGTCGCCGCCTGGATTCTCGGCTTTCCAGCGGTCGATGAAGACTGCGGTTAGCTTCCGGGAGGTGGAATAGTCATATCGAGGGCTGGCCTCAATCACGAGGAGAGTGGGCATGTTGAACCTTTGCTGTGGAAGTTTTGACACGACTGCGGTCGCTGGAGGTCGATGCTCCGGCCTGAACAGACGAACCGCCTTGTCGATCCATCGACTCGATGATGCTTTTGTGTGTTCTCGCTCAGCCATGAACCGGCCTTTCCGAATGAGATTTGGTGACTTGTCGAGTTCTATTTAGTCAGATTGCGTTATCTATGTAATTGACGTAACTTTGCTTCTATCGATCTACTCTTTGGATGGCACCATGCTCGACAGCGTTACGATCAACCAACTCCGAACGTTTGTGGCGGTATGTGATGCGGGAAGCTTTTCAGGTGCCGCGAAAAGCCTGTTGCGCGCCCAATCGGCAGTCAGCCACGCGATCGCCGCCCTGGAGATGGCCTTGTCAGTTGAACTCTTCGAGCGTGGCACGAGGCGAGCGGCGCTCACTCCGGCTGGCCGAAGCCTTCTTCCCGACGCGCGGGCGGTAATTGCACGCACGGAGGAGATGAAGACCCGTGCCCGCTCGATTTCTACGTCAGGCGCTGAACAGCTCTCGATCGCCGTAGACGTCTATTATCCGCGCAGGCACCTCATCGCCTGCCTGCAGCAGTTAGGCCTAGATGCGCCGACAGCCGTCGTAAATCTGCGCATGACGACGATGCAGGGGGGAGAGGCACTGGTTCTGGATGGGGAGTGCGTGTTCTCAATCACCGCTGCCGACGTGCCTGAACTGAAGCCGAGCGCACTTGAGAGGCACTGGCTGTGCGACACGCGGATGGTCACCGTCTGCGCTCCTTCCCATCCGCTCGCCAACCTCGGGCGGGCGGCGGCGCGCGACGAGTTCAGCCGACATATCCAGATCGTCGTCACCGACAATCAGCCCTATGCCGAGAAGTCGACCGTGGCGGTCGCCGGGGAGCGTCGCTGGCTTGTGAACGAACTCGGCGCGAAGCACGACTTGCTCAAAGCAGGACTGGGCTGGGGACATATGCCTGAAGACCTCGTCTCCGGTGATCTCGCCAACGGAGTGCTCGTGGAACTCACGCGGCATGCATGGCACCTTCGTCCGCTGACATTTATGATCTCGCGGCGTAGAGGTCTTGACCCATTAGAGTGCGAAGCTCACCTGATCGCGATGCTCGCTAGAGGGCATCGGTCAGAAAGTTCTACCATCGCAGATAAGTCGGCAATGTGAGGGGAATTGCCGAGCCCCGTTCAAATCACTCATCCCGGACTGCCGTAGGGGTTGAGACCAAGGCTTGCGCGAGAAACTGAAGCCCACTATGGGCCCCCTTGCGGCCGTGGGCATCGCTCGTATCGCCAGCAAACGGCAGTCGATCGCTCCTTGAGAATTAACCATTTAGAACTCTTCCGATCGACTTTTCCAGGAAGTGCAGGTAACGACTTAGGTCATGTTCAGGATGATACACATACAGCTCTGATCTCCACGCGGCCATTTTCGGCCGCCGATCCGCTGTGCCTGCCGTCGACTTCTGGAGCCTGAACATGACCCTCAACGCCATCCCTACCGCTGTCCATCGCCCGCACGCTGCGGTGTTGGCCTTCAGTGCCTTGGGCGCGGACTTGGAAATACGCCCGACCTTCCTCCGGATCGCGGAGGGGTTGAGCCATGGCGAACCCCGAGGACACGACCAAGGGCCAGCACTTCCTGCTGTCGCCAGAGTGCCGAACGCTGACGGTGCTCGATCTCGCCAAGATGCGGGATACGACTGCCTACAACTGTTTTAAGCGCCTTCGCTGGCACGAGACGGCGGGCGAGCCTTACTGCCCCAAGTGCGGAACGTTGCGCTGCCACACGATGAGCCGCAACCGCTTCAAATGCACCGAGAAGACCTGCAAGACCGTGTTCAGCGTCACCTCAGGCACGGTGTTTCATGCACGTAAGCTGAGCTTCAAAAAGATGCTAATCGCCATCTGGTTCTCTGCGAACTCGGTGAAGGGCAAGGCGGCGCTCCAGCTCTCGCGTGAAATCGGCGTTCAGTACAAGACGGCTTGGGTGCTCCTCATGAAGCTGCGCGAGGCCATCGCGTGGCGCAGGGAGGAGATGGTGCTCAATAGCGAGGTCGAGATTGACGGCAAGTACGCTGGCGGCCACATCCGTCCTGAGAATAAGGCCGAGGATCGCATTGATCGCCGCCTCAAGAAATACCAGAACATGAAGCGTTTGTGCGCTCTTGCGATCCGCCAACGCGGACTGGGAGGCCAGACGTTTACCCGGATCATCCGAGACGAAGACAGCAACGCAGCCTGGGCTGCCGTCCGTGATCACGTGTCGCGGGAAGCAACGGTCTTCGCGGACGAGCACGGCAGCTATAATGACCTGGCTGGCCTCAACAAGCTGCAACGCGTCAACCACTCAAAGGCCTATCAGACCGACGATGGCACGAACACAAACCAGGTCGAGAGTTTCTTCTCGCGGGTCCAACGAGCCTATGTCGGCATCCACCATCGGTTTTCGTTGAAATACTTCGACTGGTACGTGGCCGAGCTCGCGTGGCGCGAGGATTGCCGACACGTGAGCAATCGCAGTCATACGTTCCAGGTGCTGGGCCACGCACTGTCTCGCCCGACGTCACGCTATCTGTGCGGGTACTGGCAGGGCAACAAGCCGCCGGACCTGATCTGGGAAGGCTAGGCGGCGACCTCCCACAAAACCTTACGACCGTCGAACTGTCCGGACTGCCGAACGCGTCCCGCAGTCGTCAGTTGGGTAAGGACCGCCGAAAGGCGGTGTGCGATGTCTGAGAGATTGGCTGGCTCGCTCGCGATGCCGATCTTGGCTGCAAACTTCGCTGCGCAGTCGGTCACCGAAATCGGTTCTCCTGCCTCGCGCAGGACCTCCAAGACGGCTTGGCGCTTGTTTACGCCGTTCATGGCCGCTTTCACCTCGGACGACGACGGCTTGGCCTTTCGAGAGCGGTTACCCTGTTCAGGTCTCGTCAGCGCCGATGCCTGGTAGTCGGGCTCGTAGCTTAGGATGACACGGTCGAGTGCGCCGATCAGTTCCTGGATGTCGACCCGCTCTCTTTCAAGCTGCTGCAACCTTTCGGTCAGGGCGGCCCGCTTCTGCTTCAACTCATACGCTACAGTCATTCGAGGCCCCGTTTTCCAATAGAACGAGGGTAGTCTGGTAGCCGTTTCAGGTCTGGTGGTTTTTGCTACCTAATGTCGGAGATTTACATGTCACCCAGCATGCGCATCGTGAAACTAAGCAGGAACGAGTTCCCGGATCTAGCAAGCGCGCGAGCGTTCTTCCAGTCGGAGCTGCCATCCCGGAAACCGCAAGGAAAGTTCTGCGTGACAGAAGCTCGGATCAGTTTCAGAAGCGGCCTCGCAGCGAAAGACTACCTCGTGTTCACATTCAACGGCAGGATTGTTTTCACGGCACATTCCGGCAGCCGTCTGCTACCCAATCCAGGCGAACACCGAGAAACCCACCCGTGGTACTTCGTGTTGGAATTGGACTCGCTGTGCGAGACCGATGTCGGTGTCGAAGAATTCGAGCACCGATGCAATCAGTTGGGGATACGGCCGATCAATGTTGCGACGTCGCAAGGATGGAACAGACTGCCAGGGTCAGCGCAAGTGGATGATCTATGGACATGGCTTCGAGCGTGATCGCCGCGCTTATGGAAGGCGGTTGCTTCGATTTGGTTAACCTCTAGCGTATGGGGCGGTTGCCACTCGGTAGGCTTCCTTGGCGTTCGAATAGCCGCATGCCCTTCAGACTCTTGCTGACAATTCCGGTGATTGCCATCCATGAGGTGTTCCGATCCGAACCAGTCTCACCAACTCCGCAGTATGCATGAACACACCAGCTCCGAAAGACGCGCTTGCGAGCACTCACACTCCGAGCGTGACGCGCCCAGGCAAGCTCAGCGACGAACTCCGGATCGGGTTCGATGACATCGGATATCCGCTGGCCGTCTCGGATCCTGCCGGGCGCGTCCTCATCGAGGTCTACCCGCATCCGGCCCTTATCGAATTGGCGGACGCGGAGCGGAGGCTGCCATACAAGGCTTCGAAGATAAGAAAATACTGGCCGGAGGTGGCTCCAGGCGCGCGACTGGAGAAGCTGATCGAGGTCTGGAGCAAGATCGTCGCTCTTCTGGATGCCCGGATCCGAGGCGTCGCAGCGGCATTGACGTTGCCATCGGTCACCGCTCGACGATACGAGATGAAGGCCTTCGAGGATTCGCTGGATGCTGTCGTATGTTCGTGGGTGGGGGCATGCGTGATGGACGGGATGGCAAGCGCGTACGGGGATGAGGAATCCGCGATATGGGTGCCGCGGCTTGGGGCATGAAGACAGATTGCTGACGGATCCCACCCGCATTACGTTTGCCGGATTGGACGGGCAAGATTCCTTCTGGAAGTCGCCAAGCTGCGCTTGGCTCTGGTTGCCCGACTGGTGAAGTATTTCTCGGTTCTCTCCGGCAGTTGGACGGTGACACTGTAGCCGAAGCCGCGGATCGGATCATTTCAATGAAGCTCTCATCTTGTCAAACGGGTCTGTGTTGTAACTGGTCTGTTGCAGGTGCCGAAGTCCGGGCCGAGCCGACACTGACCGACCTGCTCAAGGAGCTTTGCTACAAAATCTTCATGGTTGCTCTCCTGGACAAGATGCCGAGGGCACGACGAGAATAATCCGGTAAACGCTCCGATATTCAAGGCCCCAGCTTGCGCGACCCACGTGTACCAAGATTTCCCTCCTGGCTTGTGTAAATCACGTTCCAACCAGCCGAGCGATGAGCTCTGATCGCGTCCGCTTTTGGATGCCCGTAAACATTTCCATGGCCAACAGACACGACGCAGGTTGCTTGCAAATGGAGACGAGGCGGCACGAATCCCTCAAAGGGATTGGCGACGATTGGCCTAAAAGGGCTGGGAACCTGCCCCTCAAACTTTGCGCCATGGTGGGTAGCGACGAGGAAGTGGGGTCGATACTCGCTAGGCAGTGGGATGTGCTGATAGCTAGCGTCTCCAACGAGCAGAGCGTTCCTTCCCGACTGCAGCAGTACATGCAGCGCAAGTCCGGTATCATTCGTACTTCCAATTGCTCCTTCGCATCGCGTAATCTCACCCCAAGAACACGTCACTTTGTCGACATTTACGATCACGAGCTTGCCTGCTCCGAAAAGTAACTGCGCAATCCGCCGTGCACCTGGACCGACGCGCTGATCCGGCACAATCCAAACCGTATTTTGAAGATGTCGGAATTTGTAGAACGCTAGGAGATGGTCGAAATCCCAATGGGACAAAATGACGAATTGGGCCCGGCGCGGCATGAAGTTCGGCGGCACTGTGCGCTTATTGAATACAAGCGGCCAGCCAGCGTCGAAAAAGACCAACGGATTTGATGTCTCGTCGTTGAGAGCAGCGAAGCTGGCCTGTCCCACGTCGTAAACATGGATATGGTGCGGTTTTGGGACCGACTCCAGCATCGCTGAGATTTCCGCTTTGGATCTCCGCGCATTCACCGGGAGGATGCAGTCATCTGCGAGGGAGCTAGCTTCAAGTAATGCATCGCGCACGGCTGCGCCCGCGGGCGATGGCCGAAGTTCGAGCGGGCTGTCGCTATACAGATAGTCGCCTGAGCTGAGAGATACGGCGGCGACCGTCTCGTACCCGTCAGGGCCGAGTTCAGCCATCTGTACGTTGAACCCGCGCGCGCGTTTAGGAATAATCACTAGCTGCAGCCAGGCGCCTTCAACAAGCTGGGCTTCTTCAGCGCCGAGGACTTCAGCAAGCTTGCGGGGAGTAGATGTCATTCGGATGAGGAAAAAGCTGTCAGGTGAGTGGTGCAACTCATTCAAATCGCCACTCGTATATTTTTCGACATTAACTGCATCGATCTCAATCGAGAGACGGGGTCGAGCGGCTTCCGAGAGTTCCGTACGCGATATGCGTCCAATCATTCGGCGACTATCGAATCCCGCTTGGACATCTGTCTGCATTTATTGCCCGAACTTCGACTGGTACGCGGAGACTCGCCAACTCTATTGTGGGAAAATCAGTATTCATTCTGGTCAGTCAAGCGGAATCTTGCTTCCCTGACGAGGGGGTCGTACATCCGGTCCCCGGAAAGACGCCAACGTGACCTTACAGTGATCATAGACTTCCAGCGAGACCGCCACCCGTGAGGCCCGAAGCCAGCGGCGGATCAAGTCGCAAAATCGGTTAGGTGGCATCAAGACAATCCTGCGCGGCTCCACACCCGTATGGGATTGGCGCAGAGGAGCAAGGTTGATGCTGCTGGAAAACTCGAACAGAACCGCCATGCGCTCATGCGTATCAATGAGAGGGCGATCACGCGCGGGCGGAAACTTGGTCTTACACCCAAGCTGCGCTGATCGCGCCGATCATGAGCAGAAGGGCAAAGCAGATGGCGTGCCCGTGGTCGGATAGTTAACGGCGACGGCATTCAACGCCACCATCCCGACTGCGAGCATAATCACTGATCTCATGGATTGCCCCTCCGCCCGCGCGCATCTTTGCAACGCGGGTAGCGGGAATTCAAACGAATTCAGGAAACTGCCTCGTGATGTCAGCTTCTCGGCGCAGAGGGCTTGATCCGTTTCAAGAAGCCGTGAGAAGTAGTGCTGAAGTGTTGTTACGGATATTCGCCCATGGATGACGACGACAGCTACCTAAAATTCGAAACCTGCTTCAGCAAGCATGCGGATGCACCTGAGGTTCTGAACTTCTCCGTGACCCTGCACAGGTATTCCGCCTATGAGGAAGTGCCAGGCCCGCCGCTTGCTCAATTAAAAGGCTTCCTTGTTCAGCCCGGTTATCTGCCAGAACCTAGAGACGATTGGTACTTCGATGTCTTCGACATGCGCAGCCAGCACGCCATGACCGCATTCCATGTCCTCACGGATGACATGTCGCTTTTAAAGAAGGCCCTGAAGACGCCTGATATGGACTATCTCGGCTCGGTTGCTCACCTAGAACGGGTCTGGGTGCATCCGTCGCTGCGGGGGCGCAAGGTTGCACTGCGCCTGATGCGCGAGGCACAGCACGTTCTCGGACGTTACGGTCTTCTCGTTATCCTCAAAGCCCATCCCGATGGGGATAAGGTCTCGGATGCAGACAGCCAGAAGCTGGCCGCGTACTACCAGTCGGAAAAGAAACTCGGATTGCGCGCGGTGTCCAAGTCGACGCGGCCGGGCTGGCTGGTCGCAATCTGGGACGAGCCGATCGTGAACGATGACGATCAAGTCTTCCTGCATTTGGACGACGATTTGAACGAGCCGCTCGCCGACGAGGAAGTTACCTGAGTATTGGGGCTATCGCTGGTGGCAGGCTATTCGGGGTATTAATTGACTATTATCATGTTCGGGATATGTTCCGGGTAGCAGGGGGCGGATTCGATGCGACGGGCGATCCATTATCTTGATTGCAGACATTGTGGAAGACCACACGAGCGGGATGGCGAGGACTTCACGCCGCCGCGCTTCTGCGCATCCTGCAGTGATGATCGGCGTGAGATTGCTGCGGCCGCCCATGGAAGTCGCCCGATCACGAGACTCGAGCTTGAATCCGGCGACTACATCTTACCAATGCGGGCCAGGGCTTAGAGACAGCTTTCGAAGAACGCGCGGATGCCGCGATCAGCGGTAGCCTTGTTGACGGCTCCCTTCGATGCTTCGAGAGTTCGCTTGACCCCTCTTGCGAGGGGGTGGCTGATCGCTGCCCACACCCACTTCTTCCCCGCAGGCTCAAGGATCACCTCGATTAGCCGATCCTTTGCGTTTCGCCGCCATTTGCTCGTCGTGCCGTCGGATTCATATTCCCAGCAGATATCGCCGGCCATCGCAGCAAGACTATCGAGCACCTTGCCGTGGGTCGCAAGCCTGGCATGCGGGTCATCGTTGAGCATGGCGCGGATCAGCCGCCGCCAGCGCGACGATATGTGGGGCAACCATGCCAGACGGTTCGCGTATCCGAGGTCCCTGACCAGATAGCGCGGCGCTGGGCTGGAGCGATACCAAGCATCTCCGTGGAGGAGGCGATAGAGCGTCATTCCCAATGCCCAGAAGTCGGACCTCGAGTTGGTCTGCCCGGTCTCGAAGACTTCGGGAGCGAGATGGTCGAAGTATCCGGCTATGTCTGCATAGCCGAGAATGATGTCGTCGGTCACAAGGCCGAAGTCTCCAAGCTTAGCTACCCCATTGCCATCCATCAGTAGATTGCCCGGCTTTATGTCCCGATGAAGCATCTCGCGGTCGTGGAGAGCGCCTAGGCCGTGGCAGATATCGGTGGCGATTGCATGAACATCCCGTGTGGGGAGAGGCCCGGCCTCGTATCGATCCTGCAAGGAACCCCGTTCGCACAGCTCCATCACCAGATGTACAGCGTCGTCGGTCTGGGAGCTTACGATATGATGCACCTGGACGACGTGGCGGTGCTTCGCCTTGCGAAGATTTACGCCTTCCTGCAGGAGCGCTGCCTTCCTGGCTTCCCATTTTGCCGGATCCTCGTCAGGGAGCGCGCGGTACATCTTCACGGCCACTGGCCCGTGGACGGGATCCTCGCCAAGATGGACTTCGCCAAAATGGCCATTCCCGAGCTTTTTGCCGATCTGGAGGGCGGAAACGAGATCGGTCATATCACCTGCTCGCCAGGATGAGCATGGCTGCTTCGCGGCTGCCTGACCTCATCTTGCCGTCGGTGTTTTCTTTCCAGAAGGACTCGTCCTTCACATACTCGTCCATCTTCCGGTCACCGAAGTTCCGGCTGACGCTCGCTTTTGAGACAAGATTGACCTCGCACGCAGAACCGAGAGCGGCGATGGCGACACCACGTAGTTCGGCCGCGGAAAGATGGGCCTTGCCCATTCCGCCCTTGCTGACTGCGCTCTCCTTGATGAACGCGCGTTTGGTTCCCTTTTCCTTGGCGTAGTCATGGAGCCGACTGTACATCGTGCAGAAGGCCCTCGCACGGTCACCTTTCGCCAGCTTAAAGGAATCATCGAGCACGATGGTGATCGGCCCGTCTTTCGGCACCTCGGCATCGACCATGATCACGCCTTCCCCGGAAACCTGCACGCCCAGCCACCGTTCGCTCATTCCCGCACCATCCAGGTCCGCCAGAAGATTCATTCGCCCCGGAATAAACCTCGGCTTCGAAACAAAGGGATAGTCATCACGGCCAGTGATTCGGTCAAGTTGTGCCTGCGGCCTTGGGAAGGATTCAGACATGTATTCTTGGAGAACCGTCCCAGCCGTCGGTTTACTGGGGCGCACCGTCTGCGAGTCGCCCTCTCATCGCACATAGCAAGCTCTCGGTCGGCTGGCGTATTGCTGACGATTGGCGCCATACGGTCGGACTATGGAACCGTTTTCCTCTTTCCTCGTTCGTTCTGACGCCGGCCTTGATGGACTTCGATATGTCGGTCATTTTCGACCGCTAGCTGGACATACTGAATGTCAGCTTCCAGGCGAGGCCCGGCCAAACGCTACGACTGACTTGGAGGGCAAGCAGGCGGGCTAGGTGCCCATCATTGTTCTGGAGCTATCGAAAAATAGCGCGCCTGAAGAGACGCTGCGTCTTGTCGCATTACACATTGATTTCACTACGCAAATCGCAGCGAAAGTAGCACGAGTGATCGGTGACGGAAAATGGTAGCGGAGTTTTGCGCGCTCCGTTTTTCAGTGTGGAGGCACACGGTCCGCGTTGCGCGACTGCGGGGTTTCTTCCGTCGATAGTTTAATATCAACTTCCTTGTACTTCATCCGCAGCGTTTGGAGCCCCACGGCCCCGGCGGCAAACACAATGAGTACCGCTGCGAGCGAATAGGAGAGCGTTTCTCGTCCTTGCGGCGCGAACAGAGGCATCAGGGCGGCTATTGCAATCAGACCGGCGGACAAACCAATTGTGAACCGACGAGTCTTCTCCTTTTCACGAATATAGAGCTCATGAAGGCGGGAGCGCTCTTGAAGAAACAGTGCTTCCAGGTCTGAGCTATCCGATCTGGCCGATTGCTTTTCCACCCTTGTCGCGAATATACGATGCTGCCCATCCATCACCGTTGTCCACGGTGGCGTTAGGGTGATTTCGGTTTTTCGGCCGCTATCAAATTGATCATTCGTGGACGATTTACGCGCCATTTCGTTTTGACCCCTCTGGGCGTGAGCGAGAAAATGCGCCGCCTCAAGCATACATAGTGACTCCGCTGGCGCTCCGACAACGTCAGACGCATCCGAAACTGTCGAAGCGTAGGACGCAACCGCGACCTCGAGCGGGTCGCCGGAGAAGTCTGCTTCCGGGCAGCAGCATTATTGAGCTGTACGACCGGGATGAGGGCGCGTTGCGGTCAGAGTACAGGGGCTGACAGCGAACTGACAGCTCTCGGGGCCAGGCGCCGGATAGCTGTTTTTGATCGCGGCGATCTTGAAATGTGATGATGACTACCGGCCAATTGCCCGTGTCGTTCCAGGAGCCGCATCAAGACCGCATTGGCGTGAGTGAAATTCGAAAGTTGGTCTTGGAGCTGGTACGCCCACTTCTCGCCGTGAAAGAGGTTGTTTCGGAACCGCCAGACGATCATCAGCACGGTGAGAAGCCGATCGCGCGGATCGTTGTTGTTGCCGTCGAGCACCGACTGGACGACACCGGGTTGGTCTGCCGGTCGCAGGTTCGGGTGCGGAAAGTGGTGGGTGAAGGCGCCGTTGGCAAAATAGCGCCGCCGGAAATAGGCCAGTTCGGGTGCGTACTGGTCGGCATCGAGCGTTCCCGCGTCACGCCACTCGTCGACCTTCGTGCAGATCAGGCCGGCGCGCGCGAAGTTGCCCATGACCTGGGCCTCGAATAGGCTCCACAGGAAGGTGAAGTTGAAGATCCCGCCGCGATCCGCTTCGGGCAACGCGTAAAAACCTGGCGCTTTTGCCTATAGCCATCGCATACTCATCTTTGTAACCCTGCTTCTGGTTGATCATGACGCTGGTCAATCGTCAGGGCGGTCGCTCTCATCCTGAAACAGTTCTGAGAAATCGGTAAGCGTGAGGGAGTACGTTTAAATCTTTTCCTGCGAACTTCTCACACAGTCAACTTCCCACTGGTCGTCTCCCTGTATGGACGTTACGAGTGGCAACTGAAAAATCGCGGTCGAATCAACGTTCTCGGGAGGGGCGTTAGTAGTGAGCAGCTTTTACGAACGTCCTATTCTTAATTCGCCTTACCGCAACCCTGAATTCCATCATCCGCTGGACAAGAACGGTCAGCCTCTCGACGGCGAGCCCCGAAAAGGTCGCCGCCCGTCTCGCTTCATCGTCCCTGTCCCAGCATCCCGCAAGAAGGCGGCGTCGTCCCAGGCGTCCCTCGATCTGGAGACCTACAATGAGAACGCGTTGATCAACGCGATCCGGGGACATCTCGACACCTGGCGCAAGCTACGCAATCCGGCAGATTGGGGCGTGACGGCGGCGACGCAGAGACTGCTGGAGCATTGGCGGAGCCACGAGTTCAACGGGCCTACACCGTTCTTCTGCCAAGTCGAGGCAGTCGAGACGATCATCTGGTTGACCGAGGTGGCGCCGAAACGCGCCGCAACGAAGACCTTCATCGATGACATCGCTGCCGCCAATGCGGAGGCCAATCCAGCGCTGTTCCGCCTGGCGATGAAGATGGCGACGGGCAGCGGCAAGACGACCGTGATGGCAATGCTGATCGCATGGCAGACGGTGAATGCTGTCAGACGCGCCTCGAAGGATTTTTCCCGCGCCTTCCTCATCATCACACCAGGCATCACGATCCGCGACCGGCTGCGAGTCCTGCTGCCCAGCGAGGCCGATAACTACTATGAGACCCGCGAGATCGTGCCGCCGGAGATGCTGCCAGACATTCGCCGGGCGGAGATCGTCATCACAAATTACCACTCGTTCCAGCACCGCGAGACGCTTGCGCTGCCCAAGGTTGCTCGCAGCTTCCTGCAAGGCAATTCGCCGGAGCCGGTGAAGACCACCGAAACGGATGCGGACATGCTCAAACGGGCGTGCGAAAAACTGCTGAACTTCGACCGCGTCAATGTGATCAACGACGAAGCGCATCACTGCTATCGCCACAAGGTGGGTGGAGACGCCGAAGGCCCCCTGACTGGCGACGACAAGAAAGAGGCAGCCGAGAACGAGGAAGCCGCGCGTCTTTGGATCAATGGCATCGAGGCCCTCGACCGAAAGCTGTCGAAAGGTGTTCGCGCTGTCTACGATCTGTCCGCGACGCCATTCTTCCTGAAAGGATCAGGATATCCAGAAGGCTTTCTGTTTCCGTGGGTCGTCTCCGACTTCAGCCTGATCGACGCGATCGAATGTGGCATCGTGAAACTTCCGCGCGTTCCGGTGACGGACAATCTCGTCCAGACCGACTCGGTGATCTACCGCGACCTCTGGAAACACATTGGAAAGGACCTGCCCAAGACCGCAGCCGGCGCGAACAAACTCAGCCCATTTGACCTGCCCAACCAGCTCCGGACCGCCCTGACCGCCCTCTACAGCCATTACGAGGGCGAGTTCGATCGGTGGAAGCGCGAAGGAATCGAGGTTCCGCCTGTCTTCATCGTGGTCTGCCAGAACACCGCAATCTCCAAGCTCGTATTCGAGTGGATCGCAGGATTCGAGCGAGGCGACGCCGAAGAGGGCGAACGCGCCGCCTTCCATGCAGGACATCTCGAACTGTTCCGGAACTATGATGAACACGGAGGGAGGCTGCCTCGCCCGCGCACGCTACTCATCGACTCGCGCCAGATTGAATCCGGCGATGCGCTGGACAAAGGATTCCACGAGGCAGCCAAGGCGGAGATCGAGCAGTTCAGGCGCGAGATGGCGGACCGGGAAGGCGCCGGAAGCATCAGTGTCGCGACGGACGAGAGCGCGCTGCTCCGCGAGGTGATGAACACCGTCGGCCGTCCCGGCCGCCTCGGCGAGCAGATCCGCTGCGTCGTTTCGGTCTCAATGCTGACGGAGGGCTGGGACACCAACACCGTCACCCATATCCTGGGCGTTCGCGCCTTCGGCACGCAGCTTCTTTGCGAACAGGTGGTCGGCCGGGGGCTGCGCCGCCAGTCCTACGAGCTGAACCCGCAGACCGGCCTTTTCGACGTCGAGTATGCCGATATCATGGGCATCCCCTTCGACTTCGCGTCGGCTCCACAGGTCGCCAAGCCGACGAAGCCGAAGCCCGTGACCCGCGTACACGCGATCAAGGAGCGGGCAAGCCTGGAGATCGCCTTCCCGCGCGTCAGCGGCTACCGGCGCGAACTGCCATCGGAGAAGCTGGAAGCCGTCTTCAACGACGACAGCCGCCTGGTGATCACGCCCGAAGACATCGGACCGACCTCGGTTGTGATGGAAGGAATCGTCGGCGCCGGCGTTACGATTACGCCGGCCGTTCTTGAACGACTGCGGCCATCCGAGATCAGTTTCAACCTTGCGAAGCACCTCCTCTATGCGCATTTCCGCGACGACGAGGGCTTTCCCAAGCAGCATCTCTTCCCGCAGATCCAGCGTCTGGCGCGCCGGTGGATCGACGAAGGGTATCTGGTCACGAAGGGCGTGCCGGTGGGGGCGATCCTGTATCAGGACCAGCTCGCCCGCGCGGCCGAGAAGATCGACATCGCGCTCACGCGCGGCGGCGAAGGGCGAATCCTTGCGGTACTCGATCCCTACAATCCCAAAGGGTCGACGAGGCACGTTAACTTCATCACCTCGAAGACGTGCTGGGCGACTGGGGCGCGGCCAGCAAAGAGCCACATCAGCCATGTCGTCCTCGATTCAACCTGGGAGGAGCAGCTCGCGTTGACGCTTGAAGGGCACCCGCGCGTCATTGCCTATGCCAAGAACCAGGCGCTGGGATTCGAGATTCCGTATCTCGATGGCGGCGTCTTGCGCCGCTACGTCCCGGACTTCCTCGTGCGGCTTGACGACGGTGGCGCGGAGCCGCTCAACCTCGTCCTGGAGGTGAAGGGCATTCGCGATGAAACCGACAAGGCGAAGGCTCAGACGACGGGGGACCTTTGGGTGAAGGGTGTCAATGCCCTCGGTGGCTTCGGCCGTTGGGAGTTTGCTGAGTTTCGGGACTGGACGGTGATGGAGGACGACTTCTCCGCGCTGGTCATCAGGTGGCTGGAGGCGAAGAATGGCTAAACGAAAGCCTTATGCGGCGACAAACGACAACTTGATCACACACGGCCTTGCACCGACCATGCGAGAATCTGCACGGAATCCGACATTTTATGGCTCCCCTGGAGCGAGGTTGACCTAATGGCCCGTACCCCCAAATCCCCCCACATCATTGATGCGCTGAAGCATGCAGGCGCCAGCCGCATCAACATTCCGACGGCGGAGATGGAGAGCTTCTTCCGGCGCGACGAGGACACCTCGCCGATGCCGCCGAAGAACTATCCGCGGGCTCGGCCGCTTGGCCATGGCATGACGCGGACTGATGAAGAGCAGGGCAAGCCTGAGCTGATCTGGAACGGTGCGACGATCACCATCACCGACGAGCAGATGCAGGAGCTGGCCGAGACGGGGCGGCTTACGCTGTCGGACGCGCAACTCGTCTGGCGGGGCAAGGACCGTCAGGACTGGTCCGACCTCGTGGTCAACGTGCCGCCGCTCTACATTCAGGAGAAGATCCACCCCAAGGCGATCATCGATGACCTGAAGCGCCGGACGGCGGCGAACCGGGAAGCGCAGACGGATACACCGGATCTCTTCGCCGACTTCAACGGCATCGCGCCCGACCAGCGCGCGGAGTTCTACCAGCACGACCAGCACTGGTCGAACCGAATGATCCTCGGTGACAGCCTGCAAGTGATGGCGAGCTTGGCCGAGCGCGAGAGCCTGCGCGGCAAGGTGCAATGCATTTATTTCGATCCGCCCTACGGCATCAAGTTCAATTCGAATTGGCAAATCAAGACCTCGGACCGGAATGTCCAGGACGGCAAACAGAGCAATATCTCCCGAGAACCAGAGGTGGTGAAAGCTTTCCGGGACACTTGGCGGGATGGTATCCACAGCTATCTAACTTACTTGCGTGACCGTCTTACTGTTGCTCGCGATCTTCTGCACGGAAGCGGGTCGGCTATGGTTCAGATCGGCGAAGAGAATTTGCACTTAGTGCGCGCCCTCATGGGCGAAATCTTCGGCGAAGACAATTTCGTCACAGTTATCGCTTTCGCCAAAACCGTGGGCTCTACAAGCAAGTATGTTGGCGGCATGCTGGACTACATAGTTTGGTTTGCAAAGGATAAGAATAATTTAAAATATCGTCAGCTTTTCAAGGAAAAGGAGGCGGGTGGTGAAGGTGCCGGAGCATATACGCGCATTGAATTGCCCAATTTGCTCCGGCGAAGTATGACCCCAGTAGAGCGATCGAATATAGGCATTGCGGAGCGAAGTGGCCGTATTTTTACAGTTGGCGATTTGACGTCGGCTCGCGTTCGAGAGGGCCGGTCGGGGTACTTTCCCATTACTTTGAATGGTCGCGATTATCTCCCTCCAAAACGAGAATGGAGCACACATCGGGTCGGCTGTCAGCGGCTTGTTAAGGCGAGCCGAGTTGCGCCCGTAGGCGATAACAACATCGGTTACGTACGCTACCTCGACGACTTCCCGGTCACTCCACTCACGAACCTGTGGTCCGATACCATGGGTCAAAATCAATATGGCGGCGACAAGGTGTATGTCGTTCAAACTCAAGTTTCCGTAGTCCAGCGCTGCCTGATGATGACCACCGACCCGGGAGACATCGTTCTTGATCCTACCTGCGGCTCTGGCACTACTGCGTACGTCGCAGAACAATGGGGCCGACGTTGGATCACGATGGATACCAGCCGCGTGTCTCTCGCGCTCGCCCGAACGAGATTAATGGCCGCGCGATATCCTTGGTATCTGCTCGCCGATAGTCACGAAGGCCGCAAGAAAGAGAGCGCGTTGACTCAGTCCGTCCTGCCTGAAACGCGAGTTCATTCCGATATCCGGCAAGGTTTCGTCTACGAGCGTGCGCCGCATATCGGGCTCCGATCGATCGCCAACAATCCGCTGATCGATGACATCTGGGAGAAGTGGCAGGCGGTGCTGGAGCCCCTTCAGGCGGAACTGAACCAGCTAGCCGGCCAGGATTGGAAGGAGTGGGAAATCCCGCGCGAGCCGGACAAGTCGTGGTCCGACAATGTCAGAGGCGTCCATAAAGCCTGGTGGGAAGCGCGCATTGCCCGCCAGACCGAGATCGACACCTCGATCGCCGCGCGCGCCGACGTCGAGTACCTCTACGACAAGCCTTATACCGACCCCGGCCGCGTCCGCGTCGCCGGACCCTTCACCGTGGAAAGCCTGTCGCCGCACCGCGTGCTGCCGGCGAGCGAGGAAGAACTGATCGACGACATCGCGGCCGCCGAGGGCAGGCGCTTCGCGGCCGACGCCGATCTCGCTGGCCACGACTTCGCGGCGATCGTCATCGACTATCTCCGGACCGAAGGCGTCAAGCAACAGGACAAGGGCGACCGCATTACCTTCGACAGCCTCACGCCCTGGCCAGGCGGCAAGTTCATCGGCGCGAGCGGCACCTTCATCGAGGGCGAGAACGGGCCGGAGCGCCGCGCCGCGATCCTGATCGGGCCGGAGTATGGCACGGTCGGGCGGCAGGACATCGTCGCCGCGGCGCGCGAGGCGGTCGACGCCCGCTTCGACGTGCTGATTGCCTGCGCCTTCAACTTCGACGCCCATTCGTCGGAACTCGGCAGCCTGGGCAGCCTGAAAATCCTCAAGGCCCGGATCAACCCCGACATGCACATGTCGGAGGAACTGAAGAACACTGGCCGCGGCAACATGTTCGTCGTCTTCGGCGAACCGGACGTCGACATTCTCGACGATGGCGGGCCGCAGATCCGCGTCAAGGTGAACGGCGTCGACGTGTTCGACCCGAACACCGGCGACATACGCTCGAACGACACCGCCGGCATCGCCGCCTGGTTCGTCGACACGGACTACAACGAGGAAAGCTTCTTCGTCCGCCACGCCTACTTCCTCGGCGCCAATGATCCATACAAGAGCCTGCGCACCGCGCTGCAGGCCGACATCGACGAGGATGCCTGGGCGACGCTCTATTCGGACACGTCACGCCCGTTCGATCGCCCGGCGACGGGCAAGATTGCGGTGAAGGTCATCAACCATTTCGGGGATGAAGTGATGAAGGTTTTCGGAGTTTGATGTTGAAGGGACTTATTATCCGGCAGCCTTGGATCGACTTGATCCTTTCCGGCAAGAAGACGTGGGAGATGCGGTCGAAGGCCAATTCGCGACCTTCTGAAAAAATCGACGTAGAGCCAACTGCGACACAGCCTCCGACACCCGAAGTCCGAACTGATAATAATGGCCATACCCTCAACTTCCGACCGGAGACCGCGCAGGCCTATGGTCGACCGCTCCCGGACGGCCGATTTCTGGTCTTCAAGGATTCGACCGCCATGCGGTCGGGCTCTCCGAACGTGAAGCGGGATGCCCATGATCGGGACCGGCTGGTTCGCGAAGGCGTGCTGGTTCCGGACGGAGCTAACCGATACCGTTTCACGCGCGATCACGCCTTCTCAAGCAGCAGCAAGGCGGCCGGCATCATCAAGGATGGCAACGCGAGCGGGCCTTCGCTGTGGAAGCATGTGAAGTCCGGAAGGTCGCTGAAGGACTCCGAGACTTTAGGTTCAGAGGGCGTTGCGCGATGAATGTTGCCGGAGGATAGATGACCGAGATTCGACGAAGGGACGGACGCCCCATCTGGCTTGATGAAAGTGGCAAAGCTCAACCGCTGCGTCGCGTGGACCTGGGTTCGACGGCAACGAGCGGATACGACGAAAGCTGGCTGCAATCACTGCTTCACAGCCAGCCGTCGATCTTTCCCATAGAACAGATAGAGACCGGTTTTGGCGACCTGATCCCGCTGTGCCGGGAATTTCCGCTCATGTTCGGAGCCGGACGCAGCGGATCACTGGACAACGTCTTCATCACCAGCAGTGGTGGTCTCGTACTGATCGAGGCAAAGCTGTGGCGCAATCCGCAGGCTCGGCGCGAGGTGATCGCGCAGGCGATGGAATATGCCGGGGCGATCTTCCGGATGGATTACGAGACTTTCGAACGGACTGCACTGAAGGCGCGACAGGCCGAACAGAAGCCTCACGCTTCGATCTACGAACTTGTGCAGGAGCACGATCGCTCGGTCGGCGAAGCGGAATTCGTCGAAGCTGTATCGCGCAACCTGGCCCGGGGTCGCGCTGTGATCGCCGTTGTAGGCGACGGAATCCGCGATGATATTGCGCCGCTGGCCGAACTGCTACAGAGCCACGCCGGCCAGCGGTTCACGTTCGCCCTTGTCGAGCTGGGCGTGTTCGAAGCTCCGGACAGCGTTCGGCTGGTCGTCCCCTCTGTCCTCGCGAAGACGGTGCTGATCGAGCGCGGCGTCGTGCGGCTGGACAACGACTCAATTCGGATCGAACCGGTTCGGGCATCTCCCGCACAAGCGGTGGCTTCGCCACGCCGCGCCGTCAGCATTGGCGAGGACGAGTTCTATGAGCTTCTGGCCCAGAAAGATCCCGTGGCTCCGGAACTGCTGCGCCGATTCCTGGAGAGAACGGACCGCATCGGCGTCTATGTCGATAGGCAGGCAGGACTGAACCTGAAGCACGAAGGTGCTGGCGACAGACCCCTTAACTTAGGCGTGATAAGGAAAGACGGGTTCTTGGATACTGGACCTGCGTCTTGGTGGGGAAGACTTCCCGAAGCGGAACTATACATGCAGACCCTCGCGACGGCGATTGGTGGCAAGATTGGCCGCATGAAGTCGGGGAGCGAGTGCGTTCTGCGAACGGCGAATGACAAGACGCCGCGTCTGACCGATCTGCTGCCCGACCACGAGGATCTGTGGCTGGAGGCGATGGAGCGATACATTGCGGCACTCGTGGAGCGGGAGGGTTCGGAAAAGTTGTGAGGCGGCAAACACTGCGAATGTCGACACTTCCGTGCTCGAAGCCACACCGTTGGGTATGCTGAGATGCGGCGGGAAAACTTCGATCACGGATTCAGCGCCGCTGCCTGGAAGAAGGCCAAGGCCGAGGCCCTGACCGTTCTCAGGCAAAGAGCGAAGCGCGGCGACCCGATCACCTACTCGGATCTCGTGAGCAAGATTTTGGCGGTTCGGATGGGGCCCCATGATCCGCGGCTCGCCCATTTTCTTGGTGAGATTTCTACCGAGGAGCACGAAGGCGGCCGACCCCTCATCACCGCGCTAGTGGTTCACAAACACGATCTGCAACCGGGCAAGGGCTTTTTCGACCTTTCACGATCGCTGGGGTATTCCTTCATCGACGAGATCGAATTCTGGAGCGATCAGCTCGACCGGCTGCGCACACAATGGAAGTGAGGTAGTAGAAGTGAACTTCTTAATTGCAGAGACATTCACGGCCTCGTTCAACCGCCTTTCAGGCATCGATCAGAAGGCAGTGAAGGCAAGCGTCTTCGACCTGCAAATGGATCCCACCGGAAATGGGTTGCAGCTTCATCGAATTGGCAACAGCAAGGATCCCAATTTCTGGTCGGCCCGGGTCAACCGCGATATAAGGCTGATCGTTCACAAGTCGGGCGATAGCGTGCTGGTCGCCTATGTCGACCACCACGACCCGGCGTATGCCTGGGCCGAGCGCCGACGGATCGAGGCGCATCCGCGAACGGGGGCTATCCAGATCGTCGAGGTGCGCGAGCGCGTCGAAGACGTAGCGCCGCCGGCAACGTTCGACTTCGTTTTCCCGGAGCCTGCGAAACGCACGAAGGACGGGTCACCGTCTCACTCACTCTTCGCGTCTCTCGATGATGAGGCGCTTCTGTCCGCAGGTGTTCCCGTAGACTGGCTCGCCGATGTCCTCAGCGCCAACGAGGACGGTTTCTTCGCACTTGCGGCGCATCTGCCAGCAGAGGCCTCCGAGGCGCTGCTGGAATATGCTGCCACGGGAACACTGCCTACGCCTGTTGCTCGCGTCGCCGATCCATTCTCCCACCCTGATGCGCTGCGCAGGATTCGTCCGATCGCTGACCAGGATGAACTGGAGCAGGCACTTGCCTTTCCCTGGGAGAAATGGGGCATCTTCCTCCATCCCTCGCAAAGGGCGCTGGTTGACCATACGTTCGCGGGACCTGCCCGCGTTGCGGGCTCGGCCGGGACAGGCAAGACGATCGTCGCAATCCATCGCGCGGTCCGGCTGGCCCGGGAGAATCCGCATGCTCGCATCCTGTTGGCAAGTTTCTCGCGGCCTCTCGCCGACGCGATGGCCAAGAAGCTTCTCGTGCTCGCGCCAGAGACCGGCGGCATCGTACCCCGCATCACCACCGCCTCGTTTCGCGGAATCGCGGAGCAGATGCATCAGCTAGAATATGGCGTCCGCCCGCGGATTGCGTCAGAACCGATGCTGAGGGAGCGGCTCCGCGATGCCGCGGCCAAAGCCGATCTGAAGGGATTTTCGGATCGCTTTCTTCTGTCGGAGTGGACCAATGTGATCGACGCCTGGGGGATCACGTCGCCAGAGGCCTATGCAACCGTTCAAAGGATGGGACGGAAGAGTCGGTTGGGTCCTAACCAGCGGGAGCGGCTCTGGCCCGTGTTTGCGTCGGTACGCGCTTCATTGTTGTCTGAGCGATACACGACCTGGTCTGAGGTCTTCACGAGTCTTGCCGATTCAATCCTCGATCGCAGGTCAAAGCCATTCGACCACATCATCATCGACGAAGCACAGGATCTTGCGCCAGCCGAGCTCCGATTTTTTGCAGCGCTAGCTCCGGTCGGTGCGGACGCCATCTTTCTGTCTGGCGATGTCGGCCAGCGCATCTTTCAGCACCCCTTCTCGTGGGCTGGGCTGGGCATTGACGTTCGCGGCAGGTCGCATACGCTCAAGGTCTGTTATCGCACTTCACAGCAGATCCGGCAGGCTGCTGACAAGCTCTTGCCCAACATTCTACGCGACACCGATGGGCTGGAGGACGAGCGCCGCGGTATCGTTTCCGTGTTCTCAGGGCCGCCGCCGGAAATCCGAACCTTCGAGAATCAGCGCGAGGAAGCCGACAGTGTGCGCGCGATAATTGGCGCCTGGCTGGGCGAAGGTATCGCCGCTCATGAGATCGGCGTCTTCGTGCGGACGCCACAATTGATCCCGCGTGCCCGAGCAAGCGTGGCAGGAATTGATGAGGCGGCCGACATTGTCACGTCGCCGATGAGCCTGGCCAAAGGTCTGGAGTTTCGCGCCGTAGTCGTAATGGCTTGCGATGAAGGAATCCTACCTCTCGACGAACGGGTAGCGGATGCCGCCGACGAGGCGGAGCTTGACGACGTTTACGAGACGGAGCGGCGGCTGCTCTACGTGGCTTGCACCCGCGCACGGGAGCATCTGGTTCTTACCGGCCAGCGGCCGGGGTCTGAGTATCTCGTCGACTTCACCGAGTAGCCGCAGATACCCAGAGGGAAGTGGAATCGTCTCCGCGCCGCAGGGGTGTCGGGCGTCTCGCCGCTCGCACTTTGTGTGTATGATGAAGGCAAGCCGGGCGAGAACAAAACTCGCGCTCTTCAAACGCGAACGGCGATCGTCTGCTGTAATGCGCAATCAGAACGGGGCGCCCGATCCTCAGTCTCCGACCGCAAACAGATCAAGCAGTCGGCCGGCGCCGCCCTTCTCCAAGACTTCAAAGCGCACTATTCAAGGCCAGATTAATGCGCGCGTCTAGCATGCGGGAAAACGAGAAGACGGCGATCTGGCCGAGTTCGTCGCGTGTTCCAACTGAGGCTAAGAGATTGTGGCACTCCGATACGACGCAGAACGACAAGTAGAGGAAAACGTGCGATAGACCGAGTCTTGGGGCGTCGTATCCAGCAAGCATACGACGATTCACTATGAGATCAGTCTGGGCTCGGGGGGCGTGGTGAAAGAAGAATCGGAGGACTATCGGATCCTGTTCGTCAGCGAGCGGGCCATTTCTCGCGACATCGAACCCGGCACGATTGCCGTGGCGCCCAGCTCTGATAGCTGGAACAATTTTGGTGAACGCATCCTCATCGATATTGTCATCCAGCCCCGGCCTAGCACGGAGTTCGGAAGCGCGCGCCTAAATCTCACAGCATTCTTCGGTTTTCTCGAGAAGCAGAGCGGAAAGAACGACACGCTGCATCTGCGCGATATTGTCGGTCAGGATAGCGACGCTCCGGTGCCCGCCAAAGACGTTCCGACCTTTTTCACGATGCTGCCCGACATGGCGAGCTACCGGCGGATCGTAGGTCATCTCGGACCCGATGAGGCCCGCCTCGCGCTACGCGGGATCAATGACATGGTCGAGGCGGATGACCGGCCCGTCGGTAAACCCTGGCTGCGAGCGGCGCGGGAGAGCCAGATATTCCTCAACGCCTTTTTGCGTCAGAGTGAGTCCTATTTCACCTGGAAAAATGCGGCGCCGATCCTGCAGGGCGTCGAATATGAGGAACTCGACCGCGTTTCTGATGGGGTTCGCATCCGCTTCCAGCTCGCCGGCCGCCCCAACGAACATGATCTGAAGTTCCGCTTCTCGCATGACGATGCTGTGCTGCCGCAGCGCTTTGCGATCGTGATCGGCAAGAACGGGGTGGGCAAGAGCCAGGCGCTGGCGCAGATCGTCGACGCCGCACTGCTCGGCAAGGCCAAGTTGACAGATCTCTCGGGCGCCCGGCCGCTGTTCAACCGCATCCTCGGCTTCTACCCGTCCGCTACGACCTCTTCGGTTTTCCCTAACGACCGGCGCAAGCGCACGCGTGTCTGGTATCGCCGCTTCTCGATGGTGAGCGGACGATCGCGTCAGACAACCAGCGATCTCATCGTTCAGCTAGCGCGCAGCATCGAGGGCATAGGCGGGCAAAGCCGGTTCGACATCTTTCTGAAGGCGATCACCGCGATCGACGGCTATAGGGAGCTGGTCTTACGCGTCAAAAGCGGCGAGCGCGGACCGGTCTCCATCTACGGCCTTAACCAAGGCGGCGAGCAGGAAACGGTCAGGCGCTATGCCTCGATCAACGTGCGCGCCGAGCCCGTCCGAATGCTTGGCGGCAGAACTTATCCCCTCAGCAGTGGTGAGCTTAGCTTCCTGAGGTTCGCCGCGCTCGCCGGTCTCTATATCGAGAACGGGACCCTGCTCCTGTTCGACGAGCCCGAGACACACCTTCATCCGAACTTCATCAGTCAGTTTGTCGCATTGCTCGACCGATTACTCGAGCAGACAGGTTCCGCAGCGATCCTCTCGACCCATTCCGTCTATTTCGTGCGCGAGGCAGTGGAAGATCAGGTTACCGTGTTGCGGTCCGACGCGGATCGGATGATTTCCGCGGAAACCCCAACGCTCAAGACGTTCGGTGCGGATGTCGGCGCAATCTCCTATTTCGTCTTCGGCGAAGATCAGCCCTCCCGTCTCGCGCTCGAGGTCGAGAATAAGATTATCGAGCGGACCGCGTCGTGGGATGTCGTATTCGAACAGTATAAGGACCGGATCTCGCTGGATTTGCTCGGTGAAATACGGGCGCGGGTTGAAGGCACGGATCGGGAGGCCGGAGGGCGATGAACCGGCTCGATCCGCCTGACTTCTTCGATGATGATGCGGCGCTTGACGCGCTGTCGCTGAACAGGCGGCTGAAATGCTATCCGCAGCTCCAGGCGCATGTCGTGGCAATCAAAGCTGGCTATCAGCAATATGTGGCGGCGAACGGTAATGCGACAGTGGTGAACAACGTCCCGCTGCCTGGGACGATCCAGGGCCATCTCAAATCCCTATACGCCTCGCCGACTGCTGACATCGCCTACATCGACCAGATCCGAGACGAGAGCGACGCGAATTGCTGTCCGATGTGTGGATCGTTCCACAGCGGCACGCTCGACCATCTTCTCCCCAAAACCGATTATGCGGCCTTTGCAATCTTCGGCCGCAATCTCGTCCCAGCATGCAAGTGCAACAGCAAGCGTACCGCGCTACTTGTTGGTCCGAATCCTGGGGAGCGCATACTTCATCCTTATTACGACGACATTTTGCGCGAACGGCTCTTCGTAGCCAGGTTTGACGATCTCGGGCCAGTCCCGCGTATCACGCTGAGGCTGCTTCTTCACGCTCACGACCCGAATATCGCGGCAGTCCGTTTTCATATGGCAAATGTCGTGGAGCGCACCTCGATCCTACGACACATCCGGACGAGTTGGACGAACTTGCTTCGCCGGCCGAGTCTAACGGCCGCTGAATTACGAAATGCTCCGGCGTCTCTTCAGGAGCTTCGCGACATCCTCTCTTATGAACTGGATCGTCAGGACGACACCCATGGAAGTAGGAACAACTGGCTTTCCGTCTTCATCTCCGGCCTGCTCGATGACCATGTTCTCCACTGGATGTTCGCCGCGTTTCATCGGCCCGGATGGCGAGTGGACGGGCCTCTCGTGGACAGGATCGTTTAAGTTAAACGTTCGGCAGGTTCTGGGATCACCCCGAACGGCGACATTGAGGGCGCAATGCGGTCAAGGCCCCTGGCAGATCAACAGCCGCCTCACCGAGGGACCCTGAAGGATCACCGTCAATATCCGCGGGCGGCTTGTGGTGCGGACCTCGACCTAGCTCGAATGCCAAGAATACTTCCGAGCCCGTTCAAGGGCCGGACCGGCCTCGTCGCTGACTGGCATCGGGGTCGGAACGCCACCTTCGTATTTGTATTCGCGTCACATGCATCGCCCCGTTCCTTCACGGAATCCAGGGGGCCGGACGTCAAGCCAGCCCCACGTAAGTCCGAAACGGAGTTCGTGCTAAAAAGATGCGCGATCCTCAACCTTTCTATGCCAGTTTTGGGGCTAACGACGAAGTCAGTCACGCTGGGGGAGCTGTGCTCACAAAGAACCACGCCCAAGAGGGCTTGAGCCGCGCTTACATGCATGCGGTGTCGTCCACGGCTAGAGTGTGGATGAGCATGAAAGACGAATTCGATTACGGATTCGACGGCCAGCTTGACTTGATTGCAGACGAGCGCGTGGAGCCTGACGGTCGGCGACACCTGGTGAAGGCCGGCTACGCGATCGACTTCCAGCTCAAGTGTTCACAGACCTGGAACCAGAGCGGTGGCGACATCGTCTGGAGCATAAAGTCGAGCGCATACAACAAACTCGCGGGGCGAGGGCCTGGAGCAATTCCTGGTGTATTGATCTTGATGTGCCTGCCACCCGACGAGACGCAATGGGCAGAATTCTCAGAGGATTCGCTTCTCCTCCGGAAGTGCTGCTATTTCACCACTATCAGCGGCCCGCGATTGGAAAACGACAACTCGACGAAGCAGATCAAAATCCCACGGAGCAATCTCCTCGACTCCTCGAGCTTGTTGAACATGCTGGAGCAGAATAGAACGAGGCTGGATAGTCTCTTCACTACAAAGGCCGGGTAGCACAATGCAGGTCGGCAAACAGAACATCGAACGCTACCTTGTTGATCGTGGTTGGAGCCGCCAGATCAGTGCCGATGGATCACTGACACGATACCAGCTCACCGATCGTGAAGGACTTGCGGGCCTGGTCAGCATTTTCTTTTCGAATGCCGCCGATCTGGAGGCCAGCGCCGCCGAGATTGCTGCCGCCGTCGAAACCATCCGCCAAGTCTACCAGATGTCAGAGCCAGCCCTGAGGGCGGGACTTACCTCATTGTCCTTCGACAAGATACTGGCGACTATCCCTGACGAATATATCCGGAACGAATCCATCGAATTGCGCGCCGCGCGGTCATACCTGAACGGCATGAAGGGGCTCATCGCGGCATCCGCGATGAGCGAGTTGACTGGTGAACGGGCTTTCCGGAGGACGAACAAGGAGGCATCGGACTATGCCGACCAATGCCGGTTCGCCCACACGTTCAAGGGCAGTTTTGGACTCGCCATTGAATCCCCGGTTGGATTCAACGAGCAGGTGGAAATGCCGTTCATCGAGCCCACGGTGCCATTTGGCCGGAAGGTCATCCGCCGCATTACGAATGGTCTCCAGTCGGTCAGAATGTCATTCGCGGAAGACAGCCTCGAGCCTATCCTTGCGGCCGCAGATGGTCTCAACGCCAACATGTGCAGTGAGCTTGTCGGTATCATCGACAAGACGGACATTCCGCGCATCGACCTGTCGTTCGTCCTCTCGCCTGAGTGGGAAGCCGACGTGCCGGAGCCATCGGGTTTCAACATCGACGTCAGGTATCGAGAAATCTTAAAGGAGGCATCCGCCCGGCTGAACAAGGATGACGAACCCCAGCCAGTCACGGTGGTTGGGCGCATCGTGAACCTACATGCCGATCTGGATCCGGAAGACTTGCTAGACGCTGAAGTTGACCGGATCGTTCAGGCGAACTGGGATAGCCCCGAGCATGGTCTCATCAAGGTATCGATCGGCCTAAATCCCGCTGGCTACCTCGCCGCGGTGGAAGCCCACGGAAAGGGGCAGCTCATCTCGGTCCAGGGAGGACTGAAACGCAAGGGACGAATGTGGGTGCTGGATGAGCCGCAGGAACCGAGGTTTATCCAGATATGAATCCTGGAGCACATCGCTCAGCGCTGTCGCGACTGGACTTCGAACGCCTGAGCTTCGACTACAAGGAGCTGTCCGCGCGTCTCACCGCTGCGGAAGACTGGGGAAAGCTCGTCGTCTGCCACATCTATCTCGACCACATCCTCACGACAGCTCTCAAGGATCACATGCCAAAAGCCGAATCATACCTGGACAGCGGCTACAAGACGTTCGCGGACAAAGTTGCTCTTTGTCAGGCCCTCGAGATTGTCGATGACGACGTCGCCACTACCCTGAAATCCATCAACCGGCATCGGAATAAATTCGCGCACCGCCTTGTCTTCGACGTGCCGGATGAAACGAAGATTGCTCTTTTCCGCGAGTTCTCCCCGACACGGCCAAAGGAAGATGTGCTTGCCGGGGATGGTTTCGCGAACTTCCTGTTCACCGTCGTCATGCTCGTAGAGTCGGAGCGCATCTATAACCAGATCATCGCGGAGAAGGCGAGGGAGATTGCTTTCCATCGCGAGCGGATGCTGGAGCTGGCGATGGAGATGTTCGCAGACGGCGCACGTTGAGGTTTTCGAATCTAGGACGAGTCCCAGCGTTCCGCTTCCCCCTCACGAATCCTTCGGTAATTGTTGACAACAACGTGCCAATCCTTTCCATGGATTCATGGACCCCCGCCCTGAGTGCCGGCCGCGCCCTGCTGGGACTGAGCCAGGAGGGACTTGCGACGCTCGCCGGCGTCAGCCGCCAGGTCGTCGCCAGAATCGAGAAGTGCGAGGGCAACGTCCTCGTAGAATTCATCGAAAAGGTGCGGTCCGCCCTGGAGGTTTCTGGCGTCGTCTTCATCGATGGCGAAGGCATGAGGGCCCCGGGCTTCGCGCTTGCGCGGTCTGCTCGGGTGCAGGCCAACGTTGCGCAGTCGTTTCGCCCGGCTACAACAGCGCCGCCACATTGGATCCGGCATGGCAGTTTGCACCGCGGGCCCCGAAAGTCAGACGGGCACTCGAAAACCTGAAGCGCGGCCTGCACTTCGCCGTGGAAAATCCGACCAACCAGAAGGACTACATGGAGCCGAGTGGGTGCTGAGGCAGCCCGGCGTCCTTCTGGTTGATGAACATATTCGGTATCCGCCGCGCCTTCGCGGCGGGCTTGGCACCACGCCTGGCTGCAGCCCTACGGCCCTGAACTGATCTCAGTTCGACGGATACGTTCGCCGCGGAGACGTGGAACGAGCCCGGCGACATTCGGCAGGAGCAGAACATTCCGGCTCGATGTGTCTTTCCGGAAGGACCTGGTTGAGATCGATTGGCGGAAGCTGAACCGTCAGCAACGGTTGGAGGTTCTTGAATGAATGAGAACAACGGCCCCGAACCGGAGAGCCCGACCGGCGTCCGGAGATGCAATCGAATCCTTCAATTGTTGACAAGAGTGCATTTTTGAAGCCTGCTCGGATCCATGGATTCGATCTCTGAAATCATGCGCGCGCTGAGGGGCGGACGCGCGCTGCTGGGCCTCAGCCAGGAGGAACTCGCGGAGCTTGCGGGCGTCAGCCGGCAGATCGTCGTAAGGATCGAGAAGGGCGAGAGCAACGTGCTCGTGGAGGCCGTCGAGAAGGTGCGCACGGCGCTCGAGGCCTCGGGCGTGGCGTTCATCGACGCCACGCGCGAGCACGGTCCGGGCGTCGCCATGACGCGCCGCCCATCCGGTGCTGAAGCGGCCCCGCAAGGATTCGGCGGGGGCTAGCGGGCCAACCCCTTCATTGCCCGCTTCGGCGCATGCCTCCGCAGAATGGCCTGCACGTCGTCCGGTTCGAGAAGCTCCCGTTCCAGCAATTGCTCCGCCAGAGCCTCGACCGCATCAAGATGACTCCGCACGATGGCCTTCGCCCGCGACAACTGTTCTGCGAGGATGCCGTCGATCTCTCGTCTCGAAATCGCGGGAATGCCACTGCTCCAGTTCGTTCCGGCTTGGTCGTCTTCCACGAGAAATGAAAGACTCCGCCCCATGCCGTAGCTGCACACCATCCGCGTGGCGATCGAGGTCGCCTTGTGAAGGTCGCTGCCGCGCTCCCCTCCCGCACCGGCCGATCGGGCGCCGAGCAGAACCTCCTCCGCCGCAGTTCCCCCGAGTATCCTGCATATGTGCGCTTCCATCGAAACCCGGGTTTCTAGGTCTCCTGGTTCGTCCAGATATCGGGTCATCCCCTGAACGGGCGCGTCTGATGAGAACGTCCTGAACTGCTTGCGCATCGAGACGCTTGCCCTGCAGCCAGGCTGGAGCGCGAGTGCGACGACGGCATGGCCGCTCTCGTGCGCCGCGACGCGGCGTGCGATTTGCGCGGGGAGTGTCTGGAGCGGCGGCAGCGCTCCGGCGACGTGGGCGGGGCCGGCCGACTGCCGCGCCGCCCTGGCAATCCGTCTTGCCTCCCTGGCCAGCTTCTCCAGATCGGAGCCGCTCCATCCCCTGAGGTCGGTTGCCATCGTCCGAATGTCCTGGTCGTCGGCCGAGACGCGCAGGTGGAAACGCAATATGTCCGCGCGCTCGTCCTCGTCCGGCAGATCCATTCTGACATGGCGTTCGATCCTGCCGCTTCGGAGGAGGGCGGGGTCGACCGCTTCCGGAAAGTTGGTGGCCGCGACCACCACGATCCCCTGCCTGCCGTCGACGCCGTCGATGCATTCCAGGAGCGAATTCACGACCTGGGTCTGATAGCCGACATTATGGCCCGAGAATTTCGTCCTGTCGCCGATCGAATCCAGCTCGTCCAGGAACACGATTGCCGGCTGCGATTCCCTGGCCTTCTCGAAGGTCGATCTCATCGCCGCAAGGAGATCCCCAAGATGTCCACTGGCCTGCCATTTCGCGACCGACGCCGCTATCAGCGGCATGCCGCACATCTTCGCGAGAGCGCGGGCAAAAAGGGTCTTGCCAGTTCCGGGGGGGCCGTGGAGAAGGATGCCGCGATCGAGATCGGCCCATGCGATCTCACCTGTCCGCGCACGCTCCAAATCCTTGGCGAAGGAACGCGCCCAGGGTTTCACGTCCCTGTATCCGGGCAGTTCTTCCAGGCTGGGTTCGTCGTCCGCTGCGGTGTCAGGCGCGGAGGAGCGGAGGATCCGCGCGTGATCCGATGTGAGGCTGAATTTCGTGACGACCGGAGCCAGCATCACGACGTCGTTGCCGGCGAGGAGTTCCGCCGTGTCGGGCCGGATCGGGTTTCGGCCGAGCAGCGACCGGGCCGCCACGATGTGGGCGGCCGAGGGACGAGGCAGGTCGATGACCGCGTCGGCGGCCGCCGCCAGTTCTATCGGCAGGTCCCTTCTGTGCCTGGCGAGGACGAGGATCGCAGGAAACGTCCCATAGGATCGAAGAAGGTCACTCCCTCCCGGCGTCGGCATTTTGTTGCGTGGCTTGGACTCGATGGAATGGACCAGCGCCCTGGGAGGGCGCGTCTCGGTCCACTCCTGGGAGCGGCCGTTCACGAAAAGCTCGGTCGCCGCCTCGTAGATCCCCAGGTTGATCGCCGCCTCCGCGATCAGCACGACGATGGTGGGGCGCCCCCGCTTGAGCAAGTGCTGTGACCGCAACGCCCTGCCCACGCAGCAGTAGGCCAGGAAAAGCGCCGGCGACTGGCGAATCTTTCGAAACTGGTCGGCGTCGAGCCTTCCCAATGAAGTGCTCCTGCCCATTTCTCAGGCCTCTCCGTCCATGCTCCATCGCCGTAGCGAGTCCTGGGCTAGCGGCGACGCGTGGCCCAGGCGGTACCAGCGCTGCGACGAACGTGCCATTCCCTCCTGAAGGGAGAGAAGGTGGAGCGGAGCTGTGAAGCTCATCAAGCTGCGCTGCGTGCTGTCCCCGCCGACGCGGCCGGGATAGGAGATGAATCCCACTAGCGTCGGCACGATGAACTTCTCGACGAACCATTCCTCGACGACCGGCGTGTGTCCGGCGTCAAGGTGGGGGAGCGACCTGCTGCTGGCCACGCGGCGGAGGTCCCCGGCCAGATGCTCGAGGGCATTGGCGTGGCGGACGACCGACGCCCAGGAAGAATTCGCCCGGTTCTCGCCGATTCTAAGCATTGTTCGCCCCTCCATGAGCGTGTCGGATCGCGGTGGAAATGCCAGTCTGTGAGTGCGGATGATCGGGGGAAGGCGCGCGAAGCTCCGAGTTGTGCAGCCGGGAGCGCATGTCAGTTCCTTTCCGACCCATGGGGCCGGCCCAGGCGGTACCAGCGGTTCAGTGTGCGAACCATGCCCTGCGCGGTGTCGATATGGAACACCTGGGTCGAGAAGCAGCGGTGTCCGTCGGCGATGCGCGGGTGTCCGGTGACGATGCCCGTCAGCCCCGCCGCGGGCTGCGGCACGAGAGCGTACTCGTCGAGGAACGCCGCGCCGGCCAGCATGTCAGGATCGAATCCATCGGAGATAGCCTTTCGGATGTCATCTGCGAGTCGGGCGAGCGTGTGGGCGTCGGCGAATGTGTAGTACATGGTTCTGTCCTGATCGGTTTGATTTGGGATGCTGTGTGTTGTCGGAGGGCGCCAGCGGATGCGCCCACTAGGCGCTTCGGTGGAGGATGCGCCGAGTGGAGCTTGCCGGGCTTGCTGACCCGTTTTCCGCCACCCGGAAGGTGACCTGTCCGGCCGATGGCTGCGGCACGCACCCTTCCGATGCAGGCGACGTTCGACGTACGGATGGAGCTTTCGAAGAATTCGCTCCGGATGCGCGAAATCCAATCATGCCGGCGGGCTCCTTGGCGAAACGATCGAATCACGATCTAAATGATTATGTTGTGATCAAAATGCTCACCATGTGGCCATTTGTCAACATGCGTCGCCGCGCCGCCTCCCGTTGTCAACACTCCTCGCGCCGGCGCGGCGGCTGTGGCGCGTGAGCCGGACCCGCCGCTGGATTGCCTTCCATGCCCGGGCGTCCGCGTCCCGGCCCGGCGAACCGGCACCTACCGCCGCTGCCTGGCGAAGTATGCGTTCAGCCGGGAGAGGGCTCCCTCGCCGCGTCCGGGAGCGCGCACGCACGGTTGGCCGAAGCGAGGAACAGGCACGGGGGAGCCGAAGGCTTAGGCGCGGCCGCCGTCTCCGCCTGTCCACCTCCACCCTACGAAGCCGGCCCCGCTTCATGTCCTATCTATCAGCGATTGCAGTTCGCCGGACGGTCGGACTCGCCCCGGCGTGGCAGCCACGTGGGCTTTGCGGGCGCAGTTCGGCTCGGGGGGAGACACGACAGCCTCCAATTCGGGCCGGTAAGAGGCAGGGCTGCCCGGCCGGGCGGCGATCCGATCCGATCACGAGGGCCGCCGTCGCCCCGGCGTCGTTTTCCTCCACGTTCGGAGTCCTCGTCGCGCCGGACAGGCCGGCCACCTCGGGATATACCGCGCGGTCGGCCCAATCCGCCATTGGGCCTTCCGTTCCGGCGGTCGGGGAAGGCCATTTTGATGACAACGGAGATGACATCGGAATTTGCAACGGCGGCCGCGGCGACCGTAGACACCCCTGGATCCTTCCGATCACCTCGTTTCGGAAGAATTGCGATTTAGTTCATGAGGTTGCGAGGTTCCTGGACGGCTATGAACCCTCCTGGGGCGTTTAGCTCATACGCCTCATAACCGCTTGGTTGGGGGTTCGAGTCCCTCCGGGCCCACCATTTCTGTGCTGTTCGCCACATACATCTGAACTTTCGCCACGAAAACTGAGCAAGATCGCTTATTTTCCTCCTGTGGTTGTGGGGAATCGCTACTTCTTCCAACATCTGGGTAACTTTTGCCCGATATGGTCGCGACAATGCAGACGAATCTGGCGGCAAAAAATGACCATCGAGATCAAATTTGAGAAAACCGACGACTCAGAGGGCGAGTATTATGTCAGCTTGGACGGCCGTTCGGGCGAACTTGTTGGGAAGGGCGATAACGGTCGCGTCAAAGCTCTGGACAGGGTCGCTCGGGACAAAATGTCGAAAGAAATAAAAAAGAAATGGTTGGACACGCTCCAAGCGGCCGAACCGAAATGCACGAAAACTTTTTCGGTTGAAATTGATCCAGCTGAAGAAAACCCTCTAACGTTGATGGTCGATGGCAGGAAATTCAATAGGAAATCATCGATTGACGACCTCGCTATAGTCGTCAGCCAAATTGAAGAGCCCACAGAGGGTCACCGGCCACCCGGCCTCTAGACGCCTGGAAGCGTTTTGCATTTTCGATCCTATCTAGCCCGAAAAACTCAGCGGGTGAACGTTGCAGCCAATATTCGTAGTCCAGGAGAGCCCCGGCTCCATTTAGCTCTTCAAGTAGCTGCCATTTATTCAGGAGAAGCTGTGCGGCTGCAATTGTGGGTTCGTAAGACCCTGTAGGGTCTGTTGAAAGGTTTTCTTCAATCCTCTGCAGCCATATGGCTAGGCCCTTGGTGTCCCCACGCTCAACACAGCTGAGCGCAACGCTAACTCGGTAGGGGACGTCCGACGTCCACTGCCAGTCAGGGTCCTTTGCCTTTTCAGTCCGCTCATTGATTGCCGCCTCTAAGACACTCAAATGGTCGATATCCATCGGTTTCATCCGCTAGGTCATTCATTAGATTCTCGATTAAGTTTTTCGTCGGCGCAAATCCTTACACTCGCGCCATGCGCTTGCTCTGCCTATTATGTCAATCGGGGATTGATTCGGGGGTGCGCGGTGCTGGAAATCGACAAAAAACACGAAGCTACGGCTTCGATCAGGGGCTATTTCTATCAGCTCGATCCAGCCTTGCTCTAAATCCTGAACGTGAACGTGAACGCGGCCGCAGACCGTCGGCATTGAGTTAGAACACGATGCAATCAGGAGCCAACTTTCGTCATTGCACCTCCATCTCTTAACTGCATTTCTCACGCCAGCTGTTTCTATCGGCATCGACTCTGACTAAGATTTGCATTGATCTAAACAATTGTCGCGAAATGGTTGCTCCAGCAGATGAACAGTCAGGAATACCTCAACCAAATTAAGCGCTATTTTGCGCATCTGATCGTCGAAATAAAATGCAACAACGCGTGCGATCATTTCGACATCAACAAGGTCGCTGAGAACTTTTTCATTCCGATCCTCTCCATCGTGTATGATTGCCCCGATTTAAAGAACCAGAACATAATAAAGGCCAATTTTCCCTCGGTCGATCTTGGATGTAAATCTACGGGAATGTCGTTCCAAGTAACATCGGACGGAAGCAGCTCGAAAGTCATTTATACACTTGAGAAATTCCGAGAGCATAAGCTGGACGCTGTCTACAACGCACTGTTCGTTTTAATTATCACCGAGAAGCAAAAATCTTATACATCAGAAGCGCTCCAGACGGAAATTGCCCGGCAGGCGATCACCTTTGCTACTGATGTCAACATCATCGACTATACCGATCTCATGGCCAAGATCGCGGCCGGGCCAATCGCCAAACTGAAGCAACTTTGCGAAGCCCTAGCGGCTGAATTTGACCGGTGGACGGACTACAATCAGTTCCGGTCAGACCTCGATGGATTTCTGGATTTCAGTAACTCGAAGATCGAAGTTGAGAAAAAAACAAAGAAGTACATTCCGTCCATTTTCGTCGAACCGACAAAGGCTAAAGAGACCACTCGGCTTTTTGGCCACCCGGTATTCTTTTCACGGAAGATCGAGGACAAGCTCCGGAAGGTCGATTACTCCTACATAAATCGGTACCTTCCAAAAATGGGCATTGGTCCACTTCAGTCCGGTATTGTGCCTCTGAGCGATACTGATTTTCCACGTTCTCTGGAAGAGGTGTTCGGCCACCTGGCCGACAGGAAGAGGCTCATCCAACAGGAGGTGAAGCGGGTAAATCCGCTCGGGTTTTCACCGAAGACGTCCTGTCCTGAGTATGAGGTTGCGCCTGAGAAGAAAGCCATACAATCTCTGCTGAAGATAGCGCTTGAGGCGGCAGCAAGCGGTTCCGAGAACCTATATGATGAAGCACTCCGGCTCATAAATACTGCAGAATCCAAAATTCTCCTCATCACCAGTTCTGCTGGCCAAGGGAAAACAAATTTCATTTGCGACCTTATTGAAAACCAGTTTGGTAAATTTGAAATTCCCTCGGTATTCATTCCGGCGCGGGAGCTGAACAAGTATTCTCATCCGAACCGAATTCTTTCGTTCGTATCTCAAAATCGGTACCTACCGAGACGAGACGATATCCACGCCGTCCTTGACCTGTTCAATCAGGTTTCCAAAGGAATACAGAAGCCCTTTGTTATCGCTATCGATGGCATCAACGAAGTGAAGGAACTAGAGAGCTTCTTGTCGGAACTATCTGATTTCCTTAACGCGGTCTGCCAATATGAGTTCATCAAGGTCATAATTACATGCAGAACCGAGTTCTTCGAGAGCAAGTTCGCTTCGCTTCTCGACGAGCCATTCGCCGACGCGATTTTGCGCATCAAGGACTTGAAAGCCGATATGTCGGACGAGAGCCTCGAACGGATGCTTTCGTCCTATTTGACCCATTTCAACATTGAGGTGCAACTTTCTGACCGGGCGGCCGACTTTCTCAAAAGTGACCTCCTGATGATGAGAATTTTTTGCGACCTTAACGAAGGGCAAAATAAGGGTGTTGTCTCAGATATCTACAAGGTGAAGCTCTACGAGAGTTATCTATACCGTAAAGCAGACAGTTTTCCCCAGGAGCTAAAGCCAGAATTTCTTTCCTGCCTCTACAACATCGTTGAGCATATGCTTTCTGAAGATCGATATCAAAACGTCAACGTTGGAGGATATTCTTATCCGCAGCAGCAAATCATCGACCGCCTTGTGTCGGAAGACATCATTCTCAGGCGGGAGCCTGCAGAGAAAACACTTCAGACGATGCTCGATGAGACTATTTCGTTCACTTATGATGAACTTCGAGATTTCGTTATCGGCCTCTACATAGTGAACCGTGTCGCGAAATCTGACTTCTCAAAATTCCTTGAGGTGTTGGGTCGGCTTCGAACTCTTCCGATTTACGAGGGCGTTTTCAAATACGTCTATCTCCTGGCGCGTCAAGCCGACGATGCCAGTATTCTCGAAGTTTGCGAAGCCGCCGAAGATTTCGATGTTCACTATTCAATCGCGATTGCGACGCTCCCTCACGAGTACCAAAATGAAGATGACCGTAATAGGGCGCTGGAATATCTCGACATCAACAGAAAAACAGAGGTGGTTCGACGGATCGGGATTTTCCTGTTCAACAGGGGGAAAAGCGAGCAAGTCCTAAACAGACGGCTGCTGATTGAGCACATCAACTTCCTCGATGATCCTGACGTATCGAAGCTCTTTTTTATCCTTTTCCGTACCAGAGCCCGCGTTCCCAGTTTCGAAAAAGACCCCATAAAGGAATTTCTTGCTGCATGGCTCGACGCAGTGAAGACAGTTGAAGACCCTGACGAGGACTATTTGACCTTTGTCATTCAGCTTTCGTTTCTCGCTAACCCCGGCCAACAATTTGAACTTCGATCCGCATTGGCTCAAATTAAGGGGCGCGGCAAAATGTCGGCATGTTTTTCGTTCGTCGAGAACGCACGCTCCGACAGGATTGCGGGTTTTGCACGATCAATTGTTGCTTTTGTGGGAGCTTCGCAATGAGAAACGCGAAGCTTATCCTACCATTCCCTAAGCCACCCTCGCTCGCAGAATTTTTTGAGATGCTATCGGTCAAGTCTCAAGGTTTGGCCGCTCAACTTACTGAACGTGTCTATAGTGATTTTTTCCTTGGTTCGCTCGACCTCAAGGAGGAGTATCGTCGCTACTATTGCGTCGAATACGCGGACCTTGGTGACTACATCGAAATGTGCCACGGTGAGTACCTTGCTGAGGCGGATTTAAGTCAGGAACACATATTCCGAATTAAACACCTGTCTCAAATGGTGGACCCGTCGTACAGCGATAACTACCTGGATTCAGTATTAGAATCTTTGAAGAAGTGGAAGTCTGACCGTGAAGATTAAAATGGATTTCGTGTCCAACAGCTCGTCGACGTCATTCATTTATATCTCAGACCAGCAATTTACAAAGGAAAGCTTCTTCGAAGCTATTGGGGCGTCTGACCAGGGTCCATTGGGTAGCCTTTTCGTCTCCATGTATGAGGAGTTGAACAGCTCCATTGCGAACGGCGAGAGGATTGTTGGAATCGACCAAGTGGCCTCTGCTCGTGATTTCGACGTAACTCCGGAGGTCTTTGAACGGGTTTCGGTCGCTCTCACGGAGGGTAAGCGCGTCGTCAGAGGCATGCTGAGTAGCGACGGAGCGTTGGCCGAATCCATACTTTGCATGGAGATTTTCGAGATCGAGACCGACAAAATATTCATCAACGCCTACCCAAATTATTGGTGATCAGATGCTCAAGATGAACCGCTATAAGGACGAGGGTTATTCGACGTTCTTCAACGCGAAGACAGGTTTTTTCGCTCGCGTCGAAGACAAAGGTGTGCCGGAGCCCTTTTGGTCGCCACACGGACCCGAACTCATGGACATCTCGATCACTAATTGGTGCGACAAGGGATGCGTGTTTTGTTATAAAAGCTCGACGAAGTCCGGCCACCACATGAAGCTTGACGACTATAAGAGCGTTATTGATTCGGCGGCTCGCATGGGGACCTTCCAGGTGGCACTGGGAGGCGGCAATCCAAACCAACACCCGGATTTCATAGAAATCCTTAAGTATACTCATGAACATGATATCGTGCCCAACTACACGACTAATGGTCGCGGCCTGACCGTTGGGATATTGGAAGCGACCAAAGCATATTGCGGCGCAGTAGCGGTCTCCGCCTATCCCCCTTACGAAGAGACAGCGGCGACTATTCGGCTTCTGGCTGCTCATCAGATCAGAACAAACATCCATTTCATTCTTGATGCCGACAGTGTTGAGACAGCCATTGATTGGATGACTGATCCCCCAGAATTCTTGCGGGGCATCAACGCCCTCGTATTCCTGAATTACAAGCCATCGGGCCGAAAGGTCTTTGAGGCAAAGCTGCTCCGGCACAGCGCCAGGCTCGACGAGTTTTTCAAGCTGGCGACCTCAAAGGAATGCAAAATAAAGGTTGGCTTTGACGCTTGTTGCGTGAGCGGTGTGTTCGGGCGAACAACAACAAGCTCCACTGTCGTCGATGCGTGCGACGCGGGAAGATTTTCGCTTTATGTGTCCGAAGACATGCAGGTCCACCCCTGCTCATTTCAGAGCGGGCTTGTCGCAGGTGATAAATTGACGTCCGAAAATTCCTTAGAGGATATCTGGAAAAACTCGGCGAACATGAAGTCGTTCAGAGACTATTTCCGCTCCGACCGCTGTTCCGGCTGCGGGCATCAAAGCTCCTGTATGAATGGCTGCCCCATCTTCGAAGATTTGGTAGTTTGTGGAAATCGCTGATTGAACTTTTGGACCAGTTTGCGCAAGTACGCCTCAAGCTGCCTTGCGCAGATCGGCGATCTTTTGAAACTCCGACAAGAGATCGGGATGGAACTGAGCTAGGTAGCGAACGACCCGCACATTCCCAAGCAACCGTGTCAGGTAGCCCATGGCTAGGACGAGATCGAGATGATCCGTGCCGTAGTCTTGTTCGATGGTCTTGAATTCCCTATCGAGGGATGCAGACTCATTCTCCATGAGGGAAATCTGCTCTTCGCTCAAGCCACCGATCTTTTTCTTGGGCCGCACGAGCATCGCGTCGGGCGTGGCGGCGACGAGCGATTGTGCGTAAGTTACGGTGAATTTGTTCATTGCGATCATCAACTGAGCCGCTTCGATTTGGCGCATGGGCTTCATCTTCTTCAGCTGACCAATCGTGTTCAACGGGACGTGCTTCTCCTTCATCATATCGACGGCCTCCGGGCAAATGCCCTCCAGGAGGCTCTTCTTGTGCCGGATGCTGGATATATTGACGTTTAGGGCTCGGGCCAATCGCTCTTCCGGCACACCTTTCGTAAGCGCGAATTTCCACGCAC
>UCML01000073.1:0-4497 GCA_900473675.1 Hyphomicrobiales bacterium | reverse complement strand
CAAAGCAAGCAAGAGTATAAGGACTGTTGCCCCAACGGGTAAGTCCGCAGGCATACCGGACCAGGATCGTCCCAACATAGGGACGTCTCGATACCTCAGGAAGACCGCGACTGGCGGTGACTAAATAGGGCAGGGAATATGGCAAACATCGACCTCAACAGTGATCTGGGCGAAAGCTTCGGTGCCTGGGCAATGGGCGACGATGTCTCCATGCTATCGATCGTTACCAGCGCCAACATTGCCTGCGGCTTCCATGCCGGCGATCCGGCTGGGATCCTGTCCGTCCTGAAAGAGGCGGCAAAACGCGGTGTCTCGGTCGGCGCGCATATCGGTTATCGCGATCTCGTCGGTTTCGGTCGCCGCAACCTGGACCCGTCAAGCGCTGAGCTCGTCGGCGATACCATCTACCAGATCGGTGCTCTGCAAGGTCTGGCTAAAGCGGCAGGCACACTCGTGCGCTATGTCAAGCCGCACGGCGCGCTCTACAACACAATCGCCAACGACACCCGCCAGGCGGACGATGTCATCGCCGCCATCAAGGCGCTCGATCCATCGCTCGCCTTGATGGCGCTTGCCGGCGCGCCCATTGTTGAGCAAGCGCGTGCGGCGGGGCTCACGGTCGTCTGCGAAGCCTTTGCCGATCGCGCCTACAACGCCGATGGAAGCCTTGTCAGTCGCCGCATGGCCGGGTCGGTCATCCACGATCCGGAAGCCATTGCAGAGCGAATGCTGCGCCTGGTCGTGGAGGGCCGTATTACCGCTGCTGACGGAACAGATATTGAGCTCGAGGCCCAGTCGATCTGTGTACACGGCGATACGTCGGCGGCGGTCGCCATCGCCCGCACCTTGCGCGAGACCTTGGCGACTAAAGGCGTGAACCTCAAACCCTTTTCGGAGGCCATCCATGGCTGAGCGGATCCGTTTTCTGCCCGCCGGCAGCGATGCCTTCCTTGTCGAACTTGACGACCTGGAAACGACACTGACGCTGCTTGACCGTCTGCTGGCAGATCGTCCGGAGGGGGTCGCCGAGCTGGTGCCGGCCGCGCGAACTGTGATGGTCCGCTTCGACCCTCGTGTGACGGATCGAGCCCGGCTGAGCGCACATATCTGCGCGCTCGATCTTGAGCAGAAGAGCGCCCGGCAAGGCGAGACGACCGAAATCCCGGTTACCTATGACGGTGAGGATCTCGCCGAGGTCGCCGAGGTCCTCGGATGGTCGGTCGATGAGGTCATCCGCCGCCATACGGAAGCCACCTACACGGTTGCCTTCACCGGTTTTGCGCCCGGCTTTGCCTATATGACTTCGGACGATCCGGATTTCGACGTGCCGCGCCGCAAGAGCCCGCGCATACGCATTCCTGCGGGCTCCGTGGCGTTGGCGGGCAAATTCGGCGGTATCTATCCTTCGAGCAGTCCAGGCGGCTGGCAGCTCATCGGCACCACCCCGTTAAAAATGTGGGACACCAGTCGCCAGCGCGCCGCACTACTGGCGCCAGGCGATCGCGTCCGCTTTCGTGATATCGCTAAGGGCGCCGTGGTCCCGGCCACAGCCCTTCCGGAGCCGGCAGCCGCGCGGCCCCGCGGGGGCCTGGTCGTCACTCGCGCTGATCGACCAACGCTGTTTCAAGACCTTGGGAGACCCGGTCGTGTCGATCAAGGCGTGTCCAAATCCGGCGCGCTCGACCGATCGAGCCTCATGGAGGCCAATCTCTGCGTCGGCAATCCAGCCAATGTCGCCGCCCTGGAAATCGCGTTTGGCGGGTTTGCCCTCAAGGCCGATCGTCCGGTCACGCTCGCTGTGACGGGAGCACCCACGCCGCTTCTCATCAAAACCGACGATGGCCGTTCTGTGAACGCGCCGTTTGGCCAGCCCTTTGCGCTTGATGCCGGCGACGAACTAACGCTCGGCTTTCCCCCAGAGGGCATGCGCAGCTACATCGCGCTTCGCGGCGGGTTCGCGGTCGAGCCTATTCTCGGATCGGCTTCGACCGACACGTTGGCACACGTGGGCCCTGAGCAGATCGCGCTCGGCGACGCGCTCCTGCCGGCCAACGCGCCTGCTATTGCCGTCGATCCCTTCCGACATGCACGTGAAGCATTGCCCAAAGCGGGGGATACCGTAACCCTTGACGTTATCCTTGGCCCGCGTACGGACTGGTTCACGGAGAAAGGCGTCGAGACCCTTACGGCGCAGGTCTGGCAGGTAACGACAGAATCAAGCCGCGTCGGCATGCGGCTTGCCGGGGCCGAACCCCTGGAGCGACGAGACACCGCGGAGCTACCCTCGGAGGGCACCGTCCTCGGCGCAATCCAGGTTCCGCATAGCGGTCAACCGGTGCTCTTCCTTGCCGATCATCCGCTAACTGGCGGCTATCCGGTGATCGGCGTGGTCGCCGCCTACCACCTCGATCTTGCCGGCCAGATTCCGATCGGCGCCAACATCCGCTTCAGAGTCGCCGCCCCATTCGACCCGCTCGTCAGGGAAACCAATCGATGAAAAAACTGCTCATTGCCAATCGCGGCGAAATCGCCATCCGTATTATCCGCGCAGCACGCGACTATGGTGTCACCTCGGTCGCCCTTTATTCGGACGCAGATGCCGGCGCCCTGCATGTCGAGCTTGCCGACGAAGCTTACGGACTTGGCGCGGGTCGCCCTCTCGACACCTATCTCAATATCGAGAAGATCCTGGACATCGCGCGCCATGCGGGTGCGGATGCGGTTCATCCCGGATATGGCTTCCTGTCGGAGCGCGCCGAGTTCGCCCGCGCCGTCATTGATGCAGGCCTAACCTGGGTCGGTCCGAAGCCGGAAGTCATCAACGCGCTTGGCGACAAGGTCGAGGCTCGCCGTATTGCTGAAAAGGTCGGGGCTCCGTTGGTCAAGGGATCCGCCGGTCCACTGGCAACTGCCGAGGACGCGATCGCCTTTGCGCGGCAGGCCGGCCTGCCGCTGGCGATCAAGGCGGCCTTCGGTGGCGGTGGTCGCGGAATGAAGGTCGTCCATCGCATCGAGGATGTCGGTGAGTTCTTCGAGTCCGCTGTGCGCGAGGCCAAGGAAGCGTTTGGTCGTGGTGAATGCTATGCGGAGCAATTCCTGGAAAAGCCCCGCCACATCGAGGCGCAGGTCATCGCCGACAGCCACGGCAACACGGTCGTTCTTGGCACCCGCGATTGCTCGCTGCAGAGGCGCAATCAGAAGCTAGTCGAGGAGGCACCTGCTCCCTTCATATCGGAGGAGCAGCGAACCCGTATCCATGATGCGGCTAAGGCGATTTGCGCTGCGGCGGGCTACACCGGCGCCGGGACGGTCGAGTTTCTGCTTTCGCAGAACGGCGTCATTTCCTTCCTCGAGGTCAATACCCGCCTGCAGGTCGAACATCCGGTGACAGAAGAAACGACCGGTGTCGATATCGTTATCGAGCAACTTCGGATCGCCGATGGCTTGCCACTTTCGGTCACGGAAACGCCCGTGCCGCGCGGACATGCCTTCGAATTCCGCATCAATGCCGAGGACCCGGGCCGCGGCTTTTTGCCAACGCCGGGGCTGATCACGCGCTTCCGCGCGCCGTCCGGTCCTGGCGTCCGGCTCGATAGCGGCGTGGAGACGGGTTACGAAATTCCCGGCCTTTACGATTCCATGATGGCCAAGCTGATCGTCACCGGCGCGACCCGCGAGGAAGCGCTGATCCGCGCCCGGCGGGCGCTCGGCGAGTTCAGGATAGAGGGTGTCGCCTCTGTGCTTCCCTTTCATCGCGCCGTCGTTGAGGAACCGGCCTTCACCGGCGAGGATGGGTTTAAGGTTTTCACGAACTGGATCGAGACGGAATTTCGCGGCGTCGAGCCGGCTCCGCGCGTTGATCCGGTCGAAGGCGGCCTGGTGCGCAGCTTCATTGAGATCGACGGCAAGCGCCATGAGCTCGGGCTCCCGGCGGCGCTTTTCTCCGGAATGGCTGCGCCAACGACGTCCACCACCTCAAGGGCGCCCGCCAGCGAAGGTGCGCTGACGGCACCGATCCCCGGCACGCTGCAAAAATGGAACGTCGAGGACGGGGCGCAAGTAACCGAAGGCGACGCGGTGGCAATGATCGAAGCCATGAAGATGGAAACCCGGGTCTTGGCGCCGAAGACAGGACACATTCGCATCAAGGCCCAAGCGGGAACGGTGGTCGCGCTTGGCGCGGAACTGGCAACAATCGAGTGACGGACAAAGCAAAACGGATGGTTACGATCTTAGACACCGTTCGCCCTGGAGCTGCGCGACATCGTCATCCGGAAAAGGCCCACAAGCCGGACACGGAGATGCTGCGCAAGCCGGAATGGATCCGCGTCAAGGCGCCGGTATCGAAGGGCTATCAGGAGACCCGGTCGATCGTGAAGGAGCACAAGCTCGTCACGGTCTGCGAGGAGGCCGGCTGCCCGAACATCGGCGAGTGCTGGGACAAGAAGCACGCCACCTTCATGATCATGGGCGAGATCTGTACCCGCGCCTGCGCCT
>UCML01000098.1:0-1581 GCA_900473675.1 Hyphomicrobiales bacterium | reverse complement strand
GACGGGGAGGGGCATGCCAATGTTGAACAGGGCTATCAAGCGGTTCTGGAACGACCATCGTGGCTACGTCATCGCGTTGACGCTGATATCCATGCCGCTGCTACTCGGTTTCTCACTGCTCGTCATCGATGTCGGGCGTAGCGGTAATCTCCATACAGATCTCCAGAACGCCGTCGATGCGATGGCGCTCACCGGTGCCCGCGAACTCGACGGGCGCGACGACGCCATCACCCGGGCTGAGGCGGCGATCGAGAAGCTTGCCAATACCGCTGTGTTCAGCGGCGGCGGAGAAGGCATGTCGCTCGGCTCCAGCCTGACGGTATCCTACAACGCCGGTAACGACACCGCGAGCACGGTCACCGTTACGTTTCTCAAGGCCATCCCGGATGAGGATGACGATGCCATCCCCGGATCGATGGTGACGACGGACCCAAATGAGGCATCCTATGCCTGGGTCGCTGCCAAGCCGCAGGCGATGCAGACGATCTTCCCGGTGCCGGTGGGCTTCACCCGGGATACGATCAATGTTTCCGCCGATGCCGTTGCCGTCTATCACGCAAGTGCCTGCGATATCACGCCGATCTTCATCTGCAATCCCTATGAGCCGGCGGGCAATACGAGCGAGGCCACCAATGAACAGGCGGCGGCAGATCTCCATACCAACTTCGCCGCCGGCAATCTCTACGGGCGGCAAATCGAAATGCACAGCACGTCGTCCTCCAATCCCGGGCCTGGCAATTTCGGGTTCCTGAGGACGCCTCTGGGCAATGGCGCGAGCGTGATGGCGGAGGCTCTGGCCACCGGCGTTCCGGGAGCCTGCTATACGCAGGACAGCCTGGATACCAAGACAGGCGCCATGGCCGGGCCTGTCGAAGCCGGTGTGAATACGCGTTTCGGCATTTACGAGGGGTCGTTCAAGAGCGCGCGCAATGATGGCAGCTACCGTCCGGCCCAGAACGTGCGCTCCGCACAAAAGGCAACTGGGCAGAATGCCTGCAAGGGCTACGACCCCGTGATGTCCGGCAGCACGGTCGGCGATATCACCAAGGCCGTGCCGCTGGGTTACGGCGCAACCATGACTGCCCTCGGCGGCGGCAAGATCAGCACCGGCAACAACTGGAATTACGGAAATTATTGGACCGTCGCGCAGGGTGGCTCGGCGCCGTCGGTCGGCACGATCCTCAGTAACTACTCCAGCTATCCGCCGACGGCGACGGGAACACCGAGCCGGCCCTCCGCCTACGATGTCTATCGTTACGAGCTTAACAACGCGGCGCGCCTCAGCCATGCCTCGCCGAACGGGGAGATCGGCACGCCCACGACCGGCGGGGGTCAGTGCTATTCGGGGCCTGCCCTTTCGAACTATACGGCGAGCGAGTACGGCGATCGCCGCGAAATCTTCGCTGCGATCGTCAATTGCGGCTACGAGGCCTCGGTCGGCCATCTGAACGGCCATAAGCAGACGCAGGCGGTTGCTTTCACGCGCATGTTCATGACCAAACCGGCGATCAAGGACGGCACCGAGCGCTATCTGTCGCTCGAAGTCATCGACATCACCGGCAAAGGCGGCCGCGGCACGCT
>UCML01000056.1:0-22963 GCA_900473675.1 Hyphomicrobiales bacterium | reverse complement strand
TCAACGACAAGGTTCAGGCGCTCAGGGACGGTCTGACAGCTGGCGAACGGGTTTAGCTTCTCTGCAGGGGTTTCCAACGCGAATAGCAATATCGAAACAACCAAAGTGCTGTCCGCCCGAAGAGATTTGAGGCACAGTTATACACCCGATGGAGCGGAAGAGCCTCTCGGCTGAGGTCCTTCGCTGCCAACGGCTCTTTTGCGTGTGTTGGAGAGGCACTGGAAGCGGTCGCTGAAACCGCAGCGATGGTGACCAGGATGAATCCTTGGATGTGTCTGAAGCTGGAGCAGGACGCGCGTCCGTTTGCCGAATGAGCGAATCTCTCATTAAAATATCAGGCATGGGTCCTGTCGCCGCCAGCTTGGAGATCTGGGCGAGCTTGGCTTTGATCGCGGCGCTGGGATTTGTTCTCGGTTTCGCGATGAACCGTGGTTCGATCTGCACCGTTATCGCCACGAAGGAATTGGTATCGGAGAAGAGACCGGCACGTTTCATCGCGCTGATCGAATGCGCCGTCTGGGCGGCCCTCGTCTACGCGCTCCTGGATACGGCGCCGATGATGAACAAAGGTTGGTCGCCACTCGGCTACCTGGTTCCCGCAGCCATTTTACTGGGGATCGGCAACTATGTGAACGGCGCGTGCGTCTTCGGGTCTGTCGGGCATATCGGAAATGGCGAAATCGAATTCGCATTCACGTTTCTGGGCATTTATGCGGTCCTTTACATTGAATCTCTGTTTGATCTGCCTTCGGATCAGCTGCCGATAAGTGCTCCGTCGTTTGAGGCGGTGCCTGTCGCGCTTGCGTTGCCAGCCATCTTGGCTCTGAGGTTCGGCGTGTCGCGCAAGTCCGAGTCAAATTTCCGGTGGCTGACGCTAGTGATGGCGGCGATCGGCATCACCTCTACGGTGCTGGCGGTTCTTGCGCCCGGGTTCTCGATCACTGCATCGGTCGGGCCGATCGCTTCGCTTCCTGTCGCGGGCGCTATGATTTCAGTCTGCATGTTCGGCGGCAGCCTTGTCTCCGCAAGACTGAGGAAGCACGGATTCATGCTGAAATGGCCGACAATGAAGGCCATGGCCAAGAGATTGCTGGCGGGCACGCTCATGGGATTGGGTGCGGTGCTCATTCCCGGTGGGAACGACACGCTGTTGTTGATTGGTCTGCCCGCAGGGGCCTGGCAGGCGGCGCTCGCCTACGTGCTATTCGTTGCAACGCTTGCTGCACTCGTTGTCAAATTCGGTTCGAAGGCAAAATCCTGGTCGTGACGCGAGATTGTCTTTTTTGCCCGTTGCGTTCGCACGATGGCAAAAATGGCTCTCTACGAGATGGCGATGATCTCAAGTTCTTGATCGTCGAGGTTCACGACGTCCCCAACCGCTTTGCCCATCAGCAACCTTGCGACGGGGGATACGTAGGAAATGGATCCGGCCCTGGGGTCGGCTTCGTCCTCGCCCACGATACGATATTTCTGCACCCTTCCATCGTCACGGCTGAAGGTGACCGTGCTCCCGAAGGCGACGGCGCCGGTTGACGTCGGATCAGGAACAACCTGTGCCGTGCGAAGTCTTTCCGCAAAGTAGTGCAGATCACGCAAGGGGCTTGCTGCTTGCCGGCGTCGTTCATTCACATCTTCGATTGTGCCTGCAGCATCGTATGCCTCGCGGGCTTGTTGAAGCTGCAATTCCAGAGCCTTCAATCCCGCTTGCGTAACAAGGTTCAAGTGAGGTGAAATGGGCCGGCCAGGCAGCAGGGTTTCCGAAGCAGTTTCGGCACTCTCTTCCTTGGTGAAGGCGACGCTCAATCTCAAGCTCCGTTTGGATGCGATGCGCTCTTAATAGTGCTTTGAGGCGAAAACCGACTACTGGTCAGAACGTGCATTCGACGATGATAGACGAACCGGCAATATTGGCCCAGTCATGCATCACCCCGTCACGAAGTAATAAACCGCGAGCAGCAGCCCCACCGCAATGACGATGGCGCGGATGAGCGCCTGCGGCACGCGGCGGGCGAGCCAGACACCGGCGTAGCCGCCGAGCGCGCCGCCGGGGATCATGAAGGCGGCATGCAGCCAGCCGACAACGTTGCCGCTGGCGAAGACGGCGATGGCGACGGCGGCAATCACCATGGCCAGGAAGTTCTTCAGTGCGTTGACGCGGTGATAGTCGCCGCCGGTCGAGAGGCCGAGCACGGCGAGCATCATGATACCCATGCCGGCGCCGAAAAAGCCGCCGTAGACGGCGGTGACGAACTGACCGACGAGCCCGAGTAAACCGACGGGCGTGCCGCCCTCCGTGGGGTTGGGACGAAACAGCGGCCCGAGCGCGAAGATCGCGGTCGCGGCAATCAGCAGCCAGGGAACCATTGCCCGGAAGGACGGATTGGACAGGGACAGGAGGATCAGCGCGCCGGCAAGCCCGCCGACCAGCGAGAGGATGCCGAGGACGATCACTTCGCGGCGGTCGGCAATGATTTCGCGGCGATATGCCAACGCCGAGGTGACGTAGCCCGGAAACTGGACGATGGAGGATGTGGCGTTGGCGACGATCGGCGGCAGGCCGGCCAGCGTCATGGCGCCGAAGGTGAGAAACGTGCCGCCACCGGCAACCGCATTGACGGCGCTCGACAGGAAGCCGGCGACAAACAGCATGATGGCAGTTGTTATGGACATGACGCTCCTCCAGCGGTACAAATGCACATATCCCGCAGGTTATCCGGCGGCAAGACGCGGAAATCGCCATCCGCAGGCTTGCAGCACGGAGAATTTTTGTCGTCTGGGGATGACAAGTGGCGATCTTTGGTGTATTCGCCCGACCGGTTCGGGAAAAATCCCGTCAGCCGAAAACAAAGAATAGTGAATTCGCTCCTGTCCTGATCGGACAAACCTTGGCGGCTCCTCTCAGAAGAGGGTGACCAATAAGTCATTCGAGCGCTCTGGCTGTTTCAGAAGAACTTGAAAAGGTTAGACACGATGAACATCATCCAGCAGCTGGAAGCCGAACAGGTTGCCAAGATCGAAGCCAAGCGCTCCCTGCCTGAATTTTCCGCCGGCGACACCGTCCGCGTCAACGTCCGCGTGACGGAAGGTACCCGTACCCGTATCCAGGCCTATGAAGGCGTTTGCATTGGCCGTTCCGGCGGCGGCATCAACGAGAACTTCACGGTTCGCAAGATTTCCTACGGCGAAGGCGTCGAGCGCGTATTCCCGGTCTACTCTCCGCTCGTCGAGAGCGTCGAGATCGTTCGCCGCGGTAAGGTCCGTCGCGCCAAGCTCTACTATCTGCGCGATCGTCGCGGCAAGTCGGCTCGTATCGTTGAAGACACCGGCGTTCGCGCCCGCAAGCTGAACGACGCCGAGCGCCAGGCAGTTGCCGACGAAAAGGCACGTCTGGAAGCTGAAAAGGTCGCAGCAGCACAGGCTCTGGCCGCCGAAAAGGCAGCCGCAGAAGCCGCCGCCGCAGAAGCAGCAGCTGCCAAGGCCGCTGAAGAAGCCGCCGCTGCCGCAGCAGCAGCCGAGCCGGCAGCAGAATAAGCTTCAATCCATCGGGATTGTTGGACAAGGCGGCCTTCGGGTCGCCTTTTTCTTTGGGGGCACGAAAACATTGGACGACTATCTCAAGACCAATCTTCTGAACTGGGACGACCGGGCAGCACTGCACGCGACCGACACGACCGGCAGCTACCGGATCGACAGGGTGCTTGCCGGCGGCTCGTCGCTCCATGCGTTGGAGGCGAGTGAGATCGGGGATATCACGGGCAAGGATATCGTCCATCTGCAATGCCATATCGGGCTCGACACGCTGAGCCTCAAGCATCTGGGCGCACGCTCGGTCACCGGGCTCGATTTCTCGCCGATTGCCATAACCGCTGCGCGGGACTTTGCCGAAAAGGCCGGGACGGAGGCGACCTTTGTCGAAGCGTCGGTTTACGATGCGGCGGCGGCGCTGGGGCACCGGACCTACGATATCGTCTTCGTCACCTGGGGCGCCATCCATTGGTTGCCGGATATCTTTCGGTGGGCGGAGGTCGTTTCCAGCCTGCTGCGTCCCGGCGGCCGGCTCTACCTGCTAGATGGGCATCCGCAGATGTATCAGTACGAGGGCGTCGACGGACGGTTGTCGCTGACCCATAGCTGGCGCACCCCGGCCCATGCGCCGCTCCTGTTTACGGAAACCCATACCTATACCGGCGACGAACGGCCGTTGACGCACCAGCGGATGTACGAATGGCTGCATCCGATCAGCCATACCGTCAACGCGCTTCTGAAGGCCGGGCTGACGCTCGATTTTCTCAACGAGCACGAGATCCTCACCTGGCGGCATTATCCCGGCATGATCGAGACCGGCGAAGACCAGTTTGAGCTTGGGCCGGGATATCCGCGCATCCCGCTGTCGTTTTCGATCGGGGCAGGCAAGCCGTAGAGGGCCGTTTCCTTTGCCATGCAGGGTGCCTGGGGGTGCTGCCGCCTGATCACGGCTTGGTCGCGGGGTCCCAATGCTCGTCCGCCTTTCCGTCCTTGATCCGCCACGTATCGTACCACGTGGTCGTGTAGGTCTTGGCCGGATCTGTTTCGTCCTTGACCTCGCGTACATAGCCGACGGTAACGAGGTCGCCTTCCGCCGTGACGAAGGCGACGGGTGTCTTGATCTTTTCCGGAATGGGCGACGGCTTGGCGTTGAGGATTTCGGTAAAGTACCGCACCACGCCGGCGCTGCCCGAAGCGGCGTTGGGATTGTGCTGGAGGTAACGCTCGGTCAGATACTGATCCGCCTTGTCCCAATGATTGGCTTCGAGCAGATCACGAATGATGCCGTAGACCACCTGTTTATTGGCGTTGAGCTTTGGGTCCGGACTGGTGAACAGCGCTTCCGCGTCGGATGCGGCGACCACCGCTTCCTGCGCTGATGCAGGCGTGCCGGCCATTATCAATCCGATCAGCGAAAGAGCAAAAGCAGTTGGGACCAAAATTCGTTTCATCGGATGGTTTTCCTTTTCAGCAATGTATGAGCAGCATGGGACAAGAGCGGAGCGGCAAACGACGCCGTCGTGCGCAAAGGAAGGTAGGAACAAGTGCGCGCTTGGGAAAGAAGGCAGTTTTTCCGCTGATGGTGCCAACAAGATAACCAGGTTCCGTGCGCCGTCATCTGTTTCTCGGCTATTTTCAAAATGTTGCCCGCGAAACCAGCGGGCAAGGCCTCTCATCCCTTGCCAGCCCGTTGGCTTCTGTGACAGGTTCCTTTCGCCACAATTCAGGAGCCCATCCATGTTTACCCGCCGCACCGTTCTTGCCGGCCTGACCGCCCTCGTTCTCGCTCCGCTCAGCGTTTCCGCCGCCGATCTGCCGGATCTGGCTGGCCGGACGGTCGTGGTCGTCACCGAGAATGCCTATCCGCCACTGCAGTTCGTCGATCCGAAGAGCGGCAAGGCGATCGGCTGGGAATATGATGCGATGGAAGAGATCGCCAAGCGGCTGAATTTCAAGCTGGAGATCCAGAATACCTCCTGGGACGCAATGATCCAGGCGGTCTCCGACGGCCAGTACGATATCGGCATGACCGGCATCACCATCAAGGACGAACGCAAGACGCAGGTGGATTTTTCCGATCCCTACATGCGCTCTCAGCAGTTCATGCTGGTGCGTGGCGACGAGAGCCGCTTCACCGACGCCAAGACTTTTGGCGCGTTTACGGATGGTCTTGTTGGCGCCCAGCCGGGCACCTCGCCCTTCTATACGGCGGTTTACGAGATACTAGACGGCAACGAGCAGAACCCGCGGGTCAAGCTGTTCGAGACGTTTGGCGCGACGGTGCAGGCCTTGAAGGCCGGCGATGTCGATACGGTGTTGACCGACAGCGTGGCGGCCAAGGGCTATGTCGATTCTTCCGCCGGCGCCCTGAAGGTCATCGGCGGGCCGCTCGGCACAGAGGATTTCGGTTTTATCTTCAAGAAGGGCTCGGATCTTGTCGCGCCGGTCAATGCTGCGATCGCGGCGCTGAAGGCGGACGGAACGCTCGACAAGCTGAACCAGAAATGGTTCGTCGACTACAAGATGGGCGAATGATCGCCGCCCGATGATGCCTGCGCAAGACAATTCTCAGAAGGGCGACTATCCTTGGTGGCTGGTCGCCCTTGCCGTGATCGCCGTGGCGTTGGCCGTGGTGATCGCGACCAACGGCATCTACGCCCAGGTCTTCGGCATCGTATCGGCCGGCATCGGCATCACTATTCTCGTCACCCTGCTCGGCTTCTTTTTCGCCACCACGCTCGGTCTTGGGATCGCGCTGATGGCGCTGTCGGAGCGCACAGCACTGCGCCAGATCGCCCGGTTCTATACCGAGGTGATCCGCGGCATTCCGATCCTGGTTCTGTTGTTCTACATCGCCTTCGTCGGTGCGCCGGCGCTGGTGGCGTTGATCAATCTTATCCTGTCGCCGCTGATCTCTTCAGGCTCGATGGAGCCGATGCTGGTGCGTGACCTGTCATTGCTGTGGCGCGCAGTCATCGCGCTGTCCATCGGCTATTCCGCCTTCATCGCCGAGGTGTTTCGCGCCGGCATCCTGTCGGTCGACAAGGGGCAGATCGAGGCGGCCAAGGCTCTGGGACTATCGCGCTACCAGCGTTTCCGGCTGGTGGTGTTTCCGCAGGCGATCCGCGTCATCCTGCCGCCGCTCGGTAACGATTTCGTGGCGATGGTGAAGGATTCATCCCTGGTCTCGGTGCTCGGCGTCGCCGATATCACCCAGATGGGGAAGGTTTATGCGTCCGGCTCGTTCCGCTTCTTCGAGACCTATTCGATCGTCGCCTATGTCTATCTGATCCTGACGATCGGGCTTTCGCTGGCATTGCGGCGGCTGGAGCAAAGGATGCGGCGCGGACACAGGGTATGAGCGGGCGGCAGAGCGAAAGGGTGGATTTGCCTGAACGCTGGTTTGCGGTTAACGCCCGTGCGAAAGGGATAAGCCCGGATATCCTTGCTGCCATCGAATAAGACACTGCTTGCTCATCAGTTCGGCGAAAGAATCGATGCCGAGGAATTTTCTGTTGTAGCAAATGAAAAATCTGATTTACTGGCGCCTCGCTGCTTGGCTTTCAGGGGATATTGCCGATGGTGGGGACTCGTAGGGATATTTTGCTTGGTGGCTTGGCGTTACTTGGCGCCGGCGCGGTCCAGAAACCGGCATTTGCCTCATCAGCTTCTTATTTTTCCGGCACCGCCGTCGACAATGGCGTGACCTTTCGCGCGACAAACTTCGCCAAGATCGACAAGCAGTGGCACCGCCAGGTCGTTAAATATTTCAGCAGCGAGCCGATCGGCACCGTTGTTGTCGATACGAGGCACCACTTTCTTTACCTGATCATGGAGAACAAGACCGCCATCCGCTACGGCGTCGGCGTCGGCCGCGAGGGCTTCAAATGGTTCGGCCGTGCCACGATCGACAATAAATCGCTTTGGCCGCGTTGGACGCCGCCGGCGGAGATGCGCAAACGCCATCCCGAGCTGCCCGAATTCGTCGATGGAGGCTCGCCGAAGAATCCACTTGGCCCCCGCGCCATGTACCTGCTTCGCGACGGCGTCGATACAGGGTACCGTTTCCACGGCACGCTGGAGCCGGGGAGCATCGGCAAGGATGCCTCCAGCGGCTGTATCCGCATGTTCAACGAAGACGCCATCGACCTTTACCAGCGCTGCCCCATCGGCACCGCCGTGCAGGTTCTGCCGCACATTGCCGACCAAGCCCCCCAGGTCAGCGAAGCAACCCTGGTCGAGTAAGGAAAATCACCCCGATGTCTGCTACGACCGGTTTCACGAGGCGTCTTGCCGCCGCGGCCATGCTCCTGGCGCTCGCCGCCTGCAACACCACCGACATCGCTTCTGTCGAAGAGCCTGCTGCGGTGCCGATGACTGGCCAGACCAACGATCCCGCGCCCGGTTTCGAGAATGTCGCAACTGGCAGCGAAGAAGACTTTATCCTCAATGTCGGCCGGCGGATCTATTTCACGCAGGACTCGGCCGCGCTCGATTCCGTGGCCAAGGCAACGTTGGATAACCAGGCCGTCTGGCTCAACAAGAACCCGACTTGGCTGCTCAAGCTGCAAGGATTTGCCGACGATTCCGGATCCGCGTCCAAAATGGAGGCGCTGTCGCAGAAGCGTGCCGATGCGGTGATGGCCTATCTCGCCTCGAAGGGCGTGGACGCCGGGCGCATGTGGGCCAAGGGTTACGGCAACGACCGCGAAGTTCGTGACTGCACGGACCGCTCGTGCAGGGTGCAGAACCGACGCGTCGTCTCCAATCTGCGCACCCAGCGCGACGCGGTCTGATTGCCGGTTGCCGGACCTCTTGTCAGAGCCGTTCGGCCATGGTTAGAGCATTCGCAAGGACAGTTTGGGTCGGGGAAACAAGCAATTCCGAACGTCGGGCCGATATTGCCGGTTATTCACAAAACTGCTATATCCCCGCCCATGGAATCCAAATTCGGATGTTACGAGCAGAAAGTCGTCGTGCTGCAGGACCACAAGCGCCTGCCGGCTCGGTTTTTTGCGTGCGTTTCCGGCGCCCTTAGCAGCCGCATTTCCTGATCGTTGATCAGGCCACCGGTGCCTTGTAACCGGATATTTTTCCTGACCTTCTTCTTCACAATGCCCGCACTTCAATTGGATGCACAGCCATGAGCGCACCGCGTACACTCTACGATAAAATCTGGGACGACCATCTGGTCGATCAGCAGGACGACGGAACCTGTCTTCTCTATATCGATCGCCATCTCGTTCACGAAGTGACGAGCCCCCAGGCGTTCGAAGGCCTTCGTTTGACGAATCGTCAGGTGCGCGCGCCGCAGAAGACCCTGGCTGTCGTCGATCACAACGTGCCGACCTCGCCGGATCGCCATCTTGGCATCAAGAACGAGGAAAGCCGCATTCAGGTGGAAGCGCTTGCCCAGAACGCGGCCGATTTCGGCGTCGAATATTATTCGGCCAGCGATATCCGCCAGGGCATCGTCCATATCGTCGGACCGGAACAGGGCTTCACTCTGCCGGGCATGACCATCGTCTGCGGCGACAGCCACACCTCGACGCACGGTGCTTTCGGCGCTTTGGCGCATGGCATCGGCACGTCCGAGGTCGAGCATGTGCTCGCCACCCAGACGCTGATCCAGAAGAAGGCCAAAAACATGCTGGTGCGTGTCGATGGCATCCTGCCGGAGCACGTCACCGCCAAGGATATCATCCTGGCCATCATCGGCGAGATCGGCACCGCCGGCGGCACCGGTCATGTCATCGAATTCGCCGGCGAAGCCATCCGCGCGCTGTCGATGGAAGGCCGCATGACGGTCTGCAACATGACCATCGAGGGCGGCGCTCGCGCCGGCCTGATCGCGCCTGACGAAAAGACCTTCGAATATATCAAGGGCAAGCCGCGCGCGCCGAAGGGTGAAGAGTTGGAGCAGGCGATCGCCTACTGGAAGACGCTGCAGACCGACGAAGGCGCACATTATGACCGCGTCGTCGTTCTCGATGCCGCCGCGTTGCCGCCGATCGTCTCCTGGGGCTCCTCGCCGGAAGACGTCATTTCCGTTCAGGGCATCGTGCCGAACCCAGATGAAATCCAGGACGAGAACAAGCGCACCTCCAAGTGGCGCGCGCTCGATTATATGGGCCTGAAACCCGGCACGAAGATCACCGACATCAACATCGATCGCGTCTTCATCGGCTCCTGCACCAATGGCCGTATCGAGGACCTGCGCGAAGTCGCCAAGGTCGTCGAAGGCCGCACGGTTGCGCCGACAGTTTCGGCGATGATTGTTCCGGGCTCCGGCCTCGTCAAGGAACAGGCGGAAGCCGAAGGCCTCGACAAGATCTTCAAGGCCGCCGGTTTCGACTGGCGCGAGCCGGGCTGCTCGATGTGCCTTGCCATGAACGACGACCGCCTGAAGCCAGGCGAGCGCTGCGCCTCCACTTCCAACCGCAACTTCGAAGGCCGCCAGGGCTTCAAGGGCCGCACGCATCTGGTGTCGCCGGCGATGGCAGCCGCTGCCGCAGTATCGGGGCACTTCGTCGATATTCGCGACTGGAAGTAAGCTTTTACTCTCCCCCTGGGGGAGGGTAAACGCATATGGATTGCGAGAGTGCGCAACGATCTCCCTCTTCTCCCCAGCGGGGAGAAGTGCGGAGCGACTGTGAGGCGATGAGGGGGGCTTCGGCGAAGCCGGAGCCATATGGACGTTGTCTTCGGCCCCTCTCATCCGGCGCTTTGCGCCACCTTCTCCCCGCTGGGGAGAAGAGGGAGAATGCCGAAACTCATATGCAGTCGGCCTGCCTTCAAGGGGGAGGTGGGAGGAGCAAGATGACCAAAAAACCCGCAAAGCCGAGGCGTCGCCTCATCCTTCTGCGCCACGCCAAATCCGCCTGGCCGGAAGGCGTTGCTGATGAGGAACGGCCGCTGGCGGAGCGCGGCCGCAAGTCGGCACCGGTCATCGGCGCCTACATGGCGCGCGAAAAGCTCATTCCCGATCTCGCTCTCGTCTCGCCCGCCCGCCGGGCGCAGGAGACGTGGGAACTCGTGCGCGGGGGCCTGTCGAAAAAGGTCGCGGAGCGGGATACGCCTGATATCTACGAAGTAGCGGCGGGCCACATTCTGGAGGTGATCCGGACAGTCAAGCCCGGCATCCGCACCTTGCTGCTGGTCGGCCACAATCCCGGCATGGAGGACCTGGCATCGCTGCTCGTGAAAGACGGCGATGCGGATGCCATCGGCCGGATGAAGGAAAAATTCCCGACAGCCAGCCTTGCTGTCATCGATTTCGATGTCGAGGGATGGGATGAAGTTGCTGCAGGCACTGGTTATCTGGAAAGGTTCGTGACGCCGCGCTCGCTTGGGTGAGGCAGGCACCAATGGGCGATGGGTTGGCAACTCGACACGCTCCTTTGCATCAGCGGCGGTGTCCCTGAGGGAGCATTTCACGCAGAATTCATCCGAAAAATAGCCCAGATGTTGCAGTCCGCGTGATGTTCTTCCGGATGCAGCCTGCGGAGATCGCGCCGAATTTCCTTTGCCCTGCCATAGTCAGTCAGCAGGCCCTTGGTTGAGAGTTCCGCATTGTCGAAAACGTCAGGGAAGCCCCCGCAGTTTGTCAGCGCACTGATGCTGTGGTCCTGATCCAGCAGGTCATAGCCGACCAAACGAAAGCGATCCCCCAAACCCTGCTGCACCGCCTCCAGCGTAGGATTGCGTAAAACACCGAAGACATTGGTGTTTTGAACTGTACCCAGCTCCTTCATAAAGAAATCAAAGTCCGTGAAGAAGTTCAGCATGCCGTCTTCGTGGACGATGTGATCCCAATAGCTGTCCTTGATCTCCTCAAGAATAACCGGGCAGATCATGCCGTCGAGCGAGACGACTTCGTCGAGCTGCGTCAGCCCCGACCAGGCAATGTAGTCGTCCCATCCCTGTCCATGGGATGGGCTAAACTTTTCGACGGCGATGTAGAGCGGTATCATCGAGGATGCATCGGTTGTTGTTTTGACATCGCCGGTCATCGCGTCACTCTCACCACGGTCCCCCGCCGCATGAACCGCAACAGCCGCTTCATCGCCGGCAGGCTGACCGCTACGCAGCCTTCGGTCGGCTGATACCCCGGCTTGGCGAGGTGAAAGAAGATCGCCGAGCCGCCATATCGTTTCCGGGCCATCAGGTTCCAGTCCATCACCAGGCAGATGTCGTAGAGGCCGTCGTCACGGCGCATCTTTTCGTGGCTGGGCTTGAAGGGGGCGTGGGCGGGGCGATTGTAGAGTGCGTGGCGGGGTTCGTCGCACCAGAGCAGGTCTTTGGGCGTGAAGCGGAGCGGCAGGGAAGTCGGCGTAAGCGTCACGCGGTCGTGGCGGATGTAACCGCCGATGAGGCGCATGGATGTGATCGGGGTGGCGCCGTCGCCTTCGCGTTTGCGCGAGGTCGTACCGCTCCGGCCGATCGCCGCTTCCTCGGTGCGTCCGGCGAAGGTGACCAGCGCTCTGGTGCGGTGTCCGGGTTTCGGTCTGACGGTGATGATGCTGGCCGGATTTGCGGATTTGCGGGGTTTCAGTCGCATTTTACTCACAGTTTTTTGCGTTGTCCGTGATCTGAAACATAACCATAGCACTACACAATATGTAACAAACGGGTGAAGCGTTCCGTTGCTTGCCAAAAGCACCGATTGAGCTAGTTTCAAACCGGAAGCAAGGAGGGATTTCAGCATGTCGGCCCGCACCATTCTTCTCGTCGATGATGACAACGACCTGCGCGAAACGCTGGTGGAGCAACTTGCCCTCTATGAGGAATTCACCATTCTTCAGGAAGCGACGGCCGCCAAGGGCATCAACACCGCCCGCAACCAGCAGATCGCGCTCCTGGTAATGGATGTCGGCCTGCCCGACATGGACGGCCGCGAGGCGGTGAAGCTGCTGCGCAAGGGCGGTTTCAAGCCGCCGATCATCATGTTGACAGGCCATGACACCGACAGCGACACGATCCTTGGGTTGGAAGCCGGTGCCAACGACTATGTGACCAAGCCCTTTCGTTTTGCAGTCCTTCTCGCCCGCATCCGGGCGCAACTGCGCCAGCACGAGCAGAGCGAGGACGCGACCTTCACCGTCGGCCCGTACACGTTCAAGCCGGGCCAGAAGCTTTTGACGCTGGAAAACGGACAGAAGATCCGGCTCACGGAAAAGGAAGCGGCGATTATTCGCTACCTCTATCGCGCCGACCAGAAGGTGGTCACCCGCGATATTCTGCTCGAAGAGGTCTGGGGCTATAATTCCGGCGTGACCACCCATACGCTTGAAACCCACGTCTATCGGCTCCGCCAGAAAATCGAGCGGGACCCTTCCAATGCGGAGATTTTGGTGACAGAGAATGGTGGCTACAAGATAGTTCCCTAACGACATGGGGCGCGACGCGATCAGGCGTCATGCCCGCTCAGAGGTATCCCTTTGTCGCTGACTGACGATATCGCCCTTCTGTCCCTCGTGCCGCTGTTTGCGGATATCGATGACGACAAGTTGCGGCTGATCGCCTTCGGGGCTGAGCGCCGCCGTCTCAACAGGGGCCAGCAGCTGTTTCGCGAGGGCGCACCCGCCGATTGCGCCTTTGCCGTCGCCAGCGGTTCGTTCAGCCTCACTCGTGGCCTCGTTGACGGCGGCGTCGAGGTCGTCGATACGGTCGGTCGCGGGACGCTTCTCTCGGAACTGGCGATGATATCCTTTGTCGAACGCAAGTTCACGGCGACGGCGGAAGAAGACAGCGAAGTCATCCGCATCAACCGGCCGCTGTTTCGCCGCATGCTGGAGGAATATCCGGAGGTGGCCGTTCTCGTCGAAGCGCGAATAAAGGACAATCTGCAGACCATGATCCGCAACATGCAGAAGTTGGCGCCGCGGTTCGTCTAGACGTTTCTCACAAGAGACAGTGTGTTTCGATGGTGCAGGCTCTGCAGCCGAGTCGCGCTCTTCCCTGCGTTGCGCTCCGTTCCCATCTATTCGGCAACGCATCGCCATCCTAAGGGTACAAGACAATGAAGAAAATCGGCTTCCTTTCCTTCGGGCATTGGACCCCTTCACCGCAATCACAGACCCGCTCGGCGGGAGACACGCTCCTGCAGTCGATCGATCTGGCAGTTGCCGCCGAAGAGCTCGGCGCCGACGGTGCCTATTTCCGCGTCCATCATTTTGCCCGGCAGCTCGCATCGCCCTTTCCGCTTTTGGCCGCCGTCGGTGCCAGGACCAAAAAGATCGAGATCGGCACGGCGGTGATCGACATGCGCTACGAGAACCCGCTCTACATGGCCGAAGATGCCGGCAGCGCCGACCTGATATCGAACGGCCGCCTGCAGCTCGGCATCAGTCGCGGTTCTCCCGAGCAGGTGATCGACGGTTGGCGCTATTTCGGGTTCGAGCCCCAGGAAGGCTCGACGGATGCGGATATGGGTCGCAAACACGCCGAAGTGCTGCTTGAGGTTCTCAAAGGCGAGGGTTTTGCCCAGCCGAACCCGCGTCCGATGTTTCCCAATCCGCCGGGCCTGCTGCGGCTCGAGCCGCATTCGGAAGGCTTGCGCGACCGCATCTGGTGGGGGGCAAGCTCGAACGCCACGGCTGTATGGGCGGCGAAACTCGGCATGAACCTGCAGAGCTCGACGCTGAAAAACGACGAAACCGGCGAGCCCTTCCACGTCCAGCAGGCTGCGCAGATCCGCGCCTACCGGGACGCATGGAAAGAGGCCGGCCATACGCGTACGCCGCGGGTGTCGGTCAGCCGCAGCATCTTCGCACTCGTTAATGATCGCGACCGCGCCTATTTCGGCTCCGGCAAGGATCAGGACACGATCGGCTATATCGACGACCAGACAAGGGCGATCTTCGGCCGCTCCTATGCCGCGGAGCCTGATCTTCTGGTACGGCAGCTGGCGGAGGACGAAGCGATCGCCGAGGCGGACACCCTGCTTCTCACCGTCCCTAACCAGCTGGGCGTCGAATACAACGCCCATGTCATCGAGGCGATCCTGAAGCATGTCGCACCGCCGCTCGGCTGGCGGTGAGACAGGCCGCCGTCGCGGTTAAGAATTAAAATGGGCGAGGACTGGCACGTGATCGGACGGGCGGTCCCAGCCGATAGACGCGGGTGGGATGCGGTGCGGAATCTGGTAAACGCGCCGCACCGCCATTTGCGCTATCTCACCACTTGTATTTCAGCGATCCCAGCACCGTGCGGCCCTGGCCGTAGTAGCAATATCCCTCCGTGCAGACGCGTTCGCGGCGGTCGGCGAGATTGGTGGCGCTGACGGCGAGGCTCAAGCCGTCGAGTTGCGGTGCGCGCTTGCCGAAATCGTAGGACAAGGACGCGTCGAGATAGGCGGCACCCGGATTGCGATCGGTGTTTTCGTCCGAGGTGTAGGAGCCGCCGGTGACGCGGACACCGGCGCCGAGGGTAAGGCCCGCAAGCTGGGTATCTTCCTCCACCGCGTAGTTCACCCAGAGCGACGTGGTGTGGCGCGGCGTGGTCGAAGGCGTGTTGCCGATCAGTGCAGGGTTCACATTGCCGGTGATCTCGGCGTGGCTGTAGGTATAGGCGGCGATCAGACTGATGCCGTTGTCGAATTCCGTGCGGCCTTCCAGCTCGAAACCCTTGTAGGTGTTTTCGCCGGATGACTTGTAATAATAACCGGCCGGCAATGTGCTGTCGGCCACGTATTGCGGCTTGCCGGATTCGACCAGGCGGTAGGCGGCGGCGGTCAGTGAGTAGTTTTCGCCCTCCGGCTGGTACTTGATACCGGCCTCGATCTGCTCGCCGTCTGTCGGATCGAGCACGGTGCCATCGGCTGATTGCTGCGTCGAGGGAACGAAGGAGGTGCCGTAGCTGACATAGGGTGCGAGGCCGCTATCGAAGAGATAGAGAAGGCCTGCCTGGCCGGACAGCGCGCCGTCGTCCTTGCGGTCCTCCGTACCCGCCACCTTGTCCGTGGCCGTCTGGTCGACCCAGTCGTAGCGCAGCCCGCCGACCGCCCGCCAGTTGCCGAATTCCGCCTGTTCCTGGGCATAGACGCCAGTCTGGCGCAGATCGCGCCCGCTGAAGATCGTCCGCTCCGGTGTCGGCGCGCTGGAAAGAGCGGCGGGCGCCACACTGCCGAAGCCGAGGCCGAAATCGGAGGTGATCCAGGTATAGTCGAGGCCCGCTAGCAGCGTATGGGAAACGGCGCCGGTGTCGAATTTCGCCTCCAGCTGGTTGTCGATCTGATAGGCGCGCTGCTCGTCGGTGATCGCCGTGGTCGTATAGTTGGCGGTCGGCGCGGTGAACCTGCTCGACGTATCGACGTAGCGCGATTCGAGATCGACGTCGCTGACGCGTGCGTTCTGCCGGAAGGTCAGCCCGTTGTCGAACTCGTGCTCGAGCTGATAGCCGATCTGGTACTGCGTCACCTTCTGGTGGTCGTAGTCAGGATCGCTGTAGCGCAGCAGTTCGCCGTCATGTTCGAACATGCGCGGGCTGGCATCGGTCTCGCCCTTCTGGGCGAGGCCATAGATCGTCAGAGATGTCGATTCATCAGGCTTCCAGGTGAACGAGGGCTGGAGCAGGTAGCGATCATCGGCGATGTCGTAGTTGGTCTCGGCATCACGGGCGAGGCCGACGACGCGGTAGAACATGCCGTCGGCAACCGGGCCGCCGAAATCGAAGGCCGCCTGCGCCCGGCCGATCGTGCCGTATTGCAGCTCCACTTCGCGGTGGGTCTCTTCAAGCGGCATCTTCGAGATGCGGTTGACGATGCCGGCAGCGCTGGCCGCACCATACATCACCGAGACCGGGCCTTTGAGGATCTCGATGCGGTCGAGCGTGTAGACCTCGGTCGAAAAGGTGCTGAAGTTCATATAGGGCTGGCGCAGGCCGTCGCGGAAATCGCTGGCGGTGGTCGTCTCGAGGCCGCGGATGTAGATCTGGTCGAAGCGCGGATCAAAGCCGAAGGCGCCTGTCGTGACGCCTGCGGTGTAATGCGTCGCCTGGATCATGTCCTGAACACCGCGTTCCTCCAGTTCCTTGCGTGTGACGACGGAGACGGCGCGCGGCGTTTCGACCAGCGGCGTATCGGTCTTCAGCGCCGAGATGTTGCGGGTGGGGACGACGGTGTCGTTGTCTTCGGCGATCGTCTCGGCGGATCCGCCGGTGACGGTCAACTTTTCAAGACGCGTGGTTTTCTCGGTCGTCTCCTGCGCCAGTGCTGTAAGCGGCGACAGCGTTGCGGCAAGCAGACCGAAAAGGACCGTCGAGCTTTTCCAGAGGTTGCGGTTTTGCGCGATTGGAAGGTTTGGTGCGAGCATGGTTTGGCCCCCTGTTGCAAGGCGCACGAAAACCCTCCGGCTACGGCCAGAGCAAAGCGCCAATCATCAATGGAAACAGCGGCAGGCACCGCCGGAGACGGTGTCCCCGCCGTCGGCAAAAGGGATATGCGGTTTGGATTCGGTCTTCAAGTTAAATATGACTAAAGGAGTCATATTTTTGTTTCGAAATGAATCGCCAGGGAAAAGCGGGCGTTTTGCCTAAAGATCGAAATGCGCGATGACGGGAACATGATCTGAGGGGCGTTCCCAACCGCGCGCTTCCTTGAGGATGTCGACGCGAGTCAGATGCGGTGAAAGATCGGCGGAGGACCAGACGTGATCGAGGCGTCGGCCGCGGTCGGCGGCTTCCCAGTCCTTGGCGCGGTAGCTCCACCAAGTGTAGAGCTTTTCCGGAGACGGCGCATGCTGGCGCATCAGATCGACCCAGGCGCCGCCATTGAGGACCGATGTCAGGCCCTCCGTCTCGATCGGCGTATGGCTGACAATCTTCAGGAGCTGTTTGTGTGACCAGACGTCGTGCTCCAGCGGAGCGATGTTGAGGTCGCCGACCAGGATGGAGGAGATGCCGGCTTCGCTTTCGGCGTGCAGCAGCTTCATCTCGTCGATGAAATCGAGCTTGTGGCCGAATTTCTGGTTGATCGTCCGGTCCGGCTCGTCACCGCCGGCGGGCACATAGAAATTGTGCAGGCGGATTTTCTTGGCCGATTTTTCAAAGACGACGGAGAGGTGGCGTGCATCGCCGACGCCGCAATAATCGCGCCGGTCGGTGAGTTCATGCAGCGGCAGGCGGGAGATGGTGGCGACGCCGTGGTAGCCCTTCTGGCCGTGGATGGCGATGTGTTCGTAGCCGAGCGCCTTCAGCGGCGAAAAAGGGAACAGGTCGTTCGCAACCTTGGTCTCCTGCAGGCAGAGAATATCCGGCGACCAGGTTTTCAGGAGATGTTCGACCAGCGGCATACGCAGGCGCACCGAGTTGATGTTCCAGGTCGCGATCGACAATGCCATGCGGGATTTTTCCTTGGACGGTTGATACGGACGCCGCCCGTCCGCGCGTCATGTCATAAGGACTTTTTGCCGGCTTGGCCATTGGCTTTGCTGTGCTATCCCTTGCGTTCCGTTCTCTTTCCGCGAAAGGTGCGGCTTGGCTTTCCCGGAAAGGTCCCCGTATGATCCGGCATCTTGGCCCCGGCGATTTCGACATCTTCCGCCGCATCCGGCTCGAAGCCCTGCGCGCCGAGCCTGCTGCCTTTGCCAGCAGCGCCGAGGACTGGGAGGTGTTGCCGGATGCAGAATGGCGTCGCCGCCTGATTGCCAATGCCGTCTTTGTCGATTTTCACGAGGAGGAGCCGGTCGCCATCATGGGACTGATGCGGCAGAGCGCGAGCAAGATGGCGCATCGCGCAACCGTTATCATGGTCTATGTGCGCAAGGACAGGCGCGGTGGCGGTCATGCGAAAGCGCTGCTCGATGCGATCGTCCGTCATGCCCTTGCAGCCGGTATCCGGCAGCTGGAGCTTGCCGTCAGCGGCGAAAACCCAGCGGCCATCCGGTTTTATCGGCGCGAGGGTTTTGCGGAGGCCGGTCGCATAGCGGTCGGCACTATCCATGAAGGCCGGGAGATCGAGGAAATCCTGATGCTGCGCCGCATCGACGGCGAGGCGTCGCCTGGCTGATGTGCTGCCTCAATCCTGGCCGTATTTGGTTGCGTTATTTCCCGCGATTGTTGATGTCGTCATAGGGAATCTGGAAGACCTTGTCGTCCATCGGCACGCCGTTCTTGACGTTGAAGATCATGACAGAGGTGTCCTTCTTCTGCGCGTCTGTGATCGTCCACTGGCGCAGGTCATAGGTCTTCGGGTCGAACATCAGCGTGATCGTCGCATCGCCGAAGACGCTGCGGTCGCCGAGCACGATGGTGATCAGGTCGGCCTCTTCCTTGACGTCGCGCACCATCTTGCCTGTCAGGTCGATATCGTCGGAAAGCAGCAGCTTGAGCGGCGTCTTTGACAAGGGATAGATATCCCAGGTCTTCATTTTCTGGTTGCCGATGACGACGGACTTGCCGTCGGCGATCACCCGCATGGGAGAAGGGGCTTCATAGTTGAAGCGGATCTTGCCGGGCCGGCTGATGTAGAATTTGCCGCCGGTCTGCTCGCCGCGCGGGCCGAACTGCACGAACTCGCCGCTCATGGTTTTGACGGATGCGAAATGATCGGCGATTTTCTGGGCGACGGCGGCCTGTGCGCGGGCAGGCTCGATCGGAACGCCAATGAAGGAGAGAGCCGCGAAAACAGCAAGAGCGCCAACGAAGGAACGGCGTGACAGCTGCGGAAATGCGCTCTTCTGATCGCTACGGCCGGCTCCGGTGTCTGTCATCGCAATTCTCCTTCAATTCCAGTATCATGTGGAGCGCAAGTGCGGCGCCTTCAAGGCGTCGTTTGCGCACATCTTCAATTCCCCGTGAAGCGTCCCGGGCGGCGTGCCGGGAATTGCGGCATGCTGCCAGCAAACTTTTCGGAGAGGCTACCTGCCGGTGATATCGCTTTCCGTCGGCACGAGGATTTCGCGCTTGCCGGCATGATTGGCAGCGCCAATGATGCCCTCCTGCTCCATGCGTTCGATCAGCGATGCGGCGCGGTTGTAGCCGATGCCAAGGCGGCGCTGGACATAGGAGGTCGAGGCCTTGCCGTCGCGCAGCACGATGGCGACGGCCTGATCGTAGGGATCGTCGGATTCGGCAAGGTTGGAGGTGCCTGCCGGACCGCTGCCGCCTTCACCGTCATCGTCGTCGTCCTCGGTAATGGCATCGAGATATTGCGGCGAACCTTGCGATTTCAGATATTGGACGACGTCCTCGACCTCGGTATCCGAGACAAACGGTCCATGGACACGCTGGATGCGGCCGCCGCCAGCCATATAGAGCATGTCACCCATGCCGAGCAGCTGTTCGGCGCCTTGCTCGCCCAGGATGGTGCGGCTGTCGATCTTCGAGGTGACCTGGAAGGAGATGCGGGTCGGGAAGTTGGCCTTGATCGTGCCGGTAATGACATCGACGGACGGGCGCTGCGTCGCCATGATGACGTGGATGCCGGCGGCGCGGGCCATCTGGGCGAGCCGCTGGACGGCACCTTCGATATCCTTGCCGGCCACCATCATCAGGTCGGCCATTTCGTCGATGATGACGACGATATAGGGCATCGGCTGCAGGTCGAATTCCTCGGTCTCGTAGACGGCCTCGCCGGTCTGGCGGTCGAAGCCGGTCTGGACAGTGCGGCTGATCTGCTCGCCCTTGGCCAGTGCCTGCTCGACGCGGCTGTTGAAGCCGTCGATGTTGCGCACGCCGATCTTCGACATCTTCTTGTAGCGCTCTTCCATCTCGCGCACGGTCCATTTCAGCGCGACGACGGCCTTCTTCGGATCGGTGACGACCGGGGAGAGCAGGTGCGGAATGCCGTCATAGACGGAGAGTTCGAGCATCTTCGGATCGATCATGATCAGGCGGCACTGTTCCGGCTTCAGCCTATAGAGGATCGACAGGATCATGGTGTTGATGGCGACGGATTTACCCGAGCCGGTGGTACCGGCAACCAGCAAATGCGGCATCTTGGCGATATCGACGATGACGGGCTCGCCGCCGATCGTCTTGCCGAGCGCCATAGCCAGCCTGGTCTTGCTGGTCTCGAAATCTCTCGAGCCGATCAGTTCACGCAGGTATACGGTCTCGCGGCGCTGGTTCGGCAGTTCGATGCCGATCGCGTTGCGGCCCGGTACGACGGCGACGCGGGCGGCGATCGCCGACATCGAGCGGGCGATATCGTCGGCAAGGCCGATGACGCGGGACGACTTGATGCCGGGCGCCGGCTCCAGTTCGTACATGGTAACCACGGGGCCGGGGCGGACATGGATGATCTCGCCCTTGACGCCGAAATCCTCAAGCACGCCTTCGAGCATACGGGCATTCTGCTCAAGCGCATCGGCAGACAACGTCGCGTCGCGGGCCACATTCTTCGGTTCGGCGAGGAAATGCAGGGGCGGCAGGGTGAAATCGTCGTCGTCCGAGACAAGCGATGCCTGCGCCTCGCGCTCGATGCGCTGGCCGGTCTTCGGACGGGGTGCTGCCGGAACGACGCGTGCGGTGGCCGATGGCAACACCGGCGGCTGTTTGCGCGGCGCAGGCACCGGCGCCCAGTCGGCGGCGGCATCGATGTCGTCGTCCTCGTCGTCGTCAGGCAGGATATCCGCCGGTGCGCGGCGCATGTCCGGGGCCGGGAAATCGTCTCCGTCGTCGTCGATCGACATCGGCGGTGCTGCAACCACTCGGCGTTCGCTGCGGTCGAGTGAGGGTTCGACCCGTTCGGAGCGGGCAACCGCCTTCGGGCGCACCGGTTCGTTCAGCGTGCCGAACTCGTCGGTATTGAAGTCATAGGGTTCGTCATAGTGGCGCGATGCCGGTTTGCGGCGGCCGCTGAGGCCGAACAGGCGGCGCAAGCGAGCCTGTGCCGTGAAGCGCATATGCGTGAGCGCGCCGGCCATGACCATGATGATGCCTTCGGATTCGTCTTCCTCCGATTCGTCGCTGACGGTGCGGGCCTTGCTCGGCGCCGGGGCTGGCGTTAGTACATCTTCTTCCGGATCGTCGACGCCGATGAGGCCGGCGCTGTAGATCAGGAAATAGGCCGCAGGCAGGGCGAACAGGGCGGCGAGCACCATTCCGACGGTGCCCGTCGGAAAAGCGCCGATGAACAACGCCGGAAACCGCAGGATCATATCGCCGAAGACGCCGCCAAGGCCGCTGGGCAACGGCCAGGTGACGGGGGCGGGAAGGCAGCCGAGGGCGGCGGAAGCAAGCACCGAGCCGACAAACCAGGCGGCGGCGCGCTTGAGGATATGGTCGAAGGGCTTGCTGAAGATCAGGACGAGCGCCCAGGCGACGACCGGCAACAGGGCGACGACGCTGGCGATGCCGAAGAACTGCATGAAGATATCGGCGAAGGCAGCGCCGGTGTAGCCGAGGATGTTGGTCGGGGCATCCGAGGTTGCATAGGAGAAGCTGGGGTCGGCGACATTCCAGGTCGACAGCGCAGCGACCGCAAAACCGAGGGCGACGAACACTGCAAAGCCGGCCAGGGCGGCGATCTGCTTCCAGACGAAAGTGGATAGCACAAACCGGTTGGAACGGTTGTCGTATACCGCCTGATTGCTTCTGCTCATGATGACCTGCTGCCCGTTATTCCCGAAAACGCCATGCGCGCATGCTTCGAAGGTAAGCAGAGGAGGGTTAAAGCCCTATTAACCTTGACGCTTCGTTTACGTGAAAGCTGTGTATGGCGTTTGGTTTTCGAGCGACGATGCGGTTTCCGGTTAATTTCCCTCTAGGTCATTAACGCCGGATTCCTGTAACGGCCTCTAACCCGCCCTCGTCGGCGGGAGCTGCTTTGCAGCCAATATTAGGGATTTTCCAAGTGATTGCGGATAGGCTCCGACTGCACTTATACGTTTCACTGAGAACGCGGTTGGGCAGCACGCCTCCTTGCGGCGCTAGGATACTTGGCATGGCAAAGAACTCCCTCAAAATGAGGCGGCCACGAAATTGCAACTTGTAGAGCGAGTGCAAACTTTCGTCTGGGGTGTAGCGGCTATTGGGGCGGCACTGGTGATTGCTTTCCAGAACTACGCGACCTCGCAGGTTCATTTTGATTTGGCGGTGTCCGGTGTGACCACTCAGGCAACTGTAGTTGGAGTTGAAACAGTCGGGAGCGGTCGTGGAAGCCAATCCTATCCCATCTTTAAGTTCTCTCTCCCGGGTGACGAGAAGACAGTAACTGCCAAATCCCATACCAGCGTCCACTTAGACAAAAAACGGCAAAGAAGGCCGGTTGAGGTCGTCTACTCTCCGTCAAATCCGCAAATCGTGCTGCCGAGAAAGCATCTTATATTCTGGCAGTATATTTGGATCTGGGTTGTAGGAGTGTTCATTCTGGGTCTTCTAATGTTCGGCATGTATCAGCTACAAAGAGCTATATTTCCACAAAAAGATAATGCCGAACACTACCCCGGCTAAGCGGCTTAAAGTCAACTTAGGGCCGATTTTGTTGAAAAACTCT
>UCML01000039.1:0-230537 GCA_900473675.1 Hyphomicrobiales bacterium | reverse complement strand
TTCAACAAAATCGGCACAAAGCGGTCACCTTTATTGGCAGTCCATCAATCATTCGACCGGGCAGCTAAAACGGCTTCTGACCATCGTTGTCATCAGATCATCGCCTGTCGTTTCGCGCACCTCGGGATTCTGCTTCAGAAACCTAATCGCCTATCACCTCGGCTCTGGCTCCGACTGGCTAGCCAAGCGCCGAGAACGTGATGCCCACTACGATACGCACCTGTACGACCCGTAAGGGAAGAAGTTTGACGCCGAGAAAATGAAGGTGTGTTATGTAGTGGGTAGTCACGCAAGTGACTTGGGGGTGCCGATGGAACAAAAGCTCTCGGTCATAATGGCGTCTGACGTCGTTGGCTACAGCCGCCTGATGGGCATCGATGAGAGAGGCACACTGTCGGCTCTCAAACGGCACCGACATGAACTCCTCGATGTCAAAATCGCCCTGCATCATGGCCGCATCATCAAGCTCGTCGGGGACGGAATGCTGACCGAGTTCCGAACCGCAGAAGAGGCGGTTCTCTGCGCAGTCGAAATCCAACGAGAAATGCGGACGAGGAACGCGGATGTTGCGCCCGATCGCCGAATAGAGTTTCGGATCGGCATTAATATCGGCGACATCCTTTTTGAAGATGACGATATCTATGGTGACGGCGTGAACGTTGCATCGCGCATCGAAACCATCGCTAAGCCCGGAGGCATCGCGGTATCCGCATCGATGCGCGACACATTGGGTAACCGTCTGGATATCGGCTTCGAGGATGCGGGTGAGCAGACGTTGAAGAACATCGAACGTCCGCTCCGCATCTTCAATGTCATTCTTGATGATTACGAAACTCCGCAACCAGAAGGTGCTCCCGGTTCTGCATTGGCAGCGCCATCGGCCTGCATACAAAGTGATCCGGCTTTCGAGTCGAACAGAACGATCCTTTATGTTTCAAGGTTTTCAAATCTCAGCGGCGATCCAGACCAGGATTATTTTGCGGCCGGCATAGCGGAGGATGTCGTGGCTGCACTGTCGCGCTTCTCGAGGTTGAACGTGATCGTCCGACCACCCCGTTTAGAACCCCGACATGTCGGGTCGACTACCTATTACATCCTCGAGGGCAGTGTCAGGCGGCTCGGCAATCGCGTCAGGGTTAATGCTAGCCTGACCAACGTTTTACGCGAACACATCTGGGCGGAAAAATACGACTTCGACCTTGTCGACGTCTTCTCCATCCAGGACGAACTGGCTCAATCGATCCCAGCCGCGCTAAACGTCAAGATTGAAGAGGCTGAACGTCAACGCGTTCTCGCTAAACCGGCAACGGCCTTAAGGGCCTATGACCTTTATCTGCGAGGGAAGCATCTTCAACAGAGCCGGAGACCGGAGGACGTCGGGATTGCGAAGAAGATGTTCGTCGCCGCGATCGCGGATGATCCGAGTTACCCGCGCCCGTACCTGGGGCTCGCCTGGATCGAGCTGCTGAAGCTGAAATGGAATGAAAGCGTCGACATCGATACCGCACTGGCCACCGCGTTCACATGGGCGAGCAAGGCCCTGCAGCTCAACCCCACCGAATCCGACGCGCATTTTGCGCTTGGCGTGATCCACTTATGGAGAGGGGAGGCTGAGCGCGCCATAGGTTGCTACGATCGGGCTCGCGAGCTGGCACCTTACAACTGTGATCTACTCGCCGAGTATTGCGATGCTTTGGGCTATTTGGGGTGTCTTGAAGACGCGATCAGGATCGGGGAGATGGCTGTCCGGCTCAATCCAAGTCGACCCGACTGGTACCTCTGGGACATTGCGGCCAGCAAGTATCTTTCCGGAGACTACCTTGGTGCGCTGTCTCTTCTGGAAAAAATGACAGAGCCAGGCCCCGCTTACCGACTACTGGCGGCAACATATGCACAATTAGGGCGATTGGAGGAGGCGCGCCGCGCAGCGAGCGAACTGCTGAAAATTAATCCGGACTTCTCGATTGAGCGATACACGTCCCGTGCTCCCTATCGGGACAAGGCACTCCTCGCCAAATATGTCGAAGGATTGCGATTGGCAGGATTACCGGAGTAGATCGGTGATCAACTGCTTACTTTACTTGGAGTTGTGTCTGCGACCCATATGCTGGCGTATCTATCCCCTTCTTAGTTGTTCGATTACCCTGATTGTTCGTTGCTGTTTCTTGTTCAGCAATGAACGACGCGTCCGCGCCAACTCAGCGTCCCGGACTCGCCGTAGCACGGTGTATCGATGGCGACGATCGATGCATCACTCAACGCTTTTAAGGACTAAAATAGATTCACTTCCACGCAAGGCAGAATGATGTCAGCAATTGGCGCAAAGCCTCGACGGCCAGCGCCTCGAGCGACGGAATTTGCGTCAATGGGATTTTTTTAGGCCTCTTCCAAAAATAACCAATTTCTACTCGCCAGCGACGCCCTACTGCCGATACACAGCCCCCGCCCGGCGGATCAGCCGGTTGATGAAATCGAGTTTCTGCACCACCGGCGGCGAGAGGACGAAGGGGTAGCTGTCGGGCTGGCCCATGCTGCGCTGGAGGCTGTTGAGGGCGACGCTGAGAGGGATCCAGGCGTCCACGAGGTCCTGTGCATTGGCTGCCCGGTAGGGATCGAAATCGACCTCAGCGGCCATATCCTCGTGGCGTCTTGGTTCGGTCGAGAGGTCAAAGGCGCGGGCGGTTTCCAGCGTATCGACGATGTGAAAGAAATGCGCCCAGCATTCGGCGAAATCCTCAGCCGGATGGGCGCTGGCATAGGTACTGATGAAGCTTGCCTGCCAGCCTGCCGGTGGGCCTTGTTCATAGTTGCGTTTCAACGCCTCGACATAATCCGCACGCTCGTCGCCGAACAGCGCTCGCGCCTCGTTCAGCGTCTGGTCGTCGCGGACAAGCTGAGCCCAGTAGAAATGGCCGATCTCATGGCGGAAATGGCCAAGCAGCGTCCGGTAGGGCTCGTTCATCGATACCCGCACGCTTTCGCGCATGGCGTCGTTGGCTTCGGCCGCACGCAGGCTGATCAGGCCATCCTCATGGCCGGTCATGGCCGGCACGAGATAACCGTTGGCATCGACCTCGTCGGCCAGGAAATCAAACACGAGCCCCCCCTGCGGATCGACGTCACGGCCCGGCCGTGGCAGGTTCCAGCGCAGAAGCGAATAAAAAAGATGGCGCTGCGCCTGGCCGATTTTTTGCCAGCGCGCCAGCCCTTCGGGGTTGTCGGTCACCGGAACGATACGGTTGTAGCGACAGGCCTGGCAATAGACATGACCGTCATTGGTCGAGATCAGCCAGTTGCAGGTGTCATGGGCGGCATTGGCGCAAAAGCGGACATCGGCCTGCTGCCGCGAAGATGCCTGCCACAGGTCGTCGCCTGCTGGCGTCAGCGACTGCATCGCCATGGCCTCAGGCAAAAATCCGAGCCGCGAGCCACAATTGATGCAGGCGCGATTGTCGAAGTGAACGGGATTTCCGCAATTGCCGCACTCATAAAGTCTCATGGAAAATAGCCCGCCCGATGATCGCCCGATAAGTCAGTGCGCATTCAATGCTACAGATCAAATATTTCCGGCAAAAGCATTCGCTTTCACAGAAATGCCCGCCGGCGCGAGGCACGGCGGGCATCGGCGCTGAAAATCTTCCATCCAGTTGAACCCGTCAGGACAGTCGATTCGCGCACTTTGAAGTCGCCGCCACAATCTGCGACGATGAACGGCGACAAACTGGATTACATGCGATGAGCGGCGCCCTTCACGGCATCCTTGGCTTTGCCGATGGCCGTCTGGACCTTGCCCTTGACCTCCTGGACCTTGCCTTCCGCCTGCAGCTTTTTGCTGCCGGTTACCTTGCCAGCGGCCTGCTTGCCCTTGCCTGCCATCTTGTTGGCTGTGCCGGAAATCTTGTCGGACGTGCTGCCCATGATCAGTCTCCCTGAGAAGTTGAGGACATGATGGAGGTGTCATGTCCTTGCCACGGGAAACGGGGAGCAGGTCAAATTGTTCCGGCAGAACGTCAGAAAGGCGGAAAAATCGGCCGGTCAGGCGTGGCCGGCATCCACCGATAGCATCGCCGGGGCAACGCCCATCAGCGCCAGGGCCCGGTCGTATTTGTCGCCGAGATCGCGGTCGAAGATCAACTCCTCGCTTGCCGGGCAATTGAGCCAGCCATTGTTGGCGATCTCGTTTTCAAGCTGGCCGGCACCCCAGCCGGCGTAGCCGAGCATCATCATCGCCTTTGATGGCCCCTCGCCGCGCGAGATGGCGCGAACGATATCGAGCGTTGCCGTCAGGCAGATGTCGTCGCTGACGGGAATGCTGGATTCACTCAGATAGTCGTCGGAATGAAGCACGAAACCGCGACCTGTTTCGACCGGCCCGCCGGTCTGGATCTGAAAATCACGTGTGGCGCCGGGCAGCCTAATCGCCTGCGCCTGGTCGATGATGTGCAAATGAAGCAGGACGTCCGGAAAGGTGAGTTGCTGCGGCCGGTTGAGCACGAAGCCCATGGCGCCATCGTTTGAATGGGCGCAGACAAAGATGACCGTGCGGGCAAAATTGCTGTCGAACATGCCCGGCATGGCGATCAGGAACTGGCCGTCTAGCAAGCCACGCTCGCGCTTTTTCTGGAATGTCGCCATCATGGTGTCAGCCTTCTGTGTCAATTGAAAAGCGTTCCCACCCGTCTTTTGTTTTCGTGGCTGTCGTCGGCGCTTCCATCGCATCTTCCTCAAGAGAAAATGATCAGGAGGTGAAAGCGGGTATCTTTAAACCACACCCCAAAACCGATAAGCCTCAGCATCATGAAACATCATCGCCTCCTACAGAATGTGACTCATTTGGCAGCGCTGGCAACCCTTGCAGCGTATTTTTTTATTCTCCCGGCTGCGGAAGCCGCCCAGAGCAAATGGGTCGAGTCGGAAGGCGGCGCCGTCCGCATCGTTGCCGACAGACCGCAGCCGGACGGAACGATCCCGGCCATTCTCGACATCCGGCTGAAACCCGGCTGGAAGACCTACTGGCAGGAGCCGGGCGCCAGCGGTATCCCGCCTCAGGTCACCATCGATCCGCAGGACGGCATCTCTTTTTCCGGCCTGCGCTTTCCAGCGCCCAGAGCCTTTGGCGAGGGTGTTGCAGCCTATACCGGCTATGACCAGTCCGTGGCCTTTCCGCTCTCGCTGAAACGCGAAAAGGCAGGCGACCTGACACTGAAGGCGTCAGTCTTCCTTGGCATCTGCAAGGACATCTGCATTCCCGTTCAGGCGGACCTGAGCCTTTCCCTGCCCGATGGGCTCGCGGAAAACCCGCTCGACAAGGCGCGCATCGAAGATGCCGCGTCCGCCTTGCCGGAAGACCCGTCCGACAGTTTCAAAGTCATCGCGGCCAGTTTCGATCCCACCATCAGGCGCCTACGTCTATCGCTCCTGGTACCCCAGAAAGACGAGACCGTGCGAGCCGAACTCTTTCTCGCCGGCCCACCCGGCTACAGTTTTGGAAAACCTGAAAACGTGACCGCCGCAAACGGTCAGATGACCGCCGAAATACCTGTGCGGATTCCATCGAAAGGTGGCGCGTTGAAAAGCGGATCGATCCTGCTGGTCGCTCGCGCCGGAGACCGAAGCATGGAAACCCCGCTTGCCTTTGACTGAGCCAAATCTATATTCCATCCCGACCCCTGTGGAGCCATCGCGCTCCCGCCTTTCCGAAAGACCTCAAGGAGTGAGACCGTGACCATTTCCGTCGGAGACAAGCTGCCTGCCGCCACCTTCAAGGAAAAGACCGCAGACGGCCCGGTCGAGATCACCACCGATCAGCTGTTCTCCGGCAAGAAGGTCGTTCTCTTCGCCGTTCCCGGCGCTTTCACGCCGACCTGCTCGCTCAATCATCTGCCCGGCTACCTGGAAAACCGCGACGCGATCCTTGCCCGCGGCATCGACGACATTGCTGTCGTCGCCGTCAACGACCTGCACGTCATGGGCGCCTGGGCAACCGCCTCCGGCGGCATGGGCAAGATCCACTTCCTTTCCGACTGGAACGCTGCCTTCACCAAGGCGCTCGGCATGGACATCGACCTGTCTGCCGGCACGCTCGGCCTGCGCTCCAAGCGCTATTCGATGCTGGTCGAGGACGGCGTCGTGAAGTCGCTGAATGTCGAGGACAGCCCCGGCCAGGCGACGGTTTCGGCGGCAGCTGCGATGCTCGAACAGATCTAAGACAAACGAACGCTGCCCGGCCGTTCAATTGTCCGGCCGGGCGCGCATTTCCTGGATCAACCATCGCTCCAGCGCCAAGGCATCCGGTCTTCCTGCCAAATGGGGAGCAATCCACAGCACCAGGCGGCGCGGCCCCGGCCGGAAGCCGAAGGGCGCCACGAGCCGCCCCGACGCAAGCTGATCAAGCACCAGCATCTGCGGTACGGTCGCGACGCCAAGCCCGCAAGCGGCTGCCTGAATCAGCAGGTAGAAGTGATCAAAGCTCGATCGCGGCTCGAGCAACAGGTCCGTTTCCTCAGCAACCATTTGCCAGTCCCGCCACGCCTCCGGCCGAGTGCGGGTAGACAGAAGCATCGCCGCTTCCAGGTCCTTCGGCTCCGAAATCTGCGCCTGCACCAGATATTCCGGTGAACAGACCGGCCCGATCGCTTCACCGCCCAGCTCCCGTATCACCGCGTCTTCGGGAGGTTCGATGACACTGGAGCGGATCGCCAGCCCGATCTTGTCGCGCACGAAATCGATCCGATCGAAATTCATGTTGAACTGCAGTTCGATATTGGGATGGCGCTCATGGAACTGACCGATGCGCGGGATGATCCATCCCATCATGATCGAGGAGGAGCAGGACAGGGTCAGCGGCCCCGGTCGAACGCGCTCGACACTTGCCTGCATCAGGCTGAAGGCGCTCGCCAGCCCCTCTGCGAGACGCATGCCCTCAAGGGTCGGTTCCGTCGATCGCGCCTTCCTGTTGACAAGCAGGACGCCCAGCGTCTCTTCCAATGACTTGATGTGCCGGCTGACGGCGCCATGGGTGACGAAGAGCTCATCGGCCGCAAGCGTCATCGACCGATGTCTGGCGGTCGCCTCGAAGGCTTTGAGGGCGTTCAGCGACGGCAGTGTCTTACTCACAACAAACTCTCCCGGACAAGCTGTGACTTTTTCTCACGCGACGGCGAAATTAAATCGATTGCCGCCGACCTATACATTCCTTTAGGACTTGCGGCAATTTAAAGGCGCACGCGTATCGAAGACGGATAATGGAAGGGAAAATGGAGTTTCCACTCTGTCATCGGCGCTGAAAGACGGTGCTGCCGGAGAATCCTTGCAACCAGGGGAGGAGCTTTCGTGCATTCCAACGCTCAAGAAATATCACAGGTCGAGCGGTCGGCCATCACCAAGGTGTCAAAGCGGCTGGTGCCGTTCATCGCCTTGATGTTCTTCATCAACTTCCTTGATCGCACCGCGATCTCGTTTGCCGGCCCGAACGGCATGACGGCCGACCTGGCGCTGACGGCAGCGCAGTTCGGTTTTGCCGCGGGCATCTTCTTCTTCGGCTACATCGTGCTTGAAATCCCGAGCAACCTTGCGCTTCACAAGTATGGCGCGCGGCGTTGGCTTGCCCGCATCATGGTGACCTGGGGCATCGTTGCGCTTCTCTTCACCTGGGTCAGCAGTGCCACGGAACTCTATGTCCTGCGCTTCCTGCTCGGCGTGGCGGAAGCGGGCTTTTTCCCGGGCGCGATCCTTTTCCTCAGCATGTGGGTTCCCGCCCGCCATCGCAACAAGATCCTGGCGCTTTTCTATCTGGCACAGCCGCTGACGACCGTGATCGGCGCGCCGCTTGCGGCGATGCTCATCCAGGCGCATGGCGCGTTCGGGCTGGAGGGCTGGCGGATCATGTTCTTCGGCGTCGCAGTCCCCGCGATCATCGTCGGCATTATCGCCTGGTTCTATCTCGCCGACAGGCCGGATGACGCCAAATGGCTGACACAGGCGGAAAAGAACTGGCTGAACAAGGAACTCGCCAGCGAGGAGCGGGCCAAGACCGCAGCGCACGGCCGCATGACACGTCTAGCCTTCACCGATGGTCGCGTTTGGTTGCTCTCGGTCATCTATTTCGGCCTGATCTATGGACTTTATGCGCTCGCCTTCTTCCTTCCGACCATCATCGCCGGCTTCGAAGCAAAATTCGGCACCAAGTTCGACGTGTTCGACAAGGGCCTGATCACAGCCATCCCCTATCTGCCGGCCGCAATGGCGCTATTCTTCTGGAGCCGCGATGCCTCGAAGCGCGGCGTCAAGCCGTGGCACATCGGCATTCCGGCGCTGACCGGCGCCATCAGCATCCCGCTAGCGCTTTACATGGGATCGCCGGAGGCAACCATTCTGGTCATCACCATCACGGCATGCTCGATCTTCGCAGCCCTGCCGAACTTCTGGGCAATCCCCTCGCGCTTCCTGACCGGCCCGGCCGCCGCCGCCGGCATCGCCCTGATCAACACGATCGGCAATATTGCAGGTTTTGCGGCGCCCTATATCACCGGTCTGGTCAAGGATTCGACCGGGGTCTACGAACTGCCGATGCTCATCGTTGGCGGGTTGATGCTGCTCTCGGCGATCCTCGCGTTTTCGCTCAGTGGCCGCGTTCAAGAACCACTCGCCGTCGCCGTCGCGAAATAACAGCAACAGGTCGATTGAAAGGCCCGCATGACCGAAAGGCGTGCGGGCTTTTTTTTTGTGAGCCCGCCGCCAATCAAACGATCGCCGCGTGACTACGTCAACAGATCCGAGAAGCTCTGCGGCGGTGCCCTTTCCGCGTGCTTGACCGGCACATAATGAAGCCCGACGACGCCGTTTTCATATGCGTTGGCGCTAACCAGCTGGAAGTCGTGCGTATCCGGCAACAGCGAGAACCACGAGGTGCCGCGGGACACGATGGGGTAAACGAAGAAATGAAACTCGTCGACCAGATCGAGATTGATGACCGATTGCGCAAAACTCGCGCCGCCGGACAGATGGATATCGCCGCCCGGCCCGGTTTTCAGGTTTGCGAGATACGCCGCCAACTCGTCGTCGCTGGCGGCAACGACCTGTTCCACGTTGTTCCATTCGCTCAGCGCATGCTTGCCGGTTCTTGAGAACACCAGCTTTCTGTAATCGTGCATCCGGCGCGCCATCGTTCGGTTGGTCTCGGTACCGACATCTTCGGACAGAGCACCAGGCCAATAGGCCGCCATTTCCTCATAGGTCGTGCGTCCGACCAGCACGGTATCGTACGTGGCATAGAGCCGGTCGATGGCGCGGTACTGATCATCCCCGACCGCCTTGAGCCAGACGATCGGATCGTCGAGACGGCCGTTAAGCGTCGTCATCATCTGGAAGACAATCTTGCGCATGGGCCGGCCTCCCTATTGCACGCGCTGTTCGACGAGCCTGGCAAGCTGGCCCATGACCGTACCCCAGCCATCATAGAAGCCCATCTCTTCGTGCATATTCCGGTCAGCATTGCTCTTGTGCATCACATGGGCGACGTAGTCGGTGCCCTCCGGATGGTCCTGCAGTGTGATGATTGCCGTCATGAAGGGTTGTTCTGCTGGCCGCCAGCCGCCGACCAGCGCATTGGTAAAGACGATCCGCTCGCCTTCATCGACGGCGAGGAAGCAGCCGCTGAGATGCGGCATGAAATCGCCACCGTTTTCGCTGATCTGCGTGATGAACGCACCGCCCGGACGCAGTTCCATGTCCACGACCTTGCATCTGGCCGGCTCCGGAATCCACCATTGTTCGAAGCTCGAAGGATCGGTCCAGGCGCTCCAGACCAGTGAACGGGGCGCCTTGATCACGCGCGAAATCGTCAGATCGAGATCGGGATTTGAAGATCGGATCATTGTGAATCTCCTTTTGCTTGAGCCTTGGCGACAAACTGCTCGAGCCTGTCGGTGCGACCTTCCCAAAGCGCGTGTTGCGCGGACAACCACGCCTCAACCGCGGCAAACTGCTTCTTCTCTATGGCACAGGTCCTGACGCGACCTTCCTTGCGCGTCCGGATCAGTCCGCTGCCCTCAAGAAAATGGATGTGCTTCATGAAGGATGGCAGGGCCATATCGAAGGGTTTCGCCAAGTCGCTGATGCTGGCTGGCCCATTGCCCAGCCGTGCCAGAACGGCCCGGCGAGTGGGGTCTGCCAGCGCTTGAAAAATGCCGTCCAACTGCCCTGAATACTGTTCCATAAGGCTAAGTATCACCGCCAAATACTTAGCGCAAGAGATAAGTATTTGGCGCGGCGCATGGTGTTTTGGAACGTCAGCCGTTCAAGCGCGCACAGCGTTGCAGGGAAAGACAGACGCGACGCTCGATATTTCGCTTTCCTAATTTATCAAAGGGCGCAAAATATGTGCCGCCGGTGCTTTTGGTGAGCATCGCCATAAGATTTAGGGGGAGTTTCATGACACTTGCAATCAATGATCTCGCACCGGATTTCGCTGCCGAAACCACTGAAGGTAAAATCCAGTTTCATGACTGGCTCGGTGATTCCTGGGCTGTGCTTTTCTCGCATCCGAAGGATTTTACGCCGGTATGCACCACCGAACTGGGTTACATGGCCCGGATCAAACCCGAATTTGACAAGCGTGGTGTCAAAATCATCGGCCTGTCGGTCGATCCGATCGACCGCCATTCCGGCTGGGTGAAGGACATCGAGGAAACCCAAGGCTTTGCGCCGAACTTCCCGATGATTGCCGATGTCGATTACAGCGTGTCGAAACTCTATGGCATGCTGCCGGCAGCGGTATCAGGCGACCCGACCCAGCGGACCCCGGCCGACAATCAGACCGTGCGCAATGTCTTTGTCGTCGGCCCTGACAAGAAGATCAAGCTGATCCTCGTCTATCCCATGACCACCGGCCGTAATTTCGACGAGGTGCTGCGGGTGATCGACTCGCTGCAGCTGACCGCAAAGCACAAGGTCGCCACCCCGGTGAACTGGAAACAGGGCGACGACGTGATCATCGCCGGTTCGGTGACGGACGAGGACGCGCGGAAACAATATCCGCAAGGCTGGCGCGCGCCAAAGCCCTATATCCGGATCGTGCCGCAGCCGCAGGGGTAGCGGTCATGCCCCGCGCCAATACAAGAGAAGCGTGACGGAGCCGCCGATGATCTTCCGTCAGCTGTTCGATAGCGTTTCCGGCACCTATACCTACCTCATAGCCAGCCGGCATGGGGGAGAAGCCCTTATCATCGACCCGGTTCTGGAAAAGGTCGATCGCTACCTGCAGCTGGTGCGGGAGCTTGATCTCAGATTGGTCAAGGCCGTCGACACGCATCTGCATGCCGACCACATCACCGGCCTGGGTGAATTGCGCGACCGCACCCACTGCATCACGGTGATGGGCGAGCAGACGCTGGCCGATGTGGTCTCGATGCGCGTGACGGAAGGCGACCGCGTTGCGATCGAGGGCCTCAGCCTCGATGTGCTTTATACACCGGGGCATACGGACGATTCCTATTCCTTCCTCACGAACGGCCGTGTGTTCACCGGCGACACGCTGCTCATTCGCGGCACCGGGCGCACCGATTTCCAGAATGGCGATCCGCGCCAGCAATACGATTCGATCTTCAACAAGCTGCTTAAATTGCCGGACGAGACGCTGGTCTTCCCGGCCCATGACTACAAGGGCGATACCGTTTCGACCATCGGCGAGGAGAAACGGTTCAACCCGCGCCTCAGGGTTCAATCCGTCGACGAATATGTCGACATCATGAACAATCTGAACCTGCCCAACCCGAAGATGATGGATGTGGCCGTGCCGGCCAATATCCATGTCGGCCTTCACCAGGAGGAGATCGCGCGCAAAGGCTGGGCAGTTTCTGCGGCCGAGGCACTGTCGCTCAGTGGCCGTCCCGACATTGCGATCGTCGACCTGCGCGAGAAGGCGGAACGCGAAAAGCACGGGATCATTCCGGGTGCGCTGCACGCACCCTATCCGGAACTCCAGGAAAACATCGGTGCGGGCGGCATGCTGCACGAACTGGCGGCAGCTACCGGCAAGCGGATCGTCTTCTACTGTGCCTTCGGTGAACGTTCGGCGATGGCAGTCGAGGCCGCGCAGGACGCGGGCCTCACGAGCGCCTGCCACATCGAGGGCGGCATCGACGCCTGGAAGAAGGCGAATGGGCCTCTGGTGCGCTAGACCACTCCATCCGATCGACGGGGCACCTCGCCAGATCGCTCAACTCGGTGGCTAAGTGGATTGCCGCTATGAAAGCGCGCTGGGCGCTTTTTGCTATTTTTTGTCTTCTGGGGGCAAGTCCGTCTGCCGGACAATATTCCGTTGCCGTCGATCTGGAACTGGTGATTGCCGTTGATGTCTCCTACTCAATGGAAATCGATGAACAACGACTTCAACGCAAAGGCTACGTAGACGCATTCCTCAGGCAGGAGATCGTCAAAGCCTTGCGGCGCGGGCCGCGCGGCAGGATTGCGGTCACCTATATCGAGTGGGGCGGCTCGGCTGTCCAAATTGTGCCCTGGACCCTGATCGACGGCTCGGCGACTGCGGCACAGTTTTCTGAAATATTGCGCCAGCAGCCGACCAGACGGATCTCCTTCACATCGATCTCCAATGCGCTTGCGTTCGCACGAAAACTCTTTCAAACCAGTCCGTTCCGAGGGACCCGACGCGTGATCGATGTGTCCGGCGATGGACCCAACAATGCCGGAGTCCCGGCGCCCGTCGCCAGGAATACGACCATCGCTCAGGGCATCGTCGTCGACGGCCTTCCCATCATGTTAAGGATCGCGCCGGATTCCGCATCGATCCCGGACCTCGATGTCTATTACCGGGAATGTGTCATCGGCGGCGACGGGGCATTCTTGTTGAAGATAACGAATGCGTCACAATTTGCCGAAACCATCCTGCGCAAGCTTGTTATCGAGATTTCAGGACTGGAGGTAAGCGAACCTCAGCAGCGCCAAACGGGACCGATGCGCGTTGAATACCCTCAACCCTACAATTGTTTTATCGGCGAAGAGATGCAGGAGCGTTCCATTGGAAAATAGCTCAATCTCGCTTCCGCCTCGTGGCGATGGACGGTAAAGTCCTCCACCGTCCCCCTCACCGCTTCTTCTTGAACGGCTCCATGCCCTTGCGGGCGAGTTCGTCGGCGCGTTCGTTTTCCGGATGGCCGGCGTGGCCCTTGACCCAGTGCCAGGTCACCTTGTGGCGCTGGTTGGCAGCGTCCAGCGCCTGCCAGAGTTCACCGTTCTTGACCGGTTTCTTGTCGGCAGTCTTCCAGCCGTTCCTCTTCCAGCCGTGGATCCACTTGCCGATGCCGTCCATGACGTATTTCGAGTCGGTGTGCAGATCGACCTCGCAAGGGCTTTTCAGGCTGTCGAGCGCCGTGATTGCTGCCAGAAGCTCCATGCGGTTGTTGGTGGTCTCGGCTTCGCCGCCGCAGATGTCCTTTTCCACCTCGCCATAACGCAGCACCGCGCCCCAACCGCCCGGTCCGGGGTTTCCGGAGCAGGCACCATCGGTGAAGATATCGACATGTTTCATGCGGTCTGATTCTCGTGGATAAGGCCATATTCGGCGGCGCTTGCCACCGAGCGGTGGAACTGCAGCTTCTTCAGATATTCGAGCGGATCTTTCTTCACCACCAGCGCACCAGGCGGCGTCATCAGCCAATCGTAGAGCCGCGTCAGGAAGAAGCGTAGCGCCGAGCCGCGCGCCAGAAGCGGCAGTGCCTCGATTTCGGCTTCCATCAACGGGCGCGCGCTCTGATAGCCCGACAGCAGCGCCATGCCCTTGGTGATATTGAAGGCGCCATCCTTCTCGAAGCACCAGGCATTCAGGCAGACGGAAACGTCATAGGCGAGCAGATCGTTGCAGGCGAAATAGAAGTCGATCAGGCCCGAAAGCTCGTCGCCAAGGAAGAAGACATTGTCGGGGAAAAGATCGGCGTGGATGACGCCCTCCGGCAGGCTCTTCGGCCAATTCGCCTCGAGGAAATCGAGCTCAGCGGCAATCTCGGTCTTCAGGCCCGGCTGCACCTCATCGGCGCGGTCGCGGGAATTGTTCCACAACGGCCGCCACCCATCCACCGACAGCGCATTGCTGCGCCTGATCTCGAAACCCTCGCCTGCCACGTGCATCGCCGCCAAGGCCTTGCCGACCTCGCGGCAATGATTGGCGTCGGGCTTGCGCAGCCACATGCCCTCAAGGAACGAAATGACAGCGGCCGGGCGGCCGGAGAGTTGGCCAAGCAGCTTGCCATCGGCACGCGGCAGCGGCAGCGGGCAGGAAAGCCCCTTGTCGGCGAGATGGTGCATCAGCCCCAGGAAGAACGGCAGGTCATTCTGGTCCACGCGCTTTTCATAGAGCGTCAGGATGTAGGAGCCCTTGGTGGTGTGCAGCAGAAAATTGGTGTTCTCGACGCCTTCGGCAATGCCCTTGTAGGACGTCAGCGTGCCGACGTCGTACTGGCTGAGAAAACGGGCGAGATCGTCTTCGGTGATGTCGGTGTAAACTGCCAAGGAAAGCGCCTCTGCGTAACTGAAAGTGTTCGGATAAAATCCGTCAGTGCGTTGTAATCTGAACGAAAATCAGAAGTGGTAATAGAAGTCCTAAGTAGACTCCGGCCGCAATGCCAAATCGCTTCCACTCTTTCGCCAACTTCGGTGAAAATGCCGATGCCGCCCTCGTTTGCCGTATAGCCGTCCGCTGCATCCAGGTTAGTTTGGCGTCTTCAGGCTCGTCGTACGGCCACCCGCTCTTTGCAATGATCTGCATTAAGGAGCCAAAGGCGACGAAAAATGAGCCCAAAAGAGTGACGAAGAACAGCACCTGCATGATGCCGATGAGCAAGAAAAGAATAATCTGCCACCAAGAAAACTGCGAAATTACTCCCTGCCATTCACCCACACCATATCCTCCACCGTCAGCGGCACATGGCGAAGCTCGCGGTTGACGAGGAAGTTTTCCGTTTCCTCGACCGTATCGGCAAGCTCCACCGCAGCATCGTAACGCTCGCGAAAAGCCTCGATGATCTCGTTGACGATGACTTCCGGCGCAGACGCACCGGCCGACAGGCCCACAGTAGAGATATCGCCAAAATCATCCCAGTCGATTTCCGACGCGCGCTGGACAAGCACGGATTTTTTTGCACCGGCCCGGAGCGCAACCTCGACCAGACGCTTCGAGTTCGACGAATTCGGAGCGCCGACGATGATGAAGTGATCGCAACCGGGTGCCGCCTGCTTCACGGCTTCCTGGCGGTTCGTCGTCGCGTAGCAGATCGAATCGGCGGCAGGTGCCGTCAGGTTCGGAAAGCGTTCATGCAGCCGCTTGATGACGCCGGCAGTGTCATCGACCGACAGCGTCGTCTGGGTGACGAAGCCGAGATTGTCGGGATCCGGCGGCACATAGTTATCCGCGTCCTCGACCGTCTCGACCAGCGAAACGGCGCCTTCCGGCAACTGCCCCATCGTGCCGATCACTTCCGGATGGCCGGCATGGCCGATCAACACGACATGGCGCCCGAGCTTTTGGTGGCGCATCGCCTGCTTGTGGACTTTGGAGACCAGCGGGCATGTGGCATCGAGGTAGAAAAGGTTACGGCTGGTGGCGTCCGCAGGCACCGATTTCGGCACGCCATGGGCGGAGAAGACCACAGGCTGCTTGCGATGCTCGGCGGGGATTTCGTCCAGTTCCTCGACGAAGATCGCGCCCTTCGCCTCCAGCCCCTCGACGACATAGCGATTATGGACGATCTCGTGGCGGACATAGACCGGGGCGCCATATTCCTTCAGCGCCAGAACGACGATCTGGATCGCCCGGTCGACGCCGGCGCAAAAGCCGCGCGGGCCGCAGAGGCGAAGGGTGATCGGTTTCTTTGCGAGAAGAGAAGACGCCATTGATCAGAATGCCAGCAATGTAAACACGAGAGCGAGGATTGCCGGACCGCCCTGCACCAGAAGGATGCGCGGCTTGACCGACCATGCGCCATATATAGCGGCAACGATCACGCACACAAGGAAGAACAGTTTCAGCTGGAAGGCAAATTCCGGCGGCGAGGCAACAAGCGACCAGAGGAGGCCAGCGGCGAGAAAGCCGTTGTAAAGCCCCTGATTGGCCGCCAGAACCTTCGTCGCTTCAGCCTGCTCCGCCGACATGCGGAACACCTTTCGCCCTTGCGGCCCGGTCCAGAGAAACATTTCGAGCACGAGAAAGCCGATGTGCATGATGGCGGTCAAGGCGATCAGGATGCTTGCAAGAACGTCCATTCAATTCCCCCTAATAGTGACGGCGCGTCGACTTTATGTCTTCCGCCGAAAGATGAACATTCCGCTGATCACCACCAGCGCCGCGGCCAGCCCGTACCATGTCACAGCATATTGCAGATGACTGTTCGGCAGATCAAACTGCGTCACGCCGCCGATCGGCATGCCTCCGTCATGTGGAGTCGCATCCGCGTCGACGAAAAACGGGACAACCTTTGCCGGATCGAGCCCGCTGCTCGATGCCATGACGTCGAGATCCTTCCAGTAGAAGATATTCTTCGCCACGTCATTGTCCGGCACGGCCCAGGATGGCTTTTCCGTGAGCTTGGCGCGGGCGAGGCCGGTCACGGTCTGCTCGCCGGTCAGTTGCCCCTGCTTGCGCATCTCCGGTTCCTTGCGCTCGAAGGAGACAAAGCCGCGATTGACCAGAACGATCTGACCATCGGCAAGCTGCAGCGGCGTATAGACATAGTAGCCGGTCCGACCGTCATAGGTGGCGAAGAAATGCCGTTCCTTGTTGTTGATATAGGTGCCGGTGACGCGAACCGTGCGGTAGTCGACATCCTCGCCTGCCTTGGCCAGCGCCTCGATCCCAGCCAGATCGGCGGGAGGCGCTGCGCGACGTTCGGCGATCGACGACAAAAGACCCTCCTTCCAGGCGAGCCGCTGCATCTGCCATGTTCCGAGCGACAGCAGGATGGCGAGCGCGATCAGAACCAGAACGATGCCGGCGGCACGGCCGAGCAGCCTGCCGCTTTTTTTCCTGTTTACAGTCTCAACCACGGTCGATCTCGCCTTGGCGCGCATTGTTGCGGAATTGCAGATTGATCAGGACGCCCTTGAGCATGCGCATGAGGAAGAGGCTGAAGATGGTGGCGAGCGGTATCCAGAGCAGGAAATGCAGCCAGAGCGGCGGGTTGATGTTGACCTCAGTCCACAAGGCCGCGCCGACGACGACAAAACCGACGATCAGGATGACGAAGACCACCGGCCCATCGCCGGAATCGGCGAATTGCAGATCGAGGTCACAATTGCCGCAGGAAGGCTTCACCTTCAGAAAGCCGTCGAACAGCTTGCCCTGTCCACAACGCGGGCAAAGCCCCCTGAGCCCGGCCTTCACCGGCTCGACCGGAGGGAAATGTGCGCTGTCTTCGTTCATGGCTTGATCTCGATCGGCGTATTGTCGGGAACCAGGTCCCAGATTTCATCCATTTGCGCATTGGTAACCGCGATGCAGCCATCCGTCCAATCGAACATCTGCGTCAAATCGGCCAGCCAGCCGAAATAGTTGCGCTGCCCGTGGATCATGATCATCCCGCCGGGATCGACACCTTTTGCAGCAGCCGCTTTTATGTCAGCAGCTTCCGGGTAGGAGATGTGTATGGATTTGTAATAGCCGCTGCTGGCGTTGCGCCAATCCAGAAGATAGCGCCCTTCCGGCGTTTTCTGGTCTCCTTCACGGCCTTTGTGACCAACTGGGTCACCGCCGAGGGAAATCGGGTACTCACGCAGTACATTGCCCCCTTGAAGCAATTGCAAAAGGCGCCGTTCCTTGTGAACGACCACGCTGTCAATCGTTTCCCCTGCGAAAGCGGACAGTCCGTCGCCGATGACAGCTAGCCCCACAGCAAAGACGACAATGCGCATTCTTGAGATCATCCGCACACACACTAGCCGACTGGCGAAGAGATTTCAGCCTCCCCCCAAGGAATACCCTTTCCATAAGAAAAGGCGGATGCCGCAGCACCCGCCTTTCAAATCTCACAAGTCGTTGCCCGATCAGCCGTGGGCGAGCGGTGCGCCCCAGCCGCCCCAGACGTAGATCGAGAAGAACAGGAAGAGCCAGACCACGTCGACGAAGTGCCAGTACCAGGCTGCCGCCTCGAAGCCGAAATGCTGCTTCGGGGTGAAGTCTCCCTTGACCGCACGCAGAAGGCAGATGAGCAGGAAGATCGTGCCGACCAGAACGTGGAAGCCGTGGAAGCCGGTCGCCATGAAGAAGGTCGCGCCGTAGATCGAATCCTTGAAGGCAAATGGGGCGTGGGCATATTCATAGGCCTGAACGCCAGAGAACAGGATGCCGAGCAGGACGGTGAGCGTCAGACCGTTAACGAGGCCCTTGCGGTCGCCGTGCAGCAGCGCATGGTGCGCCCAGGTGACGGTCGTGCCCGACAAGAGCAGGATGACGGTGTTGTAGAGCGGCAGGTGCCAGGGGTCGAGAACCTCGATGCCCTTCGGCGGCCAGACACCGCCGGTAAACGCGGTGCGCGTTGCCTGGATGGCTTCGCCCGGGAACAGGCTGGCATCGAAATAGGCCCAGAACCAGGCAACGAAGAACATCACTTCCGAAGCGATGAACATGATCATGCCATAGCGCAGATGCAGCGCCACGACGCGGGTATGGTGGCCCTCATGCGCTTCCTTGATCGTGTCCGACCACCAGCCGAACATCGTGTAGAGCACAACGGCGAGGCCGATGAAGAACACCCACGGATTGGCAAGTTCAAGACCGAACAGCTTGAACGAACCAGCGGCCAGGTAGCGCATGTAGGCAACGCCGCCGAAGGCCATGATGAAAGCGCCGATCGAGGCGATCAGAGGCCAGGGGCTCGGATCGATGATGTGGTAGTCGTGGTTTTTCTGATGCGCATCGGCCATGTGAAGTATCCCCGATAAGTCTTTCTCGTGTCGTTTCCGGCTTAGCCGAAAACGGTGATCTGTCAAAGTTTGTTGTCAGTCCCGGCAGGCTTGACCGTCAGCGCCGCAATCGGCTTGGACGGCTGGCGGGCGTAGAACGTGTAGGAAAGCGTCAGCGTGTTGATGCCCTTGGTTTCGACCGCATTGACGATCTCCGGATCAACGAAGAACACCACCGGCATCTTCATGTCCTCGCCCGGCTGAAGCGTCGTCTCGGTGAAGCAGAAGCACTGAACCTTGTTGAAGTAGGCGCCCGCCGCCATCGGCGTGACGTTGAACACCGCCTGCCCCGTCGTCGCCTTCTTCGAAAGGTTCTTCGCCTCGAACTCGACCTGCACCGTCTCGCCGATCTTCAGTTCGATCTCGCGCTGGACCGGTTTGAAGTCCCACGGCAGGTCGGAAGCCGTGTTGGCGTCGAACGTCACCTTGATCGTCTTGTCGAGGATGACGTCGGAAGCCTGCTCGACGCGTTTCGTCGTGCCGTTGTAGCCGGTGACCTTGCAGAACATGTCGTAGAGCGGCACAGCGGCATAGGCCATGCCGACCATGCCGAAGACGAAGGCGAGGCAGGACGCGACGATGACGCCGTTTGCCCGGTCCTTCTTCCCTTCAGCCTTGTCTTCCGTCTTCATGGCCGTTCGATCCTTACTGGACCATGCCGTTGCTGAACTTGATCAGCGTCACGACATAGAAAATGGCAACGAGACCGAAGAGCACGAGGCCGAGCGCGATGTTGCGGCCGCGGCGCGATTTCTTCTGGGCATCCGTGAGTGTCACGAGTTCCATCAGGCAACCTTTCCGGCAGTAAGCCACAGCGTGGCAATCAGGTGATCGATCATCAGTGCGGAGAAGATCGCGAAGAGATACAGGATCGAGAAGGCAAAGAGTTTCTTTGCCGGCACCATCTTTTCGTCACCCTCAGGCATGCGGTGAACGCCGATCGAGTACCAGATGAAGCCAAGGCCAAGCGCGGCGGCGATTGCGCCGTAGCCGGTGCTTGAGAAGCCGAGCGCTGTCGGCACGACGCCGATCAGGGCGGTCAGCACCGCATAGATGACGATCTGGTTCTTGGTGGTCGCCTCGCCGCAGACATTCGGCATCATCGGCACGCCGACGGCGCCATAGTCGCGCATCTTGAACAAGGCCAGCGCCCAGAAATGGGCAGGCGTCCAAAGGAAGGTAATAAGGAAAAGAACGATGCTTTCGATAGCAATGCCGTTGGTAACACATGCCCAGCCGATCATCGGCGGGAAGGCACCGGCGGCACCGCCGATGACGATGTTTTGCGGCGTCGAGCGCTTCAGCCACATCGTGTAGATCACGACATAGAAGAAGATAGTGAAGGCGAGCAGGCCGGCCGACAGCCAGTTGACGATGACACCGAGGATACAGACAGAGAAGGCCGAGAGCGTCAGGCCGAAGGCGAGCGCTTCCCGTGGCAGGATCTTGCCCGCCGGGATAGGCCGCTTTGCCGTGCGGGTCATGACGGCGTCGATATCGGCGTCGTACCACATGTTGAGGGCACCGGAGGCTCCGGCGCCCACGGCGATACAGAGGATCGCGATAGAGCCGATGAAGGGATGGATATGCCCTGGCGCCAGCACCATGCCGGCAAGTGCCGTGAACACCACCAGTGACATGACGCGCGGCTTCAGCAATTCAAAGAAATCGCGCGCAGAGGCTTCCGAGAGGCGAACGCCACCCTCCGGGCCCATTGCTTCGTGATTTTCGATGACCGTCATGTCTCGTCCTTGAATTGATCTGGCGCTTTTTAAATCGCCTTTTGCCGGATTTCCCGGCGTGGAACGAAGCCGCCGTTTCCGGCGGCTTCGGCTTCGATGCGGCGCTTACTTGATGCGCGGCAGCTGTTCCCACTGGTGGAACGGCGGCGGCGATGTCAGCTGCCATTCCAGCGTGTTCGCACCTTCACCCCAGGGGTTGTCACCGGCGACGCGCTTCCTGGCGAAGGCTTCGGCCACGCCGAAGAGGAAGATCAGGACGCCGACGGCCGAGATATAGGAACCGTAGGACGACACTGCATTCCAGCCGGCGTAGGCATCCGGATAGTCGATGTAGCGGCGCGGCATGCCGGCGAGACCGAGGAAATGCTGCGGGAAGAACACCAGGTTCACGCCGACGAACATCACCCAGAAGTGCAGCTTGCCGAGGAATTCCGAATACATGTAGCCGGTCATCTTCGGGAACCAGTAGTACCAGGCAGCGAAGATCGCGAACACGGCGCCGAGCGACAGAACGTAGTGGAAGTGGGCGACCACGTAGTAGGTGTCGTGCAGCGAACGGTCGAGGCCGGCATTGGCGAGCTGGACGCCGGTAACGCCACCAACGGTGAACAGGAAGATGAAGCCGATCGCCCAGACCATCGGTGTGGCAAAGCGGATCGAACCGCCCCACATCGTCGCGATCCAGGAGAAGATCTTCACGCCGGTCGGAACCGCGATGACCATCGTCGCGAAGACGAAGTAACGCTGCGTGTCGAGCGACATGCCGACCGTATACATATGGTGCGCCCAGACGATGAAGCCGACGGCGCCGATCGCGACCATGGCGTAGGCCATGCCGAGATAGCCGAAGATCGGCTTCTTCGAGAAGGTCGAGACGATATGGCTCACGATGCCGAAGCCGGGCAGGATCAGGATGTACACTTCCGGGTGACCGAAGAACCAGAACAGGTGCTGGAACAGGATCGGGTCGCCGCCGCCTTCAGGCGCGAAGAAGGACGTGCCGAAGTTGCGGTCAGTGAGCAGCATGGTGATGCCGCCAGCCAGAACCGGCAGCGAGAGCAAGAGAAGGAAGGCGGTGATCAGCACCGACCAGGCAAACAGCGGCATCTTGTGCAGCGTCATGCCCGGTGCGCGCATGTTGAGAATGGTGGTGATGAAGTTGATCGCGCCAAGGATCGAGGACGCACCGGCAATGTGCAGGCCGAGGATCACGAGATCCATCGAGGGTCCGGGTGTTCCGGCCGTCGATAGAGGCGGATAGACCGTCCAGCCGCCGCCCGAGCCGTAACCGCCGGCAGGCCCTTCGACGAACATCGACAGGAGCACCAGCAGGAAGGCCGGAATGATCAGCCAGAAGGAGATGTTATTCATGCGCGGAAAAGCCATGTCCGGCGCACCGATCATGATCGGCACCATCCAGTTGGCAAAGCCGCCAATCAGCGCCGGCATGACCATGAAGAAGATCATGATGAGCGCATGCGCGGTGGTGAAGACGTTGAACATCTGCTTGCCGCCGTCGATGGCAGCATCACCCTCGAAGCCATAGACCAAGGAAGCCAGGCCGTGGAAGATCTGGATGCCCGGCTCCTGCAGCTCGGCGCGCATGAAGACCGACAGGGTGCCGCCGACGATACCCGCGAAGATCGCGAAGATCAGGTACAGCGTGCCGATGTCCTTGTGGTTGGTCGACAGGAACCAGCGCTGAAAAAAGCTCAGCGGCTTATGGGCGTGATCATGGTCGTGCCCGTGATCATGGGCATGGTCATGAAGGTGATCGTGTTGCGCGGTTGTTCCGGCCATGGGTCGAGCTCCCCTTCGAATTACTGTGCGGCGTTTTCAGCGACGTCTACGGTCTTGGCCGCGCCGTCGATGGAAGCCATGAGCGCCTTGTTCGCCTCACCAACATTGGTGGCGGCGGCAGCAAGCCAAGTGTTGTACTTGTCTTCGCTGACGACGCGGATGGCGATCGGCATATAGGCATGGTCCTTGCCGCAGAGCTCGGAACACTGGCCATAGTAGAGACCTTCGCGGTCTGCCTTGAACCAGGTTTCGTTGAGGCGGCCCGGAACGGCATCAATCTTCACGCCGAAGGCCGGCATCGCGAAGGCGTGGATCACGTCGGCGGCAGTCACCAGAACGCGAACAGTCTTGCCGACGGGAACGACGACTTCATTGTCGACCGCGAGGAGACGCGGATAGGCTTCCTTGTCTGCCTTGCCGAGCGAGGCGCGGTCTTCGTCCTTGAGCAGCAGGCTGTCAAAGGAAAGCGGGCTTTCGCCGACTTCATATTCATAGGACCAGTACCACTGGTTTCCGGTTGCCTTCAGAGTAAGGTCCGGATTCTGCGGCGGCGTCAGCTGTGCAGTCAGAAGCTGGAAAGACGGGATTGCCAGGAAGAGAAGGATGATGACCGGGCCAAGCGTCCAGACGATCTCGATCATCGTATTGTGGCTGGTCTTGGAGGGGACCGGGTTGGCCTTCTCGCGGAAGCGGATGACGATCCAGATCAGAAGCGCCAGGACAAAAAGCGTGATCGGAATGATGAACCAGAGCGTGTAATGCTCGAACCATGTAATTTCTTCCATGATTCCGGTTGCCGCCGTCTGAAAGTTGGTCTGCCACGCGACCGGCTTGTCAGCAAAAGCGTTCGAAGCAAAAAGCAGACAGGCAATCGATGCCAAAACTGCAAAAGCCTTGTTTTTCACAATAGTGTCTCCCTGGGCGCTTGATCAGGATCAAACCGAAACGCAGAATCCTTAGCCATACTGAAGCGCTTCAAACCACAGTTTGATGAGCGCCGCAACATCTGTCCATTCAAGCCCATGCGGCATTTTGCGCAAACCATGCTTTTCGCACAGGCTCTTAAGCAATGCGGGTCTTGCGAACGCAGGCGACGGTGAAAGACAGCCCGGGTAGCATCCCCTGTTTCACATCGATGCCCGACCCTATACCATATATAAGACAGCCGGCACTACGCGGATGCCTCTTATATCAAGACCTGGACAAGGGTTTGCCGCCTAGGGCCGGTGCAAGAGCCCCATTTCCGCCACACCGGGCTGGAATGTACCGCCGCAGGGCTTTTCATTTGCGCCTGCGCACTTCAAGAATAGCCGGACTGATTCTTTAGTTTGAGGTTTACATGGGCCTGTCCCTCCTTTGCCGGCTGCCGATCGCGGCGTTCGGACTTGCTGCCACACTTCTTTCCTATACGGCAGCGGCCCAGCAGCCCGGCGCACAACAGCCAGGCACACCCGGCACGGTCAAGTCGAACCACGGCGCGTGGTCGATCGTCTGCGACCAGCCGGCCGGTGCGACGGCCGAGCAATGCGCGCTGATGCAGAACGTGATTGCGGAGGACCGGCCCGAAGTCGGCCTCTCGGTCGTGGTGCTGAAGACGGCCGACCGAAAAGCGAAGATCTTGCGCGTGCTGGCGCCGCTCGGCGTGCTTCTACCAAACGGTCTTGGCCTGAACGTCGACGGCAAGGATATCGGTCGCGCCTATTTCGTGCGCTGCTTTTCCGACGGTTGCTACGCCGAAGTGGTACTGGAAGAGGAACTGCTGAAGACCTTCCGGTCCGGTACGCAGGCGACCTTCATCGTCTTCCAGTCACCGGAAGAAGGCATCGGCATCCCGGTCGATCTGAAGGGTTTCGGCGAGGGCTACGACGCGCTGCCGTAAGTGACTTCTTCCGATCTCAAGGAAACGTCCCCATCACGAAGTTGGCCTTTGACAAAATTTGCTTGCCTCAGTTGCCAGCGGGTTCTGAAGCGTCCTGCTGATGCGACGCAAAAGATTTGCCCACGCTGTGGCGGCATTACCTATCGAACCGGATCCGACTTCAAGGCGCCCCGCGCGGGCGACCGGCGGGGTTGGCAAGTTGCGAGCTTTCTCGTCTTACATGGTTTTCCCTATTACAGGATCGGACTTGCCTATCCTCGCGATATGAATGCAGCGCGCCTTTTTGTTAAGGAGCATGCTGACAAGGCAGTCGATATTTCTTCCCGTTCCGTTTCCGTGCATTGGCTGCGTAGCAGTCCAGTTTAAGCCGTTGATCTTTTGGCCCCGCCGAACGTGAGGTTAGCCGTCCAACAGCTTGCTTGCCGCCAATGCAAGTCCTAGATAAGCGTCAGACCTCAAATCATCCGGAGCCTCGCCCATGAACACCGATCTCATCAAACTGTTCGACAGCGACGAGGCCGCGGTTCGTGACGTGCTGGCTCAGACATTGTCCGGCGCCGATGACGGTGAACTGTTCATCGAACATAGCCAGTCGGAAGCGCTGTCCTTCGACAATGGCCGCCTGAGGGGCGGCAGCTTCAACACCGACCAGGGGTTTGGCCTGCGTGCGGTTGCCGGCGAAGCAGTTGGTTACGCCCATGCCGGCGATCTGTCGCTTTCTGCCCTCAAACGGGCCGCCGATGCGGTTGGCGCGGTCACGCGCGGCTATTCCGGCACCTATGCGGCGGCCCCGCAACGCACCAACAAGAAACTCTACGGTGACGAGAACCCGATCGGCGAGCCAAGTTTCGAGGCCAAGGTTTCGCTCTTGCAGGAGATCGATGCCTATCTGCGCGCCAAGGATCCGAAGGTCCGGCAGGTGACCGCGTCGATCGCCGCCAGCTGGCAGGTGGTCGATATCCTGCGCGCGGACGGTGAACGCATGCACGACATCCGCCCGATGACACGCCTCAACATCTCCGTCGTCGTCGGGCAAGGCGACCGGCAGGAATCCGGCTCCTACGGCGTCGGCGGCCGCCGCGGCTTTGGCGACTTCGTCGCGACGGACAACTGGCAGCGCGGCGCCGACGAAGCGCTCCGCCAGGCTTTGGTGAACCTCGAAGCCGTCGACGCCCCGGCGGGCACCATGGACGTGGTTCTCTCCTCTGGCTGGCCGGGCGTGATGCTGCATGAGGCCGTCGGCCATGGACTTGAGGGTGACTTCAACCGCAAGAAGACGTCGGCCTTTGCGGGCCTTCTCGGCCAACAGGTGGCCGCCAAGGGCGTGACCGTGGTCGACGATGGGACTATCGAATCCCGTCGTGGATCGCTGACCATCGATGATGAGGGAACGCCATCCGCTTACAATGTCCTGATCGATGACGGCACGCTGGTCGGCTACATGCAGGACCGGCAGAATGCCCGCCTGATGGGAATGAAGGCGACCGGCAACGGCCGGCGCGAATCCTATGCGCATGTGCCGATGCCGCGGATGACCAACACCTACATGCTCGGCGGCGACAATACACCGGAAGAAATCATAGCTTCGGTGAAAAAGGGCATCTACGCCGTCTCCTTCGGCGGTGGCCAGGTGGACATCACGTCGGGCAAGTTCGTGTTCGGCTGCACCGAGGCGTACCTGATCGACAACGGCAAGATCGGCGCGCCGGTGAAGGGCGCGATGCTGATCGGCAACGGGCCGGATGCGATGCAGCGCATCACCATGATCGGCAATGACATGAAGCTCGATACCGGCATGGGCAATTGCGGCAAGGGCGGCCAGTGGGTGCCAGTCGGCGTCGGCCAGCCGCATCTGCGCATGAACGAGATGACGGTGGGCGGGACGCAGGCCTGAGGGCACGCCATACCGCCACAGCAGGCGGCATCGGCCCGACTGACGGAGAAAATCGAAGGCGGATCGCGCGAGCGGCCCGCCTTTTCGTTTCACGCGGAGGTGGCGGATTCAGCCGCTGTTAACGCCGCCGCCGCTACAGTCAGGCTGCCATGGCGCAAGCCGAGAGAAACAGAACAGCCGCGTGAAAACCATGTTGAAAAAGGTCGCCAAACGCGCCGCCATTACCGGCGGCCTGGAGTTCGCGCGGGTTGCGAATGCCGCGGGCCTGATGCGGCAAGCGCGTGGCCGCGGCGCAATCTTCACGCTCCACCATGTCCGTCCGAAAAAGCCGCGCGTCTTCGATCCCAATGCGCATCTGGAAATTACGCCGGAGTTTCTCGACACGGCCATCCGCCGGTTGAAGCGCGACGGCTATCGCTTCATCGCGCTCGACGCCCTGCCCGCTCACTTCGCTTCGAACGATCGTCAGCCCGTTGCGGCGTTCACGCTCGACGACGGTTATCGCAACAACCTCGACCACGCGGCTCCCGTGTTCTCCAGGCATGGCGTGCCATTCACCGTCTTCGTTGCCGGCGGTTTTATCGACCGGACCGATATCCTGTGGTGGGAAGTGCTTGCCGACCTTTTGGAGCAGCAGGCGAGCCTCAAGTTCCAGTTCGACAAAGAGATCGAGACACTACCAGCCGCGACATTGCAACAGAAACAGGCTGCCTTCGATCGCATCGCCGCCTTCATCCATGCGATCGACGAGACGACGGCGGTGGACCGGCTGAAGGTCATGGCCAACCTTCAGGGCGTCGATGCACTGAAACTGACGGCTGACCTCACGCTGGATGACGCCGGCCTGAGGACACTTATTGAAAATCCCCTGGCCAGCCTTGGCGCCCACACGATAACCCATCGCGCTCTGGCGCGCCTGACCGACGATGCCGTGCGAACCGAGATGGACCGGTCAGCCGTGCGTGTGGAGCGGATCACCGGCCGCCGCCCGGTATCGATTGCCTATCCCTATGGCTATGCGGGCACTGTTTCGCCGCGCGACCATCGTCTCGCAAGGGAACTCGGCTTCACCACCGCCGTCACCACGCAGCCAGGTACGCTGACGGGTACCACTGATACAGCCGCCATGCCCCGCATCTCGCTGAACGGACATTTCCAGAAAGCCGGCTATGTCAGCGCGCTTGCTTCCGGTATTGCCTTCAAGCTGATGGGCGCGCGCTGAGCCGCATCCCTGTCAGGGATACATCCTGACCTTGCTCCACTTGCCCTCCGGGTTATCGCGCCGGAACTCTATACGGTCATGCAGACGGAAAGCGCCGTCCTTCCAGAATTCGATCGAGGTCGGCTTGATGCGGAAGCCGGACCAGTAATCCGGGCGCGGGATTTCGCCGATAGCATATTTGAGCGTGTACTCGGCAACGGCCTTTTCCAGCGCAAAACGGCTCTCGAGCGGCCGCGACTGTTTCGACGCCCAGGCGCCGATGCGGCTGCCGCGGGCGCGTGTCTTGAAATATTCGTCCGCCTCTTCGTTGCTGACGATCTCCACTGGTCCGCGCACCCGCACCTGTCGGCGCAAAGTCTTCCAGTGGAAGCACATCGCAGCCTTCATGCTGCCCAGGACTTCCTCGCCCTTCTTGCTCTCGAAATTGGTGTAGAAAACGAAGCCCCGCGCGTCGAAGTCCTTCAACAGAACCATGCGCACATCCGGCAGGCCATCGGCGTCCACGGTTGCCAGTGCCAAGGCATTGGGATCATTGAGCTCGGTTGCCTGCGCCTCTTTCAGCCATGCGCCAAAAAGGGAAAAGGGCTCATTCTCTTCCGTGAAGTCACCAGTTGTTAACCCAGTCTCGCTCATATTGTCATCCAATGCCGTGATGTATGGCGCGATAGAGCCCGAAGGTCCCGCCCGCCGATAAAAAGTGTCAGAGCCTGCACGATGCGTCCCCGGACCTCGAAGCGCTCTTTCGAGTCTGACAGGTATGCCGTTGCAAGACATAGCAAAGTGGATCGAGGACACAAAGGTTTTATCCCGGCTGACGGGGATAGCCGCTTTGTGTCTTATCGCATCCACCCTTTCAGGATGCGTGGGTGCAGGCCTCGATCTTGCCGGATCGACCGATGTCGACCGGACCGTCGCCACCGGTTCCGTCCCGCTTGTGAGAAATGACGAGGACAATTCCGACGCCATCACGGTGCGCAACGCGGTATCGTCCGCCGACGTCACCAAGGTTGCCGGAAACCCCATTCCCTGGGCCAATTCCGCCTCCGGCAGCGCGGGCGTCATCAGCAGCATCGCCGAGGAACAGGTCAACGGCACCACCTGCCGCCGCTTCACGACCACGCGTCACTCCTATCAGGGCATCGCGAAGTTCGACGGCAATACCTGCCTGCTCGGCAATGGCGAATGGTACCTGACCAGTTTTGGTCCGCGCAGCTGACCTTAGCATCGGTAAATTTCGCTACCGGCCGTTAACCACGCTTCAACAAACACCATACGCTGGCCTTTCAGAGAGCCATTCCAGCCCCGCGGCTAACCGTTATTTAAGCAGCGGCTTCTCATCATCGCAACCATCGGGAACGGGCCTTCACGGCGCGGTTTCCTCGTTGTTTCAACAGGCTGAAACCAACTGCTGGATGCGGTGCCTCAGCCCTCAAGAGCGGTGATATCCATGCGTGATCCCTATTCAGTGCTCGGCGTCAGACGCAATGCCGGGCCGGACGAGATCAAGGCTGCCTGGCGGTCCATGGCGAAAGCCGTGCACCCGGACCAAAACAGGGACGATCCGCTTGCCACCCAACGCTTTGCCGAAGCCGGCCGCGCCTACGAGGTGCTGAAGGACCCGAAGCTGCGCAATCGCTACGACCACGCCCGCCGCGAGGCCGAACTGCGGCGCATGGAAGAAATGAAGCGCAAGAGCCGGGGCACGGAAGAGGAAACCATCGATCCGGAAACGGCCGAAGATATGATTTCGCGCATCTTCGGCGCCGATGACCGGGCAAAGCCGCAGGGCGCCCGGCCGCAGGAAAGAAAGCCGGCAGCCACAGCACCGCAAGCCAAGACCAAGGCCGAAGTGAAGCCTGAGCCAAGACCCGAACCAAGGGTCGAGGCAACGCCGGAAACCGAAAGCAAACCGGACGCGAAAGCCGAGACGGCGGACAAGCCACCGGCGTTTGGCGGATTTCCCCGCGCGGCGGCACCCGCCGCCGAACTCGTCTCGGCCATCGTCCGGCGCATTCGCGGCACGGCAAACAAGCCCGCCCCTGACAAGGTGCCGGACATCTTCTGCGACGTCACCGTTTCAGTCGAGGACATCTTTCGCCGCGAAAAGGCGACGGCGACACTGCCTGACGGCCAGACATTGAAGGTCGCCCTGCCAGCCGGCACGACCGACGGCAGCATCATCCGCCTCAAGGAGATGGGCTACCGCCTCAACGGCATGCTGCGCGGTGACGTTGTCGTTGCCGTGCGCGTTCATCAAGATGGCCCCTTCCGTACCGATGGGACCGACTTACGCACCACACTGGCCGTCAACATCCAGGACGCGGTTCTGGGTTGCGATGCGACGGTGGAAACCTTGACCGGTCCGGTTGCCGTGACCGTTCCTGCCTGGTCCGGTTCTGACCATGTCATCCGGCTCAAGGGCCATGGACTACCCACAGTCGATGGCAAACGCGGCGATCTTCTGGTGGAACTGCGGCTGATGCTGTGGGAAAAACCGGACGAAAAGGTCACCGACCTGATGCGCAGCCTGCGCAACGGCCTGTTCCTATAAAGGTTTTGCGACAGTCCCCGTGGACGACGGCAACGTCGGTGGCCCGCTGACCCAATATTACGGGGACTAACAGTTCCTGATCTCGGCCGCGCTTGAACCACCGGGACGGCTATGTCATAGCCAATGCTCGAAAAATTCAGAGCCGACGCGACCGCAAGGGGCGCGAAGGTTCCGGCAGGTTCAACATATGCGATTTTCCAGTCAGCCAATGCCTGACGGACGGAAGCATAGGCAGTATTGGGGGCATAACATCATGTCGCAAACATCCGGTCTGATGAAGGGGAAACGCGGCCTCATCATGGGTGTCGCAAACAACCGGTCGATTGCATGGGGTATTGCCAAGGCAATTCATGCACAGGGCGGCGAACTGGCATTCACCTATCAGGGCGATGCCCTGAAGAAGCGCGTCGAACCGCTGGCCCAGGAACTCGGCGCCGTCATGGCGGGCCATTGCGATGTCACCGACGAATCCACTATCGATGCGGTGTTCGACAATCTGGAAAAGCTCTGGGGCAAGATCGACTTCGTCGTGCATGCCATTGGCTTTTCCGACAAGGACGAACTGACCGGCCGTTATGTCGACACCTCGGCGGCCAACTTCGCCATGACCATGAACATCTCGGTCTATTCCTTCACCGCAGTCGCAAAGCGGGCGGAAAAGCTGATGACCGACGGCGGCTCGTTGCTGACCATGACCTACTACGGTGCCGAGAAGGTCATGCCGAACTACAACGTCATGGGCGTCGCCAAGGCAGCGCTTGAAGCCAGCGTCAAGTATCTGGCGGTCGATCTCGGCCCGAAGAACATCCGCGTCAACGCGATCTCGGCCGGCCCGATCAAGACGCTCGCAGCGTCGGGTATCGGCGACTTCCGCTATATCCTCAAATGGAACGAGTACAACGCACCGCTGCGCCGCACCGTCACCATCGAGGAAGTCGGCGATGTCGGCCTCTACATGCTGTCCGATCTGTCGCGTTCGGTGACCGGCGAAGTCCATCACGCAGACAGCGGCTATCATGTCGTCGGCATGAAGGCCGTCGACGCGCCGGATATCGCCGTCATCAAGGACTGACGCGACACGAAAGAGTTCCGGGGTTCGGCGTCACTGTCGAAGCCCAGCTTCCCAGATCAAGGCTTGCATACCCTGCCCCCCGGAGTTGATCCGTGCTCATTTACATGATCCGTCACGGACAAACCGACTGGAATGCGCAGATCCGCATGCAGGGCCAGAAGGATATTCCCCTCAACGATACCGGTAGACGTCAGGCGAGCGGCAATGGCCGCGCCCTTCTCGCCCTTCTTGGTAGCGAAGTGGAAACCCGGTTCGATTTCGTTGCAAGTCCTCTTCACCGAACACGCGAGACCATGGAGCTCATTCGTGAAGCGATGGGACTTCGGCCCTCCGGATACAGAATGGACGACCGGCTGAAAGAAGTCTCCTTCGGCGACTGGGAAGGCTACACGATGGCCGAACTTGAGCGCGAAATGCCTGAGCGCGTGGCGGAACGTGAATTGTCCAAATGGGATTTCATTCCGCCAGGCCCGGATGCGGAGAGCTATGAAATCCTCTCCTGGCGTGTCGGTGCCTGGCTCTCCAGCGTTTCAACACCGACCGTCTGCGTCAGTCATGGGGGTGTCATTCGCACGTTATTCAAGCTCTGCGGCGCGATGGATGCCGAAGAGGCCGCGCTCGGCGCCATTCCACAGGATAGAATCTTGAAGATTGAGAACGGCTCGATCGGCTGGCTCTGAGCAGCACTTTCACCGAGCACGGTGAAAGTGGTTGATTGCCTGAACCTAGAACACCGCAACAGGAAATGACGCAGCACTCGATTGCGCGCTGCGAGACAGTATTACTGCATGATTTCCAGGTCGTTGATGACGCGCTTGCCATCGACCTCGGTGTAGAAGACCAGAACCTTGACGCCTTCCTTCAGACCATCGAAGTTGAATTCTTCCGGAGCCTGATAGTTCTTGCCATCGTCAAGCGACAGACTCAGCTTGTCGGTATCGACGCCGGTAATCACCGCTTCGACATCAGCACTTTCAGCGAAGGCGGTCAGCGGCGAAAAGAAACCGGCTGCGGCCATCAACGTAGCAACGATGAAACGCATCTGTCTTGCCCTCTTCAGTGATTCATTCAATTTTGTTGTGCCCACTGTTTGACCCCCGATTGTGGCAAAAATCGCCCGTTGCCGTGTCATTTAAAATTTTATCCGATTTGGAACCCCCATGGTTAACCAAATCTTGATCGACGTACACCATCCGCCGCCGAGGCGCGGATTTCATAGCAGGAACAGCCTCTAAAGCCAATCTTAAGACTCCAAAGCTACCGTGAACGCGGGGAATATGGGGTGCATGACCGTTGACTAAAAGCGCTACAATCCGTCATCGCGCCTGGGCGCTCGCCAGGCTTGCAAAGCCGTCTCTTTTTCCCGCGTTCATCGCAGCTGCCGTCGTCTTCACCGGAGGCTATTTCTTCAAGGCGCAGAATCGCGAGAATTTCCGCAGCGAGCTGAAGAGCAATGTCCAGAACGAACTCAATCTGATCTCCACCCGCCTGCAGAGTGAGATCAACAACAATATTACCGCCCTGCGCGGCTTTGCCAACAATTTCTCCGTCGATCCCCATATGTCGCAAGCAAATTTCGACCAGCTGGCGACCAAGCTCTTGATCCAGAATCCCCAGATGGTGCGCGTCAGCGCAGCGCCCGACGCGGTCATCCGCATGACCTTTCCGCTCAAGGGAAACGAGCGGATGATCGGTACCGACTTCAAGAGATTCCGTTCCTCCAGGATAGCCGTAGACCGCGCCCAGTCGAAGGCAAAACCCGTCATTGCCGGGCCGGTCAAATTGCCGAGCGGCCGTACCGGCTTCAATCTCTTCTCACCCGTCTTTGCTAAGACCGGGGACCGCGTGGCCTTCTGGGGCTTCATGGAAGCTGTCGTCGACGAGAAGGAAATCTACGGCAATGCGCGTCTTCTCAACGACGGCGTCCACGACAACGACGCGGACGACGGCCACCGGCATGTCCATATCCAGCTGGCGATCCGCGACATCTCGGTGAAGAACAACATCCAGGATGCTTTCTTCGGCGATACCGACATTTTCGAAAAGACACCCGTCATTCGCCAGCTGCAGCTGCCAGGCGGCACCTGGGAGCTGGCGGCGATCCCGGCTGACGGCTGGGCGCAGGAGCCGGCCAACGGCACCTGGCTCGAAATCACCATTCTCTTTGCCGCTGCAATCGTGATCATTCCGATTTTTCTCACCGGCGGGCTGGTCAACGAGCGTCAGCGCAACATCGCCACCCTGCGCTCGCGCGAACGAGAACTGCTGACCGTGTCCCATCGGCTCAACCTGGCACTCGAATCCTCGAAGATCGGCATCTGGGAAATCGACCTGGACACCCAGGAACGCTCCTGGGACGAGCGGATGTACCATCTACACGGGCTGCCGACAGGCGATGGCGGCCCAAGCTATACGGACTGGCGGCGAACCGTCCATCGCGACGATATCGCCGCGGCCTCGCTTACCCTGTTCAAAGCGCTTGACGAGGATCTGGAATATCGTTCGCAGTATCGCGTGGTCATGCCAGACGACAGCATCCATCACGTCCGAAACGCCGGCTCCACGCATGTAGGCGCCGACGGCAAAGCCAAGATCACCGGCATCAGTTGGGACGTCACCGATGATGTGTTGATGACGGAGCAGCTACGATCCGCCAAGGCCATCGCCGACGAGAAGAACGCCGAGCTCAAAAAAGCGCTCGACGGACTTTCCGAACGGGAACAGCAACTCGAAGCCATTACCAGGCGGCTCGATCTTGCGCTTGATTCCTATCAGTGCGGCATGTGGGAAGCCGATCTCGACACAGGCATCGCCTACTGGGACGAGCGCATGCATCAGCTCTATGGGCTGACCTATGCGGGCGGCGAGACGCCGCACGAAACCTGGATTGGCGCGCTCCATCCGGACGATCGTCAGGATGCGCTTTCAAGCGTCGCCCGGACGATTTCCGAGGGCGTCCCCTATGTTCAGGCTTCGCGCATCGTGCTCCCGAGCGGGACCATCCGGCACGTTCGCTCGGTCGGCAAGATTCATCAATCTCCAGGCGGCAACAGAAAACTGGTAGGGATCGCCTTCGACATCAGCGATGACGTCCTTCTGACGGAACAATTGCGCTCGGCAAAAGCAATGGCAGAGGCCAAAAACGATGAGCTCGCCGATGCCAAGGACCGCATCGAGCATAACGCGCTGCACGACCCGCTGACAGGGCTCGGCAATCGCCGCATGCTCGACAAGGAGCTGGAGACATTGTCCACCGCCCGCAAGGACGGCCTGCAGAACATCGCCATCCTGCATATCGATCTCGACCGCTTCAAGCAGATCAACGACACGCTCGGGCATGCGGCCGGCGACGCCATGCTTGTGCATGCGTCAAAAATCCTGCGCTCCAGCGTGCGCGCCAGTGATATGGTCGCCCGCATCGGCGGCGACGAATTCGTCGTGCTGGTGACGGACCCGCCGAGCAAGGCTTTCCTGTCCAGTCTCTCGGAACGCATCATCATCCAGATGCGCCAGCCGGTTGATTACAACGGCTTCCCCTGCCGCTTCGGCGTCAGCATCGGCATTGCGTGCGCCGGCGACATGGCGATCGATGAGCGCCAGCTTCTGGTCAACGCCGATATCGCGCTCTATCGCGCCAAGGAAAACGGCCGCAACCGTCACGAATTCTTCACCGACGCGCTGCAGGCCGAGATCATCACGACGAAGCGCATCGCCGACGAAATTCTCGAAGGCATCGAAAAGAACCAGTTCGTCGCCTGGTACCAGCCGCAATTTGAAGCCGGCACCCTGCGCCTTTCCGGCGTCGAGGCGCTGGTCCGCTGGAATCACCCGCGCGACGGTATTCTGACGCCCGACAAATTCCTTCACATCGCCGAGGAACTGAACGTCGTCGCGACGATCGACCGCATCGTGCTCGACCGGGCATTGATCGACGCCATGCGCTGGGCATCGATGGGCATCGATGTGCCGAAAATCTCCGTCAACGTCTCGGCCAAGCGGCTCAGCGACGATACGCTTCTCGCTTCACTGCAGGGGCTCTCCTTCACGCCCGGCCAGCTTTCCTTCGAACTGGTGGAGTCGATCTTCCTCGACGAGAGCGACGATATCGTCACCGCCAATATCGAGGGCATCAAGAAGCTCGGCATCGACATCGAGATCGACGACTTCGGCACCGGCCATACGTCGATCGTCAGCCTTTTGAAGATCAAGCCGAAGCGGTTGAAGATCGACCGCCAGCTCGTGGCTCCCATCCTCAAGTCCCGCAGCGAGCAGGCGCTCATCCGGTCCATCATCGAAATCGGCCGCTCGCTCGGTATCGAAACGGTGGCCGAGGGCGTCGAAACGATGGCGCATGCGGAAATGCTGGGCCTGCTCGGCTGCGATCTCTTGCAAGGCTATGCCTTCGCCAAGCCACTGAGCTTCGACAGGTTCGTCGCCTTCGCCAGCAACGAGGCCCTGCAGCTGGCATCCTGATTGGCTTTTCAGACGAGACAGACTGTTCACGCGGCAATCGTCATATTTCGCCAGAAAGGTTTTCCCTTTCCGGCATTTTCGCACTAATAGTCACGGCCGAATGAAATGTCGCATGCCGGCGCTCTGAACGCCGTCAGCTCACGCATCGGTCGTCTTCCATGTCGCACAATACTTTCGGTCATCTTTTCCGCGTTACCACCTGGGGCGAAAGCCACGGGCCAGCACTCGGTTGCGTCATCGATGGTTGCCCTCCCGGCATCCGCTTTACGCTTGCCGAACTGCAGGCCTGGCTTGACAAGCGCAAACCCGGCCAGTCGCGCTTCGTCACCCAGCGCCGCGAGGATGATCTGGTCAAGGTCCTCTCCGGCGTGATGCTGGATGCCGACGGTGAAACGATGATCACCACCGGCACGCCGGTATCAATGATGATCGAAAATACCGACCAGCGCTCGAAGGACTATTCCGAGATCGCCAAGAGCTACCGGCCGGGACATGCCGACTATACCTATGACCTCAAATACGGCATTCGCGACTATCGCGGCGGCGGGCGCTCTTCGGCCCGCGAGACGGCGGCGCGTGTTGCGGCCGGCGGTCTTGCCCGCAAGGTCGTGCCGGGTCTTCTGGTGCGTGGCGCGCTGGTGCAGATCGGCAAGCACAAGATCAACCGCAACAACTGGGACTGGAACGAAGTCGGCAACAACCCCTTCTTCGCGCCCGATCCGGCCATCGTTCCCGTCTGGGAAGAATATCTCGACGGCATCCGCAAGTCCGGCTCATCGGTCGGCGCCGTGGTCGAAGTCATTGCCGAAGGCGTGCCTGCCGGCATCGGCGCGCCGATCTATGCCAAGCTCGATCAGGACATCGCCTCCAACCTGATGTCGATCAATGCCGTCAAGGGCGTCGAGATCGGCAACGGCTTTGGCGCTGCCGAAATCACCGGCGAGGAAAATGCCGACGAGATGCGCATGGGCAATGACGGCAAGCCGATCTTCCTGTCGAACCATGCCGGCGGCATTCTGGGCGGCATAGCGACCGGCCAGCCGGTGATCGCCCGCTTCGCCATCAAGCCGACCTCCTCGATCCTCACCGAGCGCCAGTCGATCGACTCGGACGGCAACAATGTCGACGTTCGCACCAAGGGCCGTCATGACCCCTGCGTCGGCATCCGCGCCGTGCCGATCGGCGAGGCCATGCTTGCCTGCACCATTGCCGATCACTACCTGCGCGACCGTGGCCAGACCGGCCGGTTGAAGTAACATCCAAGGAAGAACCCCATGCCCTTTGACCAGAAGCGCGTTGCCGATGCCATCCGGGCCTTCGAGGCCGGCGAGATCGTTGTCGTCACCGATGACGACGGCCGCGAGAACGAAGGCGACCTGATCGTCGCGGCCGTCCACTGTACCCCGGAAAAGATGGCCTTCATCGTTCGCCACACCTCCGGCATCGTCTGCACGCCGATGCCGAAGGAAGAGGCCAAGCGCCTCAACCTCAACGCCATGGTGGCGGAAAACGATTCGGCCCATACGACAGCCTTTACCGTGACCGTTGATTTCAAGCATGGCACAACAACCGGCATTTCGGCCGAAGACCGGACGCTCACGGTCCGTAATCTTGCCAATCCGAATGTCGGCGCTGCCGACTTCACCCGGCCGGGCCACATCTTCCCGCTCGTTGCCCGCGAGGGCGGCGTGCTCATGCGCTCCGGCCACACGGAAGCCGCCGTCGATCTCTGCCGCCTCGCCAGCCTGCCGCCGATCGGCGTCATCTGCGAACTGGTCAACGACGACGGCACGGTCACCCGCGGACCGCAGGTTACTGAATTTGCCGAGAAGCATGGCTTGAAGCAGGTCTCCGTCGCCGATCTCATCGCCTATCGCCAGCGCAAGGAAACGCTGATCAATCTCGAAGCGACATTCGATGTCGATACCCCCTATGGCAAGGCCAAGGCGCATGCCTATTCCCTGCCCTGGGACCCGATGCAGCACCTGGCCGTCACCTTCGGCGACATCCGCGACGGCGTTGACATCCCGGTCCGCCTGCATCTGGAAAATGTTGCCGCCGACGTTTTCGGTCGCGATTGCCAGCTCGATCCGATCATGAAGCGCATGGCCGAACAGGGCCGCGGCGTCATCGTCTACCTGCGCGAAGGCTCCGTCGGCGTTGGCGTCTCGACAACAGCACGTGCCGGCAAGCATGAGCGCGAAGATCATAGCGAGGCGCAGGCGCGCGAAAGCGAATGGCTGGAAATCGGCCTTGGTGCGCAGATCCTGAAGGACCTTGGCATCACCTCGATCAAGCTGCTTTCCTCGCGCGAGCGCCATTATGTCGGGCTTGAAGGCTTCGGCATCGAGATCGCGGCGACGGAAATTCTCTGACACCCGGGTCTCGATCACCAAATTCAAAGGCCACCGATCTGGACATGACCGGTGGCCTTTCGCATTTCGTCGATATTGCACGCATTTATGCACTCGACGAAAGTAGCCTTGTCTTTCGACGGTGCGCGAGCAAATCTCGGCCTCGAAAAGACGAAAGATACTCATGAACCCAAATGTCTTATCATCTGTTGTCCTGTTTGCCGCAGTGCTCGCGTTCTCGTTTTCCGTGGCTGCGTCCGCGCAGGCTCAGGACGCAGCAGCGCCCGTCGGATACAAGCTCGTCTGGTCTGATGAATTCAACGGCAGCGGCCTGCCCGACCAGAAGAAATGGGTCTACGACACCGAAGCTAACAGAACCGGCTGGTACAATAACGAGCTACAATATTACGCCGTCAAGCGGCCCCAGAACACCAACGTGGAAAACGGCAGACTGACTATCACGGCCCGCAAGGAAAGACTGAAATCGGCCGCCGACTACGGCGGCCAGAACTACACCTCCGCGCGCCTGATCACCCGTGGCAAGGCAAGCTGGACCTACGGCATCTACGAGGTTCGCGCCCGGCTTCCCTGCGGACTTGGCACATGGCCGGCCTTCTGGATGCTGGGACCGGAGAATATCCCCTGGCCGGACAATGGCGAGATCGACATCATGGAACAGGTCGGCAAAGCGCCCAGCAAGATCACCGGCACCATCCACACCAAGGCGACGGCCGGAACCTTCGGCATCGGTGGCGAAACCAATATCCGCGACGCCTGTCGCCGCTTCCATACCTACCGCATGACGTGGACGCCGAAGGCCATCACGATCGGCGTCGATAATCAGACCTATTTCACCTACAAGAACCCCGGCAAGGGCAAGGCAAGCTGGCCGTTCGACACGCCGCATTACCTGCTGGTCAATCTAGCCATCGGCGGCGACATGACCGGCAAGGTCGACGATGCCATCTTCCCGGTCAGTATGGATATCGACTATATCCGGGTCTACCAGAAGAAGAATTGAGGCCGTCGAAGGCTTGGCCAAAAATTGCCTCGAAATGTATCAGGACCTTCGGAGTAGCCACCGACCCCGTTGTGCCCGGGGCCTTTCACCGTCAGCGCAAGGTTTGATCCAGCTTCTCCCGGAATTGCCGTTTTTCGTCGCGCGAATGGGTGGGGGCGGTAAACACAATGTCCGCCGTCTTGGCGGTGACCGCCTTTCCGATGATGCGATGAAGCGTCGAAAGCAGTGTCGTATTGTCGTTGTCGAAATCGCCGTGATGCCGCGCCTTGCTTGTATCGCCCGGAGACAAATGCTTCTTCCGGCTGGCGGGCTTCCAGAATGCGTCCGGGATGGCCTTGCTGTCGCGGTCAAGACCAAGTAGCGGAACACCATCCTTGATAACCGGTATGTGAGCCCATTTCTCGAACGCATTGCTGACCAGATACAGCAGGGATTTGTGATAGATGTCGGCGCAATCGTCGTCCTGCTCGGTCGCATCGTCCATGATGAAGAGATCGAAGGCTTCGATATTCCCCTTCTCGATCAGCGGCTTGTAGACCTTGTTGAAAAGCTCCATCGTGCAGGCCGGAGCCCACAGGGTGAGGCTTGCAATCTTGACCTTGCCCGCAACAAGGCGTTCGACGAGAGGCGCCAGGAAAATCGACCCTGCACTGTGGCCGACGAGATGGACCTCGTCGATCTTGCCGGCGGTATAAAGATCGATCAGATGATCCGCCGTCAGGCGCGCCGCGCCCATCTTGTTGCTCGTCGCCCGCTCGGCATTCTCCTTCATCTCGTCCCAAAGTGCCTTTCCGCCGAGATTACGGGCCACGACCTCAAGCGTATCGTCGAGCCGGTCGAGCATGAAGTCCTTGGCCTTGTCGAGAATACCTTCGTCGCGCCGCCGCGACAGGGCATCCTTCAGGATGTTGCCGATCGTGCTCCAGGCATCCGACCGCCAGATGAACGACAGCGGATAAACGTGCGAGTTCAACAGCGGAGCAAGATTGTTGGAAACGGTCTGAACCGCGCCGTCCTGCGATACCAGCCCGCCATGTGCATAAAGAAGCACCCGCTTCTTGTCCCAGCTTGCCATCGCCGCAGGCATCCGCTCGGTGACGAGCGTCTTCAGACCGATTGCGGTCAGCCCGTAAGTTCCCTTGTCATCGAGGACACCATCGTTCTTCGAGGTGATGATATAGGGTCGCAGATCGGCATAGACCTGGCTTTCATAGCTCCTCGGCGCATCGGCGCGCATCGTCGCCGAAGCCATGGGCGATGCCAGATCAACTGGTGCGCCGAGTGCTGCGACCCAGATGTCCGATCCGTTTGCCAGCCAGTCGACATAGGAAAGATTGGCGAGCCCGCCCGAGCCCCATTTCGGCCCCCAGCTGTTCTGTATCCAGAAGCCGCGGCGGTCGTAGCCGACGATCGCGAAGGCATGACCGCCGATGATGGTGTCCTGCCGGAAGTCGATCAGTTCATCACCCTCCTCGACACGCTGCCATCCCTCGTGGACGGCCGCGGTGGCATAGAGCATGCCGACCTCGTTGATTGCCGCGTGCATCGCCACGAGATCCTTGTGATTGACTCGGAAATAGGCCCCCAGCGGTCTGCCAAGTGCATCGGCGGACCGCTTCTCCTCCAAGGTCGGATCTGGCTCGCGCTCGTCCCACAACTCCAGCGCGCACAAGCCATGCTTGAACCAGCCCTTCATAGCGCCGCGCGCGCTGGAGCCTTCGTAGTCTTCACCCGGCCATTCATCGTAGCGCTTGGCCATGGCATAGAGCATCCAGGCGCTGACTTCGTCAGCGGTCGGATTCTGGCCACGTATCCGCAGAAGATAGTTGGCGACCGTCGCAAGACCGAAACCGGTGCAGGCGCCTTCCTTGCCCTGATCGAGGACCGGTATGCCGAGCGCGCGATAACCGGCAAGATCGGACACGGCGGGAACACGAATAAGCGTCGGCACGAAGGTCGCATCCCGAAAATCCACAGTATCAGGAAGCGCATCGAATGTTCGTTTCGGTGATGATTTGCTCGATTTCTTCGCCATGGCTCTCCCCTTGCCAATTCATGGAAAGATGCCGCTATCGGACGTCAGAATATTCAACCGGAATGCGGCAAATACACGCATATCGCGAGATAATCGTTTAGTACAATCAAATTATATTTCGGAATCGCGTTTTGCCGTCGCCGGCAGTTGACGAAGCGTTTTTTGTGACGGGAAAGAAAAGCTGAGCAAGGAACAGTAAGTGGCAGGGAGCTACCGATCCCACCCTTCCAGAAAGACCACCCTCTCGACGCCGGCGAACTTCGCCAGGCGCGCCAGTTCCGCCTCCAGCTTTTCCATTCGGCCGGATGACGGGCGGACGCCCTTTTCCCACCAGAGCCGCTTGACGTCGAGCGAACCGGATTTGCGATCGGCCTTCATGTCGACGCGGCCGACGAGCCTGTCGCCTTCGAGCAGCGGGAAAACATAGTAGCCGTATTCGCGTTTCGGCTCGGGAACGAAAACCTCGATGCGGTAGTAGAAACCGAACAGGCGTTCCGCGCGGTTTCGGTCGCGGATCAGCGGATCGAAGGGGCTGAGCACGCGCATGCGGGCGGGCGGTTCGGCGAGGTCGCCGAGATTGCCGGGAAACCCGGTGAACGCGTAGGACAGCCGCGGCTTTTCCCCGTCGGCGGGTTCGACCATCACCTCGCACAGTTCATCGCGATGCTGCGTAACCCAAGCTTTGGCTTCCTCCGGCGAGATCAGGTCGAAGAACGCCGCGATTTCGCCGTGGGTGGCAAAGCCGAGCCGCTCAAGCGCTGCGCGGCAGGCCCAGTCGAGGAAGGCCTCGCCACTTACCTCCGGCTCGTAGTGATGGCCGGGAATGACGCGCTCGGCGAGATCGTAGATCTTCTGGAAATTCTGGCGGCCGGCAATGGCGAGCTTTCCCGTATGCCAGTAATATTCGAGCGCCGTCTTGTTGGGATGCCAGTTCCACCAGCCGCCCGACTTGTGATCCGCCACCTTGAGGTCACGCGACATTGCCGCACCGCCTTCGGCGATACGCTGGAATGTCTCTTCGAAGGTGCTGTCGAAACCCTCGCCATGCCATTTGAGCCAACGCTCCCTGAGAACTGGCTCACGGCGGGCAAAGCGATGCTTCCAGTAACGGAAAAACACCGAGGGCAGGATCGAAGCGTCATGCGTCCAGTGTTCGAACAGCGCCCCGTCCTTCTCCAGCAGCTCGGTCAGGTGCTCGCGCCGATAGGTCTGGTTGCGCGAAAACAGGATCTGGTGATGGGCGCGCTCGACGGTCGAGATGCTGTCGACCTGGACGAAGCCGATATCATGGATGAGGTCGAGCAGGCCCTGTTTGCCGAGCGCCCGGTGAGGTGGCGCGGCCAGCCCCTGCTTGTTCAGGAAAATGTGCCGCGCATCGCGGTTTGAAACGAGAATCGCCATGGAACAAACATAGGCTTATATTCCCACAGTTTCAAACGGCGTGGCGTTTGTCTTTCCACCAAACTGCCGTATAGAACGGCCGTTGAAGGAAGGGACGCGCTTGGCCATTCAATTTACCGATTGCTCGGTCCGGTTCGGACAGAAAGTGGCCCTTCATCCGCTGACGCTCACGCTTTCCGAGCAGCGTATCGGCATTATCGGTCTGAACGGCTCCGGAAAGACGACATTCGCGCGGCTGATCAATGGTTTGGTCAAACCAAGCGACGGGCGCGTGATCGTCAACGGCCTCGACACCGTCGCCGACGACAAGGCCGTGCTTGGGCAGGCGGGGTTCATCTTTCAGAATCCGCAACACCAGTTGATCATGCCGATCGTGCGCGAGGACATCGCCTTCGGCCTGAAGAACCGCGGACTGTCGGGCGCGGAGATCGAGGCGAAGACCGATGCCGTGCTTGCCCGCTTCGCGGTTTCACATCTGGCCAAGCGTCGCGTCCATGAACTTTCCGGCGGCGAGACGCAGCTGGTAGCAATCGCCAGCGTGGTCGTGACCGGCCCGAAAATCCTCATCCTCGATGAGCCGACCAACCAGCTGGATCTGAAGAATCGACGTCTCGTGGCAAGCACGATCGATGGGCTGGAACAGCAAGTCCTTGTGATCAGTCACGATCTGGGACTGGTTGAAGACTTCGACCGCGTCTTGCTGTTCCACGAAGGACGACTGATTGCAGATGGCCCGGCGGAGCAGACGATCCGCCGCTATCACGAGGAGGCCGGATGCTGAAGAGCCTCTATGTTGAGGGCAACACGCCCTTCCACGGGCTGTCCGTCCGCATCAAGCTGATCACACTGGCGGCGGCAAGTGTCGTCCTGTTTTTCGTCTCCTCTCTGGTTGTCCTTGTTCCGACCTTCATTGCCTGCCTGTGCCTTTACATGACGCTTGGCCTGCCCTGGCACGAGGCGTTCGGCCGCATCGGCTGGATCGCCTTTGCCGTCCTCGTTCTGGCGCTCGCCACCTGGTTTTTCAACGGCCTGCACGAGGCGTTGGCGGTGACCTTCCGCATCATGGCGCTGGTATTCTTTGCAGCCGCGATCACCGCGACGACGACCATCAGCGCGTTCATGGACGAGATTACGGTGATGTTGCAACCACTCGAGCGCCTGGGCCTTGTGCGCGCCGCCGATGTCGGCCTGGCGCTGGGCCTGGTCTTGCGTTTTGTTCCGGAGATCCTCGATCGTTACGACAATATCCGCGAAGCTCACCGGGCGCGCGGTCTGCCGATCCGGCCCTTGACCCTGTTCGTGCCCTTGATCATCCTGACGCTCAAAGATGCCGACACGATTGCCATGGCCATTGACGCGCGGGGCTTCCGGCGGCAGTAGTCAAGGATACTCTCATAGACGTTGATTCCCGACGGAGACGACCATGACCACCAGAGACCTTGTGCTGATCGCCCTGTTCGCCGCCATCATCGTTTTCCTCGGCATCATTCCGCCGATCACGATCGGCTTCATTCCGGTGCCGATCACGGCGCAGTCCATGGGCGTCATGCTTGCCGGCTGCATCATCGGCGCCAAGCGCGGAGCGCTTGCCTATGTGCTGGTCATCCTGATGGTGGCGATCGGCCTGCCGGTCCTTTCGGGCGGTCGCGGCGGCCTTGCCATCCTTGCAGGACCGACGGCCGGGTTCATCGCCGGCTGGGTTGCCGGTACCTATGTGACCGGGATTCTCGCCGAACGTTTCGTCAATGAAAACCAGACCGGCACGCGCCAGATGGCGGGATTCCTCGTGGCCTCGCTGGTCGGCGGCATCGGTGTGGTCTACCTGCTTGGCAACCTGTGGCTCTCGTTTGTCACCAGCATCGGCCTCGACAAGGCGTTCGCCGGATCGCTTGCCTTCATCCCGGGCGACCTGATCAAGGCCGGTATCGCCACGCTCGCCGCCCGCGCCATCCTCGTCGGCTATCCGCTGTTGCCGCAACGCGCCTGATCTGCGAACCGCCAAGTCTCGCTGCGAAGGATAGGCTTGGCCGCCGCTGTTGAAAACACGGCAAACGCCCTACCTATGGCATGGACCTCGTCCCCCCAAAGCCATAGGTTCCCGCCATGACCACGATCCTGTTCGAAAACCCGATATTCTTGGAACACAAGGTTCCGGAAGGCCATCCGGAGCGACCCGACCGGCTGAAGGCGCTCAACATTGCGCTGGAGCACGAGCGGTTTTCACCGCTGTCGCGTCAACAGGCACCGCAGGGTAATGAGGATCTGGTGCTGCTCGCCCATCCGGAAGAGCATCTGCGCGCTGTGATGTCCGTCATCCCGGAAGAAGGCATCAACTCCTTCGAGGCCGACACGCATGCGAGTCCCGCCAGCCTTCAGGCGGCACTGACCGGCATCGGCGGCGCGATCGCGGCAGTCGACGCGGTCTTCTCCGGCAAGGCCGACAACGCCTTCGTCGCCTCCCGTCCGCCAGGCCACCATGCCGAAAAAAACAAGGCGATGGGCTTCTGCTTCTTCAACAACATCGCGATTGCCGCCCGCCACGCACAGCAAAGGCATGGCGCGGAACGGGTCGCCATCGTCGACTGGGATGTGCACCACGGCAACGGCACGCAGGATATCTTCTGGGATGATCCGTCCGTGTTGTTCTGCTCGACGCACCAGATGCCGCTCTATCCCGGCAGCGGCGCCAAGACCGAGACGGGCGCGGGCAACATCGTCAACGCGCCGCTTTCGCCCGACACCGGCAGCGACCATTTTCGCGAGGCGTTCAAAACGCGGGTGCTCACCGCACTCGATGAATTCCGCCCGGATTTCATCCTGATTTCCGCCGGCTTCGACGCCCATTACCGCGACCCCCTGGCGCAGATCAATCTCGTCGCCGAGGATTTCGACTGGGCGACCGGACGGCTTCTCGATGTCGCCGGCAAGACCGCCAACAACCGCATCGTCAGCCTGCTCGAGGGCGGCTACGATCTTCAAGGGCTGGCCGAATCGGCCGGCACCCACATCTACCGCCTGATGAGAGGATGACCATGACCACCAACCCGCAGATCGACGTATCCTCCCTCTCCTTCGAAAAGGCCGTCGAGGAACTCGAGGCCATCGTCTCCGCGCTGGAGCGCGGCGACGTGGCGCTCGACAAGTCGATCGAAATCTACGAGCGCGGCGAAGCGCTGAAGAAACACTGCGAAGCCCTGCTCGGCGCCGCGGAAAACCGCATCGAAAAGATCAGGCTGGATCGCGCCGGCAAACCGCAAGGCGTTGAGCCGCTCGACGGCGAGTGATCGCGCGCAATAGTTGCGTCTCCATATTGACAGCGGTCCTGCGCTGATCTTAGGTACCGTTGATTAAATTATATTTTTGACGGTCTTCGGTTCGCTTCAATGGATACCCGCCTCCGTGCCGGCCATGGGAAAATCGTGACGGCATGATGGGGCAGTGGCATGGCTTATTTCTACAGCACCAGCGGCGTCGATAAGTTTGTCGGCGGCAAGGAAGATGACGGGTTCGTCTTCTGGTCCGGCTATATGAGCAAAAAGGATACGGTCGATGGCGGAGGCGGCACCAATGCGCTGGTGCTCGTTAACGACACCTCTTACGGGTGGAGCGCAGGCCCTGACCTGTGGCCTGTGTTTTCCCACATCGCAGGGATTGCGCTGGTGTCAGAGAGATACAATGGATCCGCCGCCAACGACTTTTATCTGGCCTTCAATGACAGTGTATTCAAGGCAAACGGAAGCTCGAATTTTATCATCGATGCATCCGGGCTTGCGCTGGATGAAGCAAAGTTGTCGCTCGACGCCTCCTCCGTCAAAACGGTGGCGTTCGATATTTTTGGCTCTACCGGAGCCAAGAGTCACGACTATTTGCGGACCGGCAGCAAAAACGACAGGTTTGTCTACGACGCCAACTCGCTGAAAGAAGATACGATCAACGGCGGTGCGGGAACGGACACGATCGTCCTCTCCGGGGCAGGCAACACCACCACAAAGGATGGTCAAAGCACGACCAATCCCAAGGGCTACACAAGTCTCTGGAACGTCACGAATATCGAAAAGGTCGTGGTTACGGATCTGTCAGCGGGGCAGACCCGCACGATCGATTTTGGTGAAAGGGGCCTTTACAAGGGCGGCACGATCACCATCACGACCGATGACAACTACGGTGAAGACAAGGCGGCAAATCCTGTTGACGGGCGATTGATCGTCGATGGATCGGGCATTGTGTCAAACACCAGTGTCCTCGTCGTGCAAGGTGGAGATGCAGGGGATCGTATAACCGGCGGGGTGGCCAGCGATCGCCTGTCCGGCGGCGGTGGAAATGACGTCTTGATTGGCTGGAACGGCCATGACGCCCTTTCCGGCGGGGCGGGAAATGACCTCTTGCTCGGTGGACGCGGGCAGGACGTGCTGTCCGGCGGCGACGGAAACGACATATTGATCGACGGAAGTGGAGACGACACGCTGTCCGGCGGAGCGGGAGATGATCTGTTCCTGGCTCATAGCAGTATGTACAATGGCAGCCACGACATCTTTCGGGATCATGACGGACGCGGCACGGCCAACATGTCTGGCGGCGAAGGCAACGACACCTTTGAATTCGGGTCAACTTGGCCCATCAAGGTTGGCGATGTGATTTCAGGAGGGGCTGGAATCGACACGATCAAGCTTCAGCGAAGCATTCCGTACAGCCTGTTTGATTCCGCCACGATATCCGGGATCGAGGTGATCAAAATTATCTCTCAGGACTTTACCCTCAAAATCAGTCAGCAATTCCTGATGAAAAATCATGACGAAAACGGCCGGCTGCGCATCCAGACCAGTCCCGAATTTTGGGCGCGCGCAACAATCGATGCTTCAGACCTGACAGATGCAAAATATTCGGTACATATTGGTATCCGTTTTCAGGGCGGCTCGGAAACCCTCACGGGCGGCGTGGGCGACGATATTTTCGACTACACGCTTATTGGCACAAAAAATCCGGGATACGGGGTGAGTTTCGGTGACGAAATCAATGGCGGTGGCGGCACCGATACTATTCTTGTTGCCGAAGGGCGAGAGACCCATGTGGGTCTCCAAATTACCGGCGTGGAAAAGCTGAAAATCGTCAACACGTCGTCCACCGCAGGGGAAAAAACCAAAATCATCGTGAACACCCTGGAAACAATGGCGATTGACGGCAGCAAACTTGACGCCAACGACAGTTTGACAGTTTTAGGATATTACAGGGATGTTCCCCACAAGAAGAGCTACGAAGCCAAGGCTTCCCTGTCGATCGTCGGCGGAAAGGGAGACGACATCCTGACCGGCGGCCGGGCGGGCGACAAGCTCTATGGTGGCGACGGCGATGACGTGCTGACGGGCAACAAGGGCCTGGACAGGCTGACGGGCGGCAAAGGTGCGGACCATTTCGTGTTCAAGAACACCTATGAATCGCTCGTTGAAGCCAAGAGACGCGACGTCATCACGGACTTCCATCACAGCGAAGGCGACAAGATTGAGTTCCTGCATGACACAGCCACGCCCTATTCCTTCATCGGGAACAGCGCGTTCCAGGGCAAGGCGGGTGAGGTTCGCAGTTTCTTCTACGGCAGCAACACCTATGTGCAACTGGATGCGGACGGTGACGGCGACGCCGATCTCGGCATCGCGCTGACCGGCAAGATATCTCTGACATCAGCCGATTTCATACTATAGTCTCCCGAAGCAAGCCGTTGCAGGAGACCGCCCATGTCCTTCTTTCCCGGACCAGACCCCGAAGCCGGCGATGCGCCGGCTTGTGATGCGATCGAGCATCTGATCATTCCGCGCACCAGCGATATCGGCAATCTGCAGGTGCGCCGCGCTCTGCCGACGGCCAAGCGCCGACTGGTCGGGCCGTTCATCTTCTTCGACCGCATGGGGCCGGCGCTCCTGAAGGCCGGCCAGGCGCTGGATGTGCGGCCGCATCCGCATATCGGGCTTTCGACCGTCACCTACCTGTTCGACGGAGAAATCAAGCACCGCGACAGCCTCGGGACCGAAATGGTCATCGCGCCGGGTGACCTCAACCTGATGACGGCGGGGCGCGGCATCGTGCATTCGGAACGTTCGCCAGAAAACCTCCGTGGCAAGCCGCAGTCGATTTCCGGGCTGCAGACCTGGCTGGCACTGCCGGATCAGTATGAGGAAATCGACCCGATCTTCGCCCATACCGAAAAGCGTGACCTGCCCTCCTTCAACATGGACGGTTTGGAAGGCCGCGTCGTCATCGGCCAGTTCGAAGGCATGAAATCGCCGGTCACGGTGTTTTCCGATACGATCTATGTCGACCTGAAGATCGAACCGGGCAAAAGCGCACCCTTCGCCGCAGAGTGGGAAGAGCGGGCGCTCTACATCCTCGAGGGCGAAGCGATCATCGCGGGTGATCATTTCGCCGACAATCAGCTGCTGGTTTTCCGGGCCGGCGATGCGATCACGGTGACTGCAGGCCCAACGGGCTGTCATGTCATGCTGTTCGGCGGTGCGGCGCTGGGTTCAGCGCGGCATATCTGGTGGAACTTCGTCTCCTCATCCAAGGAGCGGATCGAGCAGGCCAAGGAGGAGTGGCGCACCGGCCGGTTCGACATCGTGCCGGGGGATGAGAAAGAGTTTATCCCTTTGCCGGAGCGGTAATATTCGTTAAACTCTTTGTTTGCGCCGCAAGAAAACCCGCTTTTGCAATCCATAACGATTGTGTTTAAAGACGCGTTTCTGCGGACACCCAACTGAAATCGCGGCTTCCCCGAGGCGCGAGAACGAAGGCCTTTCAGCGTGACACAATTGCCAGTCAACCCGATGCCGGCGACCCCCCTTCTTGATCAGGTGACCTATCCCGACGATTTGAAGAAGATCGACGACAAGGATCTGCCACAACTGGCGACGGAACTGCGCGCGGAAATGGTCGACGCAGTGTCGCGCACCGGCGGGCATCTGGGTGCGGGGCTCGGCGTCGTCGAACTGACGATTGCCATTCACAAGGTTTTCAACACACCGCATGACCGGCTGATCTTTGACGTCGGTCACCAGTGTTATCCGCACAAGATCCTGACCGGCCGCCGCGATCGCATCCGGACACTGCGCCAGGAAGACGGCCTGTCCGGCTTCACCCGGCGGGCCGAGAGCGAATACGATCCCTTCGGAGCGGCCCACTCTTCGACCTCGATTTCCGCCGGCCTCGGCATGGCAGTCGCGGCCGATCTCTCGGGCGAACCGCGCAACGTCATTGCCGTCATCGGCGACGGTGCCATGTCGGCAGGCATGGCCTATGAGGCGCTCAACAATGCCGGTGCGCTCGATGCGCGGCTGATCGTCATCCTCAACGACAACGACATGTCGATCGCCCGGCCGACCGGCGCGATGAGCGCTTATCTCGCGCGCCTTGCCTCCGGCCGCACCTATATGGGATTCCGCGAACTCGGCAAGAAACTGACGGCCTATCTCGGCAAGTCCGTCGACCGGGCGATTACCCGCGCCGTCGAACATGCGCGCGGCTACGTCACCGGCGGCACGCTGTTCGAGGAGATGGGCTTTTATCATATCGGCCCGATCGACGGTCATTCCTTCGATCATCTTCTGCCGGTGCTGCGCAACGTGCGCGACAATTCCAAAGGCCCGGTGCTGATCCATGTGGTGACGCAGAAGGGCAAGGGCTATCCGCCGGCCGAAGCCGCCGCCGACAAGTATCATGGCGTCAACACCTTCGACGTCATCACCGGCGCGCAGGCGAAAGCCAAGCCGAATGCGCCCGCCTATACAACCGTCTTTGCCGAAGCGCTGACGCTGGAAGCAGACTTCGACGAGAAGATCGTTGCCATCACTGCCGCCATGCCCTCCGGCACCGGTCTCGACAAGTTCGCGCTCGCACATCCGTCGCGCACCTTCGACGTCGGCATTGCCGAGCAGCATGCGGTGACGTTTGCAGCGGGCCTCGCCTCGGAAGGCTACAAGCCGTTCGCAGCGCTCTATTCCACCTTCCTGCAGCGCGCCTATGACCAAGTGGTGCACGACGTGGCAATCCAGGGATTGCCCGTGCGCTTCCCGATCGACCGGGCCGGCTTTGTCGGTGCCGACGGGCCGACGCATGCCGGCTCCTTCGATACGACCTATCTTGCCACCCTGCCCGGCTTCGTCGTGATGGCGGCGGCGGACGAGGCGGAACTGAAGCATATGGTGCGCACCGCTGCCGCCTATGATCAGGGGCCTATCTCGTTCCGCTATCCGCGCGGCGAAGGCATTGGCGTCGACATGCCGGAACGGGGCCAGATCCTCGAGATCGGCAAGGGCCGGGTGATGAAACAGGGATCGAAAGTGGCGCTGCTCTCCTTCGGCACGCGCCTTGCCGACTGCCTGCTCGCTGCCGAAGACCTCGATGCTGCCGGGCTGTCGACGACTGTTGTCGATGCCCGTTTTGCCAAGCCGCTTGATCATGACCTGATCCGCCAGCTTGCCCGCCATCACGAGGTGCTGATCACCGTAGAGGAAGGCGCTGTCGGCGGCTTCGGCAGCCATGTGCTGCAGTTCCTCGCCCATGAAGGTCTGCTCGACAACGGGCTCAAAATCCGACCGCTGGTTCTTCCGGATATCTGGATGGAGCAGGCCAAGCCCGAGGCGATGTATGCCAAGGCCGGCCTCGACCGCGCCGGCATCGTCTCGACGGTTTTCAGGACTCTCGGTCAGAAGGAAATCGGCGTCGGGGTTGCAGGTTAGAGTAGCTCACCCCTCAACGCCTGTCGCTTTCCCGCATGATCATTTGGCAGTCAAGACTGCAGGCATGACGTTTTGCTGCGGAGCGAGGGACGACCTCATGACCGGCGGTCTGCTCTTTCGGACTTCAAGCATCCAACCAATCGCCAGCTGGAGCGAGCACCCTCCGGCGAGCAGCAGCAGCTGAACCACAAGCGGCGTGTCAGGGTTCACCCTCATCAGCACCATGGCGCAGTAGGATAGAAGGATTCCCGCGGAGAAGATCGGAAGGCTGTGCCGGCCGGCGATGCAGAGCAGCCGCATGGCCGGGTGATCGGCGGCCGTTTTCACGGCGGGAATATTCCAGGCGAGATACAGGATCGCCAACACATTGACGATCCGCAGCGGACCGCCATTGGTTTTGGAGACCAACTGGTGATGAAGTTCGCCGAACGGCGGATCCAGGACGCCAAGATGGACCGCGAGATTGACGGGGATAGCGGCCGCGGCAAAAAGGCCGGCCGCGGCAAATACCGGACCATTGTAGGGCAAAACGGGTTGGCCGCTCTTCATGCGCACGCCGAGAACGATCCCGATCACGAAGATGAACTGCCACGATAGCGGATCGAAATACCAGGTCTGCCCTTCGAGGGCGGCGTTCGGAAGATTGATATGGCCCAGTCCCGCGACGAACCAGACGAGGCAGGAAAGTCCCAGCAAAGCGCCCCTCCACCAGTCATGAAGCAGAAAGGCAAAGGGAGCAAACAGGAGCAGGACGACATACATCGGCAATATGTCGAGATTTCCGGGCATATAGCTCAGAGACAGGGCCTGAAACCCCCGCTGAAACGGGTTCCTCCAGAATTCCGTCATATCGACGGCCCATGCCGCCTGGTCGAAGGCTCCCAGAGCAAGCGCAGATATCGCCGCCATGATCGCAAAGAGCAGCAGATGGACGAGATAGAGGCGAAATGCCCGTTTCCAGGGGCGCTCCAGCCGCAGCCCGGCGTCCGGACGATAATACGCGAGCGCCGAAGACATGCCGGCAAGCAGCACGAAGATTTCGGAGGCGTCGGAAAAGCCACGCGAATGCTGGAACGTCAGCGAAAACGTGAACTCGGCATGACCGATGAAGATCAACAGAAGCGACACGCCCCGTAGAAGGTCGATTCTGTTCTCCCGCTGGCCGTACATTCCTAGTCCCCAAGGTTGCCGTCATCGCGGCTAGCAATCAGGACCTGCTTCTAGACGAAATTCGTTACTCTCCCACCCGATGCCGACAATACAATTTTAGCGATCCATTATTTTCACTGGTCTGAAATCATTCATCCGCCGCATGTTGCAGGATCAGGATATTCAAATCTTTCTCCGGGTAAAAATCCTCGGCTGTCATCTGGAATGTCGTCGGCCCGGTCTTCGTGACACCCTTCCCGCAGAAGCTGATCAGGTTGCGCGGATCGCCCTTGTCGACGGTCAGCGTGAAGGACTTGATCGGCCCGCCCCAGTTGTTGCCAGTCGTCAGGATGTAGGAAATCCAGGCTTCGGTGTAGGTCGACCGTCCGTCGTCGCTCGGTGGCGGCAGCTTCTGGGTTGCCTTGACGAACCCGTCGTCGATGCAATAGCGCGCCTTGTATTCCTCGAAGCGTTCGCCCTGCGGCTTGCCGTCTTCCAGCAGTGTCACAGCCACCGTTCCGCCGACGCTCGGCTTGTAGCGATGCGAGACATGGATATCGCGGCCGGGCGGAAAGGTCGCTTTCCACCAATAGGCGGATCGCAGGGTCCAGAGCGGCGTGCGGTGATCCTGCATACCATTGCCGTCGTCATGGGCATAGTTGAAAAGGATGCCTCGTTCGACGAAGTCCGCGGCAACAGCATCGTCCAGATCAGCAAGCGCTTCGGCGGTCGCGTCGGCAAAGGGCAGCAACGGCACCTCCTGCTCGGCGAGATCGTCGGTCACGTCGAGACTGTTGGCAATGGCCCGTTGCTGCAGCTGGACCTTGATCGGCTCACCGTCCTGCGTCACCGAAAAGCCGAGGAAATTGTCGGCCTGCATATCGTTCATGGCGATATTGCTTTCCGGGCTGCCGGTGATGTCGGGCATGGGAAAGGCAACGATGCCGGAAACCGGCTTGTCGGTCGTGTTGCGGAAGACGTAGTCGACGCGGATTTCCTCGCGCGAGATGAACAGGTCTTCCTTGACCATCTCGATATCGAGCGTCTGCACGTAGCTCAGCCCGCCCGTCTTCAGGTCGGCCATGGTGTCGTTGGCAAGGGCCGCACCCGGCAGCAGGGTAATGGCGAAAAGACAGGACCGCAGGAACATCGATTTTCTCCCCAATATCGTCCGCATGCTGCCATGGCAGGTGTGCCGCCGCCAAGGCTCCTGCCGGCATAAGACCGAAAATGGACGCCACCGGCATGGAAAAGCCCCGGTCGATGGCCGGGGCTTTCTGGACACATGGCGCGGATGTCAGGCGGCGCGGCGGGACACGCGGGATACCGGTTGGCTGTAGCCCTTGCCGGTATCGAGCTGGAACTGCGAGATCAACTCACGCAGGCGGCTTGCTTCGTTGGCAAGCGTCGCGCTGGCTGCATTCGTCTCTTCCACCATGGCAGCGTTCTGCTGGGTGACCTGGTCCATCTGGTTGACGGCCGTATTGACTTCGGCCAGACCGACTGACTGTTCCCGGGCCGAGGTGGCGATCGCGTCCATGTGCTGGTTGATCGTCACGACGTAGGTCTCGATGGTCTTCAGCGCATCGCCGGTTTCGCGTACCAGCTTGACGCCGCCCTCGACTTCGACGCTCGAATTGCGGATCAGGTCCTTGATCTCCTTGGCGGCCTTGGCCGAGCGCTGGGCCAGTTCGCGCACTTCCTGGGCGACGACGGCGAAGCCCTTGCCGGCATCCCCTGCCCGCGCCGCTTCGACGCCCGCATTCAACGCCAGAAGGTTGGTCTGGAAGGCGATCTCGTCGATGACGCCGATGATGTTGGAGATTTGGCTGGAGGATTCCTCGATGCGGCGCATGGCTTCCACAGCATTGGCCACCACGGAGCCCGACTGAGCGGCGCTGGCATTGGCCTGGACCGCGACATCGCGGGCCTCGTCAGCACGCTTGGAGGAGTTGGAGACATTGACGGTGATCTGATCGAGTGCCGCGGCGGTTTCTTCGAGCGAAGCGGCCTGCTGTTCGGTACGCCGGGACAGATCGTCCGAGCTCTGGCTGATCTCGCGCGTGCCGCTGTCGATCGAACCGGCCGCATTGGAGACGGCTGCGAGTGTTTCGGCAAGCTGGCCGACGGAGCGGTTGAAATCCTGGCGCAGGCTTTCGAAATCGCCGGCGAAGGGTTCGTTGAGCTGGAAGCCGAGATCGCCGGAGGCAAGGCGCTTCAGCCCATTGCCGAGGCTCGAAGTGGCCTGCAGCATGGCATCGCGTTCGCGTGCCTTTTCCGTATCGCTGAGACGGCGGCTGGTTTCGGCGTCGCTGCGCATCTTGTCGGCTTCACCGGTAATCTTAAGGTTTTCGAGCGCCGCCTGCTTGAAGACGAGCACGGCCTGCGCCATGCGGCCGACTTCGTCGGTGCGGTCGAGTGCCGGCACGACGATTTCGTGATCGCCATCCGCCAAACGGCCCATGGCGCCGGTCATATCGACAATCGGGCGGACGATGCCGCGCGACAGGGCCCAGGCAAGCGCGGCGGCGACGAGCGCGGCGGCAAGGCCGCCGACCATCAGGGTCAGGCGCACATCGCCGATCGAGGCCGTCTGTTCTGCTGTCTGAGTTTCGGACCAGGCGGCTGCATCTGCCTTGATCTTGGCGGCAACGCTGCGGAAGGTATCGAGCTGCCCCTTGGAGAGGTTGCGGCCGATTTCGATGATCTCGGCGAGCGGCTTGTCGGTGGTGCGAGCAGCCTCGATCTGCGGGCGAGCCAGTTCGTTGTACCAAACATCGGCGGCCGCCTGCATGGCGTCGAGCTGCTTGGACAGTTCCGGCTGATCTGTCGCCGTGGCCTTGGCCTCGGCAATGGCCTTGACCATCCGTTCACGGTTGACGGCTACGTCGCCGTAGGTGCTGTCGCTGCGCAAAAGCAGGAAGCCGCGCTGGTTGACCGCCTGTTCGAGCATGCCCTGCATCGCATCATCGATCAGCACGATCAGCCGCTGTGACGCATTCTGCCGGGCGGAAGCTTCCACCGAGAGATTGGCTTTTGACAGAACGATGCCGGATACGGCCAGAAAGATCAGAATGAGGCCGGCGAAGGTGAAACCGAGCTTTCGGTTCAGGGAGAGGTTTTTCAACATCGCGAAATATCCTTGGGCGGGCAGCGCCACGGTAAAAAACAAACATTGGCAATCAGCGCCGTGTGGGGAACGGGCGACCAGCTACAATATCGGGGGAAATCATCGGTGCCGGCAAAAAGACCATTACCATCATGGTTGATCTTGATAGGCTTTGCCCGCCCGGGAAACCTGCATCGTTTGACTTAATATTCGTTTAAGTTTGCTGCGATGCGCAAGGAGACTTGCAACAGAGTTCGCAACGCGCCATGAGACCCCATGTCAAACGAACCTAAAACAACCGTCCGCCTCGACCAGCTGCTCCTGAACCTCGGGCTTGTCGCCAGCCGTTCGCGTGCCCGCGATGCGATCCAGCGCGGCACCGTCACCGTCAACGGCCGCGTCATCACCAAGGCGAGCTCCACCTTTCCCGAGGACGTGACCATCGCCATCGACGATCCCGTCCAGCCCTACGTTTCGCGCGCGGCACTGAAGCTCAAGGCGGGCCTTGAACATTTCAAGCTGTCGCCCGAAGGTCTTGACTGTCTCGACATCGGCGCCTCGACCGGTGGCTTTACCGAAATCCTGCTGCACAATGGCGCGGCCCATGTCATTTCCGTCGATGTCGGCCACGGCCAGTTCCATCCGCGGCTGGAGGCCGATCCGCGCGTCACCAATATCGAAGGTCTGAACGCCCGTGTGCTGGACGAGGATCACCTCGAAGGCCGCGAGATTTCCTTCGTCGTTTCCGACGTCTCGTTCATCTCGCTGAAACTGGCGCTGCCGCCAGCGCTCGATCTGGCCGAGCCGGGCGCCCATTGCATCCTTCTCGTCAAGCCGCAGTTCGAGGCCGGCCGCGAGGCGATCAGCAAGGCAGGCCTGCTCAAGGACCCGGAAAGCGCACCTGCGGTCGCAGCCGAGCTGGAACGCTGGCTTACCGAGGACATGGGTTGGGAAAGCCTCGGCCTCATCCCCTCGCCCATCTCCGGCGGCGACGGCAACGAGGAATATCTGCTGGCCGGCCGCAAGCCACTGGACGACGACGCCTCCTTGGACGAAGAAGTATGAGCACCGAAACGTTGACCATCGAGAAAATCGGCCAGTCGGGCGATGGCATCACGCGCGGTCCGTTTGGCCCGGTCTACGTGCCCTTCACGCTACCCGGCGAAACCGTGGCGCTGGCGGTCAACAAGGACAAGGGCACGGTCATATCCATGTCCGAGGTCTCGCCCGAGCGCGTCGCGCCGAAATGCCGGCATTTCGGGCCGGAGGGCGAGAACGGCACCTGCGGCGGCTGCAGCCTGCAGCATGCGAGTGACAACCTCTACCGGGGCTTCAAGCGGCAGCTGGTCCTCGATGCGTTGAAATCGAAGGCACTTCAGGCCGAGGTCGCGCCGCTTGTGCTTGCCCACCCGGGTGAGCGGCGGCGCACGGTCTTCACGGCGCGGCGCACCGAAAAGGAACTGCTGCTCGGCTACAATCAGCCTGAGACCCATCACATCGTCTCGATATCGGAATGTCCCATCGCAAGTCCCGGCATCGTGTCGCGGCTTGCAACCATCCGGACGGTCGCAGAGGCGATGGCGGTCAATGCAGAACCTTTCCGCATTACCGTACTTGAAACGCTGTCCGACCTCGATCTTTCCTTCGACGGCATCAAGGCGATGGACGACCGGCAGCGGCGCATGGCGATCGAAACCGTCCTGCGTCAGAAGGGCGTCGCCCGTCTCAGCCTCAATGGTGAAATCCTGGTCGAACCGGTCAAGCCGGTCATCGATTTCGGCGGCGTTTCCGTCTCGCCGCCGCCCGGAAGCTTCACCCAGGCGACCAAGCCGGCAGAAGAGGCGATGTCCGAACTGGTGCTGGCGCATCTGGGCAAAGCCAAGCGCGTAATAGACCTCTTTGCCGGCTCCGGCACCTTTTCGCTCCGCATCGCCCGCAAGGCGCGCGTCCATGCGGTGGAGAGCGAAGACAAACCGTTGAAGGCACTGGATTTCGCCGCGCGCAACACGCAAGGCCTGAAGCCTGTCACGGTGGAAAAGCGCGACCTCTTCCGCCGGCCGATGATGGCTTCGGAACTGAAGGCCTACGACGCCATCGTCTTCGACCCGCCACGCGCAGGCGCCGAAGTGCAGACGAAGGAAATGGCCCGTTCCGGCGTGAAGAAGATCGTTGCGGTCTCCTGCAACCCGGTGACGCTAGTGCGCGACCTGCGTATCCTCGTCGATGCCGGTTACCGGATCACCTCGGTCACCCCGATCGACCAGTTCCTCTGGTCGTCGCATGTCGAGGTGGTGGCTACGCTCGAGAAGTGACGCTTTCGCGATATCCGTCGATCGCTTCATTTATACTTCCATGAAAAAGGCCCGGTTTTCACCGGGCCTTTTCGTTTTGTATTCGCTGCGCCGGTCAGGCCGCGCGGCGCCCGTAAGCCGGCTGCCTTGCGGCAGGGGCGGTTTCGCCGATGTTGAACTGGGCGAGCAGGTCGTTGAGCGCTGCCGCTTCCTGCGCGAGGCCATGGCTTGCGGCCGTCTGTTCTTCGACCATGGCTGCGTTCTGCTGGGTGCCCTGGTCCATGGTGTTGACGGCGGTGTTGATCTCCTGCAGTCCAATCGACTGTTCGCGCGTGGCGGTGACGATCGCACCGATATGCCCGTTGATCTCCTGAACTTCCGAGACAATCGCCTGAAGCGACTTGCCGGTTTCGCCGACGAGCGTCACACCGGCGCGGACCTGATCGCCCGAGGTGGTGATCAGCGCCTTGATCTCCTTGGCAGCATTGGCCGAACGCTGGGCAAGTTCGCGCACTTCCTGGGCGACGACGGCAAAGCCCTTGCCGGCGTCACCGGCGCGGGCCGCCTCGACGCCTGCATTCAGAGCCAAGAGGTTGGTCTGGAAGGCAATATCGTCGATGACACCGATGATATTGCTGATCTCGCCGGACGACTTCTCGATGCCCTGCATGGCGTTAACGGCATTGCGGACAACTTCGCCGGACTTTTCGGCACCGGCGCGGGTGCGGGCAACCAGCTGGCCGACTTCTTCGGCGCGGCGAGCCGAATCCTTGACCGTCGTCGTGATTTCCTCAAGCGCCGCGGCAGTCTCCTCGACGGAGGCTGCCTGCTGTTCGGTGCGGCGGGCGAGATCGTCGGCTGCATGGCGGATTTCGCTGGCGCCGGCGTCGATCGCCCGGGCATTGGTGCCGACAGCCTGAAGCGCATGGTGCAGCTTGGTAACCGAGTTGTTGAAGTCGGCGCGCAGGCGGTCGAGATGGGCGACGAAGGGGATGGAGATGCGGTAGCCGAGGTCGCCATCGGCAAGGCGGCCGAGACCTGTCGCCAGCGCTTCGACGGCCTGCTGGATGTCGGCAGTTTCTTTCGTCTTCAGGGCTTCGCGCTCAAAACGTTCCCGTTCCGAGAGCGAACGGCCGGATTCGGCTTCGCCTTCGAGGCGCACGCGCTCGATGGCATTGCTGCGGAAGACGGCGACGGCAGCGGCCATCGAGCCGATCTGGTCGCGGCGTTCCTGGCCGGGAATTTCCGCCTTCAGGTCGCCGCTGGCGAGCCGTTCCATGGCACCGGTCATGTCGGTGACCGGGCGGATGACGAGGCGGCTGAGCAGCGAAGCAAGGAAAGCGATCATCACGCCGACGGCAAGGAGCGTGGCGATGGTGGCGGCGATCCGGAACTGGCCGATGGCGGAATAGGCAACATCGGCATCGACGGCGAAACCGACATACCATTCGACCGTAGGAAGGCCGGCGACCGGAACGAAGCTGACGAGCATTGGCTTGCCGTCAAGCTCGGTCTGCATGATTGCTGAGCCGATCGACGGTGTCGAAGCCGGGAAAGCGTCGGCGAGCGTCTTGGTGACGAGCTTGGCATCGGGATGGACGAGGATCTGGCCAGACTTGTTGACGAGGAAGGCAAAGCCCTCGCCGCCGACATCAATGGCCTTGACCATCAATACCAGCGTTTTCAGCGAGAAGTCGCTGCCGGCGACGCCGGCGAGCTTGCCGTTCTTCTTGACCGGGGCTGCAGCGCTGATGATCAGGTCGCCGCTGGACGCATCGATATAGGGGTCGGTAAGCACGCTGCCGTCGGCCTTGACTGCATCCTGATACCAGGGGCGCTTGCGCGGATCGTAACCTTCCGGCATCGGCATGAGCGGCCAGGTAGTGAACTTTCCGGTTTCGTCGCCGACATAGGTGCTGATGAACTCCTTGACGAGAACATCGTTGTTGAGCGCGGCTTCGAGGCCGGCCTGATCGGCGACACCGCCTGCTGCATTAGCAACCAGCGCGGTCAGCGTGACGCGGCCGTTCAGCCAGTTGGCGACGCTTTGAGCTGCCTGCTTGCCGGAAGAGGAAATGTTCTCCTCGACGGCGCGCGTCGTCGCGTCATGCTGCAGCGTATCGATATAAACGGAAAAGCCGGCAAAGGCGGCGACGACGACAAAGGACGCGGCGACAAGGATGCGCGTCATGAGATTCGATCTTTTGGACAAGGCAGGCTTCCCTTTTTCGGCCGGCTTTGCGCCGGGCGGAGGCTCGATCTGATCCGCGAACGGAAGCAGCGACCGGCGCGAAAGCGCAGGACCGTTCCAGAATGCGGGAATGGGGGACATGCCACTGCGGGCGGAGACGGCGCGCCTCATGCGGCCCGTCAGGAACCGGACATACCGGCCTGTGATGGCCCGAACCATATCGGCACGTACTTAAGGCAGCGTTAAAATTTCATCGCCGGAAAAGCGAGGATTTTAAGGGTTTTCCGTCTATTCGGCAGCCTGTCTCAGAGCTGAAAGCAAGGCCGCCGGCTTCTTCAATCCCCAGGCGGTCGCCAGATGCGATGATGAGGAAATGCCGGCGTCGAGCATGTAGGGACCGGGTGTATCGGCCTTTGCCCGTGACGCAGGTCTCGGCTTCAACGGCGTCCCGTGTCCCATGCCCTCGACGAGATAGAGTTCGACCGCGACCTTCCCGGAGGCATCCTTCCAGACGCGGCGGACATGGCCGTCCACCTCATTCTGCGTATAAGCCCCGCTTTCAAGACCATGCACGTCAAGCCATTGCTGAAGCAGCGCGTTCGCGTTCGAGATCGAGACGGTGTGGTCCTTCGTGCCGTGCCAGATGGAAACCGAGGGAAAATCACGCTTCACGGGCGATGCGTCGCGGACGAGATCGCCCCATTCCTCACGCGTCCGCTCCGGCGCATTCTTCATCGCGGCAAGCGCGCGGTGCACGTCGCGCGCCGCGCCATAGGGCAGCCCGGCGATGATGCCGCCGGCGCGAAACACATCGGGATAGGCAGCGAGCATCGCCGCCGTCATCGCGCCGCCCGCCGAAAGACCGGTGACGAACACACGCTTGCGGTCGATGCCATGCGCCGACGCCATCTTGGCGACCATCTGGCGGATCGACATCACCTCGCCGCGGTCGCGCGCAACGTTGCTCGGACGGAACCAGTTGAAACAGAGATTGGGGTTGTTGGAGCGCTTCTGCTCGGCATAGACGACGGCAAAGCCGCGTTCCCGCGCCAGCGTCGACCAGCCGCTGCCCTGATCATAGGCTTCGGCCGTCTGATGACAGCCATGCAGGACAACGACGAGCGGTGATTTCTTGGACAGGTCGGCCGGGACGTAGCGCAGCATGCGCAGATGCCCGGGATTGCTGCCGAATGCCTTGACCTCCTCCAGCTTCGTGGCCGATCGCGGCTTGACCGTTACCGGCACCGAAGACGCAGAAACAAGGGCCTTGCGCGTAACCTTGACAGCCTTGGCGAGGGTTCTTTCCCAACGCCGGTGCTGCCTGAGCAGATCGGAGAGGGAAAGCTTGAAACGAGACCGCATGGACGAATCCTTGGTTTGGCCGGCACGCCTCCAGTGCCGAAATTCCTCCACGCAACAGGTCCCAATATGGGTCGCAGTCCACCATCCGGCAAGATGGGACGGCAATATGAATCGCAAGGTCGGGGAGCAAGCCCTTCTTCTCCACGGCGGGAGAAGAAGGAAATTGACGCTGCTGCAGTGCGTCACCTGCGCATGAAAGCCTCGAAGGCGGCCCGCGCTTCGGCGCTTTTCAGTTGCGCGGCGAAGTGTTTTGCTTCCTCGTCGATCCGCGCCAGCACGTCGGAACGGTCACCACGGATGAGTTGGCGGGCAATGCGCAACGCTTCCGGCGGCTTCTTTGCAAGGTTTGCGGCGAGCGCCAGCACTTCCTCTTCAATGGCATCGGCCCCGGCGATCTTCCAGATCAGGCCGGCATCCTGCGCCTCCTCGGCAGTGAAGGGCTCCCCGGCGGCGAGCAGCGCAAAAGCGCGCTGGTGGCCGGCGATACGAGGCACGATCAGGCTTGAGGCCGCCTCCGGTACCAGCGCGAGATCGACGAACGGCGTCTTGAAGACAGAGCGGGCGGAAGCGATCGTCAGGTCGCAATGGAGATGGATGGTTGTGCCGATGCCGATCGCCAGGCCATCGACACCGGAAACGATGGGCTTTGTCGCACCGGCAAGCGCGCGCAAAAAGTCGAGCACCTCCTGCCCCATCGTTCCGCCCATGGCGAAGGCCATGAAATCGGCCATGTCGTTGCCGGCCGAAAAGCAGCCTTCGGTTCCGAGAAACGCCGTGACCCGGATGGCGTCATCCGTTCCAGCAACGGTAAGCGCATTGGCCATTTTGGCATACATCGCCCGGGTGATGGCATTCTTCTTGGCCGGCCGGTTGAAGCGGATGACCTGAACGCCCGGATAGGCTTCGGGCCGCTCGATCAGAACGTCGTCGGTCATTATAGTCTCCTTCAACCTTATGAATCAGGCTAGCGCGATACGGGCGGCGGCAAGGCTGGCCGCGCCGTTGACGATGCTGTTCTTCAACGCCGCCGTTTCGGACAAAAGGTTTTCAGCGGCGAAGCGGCAGAGCGCGATGCGGGCGTCACGGCCGCCATCGCCCACTTCGGCCAGCCCGCCCTTGGCCAGATAAACGCCGGTCAGCGTCAAGCCAAACAGCCGCTGGTAGGCCGTGGCACCGGCAAGCGCTTCGGCGGCCTTGCCTTCGGCCAGATGGGCGAGCAGCCACTCGGTCGTCTCTTCGAGATCGGCGATCGCGTCGTCGAGACGGCTGCCGGTTTCGCCGAAATCAGCAAGGTTGGACGAACCGACCTCCTCAGCAACAACCTTCAACTCGGCAATGAAGCCGCGCACATGGCCGCCATCCGACAGCGGCAGCTTGCGGGTAACGAGATCGATCGCCTGGATGCCGTTGGTGCCCTCGTAGATCGGCGCAATGCGGGCGTCACGCAGATAGCGCGCAGCGCCGGTCTCCTCGATGAAGCCCATGCCGCCATGAATCTGGATACCCATCGAGGCGACATCGACGCCGACGTCGGTGCCGAAGGATTTGGCGATCGGTGTCAGCAGGCTCGAACGCTCCTGCCAAAACCGAGCGGCATCACCCTCGGAAACATGCGCGCGGTCGACCGCGCGGGCGCAGGCAAAGGCGATGGCGCGCGCGCCTTGCGTTGCGGCTTTCATGGTCAGGAGCGTACGGGCGATATCGGGATGTTCGATGATCGGGCTCATGCCCGTGCCCTTCCACCCCGGCGCCTTGCCCTGCGTGCGTTCGCGGGCATAGTTCAGCGCATGCTGCGTCGCTGCCTCGGCCATCGCCACGCCCTGAATGCCGACGGCAAGGCGGGCATTGTTCATCATCGTGAACATGCAGTTGAGGCCCTTGTTCTCCTCGCCGACGAGATAGCCGACAGCGCCCCTCTCATCGCCGAACTTGCCGTCGCCATAGACCATCGTGCAGGTCGGCGAGGCATGGATGCCAAGCTTGTGTTCCAGAGAATGGCAGAAAAGGTCGTTGCGAGCGCCCAACGAGCCATCCTCGTTGACCAGGAATTTCGGCACCAAAAACAGCGAGATGCCGCGCGTTCCCTCCGGTGCGCCCGCAATCCGCGCCAGGACCAGATGGACGATATTGTCGGTGACCTCGTGGTCGCCCCAGGTGATGAAAATCTTCTGGCCGAAAATGCGATAGGTTCCGTCATCCCGGCGCTCGGCGCGGGTCTTCAGGACGCCGAGGTCAGAGCCTGCATGCGGCTCTGTGAGGTTCATCGTCCCGGTCCACTCGCCGGAAATCATCCTGGCGAGAAACACCGCTTTAAGCGCCTCGGAGCCGTGTTTCTCGAGCGCATCGACTGCGCCCATGGTCAGCATCGGCGCCAAGGCAAAGGCCATCGACCCGGCGTTCCAGAACTCCATCGCCGCGATATGCAGCATATGCGGCAGCGCCTGGCCGCCGAATTCTTCCGGCGCCGTCAGGCTGTTCCAGCCACCGGCCGCCCAGTTGCGATAGAGATCGCTCCAGCCCTCCGGCGTCTGCACCTTGCCATCGACAAGTTTCGAACCCTGCCTGTCTCCGATATCGGCAAGCGGGGCGATTTCATCCGTAGCAAAACGGCCGGCTTCACCAACGATCGCATCGACGAGATCCTCATCGAGATCGCCGAAAATGCCCGCAGCCAAGTCCTCACCGAGACCAGCCACGTGCTTGAGCGTGAACAGAATTTCGTCAACCGGCGCCTTGTACATGTTGGTCTCCTCCCGTAGTCACATGACAACATTGCTGCATGGCAGTCCAGCAATGGCTTGTTCGTTGGTCGAGAAAATATTGATTTTTACGTAAACGTCAATATTTGATTGTTTGGCACGGCGCCGTGCCGTCTAGCGGTGGACGACCATTAGCAAAACTGTCATGAAACCTGAATAAAGCGAAGTCTGGCCTCCTCCCGGGATAACGCCGCATGAATCTGATCTCGTCTGAAATACCCGGGCTCGTCTGGGCCTATCGCTTCCTGCCGGGCGAAAGCCGCTGCGTGCGGATCGCCGCCGATTCGTCCATTGACGCGCTGATGGAAGGCGAAGGCTGGGTCTGGCTGCATCTGGCGCTCAGCGACGCCCGCACCCCTGCCCTGATCGAACGCATCACCACGCTGCCGCAAGCGGCGCTTTCGACGCTCACCAGCCATGATACCCAGGCAGCAGTGACCGTCTCCGACGACATGGTCTACGGTACTCTGGTCGATTTCGAGCGCACGTTCGATGCGGAAACGAAAACCATCGGCTGGCTGCATTTCGCCGTCACCGAAAAGATCATCATCACCACCCGGCTGCACCCGCTGCGCAGCATCGACCGCGTCAAGGCCGCCGTCGAGAAGGCCGCCCGCTGCGCACGCCCGATCGACCTGTTCGAAATGATGGTCGTCGAGTTCCAGCGCACGTTGATCAGCCTGGTGCTCGAACTGACGGAAGACCTCAACGTCATCGAGGATGATGTCTATGGCGAGGCGGGCCACAACCACCAGCCGCGCCTGGCACCGCTCAGGCGAACCGCCGTGCGCCTGCACCGGCACTTGCGGACGTTGCTCGCCTTGTTGCGGCGCGCCGGAACATCCGAGGAAGACGAGGTCCCGGCAGGCTTCATCGATGTGGCCGAGCGCCTGTCGGACAGGCTGGAAGCGGTCGACCGCGATGTCTTCGCCTTGCAGGAACGTGCCCGCCTTCTGCATGAAGAGATCGACAGCAAGCTGTCCTCCGAGACCAACCGCCATCTCTACATCCTGTCGCTGATGACGGCTTTCCTTCTGCCGCCGACGCTCGTCACCGGCTTTTTCGGCATGAACACCAGCGGCCTTCCCTTTGCCGATGGTATTCATGGAACCCTGCTGGCGACATTTTTGATCATGTTCTCCATGGGGGCGGCCTGGACGATCCTGAAGCGGATCGGCATTCTCTGACGGCACGAAAATGGCCGGAGACAATGTCCCCGGCCGAAAGTCTGTGCTGATCAACTCATCGCATCAATAGGGCGAATTGCACTGCCTGCGCGGACCGTAGTTCGGCTGGTAGGTATTGTCGTAGGCGCGGTAGCTGCGATAGCGGTTATAGCACCATTCGACATGGCTACCGCCGTAACGTACCTGCGGCTGCGCAATGGCGCCGCCGATGATCGCACCGGTCGCAAAAGCACCGAGCGGGAACCAGATGCCGTTATATTCACGATAGCCCGGCCGGTAGTAATTATAACCGCGATGGCCGTTGTAATAGGAGTATCCGCCGCGGCGATAATATCCGCGGTCCCCGTTATAATCCCGACGGCGATATTGAACGGCTTCGACGTCGCTGGCGCGCTCCGCCTTTACCGGCACCGGAATCTGGGTGAAAGCCTGCGATGGAGTGAAAGATGTGGCAAGCAGCACGGCCGACAGGGCCAGCGACGCCATTCTTAATCTGAAAACACGCATATGTTTCTCCATTCTAATATATTGACAAGATCGTCTTGCCCGGGAAACTGTCCGCAGCTCCTTTTTGTTCCACGAACCACCATAGCTAAGCATGTCCATAGGATTCGCGATAGGCGTGTTAATCCTCCGTTAACCCTCTTTCAGCACCCTCAACCGATGGAAAAGCACCAAGGCATAGGATTGGGCAAGTTTTTCCGCCTCGCCGTTCTCCTCGGCGTCGCGCTGGTTTCGGGCGGCGCGCTATTCCCGGACACGACGCTGGCACGCGATCTCATGCCGTGGAAGTCACCGAACCATGCGCTCGTCATCGATGCCTACGAGTTGAACATCATCGACTGGGACGCAATGCTGAAGGATAAGCGCATTGCCGGCTTCATCTCCAAGGCATCCGACGGCTTGCCCGAAAGCTTCGCCTGCACCGGCGACCATGGCGGCGATACGGTTGCCCACTGCAAGACAATGTGGCGCAAATACGCCGTGAGCCGCGAACTTTACCAGACACGACGCCTCGTCGCCCGTGCGAGCGGCCTTCTCTGGGGCGCCTATCACCTCGCCCGCCCCGGCAACCCGGTCGACCAGGCCAATCACTTTCTCGATTACGCCGCGCCGCGCGACGACGAGTTGATGGTGCTCGACATCGAGGGCATCGACACCGAGAAATACATGTCGCTGGAGGACGCGGCGATTTTCGCCGGCCATATCAAGACCCGCACCGGCCGGTACCCGATGCTCTACACCAACCACGTCACCGCTAAATACATCGCCGCCAACCGCGCCCGCTTCCCGATCCTGTCGCGCCTGCCGCTTTGGTATGCCCGCTATAAGCCAGGCATCCGCAACGTCTTTCCGATGGGCAACTGGGATTCTTACGCGCTATGGCAGTTTTCTGCCGCGTCCAACTGCGGCAAACGCCGCTGCCCCTACCGCGTCGCCGGAACGCTCACCGATATAGACGTCAACGTGGCGGCGATGGATGCAAAGGCGCTCAAGGCAATCTGGGCGAAGGGCGAACTCTTGCCGGGAAAACCAATCGACAAGCCGCTGCTGATCGCCTCCGGCAAGGCCGGGTCGTCTTCTGGTGTTGGCATAGAGGTGGATATGACGGTGACCGGATCGATCGGCCCTGTTCCCGCCGAACAAATTGCCTCCAGCGTTGGCGCGCGCAACCATTGATCCGCAGGTTCGAATCGGTCATCTCGGCTCAGGTCGTCCCCTTTTTCCATCGCATTGGCCGACGACATCGTTTCGCCCCGTTACCATGAATTTACCATGGTGACGGAAATGCTGTGCTCGGGATAATCCTGTTCATCCATTTTGCCATATGAAAGCTTGGACCAAGGCCTACTGCACATGATGAGCAGATGACGACAAAGATTGTAATCAGCAGCAACCGCACGACGCCGGTATCGGTGCTTGCGACCGACAGCATATTCGTCCTCAAGGAGGGCGTGACGCTCAGCACATCCGCAACCGCGGTTGTCGCGACCGGCACCGCAACCGAGCGCGATTTCTACATCAACGGTACGGTGCTCTCCGCTTCCGGTTATGCCTTTCGGTTCGGCACGACCTCAGTTGCCGACAGCGAGAGTGAATTCATCGTCAGTAGTTCCGGCAAGGTCTCCGGCAAGGACTACGGTCTGAAGATCGATAGCGGCAGCCTGGAACTGACCAATGACGGCACGATCGAGGCGCGTCTGACGGCGATTACCGCAGCAGGCAAGGCGACGCATCTCGTCAATACCGGGCTGATCGAATCCTCTGCCGGCGTCGGCATCTCGGTATCCGGCAGCGGCGCGGCCATCACCAATCACGGCACGACGCATGCGGCGGCCAATGCCGTGCAATTGACCGGCAGTTCCGCACTGCTGACCAACAACGGCGAACTGCGGTCGGACAAGGCCTCGGCCATCGTTTCCAGTGGCAGCGCCGCAACGCTGACCAATCACGGGACTGCTATTGCCTATGGCACGGCCATCGCCTCCTCGGGCGCGAACGCCACGATCACCAATGACGGAGCCGTTACCTCGACGACCGGGACGGCGATCATCGCCAGGGGCAGCGATGCTGTCATCACCAACAGCGGCACGATCAGCGCCGCCAAGACGGCAGTCGCGCTGACCGGGGACGATGGCAAGATCACCAACAACGGCCTGATCAAGACTGCGGGCTACGCCATCGCGGTCTTCGCCAACGACGCGGTCATCACCAACAACAAGACGATCAAGGCTGGCGGCGGCATCAAGATGACGGGAACCGACGGGACGGTGACCAATTACGGCACCATCACCGGCACGGTCGCCTCGGCGGCAACCATCGATTTTTCCGGGGCGAGCAAGGCGAGCCTGCACAATAACGGCCTGATAAAGTCTGGCGGCACCGCATTTCTCGGCGGCGACAGTGCCGATTCGGTGTTCAACAGCGGCACCATCACCGGCGCGATCAAGTTGGGCAGCGGCAACGACTATTTTGACGGCACCGGCGGCAAGGTCAACGGCACCGTCTATGGCGGCAGCGGCAACGACGTCTATGTGATCAGCGACGCCGCGATCAAGCTATCGGAATCCTCCGGCGGCGGCACAGATCTCGTCAAATCGACCGTGTCCTTCACACTCGGCACCTATTTCGAGAACCTGACGCTCAATGGCACCGCCGCCATCAATGCCACCGGCAATGCGCTAGCCAATCAGGTGCACGGCAACAGCAGCAAGAACACGATCGACGGCAAAAGCGGCAACGACATGATCTGGGGCCATCGCGGCGCCGACATCCTGACCGGCGGCACCGGCGCCGACCAGTTCGTCTTCGCGACCGGCGACGGCAAGGATACGATCACAGATTTCGCCGCGACCAGCTCGAGCCATGACATGCTGGACCTCACCGGCTTGACCAGCATCACCGACTACAAGGATCTGGTTCAGCATCATATGACGCAGGCCGGCAGCGACGTGCTGATCGACGGACTGAACGGCGACAGCATCGTGCTGAAGGGCGTCAAGCTGGCAGCATTGGACGCAGGCGATTTTCTGTTTTGAGGCGTGCGCGACAGGCATCGGGCGTTAAATTCGATATTTGTCAATCGGTATCGCGCGCCGTCGACATCGACCAAATTTGGCTGCGGATGGCACGATTTGCGAAGTCGTGCGTTTATCATGGGTCCAATCCAGCAAGGAGGCACCCCATGGCCAAGACTTTTGATCTCTCCGACTTGTCCGAAGGCGAACTGACAGTCCTCATCGACGAGGCGACGAGCCTGCGGCAGACGCGGCGCGAAAGTCGTGATCATGAGCGCTCGACAGCCCCGGATGGTTCGAAAGGTCAGGATGTTCATGACCCGGACCACGGTGTTATCACCGCGCCGACACCTCGCGAAGTCAGGGAAGAAGGTCCCGCACACGGCGCTCCGGAAAAGCCTTAGGCATTGCAGCTGAGAGAGCAGAAAACGCTGCCAAGCTCAGGACTATTGATCTGTCATCAGCATTTGGCGGCAACCGCCATCAGGCATCGCGCGACAAACGGGCCGTCATCGGCAACTTTACGCCGGAAGGGGCTGTCCAATGAGAGTTGCAAGGTACAGCTTCATCTGCCGCGGGGCGGCTTATTCGGGTGCGGCGATACGAATGGGACGTGTTCCGACCGGAGCGCCGGTCGCGCGGTCGATGGTAACGGGATCGATCTCCGTGCCTGTCTCGGCGTCGAAGAACCGGGTCACCTCGCCCCCGCCGCGATACTTGCGTCCCCACGCGCCGATCGCAAACAGAACCGGCAGAAAGTCGCGGCCGGCTTCCGTCAACACATATTCGTCCCGTGGCGGGCGGTCGGAATAGCGGCGTTTCTCCAGCAACCCCTCCTCGGTCAGGCCTGAAAGCCGCCCCGTCAGCATCGTCGGCGCGATACCGAGGCTCTTGCGGAAATCATCGAAGCGGGTCAGCCCAGCATGGGCGTCGCGCATGATCAGCATGCTCCATGCGTCCCCCACAAGCGCCAGGCTGCGAGCGATCAGGCATGGCTGGTCCGAAAGTTTCTTCATGTCGATATCTTTTTAGTAGTGACTTGATACTGATTTGATAGTAACTGATTGTTCATCGATGTTCCACGACAAAATGAAAGCAGAAGCCGATGGGCAAGACAGAACGCGGCATCGCCCTGGTCACGGGCGCTTCCTCCGGTATCGGGCTGGCAACGGCACGAGCGCTGCGGCGCGATGGCTATCGTGTCTTCGGTACCAGCCGAAAACCGATGCCCGACACCCCAGATGGGATCACGATGCTGATCTGTGACGTAACCGATGACGTATCGGCGCAGACAGTCGTCGACGAGGTTCTAAGCAGCGCAGGGCGGATCGATCTTCTCGTCAACAATGCAGGGATCGGACTGCTGGGCGGCGCTGAGGAATCTACGACGGCACAGGCGAAAGCCGTATTCGACGTAAACGTCTTCGGCATCATACGAATGACGAACGCGGTCCTGCCCGTGATGAGACGGCAGCGTCGAGGCCGGATCGTCAATCTCAGCTCGATACTCGGGCTGATCCCCGCTCCCTATAACGCTCTCTACGCATCGACCAAGCACGCCATAGAAGGCTATTCGGAATCTCTCGACCATGAAGTGCGAACACAGGGCATCCGTATCGTGCTTGTCGAACCGGGCGTCACCCGCACGTCCTTCGAAGAAAACATCACGCGACCGGACCGGCCGCTGGCCGTCTACGATACGGTTCGAGCCGATGCAGAGAGGCTGATGCGCGAGATCGTCGCAAAGGGCGATGCACCCGAGGTGGTCGCAGAAGCCGTCATAAGGGCGGCGAATGCGGCATCGCCCAAACGACGCTATACCGCCGGAAAAGCCGCAGGACAGGTCCGCTTCATGCGCCGCTTCCTGCCTGAGTCCTTCGTCGACAAGAACCTTCGGAAATTCAGCAGGCTTCCCGATTGAGCCTGCATCGCCGCACTGCCGCCTCACCACAGCAACGAAAGTCAGTCCGATGAAAGCATTCCTGATCGATCGCTACAAGAAAGGCGGCGCTCTGCGCCTTGGCGAAACTCCCGCGCCTGAGTTGGGTGAAAACGATGTCATGGTCGAGATTCATGCCGCCGGCGTGAACCTCCTGGATACCAAGATCAGGGATGGAGAGTTCAAGCTCATCCTGCCCTATCGCCTCCCGCTGGTACTGGGCAACGATGTCGCAGGCGTCGTGGTCCGGGTCGGGGCCAATGTCCGGAGATTCAAGCCCGGTGACGCGGTCTATGCGCGTCCGGCAAAAGATCGCATCGGGACATTCGCCGAGTATATCGCCATGGACGAGGCCGATGTCGCGATCAAGCCGAACAATCTGACCATGGAAGAGGCCGCATCCATTCCGCTTGTCGCCCTGACGGCATGGCAGGTGCTTGTGGAGCGGGCCAACGTGCGGAAGGGGCAGAAGGTCCTGATCCATGCCGGCTCGGGCGGCGTGGGTACGATCGCGATCCAGCTTGCCAAACATCTCGGGGCATATGTCGCCACGACCACGAGCACGGCAAATGTCGCTCTCGTGAAAAATCTCGGTGCAGACGTCGTGGTCGACTACAAGAAGGACGATTTCGAAAAGGTGCTGCAGGGCTATGACGTCGTGTTGAACAGCCTCGGCAAGGACACGCTGGAGAAATCCCTTACCGTGCTGAAGCCGGGCGGCAAGCTGATCTCGATTTCCGGTCCGCCTGATCCGGATTTCGCGCGGCAGAACGGCTCCGGCTGGCTGCTTCAACAGGTTATGCGCTTGCTGAGCGGTGGCATCAGGAGAAAATCGAAGCGCCGGGGAATCAACTATTCCTTCCTCTTCATGACGGCCAATGGTGGGCAGCTTGGCCAGATCGCCTCGTTGATCGAGACGGGCGACCTGCGCCCCGTGATGGACCGGGTCTTTCCGTTCGAGAGGACCAACGAGGCACTGGACTATGTCGAAACGGGCCGCGCGAAGGGGAAGGTCGTCGTCACAGTGAAGTGACGTCTGCGGCCAATAGGAACCAAGGGCAGCCGCAAGCGCGATGTCAGATAAGCCGCGCGCAACACCGGATGCAAGGATCAGGCCTCGTCCTCAATCCTTGCATCGTTGGAAACCCATGGTGTCATGCGTTTCTGAAATCGGTGGCTGTACGAGTCTTTCCGGATCTCGGTATCTGAGGAATATGCGCCGGATGGGGACGTTTGATATCCAAGCCACCCGACATGGACAACTCAGCTTCCAGCAAGGCCATCTCGATGAGGAACACAAGCATCGTTCTGTTGCTGCGTTCAGCGCTCATCTTCGAGGCCGTGAGAAGTTCATAAGTCATATCTCTGGTTCGCATTTTCACGCCCCTATTCATTGCTCTTCCATGTTAGGATTTGCAACTTACGCGAGGCTTATTTTTTTAAAGCACCCTGTAATGGCACCTAATCTGCGGACAGCTATCGACTGAAACAAGCCCGGCGGGATGACGAGGGCTGGCCGGCGGCGCCCCCGCCACCATCAACTCCTCGGCCTCGCGCAGTCATCTTCACGCCTCGATCTGCACATCCCCAACCGGCCGCGAGCAGCAGGCGAGGATGTAGCCTTCATCGATCTCGTCGTCGAGGATACCGCCATTGTGGTTCATCTCGACCTCACCGGAAATCTTCATCACCCGGCACGTGCCGCAAAGCCCGCCCTCGCAAGCGGCGCCAATACGCACACCAGCGGCACGCGCCGTTTGCAGGATGGTCTGGCCTGGCTGACACTTCGCCTGCTTGCCGGCCATCGTGAAGGTGACGTTGGAGACTGAGGCCGGATCGACGGCTGCCGTGACGCCCGCGCGGATCGCAAGTTCCGCCGGATCAGGGGCATTCGCCGGCTGAAAGCTTTCCTCATGATAGCGCGCCATATCGAAACCGGCATTTTTCAGCGTCTCGCGTACGCCGCGCATGAATGGCTCCGGGCCGCAGCAGAAGACCGTGCGTTCCAGAAAATCGGGTGCCAGAAGCGCCAGTTTGGTGCCATCGACGCGGCCGCGCAGGCCGTGCCAGCTGTCACGCGGTTGATGTCCCTCGACGATGAAACCGAGCGACATGTTGGGCATGTGTGCGGAGAGAACTTCAAGTTCACCGCGAAACAGCAGGTCTTCCGGCTGCCGGGCGCACGAGATGAAGGCGACATTACTCTGCGGCGTGCAATCGGCCATCCAGCGCGTCATCGACATCATCGGCGTGACGCCGGAGCCTGCCGAGATGAACAGGTATCTTTCAGCGGGATAACGCACGAAGGTGAAGTCCCCGAGTGCGCCGAAAGCTTTAAGCGTCATGCCGGGCGTCAGGTGATCGAACATCCAGCGCGTGCCGATACTATCCTTCTGGGCCTTGACGGTGACAGCTACGGAGAAGGGGCGCGAGGGGCTGGAGGAAAGCGTATAGGTACGCATGACCGGATCGTCCGGCGTCACCGGCAGTTCGAGCGTGACGAACTGGCCCGGCAGGTAACGGAACCAGCCGGGTTTGTTGGAGCGGAAGGCGAACGTCATCACGTCCGGTGCCTCGGCGGTCATGGAAATACATTCCAACAGATGCTGCCGGTCGTTCCACGGCTTCAATTCGTCGAGATGCTGGAAGGATGCTGCAATCGTCATATTTAGGCGACCCTAACCAGAGACGGCGATGCCGTGCTGCCCTGCAGGCGATCCTGCATGAAGTTGGTGTACCATTCGACGAACTGCATCACGCCGCCTTCGTGTTCCGGCGAATAGGGGCCGGGCTGATAGGCGGGCGAGCGGATGCCGAAGGCGTTTTCCTCGACGATCTGGCGGTCCTGATCGTTGGTTTCGGTCCAGACATGTGTCAGTTCTTCAAGATTGTAGTCGACACCTTCGACGGCATCCTTGTGCACCAGCCACTTGGTGGTGACCTGTGTCAACTCCGGCCCGAGCGGCAAGACGCGGAAGGTGATGGCATGATCGGTCAGCACGTGGTTCCAGGTCGACGGATAATGGAACAGCAGCAGCGTGCCGATATGGCTCTGGCTGACATCGTCGGAGAGCTGGCGCTTGACGGCCGGCTTGCCGGACATGGTGTAGCTTTCGGCGTCCTGGATCAGCGGCATGCGGGCGACGCGGAACTGGCCGGTCGGCGACATCTGGAACTCACTCGGCAGTCCTTCGGCCTCGCATTTCGCCCAGTGCTCGGCAATGATCGGATCATCCTTGGCGCCTTGCACGCCGGTTGCCGTCGGGGCTTCCGGGTAAGTGCGGCAGAGTTCGGGATGGTTGGCGGCGCAGTGGTAGCACTCGCGGTTGTTTTCCCAAACGAGCTTCCAGTTGCCCTTTTCGATGATGGTACTTTCGAAGGCGACCTTGGTGTCCTTCAGATTGTGCGGTGTGACATAGGACGAAACCATGTCGCGGACCGGCTGGAAATCCATCGCCTCTTCGGCAAGGCAAATGAAGATATAACCGCCGATGGTTTCGCAATGGATCGGCTTCAGCCCATGCTGGTTCTTGTCGAAATCCTCGCCCATCTGGCGGGCAAACAAGAGCTTGCCGTCGAGTTCGTAGGTCCACTGATGATAGGGACAGACAAGCTTGGCGGACGACCCCTTTTGACCGGCGCAGACGCGCGAGCCGCGATGGCGGCAGGAATTGTGCAGCGCCCGGACCGTGCCTGTGCGGTCGCGAACAACGACGACCGGATATTCGCCGACCTGGACCGTGAAATAGTTGCCGGATTTCGGGATTTCGCAATCATGGCCGATGAACAGCCAGTCCTTGTACCAGATCTGCTCCATGTCGATCCTGTAGAGATCAGGATCAGTGTAGAAAGCCTGTTCGAGGCTGTGACCGGCGCGCCGGGTCTTCAATTTGCGGAGGACTTCACTGCGGAGATCCATGGTCGTTTCCTTGTGCTCGCCAACTTGTTTTGAAGTTGCAGCAGACAGGAAAGGAACCACCGCCGCGCCGGGAGTGCGCGTGGTTATACTGGTTCTCCTTCCGGCTGCCCGCCGCAACCCAGACATCAATTTCGCCACAAGGCTGGTTTCCGGGCTCTGGAGCTGTCCTTGCGGACCATCCCGGCGCCTTCCCGGATTTCTCCAGTGGCCTTTTGCCGAGGTTTCGCTCCACCACCGTTGCGGGGGCAGCGCCGGATTTCGACCGGCTTCCCAATTCTCCGCCCTCCCTATAAAGGCGGCACCTTGAGTGTCCCCATCTAACCCTGTGTCGCGGCCGGATAGCTGCCGATTAGCGACATCCGATTCCAGAATGACGACACGATCCAAGTTGCTTTGCGGCGCGGTGCGGATGGCTATTTTATAAGCACAAACAACAACTTTTCCTGATTTTTCAGCAGATGGCGTCTTTTCCGCCACGCGCCGCCAAATTCTGCGCGAACACCGTCTCTTTGCGACATTTTTCGGCGCTGGATACAGAAGACGCCGCAAGCCTCGCGCCATGACAAAAGGCTAACATGCAGAAAGATAGCGTTAACCCTGACAATGTAGCTTCCTCTCATGAACGTTTCCGCCCCGGTCTGCTCTCACGCATTCCGCCGCGATCCTGGTACAGGCCGATGTCAAACTTGAGATATTTCGACGCTGCAGCGATCAAGAAGCCGGTTCAAACACCGAAGACCGCCGTTCACACCGAGTTTCTGCGAACCGGGCGGATCAACCGGCATCATCAGCAGTGGAGCCCTGAGGAAAAACGCTACCTGACGCATCAGGAAGTGGCTGCGCGTACCGGCCGCAAGCTTGAAGCCGCCGGGACGGTCACCCATGACCGGATCAACGGTTTTCATCGTTCGATCCGCTTCCCCAAGCTGCTCTTTCACCGCACACTCGCCGACAGCCCGCATCTCGGCTATTGCCACGTGACGGCGGCACGAACGAAATTCGCCAAATTCGACGACGTCCGGTGGTCGTTTTACATCGCCAATTTCTTCTCCGACATCGGCGATGACGAGCACTTCTTCGAGAAGATCAAGCTGGGTTATTCTCGAATGTATTTCGCAGTGGCGACGGAGGTGGACGCAGAGGCCGGCAAGCTGACGGTCAACCGCACCATCCATGAAAACGGCCTCTTGTTTCGCACCCGCGATCCGAAAGAGGCCCTAAAGAACGTGCTGATGCTCGGCGCACGCGACGAACAGCTTCGCAAGATCATCAACAGCATCTGAGCACCCGCCTCCGCGATCGGAGGCTATTGCTTATAGATTAGCCAATCCCGCCCGGCGGGCTGTTCGGTTTCGGTGCCATGTACAATGGTGTGGTCGCCGCCCTTGGCCTGTGCTTTGGCCAGTGCCCTTTCGGCCGTATTCACAAGATCGAAGGCATTGCCGGCCTCATTGGACATGCACACGCCAACCGAAAGCGTCACGCTGCCGAGGTTGCGGCCGGTCTTCGGATGCTTGAAATGAACGCCGCGCAGGGCTGAGCGCAGGAGCGCCATCATCCGCACCACCTCCCGCTCTTCGGTGGCGTTGATCAGGAAGCCGAAACGGGCGCCGTCGAAACGCGCCGCAAGCTCCGATGCCGGAAAAGCCTGCCGGATGACGCTGCCGATATGCCGGGCAAGGGCCTCCGCAAGCGCTGCGGCCTGTTCGCCGGAGAGCCGCTGGCTGGTGTCGGGCTCGGCAATGGCGACGCCGCAGGCGAGTGGCAGATCGGGATCGGCATAGACCTTGGCGAGCGCCTTGTTGAAGGCGCGGCGGTTGGAAAGTCCGGTTGCGGCATCGGAGAATTTCGTCGCCTCGAAGTCGGCAAGTTCCTTCTGGACGCCGGCGATGACCGTCGATTGCGCCGTGACGCTCTGCTCCATTTCGGCATTTTGCGATACCTGCCGCTCGGTTGCCCGCTGCAGAGCCTGAATGGAATTTGCGAGCGCAGCCTGACTGGCTTCATCAGAAACCACCAGCGCCTTCGACGCTTCGCCGATCAGGCGGCCATAGGCGTCGAGCGACGTCTTTTCGCGGGTGAGCAGATTCATGAAATTGCTCATCTCGTCGCGCACGATCGTCGTCGACCGCGCCAGCACGCTCGCCTCGTGATGATGCGGAAGATATTTGCGGCCGAGTTCATCGAGCGCCGATTGCGACTTGTACTTGCCGAGCGCGATGAAATCCCGCACCAGATCCGGGTTGGCACCGGCATAGGCTTCGTAGACGAGTTCGTAGTTTCTCGGGACGGCATCGATGCCCATCTGGTGCATGGCGGTGGCGATGCGCAGGGCAAGGTCGTTCGGCGTGGACTTCTTGTTTGCCATGAGGGCTCCGGCATTGTGCAGAATGAAACAGCTAGCACGGCCAACTTTCCGCCCCGCTAACCGGAGATGTCGCATTTTAAGAAATCTTAATCCGCACTGTAGCGATCAGGCACAATTGGCCTCATCTTTCGAATGCGCTTGGCAATCTCCCGCCAAGCCCTGTAAAGGAGACGCCGGAGCGCCTGCCTGCCTTTTTGAAAGGGCGCATTGACGTTTGGAAGCTTGATGGCGCTTATCATCGACACAAGGACCGAGCCGGATCGCGCATTGGCGATGGCCTGCAAAACGCTCGGCGAAGGCCTGCCGGTCGCAATCCCGACGGAGACTGTCTATGGACTGGCGGCCGACGCGACGAACCCGGACGCCATCAGCCGTATCTATGAAATGAAGGGCCGCCCGCGGTTCAATCCGCTGATCTGCCATGTCGCCGATTTTGCTATGGCCGAAGCGCATGTCACCTTCGACCCCCTGTCGCGACAGCTGGCAGAAGCCTTCTGGCCCGGACCGCTGACGCTGATCCTGCCGGTCAAGCCGGAGAGCGGCGTGCACTCCCTGGCGTCTGCAGGCCTCGATACGCTTGGCATCCGCATGCCGGAAGGGTTTTCACGAACGGTCATCAAGCGCTACGGCAGGCCGCTGGCGGCCCCCAGCGCCAATACATCCGGCAAGATCAGCCCGACCAGCGCTGCGCATGTCGAGGCCGATCTTGGCGACAAGCTGGCGCTCATCCTCGATGCAGGCTCTGCCGAAATCGGACTGGAGTCGACGATCGTGAAGGTGGACGGCGACGAGATTCGGCTGCTGCGGCCGGGCGGGCTGGATGTTGCTGATATCGAGACACTGACCGGAAAGACCGTCATAAGGCCGGAAACTGCAGGTGCTGCGATCGAGGCGCCGGGCATGCTCGCATCGCATTATGCGCCGGGTGCTGCGGTGCGGCTGAATGCGACGGAGGCCAAAGCCGGCGAGGCGCTGATCCGGCTTGGCGGAAAACCCTTGGCGGGCGAGGAAAATGCCGCTCTGGTTCTCGATCTCAGTCCCTCCGCCAACATGCGCGAAGCTGCCGCCAATCTTTTTGCCTATATGAAGCAAGCCGACGCCTCCGGTGCGGCGACTATCGCGTTCGGACCTATCCCATCGGACGGACTGGGCGAGGCGATCATCGACCGGATCGAACGGGCGGCAGCGCCAAGGGAATAGAGCATGAGCAACACCCTCCCCTCCCCCGATCTCATCGCCCGCTTCACCGCCATCGTCGGCGAGGCAAATGCGCTGATGGCTCAGACCGACATCGCCCCTTATCTTGTCGAGTCCCGTGGACTCTACAAAGGCAACGCGCCCTTGGTTCTGAAGCCCGGCAGCGTCGGGGAAATCTCAGATATCCTCAAGCTCGCCACCGAAACCGGCGTGGCGATCGTACCCCAGGGGGGCAATACCGGCCATGTCGCAGGCCAAATCCCGCGCACGGGTGCAGCCGATATCGTGCTGTCGCTGGAGCGGCTGAACCGCGTCCGCGATATCGATCCGGTCGGCAATGTCATCGTCGCCGATGCCGGCTGCATCCTTGCCAATATCCAGAAGGCGGCGGAAGCGCATAACCGGCTGTTTCCGCTGTCGCTTGGTTCGGAGGGGTCGTGCCGGATCGGCGGCAATCTCTCCACCAATGCCGGTGGCACCGCCGTACTGGCCTACGGCAACATGCGCCAATTGTGCCTCGGCCTCGAGGTCGTGCTGCCGACCGGCGAGATCTGGGACGGGCTGCGGCGGCTGAAGAAGGACAATACCGGCTACGACCTGCGCGACCTGTTCATCGGCGCGGAAGGCACGCTTGGCGTCATCACCGGGGCGGTGCTGAAACTCTTTCCGCAGCCGCTCGGCCATCAGGTTGCCTTTGCCGGACTGAAAAGCGTTGATGATGCGCTGGCCCTGTTCGACAAGGCTTCGAGCCTGTGCGGCCCAGCGCTCACCGGCTTCGAGCTCATGCCGCGCCTCGGCGTCGAATTCACGGCAAAACACATTCCCGGCGTCCGCGATCCGATGGACACGGTTCATGCCTGGTACGCGCTGATCGACATTTCGACTGCGGATTCGGCTGAGAGTGCCGAGCGAATGATGCAGGCCCTGCTCGAAACCGAAATCTCCGGTGGCCTAATAGAGAACGCCGTTGTTGCCGCAAGCGAGGCGCAGCGCAAGAGCCTTTGGCACATGCGCGAAAGCATGTCGCCGGCGCAGAAACCGGAGGGCGGATCGATCAAGCACGACGTCTCGGTGCCGGTCTCCAGTATTCCGGCCTTCATGGCGGAGGCTGATGCGGCGGTGATGAAGGCCATTCCCGGCGCCCGCATCTGCTCCTTCGGCCACATGGGCGACGGCAATATCCACTACAACATCTCCCAGCCGGTCGGTGCCGACAAGGACGCGTTTATCGCCCGCTGGCGCGAGATGAACGCGATCGTCCACGGTATCGTCTTAAAATACAACGGCTCGATCTCGGCCGAACACGGCATCGGCCAGTTGAAGCGCGACGAGCTGGCCGAGGTGCGCTCGCCAATCGAGATCGACCTGATGCAGCGGATCAAACATGCCTTTGACCCGGCCGGGATCATGAATCCCGACAAGGTGCTCAAGGCCGGTCAATGAAATAAAGGTCAGGAGCCGCCGGTTCGCAATTGGGTCAGGCTGAGCAGCGTATCGGCGCTGATACCGTTGCGGCCGCTTCCCGACAGGATCAATTCCGCGCCGGAAACATCGACATTGTTCTCGACATCGTAGAGCGCGGTGAAGCGGACAAGCAGCTTTTCCAGCTTTTCCGGATCGTGCAGATCTTCGACATCCAGTACGCGGTTGATGTAGGCATATTGGATATCGACGTCGGCACTCGACATTTCTTCCGGAATGCTGAACGTGGTCTGGATCACCTGCAGCAAGGCGCTGTCAGCCAGAAGATCATAGGCGGTGCTGATGCCGGACGCCTGGCGCCGGAAATAGAGCGCCAGACGGACGCCGGCATTGTCCTCGCCCTTCTGCTCCTCAAGTGTCTGGTTGTAGTAGAGGTCCTCGGTCTCCAACAGACCGCGCTTGGTCTGTATCCCCTGGGTGGGACGTGCGAGATTGCCTTCAGCGTCAAAATTGTAGGAGGAGACGATCTCCTTGTAGATCGTTGTGTTCGGGTCGGTATTGATAAGACTGTTCGGATCGCTGAAATCGGACTCGAACATCTGGCGGACATAGTCCGTCGTCACCTCCTCCGGATCGAGGCCCGCGGCAACGAGGATGAAATCGACCAGGCGGCGGTTGGACAGCAAGCTGTCGAGCGTTTTGATCTTGCCGATCTCGGCGCTGTAATACTGCGATTCCGCGGTCGCCTTGGTCTTGTCCTCTTCCGTGCCGAAGCGGCTCTTCTCGATGACATAGGACTTGGCCGTGTTGAGAATCTCGGATTCGGCCTGGGCCAGCATCGGCACACCGAGCGTTCCGTCGGCGTTGAAGTTGAAGGCCTTTGCCAGTTGGACGTAACGGTCGTCCTTCAAGGTGTAGACGTAGCTGTTCGGATCAGTGAGGTCGCTGGTCAGCACCTTCTTCAATTTGCGCGCCGTGTCACCCTCGTCCTCAAGACCGACCGCCGTCAGCGCCAGCGTCATGATCTTGTTGTCGGAAAGCAGATCATCGACATCCGCCACGACACCGATCAAAGTCTTGTAGGAGGCGATCAGGGCTGCGTCCGTGGCTTCGTCGGCGTCGTCATAACGGTCCATCCAATAGGCATCGGTGACCGCCGTCTGCTCCGCAGTCTGCGCCGTATCGCCGGCTGCCAGCGTTCCATCCGTCTGGAAATTGAACGCGGCGGCAAGCTCCTTGTAGATTGCACTGTACGCAGTGCCGCCCTGCGTATTGGCGTAGCTTGTCGGATTGCTGAGATCGCTGGTGAGGATATTCTCCATCGTCGAAGTCAGGAAGCTCGCCGGCAACCCATAGGATATCCGGATGTAGGCAAACAGACGGCTGTTGCCCGTGATGTCGCTGACCTTGGTGACGCTTGCAATCGTCGAATCGTAATAGAGCTTGTTGAGCTGCGCCGCCGATGAGGAGAGCCGCGGTTGCATGAAGACATAGGCTTCGTTGGTCGACGCCTTCTGCGTGTCCGACATCGGCAGGTCGCCGGCGGCCAGGGTTCCGTCATCCTGGAAATTAAACGCGGCTGCGAGGGGCGCATAGTCCGGCGCATTGGTGATGGCAGCCTGATACTGCGCGATCAGCTTGCTTGCCGTGCTGCTGCTATCGGCCAGGTCCGCCGGCGTGGCAGTGGCCTGGATATTGGTGATCTTGTCCTGCAGGCTTTGCTTGTAGCTCGCCGCCGCCGTGTTCACGTAGCTGTTGGGATCGCTGACGTCGCTGGTGACGACGCCCTTGAAATGTTCATAGGAGACATAACGGGGATCGAAACCGAACGCGGTGAGCACGTAATCCTTAAGCCTGCTGTTTCCCCAGAGCTGGTCGACGGTCGTGACGGTGTCGATCACTGCGTTAAAATAACGCGAGTCCTCTTTGACTGCGTCACCCTGGTCTACGATGCTCTGCGTGTAGAGGCCGATCAGGGCATCTTCCTGTGCATCACTTTGGACCACCTCGGTCGACTGCGAAAAACTGAAGGCCGTCGCAAAATTGCGGTAGCGTTCGTCCGTCAGCATATTGGCGTAGCTGCTGTCGTCGCTGAGGTCGCTCTCCATGACCTTACGCATGAAGGCCTTGGCATAAGTCATATCTTCCAGGCCGTGCGCCTTCATGGCATAGGCATAGAGCCGATAGTCATCAAGGAATTCGTCGATCGAGGTGACGTTGCCGATATTGGCCTTGTAATACTCGGTTTCGCGGGCAACCATCGTCTGCTCGGCAGTACGCTGAATGCTCGTCTTCATATCGCGGGTAATGAGGTTGTAGTCGATATATGTGGAAACCATTGCCGCTCTGCCGATCGCCTGAAATTGCCCGACGGAATGCCGTCCGGACGGACGCAACGCCGCGCAATGCGGCCATGATCGCGGGCACCATCGCCTTCCAGCCTTGTGCGTGGCTTTTCCTTGGACCAGTGGTGTCAGATCGACGGTTGAGCAAAATGCTGCCGATTTTCTTCAGATTTGAGAAACCCTGCTGCGTTGGCCTTTGCTAACCATCAGGAAATGCAAAGTTTTTTAACTGCGATTTTTAAGCGGTCTCAAACGGGACCCGCCTATCCTTGAGCCATAGAGGACGAAAAGTCCCAAAGAGAAGACCGGGAACCGGCTCTCAAGGAAAACAAGGGCGATTGAAATGCTGAAGACACTTTCCCAACCGGCTTGGGTCGAAACCACGCTGCGGATGGATCCGAAACGCTTCCCCCAACAGGCAAGCTACAGCTTGCACGGACAGCCGAGTAATGTCACCATCAGTCTGGACGAGCGCGGAGCAGTGCTGCGCAAGGTTCTGCCATCCAGTGGGTTGCCATTGTCGATCGCACTTCCGGCACGCGCCTTCAAGGGTGTTGCTGCCCGTGCCATCGACCATGGAGACGGAGAAGTGACCGTGACGCTTGAACTTCATCATGAAGACCCGGAACTTTGCATCCCGCTTCTGGTCGCGCATGATCTTTCCGACATCGCCGCCGACTGGCGTACATGGTCGGAAGCCTATCGCATTCCGATGCTGATGGTGGAAGCCGATGGCGTTGCCCGGCCGCTCGAAGATCATCTTGGCGAAGTGCGCACCCGCGATATCAAGCCGCGCCGCCGTCACTCGCTTTTCAACGATCGCCGTCCGCGCTTCCTGATGCGCCGCTCGGCCGGCAATCTCGGTGTCAACATGAAGATCAATGGCCGCGAAATCATCGCCCGGAACTGATTTTCGACACAATCTGCAAGCCTTCCTCCAGTGCAAAAGACCGGCCGTCCCTGCGGCCGGTCTTTTGTTTTTATTTTCAATAGGATATCAAGCCTTTGGAAAACCTTGAGAATGCCTTCTTGATGCCACAGGCGGCCTGCACATTGCCGGCACGAGAAGGAGACAGTCCATGCGCAAATTCATCCTCGCGGCCATTGCCGCTTTTTCCGCCCGCTTCGGCAAGACGAAGAAGAACCGCGATACGGAATTGAGCTGGGCTTGATTTATCAAGCTTACGGCGCCCATGCGCAATAAACGCCCGGCGCCGGTAAAATTTGCTGCGGTGGACCCTTGCCCTCCGGCCATCCGGAGGGCTTTTTTATGCCAAGCGCACAATCAGGGCCAGGCAAAGCCCGGCAAAGACGATCATCCCTACGACATTGTTGAACTTGAACAGGGCCAGGCACTGCGCGGCATCGTGGATATCGAGCACGAGAATCTGGTAAAACAGCATGACGGCCGCGACAAGCAGGCCGATATAAGCGAGGAAACCCGCTCCGGCGACGGCGAGCGCAAGGAACAATAGCAGCACCGTCAGGCCGTAGAGACCGAACAGCCAGGGCCGCGGATGCTCGCCGAACCGCCGCGCCGTCGAGCGCACGCCGATCAATTCGTCGTCTTCCTTATCCTGATAGGCATAAATCGTATCGTAGCCGACCGTCCAGGCGATAGATGCAAAATAGAGAACGACCGACGCCAGCCCGATCGTCCCGAACTCGGCCGACCAGCCCATGATGGCACCCCAGGAAAAGGCAAGACCGAGGAAGAATTGCGGCCAGTCGGTAAAGCGCTTGGCAAAGGGATAGATGGCGACGAAGACCAGCGAAAAGACGCCGAGAAAGATCGAAAAGCCATTGAATTGCAGAAGCACGATCAGCCCGGCCAGCGCCTGAAGAACCATGAAGATCTTTGCCTGCGACCGCGTGACCCGGCCGGATGGCAGCGGCCGCGAGCGGGTGCGCGCCACCTCCATGTCGATATCGTGATCGACGATATCATTATAGGTGCAGCCCGCGCCGCGCATGGCAACCGCGCCGATGAAGAACAACAGCAGATGAAAGACAAAACGCCCCGCCGAAAAAGTGCCGAGCGAAGCCGCCGCATTGGCGGCCAGCGCCGCCGACCAGAAACAGGGCCACATTAGCAGTTGCCAGCCGATCGGACGATCCCATCGGGCAAGCTGCGCATAGGGCCAGAGCGGCCGTGGCAGGACGCGGTAGACCCAGTTGTTGGACGGCGCGTCGCGGACGCGCCCGGAATCGGCTGGATTGGTGCTCATGCAATCTGTTTGCAACCGCCAAAGAGCGCGGTCAAGCGATCTGGTTAGGAGGCCGAACTCAATCCAGCGTGAAATCGAAACGGTAGGTGGCGGAAAGGCCGACCAGGAACTGGTTTCGGCTGCCACCTTCCCTGACGAGGCTGGAATCCGCTGCGGGACCCATCAGCCGCTTGTATTCGGCAAAGGCGCTGGTTTCGAGCTTTTCGGTCGCCTGCCAGGTAATGGCGGCACCGGCACCGACCGAGTTCAGGCCGCCGGACGGGGTGTATTTCGAATAGCCGGACTTTGCCGCTTCCGATGAACTGACGCCATAATAGGCATCGAAATAATCGCTTGTCGCTGCCGACAAGCGCGGGCCAGCGGAGAGGCGCACGTTGTCGCTGACATCGACGAAACCGTCGGCCGCGACATCGGCGACGAGGCCGTGATGGCTGCGGATGCCCTGGCGCAGTTCGGCGCGAATGCGCAGCCAATCGGTCGGATAGACCTCGGCAAAGCCGCCAAGTTCGCCGCCGAAGCGGACGGGATCGAGCCCCTTCAAATCGGACGAAGTATCCTCGTCACGCTCGAAGATCAGCTTGCCGACAACACCGGCGCGAAACGCACCCTTGTCGACGAAGGCGAAGGCCGGATTGTCGTTGCGCGAGGAAAATCGCACCGTGCTGCCGGCCCGGCCGAGCGAAATCAGCGGCGCTGCCTGGAACAGGCGATCCGATGCGCCGTCATATTTGGGACCTAGAAACCCTGTTGCTCCGACTTTCAGGTACCAGTCGCCGGACCAGAAATACTGGCCATCCTGCGCCTGGGCAGCGGATGCGACTGTCAGAAAAACACCAAGGGAAAGGGCAAGGGCAGATCGGCTGGTCAACTCGGAACTCCGGACACAAAGCCCCGCAAAGGCCGGCACAACGGGCCAGCAGCGGAGAACGGGGCAAAACTGAAACGGTTCGTTTCGGCGGGGTTATAGGCTTTAGCCTACTACCATCCAGTTAACCAGAAGCGTTCAGCCTTTCTTTTCCATGCCGGTTCGACATCAACGAAGAAAATCTTTTCCTTACAAGGCGATGGCTGGTTACCGAAAATCCAGGACCGCTCCCTTAAGACGCTCGCGCCTTGAGATATGTGCTCGGCGGACTGCCGAGCATCCGACGAAACATCGTGGTGAAGGCGGCTATATTTTCATACCCCGCGTCCAGCGCGACATTGGTCACCGGCTCGCCTTCGGCCAGGCGCGGCAGCGAGGCGAAGATGCAGGCCTGCTGCCGCCAGGTGACGAAGCTGACGCCGGTTTCGGTGCGAAACAGCCGGGTGAAGGAGCGCCGGCTCATGCCAAGTTCGCGCGCCCAATCGTCTATCCCGGCATTGGCATCCGGCGATTTCAGGAAATGCCGGCAGAGGCGGCCGAGCCGCGCATCGCCGGGAAACGGCAGGCCAAGCGGTCGTTCGGGCAATTGTCCGATCTCGTCGAGCAGCAGTTCCATGATCAGCCGGTTGCGCCGGAGAGTAGACTGCTTTTCGTCCGATTTCACCAGCTCCTCGATCAGGCTGCCCGCAAGCGTGGTGACTTCAAGCACACGGGGCGTATCCGCAACGACAACCGAAGGGCTGACATAGATCGACTGCATGTGGACTTCGCTGATCATCTCGGTGAAATGCTCGAGACCGGCCGGGATCAGCAGCCCGTGCCCCGGCGGCAGCATCCACCGTCCGCCGGCCGTGCTGACCAGGACGACGCCGCGACGAGCACACCAGAGCTGTGTCTTCGTATGGCTGTGAGCCGGCACCCGGAAGCCGGCGGGATAGACGCGGCCAAGTGCAAGGACTGGCTCTTCAGCGCTTTCAATCCAGGAAAGACTGGCTGAATGCTCGTTTTCGTCCTGGCTGTCCTGGCCCGTGAGGTCGATTATCCGCATTTGGCCCACTCTCGAAAGAATGAGACCAGAGCACAAAAGCAGGCCAGACACAAGCGATGTAGAGACAGGAGATATCCCAAACTACGCAGACGACCGGACGAGGAAGACAGCATGGCAACGGTAACATCAGGCACATCGATCAGCGCAGAGAAGACGGCGGTTTCCGTCATCGTCGCGGTCAGCTTCTGCCATATGCTGAACGACATCATGCAATCGCTGCTGACCTCGCTCTATCCGCTGCTGAAAGCCAACTATGCGCTCGATTTCGTGCAGATCGGCCTTCTGACCTTCGCCTTCCAGGTGACGGCATCGCTGCTGCAACCGGCTGTCGGCGTCGTCACCGACCGCTGGCCGATGCCATTTTCGCTGCCGGCAGCCATGCTGTCGACCTGCGCCGGGCTGATCACGCTTGCCAATGCCCACCACTTCTACGTTCTGGTCGCGGGCGCCTGCCTGATCGGCATCGGCTCGGCCATCTTCCATCCTGAAGCGTCGCGTGTCGCGCGCCTTGCCTCCGGCGGCCGCCATGGTCTGGCGCAATCTCTCTTCCAGGTCGGCGGCAATACCGGCACGGCGATCGGGCCGTTGCTCGCTGCCTTCATCGTCATTCCGCGAGGCCAGGGCAGCCTCAGCTGGTTCTCGATCATCGCGCTGACCGGCTTCATGGTGCTGTCCTGGGTCAGCGTCTGGTACACGCGCCACCGCCGCAGTTCGGCGGGCCGGAAGGTCGTCAGCCGCACCCTGCCCCTGCCGCGCAATCAGGTCATATGGACATTGATCGTCCTCGTCATCCTGACGGCAACGAAGAACGCCTATTTGTCCAGCCTTTCCAGCTATTTCACCTTCTTCACCATCGAGAAGTTCGGTGTCGGCGTTCAAGATGCGCAGCTGCTGCTGTTCCTTTTCCTCGGCGCATCCGCTGCCGGCGTGATCTTCGGCGGGCCGATCGGCGACCGCTTTGGCGCCCGCTTCGTCATCTGGTTCTCGATCCTCGGCGTCATCCCGTTCGCGCTGCTGCTGCCCTACGCCAACCTGTTCTGGACGGCTGCACTGGTCATTCTCATCGGCTTCATCTTCTCCTCTGCGTTCTCGGCCATCGTCGTCTTTGCTCAGGAACTGGTGCCCGGCCGCGTCGGCTTGATCGCTGGCATGTTCTTCGGCTTTGCCTTCGGCTTCGGCGGCATCGGCGCAGCCGTGCTTGGCGTCTTTGCAGACCGCAACGGCATCGAGTTCGTTTATACGATCTGCTCCTACATGCCGCTGCTCGGTCTGCTGACGATTTTCCTGCCGAAGCTGCCGAGCCACCAGTAGGATCAGAATGGCTTGAGAACGACCAGAAGGACGATCCCAAGCATCGCCGCAAGGGTGAAAAGCCCGGCATACGCCAGGTAACCGGGCGGCTCTCGGGCCGGATCGGCCTGCAGACGACGCAGGCTTGCCGACAGGTTTCCATGCAATGCCGAGAGCGCGACGACAAAGGCGAGCTTGGCGTGCAGCCAGGGCTGACTGAACCAGTCGCCCTGTACAGCAATGACGATGCCGAATAACCATGCCAAGCCCATGGCCGGCGACGTCACGCGGCTATCCCAGCGTTTGATGGCCGCGACCAGAGCCGTTTCCCGCTCGCTGCGCGGCCGCTCCCCGCGACACAGCCACAGCAAAGCCACCGACAAAAGCACCATCCCGCCCATCCACGTGATGACGGACGCTATATGTAGGGATTTGAACATCAGATAGCTCACAGCAATTCCTCCTCGAAGACGCGCATGATTGGCATCAATCCGTGCGGATTTCGAGCCTCGGACTCATGCCAAGATGCCACAGGCCCTGTCGCACCTTTTCGCATTTACCCCGAAACTTGTGCTTGTGCTTCGTCTTGTAGGTCGCAACCGAATTTGTTAGACGATCCGGGTGGCGGGCGTCTGCCAGGGGGAAACGACATTGTCCGACAGTACATCAGAGAACGTATCCGAGGGCACGGCGAATATCCCGCCGGAAAATCCGGCGGAAAAGAAGATCGCAGCGTTCGATGCGAACTTTGCCAAATGGCTCGAGAAGAACCCTGGCGGCCAGTTCTCTCAGTTCTCGACGGAAGCGATCCGCAAGTCCCTTGAAAAGGGGACTGCGCACGCGACGCTCGGGCCAACCCTCAAATCCGGCACGGACTGGCGTGCGGCCGGCGTCACGGGAGCCAAGCGCATCTATGATCGGTGTGAAATCGATCATAACGCAAAACTATGTGATTACGGCTGCGGCAGCCTGCGTGTCGGCGTCCATATCATCGAGCGCCAAGCGGCCGACTGCTATTTCGGCATCGATGTGTCGCAATATCTGGTCGATACCGGCGAGCAACTGATCGGTGAAGAGCTTGTTCGCGAGAAGCGACCGGTATTGGGTACGATCGATGACAAGCTCGACGAGGTGATCGCGGCCGGCATCGACGTCACCTTCAGCTACAATGTCGCGTCCCATGTCCATCCGGACGAACAGGACAACTTCATTTCGAACCTGAAAGCGATTTGCCACAAGCCGGGCAGCCAGTTGGTGATCCATGTGCTGACCTGCCATCAGGCGATGCGCGTACAACAGTCGGGCTGGGCCTGGAAGCGCAGCCAGTATCTCAACTGGCTCGCGCCGCTGCGTCTGGTTGATGAAACACTACTGTCGCAGGTCTACAAGAACGACATCAAGTTCGAGGGTTGGCTGATGACCTTCGAGCGGCCGAGGGACAGCTGGCTCTATCCGCTGGATCTCGCGTGGCGCAGATGGCGCCGCAGGCATTTCAAGCGCCTGCACGTCAAAACCGCCACCGCTAGATCGAGCGCGACCAAGCCTGAATGACGTTTTTGCGGCATATTGCGTTGCGCCGCCGCTGCATATTACGGCGGCGGATCACGAATTTCGTGCTGTTTGCGAATACCGCGTTCCAATAGCAACCCGGCGCATCTCCTTGTAAGTATTCATCAAGCATTGCGCGCTAAGGTTCACCTCGGGGACTACCGGGGTGATTTCGATGCGCAAAACGTTTATTGCCGTTTCCGCCGCGCTTGGCGCGTCTTTCGCAGCCTCGCCCGGATACGCGGAAACGCTGAACCTGTTGATATGGGAATCCTATATCGACCAGAAAATCCTCGACCGCTGGACGGAAAAGACCGGCGTTGCCGTCAACCAGATCTATTACGATAGCGGCGATGCGCGCGACGAGGTGCTTTCGGACCCAAGCAGCAATATCGATCTTGTCGTGATCGGCGAGAACGGTGCTGACCTGTTCGGCAAGCGCGGTATCCTGGAGCCGCTTTCGGACAAGAATGTCCCATCGTTTAACGACTACCAGCCCGAGTGGAATGCCCGCTGTGCCGGGTATGCCATTCCCTACCTCTGGGGCACGATGGGCATCGTCTACCGTTCCGACATGGTCAAGACGACACCCACCTCCTGGAACGACCTGATGTCGCCGGCGCCGGAGCTGAAAAAACACATCGCCATGTATGACGACCACAACGAAGCCTTCGTTGCGCCGCTGGCATTGCTTGGCAAATCGATCAACGCCAATGACAATGAGACGTTGAAAGCCGCGTTCGAGGTCATGAAGAAGCAGGCACCCTTCGTGCTCACTTACGATTATGTGATCACCTCGATCCAGAGCCCCGAAAACGGCAAGCACATCTACATGGCGCTCGCCTATAGCGGCGACCAGCATGTACTCAATGACAAGGCCGGCACACCCGGCGTCTGGCGCTATGCGGTGCCGAAGGAAGGCACCCTCTCCTGGCTCGACTGTATGGCGGTGACCGCCGGCTCTCCGCGCAAGGCGCTTGCGCTGCAACTGCTTGATTTCATCGGATCGCCGGAAAGTGCGGCGGCCAATGCCGAAGCGTTGACGATGCCGACGGCCAACGAAAAGGCGCTTGACCTCATTCCGGCCGAGATGCGCTCCAACCAGGAAATATATCCGCCAGCCGATATTCTCGCCAAGAGCCAGTACCAGAAGGAACTATCCGTCCAGTCGATCCAGACGCGCAGGCGCATCATCAGTTCGATGGCCAATTTCCAGTGACACTCGGCAAGCGCGCTTTCTTCCTGATCTTTCCGGTCGTGCTGGCAGGCTATCTGCTGGCCGCGCTGTCGGTCTATTTCGCGCAGGGACATTCGGTTTTCGCGCTGGAGCGCGCCCGCCTTTCGCAACAACTCGACCATCTCGCAGCGCTTTTCCGCAACGAAGTCAGCCAGAGCCGCGGCTTTCTCTACTCGATCCTTGAGGGAAACGCAGTTCGCCTGTTCGTTTCGGAAACCAACCAGACCTATCGTGACAACGCGCTCGCACTCCGGCTGCAGCAGAGCATCCGATCCCTGTCCGACGATCCGAAGATGTTCATCTCCTTCACCATCCTCAATCCGGATCTGACGCCAGGTTACTATTTTGAAAACAGCGAAGACCCTTTTGCCGAGATCGGCATGTCGCAGCTTTTGCTGGCCCGCCGGCTGACAGGCGGCAGCCAGTTGCGGGACTGGACGTATCTTCACGATCCGCAGATGCGGCCGCTGATCGTCTATTCGGAGTTCATCGACCCGGTCACATTCAGCCGTCCGCTGCCGAGCGCCAAGAAGAATGCGCTGCTGGTTCAGGTCGCCATCGAGCCGACCCAGTTTCTCGGCATGCAGCGTGCATTGCAGAAGGAATATGAAGCAGCGATCAGCTTCGATACGACGCCGTCATTGGAGTCCTCCAGCGAACTCTCCGCATCTGTTCGTCTGGCGCCATCGCTGTTTGTCACGCTTGCCGTTCCGCCGTCACACAAGTCCGGGCATATGGCGCAATTGAAGCTTGGCCTCGGACTCGGCGCGTTGGCCATGAGCCTGATTTCGGTTGGACTGATGATCATCCTCATTCGTCGTTTCATCACCAATCCGATCTCGGTGCTCGACCGTCAGGTGACGGCCGTGATGAGCGGCGAGCACGACAGCATCAGGCAAACCGGTGCAGCCGGCGAAATCGGCCGGTTGACGGGAAATATCAAGCAATTGCATGACCAATCGCAGCGCGTGCTGAAACTCGTGCAGAACGCATCCTGGACCGATACGCTGACCGGCATCAGCAATCGCGGTCGCTTCAACACGCTTGCCGCGGATGTCGTGCACCAGATCAGGACGGAAGGCGGGCACTGCAGCCTGCTGTTCATCGACATCGACAACTTCAAGTTCGTCAACGACAAATACGGCCACGACGTCGGCGACGATCTTTTGAAAATGCTGGCACTGAGAATCGAAACCGCGGTCGGTGCGATCGTCTCGCGCCGGGCGTTGCAACCGGTAATCTTTGCGCGGCTTTCCGGCGACGAGTTCGCCGTGCTTGTTCAGTCGGCGTCAGGCGACGGCACGATCCGCGAAATGTGTGCCGCCATTCTTTCCCTATTCTCCAATGGTTTTGAAGTCCGCGGCAAACACTACCCGGTCACCGCCAGCATCGGCGTCGCCATCTGCCCGACGGATGCGACGAACCTTGCCGAATTGATCTCGAATGCCGACGCGGCGATGTACCAAGCCAAGACCAACGGCAAGAACCGCTCCTCGCGCTTCTCCCGGGCACTTCAGGACAAGCGCGACCGAGTCCGCCATATCCAGGAAGAGCTGCGGCTGGTCGATCCCGACGAACAGTTCCACCTCGTCTACATGCCAATCGTCGATGCCGGTGGCAAGGTGACCGGCTGCGAGGCGCTGCTGCGCTGGGTGTCGCCGACGCTCGGCAACATAACGCCAGACGAATTCGTGCCGATCGCCGAAAGCTCCGGCCTGTTCAACAAAATCGACTGGTGGGTGATCAACCAGGCGATGTCGGAGCATCACCGGCTAAAGCAATTGTTCGGACAGGAGACGCTGCTTGCCATCAACATCTCGTCGGCGGAACTGCATTCGAAATCGATCAGCGACTATTTCTGTGCCTGCCTCGACAAGCATGGACTCGACCCACGCACGATCGAGATCGAACTGACCGAAACCTTTGCCGTCAAGCTCGGCGACCAGCTGCACAGGAACATCGAGACCTTGCGCGAAAAAGGCTTCCGTATCTCCATCGACGATTTCGGCGCCGGCTATACCTCGGTGCAGCAGATCATCGAATACACGGCTGACACCATTAAACTCGATCGGGCATTGGTGGAAAACCTTGCAAACGAGGCATCGCTGCCGGCGCTGAAAGCAATGATCGCGCTCTGTCATGCGCAGCAGATGTCGGTTATCGGCGAAGGTGTAGACAGTCACGAAAAGCTTGCCATGCTGACGGCGGCCGGCTGCGATCACTTCCAGGGCTACCTCATCAGCAAGCCGCTGACGTTGCCGGACTTGTCGATTTGGGCGCTGAAGCAGACTGCACAGATCGCCGGCCATGACGGAGACCGCATTCTCGCCGCCAGCCGCAAGCGGCGCGCAGGATCATCCCGCCTGCTCTGAACCGCCGGTAATCCGGGCATAGTCCCGATTTCTCCTTGACCTTGGACCGCCCTCGTCTTAACCGCACCTCAACACTGCGGGCTGCGGGAGTAGGCGATGAAAGTTCTGTTGATCGGGTCGGGCGGGCGCGAACATGCGCTGGCATGGAAACTGGCGCAATCGCCGCTTCTGACGGCGCTGTATGCGGCCCCCGGCAATCCTGGCATCGCCGAGGAAGCGACGCTGGTCGATCTCAACACCGAGGACCACGGTGCGGTGCTTGCCTTCTGCCGCAACGAAGCGATCGATTTCGTCGTCGTCGGCCCGGAAGCGCCGCTGGTGGCGGGGCTTGCCGACACCTTGCGCGATGGCGGCATCGCCGTTTTCGGCCCGTCTGCGGCGGCGGCCCAGCTTGAAGGCTCCAAGGGCTTCACCAAGGACATCTGCGCCAAATACAATATTCCGACCGGCGCCTACCAACGCTTCACCTCCGCCGAGCCGGCAAAAGCATACCTCCGCGAACAGGGCGCGCCGATTGTCATCAAGGCTGATGGCCTTGCCGCCGGCAAGGGCGTGACAGTCGCGATGACGCTCGATGAGGCGCTTGAAGCCGTGGACAGCTGTTTTTCCGGCACCTTCGGCGCTGCCGGAGCGGAGGTCGTGGTCGAGGCCTATCTTGACGGCGAGGAGGCGAGCTTCTTCTGCCTCTGCGACGGCACATCGGCACTGACGCTTGCCTCAGCGCAGGACCACAAGCGCGTGGGTGAGGGTGACACCGGACCGAATACCGGCGGCATGGGCGCCTATTCCCCTGCCCCGGTGATGACGCCGGAAATGGTCGAGCGCACGATGCGCGAGATCATCGAGCCGACGATCGCCGGCATGGCCGATAGCGGCCATCCATTTACCGGCGTGCTGTTCGCCGGGCTGATGATCACCGCCAAGGGTCCGGAACTGATCGAATACAATGTCCGCTTCGGTGATCCGGAATGCCAGGTGCTGATGATGCGGCTGAAGAGCGACCTGTTGCCGCTGCTCTATGCGGCCGCAACCGGCACGCTTGCCTCCATCACGGCAGACTGGAGCGACGAGGCGGCGTTGACCGTGGTGATGGCCTCGAAGGGCTATCCGGGCACCTACGAAAAGAACACCCCAATCGTCAGGTTGCCGCAGGAAGATAAGGCGACGAAGGTGTTTCATGCCGGAACGGCTCTGCAGGATCGGCAGCTGGTGGCAACCGGCGGCCGCGTGCTGAACGTGACGGCCACGGGCTGTACCGTCAGCGCCGCCAGAGACGCCGCTTATGCGGCGCTTGACCAGGTGGAATGGGACAACGGCTTCTGCCGCCGTGACATCGGCTGGCAGGCGATCGAGCGCGAGAAGGCCTGACTCGTGAGGGACGTGCGCGACGGATCGAAAAACTCACTCAATTTTTACCAATTCTCCTGACGGGAACGTAACGGAGAACGCATATTCTCTCCTTACGGATTATCGAGGAGAATGCTGATGCGCGCGCTTTTGTTCACACTCGCAAGCCTGGCTGCGGCCGGCACAGCCAGCGCTTCTTCGATCGAAACCATCGCATCGGGACAGGATGCCAACAGCAGCATCTCGCAAATCACATGCGCGCATTGCCCGCCGCCAGTGGTCAAGAGGAAAACCGGCTACATCGTTCCGGAAATCGCGCCCGGCACCGAACGGGTGGAACTGAAGGAAATCAACGGCGAGATGAAGCTGATGCGCACCGAAGCCTGGCTCGGCGGTTCGCCGGTGGTCTTCATCAGCAAGGCTTCGGAAGCAGACGTCAAGGCAGCGCAGGTAAAAATGGCTCCTGCCGAGCACCTGGCCAAGGCTGCAACAACGGATGCCCTGCCTGCCGAAGCGGAGGCAACGGCGACGCTTTCCATCATCGACAGTACGGCGAAAACCAGCGCGGTCTCCACTGCATCGATGGCCGGCATGGCAGCGGTAACGCCGCAAGACAGCCAGTCACAAGAAGTTGATCTCGAAAACTTCCAACTTCGACTAAAATAATCCCGGAACATCCCTGTCCCTGCCCTAGCCAGCCGCGCTTGAAAGGCTGATCGGGCATTCGCCTTCCAAGGCGAGAAGTTACGCCCCTGAGAGAAGCAGGGGCGTAATTTTTTTGCGGCTCACTCCTTTGCCAATCCGATCAGCGCCGCCAGCGTTTCGATCTGCCTGTCGGAAAACACCCGAATTCCGTTTGCTTTCAAAAGCGCCGCCGTCACCCCCTCGCCCGGCTGGCGGCGACCGGCAAAGTGGCCATCATAGACGAAGCCTGAGCCGCAGGAGGGGCTGCCGTCAATCAGGAGCGCAAAGCGACAGCCGGTTTCAAGCGCCAGTGCCAGGGCATTTTCCGCCGCCTGCCGGAACCCTTCCGTCACATCGCCGCCGCCGCTTTCCAACACGCGGCCATTGCCGGACAAAATATCGACGGCAAATTTTCCCGGTTCGATCTCCGCCGGCAGGCGTGGCACCGGCATGCCGGCCGACATTTCCGGACAAATCGTCACCAGCCGCCCCTCCTCCCGCCAGCGATCGAGCGCCGGATGCACAAGCGGCTTCGCCTGCCCGTCATAGCGAACGGCATGGCCCATGAGACAGGCGCTGACGAGGATTTTTGCGGTCATGTGCATGGGATAACGCGGTGCGGGATCGAATTCCAGAGGGAATGGACAATGGTGCGAAACTGATCCGCTGTTCCGCTTTAACAACAGCGAGCATGGCGTGCACCGCCGGCACGCCATGCTCTTTGGGATTTTGCCCGTCAGTCACAGAACAACCGGTCAGTTGATCCATCCCCAGTTCTTCTAACTCCCCCTACTCCGCCGCCTGGGGCAGCGCGCCGATGGCCGTTTCCGTTCTGCCGCCGCCCAGAGTTTTCTGACCCAATGCGATGGTGATCACAACCGCCACGCCAGCAGCCACGGAGAGCCAGAAGCCGTTTTGCGCGCCGAAACTGTCGACGACCCAGCCTGCGAGAAACGCCCCCAGAGCCATGCCAATTCCGATGCCGGTCATGACCCAGGTGACACCCTCCGTCAGCATCGATTCCGGGACCCGGCGCTCGATCAGGCCAAAGGCGGTGATGAAAGTGGGCGAGATGGCGATGCCGCTCAGGAAGACGGCGAGAGCCAGAAGGACCACCGTATCGGCAAACAGCAGGGGCACGGCGGTGATGGCAAGCACGCTGACGGCGATCAGCAACTGCCGCTGCAACGGTGTGCGCAAATTCAGGGCACCGAGGATGAGCCCGACAACGAAGGATCCGATCGCGTAGACGCCAATGACAAGACTTGCAGCGCTTGGCTGTCCGAGTTCCTTGGTGATGGCAACGGTGGTGACTTCCGCCGTGGCGAACATGGATCCGACGAACACCAGCGCCAGCGTTATGATCTGCACCGATCGCAGGCGAATGGCCGACGTCCGCGACGTTCCTGCCTCGACCGGACGCACGGCCGGCTCCGTCGACCGCTGCAGAATGAAAGCGGCGGTTCCGACAGCGAGGAAAAGGGTGCTGGCGAGCATACCGGCTTCGGGAAACAATGCGACCGCCAGCCCGACCGAGAGCGACGCTCCGGCGATATAGACCAGTTCATCGGCTGCGGATTCAAAGGCGAAGGCGGTGTTGAGCTCGGGGCGATCGCGGAAAATTTCCGTCCAGCGCGCCCTCAGCATTGCGGGAATGCTGGGCATGACCGCTGCCAGAAAGGCGGATGCGAACAGCGTCCATTCGGGCCAGTCCCGGTGGGAGGCCAGGATGAGGGAAATGAAGGCAAGAACAGAGACAAGCGTGGTTGGCACGATGACCGGGCTTTGTCCAAATCGGTCGACCAGTCGCGATATCTGCGGCGCGGCGAGTGCGTTCGTCAGTGCAAACGTCGCCGAAACCGCACCGGCGATCCAGTATTCGCCGCGGGCCTGCGACAGCATGGCGACAATGCCGATCGGCGCCATGGCAATCGGCAGGCGGGCAAGGAACCCGGCCGCCGAGAAACCTTTGGCTCCCGGCACGCTGAATATTTCTTTGTAGGGATTAGGCATCCGATGCTCCTTCCATGGTCGGGCGCACCACTTACATACGTGGCGTATGTCATTAGGTAGTTGCATACGCCATGTATGTCAAATAAAATACGTTGCGTATCTCAATCAGGAGAATTCGTGATCAAACCGCGTCCGGAAATGATCGCCGAAACACGCGCCAAGCTGCTTGCGGCTGCCCGGCACGCCTTCGGAACTGTTGGGTATGCGCAATCCTCAATGGACGATTTCACGGCCACGGCGGGCCTCACCCGCGGCGCGCTCTACCACCATTTCGGCGACAAGAAGGGATTGTTCCAGGCAGTCATCCAGGAGATCGACGCCGAGATGACGGCGCGATTGCACAAGGTTTCCGCCAGTGCGCCGACACGCTGGGACGGTTTCGTGGACGAGTGCGCGACCTATATCGAGATGGCGGTTGAGCCGGAGATCCAGCGGATCATGTTCCGGGACGGTCCTGCGGTCCTCGGCGATATATCCCAATGGCCAAGCACCAACGGCTGCATCGCAGCCATCAGAAAAAGTCTCCATGAACTCAGACAAGACGGCGTGATTATCGATGTCGACGAGGAGGCGACGGCGCGCATGATCAACGGCGCCAGCAGCCACGCCGCCCTATGGATCGCGAATTCCGACGACCCGCAGGAGACATCGAAACGGGCGGTACAGGGTTTTCGCATGCTGCTCGAACGGTTGAGGTTGAAACAGGACTGATGAGGGTGCGACCGAAGCTGGTTCAGCCGATCATTCGGCTTGACCGCATTCCTCGCGGCAAGTGTTCACATCACGAATTCCAGAAGCAATTCGGGAGAGCTTGCGATGAACGCGCTAACGACCAAGCCAACAAACCCGAGCGCAATCGCACCCACCAATCCATGCTGCGCCCAACCATAGAACGCGCCGAAGGCAGTTCCGGTTACAATGACCGAAAACGCCCAGATAAGCTTAATCGCGATTATCAACGTCTTGCGCATCGTTCTTTTCCGGGTGACCTGCAGACAAGGGCGCAGTTGTCGCTTGTCTCAACCTTGTAGGTAATATCCCCCAATTGTATTGGGTAGGCGTCGCCCGGAAAAAAATAATGACCGGTGTCTTTCGACAAAAGCTATTGTCGGGCAGCATTTACCGCGTTTTCTACTGATCGCCGCAGACATCCCTCAACGCCTATCAGGTGAAGAGTCTTTTGACCCGACGGACGTCGGGTCGCTGGATGCCCGCCACGAGGGCGAGCATGATGGAATTGGAGGTAGCTCTTCTGCCCAATCCCAGCGGGGTTGCACGCCGCCGCGACAGCCTTATCCCGAAATCTTCGAGAAGTCAGCAACCGTTCCCGTCGCCGCGCGGATCAGGCCGAGCAGAGCGAGACGATTGGCACGGATGGCCGGGTCTTCGTCGTTGACGAGGACGTCGGCGAAGAACTGGTCGACGGGGCCGCGCAGCTTCGACAGGGCTTCCATGGCCGAGCGGAAATCTTCCTTGGCGACGGCATCGCTCGCCTCGGTGGAGGCTTGCGTGACGGCGGCATGGAGCGCCTTTTCGGCATCGAGCTTGAAGAGTGCGGGATCGACGGTTGCGGCGACTGCCGTACCCTTCTTTTCCTCGGCGGTCAGAAGCTGCGTGGCGCGCTTGGTGCCAGCGAGCAGGTTCAGACCCTCTTCCGAGGTGATGAAGGCGGTCAAAGCCTCGACGCGGCGGGCGACCATCAGGAGGTCGTCGGCATCGGGCGTCAGCACGGCGTCGATCAAGTCGTGGCGGGCACCGAGGTCGCGAAGGTAGACCTTGAGGCGGTCGTGGAAGAAGGAGAGGAGGTCGATGTGTCCCGCTTCAAATCCGAACAAATTTTTGGAGGAAATCCGTTCAACGTTAGCGTTGCCTTTTGAAGAGTCATCGACCTCACGTTCAATGACTTTATCAAGATAGTTCATTGCAACGTATTTCAAATTCTGAATGGTATCGTCAGTTATTGGATAGTCTTCGCTATCAACGAACTTCTCGATCTCGTGGTCATTGATAAATTGCTCGGGAATATCGAAGCGCGTAGCACGTGCTTTCTTCTGCTCAATTGTGCTGATCCGATACACTGGCAATTGGTGTAAATCGAAACGCACCTTCCGCTCCAGCATGATCCGGATCACGCCCAGCGCCGCACGCCTCAGCTGATACGGATCCTTTGAACCCGTCGGCTTCTCGTCGATTGCCCAGAAGCCGACCAGCGTATCCAGCTTGTCCGCCAGCGCCACCGTCAGCGCGACCGGATCGGTCGGCACGCTATCGGAGGGGCCCTGCGGCTTGCGGTGGTCGCCGATCGCGGTCGCGACTGAGTCATCTTCGCCCTGCAAAAGCGCATATTTGCGGCCCATGATACCCTGAAGCTCGGGGAACTCGCCGACGGCTTCGGTGCGCAGGTCGGCCTTGGAGAGCACGACGGCACGATCGACCAGCTTCGGGTCGGCGCCGGTAACCTTGGCGAGTTCGGCGGCAAGCGTGCGGATGCGCTGGACGCGCTCGCCTTCGGTACCGAGCTTGGCGTGGAACGTTACATTCAGCGCATCCAACTTGGCCATGCGCTGGTCGAGCGGCTTTTTCAGGTCGAGGTCGAATTTTTCAGCGGACGCTTCGAGCGTTTCGAGGTCCGGCAGGTTGCCCTGGTCGCGGGTCCAGAAATGCTTGGCGTCCGACAAACGAGCGCGAACAACCTTGCCGTTCCCGTGGACGATTTCCTTGCCGCCGTCCTTGGCCTCGATATTGGCAACGAGGATGAATTTGTTCGACAGGGTTTCCTCGCCCGGCCGGCGCGTGACGAAACACTTCTGGTTGGTCTTGATGGTCAGCCGGATGATTTCCGACGGGATCGCCAGATAGTCCTCCTCGAAGGAGCCCATCAGCACCTGCGGCCATTCGACGAGGCCGGAGACTTCCTCCAGCAGGGCTTCATCCTCGACCAACTCGAGACCGCTGGCAAAGGCGATATCGCGGGCGTCGTGGAGGATGATGTCCTTGCGGCGATCGCCGTCGAGCACGACCTTGGCCTTTTCCAGCTTCTCGGCGTAATCGGCAAAGCGACGCACGGTGATGGCTTCCGGCGCATGGAAGCGATGGCCGTAGGTGACGTTCGACGCCACGATGCCATCGACCTCGAACGGGATGACGTGCGTTTCCTCATGTTCCGGGCCGAACAGGCAGACGATCGACTGCAACGGCCGTACCCAGCGCAGCGAGCCCGGCTTTGCCGAGGCGACGCCCGAGCGCATCGGGTTGCCCCAGGGAAAATTGCGGATGATGCCGGGCATCACCTCGGCGATGATCTCTTCCGTCGGGCGGCCGGGCTTGACGAGGTGGGCGACGTAGAAATCGCCCTTCTTCGGATCGCTGTGGACATGCGCCTGCTCGATCGAAGTGAGGCCAGCACCGCGCAAAAATCCCTCGATCGCCTTTTCGTTGGCGTCGGTGCGCGGACCCTTGCGCTCTTCGCGGACATCGGCCGAGCGGGTGTTCAGGCCGCGAATATCGAGCGTCAGGCGCCGCGGCGTCCAGTATTCCCGGGCACCCTCGTAGGTCAGGCCCGCCTCGACCAGCGCATCAGTCAGGAGCTTCTTCAGGTCGCCGGCAGCCTTGCGCTGCATACGGGCCGGGATTTCCTCGGAGCGGAGTTCAAGCAGAAGATCGGGCATGGACTGGATGCTTTTCTACGGGATCAATGGATTGCGGGGGACTTAGCAAGCCCGGCAGCAAAAGTCATCCATTCAATGGCGGAAAAGTCACCGCTCAGGCGGCATCACGGACAGCGATGCGCTCGATCTCTGCTTTATTTCGCTCCGCCTCGATCTTGAGATCGTAACTCACCTGCATGTTCATCCAGAACTCCGGTGTCGTATCGAAGAATTTTGCCAGCCGCAGTGCCGTATCCGATGTAATGCCCGTCTTGCCCGTTACGATCCGCTCAATTCGGGTCCTTGGAATATTTAGCCTCTTCGCAAGCGCACCGGCGCTCATCTCCACTGGTTCCAGATAAAGGTCCTTCAGGATTTCACCCGGATGAATTGCAGGCAGATTGGTATCAGTCATCCGATGTCCCTCCTCTTTAATGGTAATCGACGATTTCAACTTCGTCGGCGCCGCCGTCTGACCACACGAAACAAATACGCCATTGTTGATTGATGCGAATGGAGTATTGACCGTCCCGATTGCCGGACAAAGCCTCCAACCGATTTCCCGGTGGTGAGCGCAAATCCTTTATGTCGGCGGCGGCATTCAGCAGGATTATCAGTTGCTGTGCCCGGCGAACCAAATCCGCAGGAAACCCCTTCTTCACCGTACCTTCGGCCACAGATCGAGACAGCTTATCCTTAAAGGAACGGATCACCCGGCATCTCCGATTTGTATCATACGATGATACAAATCGGAGCCTGCGTCAAGTATCAGCGCATGGTACCCTTCCGACCGGCCGCAGACGCAACCACGTCACCACCCGCCTCCACCGCCACCACCTCCGCCGCCGCCGGAGAAGCCGCCGCCGCTGGAGAAGCCGGAGGATGAACTGCTGGGTGGAGGGGGTAGCGAGGCGGTCATGGTGCTGGCCATGGAACCTGCGAAGCCGCCCATGCGATCACCGAAGGAGCCGGCGGCAAAAGCATTGCCGTGGTACCAGGCGGGCTGGTAGGCGGCGGCACCGGCGGCGGCGGCGAGAAGCCAGCGGTCAAAAGTCTGCGACCACGGCTTTTCGACGCCGAGCGCAACCGCATAGGGCAAGAGTTTCTCGAAATGCTGCGGCGACATTTCCGGCGCACCGGCCATGTTCATCCTCTCCTTTTCCGCCAGTGTCAGATATTGGCGCAGCCCATCGATACCATCCATCATCTTCGAGCCTAGCGGCGTCGGTGCGCCCATCAGGTAGAAGAACAGCATGTTGACGAGCACGATACCGCCGACACCGATGAGCAACGGCAGTTGATGCGCCTCCAGCGCGTCGAAGAAGAACACGGCGCCCATGCCGAGGATGATGCTGATGCCGAAGAAGCCGGCGAAGCCGACCACCAGAACAGAGAGAATCCGGCCGGCAAGACTGTCCTGACGGCGGAAGATGTGGCTGAAAACCACGATGAAGATCATCACGAAGATTGCGGCGGCGACCGGCACGATGACGAAGCCGATGCTCTCCTCATCGAGATTGCCGAACAGGAAGATGGCCGCGAGAAACAGAAAGGAGAGAACGACGCCACCGACGACATAGACGGTATTAGCATTGTAGTATTTACCGCGATGTTCGCTCTCCATGGCGCTGCGGAAATCGGCGCCGGCCTTTTGGACGGCAGGGCCGTTCTCCTTGTCGATCGTCAGTTCGCCGCCATTGCGCTGCACAGCGGACAACACCGCTGCCTCGCCTGTCGGCAGCGACGGCGGTTTTGTCTTGGCTGTCCGGGTAATGACCAGCGAATTCTTGAAGTCTTTCAGGATAACGTATCCATCGACGGCCAGATTGAGGGCGGCGGCAGACAGGGCCGTCCAGCCCTGGCCGGAAAAGCCCTTGTTGTCGATATAGTTGACCAGCGCCGGCGAAATGCCGTCCGGTGCATCCCAGCGCGGCACGATGACGCCGCGGGCCGGATCGCGCCCGACTTTCAGCCACATGCGCGAATAATACAGTGCCGTGATCGCGAAGCCTGCAATCGCAAGGATCGGCGGCAGGTTGTCGTAAAACCACCAGACCCTTTCCTGTGATACGGACGGTGGATCGATGCTGCCCTTGGGCATCTTGACGGCGATGGTCAGCCCCTCGTTCGCCTCAAGGCGGCGCGTCGTAGTGAAGACCAGACGGTCGCCATCCTCGAGCGCGCGGGCGTTCTTGTCAGTCGCGCCATGGCGGCCGGTGAAGACGTCCAGCGCCTCGGGTCTCGCGCCTGCCGGCAGGGTGACCGTCGCGGATGCCTCTTCGATGGGAAAAGCCCATTCGGTGCCGGTCACATTCCAGTAGAGTTCGTCGTGATGGTCGAAAAAACGAATCTGGCGCGCTGTCTCATAGGTGAACTGGAAAGTGTGCTCGCCACGCGGCAAAAACACATCCTTGTCGCCGGTATAGATACGGATGCCGCCGCTGATACCTTCGGTGCGATAGGGCTCCTCTGCACCGTCGCGCTCGACGGAGAGAAGCTTGAAATCAACCTTTACGGTGCGGCCACGGCTGTCGGTGAAGGTCAGTGGAAAATCGCGATAGATGCCGCGCCTGATCTGGTTGCCTTCGACATTGGCGGTGATCGTTTCAGTCACCGTCAGAAGGCCGCTTTTCGCAACATCGATCGCCGAATGATAGGCGGTGAATATCTCTTCCGCCCGTGCCCCGACAGCCATTGTCAGGAACAGGCAGATAAAGCCCAGGGCCGCGAAGAGACGTTTCATGCGATCGATACCTTCCCGGTTCACGGAGCCATGTTTGCCGATTCCCTACGGCCGGTCGCCCTCGAGCCCGACGCCGAGCGAGGCCAGTTCGTCCCAGTAGCGCGGATAGGTCTTGGCAACGCAGCCGGGATCGAGGATGGTGATGCCGTTGATCTTCAGCCCTGCCAGGGCAAAGCTCATGGCAATGCGGTGATCGGCAAAGGTATCGATGTCGGCCGGCAGCGTCTGGCCGGCGAGCGCAGGATCGGAGGCCACGAGCAGATCGTCGCCGTCCTCGACGGCAAGACCGGGGCGGATATTCGACAAGCCGGTGGAGATCGCGCGAATGCGGTCGCATTCCTTGACGCGCAGGTTTTCGATCCCGACGAAACGTACCGGCGTTTCGTTGAAGGCGGCCAAAACCGCAAGCGTCGGCACGGCATCCTGCATCTGCGAGCCGTCGATGACCGCAGGCATATGCGGGAAGCTGGCAATCACTTCATAGGATTTTGCGTCCGGCTGCGAGAACGCGGCCGCCGCGACGCCGAGGTCGATCTTGCCGCTGGTCAGAACTTCCGCTGCCCAGAGATAGGTCGCGGCGGAAGCATCCGGTTCGATGACATAGTCGGTGGCTTTGTAGCCAGTGGGCGCGACCTGCCAGATCGACGGGCTTGCCTGCGTCACTTCGGCACCGAATGCGCGCATGGCGGCAACGGTGAGGTCGATATAACCGCGCGCGCCTATTTCTTCACCGGCAAGTTCGATATTGACGGGATGGGAACCGCCAGCGGCGGCCATCAGAAGGGCAGAGACATATTGGCTCGAGAGGCCGGCGTCGATGGTGACGTGGTCCTTGGCAAAGTCACCTGTGCCGCTAACCACCACCGGCGGGCATCCGGTTTCGGCCTCCACCGTCACACCGAGCGAGCGCAAGGCAGTCACCAGCGGCGCGATCGGCCGCTTGCGCATATGCTGGTCGCCGTCGACGACCACCGTTCCCTCGACAAGGGCCGCGGCCGCCGTCAGGAATCGCGTCGCCGTGCCGGCATTGCCAAGGAACAGCGACTTTTCCGGCGGCGACAGTTTTCCGGTTCCGGTGACGACAAAGGTCGTGTCGTCCGGTTCGGAAATCTCAACGCCCATGGCGCGGAGCGCGTCGGCCATATAGCGGGTGTCGTCGCTCTTCAGCGCACCCGTCAGGCGGCTCGTGCCCTTGGCAAGGCCGGCAAGCAGCAGCGCCCGGTTGGTGATCGACTTCGAACCGGGCGGGCTGACGCGGCCTTCAAGCGGCTGGCCTGATGGAATGATGGTCAGTTTCTGATCGGCGTTGGTCATGCTCATGTCTCTTGATGCCTTCAGCATGGCCGCGTTCCCGGCCGCGCGTCTATCGATTGTCGACAGCCGTCTACGACGGAATGCCGTTTCGGGCTAGATCAAAACTTCACCACCGGTACGGCGCGGTCGGCTTCGTTGGTGATTTCGAAATAGGCGGCCTTGGCGAAGCCGAAGGGGCCGGCGACGAGATTGGAGGGGAAGCTCTCGACCTTGACGTTGAGATCACGGGCGGCGCCGTTGTAATAACGGCGGGCCATCTGCACTTCGCTTTCGATCTCCTCCAGCGACTGCTGCAATTCGGAGAAATTCTGGTTGGCCTTGAGGTCCGGATAGGCTTCCGCCAGAGCAAAGAGCTTGCCGAGCGCCTGGCTGAGCAAGCCTTCGGTCGCGGCACGTCCGGCGACATCGCCCGTTGGCAAGGCCTGCGCCTTGTTCCGAAGCTCGACGACCTCCTGCAACGTGCCCTTTTCGTGGGCGGCGTAGCCTTTGACGGTCTCGATCAGATTGGGAATCAGGTCGGCGCGGCGCTTTAGCTGTACGTCGATGCCGGACCATGCCTCCTCCTTCACCTGCCGGGCCTTGACCAGGCCGTTGTAGATGAAAATCAGATACAGGATCACGACCGCAGCGATGGCCAGAGCAATCATCAGGATTTCCTTCCGGGAACATTTGTTTTCCGCAACTTAAGGATCGAACGCTGCCGTTGAAAGACAAATTTCAACCGCTCACGCCACCCCACCGCTTTTCCCATTTCAGCCGTATCGCCCTGTTCCAGCGGGAACCGCGCGACGGCGGTGTTTGATCGATAGTGGGTCCATCAGATCAACACCGAACGCGCAAAGCACCGGACCCCATGAAAACGCTCGCAACCTTCATCAACGTCATCGCCTTTACGGCGTTGTTCGTCGCCTATGCGAGCGGCGCTTCCGTGGAACAGCCGACCGGCGTTCGCCGCGCACTGCAGACCTATGCCGGCCAGTTGCCGACCGGCAGCTATCCGACTCTCAAGCCGGTGTGGCAGGTCGGTGTCGATGCCAGCGATCTGGTTTGAGGAACGGCTTTCCCGCCAATGGCTGATTCCCCATCGCTCGAACGGGGACAACATTGGATTATGTTGCAAATGGCTCCATACGCTCATCGCTTACCGTTTGAGGTGCGAGATAACGGAAGCGCAGACGATATGAGAGGGTGGATGCGGACATGACGAACGAAAGCACCATCAACCACGATCCCGGCTACTTGCACGCGAAGGCATGGGCCGAGGAATACGAACTCATTGATCGCCAGCTTTCCCCGCTTGGGCTGACAGCCATGCACGAGTTGCAACTGGTTGGCGGGGAGACGGTGCTCGACGTCGGCTGCGGCACTGGGCAAACACTTCTACAGTTGGCCGAGCGAGTTCGGCATGAAGGACAAGTCTTAGGCGTGGACATCGCTAGGCGGCTTCTCGAAATCGCCGCGAGAAGAACTGGGCAACTCGGTCATGTTAAGTTGATCGAATCCGATGCTCAGACACTTGATCTGCCGCCTCACAGTGTCGATGCCATATTCTCTCGATTTGGCGTGATGTCGTTCAATGACCCGGTCGCTGCGTTCTCAAATTTTCGCCGGGTTCTAAAGCCGAACGGAAGAGTTGCGTTCAGTTGTTGGCAGGCTCTGCAGGAAAACGAATTGGACCGGTTTCCGCTTGTAGCGGCGGGTTTTCGATCAGCCACCGACGAAAGCCCGTTCAGTTTCGCTGACCCAAAGCACATTCAAACTATTCTAACTGCCGCCGGGTTTGAAGCCATTGCCGTCAGACCTCACAAGGAACTCGTCACGAGTGGCGATGTGGAAGCGATGACGCGGGTATTACTCAAAGTAGGTGCACTGGGTAAAATCGTCCGAGAAAACCCGGCCATCCAGTCGACGGTGGAGCCGAAGCTAAGAAAAGCCCTTGCGGATCTTAGTGATCAGGCCAACGTAAAGCTCGCTGCTTCAATTTGGATCGTGACAGCTCGGGGCTAATGGAGCAAAAAATGGCCTGCTCCCTGCCCCACTAACCTACCCCGTTCAAACGGCCCTTGTGTGATGGCGCCGAGGCTGACTCCAAAATCTGCCCGAAACAGACGACGGCCACGCGCTGTTCGCTTGCCTTGGCGATATACATGTACTCGTCGGCTCTCCGCACGAAGGAAGCAGGCGTATCATCCGGCTGCAGGAACGTGACGCCCACGGCCGCGCCCGTGTAGGTCACGCGTCCGTCGATCGCAATCGGCTTGAAAACCCGCTCCATGGCATCCTGTATATTCTGCTGTACGTCAGCGGCAAGCTTCAGATCGATGTCGAGCAGGACGACGAATTCATCACCACCGACCCTTGCAATGAAATCCGTGGCGCGAAAGCTCTCGCGCAGGCGGCTTGCGATGGTTCTGAGAACCTCGTCGCCGGCGGCATGTCCCATTGTATCGTTCACCGTCTTGAAGCCGTTGAGGTCGATGAAGGCCAGCGCGAGTTTCCGGTCGTTCAACATGCTGCGCGCGACAGAATCGACAACGACCTCGTCAAAACAGGCGCGGTTCGGAAGGCCTGACAGGGCGTCGGTCCGCGCCGATGTCTTCAGCGCATTTTCAATTTCGCGTTGCTGTCTGACGCGCGCCGATACGTCGACGATCACTTCGACGTCGAAAGAAACGCCATCGACGACGGTTCTCTGCGCGGAGATCAAGGTCGGAATGATCGTACCATCGGCGTAGGCAATATCGACTTCCTCCAGCTCATAGGCGCCCTCTTCCGCAAGCAGACGATGACGGCGGTCGCGGGCGGGGTTGTCGATCGCGGCCCCGTCCGAAGTCAGTCTCTTGCCCCGGATGTTTTCCCATTTCAGGCCGGTCAGCTTCAGGTAGGCGTCGTTGACCTTCGCATAGCTGGACGTCTTCGCATCACTGGTCGTAATCGCCATCGCGATCGGTGCGAACTCGAACATTCGCATCAGCATCGAGGCTAAAACCGCCGGCGGGAGAATGTCCTCGTCTTCCATGGTGCGTCCTGAATTCTTCACGTGGACGCAGCTTAAAACAAATTCTTTAAACGCTTGCTGAACAGCTCAACAGTTTAATTGCACACACAGATCGATAAAATAACAAAATACCCTCACTGATTGCAATTCCGTGCCGCTTTCCGGTTTTCTCCATGAAACGGCCAGATTTGGCGACACTTGCACGTCCCGATCGTCTAGTTAGAAATCGCGATTTTCTGCCGGCGGCGGAAAGCATATCCTGCGGCGATATTTTCAGCGTAAGTGCGACAATGGCGTCGCTCCACCGGCCGTGAAGGCCGTTCCGAAACCTCACCGGCAGGTCCATTTCGCGCCGGCTCAACACTCGGTGAATTGCGAAACTTGAAACATGACCATCATCTCCATGATCACCCTGTCGACACTGGTTCTCGTCTGCCTGAGCCACATGACGGCCAGCCACGCGCAGAAACAGCAACACCAGCAGAAGAGCTTCCTGCCGGTACGGGTGCGCTATTCGCGCAGGCGCTGACGGCATCGGAAAATGCAGTCGATCATTCGACGTCCGGCTTCGATCGGAGTAAGCTCCCGTATCGGCTTCCCACGCCGTCTTGGCCGCGCCTGGTGTTGACGGCATGCCGAAGCAAGTTAGCTACTCCGCGCCCTCGCCCTTAATCGCGAACTGAAATCAGGCCGCCGAAGCCACTATCGTTTCGGTTTCTCGATTACTGATTGCTGCCACGGCCTTCACCTGAAGCGCGTGGATTTGGCGGACCATTTGTGCCCAGACAGCGATCAGCACGATGACAACCGCCAACGCACTCCCTCATCCCGATCAAGCCGCCTGATTGGCCACGTTCACCCCACCGGCATCCGTCAGCAGAAACGCCTCGCCGCAGGCCTTTGCGAGCGTCCGCACGCGCAGGATATAACTCTGGCGTTCGGTGACCGAGATCACACCGCGCGCATCGAGAAGATTGAACACGTGGCTCGCCTTGATGCACTGGTCATAGGCCGGGAACACGCATTTGTGCAGGACGGCATTGGCGCTACTGTCGGGCGCGCCGGCGGCGAGAAGTGCCAGGCATTCCTTTTCGGCATCGACAAAGTGCTGCTGCAGCATGGCTGTATTGGCATATTCGAAATTGTGGCGGGAATATTCCTGCTCGGCTTGCAGGAAGACGTCACCGTAACTGATCTTCTCATCGCCCTCACGGCCGTTGAAATTCAGGTCGTAGACGTTGTCGACGCCCTGCACATACATGGCGAGGCGCTCGAGACCATAAGTCAGCTCGCCCGACACAGGAGAGCATTCGATACCGCAGACCTGCTGGAAATAGGTAAACTGGGAAACTTCCATGCCGTCGCACCAGCACTCCCAGCCAAGGCCCCAGGCACCGAGCGTCGGGCTTTCCCAATCGTCTTCGACAAAGCGGATGTCATGCAGCAACGGATCGAGGCCGATCGCCTCCAGCGAGCCGAGATAAAGCTCCTGCAGGTTCGACGGATTGGGCTTCAGGATCACCTGATACTGGTAATAATGCTGCAACCGGTTCGGGTTTTCGCCATAACGGCCATCGGTCGGGCGGCGCGACGGCTGCACATAGGCAGCCCGCCACGGCTTGGGGCCGAGCGCCCGCAGCGTCGTTGCCGGATGGAACGTACCGGCGCCGACTTCCATGTCGTAGGGCTGCAGAACCGCGCATCCCTTGTCCGCCCAGTAGTTGTGCAGCGTCAGGATCAGCGCCTGGAAGGAGCGCTTCGGGTTCATATGGTCCGGGAGAGCGGCGATCGTCATGGCGTCAGTCCAGGTTGAAATTGGCTGGCTGTCTGGTGCCATGATGGGCGAAAGGGGTCAAGGGGTGCGCGGCGAACGCGAGACGTCACTCCGGCTTCTTCAGCCTGTATTCCCCCGTCACCGGGTCCTTGACCAGTGTCCCTTGCGTGCCGGTTTCCTGCTGGCGGCGGGCTTCCTGCTGGCGGCGGGCGAGTTTTTCCGCGTCGGCCACGAATTTGCGGTACCCCATCCAGGCGACGGCTGCGAACAGCAGCAGTAATATCAATTGCGGCATGCGCGCTCCCCCCGTTTTTTCCCTGAGACGATCAAAGGCCGAAGCGGCCCCATAATGCTCTTTCTTCCGCCACCTCCGCAAGACCGGAAACAGCGGAGACCGCGAAGCGTTCGGCCATCCCGCTTGCCAGCGACGCGCCCGTTTGACGGCGGCCGAACAGGCCGCGCGAAGCGGAAACGAGCTGCAGCTGGGTTTTCTCGCCAAATCGTTTTTTCAACTCGCCGCGCATGTCGCCGAGGCTATCGACCAGCCCAAGCTCCTGGCCGCGCTTGCCTGTCCAGAACAGGCCGGAAAAAATATCGGGCGTATCGGCAAGCAGATGGCCGCGCCGGGCCTTGACCATGCCGATGAAAACATCGTGGATTTCGAGCTGCAGGCTCTTCAGGAATTCGATGTCAGTTTCCTTTTCCGGCTGGAAGGGATCGAGCATCACCTTGTTGGAACCGGCCGTATAGACGCGCCGCTCGACGCCGATCTTCTTCAGCATCTCGGGAAAGCCGAAGCCGCCGGACACGACGCCGATCGACCCGACGATCGAGGTCGGGTCGGCAATGATCTCGTCACCCGCAAGGGCGATCATGTAGCCGCCGGAGGCCGCGACGTCCTCGACGAAAATGATGACGCGCTTCTTCTTTTCTTCTGCCAGATCGCGGATGCGCTGATAGATCAGTCGCGACTGGACGGGCGAGCCGCCGGGCGAATTGACCGAGATTGCAACGGCCGGCGCACCTTTCATGGAAAAGGCTTTTTCAAGCACCGGAGCAATGGTCGCAAGATTCAGTGCCGGTCGAAACTGGCCGCCGCCCGCCATGATCGCACCGTGCAGCCTGACGACCGGGATCGTCACGCCGTCCTTGCGAAAACGCCTCGGCAACAGCTTCCTGAACAGTCCGGCCATCTGAACTCCCTGCATTCATTTATCATTGTGCTGGCATGTATGTATTGGCACGGCAAACGCAATGGCTGACAGCCAAAATCATCGCCGGCGATGATAGGCGGCGCGGCCGTTGTTCAGATCATCCACGAAGGTTGCGAAGCTGTGCGTATCCTCCTCGTGCATGACCAGCGGCGCCCGCAGCGTCAGCCTGGCGCGGCTCTGCTTGATGGCCGTGACGAGGATACGCACAGCGTTTTCGCCGGCGCGCGGATGCAGGGGCGTGATCTCGATAGCGCCGAAGCGGCGACCGCAGGCGGAGATGATGTCGGCGATCGATTCGGGCCTTGCGATCAGCGACAGTTGTCCGCCCGGTTTCATGATTGCACCCGCCGTGCGTATCCAGATGTCGAACAAGCCCTCGGTCATCGCATGCGCCTCAGCCTTCAAGGCATCCGGTGTCTTGCGGTCGGAGGCGTCATTGAAGGGCGGGTTCATGATGACGTGATCGAAACTGTCGTCCGCAAGACCGGCCGCAACGCGTGCCCGGCCCGTCAGCGAGACATCGGCTTCCAGCACGGAGATACGGGAGACGAAACGTTGATTTTCCGGCAGGGCAAGGCTTTTCCGGGCAAAATCCGCCATCAATGGCGACCGTTCGACCAGCAGAACCTCGGCATTCTCCAACCGCGAGGCAACGGCCATGCCGGCCGCACCCGCCCCTGCACCGAGGTCCGCGACACGACACGGCTTGCCGGAGGCGACCAGCGAGGCCAGCAGCATCGCGTCCATTCCGGACCGATGCCCCTGGCCCAGCGGCTGGATCACATGGAATTGACCACGATGAAAAGAATCAATGGTCTCGCTGGCAGCAGTCGTCATTCGTCACGCAATTCCGCCTCAAGTCCGGCATCGACCAGTATCTGCCGGGCCTCGTCCGCTTCGTCGTCAGCCACCAGAAACCGGCGGGGCAACAGGCCGAGCGAGCCCTCGAGAATACTCATGCCCTGATCGGCAATGAAACAACCGATGCCTGCTTCTTTCATCAGACTTTCGGCAAAAGAGAGCACGACTGCGTCATTGGTACGGATCAATTCCTTCATTCCGGATCGTTTTCCTGCCTTATTTGAGCAAGCGGGACAATTCGCCTCTTGCCGCCACAAGCCCCCCTTTCTATTGTCCGAACTGGAATTTGAACAGGAGTCCCTTGTGTTGGGCGTAGTGATACCGCTGGAAGACAGCAAAAACAAACAGGCATCGGTGAAGCCGCTCGTCGACCTGACGAAGGCGGACATGGAGCGCGTCAACCAGCTCATCCTGTCCAAGGCCGGCTCCGACGTCCAGATGATTCCGGAAGTCGCCAACCACCTGATCTCCTCCGGCGGCAAGCGCCTGCGCCCGATGCTGACGCTGGCTTCCGCCGCGATGTTCGGCTTTACCGGCGATGCGCATGTGAAGCTTGCGACCTCAGTCGAATTCATGCACACGGCCACATTGCTGCACGACGACGTCGTTGACGAAAGCGATCTGCGCCGCGGTAAATCGACCGCGCGGATGATCTGGGGCAACCAGGCGAGCGTTCTCGTCGGCGATTTCCTGCTTGGCCAGGCGTTCCGCATGATGGTCGATGTCGGTTCGCTGGAGGCGCTCGACGTGCTTTCGACGGCAGCTTCGGTGATCGCCGAGGGCGAGGTGCTGCAGCTTTCCGTCGCCAAGAACATGGAAACGACTGAGGACGACTATCTCTCCGTCATCCGCGCCAAGACGGCAGCGCTGTTTGCCGCCGCCGCCGAAGTCGGCCCGATCGTCGCCAAGACCGACAAGGCGAGCCGCAACGCGCTGAAATCCTACGGCATGAATCTCGGCCTCGCCTTCCAGTTGGTCGATGACGTGCTCGACTATGGCGGCAAGGCTGCCGATCTCGGCAAGAATGTCGGCGACGATTTTCGCGAAGGCAAGATCACGCTGCCGGTCATCCTCTCCTATCGCCGCGGCACGGCGGACGAGCGCAGCTTCTGGCGCGAGGCGATCGAAGGCGGCAAGAGTGATGACCAGAACCTCGAAAAAGCGCTGGGCCTGATCACCCGTTACGGGGGCTTGAGCGATACGATTGCACGGGCGCAGCACTACGGCACGATCGCCCGCGATGCGTTGGCACCACTGCCGGAATCCCCCTGGAAGGCGGCGCTTCTCGAGGTCATCGATTTCTGCATCGAGCGGGTGAGCTGACAAACCGATCGAAGACCGTGCAAGGCCACCGAGGAATTTCTTGCCGCATTGCGCCAAAAAAGCCATTCTATCCGTTCATGATACAGATGTTGTCGGCGACCATCCCATCGAATGGGCGGAGTTGAGGGCAGCATGTCGAATTGCGTTTTGCCTTGCACTCAAACCGATTCCGGTTTGCCGGGTTATGCGTTAATGATTTGGGACTGATTCCGCGCGAATCCGGCGACGGCGCCAAGGGGCACCGACCGTAACGAAAGGCTTGTCATGCGGCAAAAACACCTTCTTCGCCTGCTCAGCGGCGCAGCATTCCTGGCCTTGGCGTCTCTTTCCGGCGCTTCCCAGGGCTTTGCCGAGGAAAAGGCTGCCGTGGAGGAAAGCAAGCCTTTCGATCTGAATTCGGTCAACAGCTTCTCGGGCGCGTTTCTCGCCGCCCGAACCGCCGATGTCGATCATGACCTCGATACGGCGACCAAGCTCTACCGGACGGCTCTCGAGTTCGAACCGGACAATGTCGACGTCAAGCAGCGCCTGATGATCACTTTGCTGATGAACGGCAATTTCGACGATGGCGTGAAGATCGCAGAAGAATTGAAGACGGACGGTTCCGTCGAGCGCATCACGACCATCGCCCGCGCCGTCGAGGCGATCCGCAAGCGGGAATACCGCCACGCCCAGAAAATCCTGAATTATGAAGGCCCGAACGATCTCGACCGGATGATGAACGGCCTGCTGCTCGGTTGGGCGAAAGCCGGCGAAGGCAAGCCGAAGGACGCGATCGCCGGGATCGAAGCCATGGAAGGGCCGGAATGGTTCCGGATCTTCAAGTCTTATCATGAGGGCGCCATTGCGCTGGCGGCCGGTGACAAAGCCACAGCCCGCTCGAAGCTGAACGATGCCGTTCTCGACCGTGAAGGCGGCAGCGCTGCACCCGATACGTTCATGCGCGCCGTTGTTGCGCTGGCAAAGCTGGAAGCGCGCGACGGCAACAAGCAGAAGGCGCTGGACGCAGTGTCCGTCGGCGAAGGTTTCATCAACAACTATGCGCCGCTGAAAGCACTGCGCACGAGCATCGAGGACGGCAAGCCGCAGGAGCAGCAGGTCCGGAGCGCAACGCAGGGTGCCGCGGCCGTGCTCTTCTCGATCGGCGCAGCACTTAACCGCGATGGCGCCGAGGATATCGTCTCGCTCTACCTGCAGACAGCCCGCGCTCTTGACCCTGAAAGTGCCGATATTCTCGTCATGCTCGGCGGTATCGCCGAGAACCTGAAGAAGCCGGAACGAGCCATCGCGCTCTACAAGAGCGTGCCGGAAAATTCGCCGATGCGGCGGCTGTCCGAAATGCAGCTGGGTTTGAGCCTTGCCTCCATCGGCAAGGTGGACGAAGCCAAGAAGCACCTGAAGGCGTTGATCGATCTCGATCCGAAGGATGTGCGCAGCTATATCGCCTATGGCAGCGTGCTGTCGGATGCCAAGGACTACAAGGAAATGGGGCTGGTCTATGACCGCGCCGCAGAGGCCATCGGTCCGGTTCCGCAGCGCAGCGACTGGACGATCTTCTTCCAGCGCGGGATTGCCTATGAGCGCCAGAAACTCTGGGACAAGGCCGAGCCGAACTTCAAGAAGGCCCTGGACCTCAACCCCGACCAGCCGCAGGTCCTGAACTATCTCGGCTATTCCTGGGTCGACATGAACATCAATCTCGAAGAAGGCCTCGGCATGATCCGCAAGGCGGTCGATCTGAAGCCGGATGACGGCTACATCGTCGACTCTCTTGGCTGGGCCTATTACCGGATGAACCGTTTCGACGATGCCGTCGTCGAACTGGAACGCGCCGCCGAACTGATGGCCGGCGATGCGACGATCAACGATCATCTGGGTGATGCCTACTGGCGCGTCGGGCGCAAGCTCGAAGCGGTGTTCCAGTGGAACCAGACGCTGGCACTGAAGCCCGAGGAAGCGGAAATCCCGAAGATCAAGGCAAAGATCGAGAACGGATTGCCACCTGTCGAAGCCAAGGTACCGGCAGCGGCCGAAGCGGGCGAAACCTTGCCGAAGAAAGTGGTGCCGGACGCGACGACAGGCAAGAAGTCCTGATTTCGGCATAAGATGAAAACGGATGCAGGTATTCCAGGCTTCGCGTTTACCCGAGTGGCGCCCGCGAAGATCAATCTCGCCCTGCATGTCGTCGGACAGAGGGCGGACGGCTATCATCTGCTGGAAAGCCTCGTGACATTCGCCGATGCGGGAGACCGCATCGGCTTTGCCCTTTCTGGCGAAGACCGTTTCACTGCATCTGGCCGCTTTTCGGTGGATTTGCCGCTCACGGGCGAAGCCGCGGCGGGCAATCTCGTCCTCAAGGCGCGCGACCTGTTGCGGGCGTATCTGACTGATCGCGGCATCAAGGCCGGTCCGGTTCATCTGCATCTCGAAAAAAACCTGCCGGTCGCCTCCGGCATCGGCGGCGGTTCGGCGGACGCGGCTGCGACACTTCTCGGATTGCTGGAGCTCTGGGAAACGTCCGTTCACATCGACAGACTAAAGCAAATCGCGGTGAAGCTCGGTGCCGACGTGCCGATGTGTCTCGACGGTCGGCCACTGATCGCGCGCGGCATTGGCGATGAGATCGAGCTTTTTGCCGAATTTCCGTCCTTTCCGATGCTGATCGTCAATCCATTGAAGGCCGTTTCGACGCCGGTCATTTTTCGAATGCTGGCGAGCAAGACGAACCCGCCCTTGATTGTTCCCCATGGCCAGCGATCGGCCAGCGATTGGATGGAAGCGCTGAACGGCATGCGCAATGATCTGGAACCACCCGCGCGTATGCTGGAACCAGAAATCGCAACAGTCACGAACGGGCTGACCGGCGCAGGCGCTTCCTTCGTCCGAATGTCCGGATCCGGCGCCTCCTGCTTTGCTCTGTTTGCCGACACCAGTTCGAGAGACGCTGCGGCGACCCTTCTTTCAAGACAAAACCCGAACTGGTACGTTCTTGCCTGCAACAGCGTGAATGGATGAGAAAATAGAGATGAGCGAAACTAAGGAACCAAGACCCTTCGTTCCCGTCGGCATCGCTATTTTGACGGTTTCCGACACCCGCACGCTTGCCGATGACCGCTCAGGCGACACGCTGGCCGCCCGCATCACCGATGCCGGGCATCGGCTGGAAGCCCGCGCGATCGTGCCCGACGACAAGGCTCAGATCGCTGCACAGGTGACAGCCTGGACGCTCACCGACGCGATCGACGTCGTGATCACCACCGGCGGCACGGGCTTTACCGGGCGCGACGTGACGCCGGAGGCGCTGGAGCCGCTGTTCGAGAAGCGCATGGATGGCTTCTCCGAGGTCTTCCACCGGATTTCCTATGACAAGATCGGCACCTCGACGATCCAGTCGCGGGCAACCGGCGGCGTCGCCAACGCGACCTTTATCTTCGTGCTGCCTGGCTCGCCCGGCGCCTGCCGCGACGCCTGGGACGGCATCCTGAAGCAGCAGCTCGACTACCGGCACATGCCCTGCAACTTCGTCGAGATCATGCCCCGGCTCGATGAACACCTGAAGCGCGCGTAGCTCCTTTATTTAGAGCTTCCTTATTTATCCTGTTCCATTCGGAACAGCGCCATCCGCCGCACCAGTCTAAAACTGTCCCCATCGGCAACACAGGATGGGGGACACGGACATGGCGCGGATACGCATCGACGGCACCAATGGTGCGGATCGTATCGACCAGGGCAGCCGCGCCTTCCTCGATATCTTCGCCAAGGACGGCAATGACGTCATCAACCTGAACCGCTCCGACGATCTCGGTGGCTCCAACTTCGTCGATGCGGGCAAGGGCGATGACGGCGTCTCCAACCTGTTCGAGGGCGGAAATGACATCCGCCTCGGCGACGGCGACGACCTCTATGTCGGCCAGGGATTTGCCTTCAGCGGCTCGGCCGCCGATATCCTCCGCGCCGGCGCCGGCAACGATACGATCGCCGTCTCAACCTTCCACAGCGACTATTCCGGCGACGCCGGCAATGACACGTTCTTTTCCGAGGGCTGGCAGAATGTCTTTCGAGGCGGTGCCGGCAGCGACACGATCAGCTACAAGCCGCGCGACGACAGCAGCACGCTTGGCGGGTCGGGCGTCGGCATCGATCTCGGCCAGGGGTTTGCCCAGACCGGAGCGAACCGGTTCGAAACGCTGACCAGCATCGAAAATGCCGCCGGCACCAATGTCGGCGATACGATCATCGGCACGGATGGCACCAACACTTTGAACGGCCGCGATGGCAACGACATTCTCTCCGGGCTCGGCGGCAACGACAGGATCATCGGCGGAGGCGGCCGGGACGAGCTGCATGGAGATAGCGGCGCCGACACCTTCGACTTCAATGCCAAGACCGAGAGCCGCACGGGCGCCGGTCGCGATGTCATCGTCGATTTCAGCCGTAGCCAAGGCGATAAGGTGGATCTCGCTACAATCGATGCGAACAGCGACGCAGCCGGCAACCAGGCCTTCACATTCATCGGCTCCGCCGCCTTCGGTCTCAATGCCGGCGAGCTGCGCTTTACCGGCGGGATCATCGTCGGCGATATCGACGGCAACGGTGCTGCCGATTTCCAGATCGCCATCAACGTTGCCAGCATGAATGCAGGAGATTTCGTCCTCTGAATTTTTAACACCGGAATACTGCGAGAAGTATACGACGACGCGGCCTCGGCCACTCGGACATCCATTTTCAGTTTAAATTTTCAATGAAGAGCGGGCAGGCCTGAAAGGGCCTGCCCTTTTTGCCGTGCATGGTCCCCGGCAAAAAGGCCTGCGGAGGAGGCGTGGATGCGATAAAATGAAGCGAGCCTGATCTTGTCACGTGGGGAGGATATTTTGTTGTTTCGCGAAATGCAGGACCTCATGAACCGGATGGCCGCCGCCTATGCCGCCGGCGACGCTGCCGCCTGCGCGGCGCTCTTCGTTCCCACCGGCGAACTCTACTCGCCCTTTGCGCCGCCGGCGCGCGGCCGCGCAGCGATCGAGGCGCTTCACCGCGTCTGGACCGAGGGCGTCGAGGGAAAGCGGCTTGATGTCGTCGATGCGGGAAGTGCAGGTAATCTCGCCTGGTGCCATGTGTCCTATTCGGAAGGCGACCCCCCCGACGACGGCAGGTCGCTCAGCGTGCTTGAGCGACAGAAGGATGGAACATGGCTCATCCGCATCTGCATGCTCAACGCTGCCGATCCGCAAGTCGATGCGTGAGCAGGCTTCGCGCTAGCAATCGTCCGCGCCGGGACGGTTGCCGATCGCGACCCAGGCTGGCACCAGTTCGCTGCCAAGCCGGCGAACTGCCCTGCCGGAAGCAAAATCGGAAAGCTGCATGCTCGATTTGGCAATCGCCGTTGCCTGCTGCCTGGACAGAAGGAACCCGAACTCCAGCGGCGCGGCGCGCTTCACGACGCGTTGCAGGAACGGTCGGCGATGCAGCCGCGAGGGCGAGAAACGCGCCGGCGTCTTGCTGAGCGCCATATATTCGGCAATGTCGTCGATCCAGCGGCCAGCCGGTCGTGCGCCTGGTTCAAGCAACAGGAGCCAATCGCCGCGCGCGGAACGGACGATGTCCTTCATGTCCCAGTTGGTACAGAAGCGGGCACCGGCAGCATCGGCGACACGGCTGGAACCGTCGCGCGAAGCGTGGTCCAGAATGATGACGTCGCTTACCAGCCCTTCCACGGCACCCGCAACCAACGCCGACAGCGTCTGCGCCAGTTCAGCCTCATTGTTGCGGGTTTCCATGATGATCGTCAGCATCGCCGTCCATACCGCATCGCACACAGAATTTCCACAAACCCCTCGTTTCCGGGCGATTAACTTTTCATTCATGATGAATGCGCAGGAAAACGGACCCGGAATTGACTGCCCGTCCTCTGCGATCTAGCGGCTTCGATCATTTTGTTCTTGCATTGTTCTCTTTTTCGCGATAGGAAAATAATCAGAGGATATCGGAAAGCCCGCAAGGACATTCCCCCGGAGAAACCCATGAACGAGCTGTCTCACATCAGGCAGGGTGCCTTGGCACCTGCCAATACGGCAGATATGGCCGAGGCGATGATCGCCGGTTCCGGGGTGCGGATCGAGATCGACCGCCGGCGCGGCCGGGGTGCCGCCATCAATTCATCGGGCCGGTTCGAACCTTTGTCGCGCGAACTCGAAGATGACGGCTGGAATTCGCTGGAGGAACTACCGGCCTTCAAGACCGAAGTCCAGATCGAAAAACCCCGCTCGATCATCAGCCGCAACGATTCGCCCGATCTCGTCTTCGACCGCTCGGTCAACCCCTACCGGGGATGCGAGCATGGCTGCATCTATTGTTTCGCCCGTCCGACCCACGCCTATATGGGCCTGTCGCCGGGGCTCGATTTCGAGGCAAGGCTGTTTGCCAAGCCGGACGCCGCAAAACTCCTGGAACGGGAACTGGCAAAGCCCGGCTACAAGGTGCGCCCGATCGCGATCGGCACCAACACCGACCCCTATCAGCCGATCGAGAAGGAATGGCGGATCATGCGCCAGATCCTCGAAGTGCTGAAGGCCGCTGATCATCCGGTCATGATCGTCACCAAGTCGGCGATGGTGATGCGCGACATCGATATACTCGCCCCGATGGCCGAGAAGGGGCTTGCAAGGGTCGGCCTGTCGGTGACGACACTGGATCGCAAGCTTGCCCGCTCGATGGAACCGCGGGCTTCGACGCCATCCAAGCGCCTTGAAGCAATCAAGGCGCTGACGGAAGCCGGCGTCCCGACGACGGTGATGATGGCCCCGGTCATTCCGGCGCTCAACGACCACGAGATCGAACGAGTGCTGGATTCCGGCAAGACTGCTGGGGCGACGAACGCGAGTTATGTGCTGCTGAGGCTGCCGCTGGAAGTGAGCCCGCTGTTTCGCGACTGGCTGCTCAGGAGTTATCCCGATCGCTATCGCCACGTCATGTCGCTGGTGCGCTCGATGCGTGGCGGCAAGGATTACGATGCCGAGTTCGGCAAGCGCATGAAGGGTGCCGGTCCCTATGCGTGGCAGATCGGTCGGCGGTTCGAGCTGGCGGCCAAACGGCTGGAGCTGAACGTGGTGAAACGGCCACTGAACTGCGACCTGTTCGTGCCGCCGCTCGGGACTGGCGTCCAGCTGTCGCTGCTCTGACGAAATATGGAATTTTTTCCGGGAGCTCCGCCCGGAAACGTGAATACCGATGCTGTTTCTTGCCCCGAGGCAGAATCGGTCATCCTCCGGCAGCCGCCTCATTGCCGGAGGACTTGCAGGGAATCGGGCTTGTGTGCGAGTTTCGCCGCATGTCACGACGCACACCGCCCGATTCCCCTTTTCTTTTCGATACTGTCGAAGGTCCCGATTTCAGCTTCGAGCTGGCGGGACGACGCGATGGGTTCTGGCCTGTCGCCGGAACGGATGAGGCCGGCCGCGGACCGCTGGCAGGCCCGGTCGTGGCTGCGGCTGTCATCCTCGATCCTGACAATATTCCGGACGGGCTGAACGACAGCAAACAGCTTTCGATCGCGCGGCGTGAGGAACTGTTCGACATCATCCTGTCATCGGCCATCGTCTCGATAGCCTCCTCCGCGGCGGGCAGGATCGATGGCACGGATATCCGCAAAGCCAGCCTCGACGCGATGCGCCGGGCGGTTCTCGGCCTTTCGTCGCGTCCGTTGCTGGTGCTGGCCGATGGCCGGGACGTGCCGCCCGGACTGCCCTGCCAGGGCAAGGCAGTCGTCAAGGGCGATGCGCGATCGTTCTCGATCGCGGCCGCCTCGATCGTCGCCAAGGTGGCGCGCGACCGGATGATGACCCGTGCCGATCTCGTTTTTCCAGCCTACGGCTTTGCCACGCATGCTGGCTATGCCACCCAGCGCCACCGCAACGCCATCGACAATCATGGCCCCTGTCCACTGCACCGCATGAGCTTTCGCCCGCTGCGGCAGGATGGCGTGGAAATGCCGGAAGAGGAACTGCCCGCCTGAAACCGGCTTTTGTCTTTTCGGGAACAAGCTGGCCGGCCACGCATTGAAGATTTGGAAGACAGGTTATCGGCAGCGAAGACACAGCGGGAGTTTTTCTTCGAATATGCGTAACCCCGGTAACAAACGGCAAAGCGGACGGGTTATAGGATCACGCTAAACTTCTACCCGCGATTCCCTTGAAAGGATCGAAACTTGCTCTTTGGTCTGATTTTGATGGCTGCCACCGCAGCAGCGGACGTTTCCGCGGCAGGGCAGCCGACAGTGGATGCGATGCAGTCCGACCTGCAGACGGCCTATGCCTGCAAGGATATCGACGGCCGCAAGGTCTGGAAGGGCGGGCTCGCCTACTACATCCAGTCCTTCGTCTATGACGGACAGACCGTGGACGATGCGACGGACATGGCGACCGATGCCGTGCTACCCGAAGACAACAGCCCGGAGACCATGCGCGAGTTCGAGCAGGCCTGCCTGACGATGGCACCGTCGGCGTTAAACGACAACTGATCTCCCGTATTCGCTTTTAAGCGGCCATCCTCGGCGCGAACGTGAAGCGTCCATCTTATAACAGCAATGACATCCAGTACGGCATTGAGCTGGCGGCTCGTCAGAAAAGTCATATATAAATCTGCGGCAACCGCTTCGGTGCGCAACAAAAAAAGGCCGGCGCAAGCCAGCCTTTTTTCATTTGGGATAAAACAACCAATCAGTTCAGGCGGGTCTTCACGTCGCTGATCGCCTTGGCAAATAGGGTAGCCTGCGTTGCGGCATCCGACTTTGCCGTGATGACGCTCTCGGCAGCGGCGATGGCGATGTCGACGGCGATTGCGCGAACCGAGTTGATGGCGTCGGATTCGGCTTGCTTGATCTTCTGTTCCGACAGAGCCGTGCGGCGAGCGACGAATTCGTCGGTCTTCTGCTTGGCTTCGGCGGTCAGCATTTCAGCTTCGCGCTGTGCGGCCGCCACAATGTTTGCGGCTTCTGCTTCGGCTTCCTTGCGCTTGCCCTGGTACTCGACGAGCAAACCCTGTGCCTCTGCCCGCAGGCGCTTGGCTTCGGCCAGTTCGTTGGTGATGCGGTCGGCACGCGCGTCGAGCGACTTGGCCAGCATACCCGGAACCTTCAGATAGACGATGAGAGCGAGGAAAAGCACCAGGCCGACGAAGGCCCAGAATGTGGCCAGTGAGGTCATGTCCATGATGCTCTCCTTACTTCGCCGATGCCTTGACCGCGGATGCGATCTCAGCCTTCGATACCTTGCCGCCGATCAACTGCTCGACAACGGCGGCGGCCGTCTCTTCGGCAATCGCGCCAACGTCGGCCAGCGCCTTCGTCTTGATGTCGGCGATGCGGGCTTCGGCTGCGGAAATCTTGTCGTTCAGGCTCGTTTCGACCGCAGTGCGGTCGGCGGCGGCCTTTGCCTTTGCAGCTTCGCGTGCCTCGGAGGCAATCGCGTTGCCCTTGGCCTTGGCAGAGGCCAATTCCTGCTCGTAAGCGGCGATCGCAGCATCTGCCTCGGCCTTCGAACGGGCGGCGTCATCGAGATCCCGCGCGATCGTGTCGTTGCGCGTTTCGAGAATGCTGCCGATGCGCGGCATGACGACCTTCGACATCAGAAGGTAGAAAAGACCAAAGCTGATCGCCAGCCACAAAAGCTGCGATGCGAATGTCGAAGAATCGAAGGGCGGGAACACGCCAGAGCCATGTCCGCCTTCATGGGCTACACCGGTCTCGGTGTGGACCTCGCCGGCAGCGGCGTCGTGGGTCTCTGCGCCTTCGGTGGTGGTTGACTGGGCGTATGCCGAAGTCACGAACATGCTCACCTCCAGGTGCATTCAGAAAAGATGCGAGTCGCGGCTTATAACCGCGACCCTGCCTTCAAGCCGATCTTAGACGGCGAAAAGGAGCAGCAGCGCGATGAGCAGCGAGAAGATGCCCAGAGCTTCCGTAACGGCGAAGCCGAATACGAGGCGACCGAACTGGCTGTCAGCGGCCGACGGGTTGCGCAGGGCGCCCGACAGGTAGCTGCCGAAAATGTTGCCGAGGCCGAGAGCCGTGCCGGCCATACCGAGGCAAGCGAGACCTGCGCCGATGTACTTTGCTGCTTCCGCTTCCATGATTTTCTCCTTCGAAATGGTTGTTGCGGCTAACTTTGGCACTTTCCTGATCAAGATCGGTTACCGATCAAGCCCCGGAAAGCCCCACGACTTTATTCCTTAGTGGCCACCCGGATGCACTGCGTCGTTGAGGTACATGCATGTGAGCACCGCAAAGACATAGGCCTGCAGGAAGGCGACGAGGAATTCGAGACCCGTAAGGGCCACGGTCATGATGAGCGGCAGAACCGCCCCTCCGATACCCAGCGCGCCGAGGGTTCCAAGCGAGGCGACGAAGCCTGCGAACACTTTCAGCGTGATATGGCCGGCCAGCATGTTCGCGAAGAGACGAACGGAAAGACTGACCGGGCGGGACAGGAAGGAGATGATCTCGATCGGAACCACGATTAGCAAGAGAATGACAGGTACGCCAGAAGGCACGAACACATTGAGGAAGCCAAGGCCGTGCTTATAAAAACCGTAAACCAGAACCGTGCCGATCACGAACAGCGCAAGCGCTGCGGTTACTATGATCTGGCTGGTAATGGTGTAAAAATAGGGAACCATGCCGAGCATGTTTGCCGTCAGGATGAACATGAACAGCGAGAACACCATCGGGAAGAACTTCATGCCATGGGAGCCGGCGCCTTCGCGCAGCAGCGTGGCGATGAAGTCATAGGAAAGTTCGGAGACGGACTGCATGCGACCCGGAATCAGGCTGCGCGTCGACGTCGTCAAGTAAAGGAAAGCAGTTGCCACAACGAGTGTCGCAACCATGAATAGAGATGCGTTGGTGAACGAGAAATCAATACCGCCAATTTCGATCGGAACGATCTTGTTGACCACAAACTGGTGTATCGGATCTACCTTGTCGCCTGCCACAGCCGCTCTCTCTCGTTCTGGACCGCCTATATGGCGGACATTTCACCCTGCGACAACAGCGGTTAAGCGTCGTCACTCTTGTTCTTGATGTCCTTGCCCAGCTGATCCGCGGGATGGGGCGCTGCCACCATACCCGCCGAACGCAGCACGTTCAGCACACCGGCACAAAATCCAAGAAGGAGAAGTATGATCATCCCCCACGGCCCTGTACCCGCAAAACGGTCCAAAAGATAGCCTAGAAGTGCACCGACGATGACAGCCGCCACAAATTCGCTCGAAAGCTTCACGGCAACCTGATAGCCCTTGCGGTTTTCGGCGGCCCGCGCCTCGTCCGCAGCGTACTTCGGATCTTCCTTGCGCTTTTCAGACAACTCGGAACCGAGGCGTTTCAGCCGATCTTCCAGACTCTCTTTCCGGTTATCCGTCATGTGGCATCCTCCCTTTTGCTGCCTGCGATGGTCATAAACCACGCGCTTGGTCATACAAAGGCCGGATTTGAAGCCACCGCTCGGCCCGTTCTGAAGTCGGCCGCAACATAGTTTTAGGGGCCTGCATAGTCAAGGCACCACAGGCCCTTGTTAGGCCACAATATTATTCAATAAGAACAATATCTTATACGATTTTCGCGGAGCACGCGCCGGAATCATCGGGAATCACCGCGGGCTTTGCCGAAATGGTGCATGGCCCGCACCTGCCGCCCGGCCATCGTCAATCCGGAGGGCTCAGCTCCATCCGCCCCCATAGGTGCGGTAGAAAATGTGTTTGCCGATCTTGGACACTCGCTTCATCGTCGGCCCCCAATCCGGCTTTACGTAAGTTGCGTGGTAATGCGTCGCGGAACCGACTTCCGGAAACCATATCTTGCCAGCAGTGACAGCAAGCGCGATCTCCTTGGCGGTCAGCCAGGCCGAGCGCGACCAGACAATGTCGGGAATGCCATCGCAGGCGAACGAGAACTGGCAGCGATTGAACCAACCCTTGTTCTGATAGACGACGGCGCAGATCGTGTCGGGATAGGCCGGGTTGCGGACACGGTTGAGAATGACCTGCGCGACGGCCGCCTGGCCTTTCAGCGATTCGCCACGCGATTCGAAATAGATGCCGGACGTCAGGCATTTCTGCTCGGCTTCGGAAAACACCGTCGCCGGCAGCGGGTTTGCCGCCCAGGCGTGATCTTCCGGCGATATTTCGGGAATGAAGCGTCCGCCGTTCTTGTCTTCCCGCAGGATCGAATCGAACGGCGACTGGCGGGCATAATCCGGCTCGGCCGGGGCGTAGGCCGTTGCGAGAATGTCGGCCGCCGGGTTCGTCACCAGGCTTGCCAGCATCGGCGACATGCCGGGATCGATCTTCGGTGCCTTCTTCTTGTAGAAAGCGGTTGCGATCTGGATTTCCTTGCCCCTGATCTCAGGCTTTGAGAAAACCATCCGCTCCTTCTCATCGAACAGAGGATCTGTCAGCGAACTGGTGCGCTGCAGGATCGAGCCGGCGGTAAAGTCTTTCGGCGGCGTCACGGGGGCAACGGCGATGATGCGGCCCTTCTTGCCCTTGCGGTTGACCCGTTCCTCGTCGGTGCGCGGATCGGCCTGCTTCTCCGCAGCGACGAGCGACACCTTGCCCACGCCCGGCATATCGATCCCTGCCCCATCGCCGATCGCGCCGGTGACGAGCGGATCGGTAAAGACCATGTCGACCTCGTGCAGCGAGCCCGCCGGAGAACGGGTCATGTGCACGCGCCAGCGCTCGCCGGTGCGATTGATGCCGGATAGAAAGGTTGCGAGGTCGGAATGCGCTGAGATCGAAGGGAACCCGACGAAGAGACCGATGCCGAGCATCAGGGGAGCAGTCCAGCGCGACGACAACAAACCGGACTTGAAACGCGACAGTCTACTCATACGCACCAACCGTACTCCACGCACTGGCAGACGCGGGTTTCCATCCGGCAAATAGGCCCGGAACGCATTTTCCCGCGGAACTGAATCGGATAAGCGGTCCTGCCGCGCCAATCGCGCGTTTACCGCTTCAACATGCTCCGACAATGAAGCATTAACCTTGATGCTTGGTTAATGGCGGCCGCCTGGAATGCGGGAGCACAACGCAAAACGCCTCCGCGCCGACGTGACGCAGGAGGCGTTTTGGTAATTTGGGTCACTCAGATGATGACGTGCGAGCCCAGTTCCACCACGCGGTTGGTCGGCAGGCGGAAATAGTCGGAGGGGTCGATCGCAGCATTGGCCAGGCCGATGAACAGCCTGTCCTGCCAGTGCGGCATGCCCGACTGCGCGTCCGGCACCAGCTTGCGCCGCCCGAGGTAGAACGAAGTCGACATGATGTCGAACTTCAGACCGGTCTTGCGGAACAGGCCGAGCGCCTGCGAGACGTTCTGCGTCTCCATGTAGCCGAAGCGCATTTCAAGCAGGCTGAAGCGCTCGGAGAGACTGCTGGCGCTGACGCGTTGGTCCTTGGCAACGACCGGCGTATTGAGCGTGCGGATCGTCAGGATGAAGTTCTGCGCGTGCAGGACGTGATTGTGCTTGATGTTGTGCAGCAGCGCCGCCGGCGTCGATTCCGGATCGCTGGTCAGGAAGATGGCAGTGCCCGGCACGGAAACCGGCGCATGTTCGCTTTTACGCTCGATCGACTTGACGAAGGAGGCGAGCGGAATGTCCGTATGCCGTGTCTTGTCGTGCAGGATCTTGGTGCCGCGCTTCCACGTCCACATGACGATGATGATGGCGGCTGCGATCAAGACCGGCACATAACCGCCGTCGTGGATCTTCAGCATATTGGCGCCGAAGAAAATCAACTCGAGAACGAGGAGCGGCAGCAGCGTGGCGATTGCCAGGGATAGCGGCCACCGCCAGCGCACGCGCACGAACTCGTAGGCAAGAAAGGTATCGACGACCATCGCGCCGGTGACGGAGATACCATAGGCGGTCGCCAGCGATTCGGACGAGCCGAAGACGAAAACCAGCACCATGACACCGAACATCAAAAGCACGTTGACGTTCGGCAAATAGATCTGGCCTGTCTGGGTCTCTGACGTGTGGAAGATGGCCATGCGCGGCAGGAAGCCGAGATGGATCGCCTGACGCGTCAGCGAGAAAGCGCCGGTGATGACGGCCTGAGCGGCAATGATCGTCGCGCAGGTGGCAAGGATGACGATGGGCAACAGCGCCCATTCCGGGAACATCAGGTAGAACGGATCAGACATCGCCGCCGGATTTTTCAGGACCAGAGCGCCCTGCCCCAGATAATTCAGCGCCAGCGCTGGAAAGACGAGACCGATCCAGGCCCACTGGATGGGTTTGCGGCCGAAATGTCCGAGGTCGGCATACAGTGCTTCTGCTCCCGTGACCGTCAGAAATACTGCACCAAGAACGACGATCCCGACATAGCCGGCATGAAAGAGGAAATGGACGGCATAATAGGGGTTGAAGGCGGACAAAATGCCGAAATCATCACGAATATGATTGATGCCGGCGATGGCAAGCACGATGAACCACAGAGCCATGATCGGGCCGAAAAATTTCGACACAGCGGCGGTGCCGTGTGACTGGACCGCAAAAAGCAGCAGCAGAATGACGACCGAAATTGGAACCACGTAAGGGGAAAGCGTCGGGGTCACCAGCTTCAAGCCCTCGACGGCCGACAGCACCGACAACGCGGGCGCAATGATCGCGTCGCCTATGAAAAGGGCAGCGCCCGCAATTCCCAGGAAGAAGAGCCGATTTGCACGGGTGCTGGCATATTTCATCAGGAGCGCCAGCAAGGACAGCGTACCGCCTTCGCCATTGTTATCGGCGCGCAGAAGGAACAGCACGTACTTCAAGGTGACGATGATCGTCAGCGTCCAGATCATCAGCGAGATCAGGCCGATGATTTCTAAACGGGTGACCCCGTCATGAGCGACCGGGCGCAGCGCTTCACGGAACGCATAGAGCGGGCTTGTGCCGATATCGCCGTAGACGACGCCGACCGACCCAAGCGCAAGAGCCAGAAGCTTCCGCATTTCCTTATCGCGCGTTCCGGAGGTAGCTACCGAATGGGACATCTGAATATTTCCGGCTTAAAGCCAGCCTTTCCAGCGAAAGAAATAGTAGGGGACGATTGCGGATATCACCATGCCAACGAGAGCCATGGGATAACCGAAGGTCCATTTCAGCTCAGGCATGACATCGAAATTCATGCCGTAGAGCGAGGCAACCAGGGTCGGCGGGAGAAAGACGACCGCGGCGATCGAGAAAATCTTGATGATGGCGTTCTGTTCGACGTTGATCAGCCCGAGAGAAGCGTCCAGCAGGAAGGTGATGTTTCCCGAGATGAAGGACGCATGTTCCGACAGGGACTGGATGTCACGCGAAATGGCACGGCAGAGTTCCGTGGCTTCCCTGTTTTCCTGCACAGACGGAACGGTATAGAGAAATGTCAGAACACGGGAGAGCGAGGCAAGGCTGTCGCGCGTCTTTGCCACCAGCCGGTGATGCGACGCGACATCCATCAGCTTGGCTTCGAGAAAATGGGGCGGACGGCGTTGTCCGGCGGGGCGATCGCCAAAAACCTGCAAGGACAGAGCGTCGATCTTGGCAACGGCGATCTCAAGGATTTCCGCCGTGCGATCGGTGATGGTTTCAAAGAGGCGTGTCGCGAGGATCGTTCCTGTCGCGCAGCCGCCCGGGATACGGTGCATCGCAGCCGTGAACAGATCGAACGCCTTCGGCTCCTCATAACGGATCGTGATCAGCAGGCCCCGCGTCAGGACGAAGGCGACATCCGTCAATTCCGGACGCCCACTATCGGCCTTGCAGACCAGCGAGGCCGTCATGAACACTGCATCCTTTGCCGTGTAGAGACGGCTGGAAGGCTCGATGTCCTTCATATCTTCGCGCGTCGGCACTTCGATGCCGAGAAAACTTTCGACCAGAAAATCCTCCGCCTTGTCCGGACGCAGCATGTCGATCCAGACGACATCGGACGGCAGGGAGGCGGGCGGCTTCACCGCGCTGATAACGACGGCTTCGCCATTGTCGCGATAGGCTGTGATCATTCCGCGGCCCTTGCATGGGCACCATCGGTGCAGGCGCGGGCGACCACCGCATCGCTGCGGCGACAGGCGGAGATAGAAGCCAGGCTATGGCGAACCGGACAAACCCGGCCGTATGACATCAAAGCTGCGCACGGCAGATCCATATGGAAACTCTCGTCGTTTACGACAAACCCTCAAACGGTCATCACGGTCATGCGGAGCCCGACGGAGGGCAGCACCGCTGGTGCATCCTTTCGGATGCGGGGAGGCATATGGAACAAGGCACACTCAAAATCAATGCAGAAAGTGGCGAAGCGCCACAATGTCGCCTAAAGACTTAACGACGCGACGCAACAGAATGTCAACAGCCCGCATGCGCGGGATGTGTTTTCCAGAGACCGAACTCAGCGCATGACATGCCGATTCGGGTCGTCGATCTGCTACTCGAACACGATGTTCGGCATGGTCCGGGCCTTGTCGCCCTGGTGCGCGGCGACCTGCTCCCAGACCTTTCTGGCGATATCGCGATAGACACGGGTGATCTCGCTATCGGGCTCTGAAGCGACGACGGGCGTTCCGGCGTCTGACGTTTCGCGGATGTCCATGGTCAGCGGCACTTCCCCGAGGAACGGGACGCCGATGCGTTCTGCCTCCTTGCGCGCACCGCCATGGCCGAAGATATCGTAGCGAGCGCCGGTATCGGGGGCGATGAAATAGCTCATGTTCTCGACGATGCCGAGAACCGGCACCTCGACCTTGCGGAACATCGCCAACCCCTTGCGCGCATCGATCAGCGCCAGGTCCTGCGGTGTCGAGACGATGACGGCACCGGCCAGCGGCACCTGCTGGGCCATGGTCAGCTGTGCGTCGCCCGTGCCCGGCGGCATGTCGACGACGAGCACGTCGAGATCGCCCCAGGCAACCTCGCGCAACATCTGCAACAGTGCCGACTGGATCATCGGACCGCGCCAGATCATCGCGACCTCCTCGTCGACAAGGAAGCCCATCGACATGACCTTGATGCCGTAGTTTTCCATCGGCCGGATCATCCGGCCCTCGATCTGCTGTGGGCGCCCGGAAATCTTCAGGAGGCGTGGCATCGACGGGCCGTAGATGTCTGCGTCGAGGATGCCGACGCGCAGGCCGTTGGCCTTCAGCGCCAGGGCAAGATTGACCGAGGTCGTCGACTTGCCGACGCCGCCCTTGCCGGACGCAACAGCAATGATCGCGCCGACGCCCGGAATACCGGCTTTTGCCGCTGCGGTGGGCGTGCGCGGCGCGGCGGTCGGCGCGTGGTTGTGACCCGCATGCTCGGCATGCGAATGACCAGTGTGGGACGGCGCGGCCGCGGGCCGCTGGACTGGCGCGGACGATGGCGTGGCCTTCTTGTCGGCGGTCAGCGCCACCATGGCCCCCTTGACGCCGGGAATTTCCTTGACCACCCGTTCGGCTGCCGCACGCAACGGATCAAGTTCGCGCGCCCGCTCGGCCGGAACGGTGATCGAGAAATAGACCTTGGAATCGGAGATGAAGACATCCGAGACAAGGCCCATATCGACGATGTTGCCGTCCATATCCGGTCCACGAACGCCCTTCAGCTTGTCGAGAACCTGTTCCTTGGTCACGTCGGTCATGTCATTCACTCCTGCCGCCAGCGCGGCTGGTTTGCCCTGCTGCCTGTTTCGATGCGCAATGCGCTGGAATTTAAATAATCGAGCCGGAGTGTTTCGCCAATGAGCCCGTGCAGAAAAACCGGCCCAAAAAGCAAAGGCCGCCTCCAGCCGAGTGGTGTCCGTACATCCGGGATCACCTATGGCTGAAAGCGGCCTTGTTTGTCGCGACCTTCATGGGCGCAGTTTTATTATTGCAGTCCCCTCTGGACCTGCCTTTTACAAAGCAGGAACCGTGCCAGTTTGAAAAAGCACTTCAAAACCAGCGAATCACAGCCGGTCGCGTCGCAGTGCAACATTCAACCCGCTTACTTATTGTGCAGATGCGTTGCACGGCCTTCAGCATTGCCGGATTTTGAAACAGGACGTCGAACAAATGACGCCCCGTCCTTTATTCAAAATTCGTCCCAACCGTCATTCGCCGGCGCCGCGGCGGCACCGTGTCCCTGAAATGCACCGGCAAGCTTTTGGCCAAGAGAGCGGGCCGGGGACTGTACGGCCGGTGTCGTCACTGACGCGGCGCGAACAGTTGCCCGCGGTGTAGCGATACTGCGCGGCGCTGGTGCGTGAGCGACGCGCTGGCTGACGACGACGCCCCCCTCCCCAAGCTTGAAGTTCGACAACAGCGCCGTCAGTGCCGATGCTTCGGCCGCAAGCGTGTGGCTGGCGGCGGTCGATTCTTCCACCATGGCGGCGTTCTGCTGCGTGCCCTGATCCATGACGTTGACAGCGCGATTGATGTCGTTGAGCCCGATCGACTGTTCGCGGGCCGCCTCGACGATGGATGAGACGCGCAGATTGATTTCGTCGACCTCGTGAACGATCGCTTCCAGCGCCTTACCGGCCTGGCCGACCAACTCGACACCGGTCTTGACCTGGTTGCCGGATTTCGAAATCAGCGCCTTTATCTCTTTCGCCGCGTTTGCCGAGCGCTGAGCAAGTTCGCGCACCTCCTGGGCAACGACGGCAAAACCCTTGCCTGCATCGCCGGCACGCGCCGCTTCCACACCGGCATTGAGGGCGAGAAGGTTGGTCTGGAAGGCGATCTCGTCGATGACGCCGATGATGCTGCTGATTTCCTGCGACGAGCTTTCGATCTGGCCGACGGCGTCGATGGCATTCTTGACGACGGCGCTCGAAGTCTGCGCGCCGGACTTCGCCTTGGCGACCAGCTGGCCGGCCTCTTCGGCGCGCACAGTCGAATCCTTGACCGATGCGGTGATCTCGTCGAGCGCCGCGGCGGTCTGCTCGACGGAAGCCGCCTGCTGTTCCGTGCGCTTGGCAAGATCATCGGCAGAAGAGCGGATTTCCGCCGAACCGGCCTGAATGCCGAGCGCGTTGTTGCCGACCGATTGCAGCGTCTGCTGGAGGGTGCTCATGGAACTGTTGAAGTCTTCACGCAGAGCATCGAGCGAGCCGATGAACGGCGTCATCAGCCGGAAGGTCACGTCGCCATCGGCGAGGCGCTGCAGGCCGGTACCGAGTTCGGTGACGGCAAAGCGCATCTGGCGCTCGTTTTCCTGCACCTCGGCGGCGCGGCGCTGGCGCTCTTCCTCGCCCATCGTGCGGCTCTCTTCCGCCTCGGCCTCGAGGCGCTGCTTGGCGATCGTCGCGTCACGCAGGATCGCAAGCGAACGCGCCATGCCGCCGATCTCGTCGTCGCGATCCGCATCCGTGATAGCGACGCCCGTGTTGCCCCTGGCGATCTCTCCGGTGGCATTGACGACGGCTTCCAGGCGGCGGCGGAAGCGATTGGAGATCAATACGCCGAGCAGAACGAGCAGCACGGACGCGACGCCAATGATGATGACGGAAATCCAGGCCATATGGGTGAGATAGGCAAAGACGGTCGATTTCGGGACGGAAACGATCGCATACCATGAAGTATCCGGCAGCAGTTGCACTGGAACCGCGACCGAAAGGAAGTCGACACCATCCTGGCCGACCGTATCGACCGGCTTGCCGGGGTTGTCGATCATTTGCTGCCACGCGGCGGCGTCGACGCTGCTATCCTTGAAAGCCTTGCCAAGATTGGCGGTATCGATATGGCTCAGGAAACTTCCACCCTGGGACACGAGCGCGACATTGCCGTCACCGAGCGGCTTCATTTCGGCGAGCTTCGATGTCAGGCTGTCGAGCGCGATATCAATGCCGGTGACGCCGAGCGGCTTGCCATCGACGGTGACGGGACCGACGAGCGTGGTCATCATCACGTCCTTGCCGTCGACAACATATTTGTAGGGTTCGATCACGACCATCTTCTGCGCCTTGAAGGGCAGCTGATAGTAGTCACCGGGGCCGGGCTTGTCGTAATCCGTGAGCGGCGTCACGATGATGTTGCCGCCGGAGCGCACCCAATAGGGAACGTAGCGGCCGGTCGCGTCGTGTCCGGGCTTGTTGACGTATTCGGCATCCTTGCCGTCAAAGGCGTTCGGCTCCCAGCCGCTCCAGACGCCGAGCGCAAAGGAATGGTCCTCAAGCGCTTTCTTCATCATCGCATCGGCCGATACGCGGTTCGCGGCTCCGGATGTTTCGATGGCCGTGAAAACGCTCTGGAATGTGCTGACGAGCTGGAGACCCTTCGACATCTGCGCCTTGAGATCGGCAGCGGTGAGCGCTGCGGCGGCATTCATTTCATCGACACTGCGGCGCTTCACTTCCGAGTAGGATATCCAGAACAGCGTACCGGCGGTGACCACCGTGGCAAAAAGCCCGGTTGCAACGACGGAAAAGATATTTCGGGAAGTCGCAGTCTTGAACAGCATCTCGTATCCTCGAAAGCGCGGCGGCAACGGGCGGATGCCTCTTGGTTGCGGCGTCGCGGATGTCATCTTTGGGAAAAGGTGCGGAGGATACGGTTCCGGCAACAACGCGCCGCATGTTGGATCAGGGCGGCATTGTCCAGACTTCAAAGCGCTGCATAAAACCGGATCGATGACTGTCGATCACGGAATTATTCGATAGCCTCCCAGTGAAATCATTCCACCGGCAGCAAAGGTGCACCGCAAAACTTAAAGATCATCTAAAATACCGAGGATGCTCTCAGCTTTTGTTTAAGCGCGGTCCGCCAGACATCGGCGGCAAGACCTCAGCTGATATAGCCCTTCTTCATCGCCTTCACGACAGCCTGGGTGCGATTGACCGCATCAAGCTTCTTGCTGACGTGGTTGAGGTAGTGATTGACGGTATGCTCGGACAATCCAAGGATACCGGCAATCTCCGAACTCGTCTTGCCAGCAGCAGTCCAGTTGAGGCACTGGATCTCGCGTTCCGACAGTGTGACGGAATTATCCTTCCAGAACGAGCCGATCTCGGTCAGCCGGTTATAGACATGGATGGCGATCATCTGCAGTTCCATCATCGCCGTCATCGGCAGATCGATGCGTTTCCCCATCCAGATGACGGTGGCACGGCTGCCGTCGGCGTCATGAACCGGGAAATAATTGGCCTGGAAGATGCCGTGGTCCCGCAGCATGCCGATATAGTCGTTCGACTGTGGCGGCCTGCCGCTTTCCTTTTCCCAGTCTTCGAGCGTCAATTGGAACGGCGTCGTGGTTTCCCTTAGGCGGCGAATGCCTGTCGAATGCTTGAGAAGCGAGATGCTGTCATATTTGTTGACGAGATCCGTCGGCATGTTGGACAGGATCGAGGCGGTTGCCAGTTTTTCCGCATCGAAAGACGGGACCACGCAGATGAGGAATGACTTGAAGCCGAATGCCAGCGTCGTTCTCTTCATATAGCGGATTGCGTCGAACTGCGTTTCCAGCGCGGCAATTTCGGAAGCGAAATCTCCACCGCGCGGCTGCTCTTTTTCCATCGGTTCTGCCATTAAAGTATCGCGCATTCACAGACTCCACCGCACGGCCACGTGCGTTGTCGGGCAAGCGATCTTCTGCCTATCCGGTATTGCATCCTAGCCATCATGCCGGTTTCCTGCTCGCATTCATAAACATTTCTCAATTGATCAGTCCGGCACGTATCGCCTTCGCCACGGTCTGCACACGATTGACGGAATCGAGCTTGCGGGTCGCGCGGCTAAGATAGTGATTGACGGTATATTCCGACAGATCCAGAATCTTAGCCATTTCCGTGGTGGTCTTGCCGGCTGCGGCCCAATGCAGGCATTCGATTTCGCGGCGCGACAGTCCTCCGGGCGCGCGGGCGCGCATTTCCTTCAGTTCGCTCAGACGGCTGAACAGATATCCAGCCATGAAGGTCAACTCCTTCACCTCACCGGAATTGACCGCCTCGCGATTGCCCCCGAAAGCGACCGCGCCACAGGTGCCATGCACGTCATGAACCGGAATGTAGATACCACGCCGCAGGTTGACCCGCTCGAACAGGCTGAGCACAGCGTTGCCCTTTCCGTCCGAACGCCTGCGGGAATCGAGTGCGGTATCATAGGTAAACGGAATGGTGCTGCGCCGCAGGCGCTCGATCACCGGGCTGCCGGCCATCATGCTGGCGGCGTCGTAGCTGATGAGGAAGTCCTTCGGCCAGTTCGTCATCACGACCGATTCCGAAAGGCTGCGGCAGGTTTTCCCCGGCACGACCATCACCAGAAAGCCATGGAATCGATAGGCGTTCGTGACCTGCTCCAATGCCTGCCGGACATCCGATTCCCGCGTCATGGTTTTGGTAATTCGCTGGGTTTCGGCAATCCGCTGGTCGGCGGGGAGCGCGATGGATGATAAATGTCCGCTGAAATCGACCATTTTCTACTTCTTCCAGGATCGCGGCCGATTGATTCGACGCTGGCGAAAACTCCGTTCCACCGCCGCCCAAAAGGCCTTTTCGTTACCGGTTGGATCCGGCGAAGCTCATTCTCGAAGCGGGAAATCGAACGTCGGCAGGCACAGAATCTGATATATTAAAGCTACAACCCCGATCTGATTACGTCCAGTCGATTTACCTAATTAACCGTAAAGGCGGCACGAAAGTCTAACGCCCTGGTCCCATTCGGATTTCCACGTCCTCGCTGATGGCCATCGCCGCCTGACGAACCGCATGAGCCCAGATTTCCAGCTGCTCCATCGTCACCCGATAGGCCGGCCCCGTGACCGAGATGCCGGCGACAAGATCGAAACCGGCATCATGGATCGGAGCGGCAACACAGCGGATTTCCGTTTCATGTTCTTCACGATCAAAGGCATAACCGCGCAATCGCGCCTCGTCCAGATCGCGTTTCAGAGAGGCCACCGAAAGATGTGTATTGGCCGTAAAGCGATGGAATGTCAGCTTACCGAGGGTTTCGGCGAGCCTGTGGGGCGGCAGCACGGAAAGTGCTGCTTTTCCAAGGCCGGTGCAGTATACCGGTGAGGCATTGCCAATCTGCGATTCCATCCGCACAGTCTGGCGGCTTTCCACCTTATCGACATAGATGATCTCGGTGCCACGCAGCACACCCAGATGAACCGTCTCTCCGGTTTCTTCATGCAGCCTGCGCAAATGCGGCGCGGCGACGGCGCGAAACTGATTCCTTGACCAGGACCGGTAGGCAAATTTCAGCAGGCGCAGACCCGGTTCGTAGCAGAGATCGCGGCCTTGCGTCAGAAGCCCCTCTTCCACCAGATGAGCGAGTTGGCGATGCAGCGTGCCACGCGGCTGGCCGGACACAGCCAGGATATCGCTGAACCGGAGAGGCTTGTCCGAAGTCACGACCGTCTCCAGCACGGCAAGGGCCTTGCCCAACGTACCGGTACCGCTATTCTCAGTGACTGCGGAAGAGGAGATTTCCGCTTCATCCCGTTTCATGAATTCCATCTCGTTCATCGTTGCAGCTTCGAGCTTGACAAGCCGTCGCTACCAGCGCGATAATTCCAAATAATAAGAGGTAGTTCCACATAATGGAACGACAATGATGCGAATGCAAGCCCGTTTTCGGGAGGCGGCATCCGGGAGAGCGAAACATCATGGCCTTGCCTGCCGCGCAATTTCACGACCTCAAGGGGCGTGGCGTCCTAATTACCGGCGGCGGTTCAGGCATCGGCGCGGCGCTGGTCGAGGGCTTTGCACGGCAGGGTGCACGTGTCGCCTTCATCGACATCGCCGAGGAGGGCAGCCGGGCGTTGGTGGAACAGATTGGTCCATCGGTCGAACATGTTCCGGTCTTCATTCAGGCCGATCTTCGGGACGCGCAGAATATAAAGTTCGTTGTCGATCAAGCGGCGGATGCCATCGGTTCTCTCAGCATCCTCATCAACAATGCGGCGCGCGATGACCGGCAACCGCTCGAAGACGTCACGGAGGCAAGCTGGGACGAAAGTCAGTCCGTCAATCTGCGGCATGTCTTCTTCACGAGCCAGGCTGCGGTGCCGCATATGCGGCGGGCCGGTGGCGGTTCGATCATCAATTTCTCGTCGATCGCTTTCATGCTCAATATGGGCGAAGTTCCTGCCTATGCGACGGCCAAGGCCGGCATCGTCGGTCTCACCAAATCACTCGCCGGCAAGCTCGGGCCTGAGGATATTCGCGTCAATGCGGTGCTGCCGGGCATGGTCGTGACGGAACGGCAGAAGAAGCTCTGGATCAACGATGCCGCAATTGCCGCCATGCTGGAACAACAATGCCTGAAGCACCCGCTGGTCGCAGAGGATATGGTGGGGCCGTGCCTTTACCTTGCCTCCGATTGTTCGGCGCGGATGACGGCACAGACCATGATCATCGACGGAGGTGTATTCTAATGACGGCAGCATCCTATGCGGCGGTGGATTGGGGGACATCGAGCTTCCGCCTGTGGATCGTCAGCGAGAGCGGCGAGGTCCTGGCCGAGCGCCGCAGCGGCGAAGGGATGACGACGGCGGCCAAGACCGGCTTCTCGCCCATCCTCGAATCCCATCTTGCCGCCGTCTCCGCGCCGCTGCATCTGCCGGTGATCGTCTGCGGCATGGCGGGCGCCCGGCAGGGCTGGGTCGAGGCAGGGTATCTCGATACGCCCGCCCCCTTGAGTGGCATCGTCAAGGCAGCCGTGACCGTGGCGGACGCCAACCGCGATATCCGCATCCTGCCCGGTCTCGCCCAGCGCAGCGAAGAGGCGCCCGATGTGATGCGCGGTGAAGAAACACAATTGCTCGGCGCGATCTCGCAACTCGGAAACGGCAGCCATCTCGTCTGCATGCCCGGCACGCACAGCAAATGGGTGCGCATCACCGGCGGTATCGTCGATGGTTTCTCGACCTTCATGACCGGCGAACTGTTCGACGTCATCGCCAAACATTCAATCCTCAGCCACGCCGTTGCCGATGCTGGCGCCTTCGAGGGCAGCGATCCTGTCTTCCTCGGCGCCGTCGCAAAGGCCGCAAAGAACCCGGCTGTCGCGACCAATCTGGTCTTTACCGTGCGCAGCGGCCAATTGCTGCATGGACTGACCGCGCAGGCCGCCAAGGCGCGCCTCTCCGGCACGCTGATCGGCCTTGAAATCGCCGGTGCGCTTTCGACTGCCAAGCCCGGCAGCAGCGTCTGCCTTGTCGCCTCTGGCGCGCTTGCGGGTCTTTATCAATCCGCCCTGTCAGCCCTCGACCTCAAACCCGTCACCATCGATGCCGATGAAGCCGTTCGCCATGGCCTTGCAGCCGCCGCCAACGCCATCTGGCCTGCCTGAAGAAAGAGAGATCATGCACCGCATCCCCTTCCCGCCGATGAAGTATCCGCTGATTGCCATCCTGCGCGGGCTGAAGCCTGAGGAAACTGAGGGCGTCGTCGGCGCGCTGATCGAGGCCGGCTTCACGGCTATCGAAATTCCGCTGAACTCTCCCGATCCGTTCCGCTCGATCGAGACCGCCGTGAAGATGGCGCCGGCCGGCTGCCTGATCGGCGCGGGTACGGTGCTGACCACCGAACAGGTCGAACGGCTCGACGGCGTTGGCGGCAAGCTAATGGTGAGCCCCAATGTCGAGACGGACGTCATCGCGCTTGCCTGCGCGCGGGGCATGGTGACCATGCCGGGCGTCTTCACCCCGACCGAAGCGCTGGCCGCTGCCCATGCCGGGGCGACGGGTCTCAAGTTTTTTCCCGCCAGCGTCCTTGGACCGTCGGGTATTTCCGCGATCCGCGCAATTCTGCCGCCGGAACTGGAAATCGCAGCCGTCGGCGGTGTGTCGGAAGCCAATTTCGCCGACTACGCTGAAATCGGCGTGAGGAGCTTTGGTCTCGGCTCCAGCCTCTACAAGGTCGGCATGGATGCTGCGGAAGTCGGCAAGCGCGCAAAGGCGACGATCAAGGCCTATGACGCGGTTTATGGGGCATGACCATGATCGAGACCATTCCCTTTTCCGGCAAGATCCTCTGCGACCTGACACTTGAACTTGGCGAAGGCCCGACCTTCGATCCCGCGACCGGCACCGCCTGGTGGTTCAACATCAAGGGCCGCGAGCTGCACGAGCTGCATCTCGAAAGCGGCCGCAAGACCGTCCACGCCCTACCCTTCATGGGCAGTGTCCTGGCGGTCATCGATCCCTTACGGCAACTGGTCGCCTCGGATCGGGGGCTGTTCATTCGCAACACCGAGACCGGCGAACTGACTGCCCATGCCGTTCTTGAAAGCAATCCCGGCAACCGCTCCAATGACGGCCGCGTGCATCCGTCCGGCAGCCTTTGGGTCGGCACCATGGGCCGCAGCGCTGAAAAGGGCGCGGGCGCAATCTATCACGTCGCCAAGGGCGTCGTGACCCGGCTCTATGGCGATGTCAGCATTCCGAACAGCATCTGTTTTTCGCCGGATGGCGCGATCGGCTATTTCGTTGATTCCGCCGTCAATCATATCATGCGGGTCGACCTCGATCCGGAGACAGGCCTGCCGACCGGTGACGCGACCGTGTTCAGCGACCAGAGCGGCAATCCCGGCGATGTCGATGGTGCGGTCTGCGATGCCGACGGGCTTCTCTGGAATGCGCGTTGGGGCCAGGGTGCCGTCGACGTCTACACGCCGGACGGCACGCGGATCAGCCGCTATGCCGTGCCGGCGACGCAATCGAGCTGCCCCGCCTTCATCGGCGCCAAGGCCGACCGGCTGCTCGTCACCTCCGCATGGCAGGATATGGATGATGCGGCCCGGGCGGGCGATCCGAACGCCGGCAAAACCTTCGAACTGGGCATCACCGTCAAGGGCCGGTTCGAACCGGCCTACAAGCTGTGAGAGCCGGACAAGATAATTTACAGGAGCCTCGGCAAAAGTAATACAATTGACTTCAGGTAAGGATCGCTAACCCAAGGGAGTGCTCCGATGAGCGACGAGAAGAAAAAGGAACTGCGGAGCCGGCACTGGTATGGCGGCACCGACAAGGACGGCTTCATCCATCGTTCGTGGATGAAGAACCAGGGTTTTCCCGATCACGTCTTCGACGGGCGGCCGATCATCGGCATCTGCAACACCTGGTCGGAGCTCACGCCCTGCAACAGCCATCTGCGCATCCTCGCCGGAGGCGTCAAGCGCGGCGTCTGGGAGGCCGGCGGCTTTCCGGTCGAGTTTCCGGTCTCCTCACTCGGCGAAACGCAGATGCGCCCGACGGCGATGCTGTTCCGCAACCTGCTCGCCATGGATGTCGAGGAAGCGATCCGCGCCTATGGCATCGACGGCGTCGTGCTGCTGGGCGGCTGTGACAAGACCACGCCCGGCCAGCTGATGGGTGCGGCATCCGTCGACCTGCCGACCATCGTCGTTTCCTCCGGCCCGATGCTGAACGGCAAGTGGAAGGGCAAGGATATCGGGTCGGGCACCGACGTCTGGAAGTTCTCCGAGGACGTGCGGGGCGGCAAGATGAGCCTGGCTGAATTCATGGCGGCCGAAAGCGGGATGTCGCGCTCGCCCGGCGTCTGCATGACCATGGGCACGGCGACAACGATGGCCTCCGTCGTCGAGGCCATGGGCCTGTCGCTGCCGACCAACGCAGCCCTTCCCGCTGTCGACGCGCGCCGCATGGCGCTTTCGCATATGACCGGCAAACGTATCGTGCAGATGGTGCACGAGGACCTGCGCCTGTCGAAGGTGCTGACCAAGAAGAACTTCGAGAACGGCATCATCGCCAATGCTGCCGTCGGCGGCTCGACCAATGCCGTCGTGCATCTGCTCGCCATCGCCGGACGCGCCGGCATCGACCTGACGCTCGATGACTTCGACCGCGTCGGCGGCCAGATTCCCTGCATCGTAAATTGTATGCCGTCGGGCAAGTATCTGATCGAGGATCTTGCCTATGCCGGCGGCCTGCCAGCCGTCATGAACCGCATCCAGGACATGATGCACGCCGATGCGCCGACCGTCATGGGCTGTCCCATCTCGGACTATTGGAAGATGCGGAGGTCTACAACGACGACGTCATCCGTCCGCTCGACAACCCGCTTCGCAAGGCAGCGGGCATCCGCGTGCTCAAGGGCAACCTGTCGCCGAACGGCGCCGTTATCAAGCCATCGGCAGCGAGCGAGCACCTGCTCGCGCACGAAGGCCCTGCCTATGTGTTCGAGACCATTGAGGACATGAAGGCCAAGATCGACGATCCGGACCTGCCGGTGACGGAGGACACCATCCTCGTCCTCAAGGGCTGCGGCCCAAAGGGGTATCCGGGCATGGCGGAAGTCGGCAATATGCCGATCCCGCGTCGGCTCGTCGAAAAGGGCGTGCGCGACATGGTGCGCATCTCCGATGCCCGCATGTCCGGCACTGCGTTTGGCACTGTCGTTCTGCATGTCAGCCCCGAGGCGAATGCCGGTGGGCCGCTCGCCATCGTCAAGACCGGTGACCGCATCCGCCTCGACGCGATGAAGGGTGAGCTGAACCTCCTCATCACCGAAGAGGAGTTCGCCTCCCGCATGTCCGCCTGGCGGGCGCCGGAACAGAAATGGACACGGGGCTATTACAAGCTCTACCACGACACGGTCTTGCAGGCCGACAAAGGTGCCGACCTCGACTTCCTTGTTGGCGCGAGCGGCAGCGAAGTTTTCCGCGAAAGCCACTGATTCCCTCGGAGGATAAAAACAGGAAAGCCGGGTTCATCGCCCGGCTTTCTCTTTTTCTCCGATACCGCTCGTCTCAGGTGCGGACTGTTGCCACTACCCTTTGCGGCGCTCGCAATTTCCACCAGACCTGCCCGGCATAGAGCGCCAGTCCTGCGGCGATAAATAGTTCCTTGTATTCGGTCGGATCCCACAGTCGCACGAGGCGGGCGGAATCAACCAGGAAAAGCTCTTGCATCGCCACAATGGAGGTTGCCACTCCGGCAAATAACAGGAACTCCTGCCAGAGACCGTGTTGAAGCGCTGAATTGGCCAGAACGAGCAGGATGATCACCGTCATCATCGCCGACATCTGCATTGGCAGGACGCCCCATCGGCCGCAGTTGAACGCTGCCATCGGTGCGCTGACGACGAGTACGAACAAGCTGGGCATGAAAGCGGACAGAGGGCCACTGCCCAGCCGCCTGCGGATGAACAGTCCGACGAAGGGAATGAGCACCAGAAGAACAAAGGCTCCGCAATAATAGAGGAGCTCCGAAGCTCCGGTCGACATGTTGTGGAAGTTGAATTCCTTCTGGTCGTTCAGTTCGGCGAAGGCTTCCGGCGTTGCCACATGGAAGACGCGTTGCATCCAGGAGATTTCCTCCATGCCGACCACGAAAAAGATAAAGGCGAAAAAAGCGCCTGCGAAAAACGCCAACCACGCCTGCCGCCCGCCGCCTGACCGCGCATTTGCCAACTGGCCGACCGACAGCAATGTAAAGAAGAGTGCAGCGGCGAACAGGAACAGCGCCGACAGCCATTCAAAAGGACCGTCTTCCAACGACAGTGCATTGAAGAGCTGCGGATTGCGTGAAAACAACCAGGCACACCAAAGGGCAAAGACGGTGACACCCACGCTGACCACGATGGGCTTCAGCGATAGCCGCGGTACGATCGGCGATCCATATCGGGAGCCATCCTGCCAGAGCGCACGCACGAGCCCCACCGACAGGAGAAACGCCACCAGCGAGCGCAGTATATCATGGGGAACCAGTCGCGGCGCCATTTCCGGCATATAGCTCGCCCCGAGAACGGAGTGCTCATAGACGATCATCGCCGCCATGGCTGCGATCGAAATAACGGCCATGCGCAAGACATGCAGTGGTATAAACATCGCGACAGCCCCCCCGACGCAGCCCTTTCAACTGATATTACTCCACAGCCGGAAATAGAAAAGCAGCGAGCCGGCTTTCATTAGAGAGTGGTAAACTGATAAAATTTTATGATTTCAGCCTGTTAAGTACTATCCCGCAAACCAAGCTCCAATTCCCAGGATCATTTCTGAAGCTCCCAATCTACAATATCGCGGGATTTCCTTACTGTTTTGCTGTTGGATTAGACCTTTTGCGACAAAAAACTTCTTAAAGAGTTCCATTTCTCGTTGCGTAATTTTTTACGGAACCACTCCACGCCTTTGACGTTTCATCTGTATCACCGGTGCGGCGGCAAGGTTTTGGACCCCGCGCTGATCGACAAAGAGAACGAAAAGGTAGGTTTAAAATGACCAAGAAACTCGTAGCTTCCGTCGCGGCAGGCGCACTTTTTGCAGGTGTAACCGTTTTTGCACCGCTTGGCTTCGCACAGGATACCACCCAGCCGTCAGCCCAGCCGCAGACCATGGAAACGCCGGCAACCGGTGCAGAACAGCCGGCTGACGCCATGAAGAAGCCGGTGGATCAGGCAGCCGAAGCGGCACCTGCTGCTGGTTCCGGCTATCTGACAGAGCAAACTGAAGACCAGATCGCGGCCAGCACCTATATCGGCCAGTCGGTCTACAACGCTGCTGATGAAAGCATCGGCGAGATCAACGACGTGATCTTTACCAAGGACGGCTCGGTTGAAGCAGCCGTCATCGGCGTCGGCGGCTTCCTCGGCATCGGCGAAAAGAATGTCGCCGTTCCGCTGGATACAATCAGCGTTGCCGAAGTTCCGAATTCGGACGATCTGAAGCTGACCACGCAGGAAACTGCCGATACGCTGAAGGCTGCGCCTGAATTCAAGACCAAGTCGCAGCAGGTCGCCGAACAGAATGCCAATGCCCCGGTCGACACGACGACAACCTCGTCCACGGCTCCGGCAACGGACGTGAAGCCGGCTGAACAGCCTGCAACCAACAACTAAAGCCTTTCAGGCTTATGCGAACGGCGGCCTCTCCAAGGGCCGCCGTCTTGCTGTCAGAAAAGCACACCATAGCGAAGCGCATCATAGATGCCGGCGTGAATGTTGCGGCTGGCGACTGCGTCACCAATACGGAAGAGATCGAAGGCGCCATCCGGATTTTTCACCTGGATCGGATTTTCCTGGCGGATCAGGGCCTTGTAGTCCACCGCGCCGAGATTGCGCGATAGCGGTTTGAGCTCGAGATAGAGATCGGCCATCGGCAAGGTTCCGTGCTCGACCACGACCTGAGCGACGCGCCTTTCGATCAAGGCATGTTCCGAATAATCCGAACCGAGTACGGCAACCAGCAGGTTGCCCTCGCGCCGCACCGATTTGAGCCGCGTGTTGATCGTCACGCGGACGTTCCTTTCCGCGAAAGCCTTGGCATAGGGAACGTGGTTCATGCCGCCGATTTCCGGCGCGAACATGCGTTCGGGCGAGACAATCTCCAGTTCCGCGCCGCTCGCGGCAATCATTTCCGCCGCCGTCATGCCGGTATGGGCACCGTTGTCGTCATAGAGAAGCACCGGGCCTTCGGGCTTGATCGCACCGGCAATGATGTCCCAACTGGACACCACCAGTTCGTCACCTGCTTCCAGCACGGGATTTTGGGCGATACCGCCGGTGGCGATGACGACCAGATCGGGCTGGCGCTCCAGAATATCGCCTGCCTGGGCAAAGACATTGTAGTGAATGGGTATGCCGAGCCGCTCCAGTTCGGCAAGCCGCCAGTCGACGATGCCGATCATTTCCTTGCGGCGCGGATTGCGGGCGGCAAGCAGGATTTGCCCGCCCGCCTCGCCAGTCGCTTCCAAGACTTCGACACTGTGCCCGCGCTCGGCAAGCACCCGCGCCGCCTCAAGCCCGGCCGGTCCTGCACCGACGACCACCGCCTTGCGAACGGGGCCGGTCGTTTTCGAAATTACATGCGGAATGGTCGCCTCGCGGCCCGTGGCTGCATTGTGAATACAGAGCGCACCGCCGCCCTCATAGATGCGGTCGAGACAGTAGGTGGCGCCGACGCAGGGGCGGATCTGGTTTTCACGACCTTCGATGATCTTCTTGACAATATGCGGATCGGCAATATGGGCGCGGGTCATGCCGACCATGTCGAGCTTGCCCTCGGCGATCGCATGACGGGCGGTGGCGACATCAGCGATGCGGGCGGCATGGAAGACAGGGAATTTCGTCGCGGCGCGGACCTCACCGGCGAAATCGAGATGCGGCGACGAGGCCATGCCCTGGATCGGAATGACGTTGGTCAGGTGGGCATCGTGATCGATATGGCCGCGGATGATGTTGAGGAAATCCACCTTGCCGGAACCCGCGAGCCGCTTGGCGATCTCGACACCCTCCTCCTTCGACAGGCCGATGTCCCATTGCTCGTCGGCCACCATACGGATACCGACGATGAAATCGGGGCCGACAGCCTTGCGCACCGCGTCCAGCACCATGTCGGAGAAGCGCATACGGTTGTCTAGCGAGCCGCCATATTCATCGTCGCGATGGTTGGTCGCGGGCGACCAGAAGCCGTCCATCAGATGACCGTAGGCCTCGAATTCAATGCCATCGAGACCGGCCGCCTGCATGCGGCTCGCGGCGCTGGCATAGTCGCCGATGATGCGCTCGATATCCCAATCTTCGATCTCCTTGGGAAACGCGCGGTGCGCCGCTTCGCGAACGGGAGAAGCACTGAGAACCGGCAGCCAGTCGCCCTTGTTCCAGCCGGTGCGGCGGCCGAGATGGGTGAGCTGGATCATCACGGCGGCGCCGTGCTCATGACAGTCGTCGGCAATCTTCTTCAGCCAGGGCACGATCTCGTCGGAATAGGCGTAGAGGTTGCCGAAGGCGGGCGGCGAATCCTCAGATACGATCGCCGATCCCGCCGTCATCGTCAGCGCGATACCGCCCTTGGCCTTTTCGACATGATAGAGCCGGTAGCGGTCCTTCGGCATGCCATCTTCCGAATAGGCCGGCTCATGCGAGGTCGACATGATCCGGTTTTTCAGCGTCAGGTGCTTCAGCTGGTAGGGCTGGAGAAGAGGGTCTTTGGATTGGATCATTGTCTCCGACTCAGGTTTGATTCATTCGGTATGGGACCCCCTCACCAACTTCGGCCAAAGGCTCGTAAACTCGCCCGGCCTGCGTATCCTCTCCCACAAGGGGAGAGGTAGACTCGCGGAGACGCCTCAGCTTTACCTCTCCCCTTGCGGGAGAGGATAGCAAGCCCGTGCGAGACGAATGTCGAGCACTTGGGCGCGCTTGGTGAGGGGGTAACGGCCTCAATACCAGGCATCCGCCATGCTGTTCTTGCGTCTTGTCATATAGTCCGCCAGCGCCTCGTCGATTGCCACATCCAGAGGCGGCGCTTCGTATTCGGCCAGCGTCTTTTTCCAGCGCCTGTTGGCACGCGTTGCCATATCGGTCGAGCCGCCCTCCTCGCTCCATTTCTCGAAGGGCTCATTGTCTGAGAGCGTCGAATCCCAGAACGCCGTCTGATAGTTGCGCATGGTGTGGTCGCAGCCAAGGAAATGGCTGCCGGGACCGACCTGCAGGAAGGCGTCCATGGCGAGCGTGTTGTCATCAACCACGACACCGGCGAGATAGGAATGCAGCGCGCCGCAGAAATCGGTGTCCATTACGAACTTCTCATAGGACATGGCCAGCAGCCCATCGAGGAAACCTGCCGAATGCAAGATGAAATTGGCGCCGCAATGCACAGCCGAGAGCATCGACATGACGCCCTCCTGCATGGCCTGCCCATCCGGCAGCTTCGAATTGGAAAAATTACCGGCACAACGCAGCGGCAGCTTCCGCCGCCGGGCAAGCTGGCCAATCACCATCGAGCCGATGGCCGGTTCCGGCGTGCCGAAGGTCGGCGAGCCCGAGCGCAGCGACATGGATGAGAGGAAGTTGCCGAAAATGACCGGTGCGCCCTTGCGTTCCAATTGCGTCAGCGCGCAACCGGCCAGCGTTTCGGCGTAGGATTGCGCGATTGCACCGGCATTGGTGACCGGGCCCATGGCGCCGCCGAGGATGAAGGGCACGATGACGGCGGCCTGGTTGGCGCGGGCATAGGCTCGCAACGATTTCGTCATCGTGCCGTCCCAGACGAGTGGCGAATTGACGTTGACGTTGCCGAGGATCACGCAGTTTCGGTCGACGAAATCGCGGCCGAAGACGAGGCGGGCCATGTCGATCGAATCTTCCGCCCGGTCCTCGGCGGTGATCGAGCCCATGAAGGCGCGGTCGGAATATTTGATATGGCTGTAGACCATGTCGAGATGGCGCTTGTTGACCGGTACATCGACCGGCTCGCAGATCGTGCCGCCCGAATGATGCAGCCAGGGGCTCGACTGGGCGAGCTTGATGAAATTGCGGAAATCTTCCAGCGTGCCGTAGCGTCGGCCCTTGTCGAGGTCCATGACGAAGGGCGAGCCATAGGCCGGAGAGAAGACGACGTTGCTACCGCCGATCTCGACATTGTGGGCGGGATTGCGCGCGTGCTGGGTGAACTGCGACGGCGCGGTCGAAACGATCTCGTTGAGCATGCCCGGTTCGAAGCGCACGAGCACGCCGTCGACCTTGGCGCCTGCCCGTTTCCAATGCTCCAGCGATGCCGGATCGTCGCGGAATTCGATGCCGACTTCGGAGAGTATCCGGTCGGCGACCCGCTCGATCTTCAGGAGGTTTTCCTCGCCCAGGATATCGTAGGTCGGGATGTTGCGGACGATATAGGGAACTCCGGTGATCTTTGCCGCATTGTCGCGCCGCGCCGAACGCGCCGGGCGTGTGCGTCTTGCCGGTTCTGCCTCTGCGGCCACGAGCGTTTCCATCTGTCACCTCCCATTGTCTCAGTCGAGGCTAGCGATGAAAAAGGTCACTGTAACGCTGGAAAAATTCGACACATGATATAAGCTCAATTTATGGAAACCCTGCGCCGCCTACTCCCCTCGGCCTCCAGCCTGATCGTCTTCGAGGCGGCCGGGCGCCATCAGAATTTCACTCGTGCCGCCAATGAGTTGGCGATGACGCAGGCTGCCGTCTCCTATGCCATCCGCGGGCTGGAGGACCAGCTCGGCGTGCCGCTGTTCCATCGGGTCCACCGGGCAGTGCAGTTGACGGAAGCGGGCGAGAAATTCCATGCTGACGTGTCGCTTGGCCTTTCCCGTATCCAGAAGTCGGCGGAGGACATCCGTGCGAAGCGGCGCGAGAGCAATGTGACGCTTGCCGCATCCACCGCCTTTGCCTCGATGTGGATGCTGCCGCGGCTGACCAAGCTGCGCGAGGATCTGCCCGAGATCGATTTGCGCATTCAAACCAGCGTCCGCGATCTCGATCTGGAGGAAGAACCGATCCCGCTCGCCGTTCGCGGCGGCGGCGATCCGGCCAACTGGCCGCGTTATCATACGGCGTTGCTGGCGCCAGAGGTGATCAGCGCTGTCGCATCCCCCGCTTTCGTGGAAGCCAACGGCATGCCGCAGCGTCCCGCCGATCTCCTGCGGCATCCGCTGATCCATCTGGAGGAGCCGGTCAGGCGAGCATATAGCTGGCAGGAGTGGTTTGCCAGCGCCGGGGTTTCCTATCCGTCACAGGCGAGGCGGCTGACGCTCAACGACTATGTCCTTGTCATACAGGCAGTGCTTGCCGGCGAAGGCGTTGCACTCGGCTGGAATCATCTGATCGAACGGCAGGTCCGGTCCGGCGCGCTCGTTCCGGTCGGCAATCATGTGTTGAAGACGGATCTGGCCTTTTACGTCGTCTGGCCGCGCTCGCGAGAGCTCAACCACCAGGCCCGCCGGGTGCGCGACTGGCTTCTTGAAGAAGGGCATCAGGAACGGGAGGGGTGAGAGCCTCAGACGGCGACCGAGAGCGCCGGTCCGGTTTCGTGATATTTCTCGGCGAGATAACGCAGCGTCGTGACCGAGTCGGCGGGTTTTCCGTAGAAATAGCCCTGCCCCATGCCGCAGCCGAGGCCTTTCAGCTTCAGTGCCTCTGAAAAATCCTCGATTCCCTCGGCAACGACTTCGAGGTTCAGGCCATCGCACATGGCGATGATCGCCTTGACGATGTGCTCGGACGCCCGATCGGCGGAGATGCGCGAGACGAAAGCGCGGTCAACCTTGACCTTATCGAACGAGAAGTCCCTCAAGCGGCCGAGGCTCGACTGGCCGGTCCCGAAATCGTCGAGCGAAATCCTGACGCCGGCAGCCCGAAGCTCGGTCACGATCTTCTGGGCGACGTCCGCATCGGTCATGACGGCGGTTTCGGTAATCTCGAGCTCCAGCCGGCGCGGATCGAGGCCGGCACGCTGGACGATCGACAGGACATTGGTGCTGGTCATCGGATCCATCAACTGTGCCGACGACAGGTTGAAGGAAAGGAACAATTCCTTCGGCCAGAGCAGCGCCGTCTCGGCCGCCTTGCGCAGCAATGTCTCAGACAACGAGTCGATGAAGCCGCGCTCTTCGGCAAGCGGCACGAAGACGGCTGGCGAGACGTAGCCGAGATCCGGATCGCACCAGCGTGCAAGGGCTTCGAAACCGACGACCGTATCGGTCTTCAGATTGACGATCGGCTGGAAATGCACGTCGACCTCGTCAGCGATGATAGCGTTGCGCAGCGCCTGCTCAAGCTGCGTCGCACGTTTCATCTCCTGGGCGATTTCCTGGGAATAGACGGTGATCTGCCCACGGCCACGGCGCTTGGAGCGATAAAGCGCGGTATCGGCGCTCTTCAAGAGATCCTCGAATTCCTCGCCGGCAAAGGGATAGACGGCGAAACCGAAGGATGCCGACAGGCGGACGTTGCGCTCGCCGAGATCGAAGGGGGCGGAAAGCACCTCCTTGAGCATGTTGCCGACCTTTTCGGCGGCCTTGCGCTCGAAGACCAGCGGCAGCACGAAGGCGAATTCGTCGCCGCCGGCGCGGATCACGGTCGCACCATCCGGGACGCAGGCAAGCAGCCGATTGGCGACCTGGCAGAGGATTTCATCGCCGGCATTTGGCCCGAAGAGATCGTTGATCGGCTTGAACCCGTCGAGATTGGCAAGGCCGATGGTAAAGGGCGCAGGATCGCTGGCGCGATCGGCGGCAATTTCGCGCACCTTGTCACGCAACCTGTATGAATTGCCCAGACCGGTCAGAGGATCGGTGTAGGCCATTGCATGCAGATCATTCCGGCTGATGTGCTGAGACGGGGTTTCAGCAGAATTCATAAACGCATTCCCGGGATTGGATTCAAGGCAGTGTCAGGAACAGACGATGAGCATCGAGGGTTAAGATTTCGAAAGCATCCCGCCCCCACTTCCAGCATACTCCTCCCCAATTCTGGGGAGTTGACATGGAGATCAGTCAAGTCCCCGCTTTTTCCTTCCCTTTTCCGGATATTCCCCGGCAATTCGGATAGAGGATGTCAGCCTGCCATGCGCTCGATTTTGGTGCTGACGAACTTGCGATAGACGGCTTCGATCATGTCCGGACTGATCGGCTTGGTGATGTGATCGTCCATGCCTGCCAGCTTGCCTTGCTCGATATCGATGTCGAGTGCCAGCGCGGTGACGGCGATGATCGGGGTCTGGAAGCTTGCCGTTTTTTCAAGAGCGCGAATTGCCCGCGTTGCGTCGAAACCGTTCATTACGGGCATCGAGACATCCATCAGCACGAGGTTCGGCCGATACTGCTGCCAGAGCTTGACCGCTTCCTCGCCATTGGCAGCGATGCGATAGGATATGCCAAGGCCTTCGAGGATCTGGGCGAAGACGAACTGATTGATTTCGTTGTCTTCGGCGACCACCACCTCGACTTCCGGCGTGGGCCTGCCGGTCATATTCAGGTCCGGAACGATGATGTCCCAATCCGCAGGGCCATCGGCATCGGCCGAAGGCAGTGCGCCGATCCCGTCTTCGCATAGCGCAAGGATGCTGGCGCGCAGTTCGACAGCCTTCCAGTCCTTGGCGAGGACCAGTGACGGCGATGTCGTCCAGTTGGCGACAATCGTCAGCGCATCTGCCATCGTGCCATCAATCAAAAGCGCGTCGATGTCGATACCGCGGGCCGTGCACGCGTCCTTGAAAGCCGTAAGCTCGGCCGTGCTTCTGACCGCACAGGCATCGAAACCCCACCGGCGCAACTGCGGTACCAGGTTCACCTCAAGAGCCGTTGCACCGGTCATCAGCAGGATTCGCTGCTTGCCCTTCGAATCCGGATCGATGATCGCACCCGCTTCAACCAGATGCTGCATATCGATCGAGCGGAACGGATCGTAACAATTCTGCGCCGGGGCAAAAACGCCGTAGTCCTTGATTTCCAAAGGTGACCGGCCGGGCGAGAGCTCGTCAAGTCCATCATAGCCGACAACGAGATCGGTCACATCGTTCATGCAGGTGACGAGTAGATATTTGCCGGGAGCGCCGACACGAAATTTGCGGGTGACGACCCAAAGATCCTCGCCGTCCGACTGGACGAGTTGTTCCGGCAGGCAATGGATCTCTCCGGTCTCCAGTGTCGCACGGTCGGAGCGCTCGAATTTCTCGGCCAGTTCCGGCTCCAGCAGATCCCAAACGGAACGCCCGAGAATGGCGTCTGCCGTCATGCCGTGAATGGCGCAGAACGCCTTGTTGACCGCGATGTAGTTGAGGCTGCGATCCTTGACGCAAATCGGATTGGGAAGGCCGTCGAGGATGCCCTCGGTCAGCTCCACCCGTTCCATGTCAAGCTGCATCTGCTCTTCGCGCTTTTTCTGCTCGGAGACGTCGCTGATGGCGACGATGCCGAGGCCGCTCGACAGCCGGCGCTTGCGCACGTTGATCCAGCGATGGCGGCCGATGCGCTCAACGACGTCGAAGCGCTCACGCCAGTGATGCGAGAGTTGTTCGGAAATCCATTCGTCGCGATTGGCGTGGCGACGGCTCGATTCAGGCGCCGTGCCGCTGCGAACGCCGGAATCGAAGATAGCACCAAGGAAATCCTTCAGCCGCGTTCCGGTTTCCAGGAATTGCGCCGGAATGGGATAGAACTGGAGAATGGGGCGGCTAGCAAAAACAATCTCGTCATTCTTGTCGCAGACAAGAATGGCCAAGCCGAGCGCGTCAGACGTCGCTTCGAGCACGGTTTTCTGGATGTTCGCGCCGAAAGACGCTACATCATTCATTGCATAGCCCTCATATAACCTTGGCGGCTTCTTTTTCCGGGACATGCTGACGGACGCGCCTGGGAGGCCGTATTTGGGGTTCAACTCCCGGGCGGACAGCTGCGCCTCGGGCTCCAAATGACAAAACCCGTGTTCATTCAGGTTCTTGGCGAAGGTCGCAGCTTTGTATTAAGGCCTGATTAAACTCAGACGACTTTGTCGGGCACCTCGCCTCGTCGCGGCCGGGGATAGACCGCGCGAAACACTTTTCATGCGGCTGCGAATCCCGGACAATAGGCCATGGCCATCAAACAGCTCTCCGAGACCCTCATCAACCAGATCGCTGCTGGCGAAGTCATTGAACGGCCAGCGAGTGCCGCCAAGGAACTGATCGAGAATGCGCTGGACGCAGGCGCTACCCGTATCGAGATCGCCACGGCTGGCGGCGGCAAGACACTGCTCAGGGTCATTGACAACGGTTCCGGCATGGGACCGGACGACCTTGAGCTGGCGGTGCGTCGCCATTGCACCTCGAAGCTCGATGACAATCTCCTCGATATCAGGACGCTCGGGTTTCGCGGCGAAGCCCTGCCCTCAATCGGTTCGGTTGCGCGACTGACGATCACCAGCCGCCCGGCCGGCGCCAGTCACGGCGCCGAGATCGGTGTTTTCGGTGGCAAGCTGCAACCGGTGAAGCCGGCTGCCGTCAACCAGGGCACAATGGTCGAGGTGCGCGACCTGTTCTTCGCGACACCGGCACGGCTCAATTTCATGAAGACCGAACGGGCGGAAGCGTCGGCCATCTCCGATGTCGTCCGGCGCATGGCAATTGCCTTTCCGGGCGTGCGCTTCGTGCTTTCCGGATCCGACCGGACGACGCTGGAATTTCCCTCCACCGGCGACGACCGGCTGGCCCGCATCGCCCAAGTGCTCGGCCGCGATTTTCGCGACAATGCGATCGAGATCGATGCGGAGCGCGAAGGTGCCCGGCTGACCGGCTTTGCCGGGGTGCCCACCTTCAACCGCGGCAACTCGCTGCAGCAATACGCCTTCGTCAACGGCCGGCCGGTGCAGGACAAGCTGATCTGGTCGGCACTCAGAGCGGCCTATGCCGAAACCATCCCGCAGGGCCGCTATCCAGTGGCCGTGCTGTCGCTAACCGTCGATCCGGATGTGGTTGATGTCAACGTGCATCCGGCGAAATCGGACGTGCGCTTTCGCGACCCAGGCATGGTGCGCGGGCTGATCATCGGCGCGATCCGGCAGGCGTTGGCACAGGACGGCGACCGCGCCTCGACGACGGGTGCCAGCGGACTGATGCGAGCCTTCCGTCCGGAACCACAGCAGCAGAATGGCGGCTGGACAGCCGCAACCTCACCATACAGGCCGATGGATTTCGGATCGACGCCAGGCGGCCTTGGCGAACGGCCGCAAGCAGCCTTTGCCGGGATGACGACGCCATCGGCACGTGCACCGATGCCCGAACCCGAGGCGGTGTTTAGTTCCCAGCCCGAAAGACCGCATCCGCTGGGTGCCGCGCGGGCGCAGTTGCACGAAAACTATATTGTCGCCCAGACAGAAGATGGCCTCGTCATCGTAGATCAGCATGCGGCGCATGAGCGGCTGGTCTTTGAAGAATTGCGCAAGGGACTGAATTCCAGGCCGATCCCGGCGCAGGCGTTGCTCATCCCGGAAATCGTCGATCTGCCGGAAGACGATTGCGACCGGCTGATCAGCCATTCCGCTGAATTTTCACGGTTGGGGCTTGGCATCGAACGCTTCGGCCCCGGCGCGATCGCCATTCGCGAAACACCGTCGATGCTCGGCGAGATGGACGCCGTCGGGTTGGTGCGACAACTGGCCGACGAACTTGCCGAATGGGACACCGCCAATGGCCTTGCCAGCCGGCTCGATTATCTGGCGGCAACCATGGCCTGCCACGGATCGGTTCGTTCCGGACGGCGGCTGCGGCCGGAGGAAATGAATGCGCTTCTCCGGCAGATGGAGGCGACGCCCGGCTCCGGCCAGTGCAACCACGGACGCCCAACCTATATCGAGCTGAAGCTTTCCGATATCGAGCGATTGTTCGGCCGCGGTTGATGATTTGCTTTATCAATTGCGCTGGAAATCCGGGCGGTGTCGCGCTAGAGCATTCATTTAAACAGATGATGCTTGGATACGGATCGCCTGATGTCTCGACTGTGCCCCTTTGGGTGCATGTCGAGACTGCGCTTCCGAAAGGCGGGCGAAATGATGCGGGGTCGAAGGACGATGAACAGGTTTGAAGGCAGCGGCAACAGGGAAGCCAAGATCCGCTATCTCGATGGCGATTTCCAAATCGTGCTGCCCGGATCGCATGTCATCTGCGCGGTCACCGGCGCCACTATCCCCGTCGATGAACTACGCTACTGGAGCGTCGCCCGGCAGGAGCCCTATGCCGATGCGGAAGCGTCCTATGAGGCGGACAAACGCGCCGGAATCCTGCCGAACCAGAAATCCTAGAACCCGTTCGGTTTCGGCCGCGACGTATACCGCATGCTAATCCAGCGATTTGCGCAGGTTACGCGTTCGCGCCGCCTTCAGCGCCGCGTCGATGATCTTGCCAGGTGAACCGGGATCGTCAAAGCGGACCTCCACCTCGATCACCCTGCTCTTTCGCAGCAGTTCGCCAGCGCGACCATGTTCGGGTTCCAGCCGCACCAGATCCTTGGCGGTGGTCACCAGCTGGTAGCCCTTGGTGGCAGCGTGATCGATGAGATCGGCGATCTCGTCCTCGGAAAAATGGTGGTGATCGGGAAAACTGCGGCTCTCGGCGAGAACCGCGCCCGTTTCCCGGACCGTGCGGAAAAACTTCTCCGGATCGGCGATACCAGCCCAGGCCAGGACCGGCACATCCTTCAGCCCGCCATCGTCGAGATGCTCGACATTGGCCTGGTAGATCTGCTTGCCGGCACGGGCCGCGCGCCGGATCAGCGCGTCGGCCCGGTCGCCATTACCGATCTTCAACAAGGCTGATGCGTGGCTGATCTGCTGGCGCACAGGCGCGCGCACCGGGCCGGACGGTATGAGGAAACCGTTGCCGATGCCGCGGCGGCTGTCGATCACCAGCAGGGAAAAATCGAATGTCAGCCGGGCGCTCTGAAAGCCGTCATCCATGATGATGAGGTCGGCTCCCTCTGCCACCAGCCTGCGTGCGCCTTCGACCCGCCGGCGGCAAACCACCGCCAGGCCTTCGCGCGCCAGAAGCAGCGGCTCGTCGCCAACATCGCGGGCGCGGTGGTGGGCGGGATCGACAACAGTGGTGACATCGAGAGAGCCGCCATAACCGCGGCTGAGGAAGCCCGGTTTCAGTCCACGCCGCCGGGCAGCCCGGGCAAGTGCAATCGCCGTCGGCGTCTTTCCGGCGCCGCCGACGGTGAAATTGCCGACGCAGATCACCGGAACCGGCACGGAGACGCGCCGCGCGTGGTCCATGCGCGAGCCGGAAATGCGTCCATAAATCCAGGAGAAAGGCCAGAGGCCGTAGGCGCGCCAATCCGCTTTGGTCCACCAGAACGGTGGTGCATCAGAAACCATCAGTCCTTCCAGGCCTCCCAGCGCCGGCCGGTTGTTCCCGGTTTTCGCAATATTCTGCGCGGCAAAATTTTTGTCGATTCCAAAACATTTTTTTCCGTAGGAAAAAGCCGTCTCAGTCGGCGACACAAAACGGCAGATTGCCGGGAATTGCAAGCCTTGCGCGCATCGGCGGACACAATCGACCATTCACGCCGCGCTTGAAAACACCGTCCCGGCTCGCGTGCAACCGGCTCGATATACCGGGTGTTAACCAGTCTGCGGCACTCTCGGTTAACCACATTCGGTAACTTCCGTTTTCCAGTTTTTCGTAGCGGACCTTAAAATGAATATAAGTTTCAACTCGGCGGCCACCGCCGCTTTGGCGATTTTGCGCCACAACGACAGCACGCACGACAAGATGCAGAACGTCGTCACGACGGGCATGCGGATATCGGAAGCGGCCGACAATGCCGCCTACTGGTCGATCGCCACCGACATGCGCAACACCACCAAGGCGACCAGCACCGTCATCGACGCATTGGAGCTCGGCGCTGCTCTCGTCGATGTTTCCTACCAAGCGATGGAAGATCTTGTCGACATCACGTCCGAAATCAAAGCCAAGATCGTGGCCATGAAGGAACCGGGGATCGATCGCTACAAGATCAGCTCGGAAATCTACGAGTTGGAAAAACAGTTTCTCTCGACCACGGAATCCGCGTCGTTCAACGGCCGCAACCTTTTGGCGCCGGGTGAACTGAATTATACGGAAAAAACCTATGTCGACGGCAACGGCAAGACGCTGAAATATATCGAGATGAGTCCTCCGGACGCCAACATCGTCTTCGGTGGTATCGTTTCAAGCTACACCAAGGGCAAGATCGGCATCATCAATATCTATGGCGACAGCAACCTCAACGTCTTCGGCCCGGCCAGCTACAAGAACGACGACGGCACCATCACCGCGCAGAATGGCCTTGTCGACACTCCGCAAGCCGACGGCATGACGGGCGGGGTGACGCACCAGGATCCCGCCAAGACCACGGCATGGCTGCCGGCCTTCAACGGCCGCACCCAGATCGCCTTTGCCAACGGCGCGCAGACCGACGACATGTTCAGCGCCTCCCATATGGGCGAGGTACCCGACGATCTGGTCGGCTATGCCACCGATCTGCTTCTGACCCGCTACGACAATATCCACACGACGCTGACCGACCGGGCCGCAACGCTTGGATCGCTCAGCATGCGCATCGACATGCAGACCGACTACAACAGGACCTTGACCGCAACGATCCAGAAGGGTGTCGGCCGTCTGGTGGATGCCGACATGAGCGACGCATCGACCAAGCTGAAGGCCATCCAGTCGCAGGTGCAACTGGCGGTGCAGGCGCTGAATATCGCCAACAATTCGCCGTCCTTGCTGATGCAATTGTTCCAGTAAACAAGCGGTTCGAGAACGCGCTAGACCAGCACAGCCTCGAGTTCCGTGATGTCGTTGAGGCAGTGATCCGATGCCGCCGCCAGCGATTGCGGCGAGCCGGTGCCGGTCAGCACCGCAACGGTCATTCCGACGCCTGCATTGCGACCCATGTGGAGATCGTGGTTGTTGTCGCCGACGACGGCGACCTGATGAGGCTCCAATCCCGTCGCGGCGCAGAAGCCATGCACCATGCCCGGCTGCGGCTTGGTGCCGAAGCCGCTGTCGTAACCGGCGACATAATGCAGGTAGCCGTCAAAGCCGAAGCGCTTGGCGGTTTCGCGGATCGAGCGTTCGTTGTCGCTGGAGGCCACGCCAAGCCGGTAGCCCTTGGCGTGCAGGCCGGCAAAGAACGTCGCAAGATCGGTGACAGGCACGGCATACTCGGCCGAATTGGAAAACAGGCCATCGAGCTTTTCCGTCAACGCCTCGACCGTATAGGGGGCACCGGCGGCGACCATGCCGGTGGCGATCTCGACCGTATTTCCCGCAGCCAGCAGGCTATCTGGCGTCACATAGCCGGTATCGGGATCCATGCCGCCCGCGACGAGAAGACGCCGGGCAAGCTCCGCATCGCCATCGGCGGCGATGCTGGCAACTTCGTAGTTCACCGGAACCCAACTCTTCACATAGTCGAGCAACGTCCCGTCCTTGTCGAAGAGAATGCCGGTTATGGTCTTGTCTGTTATCATCGGGCATCCCGCCGGAGATGGAAAAAGATCAGCTGTCGCTGCGCGGCTGCAGCCGCGCTTTCACCGTCAGCGGATTGATATAGGGCTCCAGGCCCCTTATCGTCGCTGATAGTGCTCCGCGCATTTCATGCACGGTTTCCAGTCCCGCGTCGATCATCTTGCGACGCACCTCGTCGTTGACAAGCAGATAGTTGACGCCCTTGGCCAGCATCTCGACATCGCGGATGATCTTGGCGCTGCCGTTCTTGGCGAGCATCTGGTAAGTGTCGCGGAAGTTCTGGACATTACCACCCGACAGGATGGCGCAGCCGAGCATCGCCGGCTCCAGCGGGTTCTGACCGCCCTCAGCAAACAGCGAGCGGCCGACGAATGCCACTTCGGTCAGCCGAAGATACAGGCCCATTTCGCCGATGGTATCACCGAGGAAAATGTCCGTTTCCGGCGTGATCGGATCGTTGCGGGTGCGCCGCGCGACCGTCAACCCCTTGGAAGTCAGCATCGCCTCGATCGCATCGCAGCGTTCGGGATGGCGCGGCACGATGATGGTGAGCAGGCCGGTGCGCTCCTTCAAGGCGCGATGGACGATACCGGCGGCATTCTCCTCACCCTCGAAGGTCGAGATGGCAGCCCAGGTCTTGCGGTCCCGGATCTGCTGGCGATAGTGCCTCAGGACATGACCGTCATGCGGCGGCGCATCGGTATCGACCTTCAGATTGCCGGACACCATGACCGGCAGAGCACCAAGCGTGCGGAAGCGGTCGGCATCGAGTTCAGACTGGGCGATGACCAGTGCCAGGTTCTCAAACAAAGCATCGGCGAGCCAGAGGCGCTTCTTCCAGCGACCGAAGGTGCGGTCCGACAGGCGGCCATTGACCAGAACCTGGGGAATATGGCGCTGCCCGAGCTCCACCATGGTCATCGGCCATATCTCCGATTCCGCGATGATCGCGAGATCCGGCTCCCAATAGTCGAGGAAGCGGCTGACAGCCGGCTTGAAATCGAGCGGCACATATTGGTGGATGATACCTGGCCCCAGCCGTTCCGCGGCAACGCGCGCCGACGTCGTCGTTCCAGTGGTCAGCACGACCGCGATGCCGCGGCGCGAGACTTCCTTGATCAGCGGGATGACGGCCGTGGTTTCGCCAACGCTTGCGGCATGAAACCAGACCAGCGGCCCCTGCGGGCGCGGCGCGCTGGCGTGACCGTAGCGCTCCTGGCGGCGACCGCTGTCTTCCTTGCCCTTGGCGGCGCGGGCAGCCAGATAGGACCAGACAAGCGGATAGATCGCTGTGCCGATCCAGCGATAGCTGGACAATGCCAGCCGGGCAAGCATGCGGCTCATGAGGACATGCCTCCCCCACGGCATCCAAACCGCAAGGCGCCCGCGCTTGCGGCAACGGCCGCCTCAGCAGAGCGTCCTGCCTGTCCGAAACGTCCCAGCATCAAGCCTGTTCCGGATCGAGCAGCCGGTGCATGTGCACGATGAAATAGCGCATATGGGCATTGTCGACCGTCATCTGCGCCTTGGACTTCCAGGCGGTCAGCGCGCTGTCATAATCAGGGAAGATGCCGACGACATCAAGCTTGTCCAGGTCACGAAACTGCACACCGGTCAGCGTCGTCAATTCGCCGCCGAACACCAGATGCAGCCGCTGTTTTACTTCCGAATTCTGAGCCATCAGACCTTCCAATTTTCTTGACGTATTTTGCTCGTGGTTTGCGGCATTCAGCCGGAAAGGTCAATGGCCCTCCAGCCCTTGCGATGCCGCAATCAACGCCGGTAAAGCGGGCTTTGCCGCAGCGCACAAGACCGTATGGCGAACATTGGGGCGATTGTAGGAAAGCGGCTGTCCATCAAGGCCGAAAAGCGCGCCGCCCGCCCGCTCCAGGATCAGGTCGGCCGCGGCCAAATCCCAATCGTGAGAATTTTTCTTGACGACGGTGCCATCGATGCGACCATCGGCAATCATCGCGATCCGATAGGCAAGCGAAGGCACATGGGGAATGCGCGACACCCCGGACCGGTAGCCAAGCTCGAGCAATCCGACGGTTTCCTCGGCAAGCGCGATCCTAAGAATTTCGCCGTTCTCCGCCGTGGCCATGATTGGCCTGCCGTTCTTCATGGCCTCGCCCGTCAACGTTGCCTGGAACAGCTCGCCAAGCGCCGGCGCAAACAGCACACCTGCGACCGGCCGGCCCAGATGCACGACCGCGACACTGACGCACCAGACGTCCTTGCCTGCGATGAAGGCGCGGGTTCCATCAATCGGATCAACGACGAACACGGTATCGCAGCCGAGCCGGGCCTCGTCGTCGTCGGTCTCCTCCGATAGCCAGCCATAATTGGGCCGCGCCGTCAGGAGCTTTTCCTTGAGGATGTCATTGGCGGCATAATCCGCCTCGCTGACCGGCGAACGGCCGCCGTTCTTCCATTGGACGTCCGGATCCTTGCGGAAATAGGACAGCGCCTTTTCACCCGCAGCTTTCGCCGCCATCGTGATCAATTCCAGATCGATGATCCACTGCTCCGGCGATGGGCGGGCGGCATTCATTTCAGTCTTTCCATTTCCCGCAGCATCGTCAGCCGCGTTGAAGATCTGCGTCCGACAGGCTACTTGCCTGCCAGCGTCATGCCCTCGATGGCAAGCGTCGGTGCTGCCACGCCGAACTTTCGATCGATATCGTCGGCAAGGGTTATGGCGAAGAACATCTGCTTGAGGTTCGAGGCGATGGTGACCTCCGACACCGGGAAGGTCAACTCGCCGTTCTCGATCCAGAAACCCGAAGCGCCACGGCTGTATTCGCCGGTCAGCATGTTGACACCCTGGCCGATCAGTTCGGTCACATAAAAACCCGTTCCGACGTTGCGGATCAGCTCTTCGCGCGAAATATCGCCCGGTTCCAGCGCGAAGTTGGTAGCCGATGGCGAAACGGCGGGGCCGCCGCGCACGCCGCGTCCGTTGGTTTCAAGGCCCAGCTCACGGGCGGTGGAGGTCGAGAGGAACCAGTGCTTGAGAACACCATCCTCGATCATCGACAGCTTCTGTCCCGTGACGCCTTCGCCGTCAAATGGACGCGACGAGGAACCGCGCACCACCAGCGGATCGTCTGTAACGGAAATACCCGCTTTCATGACCGGCTTATCCATCATGTCCCGCAGGAAGCTTGTCTTGCGGGCAACCGACGCGCCGTTGATGGCGCCGGCAATGTGTCCGGCAAAACCGCGCGACATGCGCGGATCGAAGACGACGGTAATGTTCTTCTGGGTCGGCACCTGGCGCGGACCGATGCGAGCAACTGCCCTTTCACCGGCTGTGCGGCCAATCTCTGCGGCGGATTTCAGGTCGGCGAAATAGAGGCGGCTGTCGAAATCATAGTCGCGCTCCATCTTGGTGCCATCGCCGGCAATGGCGCTAACGGAGCGGCCGAAGCGCGTTCCCATATAAGTGCCTGAAAATCCGTGCGAGGTGACGAGCACCATGCCGCCCATGCCGACCGATGCGCCGGCGCCACTGGAATTGGTGACGCCGCTGACGGCAAGCGCCGCCTCCTCCGCCTCAAGGGCCGCGGCAGTCAGGGCCTCTGTCGAGACGTCCGTCGGATCGAAGAGGTCGAGATCGGGGTAGGACCGCGCCAACCGTTCGGCATCTGCAAGACTTGCGAAGGGGTCTTCCGGCGAAGCCTTGGCCATGGCCACCGCCCGTTCGGCCAAAACCTTCAGATCGAAGCCGGGATTGGCCGAAACGCTAGCGACACGGCGGCCGACAAAGACCCGCAGGGAAAAATCATCACTTTCCGATGCTTCCGTTCCCTCGACCTTGCCGAGGCGCACCGCGACGGAGCGCGAGCGGCCTCTGACCACCACGGCATCCGCCTGGTCGGCGCCGGCTTTCAGCGCCAGATCGACAAGCTGAGCCGCACGGGTCTGGAGAACGTCGGAATCGATAATATCGGACATGATTTAGCCTTTCATTCCCGCTCCATTTATTGTGCAGTGGCACGGGCATCAAGGGCATATCCTGATTCTTGCCCGAGGCCCGCGACGAAATACCTATTCCCGGGCAATCTCCTGCCCAAGAGAGACACTAAAGCCCCCGCGAAAACGGCGCGGGCCAAGAAAGAGCAGACGCATGTCGACGACGCCCGCCCTCACCTCACAGGCCCTGCTTTTGCTCGGCGGCGCCGTCGTGGCAGCACCGATCTTCAAGAAGCTCGGGCTCGGCACGGTTCTCGGCTATCTCGCCGCCGGCGTCATCATCGGTCCGCTCCTGCATCAGATCACCGAAGGCGAGCAGATCCTCGGTTTTGCCGAACTCGGCGTCGTCTTCCTGCTCTTCGTCATCGGGCTGGAGCTGAAGCCGTCCCGCCTCTGGCAGATGCGGCGGGACATCTTCGGGCTCGGAACCGCGCAGGTAATGCTGACGGGTGCTGCCATATCCGCAATTCTCTACTGGACCGACATGCTCGACTGGAGCGGCAGCGTGATCACCGGTTTCGGACTGGCGCTGTCATCGACGGCCTTTGCGCTGCAGATTCTTGACGAGAACGGCGATACCAACACCCGCTACGGCCAGCGCGCTTTTTCGGTGCTGTTGCTGCAGGACCTGGCGATCGTGCCGCTTCTGGCGCTGATCCCGCTGCTTGCCCTGCAGGCGCCTGAGGATACGAGCCCGCCGCTGCAAGACTTTGCAGTCGCCGTCGGCGCGATCCTGGTTATGGTGGTGGCCGGCCGCTATCTGCTCAACCCGTTGTTCCAGATCATCGCGCGCACCGGCGCACGGGAAGTCATGATTGCCGCCGCGCTGCTGATCGTCCTTGGCGCTGCGACCATGATGCAGCTTGCTGGTCTCTCCATGGCGATGGGTGCGTTCCTCGCCGGGGTGCTTCTGGCCGAATCCTCCTACCGACACGAGCTGGAAGCCGATATCGAGCCGTTCCGCGGGCTGCTGCTCGCTCTGTTCTTCATGGCCGTCGGGTTGTCGCTGGATATTCAGGTTATCCTCGAAAACTATCTGCGTATCCTGATCGCCGTGCCGGCGCTGATGGTACTCAAGGTCGTGGTCATCTACACGCTCTGCCGCCTGACGGGATCGCCGCACAATGATGCCGTACGCATCGGCCTGCTTTTGCCGCAGGGCGGGGAATTCGGTTTCGTGCTCTTCACGGCCGCCGCGATCGCCGGCGTGTTTTCCGCTGGCTGGGCGTCGCTGCTGATCGCCATCGTCACCCTGTCGATGGCTCTGACACCCGCTGCCTCCGCGCTCGCGGGTCTCCTCATGCAGGAACAGGACGAAGTGGCCGAGGAACTCGATGAGGATTTCGACGGCGCGGGGGCCGACGTGCTGATGATCGGGTTTTCTCGCTTCGGCCAGATCGCCTCGCAGATCCTGCTCGCCGGCGGTCGCGAAGTGACGATCATCGACCATTCCGCCGCCCGTGTCCGGCAGGCGGCGACCTTCGGGTTCCGTATCTATTTCGGCGACGGCACGCGGCTGGACGTGCTGCGTGCGGCCGGCATCGAGCGTGCCAAGATCGTCGCCGTGTGTACCCAGAAACAAGAGATCACCGACCGGATTGTCGATATGGTGCAGGCGGAATATCCGAACGCCCGCATCTTCGCGCGCGCCTATGACCGCCTGCATACGCTGTCGCTCAGGGCGCGTGGCGTCGACTACGAACTGCGTGAAACGTTCGAGTCCGGCCTCGTGTTCGGGCGCAAGACACTGGAAGGGCTGGGGGTTGGCGACAACGAGGCGCAGGCGATCATGGAGGATATTCGCAAACGCGACGAAGCGCGGTTGGTGATACAGGAAGCCGAAGGCATCAGCGCCGGGCGCGACATGCTGCATTTCGAACCGGTCAAGCCGGAGCCGCTGATCAAACCCAGACGCGAGACGCCACCATCCCTCGCTGCAGACGACGATATCCTGCCAGCCTCCCCCAGCAGCAAAGCCAAGCCGGCAAACGATGTGCTGGCGGGCGCCGACTGATTTTCATCAGCCCCGGTTCCTTGCCGTGAAGGCTGCATCAAGGGCTGCTTTCAGCTGGTCCTTGACGCCTGCGGTCGCCGCGAGCACTTCTTGCGCCCTCAGGAAATCCATCACTCGAAAGCGGCCGACCTCCGGACGCAGCAGGATATCCGGTGGATGCGCCTTCATCTTCATGGCGATGATCGACTGCATCATCAGCTGGCTGGCGCCGAACAGGCTGTCGATCCGGCTCGGCATGGTTTCGCCGTCGCCATCCGGTCCGCCGACCACATCGACACCGATGACGATGTCGGCCAGCCCCGTCAGATGATCGAACGGTATCGGGTTGTAGATGCCGCCGTCGATCATCACGCGGCCGTCGATCCGGACCGGCATGAAGACGGCGGGCAGCGCTGACGAAGCAGCCAGTGCCTGATGCAGGTCACCACTTTGGCAGACGCGCTCGGTCTGTCCATAGTAATCCGTCGTCATCACCTTCAAGGGGATGTTGAGATCGGCGAAATCCTTCGGGATCGTATCCGGCAGGAAAACCGGAAGGATGCGCTCGATATTGAACTGACCGATACGGAAGCCGCCGGTCACCGCCTTGGCGAAACTCGATGGGCGCAGGCTCCAGAGCCTGTTGACGATCTCCTTGCGCCGACCGACGGTCGCAAGCGTATGCTCGCGGATTTCCGCGCCACTGAGACCTGCCGCCATGCCCGCGCCCATGATCGCGCCGATCGAGGACCCGGCGATGGCGACCGGGCGTAAGCCCAACTCATCCAGCGCTTCGATCACGTGAATATGGGCAAGCCCGCGCGCACCGCCGCCGCCGAAAGCGATTGCGACGGTCGGGTCGGCTGATTTTTTTGCGGTTTCGAGGCCTTGCGTCATGCTCAGCGCCTTTCCGGTATCAGGCGGCGCGATAACGATAGAAGTGCATCTTGGTGTCGCCGAACACGCGGTCGTCGATGAACTCGAAACCATCCTGGAGCACCGGCTGAACATCGGCCTGTTCTTCGAGAATGGCAAGGGCGCCCGGCACCAGCCAGCCGCCGTTGGCAGCCGATGCAAGTGCCTTTTCGCCAAGACCCTTGCCATAGGGCGGATCGGCAAAGAGGAAATGGAACGGTTCGACGGTGCCAACGGGACCGAGATCGGTCGCATCCCGGCGGAAGATGCGCGCCCGGCCGGTCAGGCCGAACGCTTCGATATTCGTGCGCAACAGACCCCTGCCCTCTGTCCCCATTTCAACGAACAGCGCCTGGCGACAACCGCGCGACAGGGCTTCGAGGCCCACCGCGCCGGTGCCGGCGAAGAGATCGAGGACGCGCGTCTCCTCGAGCGCTTCCGGATAGGAATGGCTCAGGATATTGAACAGGCTCTCTCGCGTCCGGTCCGTCGTCGGCCGGATGTCATTGGACCTGGGCGTTGCGAGCCCGCGCCCGCGAAACTCGCCACCGACGATCCGCATGCGCGATTAGTTCCCGCGTCCGCGCGGCTTGCCGCCGCTTGGCGGCCGTCCACCCGAGGGCTTGCCACCGCCAGGCTTGCGAGGACCACCGGTTTTCGCACCGAACGGCTTTGCCCCACCCGGCTTGCCGCCGAAGGATTTTCCACGCGGCTTGTCACCGGCAGGGCGATCTCCGAATGGACGGTCACCTTCGCGACGCGGCGGACGATCACCCTGCGGGCGATCCCCGCGCGGCGGCCGATCGCTGAAATCGCGCGGCTTGCGGTCGCCGTCCTCGCGCGAGAAAGACTTCTCGCCGAAGGGCTTGCGCGGCCTGTCGCTTGGCGGACGATCACCGGCAGGCCGGTCGGAGAACGAGCGAGCGCCTTCGGCGCGCGGCTTGCGATCACCAAACGGCTTGTCACCGTCGCGGCGCGGCGGACGATCACCGCCTTCACGCCGTGGGGCGCGGTCGCCGAAGCTGCGGGCGCCACGGTCGTCACCGCGCTTGCTGTCACCACCGCGGCCCTCGTCGCGGCTCGGCTCCTCGGTTGCGCGGATCCAGTCGTTGTCGTCATCGGCACGCGTGACGATGACGCGCGGGCCGCGATCGGGACGATCGTAGACCGAGGCCTTCTTGCGGTCCGGATCGAATTTCCGGTTGGTTTTTGTCGGCAGACCGTCCTTGGTCTTGCCGTAGCGCTTGCTTGTCGGCGCGCCTTCCGGGCGTTCGCGGCGCACGGGCTTTTCAGCGACGTCGGCACCTTGAGCATCCTTCGGCTTTTTCTCCGGCAAAGGCCGGGCGCCAGGCGCCATCCAGACATTGGCCTTGCGGGGACGCTGGCCGGGCTCGCGCTTCGGTCCATCGAATTTCGCCTCGGGCGCGTCGCGTCCGCCACGCTCTTTCCGGTCAGGGCGGCCGCCGCTCCGATCGTCACGCTTGGTGTCGAGACGCGACAATGCCCGCTCGCGCTTGTCGCCGGCCTTTTCCTTGAACGCACCGCGCTCCCGGGCCTCAGGCTTCCCAGCGGACCATTCGTTCTTCTGCGGTTTTTCCTCTTCAGCCACTCCGGCATCGAAGATCGGCGCGTCGAAATTCGCCTTGGCATCCTCGATCAGGCGCGGGCCGAGCTGGTCGCGCAGCGTGCGGCCGCGGATTTCCTGGGCATGGCCTTCCGGCAATTCACCGAGCTGGAACGGACCGTAGGAAATGCGGATCAGCCGGTTCACGTCGAGGCCAAGTGCGCCCATGACGTTCTTGATTTCGCGGTTCTTGCCTTCGCGCAGGCCCATGGTGATCCAGACGTTGGAGCCCTGGACCTTGTCGAGCGTCGCCTCGATGGCGCCGTAGAGCACGCCGTCGACAGCGATGCCGTCCTTCAATTTGTCGAGCGCTGCCTGTTCGATCGATCCGTGGGCGCGGACGCGGTAACGGCGCAGCCAGCCGGTCGACGGCAGTTCGAGCACGCGCGCAAGGCCGCCGTCATTGGTCAGCAGCAGCAGGCCTTCGGTGTTGATGTCGAGGCGGCCGATAGAGAGCACCCGCGGCAAATCTTCCGGCAGGTTGTCGAACACTGTCGGACGGCCTTCCGGATCGGAATTGGTGGTCACGAGACCGGACGGCTTGTGATAGAGCCAGAGGCGGGTGCGCTCGATGCCGCGGATCGGCTGGCCATCGACTTCGATATGATCGGCGAGCGTCGCGTTGACGACCGGGCTGTCGAGTAGCTTGCCGTTGAGCGAAACGCGGCCTTCCATGATCATGCGCTCGATATCGCGGCGCGAGGCCACGCCTGCGCGCGCCATGATCTTGGAAATGCGCTGCGGAACGTCCGCGCCGACAGTTTCCGTCGCGGTCGGCCGTGGCTTGCGCGGCTTCTCGCTTTCGTTGATTTCAGCACCCGAATGATCGGCAGCAGTTTTGCGCGCGCCGGTATAGGGCTTCTTGTCGCGACCCGCGGGCTTGCCGCCGGGCCGCTGGGGCTTGTCTTTGAATGTCATTTGTGTTGCCTGCCTTTTGGGCTGTCCTATCAGGTCGAAGCCCTTGGGTTAAGAGAAATTATCACGGGTCTCAACGATGGCTGAAACGAGCCGCTTCATGGATTTGGCCTTGGAAGAAGCCAGAATGGCGGCTGCGCGCGGCGAAGTGCCGGTCGGCGCAGTCGTTGTCTTCAATGGTGAGGTCATTGCGAGCGCCGGAAACCGCACGCGGGAACTCAACGACGTCACTGCGCATGCCGAGATCGTGGTGATCCGGGAAGCCTGCCGCATCGTCGGCGATGAGCGGCTTATCGGCGCGGATCTCTACGTGACGCTCGAACCCTGCACCATGTGCGCAGCCGCCATCTCGTTTGCCCGCCTGCGCCGGCTTTACTATGGTGCCGAAGATCCGAAAGGCGGCGGCGTCGACAATGGCGTGCGCTTTTTCAGCCAGCCGACCTGCCACCACGCACCGGATGTCTACTCCGACATATCCGGCCAAAGCGCAGCTGAAATCCTGAGAGAATTCTTTGCCGAGAGACGCTGAGCGCCGAACCGAAAAACGTCAGCCGGCGGCAAAGGTCTCAAGTGCCGAACCCGACAGACGGTAACGCGTCCATTCGGTCAGTGGCTCAGCACCGATTGCCTCATAGGCCTTGATGGCCGGCTCGTTCCAGTCGAGCACACTCCACTCGAACCGGCCGCAGCCTTTCTCGACGGCAATCCGCGCCAGATAGCGCAGCATCAGACGCCCGGCGCCCGATCCGCGCTGATCCGGCGTGATATACAGGTCTTCAAGGTAAAGACCGTTGCGCGCCTGCCAGGTCGAATAGCTGAAGAACCAGACGGCGAAACCGACCGGAACGCCGTCGCGCTCACAGATCGCCGCGTGCGAAACGGAATTTGGGCCGAACAGGGATTCAGTCACCGACTGAACGGTCGCCTCGACCTCGTGTCCGGCTTTTTCGTAGATTGCCAGTTCAGTGATGAAGCGCAGGATGGTGCCCGCGTCTTCAGGGGTAGCCTTGCGAATATCAAACATGGTCGATCAGAAAATCTGGTACCATTTCTTGCCGCTGCCCTTGATCGCGGCTTCCTTCTTGCGGCGGCGCTCCTTGACCTGTTCCGGCTCGCCCAAATCCGCCGTCGCCTCTTCCGGCAGCTTGCGGTACTCGAGCGGCGGATCGCTGAGGAACCGGCGCTTGTCGGCATAGGCGCCCATCTGGATCTTGCGGGCTTCGCGGTAGGCCTGCGTCTGCTCGCTCGCCGACAACTTGCGGCCATTGGCGCTCGCCTTGGCAAGCGGAGAGACATAGTTCGGATTGTCGGCATTGGCGTCGGCTTCTTCGCGAAGGCGCTGGCGCGTGTCTTCAGGCGATTCGATCCACTGCGGATTGTCCTTGCTGGCAAGGTTCTGCTGTGGCTGGACCAGCGCTGCCTTCTCGTTTTCCGGCGGCAGGACCAGGCCGGGACGCGGCTGATACTTGACGTTGCTCGGGTTGGCCTGGGAGATGCTGACTGCGCTACCGAGGTCGTCAACCAGATGTTCGCCGGCAGTCTTGTCGGTGCCGTAGGTCGGGCCGCCGATGCAGCCGGTCAGAACGAAGCTGCCAGCCACAATGCCGAACAGACCGGCATACACTCGAAACTCTCGCGTCATTCCCATGAAAACCCTTCCAGCGGCGCCGGCACGATCGAACTCTGAGGCGGCATTGCTGCGCCCATGACGGATAAATCCGCCGATTTTCAGGCAGGTTTACCGGATGAGCCGCAAAAGCGCAATTCACCCGGTAAACAATCCCTTAAGAAGCGAACCCCAGCTCCTTCAGCGCCGCCGCATCGCGAGCGGACACGTCCGGGAAGGCCGGATCGGAACCGACATCAGCCGTGATTCGCCACGAGCGGGCGCATTTGACGCCCTCTGCCAGCTTGGGCTCGACACTGACTGTCGACAGGTCATCAAGCCGGAAAGCGCCTTCCGGCCCCTTGCCCTCGACGATGGCGACGCCGGAGGTGATGCAGATTTCAGCGAAATCCTGGCCTTCCAGCGCCTGCAGCAGGCCGGCATCGGCGATATGCACGACCGGAGCCGCCTCGAGCGAGGAGCCGATGCGCTTGTCGCGGCGTTCGACTTCCAGCGCGCCAGTAACGACCCGGCGCACCTCGCGGACCTTCTTCCACTTCTCGGCCAGCGCTTCGTCCCGCCATTCGGCCGGCACCAGCGGGAACTGTTCCAGATGGACGGAAACAGCCGACGGATCACGCGACAGCCAGGCCTCTTCCGCGGTGAACGGCAGGACCGGAGCAAGCCAGGTGACGAGGCACTCGAACAGCTTGCGGATAACCGCAAGACTTGCTCGGCGGCGCAGGCTGGATGGCGCGTCGCAGTAGAGCGCATCCTTGCGGATATCGAAATAGAAGGCCGACAGCTCGACGTTCGAGAAGTCGATCAGCGCACGGGCGATGCGCTTGAAGTCGAAGGCATCATAGCCGTCGCGGACGATCTGATCGAGTTCGGCCAGACGATGCAACATGAGCCGTTCGAGTTCAGGCATGTCGTTGAAGGCGATGTCCTCGCCCTTGTCATGCGCCAGCGTGCCGAGCATCCAGCGGATGGTGTTGCGCAGTTTGCGGTAGCTGTCGATATTGGTCTGGATGATCGCCTTGCCGAGGCGCTGGTCTTCCCAGTAATCCGTGGTCGCGACCCAGAGGCGCAGGATATCGGCGCCCGATTCCTTCATCACGTCCTGCGGGGCAACGACATTGCCCTTGGACTTCGACTGTTTCTCGCCCTTCTCGTCCATCGTGAAGCCATGGGTGACGACGGCATTGTAGGGTGCGCGGCCGCGCGTTGCGCAGCTTTCGAGCAGCGAGGAATGGAACCAGCCGCGATGCTGGTCGGAACCTTCCAGATAGAGATCGGCCGGCCATTTCAGGTCAGGGCGGTCCTCTAGCGTGAAGGTGTGCGTCGAGCCTGAATCGAACCAGACGTCGAGGATGTCCATGACCTGCGTCCACTTCGCATGGTCATGATCATTGCCGAGGAAACGATCCTTGGCGCCTTCGGCGAACCAGGCGTCTGCACCCTCGGCCTCGAAGGCTTCGAGGATGCGGGCATTGACGGCTTCATCGACCAGCACCTCGCCCTGCTCATCGGCAAAGACCGCGATCGGAACACCCCAGGCGCGCTGACGGGAGAGTACCCAGTCCGGACGATTCTCGATCATGGCGCGCAGGCGGTTCTGGCCACCGGCGGGTACGAAGCGGGTCTGGTCGATGGCCGACAATGCGCGCGAGCGCAGCGTCGTGCCGTCGGCAAGGTCCTTGTCCATATAGACGAACCATTGCGGCGTGTTGCGGAAGATCACCGGCTTCTTCGAGCGCCACGAGTGGGGATAGGTATGCTTCAGGCGGCCGCGGGCAAACAGCGTGTGGCGAGCGATCAGAGCCTTGATGACGCGCTCGTTGGCGTCGCCCTTCTTGCCGGTGTCATCGATGACGCGCGCAGCGCCGCCTTCGGCGTCGGGGCCGAAGCCTGGCGCGTCGACGGTATAGAAGCCGGCGTCGTCGACAGGGAACGGGATCGTCGAGGAAATGCCGCGCGCTTCCAGCGCCCGCGCATTGTCCATCCACGCGTCAAAGTCCTCGCGGCCGTGGCTGGGGGCGGTGTGAACGAAGCCGGTGCCGGTATCGTCGGTGACGTGATCGCCGTCAAGCAACGGAACCTGGAAGTGGTAGCCACCGCCAAGGCCGTGCAGCGGATGGGCGCACACCATCACCTCAAGTTCGCCCGCCTCAACTTCCCTGACCAAATTAAAGGTGAGTTTGGCTTTGGCTGCGGACTCGTCGGCAAGGCGCTTGGCAAAGATCAGCTTCTCGCCCGGCTGCGGGCCAAAATCGTTCTCTGCAGTTGCAACTTCATAGAGGCCATAAGCATAACGCGATGAATAGGCGATCGCGCGGTTGCCGGGGATCGTCCAGGGGGTCGTGGTCCAGATGACAACAGAGGCCGATTTCAGGTCAGCCATCTTTGCCCATGCTTCGGGAAGCTCCTCGCTCGTCGGCATATTCGAAGGACCTATGCCCACCACCGGGAACTTCACCCAGATCATGTCGCTCTCGACATCCTGATACTCGACCTCGGCTTCCGCCAGCGCCGTGCGCTCGACGACGGACCACATGATCGGCTTGGAGCCGCGATAGAGCTGGTCGCTCTTGGCGATCTTCAGAAGTTCGCCGGCGATGCGGGCTTCGGCGTGGAAGGCCATCGTCGTATAGGGATTGTCGAAATCACCCTCGATGCCCAAGCGCTTGAACTCCTCCGACTGGATCTTGATCCAGTTGGCGGCAAAGTCGCGGCATTCCTGGCGGAACTCGTTGACCGGGACCTCGTCCTTGTTCTTGCCCTTGGCGCGATAGGCCTCCTCGATCTTCCATTCGATCGGCAGGCCATGGCAATCCCAGCCCGGAACATAATTCGAGTCAAAGCCGCGCATCTGGAACGAGCGGGTGATGATGTCCTTCAGGATCTTGTTCAGGGCGTGGCCGATATGGATGTTGCCGTTGGCATAGGGCGGGCCGTCATGCAGGACGAATTTTTCGCGGCCGGCGGCGGAGGCGCGGAGCTTCTTGTACAGCCCCATCTGCTGCCAGCGGGCAACCGTTTCAGGCTCTTTCTGCGGCAGGCCGGCGCGCATCGGAAATTCGGTTTCCGGCAAATAGAGGGTCTTGGAATAATCGAGCTTTTCGGAGGTCACGGTCATGGTCTCAGCAATCATATCTGGGCGCGTGTCGCCGCGCATGCGAACGGGATATCATAAGGGATAACGGAGGGCGTTCATGTCAAACGCCGAAAACCCGGACCTTCCGGCGGCAATCAAAGCGCTGGGAAGGCCGGGCCAATAATTCGCTGATCACGTATCAATCGACGATATCGGGTCATGGTGGCCGGTTGTTTAAGCGGTTTTCACGCGAAAAGGAAGAGGCTTGCGGCAGCCTCGGCAGGATTGTGCGGAAGGGCGATCGGCTATCTTTCGATCGCGCGGACCACGTCCGACCTCAATCCTTGGGGTTCGCCAGCATGACGGCCCGCAGCGCGTCGTTGATGCGATCCTGCCAACCGGGGCCGTCATCCTGGAAATAATGCAGGACGGCACTGTCGAGCTTCAGGGATACAAGTTCCTTCGTTTCCGGCAAAGCACGTTTTTCGACGGCAGGTGCTGCCACCTTCTTGGCGGGCTTGAACAGGGCTTCAGCGGCATCCATGGCGCTGACGGGCCGGCGGGGCGTGGTAGCCATAACGATCATCCTTTACGGGGTTGCATCCAAGGCAAATGCGATCTTGCTGTCGATCATGCTGAGCGGCTTGACGCCGGACAGAAGCGCCCGCGCTTCCGCATCATCCTGTTTCATCTGCACCACCAGCGGATCGAGGCCATCGAATTTGAGTTCGTCGCGCAGATGGCCGAAGAAGGAGACCGAACAGATTTCTCCATAGAGATCGCCCGAAAAATCGAAGACGAAGGTTTCGAGCAGCGGTGCACCATTGCTATCGACGGTCGGGCGGCGGCCGAAGCTGGCGACGCCATCATGGATGCTGCCATCGGCGCGGCGGAAGCGTACGGCGTAGATGCCGTTGCGCAGTTCGACCTCGGGTGGCAATTGCATATTGGCGGTGGGATAACCGAGCGTGCGGCCGAGCTTCTTGCCGCCGATCACTTCCGATTCCACGGTGTAGCGATAACCGAGCATTCCGGCCGCCTGCGAAACATCGCCCTCGCCCAGCAGCCCGCGGATATGGCTGGAGGAAATCACCGAGGCGTTCTCATCGCGGAAAGCATCGACCAGCGTGACGCCAAACCCATTTTCGCCGCCGGCCGCCATCAGGAAGGCCGGGCCGCCTTCCCTGCCCTTGCCGAAGTGGAAATCGAAGCCGGTGACCACATGGCCGGCATGCAGCCAGTCCATCAGAATGGCGCGAATGAAATCTGAGGCGGAAAGCTGGGAAAAGGTGCGGTCGAACGGATATTCAATGACGGCGGAAAAACCCATGCCTTCAAGGATGCGGGCTTTCAGCGGCGCTGGCGTCAGGCGGAAGACAGGTTGGTCAGGACGAAAGACTGTGCGCGGATGCGGCTCGAAGGTCAGCACCAGGGCCGGAACACCGCGCTCCCGCGCCTCGTCCAGCGCCCGGTTCAGCACCGACTGGTGACCGCGATGCACGCCGTCGAAATTGCCGATGGCGATGACCCCACCCCGTAAGGCTTGCGGCAAGGGTTCGCGGGTCTCGTTGCGATGGAAAACCGTCATATCCGTCACACCAGTCATCTCTTATGCAGTTCGATCACGCTGGTCCGGTTGGCCGGAACAGTTATGCTAGCCGGGGCATCCACCATTTGGGCGTGGCGCCTTCGCTTTTCAAAAATGCCGCAAGTTTGGCCTCGTCGGTCTTTTCGGCCGTCATATATTCGGCAGCATGAATGCCGGCGCTGATATAGAGGACATCGAGGCCGAAGTCCTGCGCGCCCTTGACGTCCGTCGGCATGCCGTCGCCGACCGCGATCACCCGTGACAGATCGAGCCCTTGCCGCAGGAGCTTGGCTTCCGAGAGCGATGCACGATACATCGGCACATAGGGCTTGCCGGAAATCCGGGTTTCGCCGCCGAGCTCCTCATAGACCTTGGCAATGGCTCCGGCGCAGGGAATGAGCTTGTGGCCGCGTTCGACGACCAGATCCGGATTGGCGCAGATAAACGGCACCTTACGCCTGGCCAGACCGGAGAGCGTTGCGCGATAGTCGTCCGCTGTTTCCGATTCATCATCGAAAAATCCGGCGCAGACGATGATTTCGGCCTCTTCGGACGAGACCATGCTGACGCCGAGACCTTCGAGCAGCGGCAGGTCCTTGTCGGCACCGATGAAATAAATCTTCTTCGGCCCGGCGGAAATCAATGCGCGAGTGACATCGCCTGATGTGACGATGCGGTCATAGGCCGTATCCGGCACGCCAAGGCCGCGGATCTGGACGATGACGCCGGGATGCGGACGTGGCGAATTGGTGATGAGAACGACGGTCAGGCCCTTGGCACGAGCTTCAGTCAACGCTTCGCAGGCGCCTTTGAAGGCTTCGACACCGTTGTGCAGCACGCCCCAGACATCGCACAGAACGACATCATAGCGGCTGGCAATGTCGCGAAAACTGTTGATCCGAACGGCCATGCTGGCTTCCCGCAGAAAAAATTGGTCGGGCTGACATCGCAGGCAGGCGGCGAAAACACAAGTCTTCATCCGGAAAATGGCGCCCGAATCCCAATGTTTCGGGCGCAGAATTCGTCGGAAACGCTAAAAGCCGCGGATCAGCCAACCAGTCGCGGCGCAGATGGCAAGCGTTGTCACCACGCCCTGCCTGAGGCGAAAGAGCAGGAAGGCAGCCAGAAGCGCCAGAAAGAAGGCCGGCAACTGGAATGTCTGCCAGACCGGCAGCGGCATAGAGATCGGCGCCGCAGCGTACCGGTTTACCCCGGCGAAAAGTACATGTAGCCCGAACCAGACGGCAAGATTGAGAATGACGCCGGTGACGGCCGCCGAGATGGCTGCCAGCGCGCCCGACAGTGCCCTGTTGTTGCGCAGGGTCTCGACATAAGGTGCCCCGAGAAAGATCCACAGGAAACACGGCACGAAGGTCACCCAGGTCGCAAGCGTCGCGCCGATGATGCCAGATACAAGCGGATCGAGCCCCAGCGAGGCACGAAAGGCTGCCATGAAGCCGACAAAGGAAAGCACCAGAACCAGCGGTCCCGGGGTCGTTTCCGCCAGCGCCAGACCGTCCAGCATTTCGCCGGGTTTGAGCCAATGATAGGTCTCGACCGCCTGTTGCGCGACATAGGCAAGCACCGCGTAGGCGCCGCCGAAGGTCACCACGGCCATCTTCGAGAAGAACAGGCCGATGGCGGTATAGACGTTGTCGAAGCCGAGTATCCCGCCGATAAGGATGAACGGCGCGATCCAGAGGACCAGCCAGGCGGCGAGAATCCGAAACGTCCGGCCCCAGGATGAAACGGTATCCGGAAAATTGCTGTCGATGACGGACGGCATGTCGGCGAGTGCCTGTTTTGCCGCTGCCGCCATGGCTTTTTCGCCCGTTGCCGGCTGCAGACGGGTGGCGATGTATCCGGCGAGGCCTGCTGCCAGCACGACGAGCGGAAACGGCAGATCGAAAAAGAACAGCGCCGCGAAGGCGAGCGCCGCGATCACCAGGGCAAAGCGGGTTTTCAGGGCGCGGCGACCGACGCGGATGACCGCCTCGATGACGATGGCCAGCACCGCCGCCTTCAACCCGAAGAACAGGCTCGTCAGCCAGTCGGTTTGCTGGAACAGCGCGTAGGCCGAGGACAGGCCGAGAATGACGAAGAAGCCCGGCAGCACGAACAGCATGCCGGCGACGATGCCGCCGCGCGTGCCGTGCAGCAGCCAGCCGACATAGGTGGCAAGCTGCTGCGCTTCCGGCCCTGGCAAAAGCATGCAGAAATTCAAGGCATGCAGAAAACGGCTCTCGGAGATCCAGCGGCGCTCCTCCACCAGTTCCTTGTGCATCAGGGCGATCTGTCCCGCCGGGCCGCCGAAACTCAGGAGCCCGATCTTCGCCCAGACCCTGGTGGCCTCGGCGAATGTCGGATGTGGCGGTGGAGCCTTTATCTGTACCGCCTCATTCATTGTCCTTGGCCTTCTTCGCGACGTGCTGCACCCATTCGTGTTTTTCCTGCGTGGCGTCACGCGCCCAGCGATAGAAGGCGTCGTAGAGCGTCATGCCGGCTTCCAGTTGCTCGAGATCGTCGGCAAACATCCGCGAGAGGCCGAGCGAGGCCGCGAGCAGGCCAGCGGCTTCGGGGACCAGATCGAGCCGGTCGGTATCGGCGGCGCGGACAATCAGGGCGAGATGTTGAAGTGCCGGAAATGAGAGACCAAATTCCTTGACCATCGTGTCGAAGGTGCAATCCTCGTCCCTATGGCTCCAGAAGACATTTTCCACATCGAACGGCGTTGCGCCGAAACGATCTGCGACTGCTTCGACCTCCGGGGCGGCAACAAAGAGAAAGGTCGCCGCGGGATCGACGAAGCGACGGATCAGCCATGGGCAGGCGATGCGGTCTATCTTCGGGCGCGAGCGCGTGACCCAGACCGTACCGCCATTGGCGTTTTGACCCGGCAGGACAGCGACAGGAACGAGCGGCAGGTGAGCCGCCTGCCAGGCTTCAAACCCGCCCTCCAGCGTCTCAGCCGCAGCGCCGGCATTTCTGAGCCAAGCGGCGACGCCCTCGGAGAGCTTCTTGCCCTTCTGGCAGATCACGACGACCCAGCGACCGCGATAATCCGCCCCCCATTGCCGGACGTCGACATAGGGGCGCCGGAAAGAGGCGGGAAGAAGAAGCGGCTGGGCGGCGAAATCCTCATCGTCGCGCACATCGATAACGACCGGCCCCTTGGGGGTGCCGATCAGGCGGACAAGCTTTTCGGTGGAAATAGCATTATACGAGGCCATGGTTTACGTCCTTTTCGAGGGATTGGACGCGAAGTGATGGCATGACGCCTCGTGGGGCATTCGCAGACCCCATATGCAAATTAGACAAAAAAGCGGAAACCGAGTCAACCATTTTCCGGCCGTAAAGAATCTTGCCGGCCCGTCCTTGACTCAATCGGCGGTCACCCCTATCTGCAAGCCGCTAGCACTCAAGCAATAGGAGTGCTAACATCCATCCAGCGGGTCGGTTCACGATCCGTGAAGTCATTTGATCGAGGGATTAGACAATGACAAGCACCAATTTCCGTCCTCTGCATGACCGCGTCGTCGTACGCCGCGTCGAGTCTGAAGCCAAGACCAAGGGCGGCATCATCATTCCGGATACCGCCAAGGAAAAGCCGCAGGAAGGCGAAATCGTCGCCGTCGGCACCGGCACCCGTGACGACAAGGGCGCCCTCATCGCGCTCGACGTCAAGGCTGGCGACCGCGTTCTGTTCGGCAAGTGGTCGGGCACCGAAGTCAAGCTCAACGGCGAAGACCTTCTGATCATGAAGGAAGCCGACATCATGGGCGTTATCGGCTGATCTAAGCCGGTTCCCTTCATATCAATTCCATAAAACCAGTTGGGCACCAGCCCGGGAGTTTTTAAAATGGCAGCCAAAGAAATCAAGTTCGGCCGCACCGCGCGCGAAAAGATGCTGCGCGGCGTCGACATCCTCGCTGACGCAGTCAAGGTAACGCTCGGCCCGAAGGGCCGTAACGTCATCATCGACAAGTCGTTCGGCGCACCGCGCATCACCAAGGACGGCGTTTCCGTCGCCAAGGAAATCGAACTCGAAGACAAGTTCGAAAACATGGGCGCCCAGATGGTCCGCGAAGTTGCTTCGAAGACCAACGACATTGCCGGTGACGGCACGACCACTGCAACGGTTCTCGCTCAGGCCATCGTTCGCGAAGGCGCCAAGAGCGTTGCCGCCGGCATGAACCCGATGGACCTGAAGCGCGGCATCGACCTCGCCGTTACCGCCATCGTCAAGGACATCGTTGCCAAGGCCAAGAAGATCAACACTTCGGAAGAAGTGGCCCAGGTCGGCACGATCTCCGCCAACGGCGAAAAGGAAATCGGCCAGTACATCGCTGATGCGATGCAGAAGGTCGGCAATGAAGGCGTCATCACGGTTGAAGAAGCCAAGACCGCCGACACCGAGCTGGAAGTCGTCGAAGGCATGCAGTTCGACCGCGGCTACCTCTCGCCCTACTTCGTGACCAACCCGGAAAAGATGGTTGCCGAACTGGACGACGCTTACATCCTTCTCCATGAGAAGAAGCTCTCCAACCTGCAGGCCATGCTCCCGGTTCTCGAAGCCGTCGTTCAGACCGGCAAGCCGCTCCTGATCATCTCGGAAGACGTTGAAGGCGAAGCTCTTGCGACCCTCGTCGTCAACAAGCTGCGTGGCGGCCTGAAGATTGCTGCCGTCAAGGCTCCGGGCTTCGGCGATCGCCGCAAGGCCATGCTCGAAGACATCGCGATCCTGACCGGTGGCCAGGTCATCTCCGAAGACATCGGCATCAAGCTCGAAAACGTCACGCTCGAAATGCTCGGCCGTGCGAAGAAGATCTCGATCACCAAGGAAAACACCACGATCGTCGACGGTCATGGCAAGAAGGCCGAGATCGAAGGCCGCGTTGCCCAGATCAAGGGTCAGATCGAAGAAACCACGTCCGACTACGACCGCGAGAAGCTGCAGGAACGCCTTGCCAAGCTCGCTGGCGGCGTTGCCGTCATCCGCGTCGGCGGTGCGACTGAAATCGAAGTCAAGGAAAAGAAGGACCGTATCGACGACGCGCTGAACGCGACGCGCGCTGCTGTTCAGGAAGGTATCGTTCCTGGCGGTGGTACGGCTCTCCTGCGTGCCTCGATCGTGCTCAACATCAAGGGCGCCAACGACGACCAGACCGCTGGTATCAACATCGTCCGCAAGGCACTTCAGTCGCTGGTTCGCCAGATCGCTGAAAACGCTGGCGACGAAGGTTCGATCATCGTCGGCAAGATCCTCGAAAGCAACACCGACAACTACGGCTACAATGCCCAGACCGGCGAATTCGGCGACATGATCGCCATGGGTATCGTCGATCCGGTCAAGGTTGTCCGCACTGCTCTGCAGAATGCAGCTTCGGTTGCTGGCCTGCTCGTCACGACCGAAGCCATGATCGCAGAACTTCCGAAGAAGGAATCTGCTGGCGGCGGCATGCCTGACATGGGCGGCATGGGCGGCATGGGCGGCATGATGTAATAAGGCGTTTGCCTTAGTACGAATGACGACCATATAGCTTTCCGGGTTTCCGGATTGAGAAAGGGCGGGCCGCAAGGTCCGCCCTTTTTTCGGTCCTTATGCGCAGGCTGTCGGATAGCACCCAAGAAAAGTCCGCACCTGCGCCATTTGGCCCATTGCCCGACCGCGCTCGAATCATGTTCTGATTGCATCGAGAGAACCGCCTTGCAATCGGAAATATTTATCTCGGACTGCAAATATTTGTAAAAACACCATTGAAGCGGGAAGAAAAGCAATTATAACAACGCCCCAAGTGAACCAAAGATTCACAGGGATCCAAAAATTGGAAGAATTGACAATAAAACTGTTCAATTTTTTCATATTAACCGCATACCCAGCATCACTTTGATCCCAGATCACAAAGCCTGTAGATTTTCCTCGCATGCAATTTGTTTCGTCTTGCGCGCAAAGGCGCCCAAGGCTTGAAAGTCGAGTTTTCTATGTCTTGCAGCGTGCCGGACCGGGTCATGTATTTGACGCGTCGTCCAGTTTTTTTTGCAAAATGGAAATTGTTTCTTGCGAACCCTTAACGGGAACAAACGAATGAATTTCGGACTTTGTGCACATACCGGGGTTGGCCGTGTTTAAGATTGCAAGAACAGACCTTTCCCAGCCGTCCAGCACCGATTCCTTTGCCCTTGGCGAAAGCAGCCAGGAATTGCTCGGCCAATTCTGCCTTTCCGAAGGTTGGTCCGGAGACCTGTCGAACGGTCTGTTTCGTCTGGGGGAGAATGCCGCGGCGATGCACGGCCTGCATCAGGCCGAATGCGGCCTGCTCAATCTGGTACGCTGCTACGACAGCGCTGATCGCAACCATGTATTGGCGCTTTTCGAACAGGCAGCGACGACCTCGTCGTCCTTTTGCTTCTCGACCACCATCATCCTGGCCTCCGGGCAGAAACAGCCGGTTTTCTGCATCGGCCAATCGACCGGGCTGGAGCAGCGTTATTCCGGCGCCTTGCTCGGCATCTTCTTCTTTCCACGCTTCCAGCTGGAAACCAGGGGACAGGTTTTCAGCTACCGTCAGTAGACGGCCGCCATTTTACGGCAGCAGCGTCTTCAGATCCGTTTCGGGGTTTTCGAGGATGGCGCGATCCGGTGTCAACCCGTGCTCAAGAAGCTTCTTGCCGGTCACATAGGCCTTGGCGTCGTTGAGCGCATCGACGGCGATCAGCTTGCCGCCCATGAAATACCAGACCGAGACACTGCCTTCGCGCTGGCCCTTGCGCACGACCGTCTCGTCGTGGCCGAGACCAAAGCCGGCGATCTGCAGCTTGACGTCGTACTGATCCGACCAGAACCAAGGTTTGGGATCATAGGGCGCGTCGCCACCAGCCAGCAGGGCCGCAACCGCCTCCGCCTGATCGACGGCGTTCTGCACGGATTCCAGCCGGATGCGCATGTCCTTCCAGGGCAGCACGGCACAATCGCCCATCGCATGAATAGCGGGATCCGACGTGCGGCCGAAGTGGTCGACGACGATGCCGTTGGCGACTTCGATGCCGGCCTCGTGGGCAAGCGCATCATTGGCGGTCACGCCGATGCCGACGATCACCAGATCAACCGGGATCGTCGAGCCATCGGTGAGTTCGGCGGCAGTGACCCGACCATCCGTCCCGATCAGCCGGACAAGACCGGTGCCTTCGCGGACATCGACGCCGCGCGATGTGTGGATGTCCTTGACCAGATGCGAGGTCGCAGCGGAGGCGACGCGCTGCAGGATGCGGTCAGCCATTTCGATGACCGTAACATCGAGGCCGCTCGAGCGCGCCACGGCGGCTGCTTCCAGGCCGATATAGCCGCCGCCTATGATGAGCGCATGCTTACCGGGTTTCAATTCATCGGCAAGGCGATCGGCATCGGTGAAATCGCGCACGACGAAAACGCCGTCGAGATCGCCGCCGACGCTGGCCGGCAGTTTTCGCGGAGTTGAACCGGTGGCAAGGGCCAACACGTCGTAATCGAGCGTCGAGCCATCGCTGAGCGTCACTGCCTTGGCAGTGCGGTCGATTGACGTCACTAAGGTCGAAAGGCGGATATCGACATTGTGCTCGGCGTACCAGCTTTCCGGCCGGTAAAGCAGCCGGTCAAGGTCCATTTCGCGCAGCAGATATTTCTTCGAGAGAGGTGGCCGCTGATAAGGGTGGCTGGCTTCCGATGCGATGATCGTGATCGGGCGCTCGTCCTTCAAGGCCCTGAGCTTCGCCACCAAAGCAAAGGCGGCCTGACCGCCGCCTACAACAACAAGTCTACCTGTCACGTTTGTTCCACCCGTCGAGAATGCTTCTTTTCCTCAGACGTAGCCTGTCCGCCCGAGTGTCGTCAACTCGGGCGGACAGCGTAGAATGGCGCGATCAATCGCGCTTGGGGATATCCATGCCCTTCTGCGTGGCCGGGCGGGCAAGGCCGCGATCGACCCAGGCCAGGACGTTCGGGAAGCTGGAATATTCCAGAACATCGGCGCCGCCGTAGAATTTGCGCGCACCTTCGATCCAGGGAAAGGTGGCGATATCGGCGATGGTGTACTCGTCGCCCATCAGCCATTGACGCCGTTCCAGCCGGCCCTCAAGCACGCTGAGCAGGCGCTTGGCCTCGTCGCGATAACGCTCCATCGGATAGGAATTGTTGGCGACCTTGTCGGCGGCGAATTTGAAGAAATGGCCGAACTGGCCGAACATCGGCCCGACGCCGCCCATCTGGAACATCACCCAAGAAAGCGTCTCGTAGCGGCCGGCGGCATCGGCAGGAATGAGCTTGCCGGTCTTTTCCGCGAGATAGACAAGGATGGCGCCAGACTCGAACAGGCCGATCGGCTTTCCATCCGGACCGTTGGGATCGATGATCGCCGGAATGCGGCCGTTCGGATTGAGCGAGACGAATTCCGGCGACTTCTGGTCGTTGGTGCCGAAGGAAATGAGATGCGGCTCATAAGGCAGGCCGAGTTCTTCCAAGGCGATGGAAACCTTCACGCCGTTGGGCGTCGGCAGGGAATAAAGCTGGATGATATCGGGGTTTTGAGCGGGCCAGCGGGTGGTGATCGGGAAAGCACTGAGATCGGCCATGGGAAACTCCTTGAGGTGGAGTCGGAATATAAGACAGTCGTGTCCAGAATGTTAGACACCCTGGTGCATTTTAGTCCGAGGTTTTTGTAGGGCCTTCCCCACATGCCTTGCTGGCACGGAATGCTTACGTCAGGGCGCCGTTCACCGCATCGATAATCCTCGCCACCAGCGGATCACCCTCATGCTCTGCCTTGCGCGCCCGCACGAGGCAGGCCTCAGACTTCAGCATCACGCCATCCGAGAGGATCTTCAGGTGGTTGGCCTTGAGCGTCGAGCCGGTCGAGGTGATATCGACGATGATATCGGCCGAACCGGAGGCTGGTGCACCTTCGGTGGCGCCGAGGCTTTCGACGATGCGGTAGAGCTGGATGCCGTGCTGGGCGGAGAAGAACTGCTGGGTCAGGCGCCAGTATTTCGTGGCGATCGCCAGCCGCCGGCCATGACGGGCGCGGAAATCGGCGGCGACGTCGCCGAGATCGGCCATGGTATCGACATCGAGCCAGATTTCCGGAACGGCGACGACGACATCGGCATGACCGAAGCCAAGGCGGGCGCAGAATTCGACGCGGGCATCGGCTTCCGACAGCCCCTCACGGATCAAGTCTTCGCCGGTGACGCCGAAATCGATGGAGCCGCTGCCGATTTCGCGGGAAATTTCGGAAGCGGAGAGGAAAGCAATCTCGACATCATCCAGACCTTCGATGCGGCCGCGATAGGAGCGCTCATTGCCGACGGCGACGATCTTCAGACCCGCCTTTTCGAAGATCGCGGAGGCATCGTCCTTCATCCGGCCCTTGGAGGGCAGCGCGATGGTGATGGTCATTCGGCCGCCCCCCCTTGTGTCAATGCCTGTTCCATCCGGTCGAGCCAGAGCGCGAAGCCGACAGCCGGGATGCGCTCCCTGGCGCCGAGCAGCGTCATCAGCCGGTCGAAGCGGCCGCCACCAGCGAGAACCGCCGAGGAGCCTTCGATGACGATCTCGAAGACGAGGCCGGTGTAGTAATCGAGCGGACGGCCGAAGGCGGCGCGGTAGGTGAGCAGCTTTGCATCAACGCCGGCATTGCCAAGTGCCGCGACGCGCGCGTCGAAACGCGACAGGGCGCCATCGAGCGCCAGGCCGGATTTTTTTGCGAACTGAAAAAGGGCTGCCGGTGCATCGGCAAGCGGCATGTTCAAGGACAGGAATTCGCGAAGGACGGCAAGCGTGCGGCCATCGAGCGCGGTTTTTTCCAGCGCCCGCTTTTCCTTCAGCCGTGCTGCGATTTCCTTCGGGCTGCGGCTCGCATTTGTGGAATAGCCGGTCGCTTCCATGGTCTCGTCGAGATGGGCGATCAGCGTCGCGTCGTCGCCGGAGGCCAGCAGCGCCTCGATCTCCGGGCTCAGGCCCGTCACCGGCTGCCGGCTCGAAAGTCGCGTGAGGAGGGCGTCGATCTGGGCGGAATTGCCGAAGGCGTGGATCAGGCGCTTCTGCCAGCCGGCAGGCAGGCCGCAGGCGGCGACCACGGCTTCGAAGACGGATTGGTCACCGAGCGTGACGTTCAGCTTCCTGCCCGGCAGGCGTGCGGTCAGGATCGCGATCGCATCGCCGATGGCGCGGGCATCGGCGCTGGCCACGTCCGCGTCGCCCAAGTCCTCGATGCCGGCCTGGTAGAACTCGTTGGCACCCTCGCGGCGCTGGCGGAAGATTTCGCCGAGATAGGAATAGCGCTGCGGCGTGCCCGTCGCGGTCTCGATATGGCGCAGGCAGACGGGAATGGTGAATTCCGGGCGCAGGCAAAGGCTCTTGCCCGTCTCGCTCTCGGTCATGAAGATACGACGGCGCAGGTCTTCACCCGCCATGTCGAGGAACGGCTCGGCCGGCTGGATCACCGGCGTATCGACGCGCAGTGTCCCCAGCCGCTCAAAATCGGCGAGCAGATCGGCTACAAAGGCTGGAAGGTTGATCAGGGGCATGAACCGGCAGTTTTCCTTCAAGGCGCCAAAGATTGGATCAGTTCGATGCGATTGCCGAACGGATCAAAAACATAGACCCGCTCATATCCTTCCAGCGGCTCATCTTCAACAACCCGGCAACCCGCCGTCTTCAGGTTTTTCGCCAGAGTAGCGACATCATCGACCAGAAACGCCGGATGAGCCTTCAGCGCAGGGCGAAAATCCGGCTCGACGCCCAGATGCACCTTCAGCGCGTCCACCTCAAACCAGCAGCCGCCACGCTTGGCTAGATTGGCAGGCTTTTCCCGTTCCGGGATGCCAAGCAAGCCGGAATAGAAGGCGCGGGCCTGACCTTCTCCACCGGCCGGCATGGCGAGCTGGATATGATCGAGGCCCAGCAATGCCATCTCTCTCAGCCCTGGCTGGAGGCGCGCGTCCGATCCTCGGCCTGCGCAGCCAGCATCTCGCGCACCTTGGGGACGAGGTCGCCTTCCGGCACCGAGACCTGCGCCACGCGGGCTTCGCGCCAGGCCGTGTTATCCTCGATCTCGCCGGACAGACGCTTGCCCTCGATCAGGTCCTTAATCTGGACGAGACCTTGCGCGCGCTCGTCGCCGCCCTGGATGATGGCGAGCGGTGAGCCGCGGCGGTCGGCATATTTCAGCTGGTCGCCAAAGTTCTTCTTGTTGCCCTGGTACATTTCGGCGCGGATGCCGGCATGGCGCAGCTGTTGGGTGAACTGCTGGTATTTGCCGAGGCTTTCCGTATCGCGGTCCATGACACAGACGACGACCGGGGCGATCACCTCTTCCATGCCGAGCTTGCCGAGGTTCTTCAACGCCGTCATCAGGCGCGAGACGCCGATGGAGAAGCCCGTCGCCGGAACCGGCTGGCCCATGAAGCGCGAGACGAGACCATCGTAACGGCCACCGCCGCCGACCGAACCGAAGACGACCTTTTCGCCCTTTTCGTTGGTGACGGCGAACTGGAGCTCGGCTTCGAAGACGGGGCCGGTGTAGTATTCGAGGCCGCGGACGACGGAGGGGTCGATCTTGATACGGTCTAGACCGTAACCGGCGCTGAGGCACATTTGCCCGATCACATTTAACTCGCCGAGACCGTCAACAAAAAGGCTACTCTCTCTCTGTGAAGAATGCAGGACGCTCTTTAAGGTTTCACTCCAATCAGCAGAGGAAGCGCCTTCGACAAATTTTATGACAAGGCCAACTTGCTGCTCATTCAATCCCGCGCCTTTGGTAAAGTCGCCGCTCTCATCCTTACGGCCGGGACCTAGCAACAGCTTCACGCCTTGAACACCAAACTTGTCGAGCTTATCAATAGCCCTGAGCACGTTCAGCCGCGCATTCGCATTCTCGTCACCACCGAGCCCGATCGCCTCGAGCACGCCATCCAAAACCTTGCGGTTATTGACCCGGATCACATAATCGCCGCGCTTGATGCCCAGCGCTTCCATTGTGTCGGCCATCATCATGCACATCTCGGCGTCAGCCTGCACACCGGCGGCACCGACCGTATCGGCGTCGAACTGCATGAACTGGCGGAAGCGGCCAGGACCGGGCTTTTCGTTGCGGAAGACGTAGCCGGCGCGGTAGGTGCGGTATGGCAGCTGGATGTCGTTGAAATTCTCCGCGACGTGGCGGGCGAGCGGCGCTGTCAGGTCGTAGCGAAGGCTCATCCATTGCTCGTCGTCATCCTGCAGCGAGAAGACGCCTTCGTTTGGGCGGTCGCTGTCGGGCAGGAATTTGCCGAGCGCGTCGGTATACTCAAACAGCGGCGTTTCAACGGGATCGAAGCCGTAGCGCTCGTAGACTTCGCGGATCTTGGCGGTCATCTCGTCGACGGCGCGGATATCGGCGGCGGCGCGATCGACGAAACCGCGCGGCAGGCGGGCTCTGAGCTTCTGTGGCTTCTTCTTTTTGTCGTTCATCGGGTCCGCACTTTCAGCGTCGATCGGTCATGGTTGATCGGTCAGGGGAATTGGCGCTTTCCCTATCCGATCAAGGCCAAGGCGGCAAGTCTTTGCGCAGATTGGGACAGCCTGCCGCGCGTCGTCCGAAGCGCGTCAGGATTTTGTTTCCTTGCAGATTACTCGCCCAAAACCGCCGCGCACTTTTGGCCGAGAGGCATCAAAGCGGCCGCGACAGCGTATCCCAGTTGTGAATCACCGCACCCTCGGCCATCGGCGCCTCGGCCTTAGGAATAAGGATCGAATGCGTGTCGCCGCGGACGATGCCCTTCAGTTCCGACTGGAAGCTCATCCGCTTGAACTGCACGAAGCCGTCGGGAATGGTCGTTACCGACATCGAGGCCCCGCCGTAGAAATCGATGCTGGCGAGTTCGCCGGCCTTCAGGCTTGAGACGATCGCCTGGTCTTCGATGAAATCGTGGTAGAGTCCGGTCATGTAACGCCGAATGCTTTTTCCCACCATCGCCCGCATCAGTGGCGTGTCTACGAACTCCTGGCGAGAGCCGGCGAGATAGCGGATATCCTCGCCCTCCCAGAGATTGCGGCTGTCCTTGGCGGAGAGGATCGACCGCAGCAGGGCCTTTTCCGCATGCGCGTCGGCACGGCGCAGGAAATCGACGATGGCGCCGACGGCACGCAGATCGGGCGTGCAAATCCCGCGCTCCCAGCGGGAGACGGCAGGAAGCGAGAAACCGAGCTTCCAGGCGATGTCACCCTGGGTCAGCCCGGCCTTCAACCGGTAGTCCCGTAATTGCCGTATCAGTTCGCTCAGGATCAGGTTCATTCGAACGGGCTTTTTATAAAATCAAAGGTTGCAGTCAACAAATTTAATGAGCTAAAAGTCGAGTCAATGATCAATTGCAGCCGTTTCGGAACTGGCGTTTGTCGACTATTTTTTTGAAACCATGGTGACCAACTTCTACCGACTGCAACACCGCATTGAGACATAGATCAACGCTTTTCAGGCTGCTGGTAAAGCGCTTTTTCACGACGGCGCAGAACGAATGGGAGAAAGTGTCTCAGACTTGAAAATACCGCGGCGCGAGCGGACATCGAAAGCGAAATAGCATGCTCAGATTCGTGAAACCCGGCTTCGGAACGATCCTGCCCGAAGACGCGCGCGCCCACGAGCAATGGATCGCGGAATTGATCCAGCACGACTATGTCATCGAAGGCTGGCACTGCGACCTTTCGACGGGCATCTTCTCGATCGGTAAGACGGCACGGCGCATTCATGCGCTTGAACAAAATCCCTGCGGACTGCTGGATATCATCCGGGGGTACGAGCATGACCATCGCAAGATCGTGCTGAACATTCTGGAAGAAGCAACGGCTGCGGCATCGTCCTTCTACTACTGCGCGACTGTCATTCACGAGGACGGTTCCGCCGGGCCGCTCTATTGCGTCGGTACATCGACGATCGACACCAAAACCGCCGCCGGCCGCATGCAGGGTGTCTTCGCATTTTCCGCTCCCGAGCGTTGACGGCCTTGCCGTAGCAGGACGGATGCGCCTTCGCCCGCTGACAAAATCACCGCGCCGCCCACCTTTTCTTCTAGACCCGACATCCCTATGTTCGCCCCATGCGTATGGTCATCCTCATCATTGCCGTCTTTTGCGCGCTGATCAGCGGCTGGACGGCATCGCTCGCCCAGGTGCAGGATCTCGCCGGCCCGACGGCTGTGCATCACGCAAACGTGGCAACCGGTCACGATATGTCGGCTGACGTCGGCCAGGATGGTCATTCCTGCACGGCGGCAAAATCCTGTGACCACCAGCCAAAGACTGTGCACCCGCTGCTCTGCGCTGCCTGTTTTGCTGTCGTCCTCGACGCTCACGGTCTCGAACGTGTAGAGCTTCCAGCCGGCGCTGTACTTCCCTCGCAGCAGAAGCCGATGCTGGCGACGGCGCTCAAGCCGCGGTTCCCGCCTCCCAAAGCCTCCCTCTCGTTTTCCTGAACGCGGGCCACAAACCCGCATATTGCGAATATGGAAATGAAAGAGAGCACACGATGTCTCTGAGAATGATCATGGCTGCGGCAGCGCTGGCCTTAACGCTCGCCCCTGTCACCGCACAGGAGATGGACCACAGCAAGATGGACCACGGGTCCATGGGCATGGACGCGATGGCGCAGCCAAAGGGCGACACAGGCCCATCGAGCAAAGCCTTCGCCGAAGCCAATGCGAAAATGCACGGTGGCATGGATATTGCGTTTACCGGCAATCCCGACGTCGATTTCGTACGCGGCATGATCGCCCACCATCAGGGGGCGATCGACATGGCGAAGATCGAGCTTGAATACGGCAAGGATGCCGCGCTTCGCAAACTCGCCGAAGGCATCATCTCCGCCCAAGAGGCCGAGATCAAGATGATGAAGGAATGGCTCGCAAAAAACGGCGGCTGATCTCCTGAACATAAAGAAGCGGCGCCGGAGCCTGGTCTCCGGCGCTTGCCCGACCGCCCTTGTCACCCATGTTGACCGAATATCGCCTTAGGCACATAATTTCGGTTAGTGCGTGGGAGGACGTCATGAAGATATTCAAGAACATCGCAGGCATTTTCGTCATATTGCTCGGCGGGCTCTGGATGCTGCAAGGTTCAAACTTCATTCCCGGAATGGCCATGTCCGATAACAAGGAGTGGCTGGTGATTGGCGCCATGCTGGTGATCTTCGGCATCGGGCTGCTTTACCAGAACAACCGGCCCTCCACCCGGCTGCACGGAATGCCCGGCGAAGAGTGACTCAAGGCCGCGCGAACGCGCGTCGCAGGTCTTCGATCTTTTCCCGGCAGTGACAGCCTTCGATGTGGTCGTTGACCAGTCCCATGGCCTGCATGAAGGCGTAGATCGTCGTCGGGCCGACGAAGGTCCAGCCGCGTTTTTTCAGGTCCTTGGATATGAGTATCGAGGTCGGCGTCGTCGGGTTGGCGGCGATCGCTTCCCAGTTCACGGTTTTCGGCCGTTCGTTGCCGCCTGGCTCATGGCTCCAGAAATAGCGGGCGAGCGAGCCGAACTCGGCTTTCAGTTCCTGCGCCCGCCTGGCGTTGTTGATCGTGGAGACGATCTTGCCGCGATGGCGGACGATGCCGGTATCGGCAAGGCAGCGCTCGATATCGGCATCGCCGAAGGTGGCAACGACATCGAAATCAAAACCGGCGAAGGCAGCGCGAAAAGATTCGCGCTTGCGCAGGATCGTCAGCCAGGACAGGCCGGATTGAAAGCCTTCGAGACAGACCTTCTCGAACAGCCGGATATCGTCGGCCATCGGCTTGCCCCATTCCTCGTCGTGATAGCGCTGGTAATCGTCCAGATTGCCGTGCCAGGCGCAGCGGTCAAGACCGTCTCCGCCAGTGATGATACCCCTTGCCGTCACGCGCTTCTCCCTGATTTTTCTCGTTTTACCATTTGCCAACCATAGTCCTAAAGCCGGCGATAACCCTACCCAAAGCTTTATCGGTTCGAGCGTTCTTTAATGAACGAGCGTTTACCATTCGGTTGTCGCCCGGTGCCACCATCGCCGCATTCCGCCAGCTTCCTGGCGTTCAAAATCGCACCCGTCATCCGCCCGCCGCGCGGACGGCGGAGCTATGAGATATTCCCGGCGAAAGGTAACGAGCCCGTCCGATGCTGAAAAAATCCCTGATCCTTGCCACATCCATCTTCGTTGCGTTTTCCAGTCTCGCAGAAGCGCAGGACCGCTATCAGAACCGCCCGCCGATCATCATCAGTCCAGACCTCACCGCCCCCTGGGTCACCCAGCTCGGCGGTCGCGTCCAGCCTGTCGTCTATCGCCAGCAGCGCGCTATAGCCGTTCAGCAACCGGGCGCCACCCGAAAACAATATCTGTTCCAGCGCCGCGTTCAGCGCTCCGGTGCTGGCATCGCGCAGCCGGTAGCGATGACACGCGCCCAGAAACCCGTCCAACGCCAGATGGATCCGCAATTCCTGCCGCAGACCGTCGCTTACGACACCAACGAAAAGCCGGGTACGATCGTCATCGATACCAACAGCCGTTTCCTCTATCTGGTGGCCGGCAACGGCGAAGCCCGACGCTACGGCGTCGGCGTCGGCAAGCCGGGATTCGAATGGGCCGGCGAGCACAAAGTTACCCGCAAGGCGGAGTGGCCGGCCTGGACACCGCCTTCGGAGATGCGCGCCCGCGAGGCGGCGAAGGGTCACTTTCTGCCGGTCAGCATGGACGGTGGTCCCGAAAATCCGCTCGGCGCCCGGGCGATGTATCTCGGCTCGACGCTCTACCGCATCCACGGCACCAACGCCCCCTGGACGATCGGATTTGCCGTGTCTTCCGGCTGCATCCGGATGCGCAACGAGGATGTCACCGATCTCTACGAACGCGTGAAGATCGGCACCAAGGTCGTCGTCATCTAAGCTGCCGCTTACACGCCCGAAAGGCTGCAACGTGGCCTTTCGGCAACAGCGGACCCCGCGATTGCAGCCGTATCGATCACATTTCCTCTATCCAAGACCCGTTAGACTTGCGTAAAACGCGATATTGAATAGCGTTTCGCAGCTTAGGGCTGGAGAGGGAATCCATTGATGAAATATGCGTTGAAATCTTTGGCTGCGGCCGGATTTGCGGCCGCTGTCGTGCTTAGCGCGTCAAATGCTTCGGCTTTCATGCCGGGTCAGCCGGCAGACGCGAAGTCCGGATCTGACGTCACGCTGGTGGCGATGGAAAAGAAGCCGGCCCAAAAGTTCTGGCGGACCAAGGTGCGGCTGAGCACCGATGAGGCACCCGGCACCATCATCGTCGATACCAACAACAAGTATCTCTATTACATCGAAGGTCCGAACCGGGCGACCCGCTACGGCATCGGCGTCGGCCGCGAAGGCTTCGGCTGGTCGGGCGTGGTCAAGGTGCAGCGCAAGGCGGAATGGCCGGGCTGGACACCCCCGCCGGAAATGGTCATCCGCGAACGCAAGAAGGGGCATATCCTTCCGGCCTATCAGGAAGGCGGCATCGACAATCCGCTCGGCGCACGGGCGCTCTATCTCTACAAGGGCAAGAGCGATTCCGGATTCCGCATCCACGGCACCAACCAGCCCTGGACGATCGGCCTCAACATGTCGTCCGGCTGCATCCGCATGATGAACAAGGACGTGGAGCATCTCTACGAACGAGCCTCGATCGGCACCAAGGTCATCGTCATCGGTCCCGGCAACAAGCAGGGCGATGTTTCCTACGACGACCGTGGCGTCGATATCCTGCGCACGATCTTCGGCGGCTTCGGCGGCTGATCGTTTAATCACAGCGTTGTAGAAAGCGTCCGCGTGAGCGGGCGCTTTTTTGTTTCGCCTGCCGGAACCTGTCACACCGCTGTTGTCCCTTAAATATACGGCTTTCCCGAGTGGAACGGCTTGGGGACCGACATGCGCTTGAACACTGGACGGGCGGCAGCCCTTTTGTCTGCGACCATTGCCTTTGCAAACATGGCCCCAGGCTCGGCCAGCGCGGAAGACCTGCAGATCTCGGTCTACGGCGGCTATCAGACGGCACCGCACAGCGACGTGACGGTATCGGACGGCACTGATTTTGCCGCCGGCTGGGAGGGTAACTCATTCAAATCGCCGCAATATTACGGCGTGCGCGGCACCTGGTGGCTGACTGACCTCGGCAAGCCGAACATCGGCCTCTCGATCGACTACACTCACGCCAAGGTCTACGCCGACGACGAGACATTCGGCAAGACACCCGGATGGACCCATTTCGAGTTTACCGACGGGCTGAATCTGCTGACGCTGAACGGTATCTACCGCTTCCAGAAGCCGGACCGGAAATGGACGCCCTATGTCGGTGCCGGGGTCGGCATCAACGTGCCGCATGTCGAAGTCACCCGCCCCTCCGGCCGGACATTCGACTATGAATTCGGCGGCGTGACCCTCCAGGCACAAGCGGGCATTTCCTACCAGATTTCAGAGCGCTGGTCCGTCTTCGGCGAATACAAGGGCAACTATTCCTTCATCGACGTGCCGATCGACAACGGCGCCCGCCTGAAGACCGACATCATCACCAATGCGGTCAATCTCGGCGTCTCGTTTCACTTCTGAAGCAAGGCCGGTTTTTCACCGCCATAGGCCCAATCGAGAAGCTCCACCGTGTGCAGGATCGGCATTGCCGTGCCGGTGGCGATCTGTGTGATGCAGCCGATATTGCCGGTGGCGATGACATCCGCTTTCGTTGCCTCGATGTTCTTGACCTTGCGCGCCTTCAGCGTTGCCGAGATCTCCGGCTGCAGGATGTTGTAGGTCCCGGCCGAACCGCAACAGAGATGGCCCTCGGCCGGATCGCGAACGGTGAAGCCGGCATTCTTCAGGAGCGTTTTGGGCACCATGGTGATCTTCTGGCCGTGCTGCATCGAGCAGGCAGAATGATAGGCGACCGTCATGTTCCTGGCCTCCTGACGTGGCAGATCGAGATTTGCCAGATATTCGGTGATGTCCTTTGCCAGAGCCGAAACGCGTGCGGCCTTTTCTGCGTAGGCCGGATCGAGCCGCAGCATGTGGCCATAGTCCTTGATCGTCGTGCCGCAACCGGATGCGGTGATGATGATGGCATCGAGACCGCCCGCCTCGGCTGCCTTGATCCAGACGTCGACGTTGCGGCGGGCTGCAACAAGCGCCTGCTCCTCGCGGCCCATATGGTGGACCAGCGCCCCGCAACAGCCCTCGCCCTGCGGCACCACAACCTCTACACCGAGCCGCGTCAACAGCCGGATCGCAGCCTCGTTGATGCCGGGTTTCAGCACCGGCTGGGCGCAGCCGGTGAGAATGGCGACACGCCCGCGTTTTGGAGCTTGCGTCACACGGACGCCGGGCCTTGCTGCCGCGGATGCCGGCGCAATGTCCGATGGCGCCAGGTCCAGCATCACGCCGAAGGTTTTCAGGAAGGGCATCCGTTTCATCAACCCGGCAAACGGCCGTCCAAGCCGGGCTGCCCTGAGTGCCAGCCGAAAGCGCGACGGATAAGGCAGGACCGCCGCCAGGACGCTTCGCACCAACCGGTCCTTCAGCGGCCTTTTGTATGTCTGCTCGATATGGACGCGGGCGTGATCGACCAGGTGCATATAGTTGACGCCCGAAGGACAGGTGGTCATGCAGGCAAGGCAGGACAGGCAGCGGTCGATATGGGTGACCACCTCCTCATCCGCCGGGCGGCCGTTTTCCAGCATGTCCTTGATGAGATAAATCCGCCCGCGCGGGCTGTCGAGCTCGTTGCCGAGCGTCACATAGGTGGGACAGGTCGCGGTACAGAAGCCGCAATGCACACATTTGCGCAGGATCGCCTCCGATTCAGCGACATGCGGATCAGCAAGCTGGGCGGAGGTGAAATTGGTTTGCATTAGATTTTCCTCATCCCATTTTTCCGGGATTGAAAATCCCCCTGGGATCGAACTTCTCCTTGATCCGCGACGACAATGCGGCAATGGCGGGCGTTTCCGGCTCGAATGCCGGCGTCATGTCCCGAATCGCTTCCGAAGCCCTGACGAGTGTCGTATGCCCGCCGCCCAAGCCCTTGATGTAACGGCGCAGCAAATCGCCTTCGGCATCAGCTTCCATGCGCAGCCAGATAAGGCCGCCCTGCCAGTCGTAGAAGGCATCGACGCCGGCTTCGAGGCGCAACGCCGCCACCAGCTGGTGACCGGCAGACGGGGCAATCGAGACTCGCCAAAGCGGCTTTTGTGTACCGTCCGCATAAGGCTTCACGTCTCGAATGTCCCGCCATAGTTTTTCCGTTGCCTCCTGTTCCAGAGTGACGACAGGCGCGACCGCGGCAAAAACCGCCCTCAGTTTTTCAGCCCGCACCGCAACCGAGGCCGCGAGCCCCTCAAGGCGAAGTACCGTTGCGGCGCCATCCGGGTGGCTGCTGCCGATGAAGCGGTAGCGCACGCTGTCAGGCAGGTGTGCCGCGCCCGAGACCTCGACCGGCATCGCCAGCGCATGCGCCATCGCAGCAGCCGCCTGTGCATCATCGAGACCGAAAGCGGCGATAGTGACTGCGGCGGGTGGCAATGGCAGGACCTTGAAGGTGACCTCCATCAGAAGCCCAAGCGTGCCGTGCGAACCACAAAGCAACTTGACCAGATCCAGACCCGTGACGTTTTTCATCACCCTGCCGCCGGACTTGATCACTTCGCCCGATCCATTGATGAAACGGATGCCGAGCAGATGATCTCGCGCGGCACCGGCCGTGATGCGGCGCGGGCCGGAGACATTGGCGGCAAAGGCACCACCGATGGTCGGTTCACCGGTTGTGCCCATGACGCCGCGATGATCCATCGGCTCGAAGGCGAGCATCTGGCGATTGGCAAGCAATGCCGTCTCGATCTCCTTCATCGGCGTTCCAGCCTTGGCGCTCATCGTCATTTCAGCGGGATTGTAGCTGACGATGCCGGTGAGCTTGCGCGTCGACAGGACCTGATCGGCCCGGACGCTGTTACCGAAGCCGGACCGCGTTCCGCCACCGCAGATCGCCAGCGGGATCCTAGCTTCGGCCGCCTGTCTGACGATGTCGGCAGCGTCCGCCTCGGAGGTTGGTTCGAAGGCAATGCTCATGCGGCGGGGCGCCCTTCCAGCGGAAAGACCTTGGATGGGTTCATGATCCATTGCGGATCGAAGGCGGCACGGGCCGCCATCTGCTGGTCAAGATCGACCTGGGCGAACTGGTGCAGCATCAGGTCACGTTTCTCGATGCCAACGCCATGTTCGCCGGTCAAGCAGCCTCCGGCATCAACACAGAGTCTCAGGATATCATTGCCGGCCGCCTCGGCGCGCGCGGCATCTTCCGGATCATTGATGTTGTAGAGGATCAGCGGGTGCATGTTGCCGTCGCCGGCATGAAAGACGTTGGCGACGCGAAGGCCGTAGCCGTCGATGATTTCGCTGGTCTTCTTCAGCACATAGGAAAGCTGGCTGAGCGGCACCGTGCCATCCATGCAGATATAGTCGGCGATGCGGCCCGTCGCTCCGAACGCGGATTTGCGGCCCTTCCAGATCAGCGCGGCCTCCGTTGCCGATTGGCTTTCCTTGATGGTGGAAACGCCGTGGCGGCGGGCGATCTCGATGATGCTTGCGAGCATCGCATCCATCTCGGCTTCCGATCCCTCGACCTCAACGATCAGCAGCGCTTCGACATCCATGGGGTAACCTGCCTGTGCAAACGCCTCGCAGATACTGATCGCCGGCTTGTCCATGAATTCGATGGCAACCGGGATGATGCCCGAACCGATGACTTCGGCGACACAGCCGCCCGCCGCCTCGGATGAAGGAAAGCCGAAAAGGACGGGACGCGCGCCTTCCGGCTTGGCGATCAACCGGACCGTCGCTTCCGTGACGATGCCAAGCTGGCCTTCCGAGCCGCAGACGAGGCCAAGAAGATCATAGCCCGGCGCATCCAGCGCCTTGCCGCCGAGATCGACGATCGTGCCGTCGAACAGCACCATCTTCACGCCGAGCAGGTTGTTGGTCGTCACCCCGTATTTAAGACAATGGGCGCCGCCGGAATTCATGCCGATATTGCCGCCGATGGTACAGGCAAGTTGTGAGCTCGGGTCCGGCGCATAGAAGAAGCCGTCGGCTGAGACGGCTTCGGAAATATTGAGATTGGTAACGCCCGCCTGCACCGTCGCCGTGCGGTTGGCAAGATCGATATCGAGAATGTGCGACATCTTCGAAAGGCCGATAACCACGGCATCGGCTTGCGGGATGGCGCCGCCGGACAGCGAGGTTCCTGCCCCGCGCGGCACGACGGGAATGCCGTAGCGGCTGCAATATTTGAGGACTGCTGCCACCTGCGCCGTGGTTTCCGGCAGGGCGACGGCCAGCGGCACCTGGCGATAGGCGATGAAGGCATCCGTCTCGAACGGCACGAGCCCGCGTTTTTCGCTGATCAGGCAGCCTTCCGGCAGGAGATCCGCCAAATCCTCGACGATCGCATCGCGGCGGGCGAGCACGGATTGTTTCGGCTCCAGAAAGGCGATCGTCTCCGGCATGTCTGCCTCCCGGCTTATTCACAATGCGGCATAAATTGGTATTTTTTCTTTACCACTATCGCCACAACGCAGCAAATGTTAATCAGTTTTTCCGTTTTCGAAACAATGGTCAAGATTGATGACAAATCTGGGCGATCTTGAGGTCTTCACCCGTGTGGTTTCGACCGGCAGCATGTCGGCGGCTGGTCGTGCGCTCGGGTTTTCACCTGCTGTCATCTCCAAGCGCATCAAGCGGCTGGAAGACCGGCTGGGCACACGGCTTTTACAGCGAACCACACGGCAGATATCGCTGACGGAAGCGGGACAGGGTTTTTATGACCGGGTACTCGGCGTACTCGCCGGCATCGAGGATGCCGAAGCCTTTGCCTCCGGCCGCTCCGGCCAGCCGCAGGGCACCTTGCGCATCACCGCCCCTACCTCCTTCGGCCGCATGCACGTGGCGCCACATCTCGCGCGCTTTATCGAGATACACACCGACCTCATCGTGAACATCGTCCTGTCCGACGAATTCACTGACATCGTCGCGGAAGGCTTCGACCTCGCCATCCGCATCGGCGAACTCAGCGACTCGACGCTGGTGGCGCGAAAACTGGTGCCGATAAGGCGCATCCTCTGCGCTTCTCCCGCCTATATCGAGCGATACGGCATACCGGACACCGTCAACGATCTCGGCCACCATATCTGCCTTCGCCAGCATAATCACGACACATGGAAACTGGAGGGCGCCGAAGGCTCGCTCAGTTACAAGCCGCAGGGCCGGCTGATCACCAATTCGTCGGAAGTCGTGCGCGAGGCGGTCCTTTCGGGCGCCGGCATCGCGCTGCGCTCGACCTGGGATGTCGGTGGCGACCTCAAATCTGGAAAGCTCGTGCGGGTGCTGTCCGCTTGGGAAGGATCGCGCAATCTCTTCGTCTCCGCCCTCTATCCCAGCCGCCAGTTCCTGCCAGCCAAGGTCAGGCTGTTCATCGACTACCTGGCCGGGCTTTACGGGCCGGAGCCTTACTGGGAGCGGTAGATTTCCGGCGGGATGCGGTCCCAGAAGCCATGCCTGCGGATATGCTGCTTTCGCAACTCAGCAACATAGGCTGCATGGGATATCAATCCGTCATTGCCGCGGGGACGTTTCGCCAGTGCCGTGAGCCTTGCAAGATAATCGGCACCGTATCCATAGGCCTCCGACAGACCGCGGCTGATGATGCGGTCTAGCAAGGCGCGGTAGAGCGCTGTTGCCGCCGCCGGATAGTCGGCCTCGAAGGCCTCGGCGGCGGGTAGAAGAAACTCGTAGAATTCTCCTTCCCAGACGCCCCATCTTGCAACGACATAGCGCGCCGCAAGATCAAGCCTTGGCCAGGCTAGATAAAACCGCAACGCGGCATGCGGTTCGCGGTGCTTTTCAACAAAGGCGAAGGCCTTGTCGAGGGCCTCGAATTCCTCGAAGTCACCCGCCTTGGCGATATATTCCCGTAGCATCTCCACATCGAGCCCCTGCTCGAAAATCTTCCATCGCAGTGCCTGCGAAGCGGGCCGGTCCTTCAAGCCATCGAGAATGGCTGCCTCGAGCCGGTCCTTGTCGGGAGGCGGTTTCAGATCGCCGCTCAGGATTTCGGCGCGGCGGGCAAAGCCGATCCGGGACTTGCGGGGCTTGCGCACCCATATCAACGCGTCGGCATAGCGGCCGGCGGCAAAAAGCCGCTCGGCAACGACGGTCGGCTCGCGCAATGGCTCCGGCAGTGCCTCCTCTATAGCCACGTAGGTATCGAGATCACCGCGCGCATCGGCGATGGCACGGCGCACATAAACGATCGCCGGCAGAAAGGTAGTGCCAGCCGGTACCTTCATGGTCGCGGCAAGCGTTTCGTCCCATGATTTCAACACGTCCGGCGACAGCATGGCCGCAAGCCGCACCGCGAGCAGCGTCTTGAAGCCGTGATAATCCATGCCATCGAGACCCGGTGTGATCAGCGCCGGGATTCGCGCCTGCTGCTCGGCCGGCACTGCCTGCGCCAGGCGCCCGGCGGCTTCGCAGGCCTGAGCGTAAATGCCGGCAATGCGGCCGCTCGAATCGTTGACGCGCTCGGTGATGCCCTCATAGCCGAACACAAAACGGATCAACCGCTCCAGCGCCATGCCGGGGTCGACTGCGCCGAATTCCTTGACGATGCTGGCCGAAATGCTTTCCAGATCGTTGCCGAAAGCCCGTTCCTTCTGCCAGCGGATACGCGTGCGCGATTTTTCGAGCGCGGCAAGACGGCTATCTATCAGCTTGGCCACGCCCGCGGCACCGCTGACCCCGGCGAGTGCCGCATTCAACCGCTTCTTGAAGGAGGGATTGAGCGCGGCTTCGTCCAGCGCGATTTCAACGAGCCTTTCCAGACCGAGAACGGTCAGGCCGTCCCTGTCCAGTTTTGCCTTTTTAGCCGCTTTTGCCATGGGTTCGCACAGGTCGAATCATTTCGAGTATCCTGCGAGACTTAAAGGGTTTCGCGGTCCTCGTCTGCATGATGCTTGCGGATCCGGCGCACGACGAGCCACATGGCCAGAACGGCGACCGGCACGAAGAATCCGGTCAGCACGCTGGATTTTACCGGCAATCCTTCGCTTTCCAGCGCCTTGGCGAGATAGCCGAACAGGCCGACGACATAATAGGAGATCGCCGCGACGGAAAGGCCTTCGACGGTCTGCTGCAGGCGCAGCTGCAGCTTGGCGCGACGATCCATGGAGTTGAGCAGCACGCTGTTTTGCCGTTCCAGTTCGACATCCACCCAGCTTCTGAGCAGCGCCGTGGCGCGGGTGAGTTTGCGTGACAGGTTGGCCTGACGCTCCTCCACCGACTGGCAGGTGCGCATCGCCGGTGCCAAGCGTCGCTCCAGGAAGGTGCCTAGCGTTTCATAGCCCGGCACGCCAGTTTCGGTCAGCGATCGGATGCGTTCCTGGACGATGCCGTAATAGGCGCGGCTGGCGCCGAAACGATAGAGGCTCAGCGCAGCACCCGCCTCGAGCTCGGCGGCCAAAAGCGTGATCTCAGCCAGCATCTCGTCGGCCTTTTCCCGAGCGCTGGTGCGCATCCTCTGGGTCATGCCGGTCAGCCCGTCCTCGATCCGCCGGATATCCGGCGACAGCGATTGTGCGAGCGGCAAACCGACCATCGCCAGCGTCCGATAGGTTTCGATATCGAGCAACCGCTGGACCAGCGCACCGGTTCCCGCCTCCGTCATGCCGCGATCGATGACGAGGATCTGCGTCAGTCCGTCGCCGTTCTGGCGAAAATCGGTGAGTACGACAGCCTGGCCGTTCTTGACGTCGCTGTAACAAAGGCTGGTCGGGTCGAATGCGCTCATCGCCGCGCGGGTTTCTTCCGAATCCGGCCGGATTTCCAGGCGGATGCCGGAAATCAGCGTTCCCGGCGGTGAAAACCCGTCGCCGAAAGGATGGGTGGTGACCTCGCCGCCGAAACGGTCGGGAATGACGCCGTCCCAGAAATAGGTCGAAAATTCGGTGTGGCGCTCCCAGCGCAGAGTGCCCTGCCCCCAGGATAGTGCGTGATGATTGGCTTCGCGGCTGGGCGGTGAGACACCGCGAGCCCGCGACAGCTCCGAAAGGACGGCATGATCGACGGCCGAGCCACCATCCGTCATGAAAGCAAGCTGGAAGATGACACGCGGCGTTGTCACCAGCGCATACGGACGCGAATGAATCTCGCCCAGCGCCTGCGCGCGGGCCGGAGCCGACGGAAATGCGAAACTGCCTTTAGCCATGAAGCGTTTTCCCCTCTCACGCATCAATCAGAACTCTCTTATCAACAGGGCGGCAAAAAAGGAAAGGACGCTTTGACGCAGGGGGAAGTTTGTTTCTGCCTCGACTTCACAAAGTGGCTAAAGAATTTGACCACTTTTGAGCGCGTGGCTAAATTGCCTCCAAGGAGACCAGCCGTGACAGACGACACCATCGATGCCTTTGCCCGCATCCCTCACAGCCGCACCTCCGGCGAAATCATCCAGCAGATCGAACTCCTGATCCTTGAGGGCGTGCTGCGCGACAACGAGCGGCTGCCGAGCGAACGGGACCTGTCGCGCCGGTTTGACGTCTCGCGTCCAATCCTGCGCGAAGCGCTGAAGGAACTGGAGGCGCGCGGGCTGCTCGTCAGCCATCACGGCGGAGGCACCTTCGTCGCCGATGTCATCGGCCAGGTCTTTTCCAAACCGGTCATCGAACTCATTGGCCGGCATCAGAAGGCGACGCAGGATTATCTCGAGTACCGCCACGAACTGGAAGGAATGACGGCGGAACTCGCCGCACGGCGCGCCACCCGCTTCGACAAGGACATGCTGACGCGCATCATGGAAGAGATGCGGGCCGCCCACCTCTCAGGCTCGGCCGAGGGCGGGCTGAAGACCGATGTCGAACTGCACAACGCGATCGGCGAATGCGCCCATAACATCATCCTGCTGCATACCCTGCGCGCCTGCTACCGGCTATTAAGCGGCGGTATATTCTTCAGCCGGGAGGTTCTTTTCGCCGCACCCGGTGCGGGCGACAAATTGCTCGCGCAACATGAAGCCATCTACGAGGCGATCATGGCCGGCCACCCCGAACGCGCAAGGGAGGCGGCGCAGGCGCATATCGATTTCATCATTACGGCAACCCGCGACGCCGAGCGCTCCGGCGAATGGGCCCGTATTTCGCAGTTGAGAATGCAGCAGCGTGACCGGCAGGTCGGCCTCTGAGCCGTCGTCAGCGACACAAAAGCACGCACCGGGCAAATTTCTGTGCCTATCTCGCCAATGCCGCAAACATACCCTATAAGGGCGCAATCGACACATTTCGGTGGCGCAATCTCATTAAATTGCCCGTCTTCCGCGTTGTCGCCCCTTCATCAGGAGCGCCGCGATTACTATATGTGTCTCACCAAATCTGCGCATTTACAGGCCGTATGAAGCGAGCATAATTAAGCAATATTGCAGATCAAAATGATTCTCTTTTTTGAAAGGATGCCCCGACGTTGAATATTCTGAATCGCATTGCCACAGACGTACGCCTGATGTTCCGCCGTCCGGTGCGAATGCAATGTGCCGCGTTGTGCTACCGGTTCAGGAAGAAAAGCGCGGCGCCCGAAATGCTGCTCATCACCAGCCGCGACACTGGCCGGTGGGTCATTCCCAAGGGGTGGCCGATGGAAGGCAGGATGTGTCATGAAGCTGCCGAACGCGAGGCCTATGAAGAGGCTGGCGTAAAAGGCGAGGCCGGCGCGGAGCGGATCGGCTTCTACATGTATGACAAGGGTATGGATCAGGGGCTGAAGGTCCAGTGCATGGTCCAGGTCTATCCGATCGTCGTGCTGGAGATGCTGAAGGCATTTCCAGAAAAGGGCAGCCGAAAAATGGAGTGGGTAAGCTTCAAGGAAGGCGCCGACCGCGTTGCAGAGCCGATGCTCAAGGATTTAATCCTGAGTTTCGAACAGCGCCTGCTTGCTACCATGAATCCGGCTCCGAAGGCCATGGCGCGATAAACGTTTGAAAATGATTGGATAGAGCGACGCGAGGCATGTCCCGATCCTGCTGCGCCGAATGGTGCTTACCCGATTATTGGTAAGCAGCCCAAATTGGAGAACAGACGGTGGCAAAACCGCGCCCGAGCCTCGAAAAGCCGACACTCGACAGCTATCTCGACAAGGTTACCCTCACAGAGGAAGCCACGCATCACGTCCTCAGGCCGTGGGCCGGCATCGGCCTCGGGCTGCTGTTCATGCTGGTCAGCATGATTTTTGCGGCAGCCTATGTTTCCGAAGAGCCGGGATATCTGATCATCCTCGCCGCCGCCGCGATCGCCGGATACATGGCGATGAACATCGGCGCCAACGACGTGACCAACAATGTCGGCGCCGCCGTGGGGTCAAAGGCGATCACCATGGCGACGGCGCTTGTCATCGCCGCCATCTTCGAGGTCGCCGGCGCGGTGTTTGCCGGCGGGCGCGTCGTCTCCACCATCGAGGCCGGCATCGTGGACGCGACGCAAATGCCGGCGGGCCTTTCCTTTGTCTGGGTGATGATGGCGGCGCTGATTTCAGCGGCCGTGTGGATCAACATCGCGACATGGTCCGGGGCACCGATCTCGACCACCCACTCCATTGTCGGCAGTATTCTCGGCTCCGGCGTTGCGGCGGCGGGTTTTTCCGCTGTTCACTGGGTATCGCTTGCGGGGATAACAGCAAGCTGGATGGTCTCTCCGATACTCGGCGGCGGCATTGCGGCACTGCTCCTCGCCTTTATCAAGACCTTCATCATCTACCGCGAAGACAAGATCGACGCAGCCATCTTCTGGACTCCCGTCCTGATCGCCGTCATGACCGGATCGTTCGCCACCTATTTTGCAGTGATCGGGCTGGAAAAGGTCGTCGACATCTCGCTCACCACTGGAATTCTGACCGGCCTGGCCGTGGCCGCCGCCACGATCCTTGTTTGCAGGCCCTGGATCGTCCGCCAGGCGCAGGGGCTGGATAATCGCAATCAATCGCTGCGAAAGCTTTTTCAGATGCCGCTGATCCTGTCGGCCGCGCTGCTGTCCTTCGCACATGGCGCCAACGACGTGTCGAATGCGGTCGGGCCACTTTCCGCAATCGTCGCGAACGTCAATGGCCTGGCCATTGTGAAAACCACTCATGTTCCACTCTGGGTCATGCTCATCGGCGCCTTCGGCATCTCCTGCGGTCTACTCCTCTTCGGGCCAAAACTCATCCACGTCGTCGGCGAGGAGATCACCAAGCTCAATCCGATGCGCGCTTATTGCGTCGCATTGGCGACGGCGATCACAGTCATTCTGGCAACGACGCTCGGCTTGCCCGTCTCAACAACGCATACGGCAGTCGGCGCGGTTTTCGGCATCGGCTTCTTCCGCGAATGGTACACCCGCAACTCCAAGCGGCGCCTCGAATATGTGCGCCAGAAAACCGGACACGTGGATTTCGAGCGACATGTCCCGCACAGCCCCGAGGAATCACATCGCCGTCGGCTGGTACGGCGGTCGCATTTCATGACGATCGTCGGCGCCTGGGTGATTACCGTTCCCGTTTCAGCCCTGTTGTCGGCGGCAGTCTATTTCGTTTTCGCGACGCTCTTCATCTAAGGACCGATCATATGCGCGCCAATTTCCGCATGCAGCGGCTTTTCATCGATGTGCCGCTGGCAAAGGGGACAATCTATGAAGCGTCGAGGGAACAGTTCAACTATCTCGTCAACGTGCTGCGGTTCGAGGCAGGCGACGCCGTCCTCGTCTTCAACGGCCGTGACGGCGAATGGCGGGCGGACCTGTCCTTTCCGACCAAGAAACGTCTTTTCCTGACCGCAACCGAGCAGGCCCGGCTCCAGCCCGCCCCCTGCGATCTGCATTATCTTTTTGCACCGCTGAAGGTCGGCAGGCTCGACTATCTCGTCCAGAAAGCCGTCGAGATGGGGGCCGGCCTGTTGCAGCCGGTGCTAACACAGCATGTGCAGGGAAAGATCACCAACCTCGATCGCGTCAGGGCCAACGTCATCGAAGCGGCAGAGCAGTGCGGTGTTCTGGGTATTCCCGACGTTACCGAGCCCCGCAAGCTGGAAGACCTGCTTGCCGGCTGGCCGGCCGAGCGGCGGATCATCTTCTGCGACGAGGGCGATGCCGGCCAGAATCCGCTGCCGGTTCTGGCCGGTGTAAAGGAACGCAAGCTGGCGCTGCTGATCGGCCCCGAGGGCGGGTTTTCAGATACCGAGCGCGCGCTGCTGCGCAGCCTCGATTTCGTCACTGCCATCCCGCTCGGACCCCGAATCCTGCGGGCCGATACGGCGGGCGTGGCGGCGATGGCGGTGATCCAGGCGGCGATCGGCGATTGGCAATAGCGGCTGTGTCATTTCAGTGTCGGCAAGGTGTTGAAAATTTGAACCCGCCTTGAAACAATTTCACTTGCACCACACTTGAAAGCGGTTCAATCACCCTCCTGATATCTGCCGTCCGGCAGGTTGCGCCCGTTCAAAAGAAGACGCCCATGGCCAGAGATACCACCGACCAGACGCCGGTTAGCTCCGTCGCAGACCTGACCGAATATCTGGCTCAGGGCAACAAGCCGAAGGACAGGTTCCGCATCGGCACGGAGCACGAGAAGTTCGCCTTCTTCAAGGCCGACAACAGCCCGGTCCCCTATTTCGGCGAAGCCAGCATCTCGGCGCTTCTGAACGGCATGGCAGCAAAGAGTGGCTGGGAACCGATCATCGACGCCGGCAACATCATCGGCCTTGCCGAGCAGTCAGGACAGGGCGCAATTTCGCTCGAGCCCGGCGGCCAGTTCGAGCTTTCCGGCGCGCCACTCGAAAACCTGCATCAGACCTGCAAGGAATCGAACCGTCATCTGGCCGTCCTGCGCGAGATCGCCGAACCGCTCGGCATCCGCTTCCTCGGCATCGGCGGCAGCCCGAAATGGACGCTGGCGGAAACGCCGCGCATGCCGAAATCCCGCTACGACATCATGAGCCGCTATATGCCGAAGGTCGGCACGCAAGGCCTCGACATGATGTATCGCACCTGCACGATCCAGGTGAATCTCGACTTCTCATCCGAAGAAGACATGCGCCGCAAGATGCAGGTGTCTTTGAAGCTGCAGCCGCTGTCGACGGCGCTGTTTGCAAGCTCGCCTTTTACCGACGGCAAGCCGAACGGCCTGCTCTCCTGGCGCGGCAATATCTGGCGCGACACCGACAACCAGCGCGCCGGCGTTCTGCCTGATGTCTTCAATGCCGACTTCGGCTTCGAGGACTATGTCAAATGGGCCCTCGACGTGCCGATGTATTTCGTCGTGCGCGACGGCAAGTATCATGACTGTACCCACGTCACCTTCCGCCAGTTCATGAACGGCGCGCTGAAGGGCGAACTCGCCGAATGGGAGCCCAATATGGGCGACTGGACCAATCATCTCTCGACGCTGTTTCCCGATGTGCGCCTGAAGCGCTTCCTCGAGATGCGCGGCGCCGATGGCGGCCCATGGCGTCGTATCTGCGCGCTGCCGGCGTTCTGGGTCGGCCTGCTCTATGACGACGCAGCACTTGATGCCGCAGAAGACCTGACACGCTCCTGGACCTACGAGGACACCCTCGCCATGCGCGATGCGGTACCGGCACAAGGCCTTTCGGCCAAACACCGGGGCACCTCCCTGTTCGACGTTGCCCGCGAAGTCTTGTCGATTTCCCGCCTTGGTTTGAAGAACCGCAACCGGTTGAACGGCGACGAAGTCGATGAAAGCATCTTCCTCGCGCCTCTCGACGAGGTGCTGGCCAAGAAGGCGACGCTCGCCGAGGACCTTCTGTCGCTCTACAACGGCCGCTGGAACGGTTCTGTCGATCCGGTGTTTGCCGACTACCAATACTAGGTTAGCCCTTCGCTCCGTCGCCCCTCTGTTGAGCGAAACGTAAAGCGACGGAGCAATTTTCGCGTAAACCGGAGAGTGGAATGTTCCAGGATCTGAAAACGAGGGTCAGCGGCGTTGCACTGATCGCCATCGGTGCTGCTCTCGGCTGGTATTTCGTTCTCGGACCGCTCGATGAAGCAAGGCGCGGCGTTCCCGAGATCAGCTACTCTCTGAAAATCTTCCTGATCGTTCCACTCTGCCTCATCTTCGGCGCCGCCTTTCTGGTCATGGGATCGCGGCTTTCCTATCGTGACGAGGAGCGCAAGACGTTGACGCTGACGGGCTGGATCCTGTTTGGCCTGATCGCCCTTGCGACGGCCGCGGGCTTCTGGTGGTTCAAGGAACAGTTCTCCGCGCTCGGCTATATGTGACTTCGATAGCCGGCAGAGAAGCCGCTTCGTAAAAACCGGTTTCCACCTGTCTTTTTCCCGTTATAGTGCAACGACATGCGTTGTTTCGCCTGCAGGAGAGAACTGGACATGATTCCGCTTTTTGACATGATGATGCAGGCGCAGAACGGTAATGCCATGGATGTCATGGCCAAGCAGTTCGGGCTCGCGCAGGAACAGATGGCCAAGGCAACCGCCGCCCTGATGCCGGCCTTTTCCACCGCCCTCAAGCGCAACACCGCCAATCCCTATGATTTCAGCAGCTTCCTCACCGCAATGTCGAGCGGCAACTACGCCCAATACTTCGAAGACTTGAACAGGGCCTTCACACCCCAGGGCGTGGCAGATGGCAACACCATTCTCGATCAGCTTTTCGGCTCCAAGGACATGCTGCAAGCCGTCTCGGCGCAGGCGGCCCAGATGACCGGCATCGGCCAGGAGATCTACAAGCAGATGCTGCCGGTTGTGGCGAGCGCGATCATGGGCGGCCTGTTCAAGCAGGCCTCCGGCCAGATGGGCGCCATGCAGAACCCGTTTGCCAATACGCCAATGGAAGCGATGATGAAGCCGTGGCTCGAAGCATCCGGTTTCATCAAGAAACCGCAGCCCGCCCCCAATCCGTTCGACAATCCTTTTACGCAGGCGATGCAGGGCTTTTTCGGCATGGGAAAACCGGAGGAGAAGCAGCCGACCGCCCCCGACATGTTTGCGGCCAATCCCTTCCTAAAGGCCTTCCAGGACATGATGAGCGGAAAGCCGCAGGCAGCGACCACGCCGGAGCCGGAAAAAAAGCCCGCCGACAGCAACCCGATGGCGCCTTTCACCGAGATGTTCAACAGCATGTTCGACAGCGGGCTTGAGGCGCAGAAAGAATATCAGAAGAACATCGACGGCCTGTTTGAGACGTATCGGAAGAACACGAGCGTTTGATCCGTAGTTATTGTTGTTATTGGAGATACTGAGGCTCGGCTCGGAAATCTTGGCGGCCGAACAGGGTTTGATAGTTTTCCATGTACCCCCGCATTTGAAGCGAGGGTGATGGGAGCGTTGGCCCGAAGCGGACTACCCCACTTCCATCCTTGAGCGTAGTGCCGCTAGAGCTACCAAGTGGAATGTTCCCGTCCTGTGGAGGACGGCTTGCTTTGCTGGCTGAGCGCGCGCTTCTCGGATGCGCGATCCATCCGAGCGCCCACGATGCTGCCGATGATGATGCCGAATGTTCCAACTGCAATTGCGGTGAGCAACTCAACCAATCCTGGGGTCAAACCCCAGCCAAATGTCACCATATACGCAATCAGGTAGCCGATCGGAAAAGAAAAACATCCGGATACGACTGCCAATCTTAGTTCGTGTTGATGTTCCACCTTGACCTTGCCCAAGATTGCCATGTTTTGATATCCCTTCAACATCGTCATTCTTCCAGATCGCGGGACTTGATCACGTCGCGGTCGTGGTTCTCAGTTGCAAGGACTGCAAGCTCTTTGGTGGCGGCGTAGCCTTGGCAAATTTCATACTGGCTCGTGTTGGAACCGATGGCGTTGGACCAGCACCACGTCCCGGTAAATAGCGAGCGCCTGTCGCGGCTCACTCTGCCGATCATTCTTTCCCCATCGTATCCAAGAAAATCGCTTTCCGGGGAGAGATACATTGGAACCCAATTGTAGGTGTTGGACAAATCTTCGATACGCATTTTGCTGCCTTGCTTCAACGAAGTAACCTCGGTTGCGGGGTCATCGTATTCTCTCATGGTGGGGATGCGCAGCGCTCAAATTGCTCTCCATGGATACGCGTTCCTGCCCGGACGCTTCATCCCGAAGCCGGTATTGCGGCGACTGGTCTTTCTCGGGCAAAAGCGCCGTGATGCTGTACGTTTCTGCCGCAGACGGGAAAATCCCTATTCGACTGGCGAGACGAACCTCCGTGCCGATCGTGAATTTGTGGTGGCTCATGCTGATTGACCGAGACCATCACGCCGGAGCAGTTCTTCTATAGCTTCTGCATCCACTGGCAGCATGCGGCTCACATTGCCGTTGGCCGATGTTGGGGGAATGGTGATGAACGTCGCGACCCGGCGATAGGCAAGCCAGGAGATGCCCTCTATCAGTTCTTCGTCCTCGTTCAACTCATAGTCGCCGGGTCCTAGCGGATATTCGAGACCGTCCAGCAAGGCCGGTGCGTTGAAGTGAATGGTTCTGTGTTGCGTCCGTGTCATCATGATTGTGGTAGTCTCCGTTGTGCCGGTCAAACCGGTTTGCGCGATCCAATTTCACCCGTCCGCCGTTTTTGGCGTGGGCTCGGGCATCGCAACACTTCCATCCAATGCTGAACGCGGAGCTACCAAAGGTAGCCCTTGAACGTTACGTAGGTTAGGAATGCCAAGCTGAGTGCCGGGGTCGATTTGATCAGGAATTCGACATAGCGGAACCGGCGAACGGAGCTGCCAAGGTCAGACCAATGCCTGTTGTGGAGAGTGGAAGACATCGATCGTCCTCCTTACGATTGGGGCAGGGTAGCAAACCCTTACGCGGCCGCGCCCGTGTTGATGGCTGCCGACGGTAGAACAGTGCGCGCGAAAGACGCCAATAGCAAACGCTTTGTAGAATTGCATCAAAGCATCGGCGGCTATTGGCGCAAAACAGCCACCACCCGCAGATGGGGAGAAGGTGGTTCGCTCGCCGGGGCCTTGGCCCCTTCACCGATTTCCGCAATCCCCCCCAAAAAAAGAAAAAGCCCGGCGCCGGTCTTGGGGACCACGCACCGGGCAAGCAGCAGGGCAATTGGCTCTAACCCTGCGGGGAACGGTAACGCGCAGAGGCGGCTGCGCGTCCCTGTTGCGCGGTACGTTTTTCAACGTATGAGGCACGCAACAAAACTCTGAACTGCTGCCCCCGAACCGGCTTGGTTCGAAAATGGTGCAGCAAACGCGCACGTCAATCGAGGCGCGCGTTCCTGTAAAACGTGTTCGCCCGGTTGCGGGACGCCTGCGTCAGGTGCCGGCCTGGATCCTCGAAGAACGAGGACGTCATGGCCTCGCGAACCTCGTGGCGGCAGAGCCCCATGTCGAGCAACTGGTGGTCATCAAGATCGTGCAGGCTGCCGATGGCATTTCGGTTTCGCAGCAGGCGCCAAACCGATTTCAGCACGCCCGTCAGTCCCGTCTGGCGGGACGTCGCGGACAGCTTCCCGGTAAGGGTGAGATCGAGGGTGTGGTCGGTCGTGCGCATGATCCTGCTCCTTCTTTCGGCACGAAGCGACCCATCCCCCGCAGGGAGGTCAGCGCGGGGGTCGGGTCGAAACTTTGATGGTGATCCGGCTTTGCAAAAAGCGCGCCGGAGGGGTGTTTGATGCGATTTGCAAGCCCAAAATCGCAAATCCTTATTGATCAGTCCAACGAATGTTTCTAATGATATTCATCAAACAATTTTATGAGTGCTCTCTTTGAGGATCGGGACTATGTCCGCACCGCTCGATATCGACCAACTGCAAACCTTCGTTGCCATCGCCGATACCGGCAGCTTCACCAAGGCTGCGGATCGTGTTTTCAAGACCCAGTCGGCCGTCTCCATGCAGATGCGCCGGCTGGAGGAGCGCATCGGCAAGCAGCTCTTTGCCAAGGACGGCCGTGGTAACCGGCTGACGACGGAAGGCGACCGGCTGCTGAATTTCGCGCGGCGAATGATCCGCCTCAACAATGAAGCGATCGCGTCCTTCGACGACAACCGACTGGAAGGCACGCTCCGGATCGGCACGCCGGACGACTATGCCGACCGCTACATGCCGGAAATCATCGTCCGCTTTGCCAAGACCCATCCGAATGTCGAGCTCTACATCGTCTGCGAGCCCTCGGTGGATCTCGCCGAGAAGATGGCCAAGGGCGATCTCGACATTGCGCTGGTGACGCACAACCCGCGGGCGCGAGCATCCGACGTGGTACGTACCGAGCCGCTCTGCTGGGTAAGCTCCATCAATCATCCGCTGCCGGAAAATGCGCCCGTACCGCTTGCCGTCGGCAAGCGCGACTGCCAGTGGCGCCAGGCCGCCTGCTCGGCGCTCGATGCGACCGGCAAGGAATACCAGATCCTGTTCACCAGCTGGTCGTCGACGGTGGTTGCCGCCGCTGTGCTCGCCGGCATGGCTGTTTCCGTGCTGCCGGAATCCGCGCTGCGGACCGGCATGAAGGTATTGACCCAGGCCGACGGCTTCCCTGCCCTGGCGCCGGTACAGATCGGCATCATGAAGCGGCCGGGTCTTTCGCCATCACTGTCGAATGCCATCACCAATCACATCACCGCCTGCCTCGACAACATCACGCCGACGAGCAGCACCGACGATCTGGACGGTGACATGAAGAACTTCCCACGTTACCCGCGGCTGCGCCAGAGCCATATGCTACCGGGCTGGTAAAGCCCGGCCACAACGCCAAACAAAAAGGCCGCGCCTCTCTCCAAAGCGTGGCCTTTTTGTATTCCCCAATATTGATACTCGGCCAAAAAACGCGGCCACAATTCTCGCTGCAATAGGCTTTCGTCATCTAGCCGACCCTAACGGGCCGTCCAGTATTTTATACTCCAATTTACAGCGTTCCCAAAGATGGTAAACCAGAACATTTTTGGGGGTATTTACGCTGCCCAAGCGGTGAGATTTGCCGTCACGCACGCTCTTTTCCGTGTTTAAAGGCAAAAAGGCCGGCCCCTCGTCGGAACCGGCCTTGTTTTCGATGAACAACGGAAGCCTTCTTCGGCAGCCGTCAGTATTGCTGAGCGAGATCAGACCAGATCGAACCGGTCCGCGTTCATCACCTTGTTCCACGCTGCGACGAAGTCACGGACGAATTTCTCCTGCGCATCGTCCTGGCCATAGACTTCGGCCAGAGCGCGGAGCTGGGAATTCGAGCCGAAGACGAGATCGACGCGTGTGGCGGTCCATTTCAGTTCGCCCGTTGCGCGGTCACGCCCTTCAAAGACTTCCTTGTCCTCCGAAACTGCCTTCCATACCGTGCCCATGTCGAGCAGGTTGACGAAAAAGTCGTTGGTCAAGGTTTCGGAGCGCTTGGTGAAGACGCCATGCTGGGATTGGCCGTGATTGGCGTTCAGCGCGCGAAGGCCGCCGACAAGCACCGTCAGTTCCGGAGCCGTCAAGGTCAGGAGTTGGGCCTTGTCGATCAGCAGTTCTTCGGCCGATACCGTGAAGCTCACCTTCTGATAGTTGCGGAAGCCTTCCGAAACCGGCTCGAGCACGGAGAAGGATTCGACATCAGTCTGTTCCTGTGACGCATCGGTGCGACCGGGCGTGAAGGGAACCGAAATATCGTGGCCGGCATCCTTCGCCGCCTTTTCGACGGCAACGGCACCACCCAGCACGATCAGGTCGGCGATCGAAACCCTCTTGCCGCCGGACTGGGCATCGTTGAAGGCGGACTGGATGCCTTCCAGCGCCGACAGGACGGTGTCGAGCTGATCCGGCTGGTTGACTTCCCAATTCCGCTGTGGAGCAAGGCGAATGCGCGCGCCATTTGCACCGCCGCGCTTGTCCGAGCCGCGGAAGGTCGAGGCCGACGCCCAGGCGGTCGAGACGAGCTGGGAGACCGACAGGCCCGATGCAAGGATCTTTTCCTTGAGATCGGCAATATCAGTGGCATCGATCAGCACATGATTGATAGCCGGAATCGGATCCTGCCAGATCAGATCTTCGCTCGGCACTTCCGGACCGAGATAACGCGCCTTCGGACCCATGTCGCGATGAGTCAGCTTGAACCATGCGCGGGCAAAGGCATCGGCGAACTGGTCCGGGTTCTCGTAGAAGCGTCGCGAGATTTGCTCATAGGCCGGATCGAAGCGCAGCGCGAGGTCGCTGGTCAGCATGGAAGGCGCATGGCGCTTCGACGCGTCATGGGCATCCGGCACCGAACCAGCGCCCATGCCATACTTCGGCGTCCACTGATGGGCACCAGCCGGGCTCTTGGTCAGCTCCCATTCATAGCCGAACAGGTTCCAGAAGAAGTTGTTGCTCCACTTCGTCGGTGTCGAGGTCCAAGTGACTTCGAGACCGCTGGAGATCGTATCGCCGCCGCGGCCGCTGCCGTAGCTGCTGGCCCAGCCGAGACCCTGCTCCTCGATACCTGCTGCTTCAGGCTCCGGACCGACATGCGCCGCATCGCCGGCACCATGAGTCTTGCCGAAGGTGTGGCCACCGGCGATGAGCGCGACGGTTTCCTCGTCGTTCATGGCCATGCGGGCGAAGGTTTCGCGGATGTCGCGGGCAGAGGCCAGCGGGTCCGGATTGCCGTTCGGGCCTTCCGGGTTGACATAGATCAGGCCCATCTGCACGGCTGCGAGCGGGTTTTCCAGATCACGGTCGCCGCTGTAGCGCTTGTCGTCGAGCCACGTGCGTTCCGCTCCCCAATAGATATCCTCTTCGGGTTCCCAGACGTCCGGGCGACCGCCGGCGAAACCAAAGGTCTTGAAGCCCATGGATTCCAGCGCGCAGTTGCCGGCCAGGATCAAAAGGTCTGCCCAGGAGAGCTTGTTGCCGTATTTCTGCTTGATCGGCCAGAGAAGACGGCGGGCCTTGTCGAGGTTGACGTTATCAGGCCAGCTGTTGAGCGGTGCAAAGCGCTGGGTGCCGGAGGAAGCGCCGCCACGGCCATCACCCGTGCGGTAGGTGCCGGCGCTGTGCCAGGCCATGCGGATGAAGAAAGGACCGTAATGGCCGAAGTCGGCCGGCCACCAATCCTTGGAATCCGTCATCAGGGCAAAGATATCCTGCTTGACCCCGGAAAGGTCGAGCGTCTTGAACGCCTCGGCATAGTTGAAGCCGGCACCGAACGGATCGGACAGCGCCGAGTTCTGGTGGAGGATTTTCAGATTAAGCTGATTGGGCCACCACTCGCGGTTCGACGTCCCCTCGCCCGAGTTGCTGGTGAGCGACCCGTGCATGACCGGACACTTGCCCGTTTTCTCGACTTTGGCGTCCATGTTTACCTCCTGTTTGAAATGCAATGGCGTTGGTTCCGCCGCAACATCCTCCATCTACTTCATAATTTCCAATTGTATTTAATTGAAATATCGATAGGATAAACCTATCATGATAACCATACGCCAAATGCGCTATTTCGATGCGCTCGCCAGCGCCCGGCACTTCGGCCGGGCAGCCCAGATGGTCAATGTCAGCCAACCGGCACTGTCGGCACAGATTGCGGAAATGGAACGCGAACTGAGCGTCAAGCTGGTGGAGCGTGGCAAGGGCCTGACGCTCCTGACGCGCGAGGGCGAGACGCTGTTGCCGGAAGTGCGCAAGATTCTCGGCGGTATCGACCAGCTCTATCAGCAGGCACGGCAGGTCACCGGGGTTCTGGAAGGCAAGCATCGGCTGGGGATCATCCCGACCGTTGCCCCCTATCTCGTGCCTGTCCTCATTCCGCTCGTTCGCGAGCGTTACCCCAACCTGCAGATCGAGCTGAAAGAGCTTCTGACCGGCCCTTGCCTCGATGACCTGCGGCACGGCCGGCTCGACAGCGTCATCGTTGCCCTTCCCGTCGATGAAGAGAACCTGTCGAGCTCATTGCTGTTTGAAGACCGGTTCCTCATCGCCAGTACGGAGGATGAAAATACCATCCTGATGTCGCCGATGACCGAGGACAAAGTCGATGTCGAGCGGCTGCTTCTGCTTGAGGAGGGCCATTGTCTGCGCGACCATGCGCTGGCCGTCTGCGGCATCCATTCCGGCCGGCGCGTCGCCAATTATGGCGCAACCTCGATGGCGACGCTTTTGCAGATGGTCAGCCACGGCATGGGCATCACGCTGATCCCGGAAATCGCCGTCAACGACGAAAAGACCCGCAACCGCATGCGGATCGTTCCCTTCGCAGAGCCGCAGCCGTCGCGCAGGATCGGCCTCGTCTGGCGAACCCGAAGCGGCCGCCAGAACGATCAGCACGCACTGGCCAGCCTGATTTCGGAGGCGGCCAAACGCCTGCTTCAGTAGGTCAAACGACCTTGGCTTTCAGAAACTCCACGGTTCTTCCCCAGGCCAGATCAGCAGCGGCCTTGTCATAGCGGGCAGCCGACGTGTCGTTGTTGAAGGCGTGGTTGACGCCGTCGTAGATGTGGATGGTGAAGTCCTTGCCGTTGTCGGTGAGCGCCTTCTTGTAGGCGTCGATGCCGGCATTGATACGGTCGTCGAGGCCGGCATATTGGAGGAGCAGGGCGGCCTTGATCTTCGGCACGTCTTCAGCCGGCGGCTGGGCGCCGTAATAGGCGACGCCGGCCTTCAGGTCGGGGGATGCAACGGCCAGCTTGTTGACCATGCCGCCGCCCCAGCAGAAGCCGATTGCTCCGGCCTTGCCGGTGGTGATCTCATTGCCTTCGAGATAGGTGACCGTCGCTACCGCGTTATCGACGGTCTGCTTGCCATCGAGTGCGCCAATCATTTCGCGGGCCTTGTCCTCGTCGGCAGGCGTACCACCCGCAGGCGACAGAAAATCCGGGGCGAGCGCGACAAACCCTTCGAGCGCCATCCGGCGGGCCACATCCTTGATATGGGGGTTAAGGCCGCGGTTCTCATGAATGACGATGACGGCGGGCAGCTTGCCGGTTGCGTCGGCCGGGCGCACGAGGTAGCCCTTCATTTCGCCGCCGGCGCCGGGATAGGTGACATCCTCGGCCTTAACGCGTGGATCGGCTTCGGCAATCATTTCCGCCTGGGCGCTGTTGGCGGCAAGCAGCGGCGCGATCGCGGCAGCGGTCGCCGCCGACCCGGTCAGCGCCGTCAGCTTGCGCATGAAAGCGCGCCGGTCGAGGCTCAGATGGCTGTACTCATCATAGGCATTGATCATCGCCTGGGTGATCTGCGGCTTTTCCATGATTTCCTCCTGGCCTGCGCCATCAGGTCCCAAGGACTGCGGCGCGTTGTTACGGCGTATCGATCACGACGCTTTCGCATCGATGCGGCAGAGCTGCATCGTGACCGACCGAGAAAACAGAATTGCGGCAGTTGCGGCGTTAGACAACGATAACACCGTTAAATTGACGCAAACGTGATCCGGCCGTGAAGACACACCGCCGGATCACGTTGTTAATTACTGCATATACCAGCCGTGGCTGACGACGAGAGACTGGCCGGTCAGCGCATTGGTCTCGAAGCCAGCAAACAAAAGCGCCACTTCGGCGACATCCTCGACAGTGGTGAATTCGGTGTCGACCGTGCCACCGAGCATCATCTTCTTGACGACTTCTTCCTCGGATATGCCGAGCGCCTTTGCCTGTTCCGGGATCTGCTTTTCGACCAGCGGCGTCTTGACGAAGCCCGGGCAGATGACGTTGGCGCGCACGCCGTCCGGTCCGCCTTCCTTGGCAACGACGCGAGCAAGCCCGAGCAGGCCGTGCTTGGCGGTGACGTAAGCCGATTTCAGCGGCGAGGCTTCGTGCGAATGCACCGAGCCCATATAGATGATCGCCCCGCCCTTCTGCGCCTTCATATGCGGGACGCAGGCCTTGGTCGTGAGGAACGCGCCATCGAGATGGATCGACAGCATCTTCTTCCAGTCGGAAAACGCGTAGTCCTCGATCTTGTTGACGATCTGGATACCGGCATTGGAGACGAGTACATCCACCCTGCCCCATTTTGCGACGACGGCGGCGACGCCCGAGTTGACCGCTTCTTCGCTGGTCACATCCATCGCAAGGCCGATCGCCTCACCCGGCCCTGCCGCAGTCAGATCCTTCGCCGTCGCTTCAGCTGCTTCGAGCTTGAGATCAGCGATGACGACCTTGGCGCCTTCGGAGACGTAGCGCTTGGCGATCGCGAGACCGATGCCGCTGGCCGAGCCGGTGACGATGCAAACCTTGTCCTTGAGTTTCATGGTTTTAACTCCCTATTTTGCAAGATAATCATGGACCACTTCGCCGAGGCCCAGCGTCAGGTCGGAGAGAATATGGACCGCGGATTTGACTTCAAGCACCGGCAGGTCGGCGACCGGCGCCAGCGCATGCGGAAACAGCGCCAAAGCACCAGGACCTTCCCACGCGCCCTTCACCGTCAAGTCCTCGAGATAATAGCGCACCAGCTCACAGATGCGCGGCGTGCAATCGACATGCGGAATGATCTTCAGCATGAAGTTCGGTTGTTTCAGGCTTTCCAGAACCTTTGCCGTATCGAGCGTACGGTGCTTGAAACCCATCGTTGCCGTCGCCACCCGCTGGCCGCCGTAGTCCAGCGTGCCGACCAGCGCATCCTTCACAGCATGCAATGACGGGTCGGCCAGCTTCTTTGGAAAGCCCCAGATCTCGCGGCCACCGGCGATCGGCGCATCGTCGTTCAAATACATGGAATGCACATAGCCGCCATGCACACCCTGATAGGTGACGGGGATCACCTGGCCGGACTCGGTGTAATCCCCAAAGCCGGTGGAATCCGGCATGCGGATGAACTCGTATTTCACCAGCGGCTCGTCGAATTGCAACGGCTCCGGCACGACGCGGCGGAGGGCCTCCGGATCGGTCCGGTAGGTAATGATCATGTATTCGCGATTGACGAAACGATACGGCCCCGGCGGATAGGACGGGCTCGTCAGCGGCATGGCGAAGGCATTGCGGACCACATCTTCGATTTTCATATTTTCTTCTCGCCTCCATGTTTTTCACAAAGATCGAAGACGCGGATCCCGTTGGTTGGGCGGGTGCGGCTCTGCCAATCCGGATGATTGAGCGTCCTGACCACGTCGTCGTGCCCGGCCTTCCAGTGTTCCTCCACGGAAAGACGGGAGAACTCGTAGTCCTTGGATTGGCCTTCGTAGTCAGCATGGCGATAGATCAGGTGCACCATGGTGACCGCGCAATCATTGCCGATCTTTTCCAAGAGCCGTGCGTCCGGATCATCCTTCAATTCGTCCGGCAGTTTCGCCATCAGCCGGCTGGCCGCCATGCGGATGGTCTGCAGCTTGCGGAACTGATCGGTGTTCAAGCGCGTGCGGCTGGAGAAACGGATTTCCTTTTCACGTGCTTGAACATCGAAAAGGTCCTTCGGCAATTGCCCTTTTGCGCTGAACAGGTCGATCTGGAAGATACAGAGATCGCTTTCCAGTTCCGGGCCACCGAGAATACGCTGCAGGGGCGTGTTGGAAACGATGCCGCCATCCCAATAGTACCGGCCATCAATTTCGACCGGCGCGAAACCGGGCGGCAGAGCGCCGGAGGCAGCCACATGCTTGGCTGAAAAGTCGCAGTGGTTGTTGTCGAAGTAGTTGAAGTTGCCGCTCACCACGTCGACGGCACCGAGACTGAGGCGAATGGCGCCGGAATTGATCAGGTCAAAATCGACGAGATCGGCGAGCGTCTCTTGCAGCGGCTGGGTGTCGTAGAGGCTGATCGCAGCCATCGGATCGCCTGGAATGTTCCAGGGTTTTAGGGCGCGTGGCTTGAAGAAGTCGGGGACACCGGTCAGCGAACCCAGGAAGGCCGAGGATTCATTGAACCATTTTCTCATCACATCGCCATTTCCCAGGAAATGTCCGGGAAGGCCTGAGGAAACCCGATGCCAAAAAGTCCGGAGATTGTCGACGCGCCGGTTCACCGGGCTGCCGGCGATGATTGCCGAATTGATCGCGCCGATGGAAATACCGGCAAGCCAGTCCGGCCGGATGCCGGCCTCGTGCAAAGCCTCGTATGCGCCCGCCTGATAAGCCCCAAGTGCGCCGCCGCCCTGAAACACCAGCACGGTTTTCTCTGTCGGTATGGTGCTCACGGGATGCTTTCCTTTGGAATGCTGCGATTGCGAATGGACAACACCTGGAAGGTTGCCGGGTTCCACATTTGCAGATTAAGTTTTGGTAACACGGGAAGGCAATGGAGACGAATATGTGCTATTCAATTCAGACACTTGTGTGACGGACGCGGTATTGTTTTTCCATCAGGAAGCCGGATGATAGTCCGGCCTTGTGCACCGTGCAATGCAATAGAATGTGACAGCGCGTGGTTGTCAAACACCGGCAATATGGACGGCGAAAAGCGCCCACAATACCGAATTAAAGACGAATCCGGTCACGAACAGACGCTGGCGGATTTTCAGCCGGTTCGAGGTCATATGCACATAGGCGTGCGCGAGGCGGCTAAGGACAAAGAGCCAGGCGACGGCAAGCACGGCATGGCTCACGCCAGCAGTCACATAAAGCAGGATGCAAACGAGGAAGAAGAGAACCGGCAGTTCGAACTGGTTGACCAGGCTACGCGCAGCGGTCGCGCTTGGCGCCGGTTCGATTGCCGGAACCCAGTAGTCTTGCGGCTTGGCAAGACCGGCGCGCACGGCGCGGGTGCGGCGCGTCAGCATCAGAAAATAGACGGCATGGATCAAGGCGACCTGCGCGATGACAGGCCAGAAGATTGCTGTCGATGAGGGCATGATCACTCCGTCGATTCGATCCGTCCGTGATGTATAGCGAACGGAAAGAAAATCCAGAACCGGGCCGGTACGGTACACCTCTTCGCCAACGGTCCCTGCTTGACACCTGTTTTATGAATGAAGGATGGTCGAAGCAGCCGATCCCGCAGCCCTCGCGAGAAAGAACAGTATGTCCGAACCGCATGCTCCCCCAAGCCAGCTGCCCACCCATCATCTCTCATCAATGCGTGGGCGTGATCCGCACGAGCACCACCGGGTGGCGACACCACTCGAGCTCCTGTTCGACCTCACCTTCGTGATCGCCTTTGGCCTGGCCGCGTCGCAGCTCGCCCACCTGCTTGCGGAAGGCCACTACGCCGCCGGGCTTATGGGTTTCGGCTTTGCGATGTTCGCGGTCTGCTGGGCCTGGGTGAATTTTTCGTGGTTCGCCTCGGCCTTCGATACGGACGACTGGATCTATCGGCTCACTACCATGGTTCAGATGGTCGGTGTCCTTATCCTTGCGCTCGGCCTGCCGCAGATGTTCGAATCGATCGACCATGGCGAGCATGTCGACAATGGCGTCATGGTGCTCGGCTATGTCGTGATGCGGGTGGCGATGATCTTCCAGTGGCTGCGCGCCGCACGGCAGAACCCGGATCGGCGTCCGGCCTGCCTCACCTATGCTATTGCAATCTCCATTGCCCAAATCGGCTGGGTCGCACTGATTTTCATCGACATGCCGCTTTTGCCGACCTTCCTTTGTGTCGTCGCGCTGACCTTGATTGAAATGCTCGGCCCGGTCGTCGCCGAACGCAAGAACGGCGGCACCCCGTGGCACGCGCACCATATCGCCGAACGCTACGGCCTTTTGGCGATCATCACGCTCGGTGAGGGCGTAGTGGGAACGGTGGCATCGATCTCGGCGATCACAGGCGAACAGGGGTGGAACCTCGATGCCATCCTCGTCTGCATTGCTGGTACCGGTCTCACCTTCGGCATGTGGTGGCTGTATTTCCTGCTGCCATCCGGCCGGATACTCCATGTCTTCCGTGGCCGGTCCTTCGTGTGGGGTTATGGCCATATGCTGATCTTCGCGGCCATCGCTGCGACCGGCGCGGGCCTGCATGTGGCAGCCTATTATATCGAGCACAAGGCCCATATCAGCGCTGCAGCAACGGTGCTCACCGTGGCCATTCCCGTTGGGGCCTACGTGCTTCTGATCTTCGCGCACTATGTCTATCTGCTGCAGAAGATGGAAGCCTTCTACCTCTGGCTACTGGCGGGTTCTGCGGTCCTGCTGGCCGTTCCGGTCTTTGCAGCGGCATCCGGCGTCAGCATGACGCTGTGCCTCACCGTACTGATGCTTGCACCGCTGATTCCAGTCATTGGCTATGAGGTCAAGGGACATCACTACGGCAACAGGGCTCTCGCCCGCGCCCTGGAGTCCTGAGCGCAGAAACAAAAAAAGCGGCGAAGATGTCTCCGCCGCTTTTCGAGTTGCAATCAATAGGCGCTGCGTTCAAGCGCCGCCGGGATAGTTCGGGCTTTCGCGGGTGATCGTCACGTCATGCGCGTGGCTTTCGCGCAGACCGGCACCGGAGATGCGCACGAAGGTGGCGCGCTCCTGGAAATCCTTGATGGTCTTGCCGCCGACATAGCCCATGGAGGCCTTCAGGCCGCCGGCCAGCTGGTGAAGGACGCCGGAAACCGGCCCCTTGTACGGCACCTGGCCTTCGATGCCTTCCGGCACCAGCTTCAGCGTGTCGCGCACTTCCGCCTGGAAATAACGGTCTGCCGAACCGCGCGCCATGGCGCCGACGGAACCCATGCCGCGATAGGCCTTGAAGGAACGGCCCTGATAGAGGAACACCTCACCCGGGCTTTCGTCGGTACCGGCGAGCAGCGAACCGATCATGCAGGCGGAGGCGCCGGCGGCGATCGCCTTGGCCAGATCGCCCGAGAACTTGATACCGCCGTCGGCGATGACCGGGATGTTGGCGGCCTGCGCTGCCTCGACCGCCGCCATGATGGCAGCGAGCTGCGGTACGCCGACGCCGGCGACGATGCGGGTGGTGCAGATGGAGCCAGGGCCGATACCGACCTTGACGGCATCCGCGCCTGCGTCGATCAGCGCCTTGGTACCGTCGGCGGTGGCGACGTTGCCGGCCATGATACGCACCGAGTTCGACATGGTCTTGACCTTGGTCACGGCGTCGAGAACGCGCTGCGAATGGCCATGCGCGGTATCGACGACGATGAGATCGACGCCGGCGTCAATCAGGCGCTCGGCGCGCTCGACACCGTCATCACCGACGCTGATGGCAGCTGCGGCGCGCAGGCGGCCCTGCGCGTCCTTGGAAGCGTTCGGGTTGAGCTGCGACTTCTCGATGTCCTTCACCGTGATCAAGCCGACGCAACGCCCGTCGCTGTCGACGACCAGCAGCTTTTCGATGCGGTGGGAATGCAGAAGGCGCTTGGCTTCCTGCTGATCGACATTTTCCTTGACCGTGATCAGGTTTTCCCGGGTCATCAGTTCGTAGATCTTCTGGGTCGGGTCGGACGCGAAGCGAACGTCGCGGTTGGTGAGAATGCCGACGAGACGGCCGGGCTTGCCGCCACTTGCGTTCTCGACGACCGGAATGCCGGAGATCGAGTACATCTTCATAAGTGCCAGAGCGTCGGCCAGCGTAGCGTCCGGGCCGATGGTCACCGGGTTGACGACCATGCCGCTTTCGAACTTCTTGACCTGGCGGACCTGCTCGGCCTGTTCGATCGGGGTCAGGTTGCGGTGGATGACGCCGATGCCGCCGGCCTGTGCCATGGCAATCGCGAGACGCCATTCGGTGACGGTATCCATGGCCGAGGAGAGGATCGGCAGGTTGAGATCAATGTCCTGGGCGATACGCGTGGCGATGTTCGTCTGGCCCGGCATGACTTCGGAATGTCCGGGTTGAAGAAGAACGTCGTCGAAGGTCAGAGCCTCCAAACCGGTTGCCGTTTCGATGATGCGAGCCATGGCCAATCCCTTCAATAGATGAAACGCTCCGCAGACGGGTTTGTGGAGGAACAATCCGTCGGGAGACTTGCAAGAGTTTCTTGGAAGTTGGCGAGGGCTCGTAACACGGATATGACGGGATGGAAATAGCAAAAGCCCGGCAGTGACGCCGGGCCAGCCAAGATTCTTGCCGCAATGCGGTATCAGATTTCGAATTGGTAGGTTTCCGGCACGAACCGATAGCCCTGATCCTGCTTCTCGATGAAGCCGACCGCAGGGAACGGCATGTGATAACCGACGAACGGCAGCCGATCGGTTGCCACCATGTCGAAGACCTTCTTGCGGGCGGTAGCGGCCTTTGTCTTGTCCATGTCGAACTTCACTTCCCAATCCGGTCGCTGAAGTGACAGGACGAAATGGTTGGCGGTGTCGGCGGTCAATACCAGCCCTTTGCCTTCCGACTCGATCTTGAAAACCATATGGCCCGGAGAATGGCCGAAGGCGGCCATGCCGGTGATCCCTGGAACCACCTCGGCGCCGTCGCCGATGAACGTCATCTTGTCGGCAAGCGGCACGACATTCTTCAGCACACCTTTGTGCCCGCCCTCGGCCGGCGTTCCGACACGGGCCTCGTCCTTCCAGAAATCAAATTCCACCTGGCCGGCAACGTAACGGGCATTCTTGAACGCCGGCGCGCCGCCCTCCATCAGTCCGCCGATATGGTCGCCGTGCATATGGGTGATGACGACGACGCTGATCTGGTCCGGCGTATAGCCGGCTGCTGCAATCCCCTCCAGAAGATGCCCGGCGCCTGCCTGCCGGCCACCCTCGCCCATGCCGGTATCGAACAGGATCACCTCAGACCCGGTGTCGATCAGCGTCGGCGAGAAGCCGTTGACGAACTTGTCGGTGGGCAGGAAATTCGCCTTGAGCAGGTCGCCCACCGCCTCCGGCGTCTGGTTGATGCCGAAGGTTTCCTCGGGCTTTTCGCCGATCCGGATGCCGTCGCTGATGACGGTGACGCCGAAATTGCCGATCTTGAAACTGCTGGTCCTGCCTGCCGGTGATGCCATCGTTCCTGCTTTCGGTTCGCTCTGCGCAAAGGCGGCCCTGTTCATCACGAACGGTGTTGCCAGGGCACCGGCCGCTGCTACTCCAAATAAAGTACGTCGGCTCAAGGGAATAGACGTCGTCATGCTGCTCTCCATCGTTTAGGGGATCGGACAGCGGCTGCGTCGATCCGGCAAGGCAACATCTAGGGTATTGACAGAACAAGGCCGCAGGACTCACAGGGATGTGATCACAAGTTGAGCGCTGAATGACGACTTCCGCCTGAAAAGTCCTATGTTCCCTACGCTCCGCCATACCGCGCAAGGCCGCTTCGCATGAATCGCATCGTACCGATGATCCTCGCCGTCGCTCTGTTCATGGAGCAGATGGACTCCACCGTCATTGCGACATCGCTGCCTGCAATCGCACATGATCTCGGTGTCGGGCCGATCACGCTGAAGCTGGCGCTGACCTCCTACATGGTATCGCTGGCGATCTTCATTCCCTTAAGCGGTTGGATGGCCGACCGGTTCGGTGCCAAGCGGATTTTTCGCGCCGCCATCCTCGTCTTCATCCTGGGTTCGATCTTCTGCGCGTTCGCCGACAGTGTGCTTGCCTTCGTCGTGTCACGCTTCCTGCAGGGCATGGGCGGCGCGATGATGACGCCGGTGGCACGTCTCGTGCTGGTGCGCTCGACGCAGCGCAGCGAGCTGGTCGGCGCGATGGCGCTGCTCACCATCCCGGCGCTGGTCGGCCCACTCGCAGGCCCGCCGCTCGGCGGCTTCATCACCACCTATTTCTCCTGGCACTGGATCTTTCTCATCAACGTACCGGTCGGCATCATCGGCTACATCCTGTCCGGCATCTACCTGCCGGAGATCAAGAGCGAAGCGCCGCCGCCGATCGACATTAAGGGCTTTTTCCTCAGCGCCATCGCCGCCTCGGGCACGATGTTCGGGTTGTCGGTGATGAGCCTGCCCGCCCTGCCGCCACAAATCGGTGCCGCCGCCGTCGTCATCGGCATCATCTGCGGCTTCCTCTACGTCCGACATGCTCGACGTCATCCCGCCCCGCTGCTCGATCTCAACCTATTCAAGGACAGCGCCTTCAGGGCCGCTGCGATCGGCGGCACGCTGTTCCGCATCTCGATCGGCGCCGTGCCCTTTCTGATGCCGCTGATGCTGCAGGTTGGCTTCGGCCTGACGCCGTTCCAGTCCGGCATGATTACCTTCGTCGGTGCTGTCGGTGCGCTGACGACCAAGTTCTTCGCCAAGCGCGTGCTGATCTTCGCAGGCTTTCGCACGACGCTGATCTTCGCCTGCATCACCGGCGCGATCCTGACCTTCGTCAACGGCCTGTTCACCCCGGCAACGCCTTACATCGTCATGATGTTCATCCTGCTGCTTGCCGGCTTTGCACGCTCGTTCTTCTTCACCAGCGTCAACGCCCTTGCTTTCGCCGACATTCCGGATTCACTGGCGAGCAAGGCAACTTCGATGACCGCGGTTTTGCAGCAGATGAGCCTGGCGCTCGGCGTTGCCGTCGCCGGTGCCATTCTCGAAATCGAGACGACGCTGACCGGATCGAAGCTGGAGCTGCAGGATTTCCAGATCGCCTTCATGCTGATTTCCGCGATTACCCTGTCAGCAATCATTCCGCTGATCGGCATGTCGAAGACCGCAGGCGCATCCGTTTCCGGCCACAAGATGAGGCCCGATCCCGAGGCGGAGACCATCGCAGTCAAATAGCGTGAGCGTGGTTACTCCGGCCGCTCGCAGACCGCCGAAAGCTTGTTGCCGTCGGGATCGCGGACATAGGCCGCGTAGAAATGCGCATGGAAGGGCCTAAGCCCAGGCGCGCCCTCGTCGGTTCCGCCATTGGCAAGTGCTGCCCGATAAAAAGCATCGACCTGTGCCCTGCTTTCCGCATCGAGCGCGACCATCGAACCGTTGCCGATCGTTGCGGCATTCCGATCGTAGGGTTTGACGACCCACAACCGGCAGCGACTGTCGTTCTCGGCACCATAGCCGATCTCGACACCATCCTGCTTGCGGCGCTTCAGGCCGAGCGGAGCGAGCGCAGCATCATAGAATAGCTGCGCACGGTCGAGATCGTTGGTGCCGATGGTGACGTAAAGAAGCATGCTCAGTCGGCCTCGACCGCATCCCGTTCGTCGACCATATCCCTGTCGTCGATTTCGGTCTCGCTATCATAGAGCGATCGGGCACCCGGCTTGCGGCCTTTGAAACCCTTGGCGAGCAGGAACATCTCGACCGATTCGGCCCGCGAGGCAGCGGGTTTCACATGGATGACCTGCTTGAAGTTCTGCTTCAGCAGCGTCAGAAGCTCTCGCTCCGCACCGCCCTGAAAGGTCTTCGCCAGGAAATGTCCACCTTCGGCGAGAACGTCGATGGCGAAATAGGCCGCGACTTCGCAAAGGTGCATGGTGCGGATATGGTCGGTCTGGCGATGGCCCGTCGTCGGCGCTGCCATGTCGGACAGAACCAGGTCCGGCGTGCCGCCCAGCGCCGTCATCAGCTTTTCCGGTGCCGACGGATCGAGGAAGTCGAGCTGCAGGATGTGGACGCCCGCCAGCGGATCGAGTTCGAGAAAATCGATCGCCACGACCTTGGGCTCGGCGTCGGTCGAATTCGTCACCTTGGCGGCGATCTGCGACCAACTGCCGGGTGCGGCACCCAGGTCGATGATGCGCTTGGCGCCTGAGAGAATCTTGTGCTTTTCGTCGATCTCCAGCAGCTTGAACGCCGCGCGGGCGCGATAACCCTCGAGCTGGGCACGCTGCACGTAGGGATCATTGATGTGCCGCTCGATCCAGCGCCGCGAGGACGCCTTCAGCTTGCCCTTCTTGACCTTCTGGCCAAGCTTGCGCCCGGTGCGGTTTCCGCCGATCGGGGGTTTGGTCATTGCGTGTTTCCTTCGTGGGAACCGTGCGGCGCCGCGCCGCGTGTCGGCCTGCGGGCGCGGCCGCGACGCCAGACGCCGTCATCGGCCATCATGTCGGTGAGCAGCCCTTCGCGCAATCCGCGATCGGCGACGCGCATGCGCTCCGACGGCCAGCGGCGGCGGATGGCTTCGAGAATTGCGCAGCCGGCCAGAACCAGATCGGCCCGGTCCGGCCCGATGCAGGGATTGGCGGCACGGGCGGTGAAATCCCAGGACAAAAGACGCGCCTGCATGGCGGAAACCTCGTCGTCCGACAGCCACAGGCCATCGACCTTGCGCCGGTCATAGCGCGGCAAATCGAGATGGACGCCGGCAAGCGTCGTCACCGTGCCGGAGGTGCCGATCAGATGGAAACCATTCTCGTCCCCCGGATTTTCCAGCGTGTGGATGGCCGGGCAATCGAAGCTGGAAAGCATGTCCTGGACCTCGACCACCATCGCCTCGAAACTCTCCGGCGAGACGTTCTGGCCGCCATGGCGCTCCGACAGCGTCACGACGCCGACCGGCAGCGATGTCCAATGGGTGATGTGATTGGCAAGCCGGCTCGACCTGTTCTCGCCGATCTTGATGACGGCGATTTCCGATGATCCGCCGCCGATATCGAACAGCACCACCGATTTCGTTTCACGCCCGACCAGCGACGAGCAGCCGGAGACGGCAAGGCGCGCCTCGGTTTCGCGCGTGATGATCTCCAGTTCCAGCCCGGTTTCCGCCAGCACGCGTTCGAGGAAGGCCTCGCCATTTTCGGCGGCGCGGGTCGCCTCGGTGGCGATCAGCCGAGTCTTGCGGATATCGCGGGTCTTCAGCTTGGCGGCGCAGACTTTCAAGGCTTCGATCGAGCGATCCATCGCATCCTGCGACAGGCGCCCGGACGCACCGAGCCCTTCGCCGAGCCGCACGATGCGCGAAAAGGCATCGACGACGCGGAACTGACCAGGGCGGGTCGGCTGCGCAATCAAAAGGCGGCAATTGTTGGTACCAAGATCAAGCGCCGCGTAGAGCGGTGACCCCGAATCAAAGCCGTGCGAAAACGCCTGGCCATTGCCGCGCCTGTCATGACCGTTATAGCCGGACGCCGGTCTTTCGTCCGTCCCCGTGCTTGAGACGGCAGGCTGCCTGGCGGCTTCGGCGATGGGCCGCGGCTTATCGCTGGTCGCCAGCGGACGCCCCTGCAGGCTGCGGCGCTGCCGATGCTTCTTGCTGCGTTTTCGGTTGGAGCTGTCGCCGCTGGGAGCAGCGGACTGCTTTGGAACGGACGCATCGGCAGTGGAACCGGAAGCAGCCGGAAGCTGTGCCTGACCGGATTTGGAACGGCGCCTACGCTTGCGCTTGCGCACCGGTTCTCCGGTGGCATCTATCACTTCGGGACGCCGTGTTTCTCCGTTACCAACGGAGGAACTGGCATTCGCAGAGGCCACGCGCGACGGTTTTCCCCGTCTGCGCTTACCCTTGCCGGAACGGGGCGTTGTCTGCCCGTCGTTGCGGTCTGCTGCCGACGCCCCGGAAACGGACGGCTGTTCGCCGCTGTCGGGGTCTCTCACGTGTCTGTCCATTGCGCCGCGCGGAACGATAGCCGCTCAAGGCGCTCTCTTGATTTTCGTTGGGCGGACTTTACCAGTGCCGCCCCAATTCGCCAAATTCTTTTTCTCACAACGTTCTGGGGCACCAGATCCTGCGCCGCCGCAGAGCACCAATGGGTGATTTTGCCGGACGACGCGGATTTTTTGCCAAAATCTATTGCATCCGCCGATCTTTTGTTTATAAGCCCGCCTCACCGGCTGGGCATCGCCCACGCAGTTTTGGGGAATAGGTTAACGGTAGACCCACGGACTCTGACTCCGTTAGTCCTGGTTCGAATCCAGGTTCCCCAGCCAATTCTCTCTAAATCCCCGTAATTCCTTGATTTTCCAGTCGTGACGGATATCGTTTTGGCATCATTTGCGACCTGATGCCCAGAACTGTAGCCCACAGGTGATGCCCACGGTTTTATGAACCGGCGTCATCGGTGGTCCAGCAGAGGCTGTCACGGCATGGCGATTCGCCACGAAGTCGAAAATCTGATCCGACGCGGAAACATCTTTTACTGGCGCGCGCGCATTCCTACATCATTCGCGCGGTGCCAGCCGGGTAGCCGGCTTTCACTGAGCCTTCACTGTTCCGACCATAAGAAGGCTAAGATGATCGGCCGAAAGCTCAATGTGCGCCTGGCCGAGTTGAAGATGAACTCGAAGGAATCCATGTCCACAAAAGACCAACTTCAAAAGCTGTTCGAGCATGAGCGCGACGCGATGCTCGAACACCTCGAAGACGTTGCAATGATCGCCAGACGCTATGGACGGCCGGCGGATATTGAAGAGCTCGAACTCGATCTCGAAAACGGCTGGACTTACAGACTGCTTGCGATGTTTGGCATAGGTCACCGACTGACGCTGGAGGATACCTGCAGCGGCCGCGCCTATCTGCTCGCCAAAGGCGTTCCCGTGTCGCACATTCCCGCAATCAAATCGAACTATAGGGAGGAGTTCGATCTCGCCAGTAGCCCTGGCTTCCAGGACGGCATTCGCACGCTCATGCAGCAGTTCGGGATCGAAGCCCATCCGCTGAACCAGGAAAAGGCGATGAAGGCCTATTTCGGGGGACGTGCGGACGCATTGTTCGACGTTGAGGATCGCCATCCCCTCGCCGACAGAAATCTTAGCGAGTTGACGGGTGGTTCACGGCCCGATCATCCCCCGCCGATGCTGCCGACCACCATCGAACAAGATGTGAGCGCATCGCGGCCGTCGCACGACATCATCGCCCCTTCCGCGTCGCAAGTTCCTTTGGACGAGGCGGCCGAAATCAGGGTCTTAGACCTAAGACCTGCGACACCGCCGATCGCTACCGACATCGGGAAGGCTCTACCGCCGGCGCCCGTTGTCTCGATCTCCGATTTTGAACCTGAATGCGACAGGCTCACCACCAATATGGCAGACTGGGAAAGTGGTACAGCGAGCGATGCGAAAGCCCTTGTCAGATTGCTCAAAGGCATCCTTGAGGAGTATGGCGTCGAACACTCCGGCCAAATTACACAGTATCACCTTGGCCAGCTACGACAGCACTTCAATGCGATCCCCAAAAAATAGGGGCAAAGCGCCAGAATGAGAGCGATGTCGGCGCCAGAACTTCGCGCCGAGGGTGACAAGCTTCGAAAAAAAGCTGAGATAGATGGGAAACCAGCGGAAGTTGGGCTGAGCTCAGGCACCGCAAGCATTTCGGCAATTTGAATCACTTCCTCAAACATGCGCGTAGGCATGGCTACGACCTCGTCGACTTGAGCTTCGACGGCTTGAGGCCCAAGAAGCCCAAGGCGGGCTCGATCCGAAAGCAACAATACAAACCAAAGCCCGAGGAAATCCAGCCGATTTTCTCATCGCCCGTCTATGCAGGCTCGTTAAATGACAAGCGAGGTCGCGGGAAACCAGGCCCCCATGTCTTTCATGACGCGGCCTATTTTCTCCCTATCATGCTGACCTATCTTGGCGCCCGCAGGAAGGAGTTCGCGAGCCTCGCTCTCGACGATATCGCAGAGGACGACAACGGACTCTTGCAGACGAATGAATTCCGAAGGTTGAAGACCGAACAATCGGAACGGGTATTGCCGGTTCCCAACGAGTTGATCCGCTTAGGGTTTGAAGACTATTGCATAGCGCTAAAAAAACTCGGGTACAGAGCCGTGTTTCCGGATCTATTTTCAGATAAGACCATCAATGACCCAGGAGATCGATTTTACGACGTCTTCAAACCCCTCATGACACAAGCGCTTGGCGCGAATATGTGGAAGCGCGCCCTCCATGCACTTCGCCATGCCATGGCGGATACCTCTTGCAGGCGGGGGTAGCGCCTTTGATCATTGACGACATTTCCGGGCGCTTAAGCATCGACGGGAGTGAAACCAGCCGGCGCTATACGAACCCCGCCGGACTGCCGCTCATGCGCGATGCCCTCACGAAATATCCGATCGTTACCGCTGGCATCGAGCGCAAGCCGATCAAGCTCCTGCCTTGGATCGAAAAACGGCAGCCGCCGCCGTGGGCACGCGAAGCAAAGAACGAAGAGAGACGCCGGAAATAATTTCCGGCATCTCTCCCAAAACCTTATGCTGCTTCCCACACCTGATTGAGGATACGCGCCGCGAGCGCAGCCTTGTCCTGCGGCAGGAACCGGCCGTAGTGCTTCGCGACCATATCGGCGGTATCCTGGATGGCATAGCTTGCCTGCTCATAAGAGCCAGTCTGCTTGAGGATATGGGTCGCCAGAACATCGCGGACATTATGAGGGCCGTGTGGCAGCAGGCCCTTGATTGCTCCGCGGCCGGTATATGGATTGTAGATCCCGTACCGCTGGATCGTCAGACGCCAAGCCTCGTAGAAGCTGGTGATATCATAGGCTGCTTCCGTGCTGGTCGTCTTGACAGACTTCACGAAGAAGGTGCCTGGATCCGTAGCCGACCGCAGCAGGACCGAACGATGACGATCGACATAGGCTTCGATGTAGTCGTAAAGCCCAAGGAGATCCGGCAGCACAAGACGGAACGGCTTGTCGCCAAAGAATGACGAATTCGCGTTCTTGAATGCTACGGACGGGATGAAGACTTCCCACCCGCTTTCACGATCACTCCAGCGGATTTCGCCGCGCTTCATCTTCTCCAAAACCAGTTCCGAACGAGGCATGTGTCCTTTGGGGCAGAGCATCAGTTGACGCAGATTTTTCTGCCGCAACCCGAGATGCAATCCCAGCCTCAACATGAGAAACGCCCGGACGGCCTCGGCCGCTGGCCTGGGGTACCGATGTTCGTCCGGCATCAGGCGGACGATTTCCTCGGTGATCTTGCGGTATTCACCGACTGGGCTGGCCGCCTCGAGAACCGGCATGATCGGCTCGAAAGGATCGCGATGGACGCGCGCGATCCGCTGGATTTCTTTCACGCGATGTGACGCATGCTTGTGAAAATCATCACACGCGCCATTCGTGCGGCGGCTAAGCTGAAGCGACGTCACGCGCATCTGGGTTCCCTCAACCCAAGCGATCAGACAAACAAGAAGTCGCCCGAGTTGAAATTCGCAAGCCCGCCGAGGGTGGTGATGTTGTCGAGTTCGGCAACAAGCACCGCGCCGCCGGCTGAACTCGGGTTCTGATCGTAATAGACCGCTGCGTGGCCGAGATCCGCATTGTGGAACACGAACAATGCGCCGGTGGTTATATTGTTATAACCGTTGATAGTGCTCTGGACGGTCGCGGTAGTGACGGTCGCATCCGTTTTTACGGCAACTTCCGTTCCGGCAACATTGATCGCAGCGTTATTCCCCACCTTTACGTTTTCGACGGCTGTATTGTTGTTGCCGATCGCGAATTCGAACGCTCCGCCGCCGACGTCGAACTGGAGCCTATCCACCGCGGTGCTGCTCGTGCCGGCGTTGAAGTCGCTCACATGATTAGTGGTGTTGGCAAGCTGCTGGAAAAAGAACGTGTCATTTCCCGCGCCTCCTGTCAGCGTGTTGTTGCCACTCCCGCCATTCAGCGTGTCATTGCCATCCTGGCCGAACAGCGTGTCGTCCCCGCCAAGACCGAACATCATATCGTTACCGGCGCCGCCGTAGAGCACATCGTCGCCCGACCCCCCGTTTGGATTGTCTACAGAGTTGCCGTTGCCGCCGGTTATGATCGTAAAAGTCTCGGTCTTCTCGAAAGCCGGTCCTATGGGATCACCGGTCTGCGTCGCTTTCACCACCACCGAAAACGTGCCATTCGGAGATAGGTCACCAGAACTGAGCGTATTTCCTGTTATCGAGAACAAGCCCGCATTCGACTGCGAAACAATGCTGAAGATGAAACCGCCCGTATCGGGATCAGTCGCATTGAGCAGTCCGCTGAACTGAAAACTATTGAAGTTGACGCTGTCCGGCGGAACGACAGGCGTCAGTTTGATGTCGGTCGGTGCCTGTCTGGGCGGCCCATCGTTGGCGCCGGTGATGTT
>UCML01000106.1:0-2779 GCA_900473675.1 Hyphomicrobiales bacterium | reverse complement strand
TCAACAGATTATATTCTCCAACAACAACGACAATCTAATTCCACTTATAGGCCTATTAATCGCAGCTACAGGAAAATCAGCACAATTTGGCCTCCACCCATGACTACCATCAGCAATAGAAGGCCCTACACCAGTTTCAGCACTACTACACTCAAGTACAATAGTAGTTGCAGGAATTTTCCTACTGGTCCGATTCCACCCCCTCACGACTAATAATAACTTTATTTTAACAACTATACTTTGCCTCGGAGCCCTAACCACATTATTTACAGCTATTTGTGCTCTCACCCAAAACGACATCAAAAAAATCATTGCCTTCTCTACATCAAGCCAACTAGGCCTGATAATAGTGACGCTAGGAATAAACCAACCACACCTAGCATTCCTACACATCTGTACCCACGCATTCTTCAAAGCTATACTCTTTATATGCTCTGGCTCAATCATTCATAGCCTGGCAGACGAACAAGACATCCGAAAAATAGGAAACATCACAAAAATCATACCATTCACATCATCATGCCTAGTAATCGGAAGCCTCGCCCTCACAGGAATACCATTCCTAACAGGGTTCTACTCAAAAGACCTAATTATTGAAGCAATTAATACCTGCAACACCAACGCCTGAGCCCTACTAATTACACTAATCGCCACTTCTATAACAGCTATGTACAGCATACGAATCATTTACTTCGTAACAATAACAAAACCGCGTTTTCCCCCCCTAATCTCCATTAACGAAAATGACCCAGACCTCATAAACCCAATCAAACGCCTAGCATTCGGAAGCATCTTTGCAGGATTTGTCATCTCATATAATATTCCACCAACCAGCATTCCAGTCCTCACAATACCATGATTTTTAAAAACCACAGCCCTAATTATTTCAGTATTAGGATTCCTAATCGCACTAGAACTAAACAACCTAACCATAAAACTATCAATAAATAAAGCAAATCCATATTCATCCTTCTCAACTTTACTGGGGTTTTTCCCATCTATTATTCACCGCATTACACCCATAAAATCTCTCAACCTAAGCCTAAAAACATCCCTAACTCTCCTAGACTTGATCTGGTTAGAAAAAACCATCCCAAAATCCACCTCAACTCTTCACACAAACATAACCACTTTAACAACCAACCAAAAAGGCTTAATTAAATTGTACTTTATATCATTCCTAATTAACATCATCTTAATTATTATCTTATACTCAATTAATCTCGAGTAATCTCGATAATAATAAAAATACCCGCAAACAAAGATCACCCAGCTACTACCATCATTCAAGTAGCACAACTATATATTGCCGCTACCCCAATCCCTCCTTCCAACATAACTCCAACATCATCAACCTCATACATCAACCAATCTCCCAAACCATCAAGATTAATTACTCCAACTTCATCATAATAATTAAGCACACAAATTAAAAAAACCTCTATAATCACCCCCAATACTAAAAAACCCAAAATTAATCAGTTAGATCCCCAAGTCTCTGGATATTCCTCAGTAGCTATAGCAGTCGTATATCCAAACACAACCAACATCCCCCCTAAATAAATTAAAAAAACTATTAAACCTAAAAACGATCCACCAAACCCTAAAACCATTAAACAACCAACAAACCCACTAACAATTAAACCTAAACCTCCATAAATAGGTGAAGGCTTTAATGCTAACCCAAGACAACCAACCAAAAATAATGAACTTAAAACAAAAATATAATTATTCATTATTTCTACACAGCATTCAACTGCGACCAATGACATGAAAAATCATCGTTGTAATTCAACTACAGAAACACCTAATGACAAACATACGAAAAACACACCCATTATTTAAAATTATTAACCACTCATTCATTGACCTACCTGCCCCATCCAACATTTCATCATGATGAAACTTTGGGTCCCTTCTAGGAGTCTGCCTAATAGTCCAAATCATTACAGGTCTTTTCTTAGCCATACACTACACATCAGATACAATAACAGCCTTTTCATCAGTAACACACATTTGTCGAGACGTAAATTACGGGTGACTAATCCGATATATACACGCAAACGGAGCCTCAATATTTTTTATTTGCTTATTCCTTCATGTCGGACGAGGCTTATATTATGGATCATATACATTTATAGAAACCTGAAACATTGGAGTACTTCTACTGTTCGCAGTCATAGCCACAGCATTTATAGGCTACGTCCTTCCATGAGGACAAATATCATTCTGAGGTGCCACAGTTATTACAAACCTCCTATCAGCCATCCCATATATTGGAACAACCCTAGTCGAATGAATTTGAGGGGGCTTCTCAGTAGACAAAGCCACCTTGACCCGATTCTTCGCTTTCCACTTCATCTTACCATTTATTATCGCGGCCCTAGCAATCGTTCACCTCCTCTTCCTCCACGAAACAGGATCAAACAACCCAACAGGATTAAACTCAGATGCAGATAAAATTCCATTTCACCCCTACTATACAATCAAAGATATCCTAGGTATCCTAATCATATTCTTAATTCTCATAACCCTAGTATTATTTTTCCCAGACATACTAGGAGACCCAGACAACTACATACCAGCTAATCCACTAAACACCCCACCCCATATTAAACCCGAATGATATTTCCTATTTGCATACGCCATTCTACGCTCAATCCCCAATAAACTAGGAGGTGTCCTAGCCTTAATCTTATCTATCCTAATTTTAGCCCTAATACCTTTCCTTCATACCTCAAAGCAACGAAGCCTAATATTCCGCCCAATCACACAAATT
>UCML01000033.1:0-32649 GCA_900473675.1 Hyphomicrobiales bacterium | reverse complement strand
GTCAGAGCCAAAATTGGACGCCGATAAGGGGTCAATATTACGCGCCGATTGACACTCGATTACAAGCGGTGGCAATGCCCGGATTGGCGGCGGCGGCTTCTGCGGGTTGGGAACGAGGTTACGATAGAGCGTCTCAAGACGAAGAACCTTTGCCTGGATTTCATTCGCCCGTGCGCCCGCCGTGTTTCCTGCCTGTCGAAGCATTTCCGTCACAAATTCGACGGAGAACTTCCAAGTCGATGACTTGTCAGAATTTTCGATGACGGCTTCGTTCCTTAGTTGAGCCAAGAAGCCCAGTAGACACTCTTCCAACGCATCGCCATTGGCTTCAGCAATCAAACGGTCCAGGCAGTCGGCACCATGTTGCTCTCGGACAGCCTCATAGAGGCGATCAATGGCCGCTAGATATTTTTGACGGCTCGACGGTTCCAATGTTGGGTTTAGAATGTCGCTCCAGACCGTGGCCCAGAAACGCGGAACACCGAACGGGCCGACGCTAACGAGGCCAACGATGGTAGATGGGAGTGCTGAAGCTCTGAGATTGACCGGCATGGTGACTCGCGTTTCAATGCGACCGCAACCATTTCACGGCTCCATGGAAACGCAACAGATGAAACCGCGCTATATCCAGTTTTCCCCAATTTTTGAAAATGCGGTTTAAACCTCAAACGCAACAGTTTCCAAACCACCTAGATGTTCCATAATCTATCTTATGTGATTAAAGCATATAGCTGGGGTGGATTCTATTTCCAAGTTCGTGAGAAAATGAACCTAGAATGGGCCAAACTGACCTACAACGAGCCGAAACTGGTGCAGAAATGAGCCAGCGCGAAACTCCCTCCTTTTTTCATTCACGTTTGAGCCTGTGACCCCGCAATCTCCGGCAAGCCGCTTTCATTCCTCAGACGTGTGGCGCTGTTTCTCATCCAGCAGGATTGGCTCAGAATTGCTGGATGACGAGGCCTAGCCGGCGCTCCGGCGTTCATCTCGGAAAGCTTGTTCCATCCTAGCGATCTTTGCATCGCTGAAGGGCCTCGCATTTCTGATGATTTCTAACATCGCCTCGATATCGTCGCTTCCGCCTGGTTTGGCCCCAAGAGGTAGATCCTGACGGCGTCGCAGCTTTTGTGCCCAGTATCTTATCTCTCGCTCCGCTGGCGGATATGAATTTCCGAGCCGGTAAAGGCGGCTATCTGTCCTCACCCAGCAAGGCGGGTTTTCCCAATCCATTTCGACAACTGGAGAAGTATGCCCGTGGTCACCGTCGGCGATATCCGGATGTCCAAAGAACCATGCGTAAATCCAAAGTCGAGAGGCGTCAGAACCTTCACTGACCCAGCCTTCAAGAAGGGGCGCCGCCTGCAACTCTTCCTCGGTCGGTTTTAAGCTCATCGTTTTGAATTTCCCCAAGTTCTGCCCAAGGCATTCACAGCACCGGAATGAACCGTACTCGCCCTGTCCCATTGTTCTGTGAACCGCCGCTTGCGAGCTCGTTGTCGACGCGTTACTGGGGCTTGGGCAAACGGTGGCACTGGGCGGCACCATCCTCGATGGTGCCGCCGACTTCAACTGCCAATACAAGGAAGATACTTCACATTGGTCCGCCAGGTCATCCGCCCACCACCATGATCTTCTCTCCGTCCATGATCGCGCTGATCACGCGATCTCCTGCAAGCTCGTTCCATTACTCGGATGTGTGGAGCTGAAAATCGATCTCCCGGCCCAGAACCTCCTTCATCTTCTGCACGGCTTCTCCCATTTCGAAGACGTCGATGTTACCCACGAGGTCCACGTCACTGCTGGCAGGCTCGATTCCCTTCACGATCGATTCGAAGATGAATGCCAGCTCGATGCGGTCGCCGAACGGCCTGAGAACGCCTTCGACGACGTCCCTTAGTCCGAAGGTCTTTACGACAGATCGATCGCAGATCGTTGTAAATCGGGTTCTTCGAGTTGATCGAATAGACGACCTGGTTTCCTCGTAGAGCTCTGGAGACGATATCCGAATTCTCGAAGGCACGGATGATGTTGCGACCGGCACCAACACCGGGGCCGCCGATCGACAGAAGCTCGTTCGTCCCGATTCAAATCCACCATGATCCTTTAAGGATGGAACGACGCTCGGTTATCAATCGCCCTGCGCCCTCTCCCGCTTCTTCCAGGATCACGCCGACCACAAGAATCCACTGGTGTGGCTTCTTGTGGCATTTACGATCCAAATCCGTGAGATTCCGCCATCGCCGCGTTGCGTCCGACGTCCAATGTCACTCGCCGATTTTCGAAGCTAGGCCGATGCCCTGGTCCATATGCGGAACGTCAACGCCGTTCTGGCGTCACCTCGCCACGCGGTGAACAGGCAAGGCCGTGGCATGGCAATCAAGGCGCCGGCAAGCGTGGAATCTTTTAGTAGGGTTAACGAATCCTTTGCGCAATCAATCCTCCGGAATACCCTTGCCCAGGAAACTTGTGACGCTTTCCGCTGATTTTGGCGCGTTGAATTTGATCGTGAAGCTGCCGTTGCTGGCCGTAATCTCTTGTGGCCCTTTGTTTTTTACCTCCTCGAGCAACTGATCAAACTCCGCTTTCGCACGGTTCGTTGTCCAGGTTTGAACGGCTTCCATCAAATAAGCGCTCCTATCGCTGGGCTGGAATCGCATCAAGGTTTTACCAGTGGGTTGATCGTACCCTTCGAAGTACTCCCATTCAATCAGAAGGGAGCTCACCGGAGGTTAAAGAATGGCATCGAAATACATCATTCTGGATACCAATATATTGAGTGAAGTGCAGAAGCCGAGGCCACGACCTGAACTTGTCGCGTGGCTCGAAGGTCTTTCCCCTTCGATGGTTGCAATCCCCTACTCCGCATTCTTCGAGATGTCCTACGGCATCGAGTTGATAGCGGGAACCGAACCCGACCGGGCTGCCAAATTGCGAAGGTGGCGCGCCCACCTACTTTCATTGGATTTCAATATACCCGACACGACGCCGGAGGTCGGTGAAATTGTAGCGCAGATGGCGTGCAAAGGACCTTTGAAAGACCATTGGATACTCTGGCCTGACAACAATGGAGCGGTCCGGAGAAAGCTAAAGTTTGGTACGGACCCGATGATTGCCGCAACCGCGATCGCCCACGGCATGCCTATCGCGACCATGAACATCAAGGACTTTGTGCTGATCGATCGGTACTTTCCCCTTCCGGGCGTGTTCGATCCGTTGAGCATGGAGTGGATCATCGAACCCCCGCTGGGTTGTTCGACCTTGCCTATGTCCTGAGTTCGAAAAGCCGAGAAACCGCGACCATCTCGATCTATGCCCGCCAGCAGCTGGTCGATTTCCAGGATGTCGGCTACGGCTCGGCCGTGGCGATGCTGGTCTTCCTGATGATCTCGCTGGTGGCCGCCGTCTATATCCAGCTGACCAAGATACGATTGATCAGCGAGTGAGGATGCCCATGAAACGCCTTGCCAAGACCACAGCACTGACACTCCTGAAGATCATCGTGGTTTTCTACACGATCTTTCCGTTCTACTGGGCGATCGTCTCGTCGTTCAAATCCGGAGCAGCACTTTTCTCGGTCAATTTCTTCCCGGCGATCGACCTCACCAACTACCGCGACCTGCTGACCAACGGCAATTTCCTGCGCAATATCCTGAACTCGGCCATCGTCGCAGTCAGCGTCGTGACGCTGTCGCTGATCTTTGCCATCACCTCGGCCTATGCGCTTGGGAAAATGAAGTTTCGCGGCCGCGGTATCGTGCTGGCAGGGATACTCGGCGCCTCGATGTTTCCGCAGATCGTCGTGCTCTCCGGCCTGTTCGGCACGATCCGCTGGCTCGGGCTCTACAACAGCCTCGGCAGCCTCGTGCTGTCCTACATGATCTTCAGCCTGCCCTTCACGGTCTGGGTGATGACCAGCTTCATTCGCCAGATTCCGGCCGAACTGGAGGATGCGGCGCGCATGGACGGCTGTTCAACCTGGGCGATGATCTGGCAGATCTACTTCCCGCTTTTGGCACCGGCACTGGCAAGCACCGGACTGCTCGCCTTCATCGCCTCGTGGAACGAATTCCTCTTCGCCCTCACCTTCACGCTCAGCGACACGGTCCGCACCGTTCCCGTCGGCCTGGCGCTAATTTCCGGATCGAGCCGCTTCGAACTTCCATTCGGAACGATCATGGCGGCGTCGGTCATCGTCACCGTGCCCTTGATCCTGCTTGTGCTGATCTTCCAGCGCCGCATCGTCTCTGGCCTGACTGCTGGAGCCGTGAAATGACGCATTTGCTACCAAGGAAAGAAAAACCGATGGCTGACCTGTCCCTGACCAATGTGCGCAAGGCCTTCGGCGCCTTCACGGTGCTGCACGGGATCGACCTCAAGATCGAAGACGGCGAGTTCGTCGTCTTCGTCGGCCCGTCCGGCTGCGGCAAGTCCACGCTGTTGCGGGCGATCGCGGGGCTGGAAGAGATCAGTGGCGGCGATATCTGCATCGGCGGACAGGTGGTCAACCACATCGCTCCGGCGGAACGTCAGATCGCCATGGTGTTCCAGTCCTATGCTCTCTATCCGCATATGGACGTCTACAAAAACATGGCCTTCGGCCTGAAATTCGCAAAGATTCCGAAGGACGAAATCGACCGGCGCATTCGCAAGGCAGCATCGATCCTGAAGCTCGATGCCGTGCTCGATCGCAAGCCCGGCGCCCTTTCCGGCGGCCAGCGCCAGCGCGTCGCCATCGGCCGTGCCATCGTGCGCCAGCCGAAGGTCTTCCTGTTCGACGAACCCCTGTCGAACCTCGACGCAGCGCTCAGGGTCAACACCCGCATCGAGATCGCCAAGCTGCACCGTGAACTCGGCGCGACGATGATCTATGTGACACACGATCAGGTCGAAGCAATGACGCTCGCCGACAAGATCGTCGTGCTCAATACCGGTCGCATCGAACAGGTGGGAACGCCGCTCGACCTCTATCACGCGCCCGCCAACCTGTTTGTCGCCGGTTTCATCGGATCTCCAGCGATGAACCTGATCGAGGCACGTGTCGACACTGTTGGTGGCGGCAATCTCCAGCTGTCCGCGGGAGAGCAGAAAGTGACCCTGCCCTACTCCGGTCCCGCTGTCGCTGCCGGCGCCGCCGTCACCATCGGCATTCGACCCGAACATTGGATACCCGGCGATGGTCCATCGGTGAAGATCGAAGGCACGGTTGACCTCGTCGAACATCTCGGCGAAACCAGCATCGTCTATCTGCGACTCGCCGATGGGCAGATGATCACCGTCCGCTATCCCGGTGATATCTTCTGCGCCGCCGGCGATCGCTTCGTCGCCGAAGCGCCGGTGGCTGCTGTGCATCTCTTCGACGATGCCGGACAGGCTATGCTCGGGCGTCGCTCTGGTCCGGCCTATGGCATCCTTGGCCAGGAATTCCGGGCACGCTGAATGGAAACGGAATGACCAATACGCCGACGACAGGCACTGCCTCGCGCAAACTGAGCAAGCTCGCAGAAGGGCGGCAAAGGCTGCCTGACGTTACCGGCACCAATCTCGAGCATTCGCGCATCTTCAATCGGCGGCTCATTTTCGAAGCGCTGCACCAGTCCGGTCCACTCAGCCGGATCGACATCGCCAAGCGCGTCGGGCTGACGCCACAGACAGTGTCCGGCATCACCCGCGAACTGCTGGACCAGCAGTTCATCATCGAGACCGGACGCTCGCAGGGCCAGCGTGGCCAGCCGCAGATCTATCTCGGGCCTAACCCGATCGCCGGATTTTCGATCGGCATCCATCTCGATCGCAACCGTGTCGTCTTGGTCGTGTGCAATTTGCTGCTGGAGGTTATCGGCCGGCAGACCTGGACCGGCGATACGCGCGATCCGGAATCGACGCTGAAGCGCATCGCCGGTCTCGTCGATGAACTCATCGACTCTGCCTTGGTGCCCCGCGAAAAGATCTGGAGCATCGGGCTGGTGCTACCGACGCTTGACGACGACATCTACGATTTTGCCACCAAGCAGCCCGGATGGGATGCTTGGGCCAATGTTCAGGTGGCTCTGCGCCTGAAAGAGCTTTGTGGGCTGACGGTACTCGTCGAAAATGACGCGACCGCCGCGGCGATCGGCGAACATTTCGCCCGCAGCGACAAGGACAAGCGCAACTTCGCGCATCTCTATATAGGTTACGGCGTCGGTGCCGGCATGATCGTCGACGGCATGCCCTTGAAGGGCGCCTGGGGCAATGCCGGCGAACTGGGCCTGCTGCCGTTTCAGCCAAAACGCATGCGCGACAACGGCGAGCCGCCGATTATCGATGCCGTGCTTTCGCTGAACGGGATCGCAGCTGCGCTCGAATGGAGCATCGAGGATGCCGACGCCGCCGTCGCGGATTTGTCGATCCTTGCCGATATCCATGCCCGGCGAGATCCGCAGCTGTCGGCCTGGATGGAAGAAGCCGGTCTCTGTCTCCGCTTCCTCACTGCCATTCTCGAAAGCACCATCGATCCGGAATTCATCACCGTCGGCGGCTCCCTGCCGCCGTCGATCATCACGGCCCTGGTGGAGCGCGCCTACCCGCTGCATCGTTCTCTCAGCGAGCGCAAGGACCGGCAATGGCCGCGGCTCATCGTCGGCCAATTGACGGACGATGCGCCGGTCATCGGTGCGGCCAGCCTGCCGATCTTTGTCAACACCAACCCTAATTTCCGGCATCTCTATATCCGCCAGCTTGGTGACGACCAGCGCCCCTTCGACCGGCCGGAAGGCATCGATACGGTTTAGGAAGGAACTGGGCAGAGAATGAAGCCAATCGCCCGGTGACACCTGTGTTTGGCGCTGCTTTCCCCTTCTCAAACAATGGCTGTCGTGCAGAATGATGTTTTGACCCTGATGAAGGCAAAGCATGTCCGCTATTCCCTTGCCGGCCAGCCCCTATACCGACACGGCGCGTCCTGCACCTCTGACGCCATCCCTTGATACCGATCGAACAGCATCCGTCGCCATCGTCGGCGCTGGCTTCGCCGGATTGTCCACCGCCCTCCACCTCGCAGAAATGGGCGTGGATGTCTGCGTTCTCGAAGCCAACGAACCCGGATGGGGCGCCTCCGGGCGAAATGGCGGCCAGGTCAATCCGGGGCTGAAATTCAGTCCCGATGAACTTCTTGCCCGGTTTGGAAACGATCTCGGCCGGCGGATGATCGAGATGGCCTGGGGGGCACCGGACTTCACATTCGATCTCATTCGCCGGCTCGGCATCGATTGCGATGCACGCCAGAACGGCACGTTGCGCGCGGCGACGAACGCACTGACCTTCAAGGCTGTCAGCGCCACAGCAGATCAGTGTGCGGCACATGGCATGCCGACGCGCCTCCTCGATGCCGACGAAACGAAGGTCGCAACGGGCACTGGCCGCTATCCGGCAGCCCTGTACGACCCGCGTGGCGGCGATCTGCATCCGCTGAACTATGCGCGCGGCCTTGCCGGGGCGGCTGAGGGAGCCGGCGCAGCGGTCCACGGCAACAGCCGGGTCCTTTCCGCTCAGAAACAGTCTGGAAAGTGGTTTTTGCGCACAGAAAAAGCCACGTTGACGACCGATAAATTGCTTGTTGTTACAAATGCCTATGCGGACGGGCTCTGGCCTGAGTTGAAGAAATCTCTGGTTCCTGTCTACAGTTCCATCGTCGCGACCGAGCCTTTGCCCGAGGATCTGGCTGCCCGCATCCTATCGCACCGTCCGGTGCTCTACGAAAGCGGCCATATCACCGTCTATTATCGCCTCGACAAGCAGAATCGACTGCTGATGGGTGGACGCGGGCCGCAGCGGGCGCTGAGGGACCAGACAGGTTCGCTCGACTATCTCAAGCGTTACGCCGAAGTCCTGTGGCCCGCGTTGAAGGGAATACGCTGGACGCATGCCTGGAACGGCCAGTTGGCGATTACGCCGGACCACCTGCCGCATCTGCATGAGCCGAGCGAAGACGCTCTGATCTATCTGGGCTGCAACGGCCGTGGCGTGGCGCTAGCAACGACCATGGGTAAACAATTGGCCGAGCGCCTGGCGGGCGGCCAATCCACGCGGATCGACCTGCCGGTGACCGGCATCAAACCGATGCGCTTCCACGCGTTCTGGCCTGTCGGCGTGCATTCCGCCATGCTCTGGGGCCGAATGAAAGATCGGCTGGGCATCTAAACACGCCTGATTGTCCGCTGTAAGTTGGGCCTCACAAATATTTTACCATTAAAATTTTGATTTAATTTTCATAATTAAGCATTTGAAATAAATAAATTATTTTTACAAGCGCTTGCAAAATGGGAAACCGAGCAGAAAACCACCGCCGTTCGATCGGCGTACCATATCTATTCTCATGGCCAGCGAGGAGATGGGGCAATGATCCGGACGTTTAGAGCCTGCGCATGTGTTGCAATCCTGATGTTTCCCTCGCCGCTGGCCTTCGCAGCGGAGCCCGTGGATACGGCGCAATCGATCATCCAGAACCAGATCGAAGCCTTCCTCAACGACGATGCCGAGACCGCCTATTCCTTTGCCTCGCCGCAGATCAAGGGCAAGTTTCCGGACAAGAACATCTTCTTCGACATGGTCAAGCGCGGCTACACGCCAGTCTATCGCCCCGGAAATTTTGCCTTCGGGCGCAGTAAGGTTGAGGGTGACACGGTGGTGCAGGAGGTGCTGATCTCGGGTCCGGACGGCAAGGACTGGACGGCGCTGTATTTTATCGTCAAGCAGCCGGACGGCACCTACAAGATCAATGGCGTGCAGATGCTGCAACAGGCCCCCGGCCCGGAAATCTGACCGGAAACCCGTTCACAGCGGCGCAAGATCGCCCTGCCGCCACATCTCCTGCGTTTCTTCCATGAAGGCGGCATAGCGGCCTTCCTCGATCGCCTTGCGGATGCCGGCCATCAGCTCCTGATAATAGGCGAGATTGTTCCAGGTCAGCAGCATGCCTCCGAGACTCTCGTCCGCGCGGACGAGATGGTGCAGATAAGCACGCGAATAATCGCGGGTGGCAGCGCACGAGGACTGGTCGTCCAGCGGGCGCGTGTCCTCCGCATGGCGGGCGTTGCGCAGGTTGACGCGGCCGCGCCGGGTGAAGGCCAGGCCGTGACGACCGGCACGGGTCGGCATGACGCAATCGAACATGTCGATACCCCGCGCCACGGATTTCAGGATATCGTCGGGCGTGCCGACACCCATCAGGTAACGCGGCTTTTCCGTGGGCAATTCCGGGCAGGTAATGTCGAGCATGTCGAGCATCACCGCCTGCGGTTCGCCGACGGCGAGGCCGCCGATCGCATAGCCCTTGAGATCGAGCGATGATAGCGCCTGGGCCGAGCGAACCCTGAGTGCTGGAACATCGCCGCCCTGAACGATGCCGAACATCGCCTTGCCCGGCTGGTCGCCAAACGCCGTCTTGCAGCGGTCTGCCCAGCGCAACGACATTTCCATTGCGCGTTCAATATCAGCTGGTTCGGCCGGAAGCCTCACACATTCGTCGAGCTGCACCTGGATGTCGCTGTCGAGCATACCCTGGATTTCGATCGAGCGTTCAGGCGACATATGATGCAGAGCGCCGTCGACATGGCTCTTGAAGGTGACGCCCTTCTCGTTGAGTTTGCGCAAGCCAGCGAGCGACATGACCTGGAAGCCGCCGCTATCGGTCAGGATCGGATAGGGCCAGCGGATCAGTTCGTGCAGACCGCCGAGACGCGCCACCCGCTCCGGGCCGGGACGCAGCATCAGGTGATAGGTGTTGCCGAGGATGATGTCGGCGCCGAGATCGCGCACCTGATCGAGATACATCGCCTTGACCGTACCGACGGTCCCGACCGGCATGAAGGCCGGTGTGCGGATCTCTCCACGCGGCATAGACACAGTGCCGCGACGCGCCTTGCCGTCGGTTGCCTGAATGTTGAACTGAAACGTCTCGGTCATTGGGTATCCCGGAAAAGCAGGCTGGAATCGCCATAGGAATAGAAGCGGTAGCCGGTTTCGATCGCGTGCGCATAAGCGCGCCGCATCGTCTCGAGACCGCTGAAGGCCGAGACGAGCATGAACAGCGTCGACTTCGGCAGATGGAAATTGGTCATCAGCATATCGACGGCACGAAAACGATAGCCGGGCGTGATGAAGATGCCGGTCGGGCCGGACCAGGCGCGGATCTCGCCATTCTCCTCGGCAGCGCTCTCGATCAGCCGCAGCGACGTCGTGCCTACGCAGACGATGCGCCCGCCCCTCGCCTTGACCGCGTTCAGGCGTTCGGCGACGTCAGCACTGACATGGCCGATTTCCTCGTGCATGACGTGGTCGTCGGTATCATCAACCTTCATCGGCAGGAACGTGCCGGCGCCGACATGCAAGGTCACGAAATGGCGTTCGACGCCGAGCGCGTCCAGCGCTGCGAAGAGGCGATCGGTGAAGTGAAGGCCTGCGGTAGGCGCCGCGACTGCGCCATGTTCGCGCGCGTAAACCGTCTGGTAGTCGGTGCGGTCCTTCTCGTCCTCCGGTCGTTTGGAAGCGATATACGGTGGCAGCGGAATATGACCAACGGCAAGGATGGCTTCGTCAAGTGCCGGGCCTGAGAGATCGAACCGCAAGGTCACCTCGCCTGCCTCGCCCTTCTCCTCGACCGTCGCATCGAGAGAGCCGAGCAGACAGGTATTCGAGCCATGGCCGAATTCGATACGATCGCCGGGCTTGAGGCGTTTTGCCGGGCGGGCAAAGGCCTTCCAGCGATCTGGAGCCACGCGCATATGCAGCGTCAGCGAGACTTCGGTGACGCTATCCTCGCCGCGCCGGCGCAGGCCTTCGAGCTGGGCCGGAATGACTTTCGTATCGTTGAAGACCAACGCGTCGCCGGGGCGCAGGAAGGACGGCAGGTCCATGACGCCATGGTCCGACAGCGGTTCGCTTTCATGCGGCTGGACGACAAGCATACGCGCGCTGTCGCGCGGGCTGGCTGGCCGTAGCGCAATATTGTCCTCGGGGAGATCGAAATCGAACAGATCGACGCGCATGAAAGTCTTCTTTTAAACGGCAAACCCGCCCCGGCGCCTTTTGAGGCAGCGGGACGGGTTTTGGCAATAGCCTGAATTAGGCGTTGGCGGCAAGTTTCATCGAGACGATGCTGTCTGGATCCTTGACGGGCTCGCCCTTCTTGATCTTGTCGACATTGTCCATGCCTTCGATGACCTGGCCCCAGACGGAATACTGCTTGTTCAACCACGGGCTATCCGTGAAGCAGATGAAGAACTGCGAGTTGGCGGAGTTCGGCATCTGGCTGCGGGCCATGGAGCACGTGCCGCGCACGTGGCTCATGTTGGAGAATTCGGCCTTGAGATCAGGCTTCGAGGAACCACCCATGCCGGCGCGGGCCGGGTTGAACTGTTCGCCGCCCTTTTTGCCGAACTGCACGTCGCCGGTTTGCGCCATGAAATCGTCGATGACGCGGTGGAACACGACGCCGTCATAGGCACCTTCGGCGCACAGTTCCTTGATGCGGGCCACATGGCCCGGCGCCAGGTCCGGCAGAAGCTGGATGACGACCTGCCCCTTGGTGGTTTCCATGATGATGGTGTTTTCCGGATCCTTGATCTCGGCCATGGTTTTCTCCTTCATGTTTAAAGCGGGCGTGTTTAAAGCGGTTGTTACTTGCCGACCTTGACGTTGATCATGCGGTCGGGATCGGTAACGGAGCCGTTGTTGGCTTCGTCGCCCTTCTTGATCTTGTCGACGTTGTCCATGCCTTCGACGACCTGCCCGACGACCGTGTACTGGCCGTTCAGGAAATCGCCGGGTGCAAACATGATGAAGAACTGCGAATTGGCGGAGTTCGGATCTTGGCTGCGCGCCATGCCGACCGTACCGCGCGCAAACGGAACCTTGGAAAATTCAGCTTCGACATTCGACTTCGACGAGCCGCCCATGCCGGCCATGTCTGCCTTGAAGTCCTTTTCCATGTTGCCGTACTGCACGTCGCCGGTCTGGGCCATGAAGCCAGGGATCACGCGGTGAAAGGCGACATTGTTGTACTCGCCGGCCTCCGTCAGTTCCTTGATGCGCGCGACATGCTTCGGCGCCACCTCAGGCAGAAGCTCGATGACAACGGGGCCGTCCTTCAGCGTGATGGTGATGTATTCCTTGGCCTGGGCAAAGGCATTGCCGGTCAGGGATGCGAAGGCAACGGCGCCGGCGAAAGCGAGTTGGAGGATTTTCATGATAGCTCCCGTGAAGATGAAATGGACGCGTCAGGATTTGCGTTTGGCGCTGAGGGCCTGGTGAACAGCTTTCGGCACAAAGGCGCTGACATCACCGCCCATGGCCGCGATCTGGCGGACCAATGTGGCGGTAATGGGCCGTGATGCCGTTCCGGCCGGTAGAAACAGGGTCTGAATATCCGGCGCCATCTGCCGGTTCATGCCCGCCATCTGCATTTCGTAGTCGAGATCCGTGCCGTCGCGCAACCCGCGCACCAGCAGCGACGCGCCATGTTTTCGCGCGGCATCGACCACCAGATTGTCAAAGGAAACGACCGAGATGTCGCCTGCTCTTTCCGGAAGGAACTCGCTCAGCGACTGGCGAATGAGCGCGGCGCGCTCCTCGAAGGAAAACAACGGCGTCTTGCCGGGATGGACGCCGATCGCAACAATGACGGTCGGTGCCACGTTCAGCGCCTGGACCAGCACATCGAGATGGCCGTTCGTCATGGGGTCGAAGGAGCCGGGGTAAAAAGCAGTGGTCATCGCGCCTGTTTCCGTTTCGAAGCCTTTTGTCACGGACTGCGGGCAATCGCAAGGGAGCGCCTTTGCCGCTCCGCCATGTTCCCTGGGAAACAGCGGCCGGGCTGGATGAACGCTAAATGAATGTAGCGTTCAAGGTCGCTTCAAAGAGAATTTCCTACCCTGCGAAGTACAGAACGGAACTTTTTGCCAATGTGGCCGTTACTAGGCTGAAGGGATCACAGCTATGGTACTTATTCTTCTTTCGATGACCATGTTTTTTGTCATGCTTTTCGCAACGGCAAACGCGATCAGAAATGAAGCGCGCAGCGATCGCTCCGGTCTCACCCGCGATCATCTGTTAAAGTAGAGGGAACAAAGCAATGGCCATCACGATGATGCTTATATCGGCAATGATTAGTATCGTGTTCCTGGTCGATTTCGCCAAAACCATTTTCGACCTTCAGCGCGACCGCGTTGCGATGAAGGCAATCAGTCGGCGGTTCGGCGGTTTCCATGTCTGAGCACACTGAGCGATAGTTCAAGACCTTGAAAGTTTCTCCCAGCGGCAACCTCCAGTGCCCGCTGACATAAAAACCGGACGGTTCCCCTGCCAGTCCGGTTTTTCTTTGCCATGACTTACCGCAATGCGCGATAGCTGAGACAACCGCTGCTCCTTGCCGGAAAGACCAGGGGAAAACCTGCGTCGTAGAGAGCAGCGACATAACCGGCGCGGTCGCTGGCGAGGATGGCAAAAAAATCGTTCCACTTCAGGATGGATGTGCCCTCCGGCAGGGCCTGCACGGAAAGATGGCGACCGGGAAACAGCACAAGGGCAGCCGGCGCCTGCTCCGAGAGCCTGAAGAGACCGGCCATTGCACCATACCAGATGAAAACCAGCGCAACGGCCGTCACCAAAGCTCTGGCCGGCTTAATAATCAAAGACATGCTCGAGCCCTGGATCTGCCAACGGTGCGATCCGCAGCAGAGCGGCAAGATCAGGTACCTTCAAGGCGATCAACACCCGCTTGCCGTCAAAGCCCTCCCTGTCGACCCGTGCGATCTCGGTTCCGGGCAATTCCGGCAGCGTTTGGTCCGGTTTTTCCGTAACGGACACCATGATGTCGTTATTGCCGGCAATCTCGCGGATCGAACCACCTTTTGCGGCAATCTCCACCAGAATGCGTGTGAAAAGATCATAGCGCGGGGTCTGTATCTCGATATCGCCACCGCTTTCGCCAATCACGGTTACTCCGGTAATGGCTGCGAGCTCACCTGCGGGCAATCCACTGACGATACTGCGGATTTCAAGCTGAGCCGCGCCTGTAGTCCCGGCAACAGCACTGGCAATCATGCCGGCGTATAGCGTCTTTGCCCGCCATTCCGTGCCAAGCGCAAAGCGACGCTCCCAACCCCGCACCGGATCAGTCATCGGCGCTTCTTCGAGCTTCGCCACCTGCCGGTCGAAGGCATATTTGTACCAGGGTGTCTGGCGCAGGAAGGCGGCGTATTCGACTGCCATGCCTGCAGCAATCTGGTCTTGCGGTGTCTTCTTTTCGCCGCGCAGCATCGCTGTCACGCGGCCGATCGTTTCCTCATAGGCAGCCTTGAGCACCATTTCGAGGGTGAAGCTGACGCCGATCGTGTGGATGGTCATGCGCGTTGCTGAATCGGCGCCGCCATGTGCATCGGCAATCTCCGTCAGAGCGCAGGTCGATGTCCAGAAACCGCGGATGCTGGAGAAATAATCGAAGGCGTGTTCGTCGCCTGTCTTCAGCGTTTCGGCCAATCCATCATAGGCGTAGACGATGTGCCACTCGGGATAGGTCAGAAACGTGTTCGCTTCGCGCCGCTGAAAGGCAGCTTCCTTGATCAGCGGTGTATACGGATCCTCCTTGCGCTCGCCGTGGCAGAACGTCTCGACATAGGCAACGGGGCTCAAGAGAAGCAGGACCAGAAGAAGGATCGCCGCAAGGCTCCATTTGAGGAGCTTCCAGACCACGCGCATCAGGCGGCCTCTTTGCCGAAAAGGAAGACCGACAAGACAGCGAAACCACCCAGAGCCAGATGCGGCAGGTTGGCCAAAATCTTGAAACCGAACGGCAGGTCCTGCACACCGTAGTTGATGATGCCGAGATCGAGATAGCCCGAACCGGTGATCAGCCCGAGCAAACCATCGCCAAAATAAAGCACACCGAAATAGAGGAGGAAGTTCTTCGCGGCCCGGCTCGATAGCCATGCCGCAATCGCCGCCCAGGCAGCCGACGCCACATGCAGGCTGTCATCATAGATATCGAGCGCGAAGATACCGAAGGCCCGGCCCTGCTCGTCCGTCAATCCGGGAATATAGTTGAGCGACGCTGCGCCTAAAAGCGCGATGGCGTAACAGGCTGCAATGACACGCAATTTCCCCACGAACGACCCTTTCATAGCTTGCCGAGATAGGCGTCCCACAAATGATTGCGGAAAAGAAGATCCTCGTCGAATTCCCGCTTGCGGGCGGAAAAAGCAGCGGCGCGCGGATAGGCCCGGACGAGTTGATCAACCGACGCATGCGGGCGATATGGCAGATAATAGGTGCCGCCGATGGCAAGCACCCGTTCGATCAATTCACGGGTCATGCGCGCCATGTCTTCTTCTCCGCGCACGGTTTTTTCCTGCGAGAACAGCATCACAGCCGCAATACGGGGTTCGGACGCATAGGCAAGCACGCTGTCGCGGTCGGTATCGACATAGCGCAGCGTCACGTTCAGCAACTGCTGGAACGATGCCGGAATAACATCCCGGCACAGCGCGATAAATTCGGCAAATCGCGACGGCGCAACGAAATATTCGTGCAGGATGTCGGTGCGCAGCGGATCGAGGTCGTCGAGCGTCACGACTGGTTCGTTCATCAGGCTGTTGCGTGTCGCCTCCCCGGCGATCGAAGGACCAAGCGACGTTTCGGTCCACCAGCGTGTATGTTTCATCCAGTCCGATCCAACCTGACGACGGAAAATCTCGCGCGAAGCCCGGCTGATGAAACCGGAGCCGGTGGCCGCCGGGATATCTGACTGATCAGCGATGGGTCGATATGAAATCAGCAGGCCATCCTCGAAGAACCGGTCCAGCGAGACATCCAGGCGTCCATAGGCCATCTGGACGGTCGAATCCTCATCGAGCACCTGGGCAAAACGCATACCCAGATCAGAGCCAGAGAGGTGCTCGAATGTCGGCGCGAGACGGCTGTTTGGCACCATATCCAGTTCAAGCTCTGTAATGACGCCGATGAGGCCATACCCACCCATCGCGTGTTGGAAGAACTCGGCATTTTCACTGCGTGAACACGAGACAAGCGTACCATCGGCAAGCACCATCTTCACCGATCGCACCGTGCTGCCGCAACCGCTGAAGCGGACCGGCCAGCCGTGGGCATTGACCGAATAGGTGCTGGCAACGCCGAAATCATTGTTGGACTGCATGACGGCCGGCGAGAAGCCGATCGCATCGAGCTTGGCAATGACCGTCGACCAGCGTGTGCCGGCGGCCACGCGATAGGTCCTGGCGGCTGGATCGGCCTCCAGCCATTGCTGGTCCAGCGTCAGAACGGTACCGTCTTTCGCCAGGCTCTGGCCTCCCATCGAATGTCGCGCGGCACTTGCAGCGAAAGACTGACCAGCACTGCGCGCCTCGCCCATCAACCCACGGATGGTCTCGACGGTCTGCATCATGGGATCGGCGGTGATGGTGATGTGCCTAGCAACGGAGGTTGGCGACAGTTCGCTGGCATCGTTGAGCAAGATGCCGCCATTCTCGGGCTTTACATCGAGGGGAAATACCGGGCCGGATGCGCTGGTCGGTGCCAGCAGCGTACGACCGGCATAGATGCCTACGCCTGCCGATGCTCCAGCCAGCAGCGCGCGCCGTGTCAAACGCCCCATGATGTCCCCATCCCCCGCACCGATCTCCCAAGTGGGAATCATCTTTGTAACGGTACAACAGCAGGATTAATTCTCGGGCGGGCAAATTCAACTGTAAAGAAAAAGCCGGGCGATGTGACCGCCCGGCTTTTGATGATGTGATGGAGGATTTTATTCTTCCGTTGAGACCGGCGGCTCGGTCGGCGCCTCGCCATCAGGCAAATCCGCCTCGCCCGTGATCTCCTCATCCTCTTCGGTTTCCGGTTCGCTGATCCGCTCGACAGAGACGACCTTTTCGTCCTTGGCCGTCGAGAAGATCGTCACGCCCTTGGTGGCCCGGCTTGCAAGCCGGATGCCGCCAACGGGAACCCGGATCAACTGGCCGCCATCGGAGACGAGCATGATCTGGTCGTTGTCTTCAACCGGGAAGGCCGCGACCAACTCGCCGATTTCGCCGGTCTTGGAGGTATCCGTTGCGCGGATGCCTTTGCCGCCGCGGCCGGAGGTGCGGAAATCGTAAGTCGATGACCGCTTGCCAAAACCCTTGACCGAAACCGTCAGCACGAACTGTTCGCGTGCCTTCAGTTCTTCGTAACGGGCGTCGTCGAGCTGACCTTCCTCGCTCACCTCTTCGCCAACGAGGGCGATTTCCTCGTCCTCGCCGGTCGCAGCCCGGCGTTCAGCCGCAGCGCGCTTCAGGTAGGCGGCCCGCTCCCACGGCTCGGCATCGACGTGACTGACGATGGTCATCGAAATGATCCGGTCTCCTTCGCCTAACGTGATGCCGCGAACACCGATCGAGTTGCGGCCGGCAAAGACGCGGACGTCATCGACCGAGAAGCGAATGCACTGGCCGAGCGCTGTCGTCAGAAGAACGTCATCGTGTTCCGTGCAGGTTTCGACGGAGAGGATCTCGTCACCCTCTTCTTCGAGCTTCATGGCAATCTTGCCATTGCGGTTGACCTGGACGAAATCCGACAGCTTGTTGCGCCGGACGGTTCCGCGGGTGGTCGAGAACATCACGTCGAGGTTTTCCCACGTCGTCTCGTCCTCCGGTAGCGGCATGATCGTGGTGATGCGTTCGCCGGGCTCCAGCGGCAGCATGTTGATCAGCGCCTTGCCCCGCGATTGCGGCGTGCCGATCGGCAGGCGCCAGACCTTTTCCTTGTAGACGATGCCACGCGAGGAGAAGAACAGCATCGGCGTATGGGTATTGGCGACGAACAACCGGGTCACGAAATCCTCGTCGCGCGTCGCCATGCCGGAGCGGCCCTTGCCGCCGCGGCGCTGCGCCCGGTACGTCGCCAGCGGCACGCGCTTGATGTAGCCGAGATGGGACACGGTGATGACCATGTCTTCCTGGGCGATCAGGTCCTCATCGTCCATGTCCGGACCGCCTTCGACGATCTCGGTGCGACGGGGCGTTCCAAATTCGTCGCGAACGGCGATAAGCTCGTCCTTGACGATCGTCATGATGCGGACGCGCGACGAGAGAATGTCGAGGTAATCCTTGATCTCGTCGCCGATCTTGTTCAGTTCGTCGCCGATTTCATCGCGGCCAAGCGCCGTCAGGCGAGCAAGGCGCAGTTCGAGGATTGCTCGGGCCTGCTCTTCGGAGAGATTGTAGGTCAGGTCTTCATTGATGCGGTGGCGCGGATCGTCGATCAACCGGATCAGGCTTTCGACATCCGATGCCGGCCAGCGGCGGGTCATCAACTGCTCGCGGGCGGTGGCCGGATCCGGGGCTTCGCGGATCAGCTTGATGATTTCGTCAATATTGGCGACTGCGATGGCGAGGCCGACCAAGACATGCGCCCGGTCGCGCGCCTTGCGCAGCAGGTATTTGGTGCGGCGGCTGATGACTTCCTCGCGGAAGGCGACGAAGGCCCGCAGCATGTCGAGCAGCGTCATCTGCTCCGGCTTGCCGCCATTCAGTGCCACCATGTTGCAGCCGAAAGAGGTCTGCAATGGCGTGTAGCGATAGAGCTGGTTGAGGATGACTTCCGCATTGGCGTCGCGCTTCAGCTCGACAACAACGCGGTAGCCTTGGCGGTCGGACTCGTCGCGCAGGTCGGAAATGCCCTCGATGCGCTTATCCTTGACCAGTTCGGCCATCTTCTCGATCATCGTCGCCTTGTTCACCTGGTAGGGAACTTCGGTGATGATGATCTGCTCGCGGTCGCCGCGCATCGGTTCGATGGTGGCGCGTCCGCGCATGATGACCGAGCCACGGCCCGTTTCATAGGCCGAGCGGATGCCGGAGCGGCCGAGAATGAAGGCGCCGGTCGGGAAGTCGGGTCCCGGAATGATCTCCATCAGCTGGTGCAGCTCAAGTGCCGGCTCATCGATCAGGGCGATGCAGCCATTGATCACTTCGACCAGATTGTGCGGCGGAATATTGGTCGCCATGCCGACAGCGATGCCGCCTGCCCCGTTGACCAGAAGGTTCGGGAATTTCGCCGGAACCACGGACGGCTCGCTCAGCGTGCCGTCATAGTTGTCGCGAAAATCGACGGTTTCCTTGTCGAGGTCATCGAGTAGCGCGTGCGCTGCCTTTTCCAAACGGCACTCGGTATAGCGCTCGGCTGCCGGCGGATCGCCGTCGATGGAGCCGAAATTGCCCTGACCGTCAATCAGCGGCAGACGCAGCGACCAGGGCTGGGCCATACGCGCGAGCGCGTCATAAATCGCCGAATTGCCGTGAGGATGGAATTTACCCATCACATCCCCGGTGACGCGGGCGCACTTGACGTACTTCTTGTTCCAGTCGATGCCGAGTTCGCTCATCCCGAAAAGGATGCGGCGGTGCACGGGTTTCAGACCATCGCGGACATCGGGAAGAGCACGGCTGACGATAACGCTCATGGCGTAATCGAGGTACGACCGCTGCATTTCCTCCATGATGGAAATAGGCTCGATGCCTGGTGGATTCTTGCCGCCGCCGGGTGTGGTTTGTTCAGTCAATTTCGATCACGATCTTTGTTCAGAATCAGACAGATTTTTATAGCCGAATGCATTGGCGAGCGCCAATTTCGGGGCCGGGTTTTGAACAGCCTTTTAGGCTCATCGGCGCTCTCGAAGGCATTTGCAAGGCAAAAGCGGCGGAACGGTGAAGGACGACCCTTTCATTCGTCGATACAGTCGCCTAACAATCGGTCAGGCGGCTCATATAGACAATGCCGCGGGGGGGGAAATTGGAATGTCTCACATAGACCTTCTGATCAATGCGCTGACCACAATCCTGGTCACCATCGATCCGCCCGGCCTTGCGCCGATCTTCCTCAGCCTGACGGTCGGCATGAGCCGGCAAGAGCGTTTTCTGGTGGCCCGCCGCGGCACGCTCATCGCCTTCTTCATCCTGTCGGCTTTTGCGCTGTTCGGAAACGGCATTCTCGGCCTGCTGGGCATCTCCATCGGTGCCTTCAGGATCGCCGGCGGGCTGCTGTTGTTCTGGATCGCCTTCGAGATGATCTTCGAGAAGCGCAACGAACGGAAGGAAAAGACCGGCGAAGCCGCCATCACCCGCGACCACATCCACAACATCGCGGTTTTTCCGCTGGCACTCCCGCTGATCGCCGGCCCTGGCGCGATCTCGGCGACGATCCTGCTCTCCGGCTCCCTTTCTGCAACGATCGACCGAGCTCAACTGATCCTGGTCATCGCGTTCTGCCTGGCGGTGCTGTTTGCCGCTCTCGTGATTGCCGACCGCATCGACAGGTTTCTAGGCGTGACCGGCCGGGCCATCCTGACGCGATTGCTCGGCGTCATTCTCGCGGCTTTGGCGGTCCAGTTCGTTGTTGATGGTGTGAAGTCGACCATGGCGCTTTGACTGCTGTATGCCGCCATACGGCTGACGGAAAAAAAGGCCCGGTTTCCCGAGCCTTTTTCTGCAAACACGTTGATCAGAACGGAATGTCATCATCCATATCGCGCGAGAAGTTGCCGCCGCTGCTGCTCCCGCTGGAGCGGCCTGCGGGCGCCGACGAAGGACGGTCATAGTCGCCGCCGTAATTGTCCGAGCTTCCGCCGCCGACATTGCCACCGTAGTCCGAACCACCACGGCCACCGCCTGCGCCCTGCCCGTCACCGCGGCCACCGAGCATGGTGAGCGTCGAGTTGAATCCTTGAAGAACAACCTCCGTCGAATAGCGGTCCTGGCCGTCCTTGTCCTGCCACTTGCGGGTCTGCAACTGGCCTTCGACATAGACCGTCGCACCCTTCTTCAGATACTGCTCGGCAACCTTGCAGAGACCTTCGTTGAAGATCACGACACGATGCCATTCGGTCTTTTCCTTGCGCTCGCCGGAATTGCGGTCGCGCCAGCTTTCCGATGTCGCGATATTGAGGTTGGCGATCGGCTTGCCGTCCTGCGTGCGACGGATTTCCGGGTCTGCCCCGAGGTTCCCGATCAAAATCACCTTGTTGACACTGCCTGCCATCTTGCTTTTCCCGCTATCCTGCCCGGCCTTGCAGCCCGGCTACCAAATTCCAAGCGCGCATCTTAGCGGCTGACGCCCAAGCATACGCCCCTTTGCATTGTGTCATCCACAACAGTTTTCAAAATTTGTTCTTTCTTTGTTCTAATAAATCCGTAATATCCTGTCAACCGACTCAGGAAGGCAGGCTGTTTTTCGGATTGCGCCTCGACATGCGCCGTGCCGTACTTAAATAGGAGCTTTCCAATGCAGATACAAAGCTGGGCACGATGAGCAAACTCGAGACCATTTCCATCCGCGGCGCGCGCGAGCATAATCTGAAGGGCATCGACCTCGATCTGCCGCGCAACAAGCTGATTGTCATGACCGGCCTGTCCGGTTCTGGAAAGTCGTCGCTCGCATTCGACACCATCTATGCGGAAGGCCAGCGGCGTTATGTCGAGAGCCTGTCGGCCTATGCCCGGCAGTTTCTCGAGATGATGCAGAAGCCCGATGTCGACCAGATCGACGGCCTGTCTCCGGCCATCTCGATCGAGCAGAAAACCACCTCGCGCAACCCGCGTTCGACGGTCGGCACGGTCACCGAGATTTACGACTATATGCGCCTCTTGTTTGCCCGCGTCGGCGTGCCCTATTCGCCGGCAACAGGCCTGCCGATCGAAAGCCAGACGGTCAGCCAGATGGTCGATCGTGTCGTTGATTTCGGCGAAGGCACGCGTCTCTACATTCTCGCGCCGATCGTGCGCGGCCGCAAGGGCGAGTACAAAAAAGAGCTTGCCGAGCTGATGAAGAAGGGCTTTCAGCGCGTCAAGATCGACGGGCAGTTCTACGAGATCGCCGAGGCACCGGCGCTCGACAAGAAGTACAAGCATGACATCGATGTCGTCGTCGACCGTGTGGTTGTGCGCCCTGACTTGACAACGCGACTGGCCGACAGTCTCGAAACCTGCCTGACACTCGCCGACGGCCTGGCCATCGCCGAATTTGCCGACAAGCCGCTGCCGCCGGAAGAGACTGCGGCCGGCGGCTCGGCCAACAAGTCGCTGAACGAAACGCATGAACGCGTGCTGTTTTCGGAAAAATTCGCCTGCCCCGTGTCCGGCTTTACCATTTCCGAGATCGAACCGCGGTTGTTCTCGTTCAACAACCCCTTCGGCGCCTGCCCGACCTGCGATGGTCTCGGCAGCCAGCAGAAGATTGATGAGGCGCTGATCATTCCGGAACCCGACCGGACGCTAAAGAACGGCGCCATCGCGCCTTGGGCCAAGTCGTCGTCGCCTTATTACAACCAGACGCTTGAAGCGCTGGGAAAAGCCTTCGGCTTCAAGTTATCGAGCAAATGGACCGATCTTTCGGACGAGGCCAGGCACGCAATCCTGCAGGGCACGGAGGAGAAGATCAGCTTCCATTACGAAGACGGCGCTCGCTCCTACAACACAACAAAAAACTTCGAAGGCATCGTGCCCAATCTGGAACGCCGCTGGAAGGAAACCGACAGCGCCTGGGCGCGCGAGGAAATCGAACGCTATATGTCGGCGGCCCCCTGCCCGGCCTGCGCCGGTTTTCGCCTGAAGCCGGAAGCGCTGGCGGTCAAGATCAACAAGCTGCATATCGGCGAAGTCACGCAGATGTCGATCCGCATCGCCCGCGACTGGTTTGAGACGCTGCCGAGCCATATGAACGCTAAACAGAACGAGATCGCGGTCCGCATTCTCAAGGAAATCCGCGAACGGCTGCGGTTCCTCAACGATGTCGGCCTTGAATATCTCAGCCTTTCGCGCAACTCCGGCACGCTGTCGGGCGGCGAAAGCCAGCGCATCCGGCTAGCTTCGCAGATCGGCTCCGGCCTGACGGGCGTGCTCTACGTTCTCGACGAGCCGTCGATCGGACTGCACCAGCGCGACAATGCCCGGCTTCTCGATACACTCCGGCATCTGCGCGACATCGGCAATACGGTGATCGTCGTCGAGCATGACGAAGACGCGATCCTGACCTCGGACTATGTCGTGGATATCGGACCCGCCGCCGGTATTCATGGCGGCCAGGTGGTTGCCGAGGGCCTGCCTGCCGACATCATGGCCAATCCGAACTCACTGACCGGCAAATATCTGTCTGGTGAGCTTGCGGTTGCCGTGCCACCGGAGCGGCGCAAGCTGAAGAAGAAAAAGGAAATCACCGTTGTCGGTGCCCGCGCCAACAATCTGAAAAACGTCACGGCTTCGATCCCGCTCGGCGTCTTCACGGCCGTCACCGGCGTGTCGGGCGGCGGCAAGTCAACGTTCCTGATCGAGACGCTGTATAAGGCCGCCGCCCGCCGCATCATGGGTGCGCGCGAGAATCCGGCCGAACACGACCGGATCGACGGCTTCGAGCATATCGACAAGGTGATCGACATCGACCAGTCGCCGATCGGCCGCACGCCGCGCTCGAACCCGGCCACCTACACCGGCGCCTTCACGCCAATCCGCGACTGGTTTGCCGGTCTGCCGGAAGCAAAGACACGCGGCTATCAGCCGGGCCGCTTCTCGTTCAACGTCAAGGGCGGCCGCTGCGAAGCCTGCCAAGGCGACGGTGTGATCAAGATCGAGATGCACTTCCTGCCGGACGTCTACGTCACCTGCGACGTCTGCCACGGCAAGCGCTACAACCGCGAGACGCTTGACGTCCATTTCAAGGGCAAGTCGATCGCCGACGTGCTCGACATGACGGTCGAGGAAGGCGTCGAGTTCTTTGCCGCTGTTCCGGCCGTGCGCGACAAGCTGCAGGCGCTGCAGGGTGTCGGCCTCGGCTATATCAAGGTCGGCCAGCAGGCAAACACGCTGTCGGGCGGTGAGGCCCAGCGCGTCAAGCTCGCCAAGGAGCTGTCGAAGCGCTCGACCGGCCGCACCCTCTATATCCTCGACGAACCGACCACCGGCCTGCATTTCCATGACGTCGCCAAACTGCTCGAAGTGCTGCACGAACTGGTCAACCAGGGCAATTCGGTCGTCGTCATCGAACACAATCTCGAAGTCATCAAGACCGCCGACTGGGTGATCGATTTCGGCCCCGAAGGCGGCGATGGCGGCGGCGAGGTCATTGCAGCCGGCACGCCGGAGGACATCGTCAAGGAAAAGCGGTCCTATACCGGGGCGTTCCTGAAGGAGCTTCTGGAAAGGCGGCCAATCCGCAAGGCGGTTGCGGCGGAATAGGAATGCCAAATACGGTTTTTCGCTTCTACTCCGAACACCCGCTGTGCGTTCATGATTTTCTTTATCGGAACGTGCAGTCGGCGGTCGTGCGTTTTGACGGAAGGAAGGCTGGCCAGCTTCCGGTGTACAAAATGACGGTCGTTATGGATAACTTGAAGATGGCGACCAAATTTGAGACTTGGCTTGATTGTGGATCAAAAAAAGTGCGCTTGGCTCAAATGGGATTCGCGTCGGATTCCGAGACACTTTACCGGCTTCACCAATCTACATTTATAGAGCGGGTCCGTCGGCGACTTTTATGGCTACGGGGCCACCTAAAGGGCCATTGGCGGAGTAACGCATGATCCTGATCGGTCAGTATGACTCGTCCTATGTGCGCCGTGTGGGCATCGCTCTCAGGCTTTACGGCCTGCAATTCGAGCACCGGCCCTGGTCGGTGTTCAGCGAGAGCGAAAAGGTGCAGGCGGTCAATCCGCTGATGCGGGTTCCGGCGCTGCTGCTCGACGATGGCGACGTGGTGGCTGACAGCAATTCCATCCTCGATTACCTTGACGGCCTTGTGCCGACAGAAAAGCGGCTGTTGCCGCAGGCGGATCCTGAGCGGCGGCAGGTGTTCAAGGTGATGACCTTCGCCACCGGCTTCGCCGACAAGGGCGTCAGTTTGTTCTATGAGCTACATCTACACGAAACGCCGTCGATCTATTTTGCCGAGCGCTGCCGTTCGCAGATACTCACTGTTCTGGCCACTTTGGAAGCAGAACGCGCGGCGAGGCTGGGAGACTACTGGTTCGGGCGGATCACCCATGCGGATATAGCGGTCGCATGTGCCTGGCGACATATGAGCGAGGCGCATCCCGGCCTCATCGATCCGGTCGCTTATCCGGCCCTCGCCGCCCATTGCGCCAGCATGGAGGCCCTGCCGGTCTTCGTGGAAATTTCACAACCCTTCATCGCGCCCGCGTGAGACGCGCGCCGCCACATCTTGTCTGTCGAGGAGAACTGACATGAGCAAATCAGGCACAATCCGCTGCGGCATAGGCGGCTGGACTTTCGATCCCTGGGAGGGGAGGTTCTATCCGGAAACGCTATCGAAGAAACGGCAACTCGAATATGCGAGCAGCCAGTTGAAGGTGATCGAGGTCAACGGCACCTATTACGGATCGCAGAAGCCGGAAACCTTTGCCAAATGGGCGTCGGAAGTGCCGGATGATTTTGTCTTCTCGCTGAAGGCCAGCCGCTTTGCCACCAACAAGAAGGTGCTGGCGGAAGCAGGTGAGTCGATCGGCAAGTTCCTTGGCCAGGGGCTGACGGAACTGGGACCGCATCTCGGCCCCATTCTCTGGCAGTTCATGCCGACCAAGAAATTCGATGCCGACGATTTCGGCGCCTTCCTGGCGCTACTGCCAGAGAAGCAGGACGGCCTGACGCTGCGCCACGTCGTCGAAGTGCGCCATCCGTCGTTCCGCACGCCGGAATTCATCGCGCTGCTGGCAAAACACAATGTCGCGGTGGTCTGCGCCGATCACGCCGAATATCCGATGATCGCCGATGTCACTTCGGATTTCGTCTATGTGCGTCTTCAGACCGGCAGCGACGACGTCGAGACCTGCTATGACGAGAAGCGGCTCGATCTCTGGGCTGATCGCCTCAATACCTGGGCTTCCGGCGGCATGGTCGATGACCTCGAACGTGGCGATCCCGCGCGCAACCCGGAAAAGAAACCGCGTGACGTGTTTGCCTTCTTCATCACCGAAGGCAAGATCAATGCGCCGAACGGCGCAAGGGCATTGCAGAAGCGAGTGGATTGATCATCGGACGTGCGGCAGCGGTTCGATCGCCGCAGCAAGGTCTTCCGCAGTCAATCCTTCGCCGGCTTTCTCCCCTGCCCGTCCGTGACGCCAGACGCCGGCGGCGGCGGCTTCGAAGGCCGGCATGCCCTGCGCCAGATGGGCGCCTATGATGCCCGCAAGCGTATCGCCGGATCCGGCCGTCGCAAGCCAGGGCGGCGCATTGGTGTTGATCGCTGCGCGGCCATCGGGCGATGCGATCACCGTATCGGCCCCCTTGTAGACGATGACGGCATGGCTGCGTCTGGCAGCAGCGATGGCGCGATCGACCTTCGAGAGGGTGTCGTCCGCGTCGATGTCCGCAAACAGCCGGGCGAACTCGCCCTCATGCGGGGTCATGACCAGCCGGGTTTCGCCTCCGGCAAAGGCGTCGAAAAGCGGCGCCGGATCGTCCCTGAAAGCCGTCATCCCATCCGCATCGAGCACCAGCGCCCGGTCGCTGAGCGCCAGCGTGTATTGACGCGCTGTTTGCATATCGCCAAACGCCGGGCCAAGCACGAAGGCGCTGATGCGCTTGTCGGCAAGCCAGCCCGAAAGAGCGTCGGCATCTTCGATTTCCTTCAGCATTACGGCTGTCAGATGTGCTGCATTGGCGTTGAGCGCCCCGGATGGAGACGCCAGCGTCACCAGTCCCGCACCGGCCTTCAGCCCTGCCATCGCTGAAAGCCGTGCTGCGCCCGTGGCCAGCGGACCTCCCGAGAAAACGGCGAGATGGCCGCGCTTGAATTTATGGGCCGAAGGATCCAGGGCACGCGCATGTCCGGCCCAGAGATGCGGACCATTTTCACAAAGCGTGCTCGCGTTGGCGCTGAGTATTCGCTCCGGTATGCCGATGTCGAAAACCTCCAGGCTGCCGCAGAGCGTCCGGCCTGGCATCAGCAGGTGCCCCGGCTTTCGCGCCATGAAGGTGACGGTATGGCTGGCAAGAAAACTGTCCTCCAATACCTGCCCGGTGCGACCGTCAACACCCGACGGCAAGTCTACCGCTATGACCGCCAGCCCCTCGTGCCTGATGGCCTGCATGATGGCAGCCACGTCATTCGGGACCGAGCGCGACAGACCCGCGCCGAACAGGGCGTCGATGACAACGTCCCCAGGCTTTGGCTTGTATTCCGCGAGTGATTGAACGATGTGCTCCCACTCCGCATGGGCGCGGGCGGCATCGCCTTTCAGATGAACCTGATCGCCCAGGGAATAGACGCAGACCTCCGCACCGCTGCGGCGCAGCGCGGCGGCGGCTATATATCCGTCGCCGCCATTGTTACCGGGGCCGCACAATACGGCAAAGCGCAGTGCTTCCGGGTAAAGCCGCAAGGCTGCGGCCGACACGGCCGTGCCTGCTGATGTCATTAGCCTGAAGCTGTCGATCCCTGACAGTGCCGCATCGCTGTCGATAGCGGACATTTCAGCGGGGGTAATGATGAGAGCGTTGCGGTTCGTTGGCATGACCTCAAAGTGCCCCTAAGCGGATGGGCCGACAAGCGTAAAATATGGGCCGATTTTGTATATTTTTTAGGCATTTGCACATATTTGGCGCTCAAATATAACGCTTAACGGAGCATTAAGCGCAACAAGTTGCGAACAACCGCCATTGCTGCAGAAAAATTCATAAAAAATAGGCAAAAGGCGCTGTTTATTCCGAATAAAGGGATATGATCATGGCAGATGGAGGAGTTTCATCCAAAACGGCATCGCATTTGCCATATCTGGCATGCAAAATGCATATTGAGGGCGAGCGGGCATAAGCCTGCCATAACGGGAGAAGCGGAGAGACATTTTCTCATGAAAAAGATCGAAGCGATCATAAAGCCTTTCAAGCTTGACGAAGTGAAGGAAGCCCTTCAGGAAGTTGGCCTGCAGGGGATCACCGTCACGGAGGCGAAGGGCTTTGGACGCCAGAAGGGCCACACGGAACTGTATCGTGGGGCAGAATACGTTGTTGATTTTCTCCCCAAGGTGAAGGTCGAAGTCGTGCTGGCAGACGAAAACGCGGAGGCCGTCATCGAGGCCATACGGAACGCCGCCCAGACCGGACGTATTGGCGACGGAAAGATTTTCGTTTCCAATATCGAAGAGGTCATTCGAATCCGCACCGGTGAAACCGGCATCGACGCCATCTAATCCGCCTGACCGTTCGGCTCGGGCTCTACCTCGTCATCTCAAAAGAGGGACTTTCAAAAAATGACGACTGCCAATGATATCCTCAAGCAGATCAAGGATAACGACGTCAAGTTCGTTGACCTGCGCTTCACTGACCCCAAGGGCAAGCTGCAGCACGTGACGATGGACGTCGGCTGTGTTGACGAGGACATGTTCGCCGATGGCGTCATGTTCGACGGCTCGTCGATCGGCGGATGGAAGGCCATCAACGAGTCCGACATGGTGCTGATGCCAGATCCGGCAACCGTGCATATGGACCCCTTCTTTGCCCAGTCGACCATGGTCATCGTCTGCGACATCCTCGATCCGGTCTCCGGCGAAGCCTATAACCGCGATCCGCGCGGCATCGCCAAGAAGGCCGAAGCCTATCTCAAGGCGTCCGGCATCGGCGACACCATCTTCGTTGGTCCCGAACCGGAATTTTTCGTGTTCGACGACGTGAAGTACAAGGCTGACCCCTACAATACCGGCTTCAAGCTGGACAGTTCGGAACTGCCGTCCAACGATGACACCGACTACGAGACCGGCAACCTCGGCCACCGTCCGCGCGTCAAGGGCGGCTACTTCCCGGTTCCGCCGATCGACAGCTGCCAGGACATGCGCTCGGAAATGCTGACGGTTCTGACCGAAATGGGCGTCACCGTTGAAAAGCAGCACCACGAAGTGGCTGCCGCCCAGCACGAACTCGGCGTCAAGTTCGACACGCTGGTGCGCAACGCCGACAAGATCCAGATCTACAAGTATGTCGTACACCAGGTCGCCAATGCCTATGGCAAGACTGCGACCTTCATGCCGAAGCCGATCTTCGGTGATAACGGCTCGGGCATGCACGTGCACCAGTCGATCTGGAAGGATGGCAAGCCGACTTTCGCCGGTGACGAATATGCCGGCCTTTCGGAATCCTGCCTTTTCTATATCGGCGGCATCATCAAGCATGCCAAGGCGATCAACGCCTTCACCAATCCGACGACCAACTCCTACAAGCGTCTGGTTCCCGGTTATGAAGCGCCGGTTCTGCTCGCCTATTCGGCCCGCAACCGCTCGGCTTCGTGCCGTATCCCGTTCGGCACTGGTCCGAAGTCCAAGCGCGTCGAAGTTCGCTTCCCCGATCCGCTGGCAAACCCCTACCTCGCCTTTGCCGCCATGCTGATGGCCGGCATCGACGGCATCAAGAACAAGATCCATCCGGGCAAGGCCATGGACAAGGATCTCTACGACCTGCCGCCGAAGGAACTGAAAAAGATTCCGACCGTCTGCGGCTCGTTGCGCGAAGCGCTGGAAAACCTCGACAAAGATCGCAAGTTCCTGACCGCTGGCGGCGTCTTCGACGACGACCAGATCGATGCCTATATCGAACTGAAGATGGTCGAGGTCATGCGTTACGATATGACCCCGCATCCGGTCGAATTCGACATGTACTACTCGGCTTAACAGCCAGTTTCGGTCCGCCCTGGCGGCCCCTCTGCTCAAACAAAAGGCCGGCTTCGCGAGAAGCCGGCCTTTTGTTTTCGAGATCTTTGCTCGCCCTATTTCTTCTTCAGCCGCTGCTTCAACAGGTTGAGATATTCCTCGTTGCCATCCGGCTGCTGGCTCGCCGCTTCCGGTGCCTTGCACACAGGCTTGTAGTCGAGCGCCATGCCTGCCTTGACACAGACGCCGACCTGCCAGCCAGGCGGCAGCGCCGTCAGATCGACATCCTTCCATTTCGGATGGCCGGTTTCCTGGAGCTTGTCGAGATTGTTGAGAATGAGACTGGAGAACTCCGACACGGCCTTGCAGCTTTCGCGCTGATAGGCGTTGCGTTTGATGTCATAGTCGTAGGTCATCATAACGGCCTTGACGGCGATCAGATCGACGGGCTCCTTCTGGAAGGCATAGGTTCCGCCGTCGATGCGCGAAGCGGTATAGGTCGCCAGCAACGGCGCTTCGGTGATCGGCACCAGATGAAATTTGGTGCCGTCGATCGGATTGTTCTTGAACAGTGCCGCTGGCGCGCCGGCCACATAGAAGAAGGCATCGATCTCGCCGGACAGAAGTTTCGGCAGCGCCGCATCCGGATTAAGCGGCACGCGCTCGCCGGTCTTTACCTGCAGGATATCGAGGATCAGCGAGGATGTCAGGAAGGTGCCACTGTCTTTGACGCCGACGGCGACCTTCTTGCCGGCGAGGCCTTCCATGTCCTTGATGTCGGCGCGCGCCAGGACATGGATTTCCTCGTTGTACAGGGGAAACATGATGCGCACGCCGCGCACGGCCTGCTGCACCTCCGGATCATCGGCCTCGAACGTTTTCAGATATTCAAGCACATCGCTCTGGACGATACCGAACTGGGTGTTCTTGCTATTGCGCACGCCGACGAAATTTTCGAGCGAGCCTGCCGATTCCTTGACGTTGAGCGTCAGGCCGCACGTCTTGCCGAGCGTCGCGACATCCCGCCCGATCTGGATGTAGGTGCCCTGCGGTCCGCCGGTCATGATGTTCTTTTCGAATTCGGCGGCCGATGCCGGATTGAGCGAAAAAGCCACAAACATCGTGGCGGCAGCATAAGCCAGTCGGAACATCATGTCTTCTCCACGAAAGGCCGCCCGCCTCGGCAGGCGGATGCCGGTTGTCAGCAATCGCTCTTAAAATCTCGCATCAGGTTGCGCATCAGGATCAACGGTACCTTGTCGAAAACGCTTTCCAGCGCATCCGTGACGCAAGCGCCTGACGCCAGCTGGTCCTTCAGGCGCTGCTTCTTCTCGTCGTCCAGGAACCCCACGCCGCGTGTGGCACCAATGATGTTTTCGACCATCAGGCGATCGCGCGGCACCAGTCCGACGCTTGGGATCGGCTGTTCGGTCTCGGATATGGGCTTTTCAATCGCAGGTGTCTCGGACGGGGCCGTTACTTTCGCAGCCGTCGCGGCCTGATCCGCAAGCTGCTTCTCGAGCGCCTCGATCTTTCTGCGCTCTTCGCCGAGACTCTGCTCCAATGTCTGGATCTGCACGTCGCGCGCCAGATCGAGCGCGGATTTGAACGTCGGAGGCTTCTTCTCAGCCTCCGCCACCTTCTGCTCCAGCGCCTTTCGTGCGGCAACGGTATCCGCCATGGCGCGCTCCAGTGCCGCTTTCAGCCCGGTAATCTCCTTGTTCAAGGCTATCTTGTCTGCGCCTAGATTTTGCGCCTGTGTTGCGGCATCGGTAGCATCGGCCTTTGCGGCGCTTAACTGCTCGTTCAACCTGGCAATCGTCGCGGTGAAATCATCTGCGGCGGATTTCGCCGAGGCCTTTTCCGTCGAAAGCAATTTTTCAAGTGCGGATATATCGGCATCGCGCTTGTCCAGCAGCCGATTGAGCTTGGGAACCTCGTTCAACTTCAGGTCGGCATAGTCCTTTTCGAGTTCCTCCGCCCAATTTCCGGAGTTCTTCTTGAGTTCCAACAGATTGCTGTTCGCCTTGTCTTTCTCGGCTGTGACTTTCGCGAGTTCGGCCGTCAGAGAGCCCGTCTCTGTTTTCAGCGCGGCGATTTCAGACTGCATCTGCTGGCTGGCAAACCAGAAATAAGCGCCAGCGCCTGCCACGGCCAAACACAGGATAGCTGCCAGCAGCAACCCGGACGAACCGCCACCGCCGCGCGTCACCTGATTGTTCCTGCCCCACTGGTTGCTCATGCCATATCCGCCACAAAAGAACCCCTTGCAAATGAGGTACGACGAATTTCCAGGAGAGGCAAGCAACGGCATCCGGGACGCTTGCTCCCCAAAATATCCGGCCAATGCACGCCGGCACTCTCCCTGAGCTTCGCTATTGATGTTTGATGAAAAACCACCACATATTACCGCGAAAGGAACCTAACATGATGAAACAAAGAGACGCAAAATTTCAGATTGGACAGGTTGTTCGCCATCGCGTGTTTCCATTCCGCGGCGTCATCTTCGACGTCGATCCGGAATATGCCAACACCGAGGAATGGTGGAATTCAATTCCCGCTGAAGTCCGCCCGAGCAAGGACCAGCCGTTTTACCATCTGCTCGCAGAGAATGATGAAACGGAATATGTCGCCTATGTCTCCGAACAGAACCTCGTTTCGGACGAAAGTGGAAAACCGATGCGTCATTCGCAGGTGAACGCCTTCTTCGAAGCGGAAACGGTCGGTCAGTACAAGCCGAAGGCGGTCGTTCAGCACTGAAAAAGATCATCCATGATGGGCATCAGCCCGAAAACAAAAAAGCCCGGACGAAAGTCCGGGCTTTTTTGTTTGATTACATCGGCAATCAGTTTGCCTTGGCAGCCTTCTGGGCTTCTTCAAGCTTCTTGCGGGCATCTTCGGCCTTTTTCTGCATTTCTTCCTGCAGCAGGCGCTGACGCTCTTCGAGCTTGGACTGTTCGATCGGCTCGCCGTCGAACACG
>UCML01000089.1:0-3670 GCA_900473675.1 Hyphomicrobiales bacterium | reverse complement strand
CCTCGCTTGCAACCAGGGCCGCCTATAATGACGAGCAAACCCGGTGGGCAGGAAGGAGATGCGAGAGGGGGGCTTTGCCGTACCCCTCGAAGCTGTCACGCGCCGCTCAAAGCCCGGACAATCTGGGTTTTACCCGTGCCGGCTACGTCGCTGTGGAGCAGCCGATCAATCGATTCTTGTCGTATTCTGGCGGAGGATTGCGGCAAAAGCCGCAAGACCCTGGCGTTCCACGGCTCCGAGAAAATCATCGCTTGAAGGCAACGATTTGCGAAGATTGCGTCGGGCACGAGCAACACTGTCGATCAGTGCATCGGGAAACTGCCCGTAAAGCTCGACCAGAAAAGCATCGGGCGAGATGCAGGCCACCCCATGCGGTCGAAGGTTTTCGACAGGAAAATCCTTCATATTCCAACTGACGATCAGTGTTGCTTTTCCGGTTATGGCGGCCGCCAGGACATGCCGGTCATCCGGATCAGGCAAATCCAGTTCGGGAATGAGAGATTGGTAACCACGGACATTGGCTTGCGGCAAAACATCCTTCATCCGGTCGCGCGTCACCTCAAGTCGATCCACCGTGACATGCGGAGCGTTTGCGGCGAGATTGCGTATCCACTCTGCGTGAATGTCGTCGGACCAGTGCGCATCGAAAAGACCGTCGAAGGCGGCCTGAACAAGGAGGTTGCGAAGATGGAAGGGGTAGAGAACGCAGGCATCAAGGACCGCGACAAGCGGTTTAGAGGCCATGGGTGCCGATCAAGTCCTCTGTATCGTCTGCCAGCGCCTCAAGAGCCTTTTGACGAGTGTCCAGTTTGGATTTGAGCGTTAAGACGTCTCTCAGCAACGCGCGGCGGTGTTTGCCCACATAGCGAAAGGGTAGATCACCCCGGTCCATGCGCAGCACCACAAGAGGTCGGGAAATCCCGAGAATTTCGGATACATCTGACGGGCTCAACTCCTGATCCTCGGTGAGGAGAGCGACATTTTCCCCACGCGACAACCGATTGATCAATGTCTCGATGGCAACGGCTGCAGCCAGCGGCAGCGCCAATGTTTCGTCGACACCGTCGCGGCGTCGAACATGCAGTTCAATGCGATCGCCTGCAGCCAGTTTCGGCAGGGTCGCAACTTGTCTCCGGTCTCGGTCCGACAGACCGACAAATTTCACGACGTGGCTGGCCATGGCTTGATCTCCTGTGCGGCCAATATAGAGGCCGCAGCGAGTAACTGCAATAACTGAAAGTCAGGGTTTCGGTTTAAAAAGCAATTTGGCAAGCCATTTCGCGCTGGCGGGCGGGAAGGGAGTGCGAGGGGTGGGGCTTTGGGGCACCCCTCGGAGCTGACGAGCCGCTTCGATAGCGGCAAGGGACCGCTACCGCGCAGGCGGCAAAAGGAGGGGAGGGCGAAGCGCCGCCTGTTCCGACGACGCTCTACCCGGCAGTACGTTCAAGCTTTCAGTGCTGCCATCCGTTCGCCAAGAAGCCAAAGCGCCTTGTTCAACTTGATATCCTGATCGATGCCATTGACGGCGCGGGACTTCACGCGGCGCGGCCTGCCGAGATCGTCGCGACCGACCCCACGCAAACCGCCCTTGATGGCGTTTTCCTGAACCACGTTCCAGACCGTCCAAAGATCGTCAGTGCGGTCATCGTGGCGACGGGGGAGAAGCAACTGCTCGGCCTTGATCGGCGTGTTCGTTTCGCCGTCACTGTCTCCAAACCGGAGCAGATGGGCGGCATCGGCGAGAATGTTGGATTCGTCCCGATTGAGCCGAAGGGTTGACCAGTCCTGCGGAGCGGCAAGCGTGCGTTCGGCTTCCCCCAGCACGCGATAGGTGCCTTCGATGACCTTGTGCTGCACGTCACCGGAATGGCGGACCTTGATAGCATCGATCGTGCCGGTCTGGGTGACCAAGGAATTGAGGCAGCGGACACGGAACAGACCGGCCATCAGTTCATAGGCGCTGGTCCCGTCGTTGGCGTTCTTCAGCAGGATTTCGCAGACGGTATCACCGACATTATAGACCTTGCCGTCGTCGATCCGGCGCAGGCGAATAAGATGTTTGGTAAAATCCGCCTTGCCCTCGATCCGGCTGTTCGACTGCTTGGCGCCGACAGGTACAAAACCCTCCTTTATGAGGCCGCGCAAAACCTCGATGGTTGGGATCGGCTTGAAGCGTTCCGACCGGCTTTCATGCGCGCTGACTGCAAAAATGGACGGCGCGATCTGGCGCATCTCGGTCTCGGTCATGGCGCGGCCGGTATCGAAGCGGGCGGTCTGAGTGTAAATGCTCATGGGTCTCTCCTAAATTCCCGTTTCCCGAAGGGAAGCCCTGTCGGGCGAAGCCTCCCCGATCTTTCCGAGGGAATGGCCTCTGACATTCCCCCGGACAGAGGGGGGAGGGCATAGCCCGCCCCACGGCGGCAAACGGGACTGTCAAGTGGCGTGGCGCGGAAGGCGTGGCATCTTCTCGGGCCCGACCACGGGGCGGGCTGGTGCGGAAGATGACCCGACTTCACGGGCCGCTTGACCGGCCTGGGGGACGATGTCATGGGGCGCAAGAGACATGTGGCCCGTACGGGCCTTCGATTTCGGGTGCGAAGCGACCGATTGGACAAGCGATCGTCACCGGCATCGGCGAAGACGGCCACAGGCCGGCTTCGTGCCATCGGCATAGAGCGCGGCCGGCCGGAACGGACGGTGGCCTATAAGGCTCACATCAGCTCAAGCGGCTTTCTTGGCGACCAGGTTGAACAGCTGCGCAATGATATCGGTGGCGTAGACCTGTTCGCCGTCGCGCTCGTAGCTGGAATTGGATATCCGGGACTCGACATAGACGAGATCGCCCGAAACGACGTTCTGTGTGATCCACTCCACCTGCTTCTTGTCGAGAATGGTGACCTGAACCCAATCGGTGGCGGTTTTCTTCTCCCCGTCGGCCTGCCACTCGCGGTTCGCGGCAATGTTGACCTTCAGCACATTTTTGAGTTCCACGAGGTTTCCAACGTGGCCGAGAATAGTATGACGATTAACGTGTCGCATCGATTTAAACCTTCCTTAACCGGAAAAATGCGTTTATTTGTGGAGCTCGAACCAATGCCGCTCGGTTTGACCTGAGGTTTCATTCTTGATGTCAAAGAAATAAGGCTCTGACTTGAGCGGTCGGGATGTGGAGACCGTTTGTATGCAGCCTTGCTGTCGATCAGAGTTATAGAAGCCGTGCGTCCTGCCTTGGCACATATTCACTGTCTTTACGCAGAGGTTTTGCTCTCTGCCAAAACTGTTCCTGTCTTGCCGACGTCCCACCTGATATCCCTTCGGGCACGCAGCATAACGCTCAAAGCCGGGGGAGCCTGTGCCAGCAGCCGGGCAGGTGGGCCAATCGAAGCCGGGCTTCCTCATCGCCGAGATCAACCGCTTCATTGGCGGATGGCAGGAGGCAACGCCCCGCCACGACGGATTGGACGACGCAGCGCACAGCAACACTTCACAGCCCCATTCGCTCGCCGTGGCGGGATCAGCCGACACAGTTGCCGATACAGACAGAAGAATTCCAATGACGACGTTCATTCGTTTGACTTTGACCGACATGGGCACCTCTCACATGACACAATGGACAATTAAATATAATTAATCCGATGGCAACGAGCAAGCGCAAGAAGACCGATACTGA
>UCML01000043.1:0-18903 GCA_900473675.1 Hyphomicrobiales bacterium | reverse complement strand
CGCCGAAATACTTCGTGATCGCTGCCGTCAGCGACGTCTTGCCATGGTCGACGTGGCCGATCGTGCCAATGTTAACGTGCGGCTTGTTGCGCTCAAATTTGCTCTTTGCCATTTCCGGCTCTCCGTTCTTTGACCCCCATCAAGGGGTAATTCTCTTGTTTCTGTCAGCTGGCTTTAGGCTCCGGTCACTTCTGACCGGAGTACTTCGCCTGGATTTCCTGCGACACGTTCGACGGAACCGGCGCATAGTGATCGAAGGTCATCGTGTACTGTGCACGGCCTTGGCTCATCGAGCGAAGGTTGTCCACGTACTTGAACATATTGGCCAGCGGCACGTTGGCATTGATCACGACGGCAATGCCGCGCGATTCCTGGCCCTGGATCTGACCGCGACGCGAGTTCAGGTCGCCGATAACGTCGCCGACGTAGTCTTCCGGCGTTACCACTTCAACCTTCATCATCGGCTCGAGCAGCTGAGCGCCGGCCTTCTTGGCTGCTTCACGGAAGCAGGCACGCGAGGCGATTTCGAAGGCGAGAACCGACGAGTCGACGTCGTGGAACGCACCGTCGATCAGGGTTGCCTTGACGCCGAGCATCGGGAAGCCGGCGAGAGGACCGGAAGACAGAACGCTTTCGATGCCCTTCTGAACGCCCGGGATGTATTCCTTCGGAATAGAACCGCCAACGATCTTGGACTCGAACTTGAAGTCGTCGCCTTCTTCATTCGGTTCGAAGATGATCTTGACGCGCGCGAACTGGCCCGTACCACCGGACTGCTTCTTGTGCGTGTAGTCTTCTTCGTGCTTCTTCGTGATCGATTCGCGGTAGGCAACCTGCGGCGCGCCGACGGTGGCTTCAACCTTGAATTCGCGGCGCATGCGGTCGACGAGGATGTCGAGGTGAAGTTCACCCATGCCGGCGATGATCGTCTGGCCGGATTCTTCATCCGTCTTGACGCGGAACGAAGGATCTTCGGCAGCCAGGCGGTTGAGCGCGAGGCCCATCTTTTCCTGGTCGCCCTTGGTCTTCGGCTCGATGGCGATCTGGATGACCGGCTCGGGGAATTCCATCCGCTCAAGGATAACCTGCTTCAGCGGATCGCAGAGCGTGTCGCCGGTGGTGGTTTCCTTGAGGCCTGCGAGAGCAACGATGTCGCCGGCAAAAGCTTCTTCGATGTCTTCACGGGAATTGGAATGCATCTGCAGCATGCGGCCGACGCGTTCGCGCTTTTCCTTGACCGTGTTCATGACCGACGTGCCTTTTTCGAGCTTGCCGGAATAGATACGGGCGAAAGTGAGCGAACCGACGAAGGGGTCGTTCATGATCTTGAACGCGAGCATCGAAAGCGGCTCGTCATCGGACGGATGACGCTCGATTTCGGCTTCGGTCTTGACGTCGATGCCCTTGATCGACGGAATGTCGAGCGGCGACGGCAGATATTCGACAACAGCGTCGAGCAGCGGCTGAACGCCCTTGTTCTTGAACGCGGTACCGCAGAACATCGGGTGGAACTTCACGTCGATAGTGCCGCGACGGACGAGCGCACGGATCTGCTCATTGTCGGGCATGACGCCTTCCAGATAGGCTTCCATGGCAGCTTCGTCGATGTCGACGACGGTCTCGATGAGCAGTTCGCGGTACTTCGCGGCCTGTTCCTTCATATCGTCCGGGATTTCGACAACGTCCCACTGTGCGCCGAGCGACTCGTCGCGCCAGATAAGAGCGTTCATTTCGATCAGATCGATAACGCCCTTGAATTCCGTCTCAGCGCCGATAGGCAGCTGCATGACGACAGGGATTGCACCGAGACGGGACTTGATCATGTCGACCGAGCGATAGAAATCGGCGCCGGTCTTGTCCATCTTGTTGCAGAAGATCATCCGCGGAACATTGTATTTTTCAGCCTGGCGCCAGACGGTTTCCGTCTGCGGCTCAACACCAGCGTTGGCGTCGAGAAGAGCGATAGCACCGTCGAGAACGCGCAGCGAACGCTCGACTTCAATGGTGAAGTCGACGTGGCCGGGGGTGTCGATGATGTTGAAGCGGCGCATCTTGCCGTCACGGCCCTTCCAGAAGGTCGTGGTTGCAGCAGACGTGATGGTGATGCCGCGTTCCTGCTCCTGCTCCATCCAGTCCATGGTGGCAGCGCCGTCATGGACTTCGCCGATCTTGTGCGACTTGCCTGTGTAGTACAGAATCCGCTCGGTAGTCGTGGTCTTGCCGGCGTCGATGTGCGCCATGATACCGAAATTGCGGTAGTCTTCGATTTTATATTCGCGAGCCATAATGACTGCCTTTCGAAAAATGTTCGTCGATTACCAGCGATAATGCGAGAATGCGCGGTTGGCGTCGGCCATCTTGTGCGTGTCTTCACGCTTCTTGACGGCGCTGCCACGGTTGTTCGCAGCATCCATGAGTTCGCCGCAGAGGCGATCGATCATGGTGGTTTCGTTGCGCTTGCGGGCAGCAGCGATCAGCCAGCGAATGGCAAGAGCCTGACGGCGCTCGGGACGAACATCGACCGGAACCTGGTAGGTGGCACCACCAACGCGGCGCGAACGCACTTCGACGTGCGGAGCGATGTTGTCGAGAGCCGAATGGAACACGGTGACCGGCTCCTGCTTCAGCTTGCCCTGGACCAGATCGAACGCACCGTAAACGATGTTTTCAGCAACCGACTTCTTACCATGAAGCATGATTGCATTCATGAACTTGGTGACGACCAGATCGCCGAACTTCGGGTCCGGATTGATCTCGCGCTTTTCTGCACTATGACGACGTGACATACTTTTGTCTCTCAACTTTGAACGGGCGCCTTAACACGCGGAGAACCTCGCGCAGCGCCTTAAATTGTGGAACCCGAATTACTTCGGACGCTTGGCACCATACTTCGAACGGCGCTGCTTGCGGTTCTTGACACCCTGGGTATCGAGAACGCCGCGAATGATGTGGTAACGAACGCCCGGCAAGTCCTTGACGCGGCCGCCGCGGATCATGACTACGGAGTGTTCCTGAAGGTTGTGACCTTCGCCCGGAATGTAGCCGATGACTTCGAAGCCATTGGTCAGGCGAATCTTGGCGACCTTACGCAGAGCCGAGTTCGGCTTCCTCGGGGTCGTCGTATAAACGCGGGTGCAAACGCCACGCTTCTGCGGGTTTTCCTGCAGAGCAGGAACCTTGTTGCGCTTTACCTGTGCCTGACGCGGCTTGCGGATCAGCTGGTTTACGGTAGGCATATAACCATCCCTTACAAATTCTGTCTCATTACCCTTGCGGGCGGATCAATGCCGTTGCCGGCGGTTTCGAACGCTTCATAAATGCGCAAACGAGGACCGATCCGCTTCTCAGCAGATGGCCCGCAATAAAAGCAGAGGACGCCCATATTCTCAGCGTCTTGCGTGCAGCATTTTGGTCTTCAGCGTGCGTTTCGAACCTTGTTTGAGGCGAACTCCAGAACGTGACGCTCCGAACCAGCCAGCCTCACATGGGCTCCGATGCGGCGGGGTGTACTGATTTCGGGGTGTCCCGTCAAGGGGAATTAACAAATATTCTTGTCCGCACAGGGCTGACATGCCTGCAAAACAAGGCTTTGGCGCTCAAGCCGAGGCAGCCGGTGCACTGAGCAGACGGGAATCGCTGATGAGAAGCGTTCAACTTAAAGAATCGTAAAGCAATTCCACAATCCAGCGAGGACTTCGAAGAATCGCACCCTGCCCGCCACGATTCGTCGTGGCGGCGTGTTTTTTTAATGCACGCAGCGTCGCAATACGCTGTAAAGTCCTCGCACATCTTTCGAACGAGGAAATAGCCATGACTGCCATTCCGGACAACGACAACAATCTCGACGGACCGATGATCTTCATCATCATCGGCAAGGCCTATGAGCAGGATGGCGACGACGAGGGTATCGACATCCATGTGATGTTGCGCGCGCCCGATGACGATACCGCCGTACGCGAAGCGCTGAACGCGCTTGCCGAAGAGGGCTTCCTCGAGGCCGATCTCGACCAGATCGGCACGCTGACCGACGTGCCCGATGAAGAACCGCATGCCTCCGCCTATCAGGGTGCACTCACCGGCGAAGTCGCGATCATCAAATTCGGATGACGAAACCATCGTCCGGGACCGGGCTGCCGCCACGATTCCGGATTCTATTCCTCTGAAACGCAAAAAGCCGCCCGGATCGCTCCGGGCGGCTTTTCCAATTGAAGGGCAAGGGCTGTAAACCGCCCTCGCCTTTCGAACCTTACTCGGCTGCTGCTTCTTCCTTGGCCATGTCGGTCAGCATCGGCGTTGCTGCCTCTGCTCCCGTACCCTTGCGGCGCTCTTCTAGGATCATCTCGTCGCGAGCGGTGGCGATGCGGCGGATCTGGGTCATCGTGCCACCGGTACCGGCCGGGATCAGGCGGCCGACGATGACGTTTTCCTTCAGACCCTGCAGGCCGTCGGTCTTGCCGGCGATCGCAGCTTCTGTCAGCACCTTGGTCGTTTCCTGGAAGGAAGCGGCCGAGATGAAGGACGGCGTCTGCAGCGATGCCTTGGTGATGCCGAGCAGGACCGGATCGCCGTAAGCCGGCTTCTTGCCCTGTTCGATGAGCTGGTCGTTGACATCTTCCAGTTCGATGCGGTCGACGCTGTCGCCAACGATATAGGTCGAGTCACCGGCGTCGGTCACTTCCACCTTCTGCAGCATCTGGCGAACGATCACCTCGATGTGCTTGTCGTTGATCACAACGCCCTGCAGACGGTAGACTTCCTGGATTTCGTTGACCAGGTAGGAAGCGAGTGCCTCCACGCCCTTGATCGCCAGGATGTCGTGCGGTGCCGGGTTACCGTCGAGGATGTAGTCACCCTTTTCGATATAGTCGCCATCCTGAAGATGGAAGGGCTTGCCCTTCGGGATCAGGTATTCGACCGGCTCCACGCCATCTTCCGCAGGCTCGATCAGCACGCGGCGCTTGTTCTTGTAGTCGCGGCCGAAGCGGATCGTACCATCGATTTCGGCGATGATCGCGTGATCCTTCGGACGGCGCGCTTCGAAGAGTTCGGCAACGCGCGGCAGACCGCCGGTGATGTCCTTCGTCTTGGCGCTTTCCAGCGGCGAACGTGCAAGCACGTCACCTTGGGAAACCTTCGTGCCCGGTTCGACCGACAGAATGGCATCGACCGAAAGCATGAAGCGGGCGTCACCACCACGCGACAGCTTCAGAACCGAGCCGTTCTTGTCCTTAATGACGATCGCCGGCTTCAGGTCGATACCGCGCGGCGTCGAACGCCAGTCGATAACCTGACGCTTGGTGATGCCGGTTGCTTCGTCGGTCGCTTCCAGAACGGAGATACCATCGACGATATCTTCGAAATGAACCGTGCCTTCGACTTCCGTCATCATCGGACGCGTGTAGGGGTCCCACTCAGCCAGACGCTGGCCGCGCTTCACCTTGTCGCCATCATCGACATAGATCTTCGAACCGTAGGCAACGCGCTGCGAGGAACGCTCGACACCACGTTCGTCGAGGATCTGGACCGCCATGTTGCGGCCCATGGCAACGAGAACGTTGTCCGAGTTGCGCAGCATGTTGCGGTTCTTGATCTGAACCGTACCCTCATACGATGCTTCCAGGAACGATTGGTCGACCACGGTCGCCGTGCCGCCCAAGTGGAAGGTACGCATGGTCAGCTGGGTACCCGGCTCGCCGATCGACTGAGCGGCGATGACGCCGACAGCTTCACCCATGTTGACGGGTGTTCCGCGTGCAAGGTCACGGCCGTAGCAGACGCCGCAAACGCCGGTCTGGATTTCGCAGGTCAGTGCCGAGCGAATCCGGATCGACTGGATACCGGCCTTTTCGATTTCGACGACATCGGCTTCAAGGATCATCCGGCCGGCATCGACGATACGATCACCGGTGACCGGATGATCGATGTTGTCGAGAGCCGTACGGCCAAGAACGCGGGCGCCGATGGAGGCAACGACCTGACCGGCATCAACGATGGCGGTCATGGTGAGACCGGTTTCAGTACCGCAATCCACCGAGTTGACGATGCAATCCTGCGCGACGTCGACGAGACGGCGTGTCAGGTAACCGGAGTTCGCGGTCTTCAAGGCGGTGTCTGCAAGACCCTTACGGGCGCCGTGTGTCGAGTTGAAGTACTCGTTAACGGTCAGGCCTTCCTTGAAGTTCGAGATAATCGGGGTCTCGATGATTTCGCCCGAAGGCTTGGCCATCAGGCCGCGCATGCCGCCCAGCTGACGCATCTGGTTCGGAGAACCACGGGCGCCGGAGTGCGACATCATGTAGATCGAGTTCATCGGCTTCTGACGGCCATTGTCGTCGAATTCGACAGCCTTAATGCGGGCCATCATTTCATCGGCGACCTTCTCGGTTGCCTTGCCCCAGGCGTCGACAACCTTGTTGTACTTTTCGCCCTGGGTGATCAAGCCGTCATTGTACTGCTGCTCGTATTCCTTGACCAGATTTTCGGTGTCACCGACGATCTTGGCCTTGGTGTCCGGGATGACCATGTCGTCCTTGCCGAACGAAATGCCGGCGCGGCAGGCATGAGCAAAGCCGAGCTGCATGATGCGGTCGCAGAAGATGACCGTGTCCTTCTGGCCGCAATGACGGTAGACCGTGTCGATCATCTTGGAGATGTTCTTCTTGGTCAGTTCCTGGTTGCAGACGTCGAACGGCACGTTGACGTTCTTCGGCAGAAGTTCGCCGATGAGCATACGGCCCGGCGTCGTTTCGAAGATCTTCGAAACGGGCTTGCCTTCCGCATCGATCGTCTTGAAACGGCCACGGATCTTGGCATGCAGCGTCACAGACTTGGTTTCAAGCGCGTGGTGCAGTTCGCCGAGATCGGAGAAGGCCATGCCTTCGCCCGGCTCATTCTGGTTCATGATCGACAGGTAGTACAGGCCGAGAACCATGTCCTGCGAAGGAACGATGATCGGCGCGCCGTTTGCCGGGTGCAGGATGTTATTGGTCGACATCATGAGCACGCGGGCTTCCAGCTGCGCTTCGAGCGACAGTGGAACGTGAACGGCCATCTGGTCACCGTCGAAGTCGGCATTGAAGGCCGTGCAGACGAGCGGGTGCAGCTGGATCGCCTTGCCTTCGACCAGGGTCGGTTCGAAGGCCTGGATGCCCAGGCGGTGCAGGGTTGGCGCGCGGTTGAGAAGCACTGGGTGCTCGCGAATAACCTCGTCGAGGATATCCCAGACTTCCGGCTTTTCCTTTTCAACCAGCTTCTTCGCCTGCTTGACGGTCGAGGAATAACCCTTGGCGTCGAGGCGGGCGTAGATGAACGGCTTGAACAGCTCAAGCGCCATCTTCTTCGGCAGGCCGCACTGGTGCAGCTTCAGTTCCGGACCGGTCACGATAACCGAACGGCCGGAATAGTCGACGCGCTTGCCGAGAAGGTTCTGGCGGAAGCGGCCCTGCTTGCCCTTGAGCATGTCGGACAGCGACTTCAGCGGACGCTTGTTGGCACCGGTGATGACGCGGCCACGGCGGCCGTTGTCGAACAGGGCGTCAACGGATTCCTGCAGCATGCGCTTTTCGTTGCGGATGATGATGCCAGGCGCACGAAGCTCGATCAGGCGCTTCAGACGGTTGTTCCGGTTGATGACGCGGCGATAGAGGTCGTTCAGGTCGGACGTCGCGAAACGGCCGCCGTCCAGCGGAACCAGCGGACGCAGGTCCGGCGGGATGACCGGAACGACCTTCATGATCATCCATTCCGGGCGATTGCCGGATTCCATGAAGTTCTCAACGATCTTCAGGCGCTTCATCAGCTTCTTCTGCTTCAGCTCGGACGTGGTGTCAGCCATTTCCGCGCGCAGGTCGCCGGCGATCTTTTCAAGATTCATCGACGCCAGCATCTCGTAGATGGCTTCAGCACCGATCATCGCCGTGAACTGATCTTCGCCGAACTCGTCGACGGCGATCATGTATTCTTCTTCCGAGAGAAGCTGATTTTCCTTGAGGGAAGTCAGGCCCGGCTCGGTGACGATGTAGTTTTCGAAATAGAGGACGCGCTCGATATCCTTCAGCGTCATGTCGAGCAGCGTCGCGATGCGGCTCGGCAGGGACTTCAGGAACCAGATGTGGGCAACGGGAGCAGCGAGCTCGATATGGCCCATGCGCTCCCGGCGAACGCGCGACAGCGTGACTTCGACGCCGCACTTTTCGCAGATGATGCCCTTGTACTTCATGCGCTTGTACTTGCCGCACAAGCATTCGTAGTCCTTGATCGGGCCGAAGATGCGCGCGCAGAAAAGACCGTCGCGTTCCGGCTTGAAGGTGCGGTAGTTGATCGTCTCCGGCTTCTTGATTTCACCGTAAGACCAGGAGAGAATCTTCTCCGGCGAGGCAATCGAGATCCGGATGGAATCGAATGTCTGTGCAGGCACCTGCGGATTGAAAAGATTCATGACCTCTTGGTTCATGCGTATCTCCTTTACGGGCATAACGCCCTGAGCTTGGCAAGGGTGCCGGCAAATCCCGGGCGCCAGCCCCATGCTTGAAACGGATAAAACCGCATAAAATGCGGCCGCATTTCCTACCCCGTCTCATCGATGCGAGACTTGGGCGGAAACGGTGCGCGCCGCTGGGGAGCGGCACGCACCTTGATGTTTTTACTCGGCCGCGTCCGGCAGCTGCTGGTTTGCCGCGTTGAGTTCGTCGAGCTTGGAATTTTCCAGTTCGACGCTGAGACCCAATGAGCGCATTTCCTTGACGAGAACGTTGAAGCTCTCCGGAATACCGGCCTCGAAGGTGTCGTCGCCACGGACGATCGCTTCGTAGACCTTGGTACGACCGGCCACGTCGTCGGACTTCACCGTTAGCATTTCCTGCAGGGTGTAGGCGGCGCCGTAGGCTTCCAGAGCCCAGACTTCCATTTCCCCGAAGCGCTGGCCGCCGAACTGCGCCTTGCCACCCAGCGGCTGCTGGGTAACGAGCGAGTAAGGACCGATCGAACGGGCGTGGATCTTGTCGTCGACAAGGTGGTTCAGCTTCAGCATGTAGATGTAGCCGACGGTGACCTGGCGGTCGAACTGATCGCCAGTACGACCGTCATAGAGCGTCGACTGACCGGTGACCTTCAGGCCTGCCTGCTCCAGCATCTCGTTGACGTCGGCTTCCACCGCGCCGTCGAAGACCGGCGTTGCGATCGAGACGCCGCGGCGGGTCTGCTCGGCCAAGCGGACGATCGATTCATCGTCGTACTGCTTGATCGGCTCGCCCTTCGGACCGGATCCGATGACGCTGTCGATGGTATCGCGCAGCGGCTGAATATCAGCGCCCGCCTTATAGGCATCGAGCATGGCACCGATCTTCTTGCCCATGCCGGCGCAGGCCCAACCCAGATGGGTTTCGAGGATCTGGCCGACGTTCATGCGTGAAGGCACACCGAGCGGGTTCAGAACGACGTCGACATGCGTACCGTCTTCCAGGAACGGCATGTCTTCGATCGGCACGATACGCGACACGACACCCTTGTTGCCGTGACGGCCGGCCATCTTGTCGCCTGGCTGGATCTTGCGCTTCACAGCAACAAAGACCTTGACCATCTTCATGACGCCCGGAGGCATTTCGTCGCCGCGCTGGACCTTTTCGACCTTGTCCATGAAGCGATGCTCGAGCAGCGACTTGGATTCGTCGTACTGGCCACGCAGAGCTTCGATCTCACCCTGAGCCTTTTCGTCTTCCGTCGCAAACATCCACCACTGCGAGCGGGGATATTCGGAGATGACGGCGTTCGAAAGCTCGGTGCCCTTCTTGAAGCCCTTCGGGCCGGCTACGGCGACGTGGCCGCGCAGCATGTCGAGAAGACGCGAGTAGACGTTACGGTCGAGGATCGCCTGTTCGTCGTCGCGGTCCTTGGCGAGACGTTCGATCTCTTCCCGCTCGATCGCCATCGCGCGTTCGTCTTTTTCCACGCCATGGCGGTTGAAGACGCGCACTTCGACGATCGTGCCGAAGGTGCCCGGAGGCATACGCATGGAAGTGTCGCGAACGTCGGAGGCCTTTTCACCGAAGATGGCGCGCAGAAGCTTTTCTTCCGGCGTCATCGGGCTTTCGCCCTTCGGGGTGATCTTGCCGACGAGGATGTCGCCAGGAGCCACTTCCGCACCGATGTAGACGATGCCGGCTTCGTCGAGGTTCTTCAGCGCTTCTTCCGAAACGTTCGGAATGTCGCGGGTGATTTCTTCCGGACCAAGCTTGGTGTCGCGCGCCATCACTTCGAATTCCTCGATGTGGATGGAGGTGAACACGTCGTCGCGAACGATGCGCTCAGAGAGCAGGATCGAGTCTTCGTAGTTGTAGCCGTTCCACGGCATGAACGCGACGAGCGCGTTGCGGCCGAGAGCCAAGTCACCGAGGTCGGTCGACGGACCGTCAGCGATGATGTCGCCCTTGTTCAGGATGTCACCGACGGTGACCAGCGGGCGCTGGTTGACGCAGGTGTTCTGGTTGGAACGCTGGAACTTCTGCAGGCGGTAGATATCGACGCCGGACTTGCCGGCTTCAAGGTCTTCGGTTGCACGGATAACGATACGGGTCGCGTCGACCTGGTCGACCACACCGCCGCGACGGGCAGCGATAGCAGCACCAGAGTCACGGGCAACGATCGGCTCCATGCCGGTACCGACGAACGGTGCTTCGGCACGCAGCAGAGGCACGGCCTGACGCTGCATGTTGGAGCCCATCAGCGCGCGGTTGGCGTCGTCGTTTTCAAGGAACGGGATGAGAGCCGCCGCAACAGACACGAGCTGCTTCGGCGAAACGTCCATCAGGTTCACGATGTCGCGCGGTGCGAGCATGACGTCGCCGGCGTGACGGCAGACGACGAACTCTTCAACGAACGACTGGTCGGCGTTCAGTTCGGAGTTGGCCTGCGCCACATGGTACTTGGCTTCTTCCATCGCCGACAGATAGACGACATCCTTGGTCACCTTACCGTCGATGATCTTGCGGTAAGGGCTTTCGATGAAGCCGTACTTGTTGACGCGGGCGAAGGTTGCCAGCGAGTTGATCAGACCGATGTTCGGGCCTTCCGGCGTTTCGATCGGGCAGATACGGCCGTAGTGGGTCGGGTGAACGTCGCGGACTTCGAAGCCTGCGCGTTCGCGCGTCAGACCGCCCGGGCCAAGTGCCGAAAGACGGCGCTTGTGGGTGATTTCCGACAGCGGGTTGACCTGGTCCATGAACTGCGACAGCTGCGAGGAACCGAAGAACTCGCGCACGGCCGCGGCAGCCGGCTTGGCGTTGATCAGATCCTGCGGCATGACGGTATCGATCTCGATCGACGACATGCGTTCCTTGATGGCGCGCTCCATGCGCAAGAGACCCAGGCGATACTGGTTCTCCATCAATTCACCGACCGAACGAACGCGACGGTTGCCGAGGTTGTCGATGTCGTCGATTTCGCCCTTGCCGTCGCGCAGGTCGACCAGCATCTTGACCACGGCCAGGATGTCTTCCTTGCGCAGGATACGCACGGTGTCGGCCGCATCGAGGTCGAGGCGCATGTTCATCTTCACGCGACCGACGGCGGAGAGGTCGTAACGCTCCGCATCGAAGAACAGCGTGTTGAACATGGCTTCGGCCGAATCCATGGTCGGCGGCTCACCCGGACGCATGACACGGTAGATATCGAACAGAGCGTCCTGACGGTTCTCGTTCTTGTCGACCGAAAGCGTGTTGCGGATATAGGCGCCGACGTTGATATGGTCGATGTCGAGGATGGGGATTTCATCGAAGCCAGCCGCGAGGATGACGCCGAGCGTCTTCTCGTCGATTTCGTCGCCGGCTTCGAGGAAGATTTCACCCGTCGACATGTTGACGAGATCTTCGGCAAGGAAGTTGCCGTAGAGTTCGTCGTCGGTCGCCTTGATGGCCTTCAGGCCCTTTTCCGTCAGTGTCTTCAACAGGCGCGGCGTCAGCTTCTTGCCGGACTCAACAACCACTTCGCCGGTATCGGCGTCGATCAGGTCGGAAAGCGCTTTCTGGCCCTTCAGAACTTCCGGCTGGAACGGAATCCGCCAGCCCTTGCCGTCGCGCTGATAGAGCGACTTGGTGTAGAAGGTCTCGAGGATTTCTTCGCCATCCATGCCGAGCGCCATCAGAAGCGACGTCACCGGAATCTTGCGGCGGCGGTCGATACGTGCATGGACGACGTCCTTGGCATCAAATTCGATGTCGAGCCAGGAACCGCGATACGGAATGACGCGGGCAGCAAACAGAAGCTTGCCCGACGAATGGCTCTTGCCCTTGTCGTGGTCGAAGAAGACGCCCGGCGAACGGTGCATCTGGGAAACGATGACGCGCTCGGTGCCATTGACGATGAACGTACCATTGTTGGTCATGAGCGGCATGTCGCCCATGTAGACGTTCTGTTCCTTGATGTCCTTGATGGACTTTGCGCCCGTATCCTCGTCGATATCGAACACGATGAGACGCAGCGTCACCTTCAGCGGCGCAGCGTAGGTCAGATCACGCTGACGGCATTCCTCGACGTCGAACTTCGGCTGTTCGAATTCGTAGGACACGAATTCGAGCATCGAAGCGCCGGAGAAATCCGTGATCGGGAAAACGGACTTGAAAACGGACTGAAGCCCCTCGTCCGGACGACCGCCCTGCGGCTCGTCGACCATGAGGAACTGGTCGTAGGATGCCTTCTGAACCTCGATGAGGTTCGGCATTTCTGCGACTTCTGGAATTTTACCGAAAAACTTGCGTACGCGCCTGCGACCGTTAAACGAAAGGGTCTGAGCCATCGTCGCTCCTTTAAAAATTGCACCCGGGCCTGCAACAGACGGTGACCGCTGGCCAGTCGGCTCCGTCAATCAATGGGTCGTTCAATCTCGTCCAGCCCCCAAAAACGCTTAGCACGGATTGCTGTGGCGTCTTTGGTTCGAGACTATCCTCTTGAAGAACCCATTACCCAAAAGCCGTTTTTAAGTGGCTTTTGGGTAATACGTTCAGAAAGCGGTCAAAGAGAGGCGGCCGTTTTACGGCCACCTCTCCTTCAAAACAAGCAGAATTACTTGACGTCAACCTTGGCGCCAGCGTCTTCAAGCTTCTTCTTGAGATCAGCAGCTTCAGCCTTGGAAACACCTTCCTTGACAGCCTTCGGAGCGGCTTCAACGAGGTCCTTGGCTTCCTTCAGGCCGAGGCCTGTGATCGCGCGGACTTCCTTGATGACGTTGATCTTGTTTGCGCCGGCATCAGCGAGGATGACGTCGAATTCAGTCTTTTCTTCTTCAACAACAGCAGCAGCGCCAGCGCCGCCGGCAGCAGCAACTGCTACCGGAGCAGCAGCCGAAACGCCCCACTTTTCTTCGAGAAGCTTCGAAAGCTCAGCAGCTTCCAAAACGGTCAGCGAGGACAGGTCTTCAACGATCTTAGAGAGATCAGCCATTTTTCAGTTCCTTTAATTCGGTTCGAACTTGGTTAGATATAAACAACGAAAAACCGCCTTATGCGGCTTCTTCGTCCTTCTTGGCATAGGCCGCAAACACGCGGGCAAGCTGGCTTGCCGGTGCTGCAACAACCGATGCGATACGCGTTGCCGGGGTCTGAATCATACCCAGCAGCTTTGCACGCAGCTCATCCAGCGACGGCAGGGTCGCAAGCGACTTGACTGCATCCGCGTTGAGCGTGGTTGCTCCCATGGCGCCGCCGAGTACAACGATCTTGTCGTTGGTCTTGGCGAAATCCATGACAACCTTAGGAGCCGTTACCGGGTCGGCGCTGAATGCTACCAGCGTCTGACCCTTGAAGAGATTGGACATCCCTTCGGCTTCCGTACCCTGAAGGGCGATCTTGGCCAGGCGGTTCTTCGCGACTTTGACGGTGCCGCCAGCAGCGCGCATCTTTGAACGGAAGTCGTTCATCTGTGCGACTGTGACACCAGCATAGTGGGCCACGACAACCGAACCGGCGCCCTTGAAGGCGTCGTTCAGCTCCGTGACGAATTCGCGTTTTTCCGCTCTTTCCACTGCCTATCTCCAGTTGACTGGACCGCAAAACACAGTCCAGTCGGTTTGCCTTTGCCACATGGGATCAGAGTTGATCCCAAGCGACGCTCGAGGATCCTGTCCCCTGCGCGTTCCCGTTGGAGCGGGTCCGGCACAAGGCAAGCCGAGGTTCGAACCGAATTTCCACGCTTGCGCGCGTCAAATGAAATTCGGGACTCACCCGTCTCATGCAGGCCGAAGTGATTAAGGGATAACCACCTGCAATCTCGGACAGGAGTTCCGGGTTTGATCCCGGAATTTCCGGCCCCGAAGGGCCGGAAATCTGTGACCGGGCCTGAGGCCCGGATGAACTTGATTAAGCGGCGCTGACCGTCGACGGATCGATCTTGACGCCTGGGCCCATGGTCGAGGAAATCGCCACGCGCTTGACGTAGTTGCCCTTGGCGCCAGCCGGCTTTGCCTTGATGACCGCATCGGCGAAAGCGCGGATGTTTTCTTCAAGAGCAGCAGCATCGAACGATGCCTTGCCGATGCCGGCATGAACGATGCCGGCCTTTTCGACGCGGAACTCGACGGCGCCGCCCTTCGATGCCTTGACAGCACCGGCGACGTCCATGGTGACGGTTCCGACCTTCGGGTTCGGCATCATGCCGCGCGGGCCGAGTACCTTGCCGAGACGGCCGACGAGCGGCATCATGTCCGGGGTCGCGATGCAGCGGTCGAAGTCGATCTTGCCGCCCTGGACGATTTCAACCAGGTCTTCGGCACCAACAACGTCTGCACCAGCAGCCTTGGCTTCGTCAGCCTTGGCGCCACGGGCGAAAACGGCGACGCGAACGTCACGGCCGGTGCCGTTCGGCAGGTTGACGACGCCGCGGACCATCTGGTCGGCATGGCGCGGATCAACGCCGAGGTTCATCGCGACTTCGATGGTCTCGTCGAACTTGGCGATGGCGCGAGCCTTCACCAGTGTGATGGCTTCGGACAAAGCAACGAGCTTCGTCGGATCGATGCCTTCGCGGGTCTTCTGTACACGCTTTGCAAGCTTTGCCATTTTACGCCACCACTTCCAGACCCATGGCGCGGGCGGAGCCCTCGATCATGGTCATTGCGCCTTCGATATCGGCTGCGTTCAGGTCCTTCATCTTGGCCTTGGCGATCGTTTCGATCTGAGCCTTGGTGAGCTTGCCTGCGGTCGCGCCCTTACCCGGCGTCTTCGAGCCGGACGAAATCTTTGCTTCCTTCTTCAGGAAGTAGCTGACCGGCGGCTGCTTCATGATGAAGGTGAAGGACTTGTCCTGGTAGTAGGTGATGACGACCGGGATCGGCATGCCCTTTTCCAGTTCCTGCGTGGCGGCATTGAACGCCTTGCAGAATTCCATGATGTTTACGCCACGCTGACCAAGCGCCGGGCCGATCGGCGGAGACGGGTTTGCCGATCCTGCCTTGACCTGAAGCTTGAGCTGGCCTGCAACTTTCTTAGCCATTTCTCTCTGCCTTTATGGTTTTCCGAACTCCCTCCCCGCCAACGGCGGATTGGAACCGGAAATGTTCCAGCCGGTTTCCCGGCCCTTCATGCCACGCTAGATAAGCGCAGCGGCTGCGGTTGCGTGGTGCGGATTAAGGTCCGGCTAAGACCATCGTCCTTCCACGCGAGTTGCGAGTTTCCCCGCCTTACCGGACACGAATGTCCGGAAACAAAAGAATGCCGCGCAGCCAGACGAACCCGGCGCTGCGGCAATCTGAAATCAGACTTTTTCGACCTGAGCGTACTCAAGATCTACCGGCGTCGCACGACCGAAGATCGAGACTTCGACCTTGAGGCGCGAACGCTCCTCGTCCACGTCCTGAACGATGCCGTTGAACGATGCAAACGGACCGTCGGAAACGCGAACCTGCTCACCGATCTCAAACGAGATCGAAGGCTTCGGACGATCGACGCCATCCTGCACCTGACCGAGAATACGCTCGGCCTCGAAATCCGGAATCGGAACCGGCTTATTGTCGGACCCGAGGAAACCAGTCACCTTCGGCGTGTTCTTGATGAGGTGATAGGCCTCATCCGTCAGGTTGGCGCGCACCAGCACGTAACCCGGAAAGAACTTGCGCTCGGCATCGACCTTACGGCCGCGACGAACCTCGACGACCTTTTCGGTCGGGACGAGAATCTTCTCAAACAGATGGCTAAGGCCCTTCTGCTTGGCCTTCTCCTCGATCGATTCAGCAACCTTCTTCTCGAAGTTCGAGTAGGCGTGAACGATGTACCAACGCGCTGCCATATTCATTCCCACCCGTTCAAACGCCAGCATTCAGGACGAGGCCGATCAGCCAGCCCATCAGTTGGTCCGCAGCAAAAAAGAAGATAGCCGCAAAGAAGACCATGACGAATACCATCAGCGTCGAGATCATCGTCTCGCGCCGCGAAGGCCATGTCACTTTCGCCGTCTCGGAGCGAACCTGCTGCAGAAACGTAAATGGATTTGTTTTGGATGCCATTGAATGCTCACGCCTTAACGGCCCGTAAAGCTGACGATCAGCCCCACGCGCCGCGTGTCTGTTTGAACCCTACATAAAGACCGATTCTATAAATCACAAGAGGTCAACGGTCTTTTTGCGAAATTAGCCGGAAAAGGCAAGCCCTCTCCCTGTATATTCTGCCATGACGCTGCTGCATGTCTGCGCCGTATCGAATGGCAGGGGCAGCAGGGCTCGAACCTGCGACCTGCGGTTTTGGAGACCGCCGCTCTACCAACTGAGCTATACCCCTAGACCTTGGGCGCCAGAGGCTTGAAGCCGAAGCGCCGTGAGAAGTCTGCGGCTTATTATTCAGTTTGCCGCAGGATGACAAGCGTCTTTGCGGGAAAAAAGAAAGAATCCGCGATACAGGTCAATCTTTTCAACGGGGCAAAGCACACCGATCAAGCGCAGGCGCATTTCTGCCCCTGCCCTCCTTGCGGCTGTAAAAGGATTTCTTTCCCGCAAGGGATGACGGGGCGCCCGGCGTGCTCTATTTCGTAGCGCGCAAGCAAATCAAATAAGCAAATTGGTCCGGATGCCACAGAACATGTCGATGCAAGCCGAAGATTTCGAAGCGCTCCTCTCAGGCTATGAGATGGTCGCATTGATCGCCAACAGCGAAAGCGTCGACATCGACGCCATAACACGCGCGCTGCCCGCGAAAACACTTTACGTCTTCTTCACCGGTTGCGCCAAGGTGGTTCCCCGCCCCTTCGAGAAGGACGCCGTTCTGTGCCATCGTCTCGTCGCCGACGGCACGAAGTTCCTGAAGTCGCAAAAGCATTTCGACAAGGCCCACAGCCTCTTTGCCAAAGGTCTGAAGGCCGAAATCGGCGTGATTGCTGATCGAGGCGTCGCGGAAGAGTGTTTGGCTCCGGCATCGCCCCGCACGAGCGATCTGGTTCCCTATACGCTCGACTTCGACCACGCGCTTGGACCGCTGTACCCGTTTGGGCGCATGCCGACCACGGGCTTTGCGATCGCGGTCTGGCTGGCCGAAAAGATTCCCCATGCCGATGTCTGCCTGTGCGGCTTCACCGGCGTCGCCGGCCTGCAGTTCAGCATGTACACCGAACATGACTGGACCTTCGAACAGATCATGCTGCAGCTTTTCGTCAAGAAGGGTCGCATCCAGCGTTTCGAGGACAGCCTCAGTGAACCGACCGGCATGTTTGCCCGGATTCACAATCGATTCCCGGAGTTCAGCGAGGCAACCATCGCACTGGTCGCGACCAATGTTCTTGCCAATCGGTATACCGGCATGGAACGGCAGGTCGCCAAGCTTTGGTCGAAGACGAAACTCGAGCGCCGGATCGGCGGGTTCTTCAAGCGCTTCAAGAGCTTTGGTCACTGAATTCCTGCGAGTTCAGAAGTGAGCGGCAATTGGCGTGATCAGCGCTGTGCAACATAAAGAACGCGGTCCCGTGCCGCGAACCACTCCTCGGCATAGTCGTCGTTCTTGTATTCCTCGAAATACGGACCACCGTCGGTAAAGTGCACGAGGTCGGCGTCGTCGTTGTAGTCGTATTCGTTGACCAGCCAGTTCCAGGTCTGCGGGAGGGCACCGATCAGGTCTTCCGTATCCAGCCACTTGAACTGATGCAGTTGCAGGCCGGTCGCGGTGTTGACGTAGTCCGGCGTCAGCGCCCGGCACCTGGCATTGTTGAACAGGATGACGCTCGACCAGTTCTTCTTTTCGTATTTCGTTTGGGTCTGCCCCAGAAACTTGGTCTCGATCTTCGGCGTGTAATCGTGTTTGACGCACATGGCCGCATAGCGATCATCGCGCAGCTCCCAGAGTCTCGCGATGTCGGTCCGCATCAGCATGTCGCAATCGGCAAAAAGGCTCCAGCCCTCATAGTTGCTGAGATAGGGAACGAGGAAACGCGAGAAGGAGAATTCGGTCGACTGCAACTGGTTCCGCTCGCGGGTAAAAACACCGCCGAGATTGCTCAACGATATCGGCAGGAACTCGACCGGGATTGAACTCTTTTCAAGAATACTTTGGCAAAAAACATGATAGGCCACGACTTCCTTACTGTCGAAACCAATGAATACCCTCGCATTGTCCGCCATTTCCCCTCCGAAAAATAACAAGCGACCGCATGTCCGCCATGCGGAACAACAACTCGAATACAATGTCAAAGTTCCACTCGCCGCCAATGAGGGGAACCGACTCACTAAAACTAGTCGGCGTTGAGTATTAGGGCAATCTCATTACAGGCAGGTTTTGTCGCCTGCGGACTGATTGTCCAGCATCTGTGTTCCAAACAGCAACCCACCCCGAAACGGCAAAGACCCCGCCGTCACCGGCGGGGTCTTCTGAAACCGATACAACCGAGTAAATTACTCGACGATGGAAGCCACGATGCCTGCGCCGACGGTGCGGCCGCCTT
>UCML01000044.1:0-14941 GCA_900473675.1 Hyphomicrobiales bacterium | reverse complement strand
GTTCCGCGTGGAAATCAACAGTTTATTTCCTTGAAGCGGCCTTCCCAGATATTCCCTTTTCGGGTCTCCGGAGGCAGCTTTTGTTTTGCAAGGAATTCGGGATGTACCCTGACAGCGAGGACTTCCTCGTAATAGGACCGGTTGAATATGCCGATCATCCCACGCGCAGGCAGAGCCTTGGCGGCCCGCCAGAGATAGTCGTGATCCAGCTCTTCTGCTGACGGCGACTTGAAGCTTGTGACGTGGCAGCCTTGTGGGTTGATGCCTGACATGACGTGGCGTATCGCCCCGTCCTTTCCCGCGGCGTCCATCGCTTGAAAGATGATGAGTATCGAGTAGGTGTCCTGAGCGTAGAGCATTTGCTGCGTGTCCGACAGGCGCTGGACGTTCGAGGCAACCTGCTCCAGCGCGCCGGACTTGTCATCATAGCCGCCCGTAAAATCCGGGTCGAAGTCCTTCTTGAGCGACACAGAACGTCCGGGTTCAACCGCGATATCGCGAAAGCGAAATTTCACCTGACCGCTTTCCCCGACCGGGAATTTGCGTTTCTTGTCAAAGTCCACATCGCGTTTCATTTGCTTCCCCCCTTGTTGAGCCAAAGTTGGCACCGTTTATATCACGTGATTATTATTTTGTTTTTACTACCTTATATTTTACCAATTCACGGCGAGATCTACATCACCAAATAGCAATTCAATTAAACATTTTAGGAATGTTTATTGGCGGTCCGGTCGATCTGGGTTTCATCACCGCGACCGCCGCACTCGGTGCACAAACCGCCATTTCTCCGTTCTTCCCAAGAGGCTACTTTATGCTATCATAATTCGCGGCAAAATTCATGGGCCCAACAAAACTCAATCAAAGATAGTGTAATCGGCGCTGCCACTAGGGTCCGTTAGGAGACGGTGGAGACGTCGGCACACAGGGGAAAGCAATGGCCAGCCCGGACAATCAGAAGGATCCGGCCTCCTCGGGAAAGCCCAGCTCACCTGCATTGCCTCGGCGGCAGTGACGTTTTTCGGGCTGTTATTCAAATCGGACCGCGGTTGGTTTCGCTGTGGGTGGCAATCTGGCTTGGTTCCGAAGGCAGCTTATATCGCCGATCCTGAATGCGACCGTGATGGAGAGGTTCGCTACGTCGGCGAGGTCGAAGCAACTGAATCCTGTTCCGTCGTCGTGGCCATCTTGCTAAATCCCGCAGGGCGGCTGTCATGCAAAATCCAGACCTCGGAAATGAGAAAATAGCAAACTGCGACATACACGAAGACAACGGCGGCGACTAAGCCTGCCGCAATTTTCTGCTTCTATGAACCCCGATTTTTTGCGTGGGCTCAGCGATGTCCTCACAATATAAGGGTGATAACGAACGTATTGGCAGGCATGCTCCCAGGACCAGCACGTCCAAAGCGGCCATTCGTCCGTGGGTGTTCAGTCGCCTCTTCGAGAGTTTCATAGGCCATCGAGTACACCGCTTCGATTTTCAGCGTATTCAGAAGCTTTCCGCCTTTGGTAAGGATTCCCCCTGCGGCCCATTGAGCCATCGAGACCACCGCCCGCCAGTGCATCCCGGTGAACTTAAGCTGCGAGCGTTGAAAAGGTTGCTCGCAAACTGGCCATCATCCTGCACTGCATCTGGATCGATAGCACCTCGTTCCAGTGGAGCAAAAGAGCCGACATGACACTGAACATTCACCCGAGATCGCAGGGCTGCCTTGGGCTTGTGATGTCCCGCCGGGACGGTCGGCGGCGGGACAGAGCGGCAAGGTACGAAAGCTTGATCGCAGGCGACACCTCTCGATAAAGACCGTCTGACCCGGTGCGCAACTGAGCGCGCAAAATCGCCCCCAATCCTCGCATGGCGCGTGGGCGAATATTGCAGCCGATGCGCAGTTACAGTTGTCGTCACAACCATCTGCCTCTTAGAGCCGCCCGCCCACCGAGGCATTGCACATTCAGCGGCAAATCAAGTAGCATCGGTCACCGTTGGCTTTGAACGGTCAGATTTGGGATCACCTCATTGGTATCTGCCCGGCACCTCGCATTTTCGGTTGGAGTTGAGTCATGCCTCTTGCAGATATGACCGGCTCGTCCCGAACCGCGCACCGGGGCTTGGCCGCCAAGCTGTTTGCAATCCTCGTCCTGGTGGGAGCGATCACGGTTCTGGTAACGGGCGTTCTCGGTTACCTCCGCGCCCGTGACGCCCTCGAAAAGGCAGTATTCAACCAGCTCACGATCGCGCGCCAGACAAAGGCACGTCAAGTCGAGACCTACTTCCGTACGATCGTTTCCGAGTTACGCCTTCTTTCCACTTCCCAGATGGTAATCGATGCGACACGCGAATTCCGGATTGCGATCGACCAGCTTGACCGAGTTGGTGTTCCGACCGAATTGCGTCGGGAGGTTGGCGATTGGTATGCCGCCAACTTTATCCCTCAGATGACGAGTGTTCTGGGCAGGGAACCGCCCCTATCGGACTACCTTCCGGTTGGTGGCGCGCCCTACTATCTCCAGTATCACTACATTGTGGAAAATCCCAATCCGCCGGAGCGGCGCAAGCTCCTCGACGACGCCGGTGACGGAAGCGAATACTCCAAGCTGCATGCCATATATCATCCATTGATGCGAGCCGCGGCTGCGACGGTCGGCTTTTTCGATTTGATGATCGGCGACCCCAAATATGGTCGCCTGATCTACACGGTCCAGAAAGAGGTAGATTTCACCACTTCCCTCCAGTTTGGTCCCTATCGCCGTTCCAACGTCGCGGCCGCTGTCGCTCGTTGCGCGGAGACCGCCGACCGATCGGCTATCTGTCTCGAGGATTTCGCTCCTTACGCGCCGTCTGGCGGCGCACCAATTGCCTTTATGGGAGCTCCGGTGATCGACCAGGGTGTCGTCACGGGGGTGTTGATCGCGCAGTTGTCGAACGATGAGATCGACAACGTCGTCACCAGCGGTCGCCGCTGGCGCCAGGATGGCTTCGGAGACACGGGTGAGGCATATCTCGTCGGACCCGACTATCTGGTTCGCTCCAGCCCGCGCGCATTCTACGAGAACCGGGAAGATTACTTCGCTGAACTCAAATCTGTCGGCGCCTCGGGCGACGAAGTTGCCGCCATTCAGCGTTTTGGGACGCCAGTGATGCATCAGCGCATCGACACCGATGCAACTCGAGCCGCGCTCGCCGGTGTCGAGGGTTCCGGCGAGATCATTGGATACCGTGGCGTGCCGACACTTGCTTCGTGGGGACCGCTTGCGATTCCCGGCGTCAAGTGGGCGCTCGTCGCCAAGATCGACACCGCCGAGGCCTTCGCGCCGATCGCCCAGCTCCGCCAGGAGTTGCTGATCGTCGGGGGACTGGTGCTGTTGGCGGTTGCGGCGACCGCAGCCTGGCTTTCGCGCGTGCTGCTCGGACCGCTGCGCGAACTCACTGCTGGTGTGAAACGCTTCGCTGCCGGCGATTATGGAGTCAGCGTGCCGGTCCGTACGCGCGACGAGATTGGGCAGCTCTGCCTAGCCTTCAATGGCATGGTTGAGGATCTGCGCCAAAAGAATACCGTGATCGAAAATAAGAACCGTGAAAACGAAGAACTGCTGCTGAACGTTCTACCAGCCCCGATTGCCAACCGGCTGCGTGCCGGTGAGGCGGGCATCGCGGACGGTTTTGCCGAAGTCACCGTCGCGTTTGCGGATCTGGTGGGCTTCACGGCTCTGACATCGGAAATGCCACCGCACGAGGTAGTAACATTTCTCAACGGGCTTTTCACACGCTTTGATGTCGCTGCCACCGATCTCGGAATCGAGAAGATCAAGACGGTGGGCGACGCGTACATGGCGGTGTGCGGTCTGCCCGAGCCGGTTGCCAACCACACCGAGCGCATGGTGCGTATGGCCATCCGCATGGTTCACATTACCCGCGAGCACGCGATGGAGCACAACATTTCGATGAAGCTCAGGGTCGGTGTCAACTGCGGCCCGGTGGTGGCCGGCATCATCGGCAAGAGCAAGTATATCTACGACCTGTGGGGCGACACGGTGAACCTCGCGAGCCGGATGGAATCAGGTAGCGTCCCCGACGCGGTTCAAGTGACGCGCGCCGTGTACGAGCAACTCAAGCACCAGTTCGTCTTCGAGCCGCGCGGACCTATCGAAGTCAAGGGCAAGGGAAAGGTGGAGGCCTGGCTGCTAAGATTGTAGCGCCTGAAATCCAGGAAGCCCGCCTTAGCGCGATCGGGGCGATGAGCAGACACGGTGCTCGCGGAAGGTTCCCAATATAGGCCGTAACTATCGGCAGCGTGCCTCGAACCGGCGACCATAACGATCGCGATATATGCAATAGCCTTGGTGCTCCTGGGAGTGGCCAATAAGTGCGCCCACAACGCCACCAGCCACAGCGCCGATCGCCGCTCTATTGGGTATTCGATGCCATCTGTACCTCCCGTGTTTGTCCCAAACCCATCAGGTATGGCTTGAGCTCAAATGCGATAGGGCCGCGTCGCATATCGCCTCAGATAGGCTCGAGAACGAATCCTATAAGAAGACCCGCAACGCTCCGACATATACGGCGAGGGCATTCTTCATGAGAACGAAAACGAGAGTTCGACAACCGTACGCACCCGTTCGGCCGTCGTTCAAGATTAGTTTGAGAATCAATAATTTCCTCGATGTCAAGAGAACGGCAGGTTCACGTAGCCCCGTCGCCTTGGCCTTGAGAGCTTGGGTGAAAGCTGGGAATGCCCACGTGGCGATTTCAAATTCTGTGAGCATGCGCAAGTGCGTACGCCACGGTAGACGCGGTCAGGGAACTCACCGCAGCGGGCGCAATGCCTTTGAAGGAACACAAGCAGGAATGCCTTACGGTCCCGACGCTGTTGCCTTCATTGCGAAGATGGAATTCAGGCATCAGCCGGACCTCGACGCCGGCGGTTCCGCGAACCGTCAACGTGTGACGGCAATCGCACGTCGCACCGAACAGGTTGGTCTACCATCGCGTCCGTCTATCGAAATGACGCTACCACCGCTCGCAACTACCGCTTACCGCCAAACCCGAGTTCGAGCAACATGTGGCGTCCGACACAATGGATCGGTGTCTTCAATTGTTGTCGCAACTCCATCGATGGGCACGGTAGCCCGGCGCGCCGCGAGGCCGTCGCAGACTCCGAACAGGTTGCGACGAGAGCGTCTCTCCGATGGGTACAGCCAAGATCGGCGCAATAGTCGATCCGACCCAAAGAAATCGGCCCAAAGCGGAAGTCAGGCGGGGTTGCGGTGAAGGCGAAACAGAGAATAACCTGATTATAAGTAGGTAGTATTATTGCACTATATTTAATTGGCTGTGCTGGTAGTATGCACCGCAGATTGAGCAGGGGCTGATATGTCAGAGACGTCCCACGGCAGTTCGGTAACCGTAAAAGCGCCGCAGAGGCGAAGCGAACTTCTGACATTCTTTGTGCTGGCGTTTGGCATCTGGCCTCTCATTGCAGTCGGCGCAGTCGGCGGTTACGGCTTTACCGTTTGGATGTGGCAGATCGTCTTTGGGCCACCCGGTCCCCCTGGCCATTGAGGGCGGAAGATGCGTACGAAATCCATCTCACGTCGATCTTTGTTTCTTGGCTCCTTGGCCAGAACAAGCAATGGAATCTGTCCTCCCGGCGCATCTCCGACAAGCCTTCAAGCTTGTACAGGTTGTGGCCTCTGCGTGGAACACTGTCCCACTGGGATTATCGGATTGATCAATGGCCTGCCAACGCTCGACTTCACTTCGGCCGAATGTACGTTTTGCGGTGAATGCAGACTGGCCTGCCCGGAACCGGTGTTCGAGCAGGTCGCCGTCAATCGCTTTCCCCACGCTGCCACTGTCACAGACGCCTGCCTTGCAAGGAAGGGTGTCGCGTGCCAGTCGTGCGGCGAAAGCTGTCCTGAGAATGCGATCCGATTTCGGCCTCGCCTCGGGGGACCCTTTCTTCCCGACCTTGACGAGCAACTCTGCACCGGTTGCGGCGCTTGTCTCCAGGTTTGTCCGGTAGGCGCGATTACAACGAAACCCCGCGAACTGGAGCTTTCGGATGCCTGAAGCGCCGATGACCTATCACATTTCCAGCGCGGTGATCGCTACGCTACCTCGAGCAACGGACAGTGTCCTCTCGGAACTTGCCAGCATGAAAAATGTCGAAATCCATGGTCACGGGAATGGGAAGATCGTCATTGTCATCGAGGGGACGAGTACCGGGATGATGGGACAATGCCTGGCGGCCATTTCACTTCTGGAAGGAGTGATCGCAGCGAACATGGTTTTTGAGCACGTCGAAACGGAGGGGGCACATCCTGATGACCGGAGAACTGACGCGGCGTGACATTCTGAAGGCCCATGCTGCTGGCATAGCCGCCGCCACAGCAGGCATAGCGCTTCCTGCCGCCGCACAGCCTGTGCCCGGTGGCGTCACCGTGCTGGAAATCAAGTGGTCGAAGGCACCCTGCCGATTTTGCGGAACCGGTTGCGGCGTGATGGTCGGTGTCAAGCAGGGCCAGGTGGTCGCGACCCACGGAGATATGCAGGCGGAGGTCAACCGCGGCCTGAACTGCATCAAGGGCTACTTTCTTTCCAAGATCATGTACGGCGAGGATCGGTTGAAGACGCCGCTGCTTCGAAAGCGGGCGGGCGTCTACGACAAGGAGGGCGAATTCGAACCGGTGAGCTGGGACGAGGCTTTCGACGTCATGGCGCAACACGCCAAGCGCGTGTTGAAGGAAAAGGGGCCGACAGCGGTCGGCATGTTTGGGTCCGGCCAATGGACCATCTTCGAAGGTTATGCCGCAACAAAGTTGATGCGAGCAGGCTTCCGATCCAACAACCTCGACCCCAACGCCCGTCACTGCATGGCGTCGGCCGCCGTCGCCTTCATGCGCACCTTTGGCATGGACGAGCCGATGGGATGCTACGACGACTTCGAAAATGCAGACGCATTTGTGCTGTGGGGATCGAACATGGCGGAGATGCACCCCATCCTGTGGACGCGCGTCGCCGATCGCCGCCTCGGCCATCCCCACGTTCGCGTCGCGGTTCTTTCGACATTCACCCATCGCAGCATGGACCTGGCTGACATCCCGATCGTCTTCAAGCCAGGCACTGACCTTGTCATTCTGAACTATATCGCAAATTACATCATTCAGACCGGACGCGTGAACGAGACGTTCGTCCAGCAACACACCAAATTCGCCCGCGGTGCGACCGACATCGGTTACGGCCTACGTCCCGACAATCCGGTGGAGGTCAACGCTGCAAATTCGGCCAATCCAGGCAAGACCGAACCGATGGATTTCGAAGCCTTCAAGGAATTCGTCTCTGAGTATACACTGAAGAAGACGGCCGATATGACCGGCGTTGATCCGGAATTCCTCGAGCAGTTGGCAGAGCTATACGCCGATCCTGGCCGAAAGGTCATGTCGCTCTGGACCATGGGGTTCAACCAGCATGTCCGCGGTGTCTGGGCCAATCAGATGGTCTACAACCTGCACCTTTTGACGGGCAAGATTTCCGAACCGGGAAATAGTCCGTTCTCACTCACTGGCCAGCCTTCGGCGTGCGGCACAGCACGCGAGGTCGGAACCTTCGCCCACCGTCTGCCCGCCGACATGGTCGTCACCAATCCCGAGCATCGCAAACATGCCGAGGAAATCTGGCGCATCCCTCACGGCATCATTCCGGAAAAGCCGGGATACCACGCTGTGCAGCAGGACCGGATGCTGAAGGACGGCAAGCTCAACTTCTACTGGGTGCAATGCAACAACAACGTCCAGGCCGCCCCCAACAGCAGTAATGAGACCTATCAGGGCTACCGGAACCCCGAGAACTTCGTCGTCGTTTCCGACGTCTATCCGACGATCACAGCGATGAGTGCCGACCTGATCCTGCCTGCTGCCATGTGGGTCGAAAAGGAAGGTGCCTACGGAAACGCCGAACGCCGCACCCATGTCTGGCATCAGCTTGTTCAGGCATCGGGCGAGGCGCGTTCAGATCTTTGGCAAATGATGGAGTTCTCCAAGCGGTTTACAACCGACGAAGTCTGGCCAGCCGAGATGCTTGATGCCAATCCCGACTATAAGGGAAAGACGCTTTTCGATGTGTTGTTTCGCAACGGCGAAGTCGACCGCTTTCCCCTCAGCGAGATCAATGCGGAATACGACAACAACGAGGCCAAAGATTTTGGCTTCTACGTCCAGAAGGGCCTGTTTGAGGAGTATGCCGCGTTCGGGCGTGGTCATGGGCACGACCTTGCGCCCTATGACGTCTACCACGAAGTGCGCGGCTTGCGCTGGCCTGTCGTAAACGGCCAGGAGACAAAGTGGCGCTATCGCGAAGGCTACGATCCTTATGTGAAACCCGGAGAGGGCGTAAAGTTCTATGGGCAGCCCGATGGGAAGGCGGTCATCCTCGCAGTGCCCTATGAGCCGCCGGCTGAATCGCCCGACGAGGAATTCGATTTCTGGCTGGTGACCGGGCGTGTCCTCGAACACTGGCATTCCGGATCGATGACCATGCGGGTCCCCGAACTCTACAAGGCGTTTCCAGGTGCGCGCTGTTTCATGAACGCAGACGACGCGCGAAAGCGGGGAATAAACCAGGGGGCGGAAGTGCGCATCGTTTCGCGACGCGGAGAGATACGCAGCCGCATCGACATTCGCGGTCGAAACCGGATGCCTTCCGGCGTGATTTTCGTCCCATGGTTCGACGCCAGTCAATTGATCAACAAGGTTACCCTAGACGCCACTGATCCCATCTCCAAACAGACGGATTTCAAAAAATGCGCGGTCAAGATTCTGCTCGCCGTTTGATGCGGCCCGAATGGCTTGCAGTCGCCGCTGGGCTGCTGGTGTTTGTCACGACGGCTGCGATTGCCCAGGTTGCGACACAGAATGTTCCTCAGCTCCAGGGGCCGACGCACGCCATGGATACGGGCGCGGCTGCAGTCCTGCCGAAATGGGTCGTCGATGACCAACGCAAGATGCGCGCTTATCCGGATCAGCCGCCGATCATCCCACACTCCATCGACGGTTACGAGCTCTCGGTCAATGCAAACCGATGCCTTTCCTGTCACAAGCGGGAATTCACCCAGGATTCCGGCGCTCCGATGATCAGCGTGACGCATTACATGACGCGGGACGGCCAGATGATCGCCGACGTTTCACCCAGACGCTACTTCTGTACGGCATGCCACGTCCCACAGGCGGACGTTCAACCATTGGTACGCAGCACCTTCAAGGACATGAGCGAACTAGGTTTCAAGCCAGCAGGAAGCGAGTGAGGGCATGATCGCCTGGACCAGGAAATCTCTTCTTTGGGCTTGGCGGATCATGATCACGCCAGCAGGAACGCTCGGTCTTGGCTTCCTGACTTTGGGCGGCTTCATTGGTGGCGTCCTATTCTGGGGGGCGTTCAACACGGCCCTGGAAGTGACCAACACCGAAAAGTTCTGCACCTCCTGCCACGAAATGAAGACCAATGTGTATGAGGAATTGACGCGCACCGTCCATTTCTCGAACAGGTCGGGGGTGCGTGCGAGCTGTCCTGACTGTCATGTCCCGCACGAATGGACAGACAAGATTGCCCGCAAGATGCAAGCGTCGAAGGAGGTGTGGGGAAAGATGTTCGGGACGATCAATACACGGTCCAAGTTCCTCGAGCACCGCCTTGAACTGGCGCAACACGAATGGGCCAGGATGAAAGCCAACGACAGCCTTGAATGCCGCAACTGCCATTCCTCAGCCGCGATGGACCTGCAGAAGCAGACTCAAAGAGCTGCCGATATTCACACGCTGTATCTGATGACCGGGAAGGCAACTTGCATCGACTGCCACAAAGGCATCGCTCACGAGCTGCCCAACATGGAGGGCATCGATCCGGGCTGGAAGATGCCGAAGGAGCTGGAAGGAAAGAAGATGGCCGGCGACACGCCTGTCGACGATCTCCGGAGAGCGTTGGCCGAAGCGCACGCCGGGAAGTGAAGCAATTGGCTTACCGAGGAAAATGCTCCTACAGGTCGAAGCCAGTATATCCATGCAACGCAACTAGGTGCCCGATGCTGGCGCCGCGATGCTCGTGCCGGACAACGATCGCTTTCGCAGGATCCGGCCGTTCAGATAGAAGCTGGGCCAGTTGGCGCGAGAGCAGTGATCGAGCTTGTCATCGGCGATATCGTTGTCCGAGCTGGCGCTGATATCGATGAAGCATACCTGCTGCGAGTGATCCGGGCGGTGCGATCGGCATGATCCCGTCGGGCGTGAAGGTCTTTCTTGCGAGCCATTCCATCGACTTCCGCAAGGGGCCGGACAGTTTGCTGTCGCTGGTGCGCGATACCGGCAGTGACCCGTTCAACGGGGCGCTCTATGTCTTCCGGGCAAGACCTGGGCGACCGTCGCAACGCTCCTGCAAACGGCAATGATGAATGCCGTCGATCCGCAAGCCTGGCTTACCCAGGCACTTGAGCGTCTCGCAAATGGATGGCCAGCAGCGAAATCGACGCCCTCATGCCGTGGAACTACACGGCCCGAACGGCCCCAGCTTGTCGCTTACATTTTTGGAAGCCTTAATCTCGATCCAGACACACCTCGTTCACGGCTGCTTTAGGCGCTTTTCGAACGCGTCACTCCCGAGCAGACCGTCGGCTCTCAGGAACTCGATCGTTTGCTCTGAACGACCGAGTTGACGGCGCGAACCAGCCGCATCTCGCTACGAACGCTCCAGCACCCGCAATATGCAGCCTTCGCTTAGCGATCGGCTCCATCGCGGTCTCTGTCGTGGAGACGTTCTTGCTCCGCCTGACGATTGAGCTCTCGACGCGGCTCGTCCTGCGCCCCTTTCGTGCTCCCAGCCTGCTCGCGTGTCGCTCTGGCCGCTCGGCCGGCAGCAATGGCGTTCTGCTGCACCGCGATTGCGGGATCGACACTTGCCGGTGGCTTTCGGTTTTGATCCTGGCCGTCGCCCGCTCGACCAGCCGGTGGCGCGCCGCCCTCCCCAGAAGTGTTCAAGACCGATGGCATCTGCTGCAATTCGACGTCGCGACGCTGCTCGGCAAAAAGTGCGGAAATCTCGCGCCGCATTTCCTCGACTGCCTGGCGCTCGCCACTACTGTCGACCATCGTTTCGAGGCGGTCCATGGATTTGTTGGCGCGTGCGACGCGTTTGTCGAACTGTTCCAGCGATAGGGGCATGGTGTTTTCCTTTCGATGTTTAATGTCTGAAACCAAAGTCATCATTTTCGCCAACGGCGTGGCGGGTTCCGAAGCCATCGTTTGATCCAGAGCGGCAAAGCGGCTCTGTAGCCATAGCGTCGGCGCACCATCCTGGGCAGCGCCGGCCGCCTCCACTGAAACGGCGGCGCTTAGCCCCTGTTCGAGCAACTGGCGCTCGATAGTCTTCACCACCTCAGAGGTCTCCGCGCCTGGACCGAATTCGTTCTGTCGTGCCAGCTCTCGCTCAATCTTGCTGACGCTCGCCTCGGTCGGCGCAAGAAGCAGGACTGTTCCGTCTTTCGCAGAAACAAAACGAGGATCAGCTTTCAGGGCGCGCTGGACCGTTTCCGGCAGGAAGTTAGTGTCATGGGCACTGTTTATCTCCAGCTGCACAAGCACGAAGCCTCTTATCGTGCCCGCTGCAAGCCTCGGCGCTCTGTTCGCAGCCGCAGAGGCAAACCGATTGGCCGCGTCTGCCACTGTGGACCTCGCACCTACTTTTTTGAGAGCGTCTACAGTCGCTTGCCACTGCGGGACCAATGCAAGCCTGCCGTTGGCGAGTGAGGCGCCGTCGGCGACACCGGCACGCTTACGCTCGACGCGCTTATTGAGCGCAGACGTTTTGAGGTAACGCGGATCGGTGAGACCTCTCTGATAGGCGCCGGCCTGTGCCTGGCTGTATGGCCGAGTAGCCGCGACGTCGCCGCGGCGTGTCGCCACCATTGCGATCCCATGCTCGCGCGCCCTTGCCGCGAACCGCTCGCGCCATTGGTAAAGCTCGGGCTTGGTCATCCGCAGCGCTTTGCCAACGTCATCGCGGGCGGAGATCATAGCGTGGACGTGCACATGCCAAGTTTCGGGATGATGCGCTGTCACCCAACGGTGCCCCGCAACCTGCTCGCTCAGAAAATCGCGCACGGCACAGTTCATCGCCTGCGCATCTGTCCCGGCTCGGGCTGAGAAAATGACGTGGAAAGCATTGCGCGGTTCAACGGTGCGAATATGACCGGACCACTCCTGCCAAATTCCGTCTGCTGCTTTGTGGATTGAAGCGCCGCGTTGTACCGCGTCGCCGGCGCGAGTGATAACCCGCTTTTCAGCACGAAGAAATTTTTCGAGGAAATAGCGGCTCGACTTCTCCGAAGCCGCTGCTCCGAGAATGCGGACCTCCGCCAAGCTGCCTGCGTCCGCAAACCGAGCCGCAACATCAGCTTCGGCAGTTTCCGCCACACGCACCGGACCATCGCCTTTCTCGCGGGTCTTCAGAGCGACCGCCAGTTTCCCCGCCGGCAGGTCCGTGACCGCGTAGACAGAAACCTCGCCGTCCGGACGACGGGAATACAGGAACGGCTTCGAGCCGAACGCAGCATTCAGTGCCTCATGAAGCTCGTCGTCTCCAACAGGGTCGGCAAACGTAATCGCAATCGTCACCACAGCGTTTATCGCGTAGGGCTCCCGGAAGTCAGAGACCCAGTCGGCTAGCAACGCCGCACGATCCTCGCTGCTTGCGACGGCAATCCCGTCCTGATCGACGACGGGGATGTCGACCCTCTCCTTTTGCCCGTTTTCGTTTTCGGTCTGCCGCGTCCCAAGATAGGTGAGGAGCCCTGCGGCCGAAGCTCGGCCCGAAACTGTCGACGTGACTTTAATCATAACCGGCTGCGCACCTGCGGCAAGCGCCGCCCGGCTGGCAACCTCTGACGGCACCTTGTCATTTAATGAACGCCGAGTGGCGATCGGCGGGTTGGCTTGACGTGCGGCGCTACCGCCCCCTCCCCCGCCCCTGCGCAGTTCGTCATCCTCTTCCGCCCCCCCGCGTGAAGCTAACGCGCCGAGTAGCGCTATGACGTCCTGCTGAGAGGAGCGCGCTGGCTGCAGGATGGAGGCGATAGTCTGTTCCCCCAACGGGATGGGGATCGTAACGACCTTGGCTGCAATCCCTGTTGGCAGATACCGCTTCTCAGCACGATCACCGGTCACGGCGGGACCCCTCGTCCGCCCGCGCCGCCTCTTCTCATCGTCGTCCACCAGCGATGGAGCACGCCGAGCCGAATAGGTATTGACCTCACCGAGGAGGCTTGCCCACTCATAGGCCATGGCCGCCCCCTCTCCGCTCTTGCCGGCTGATCCGCAGCATCAGATCGACATCAGCTCTTAGCCGAAACACCGCGTCGAGAAGCTTTCGTAGTGCTGCATCCAGATGTGGCTCATAGCCGACGCGACCTTCGTTCATGGCGCGCACAGCCTGGTTGAGGTTGATACCGACACGTCGCAACTCCTCATTTGTGCCCCGCAGACGGTCTGCTTCGATCGGCCCGACGGGCAGCGGCAGGCCGGCCTGATCGCGGAACAGCAGCCGGATGACGTCGCTTGCGGTGCGGTTTTGTCCGCAGAGCGCGGCAAGCGCTTGCCGCTCTTCCGGCTTCATGCGGACCCTGACCACCTCGCTTCGCATCGCTTCCTCTTCATTGCATGGGTGCCGGAGGCGCCACAGAGCGCCAATGGCGCGAACCTCAGCCCTGCCCGAGGCGGGGCGCTGTCGAGTTTGTACCACAAACTTGACTATCCTGCCACAGAGAATTAATTATATTTTTCTATTCGCACTAACAACTCACATTCGCAGGTGAGACGCACATGCCGTCTATTGACGGCGACCGACAATGGGCAGTTGAAGCGCTGGCAATTGCCCATTGTTAATTGGAACAGTGCCCGTTAGTGCACGGGTAATGATCGGATAACCGTTGATAATCATCAAAACGCGGTTCAACAACTGCTCACGGGCAATCGTCAATGGGTCGTTCCCCGCTGATGGTGAACAGCTGGCAATTGTCGCTCATCAATCATCAATCGCCAATCAGTAACGGGTAACTGAAGCGTTGCAGAAAAAGCTGCGCTCGGTTAATTATAGTTTCTTTTTGAAAGGAAATGAGCTTTCATGATCGTCACCATCGCAAACCCAAAAGGCGGGACCGGAAAAACCACGCTCGTTCGGGCGCTATCGGGAACCGCCGCCCATGCCGGAAACGACGTGTTTCTCATCGATGCCGACAGCCGTGCCAACACAATGCGATGGGTGACGATGTCGAAGCAGATGGACGTCTGGCCCGACAGGCTTGAGGCGGAAAGCTGCCTGGATCCGGATCGCATCTACAAAATGGCGTTGGATCGACAGCGCGAGGGCAAGATCGTCTTTGTTGACATCGAGGGGACGACAAATGAAAATCTCTTTGCGGGTCTCTATTGTGCCGACGTCGTCCTCATTCCCCTTCAGACCACCCAGGACGACGTGGTCGCCGGGATGCAACTGGCGCTCAATCACATCCCGGTCGTCGAAGACGATCAAAAGCGCAAACTTCCCGCTCTGATCATCATCAACCAACACGATCTCGTCACCGGACGCGCTAAGGCGCATGCACCGCTTCGCGAAATCTTGCGGGAAAGCGGCGTTGCGCTTGCCTCCCAGCCCATCGCCCGGCGCGCTTCCTATCAATCGATCGGCGCCGCCGGCACGCTCCAGACAGTTGCAACGCCCGACCCGAAAGCCGTTGCCGAGATGGAAACGCTGCTTGGCGAGATCCTAACCCTTTACAGATCCACCGCCGAGGGAGTTCAGGCATGAGTGATGGACCAGACAGCAAGAACCTTGTTCTCGGGCTGATTTCGACCAACCGGCAAAAGCCGTCCGTGCGGGAAAAGCAGATCGCCTCCCCTCCTC
>UCML01000100.1:0-2528 GCA_900473675.1 Hyphomicrobiales bacterium | reverse complement strand
GACCAGCGCAATCCATTCCCTCAAAGCCTTGGCAATGAATTCAGGACCATTGTCGGAACGAATATGTGCCGGGACGCCGCGCAGGATGAAGAGATCGGAGAGCACATCGATGACGTCGACAGCCTTCAGCTTTCTCTCGACCCTGATAGCGATGCATTCCCGTGTGAACTCGTCGATCACATCAGCGCAAACGCGAAGCGTTTGCCGCGAGCATGCGTAGCTTTCTGCCGCTGTGGAACATATTGGCCATCGAGTTCGCTTCCCAGATAAAGTCGAATGAACTTCTCAACGACATCATTCCAATCGTCTCCGCCGGCGATCGTTTTTCCGGGTCGCTTCTGCAGGCGTTCGCCGATAATTCGCGGCAAGGGACGTGGGCGACTATGCCGCCCGACTTGCGGGCGTTCTTCGACACCGTTTGGCCAGGCTCAGCGCCATAGGCGCACACGCCAGCCGACATCAGCGGCCGCGCAATGACCAGCTCGATTAGTCCTGGCGACTTTGAGGATGCGCGCCGCCCGACCAGACTTACTTCAAGATGTTCCTCTAGCGGATGGTCCTGCTCCTTGAGCTCGATTTCGGCGGTGTCGATAAGTCCTGCGGACCAACCACCACAGACTCGACACCGCTAAAACCATCGACCTGCCGACGATGGACACGAGCTGAGTGGAGTTACGCGATACCGGGCCACCCGACCGCATCAGATCAAGCTACCAGAAAGGGTCCGGCCGACCTGGTGATCACCATCGCTGCGTCAATAGAGCAATCGCGTTCTGATTGTTCCAGGTATCTCGCGTAGCGCCTGCAGAATGTCGTCAGCTGTCTGGGACGCATCCTCGACTTCGATGACCACATACCCCGTATCACCATGCGTTTGCAGGAATTCCCCGACGATATTCAGCCCACGTAACGAGAAGATCTCGTTCAACTTGATAAGCATGCCTGGGCGGTTTTCGTGAACATGAATGAAGCGAGTCCCGTTTGGGCGTTCAGGCAACTGGACCTGCGGAAAGTTGACGGCGCCCATCGTGGACCCAATGTCAGAATATTCGACCAGTTTTCTGGAGACTTCCCCACCGATGCGCTCCTGGGCTTCTTCTGTCGAGCCGCCGATATGCGGGGTCAGAATGACGTTGCTCAAGCCCTGCAGCGGCGTTTCGAACCGATCTTTATTTGAAGCCGGTTCCTTGGGAAACACGTCGACCGCAGCACCCGCTAGATGGCCGTCTTTCAGGACAATCGCGAGCGCGTCTAGATCGACCACTGTGCCGCGGGAATTGTTTATGAATATGGCGCCTTTCTTCATTTGCCGCAGTTCGGTTTCGGTGATCATATTGTGCGTCGATGCCGTTTCAGGAACGTGCATCGTCACGTAATCTGAGATCTCAAGAAGCTCGCGGAGTGAAGTCATAGATTCCGAATTGCCGCGGCGCAGCCTGTCGGAGAGGTCGAAATAGCGCACCACCATGCCCATGCTTTCTGCAAGTGCACTTAGCTGCGAGCCGATATTGCCGTATCCGACGATGCCAAGGGTTTTCCCACGGACTTCCCGGCTTCCGACCGCCGACTTTTCCCATCCGCCCTGGTGCGCAGACGCCGACCGCGGGAAGATTTGCCGCGTCAACATGATGATCTCGCCGATCACAAGTTCGGCAACCGAGCGGGTGTTTGAATAAGGCGCGTTGAACACCGGAATCCCGCGGCGGCGTGCAGCTTCCAGATCCACCTGGTTCGTGCCGACGGAAAAACAGCCGACCGCAATCAGCTTCTTGGCGGATTCGAACATCTCTTCTGTCAGCTGTGTTCGGGAGCGAATGCCGATGATATGCGCCTCGGCGATACGAAACTTGAGATCCTTGTCATCGAGCGCCTTCGGCAGATGCACAAGGTTGGTGTATCCACACGACGAAAAATAATCCACGGCGCTCTGGCTGATGCCTTCAAGCAGAAGCACGGAAATACGGTCGCGCGAGAGGGAAAGCTGGGGAGTCATGGACAGACTTTCGTTTTCCAAATTTTCAACAAGGCGATGGGGTATGCTAGCCATCGCGCCCACTACAACATGGCTTTGCGACCATCCGACAAACAGTGCAAGCACAAATCCCAATATTCTCTGAGTCTATTTAACCCGTCTCGGCGATTGAGCTGGGATCGCACACGCTTAACCCATTGCCAACCCATGGCGTTGGCGGAAATGCCCGGATCTGATCTTTGTGCCGCAGCACTTCGACGTCCGCGAAAATGGCCAGTGATTTGAACAAGCCCAATGGCCAGGCTGTCATCACCCCGAAGAATGGCCCGGTTATTGTCGAAACCCTCCCCGTCAAGATATTCCACGGGTTCGGGCCGGCCACAGCCGAGCGGATGAAACGGCATGGAATTGTAACTTGGCTTGGTCTGAAGTTGAAGTCGCTTGCCTTCCTTCAGCAGCATTTCGGCAAGTCCGGTCCGTATTTCCACGGCATAGCCCGCGGGATCGATGAACGGCAAGTCAGACCTGATTGGTCTGCCCCCATCGGGTGATCCGG
>UCML01000101.1:0-1515 GCA_900473675.1 Hyphomicrobiales bacterium | reverse complement strand
CCGCTTCCCGTGTTGCCCGCAACGTCCAGCACACCGGTATTGTCGAGGGTAATGACGTTGGTCACATCAGTAATGCTGCCGGTGGGCGTCAGCGTCGCCGTCCAGGTGATGTTATCGGATGTGCTCAAACCGCTCAGCGTGCCATTGGCGCTTGTGAGATCGGGGATGGTGAAACCGGTGACAGCCTCGCTGAACGTGAAGGTGACCAGCGAGGTTTGACCTATTCCCAGCGCGCTGTCCGCGACCACGACGGTCGCGGTCGGGCGCCCGGTATCGACAGCGTAGTTGTTCGAGTCGGTCGTGCCGGTTCCGGCATTGCCGGACGCATTCGACACGCCGGTATTGTCGAGTGTGATGAGGTTGGTTGCATCAGTGATGCTGCTGGTCGGGGTCAGCGTCGCGGTCCAGGTGATGCCGCCGTCGGACGAACTGACAGCGCTCAGCGTGCCGTTGGCAATCGTCAGGTCGGTATTGCTGAAGCCAGAGACGGCCTCGCTGAAGGTGAAGGTCACCAGCGAGGTTTCGCCTATCTTCAGCGCGTTGTCCGCGACCACGACGGTGGCGGTCGGGCGCATGGTGTCGATGGTGTAGTTGGCGGAACTGGTGGTGCCGCTTCCGGCATTGCCCGCAAGGTCCGTCACACCGCTATTGTTGAGCGTGATGACGTTGGTCGCATCAGTAATGCTGCTGGTCGGCGTCAGCGTCGCCGTCCAGGTGATGCCGCCGTCGGACGAACTCACGGCGCTCAGTGTACCGTTGCCAATCGTCAGATCGGCGTTGGTGAAACCGGTGACAGCCTCGCTGAAGGTAAAGGTCACCAGCGAGGTTTCGCCCGCCGCCAGCGTGGCATCGGTGACCACGATGGTCGCGGTCGGGCGCTGGCTGTCGATGGCGTAGTTGTTGGAATCGGTGGTGCCGGTTCCGGTATTACCCGCAACGTCCACCACACCGGTATTGTCGAGGGTGATAAGGTTGCTCGTATCCGTGATACCGGCGGTAGGCGTCAACGTCACCGTGTAGGTGATGTTGTCGGACGTGCTCAGAGTGCTCAGCGTTCCATTGGCTACGGTCAGATCGGCAATGCTAAAACCGGTGACGGCCTCGCTGAAGGTGATGGTCACCAGAGAGGTTTCGCCCACAGCAAGCGCGCTGTCGGCGACGACGACGGTGGCGGTCGGGCGTTGGGTCTCGATGGCATAGTTGTTTGAGTCGGTCGTGCCGGTTCCGGCATTGCCGGACGCGTTCGACACGCCGGTATTGTCGAGCGTGATGAGGTTGGTTGCATCAGTGATGCTGCTGGTCGGGGTCAGCGTCGCCGTCCAGGTGATGCCGCCGTCGGACGAACTGACAGCGCTCAGCGTGCCGTTGGTAATCGTCAGGTCGGCGTTGGTGAAGCCGCTGACGGCCTCGCTGAACGTGATGGTCACCAGCGAGGTTTCGCCTATCTTCAGCGCGTTGTCCGCAACCACAATGGTGGCGGTCGGGCGCACGGTGTCGATGGTGTAGTTGGCGGAA
>UCML01000102.1:0-1664 GCA_900473675.1 Hyphomicrobiales bacterium | reverse complement strand
TTGGCTCTGACTCAGAATTGCTGCTGTTGCGCGCGAGATTTTGGCTGATTCATCGGAGGATCAGCATATGCAGCATCGATTTCAGCGCGCAAATCTTGCTCCTGACGGCCTTGCAGTAGATGAGGTTAGGATTGTCGCGGACAGCGTTCAAATTCGGCTGCGATCGCGCCTTCGCGCGGTTAGTTGTCCTGACTGCGGGCGGCCAAGCGAGAGAGTTCAAAGTCGATATATCCGGCGACCCGCTGACCTGCCTCTCAGTGGTCGGCGAGTAGAATTGACGGTCGTAGCCCGTCGGTTCTGGTGCAATGCTGTTCTGTGTGGTCGGCGCATCTTCTGCGAGCAGTTCGGCGAAGGCGTGTTGGCCCGTTATGGTCGGCGCACCCAACGGCTTGAGACCATTGTCCACCACCTTGGTTTGGCACTTGGCGGCAGGCCGGCCGCGGCCTTTGCCAATCGCTTAATGATGCCGGTGAGTAACGATACACTGCTGCGGGTAGTCCGCCGCCGTATTGCTGATCAAAACGACGAGCTGACCGTTATAGGCATAGACGATTTCGCCTTCAAACGTGGCCAGACCTACGGAACAATCGTTTGCGACCTGGAGCGCCGGAAGCCCGTCACCCTGTTGCCGGATCGCGCGCTTGATACGTCTCGGGCATGGCTTGCCAGGCACCAGTCAATATCGATCGTCGCTCGCGATCGGGGTGGCGGATATGGTGAAGCTATCGCGAAGGCGTTGCCGGATGCTGAGCAGGTTGCCGACCGCTGGCACCTGATGGAAAACTCCAGTCGGGCATTCCTCGACGCGGTCGGCAAGTCGATGCGCCAGATCAGGCAGGCGGTCGGCAGCAATGTCGTTGATCCCAAGCTTCTGACCTATGCCGAGAAGCTGCAATATGAGGGATATTTACGCCGACAGGAAACGAACGAGGCCGTCAGGGAGCTTTCGAAGAGGGGAATCTCAATTCGGCAAATTGTTCGGCAGACCGGTCATAGCCGAAAGCTCGTCCGTGATGTCCTGCGGGGACAGCGCCTCGATGTCTTCAGAACACGGCCCAGTTCTCTCGATAGCTGGTTGCCTTGGCTCAACAGCCGCTGGGAGGAAGGCGCGCGGAACGCCTCGGCGCTCTGGCGCGAGATGAAAGCGAAGGGTTTCTCCGGACAGAGCGGTGTCATCTCGCAATGGGCTCAACGCCGACGTCTCGCGGAGAAAGCCAACCAGAGCGGCCTTGCGCGAACGCCATCGGTGCGGGTCATTGCTCGGCTGCTGACCACCGCACGTGATGACTTGGCAAAATCCGAGGCGATTCTGGTGGCTGCAATCGAAGTAAACGTTCCGGAACTTGTGGTAGCCCGCACGGCCATCGGTGACTTCCAATCCATGATCCGCTCGAAGACGGCACGAAGGCTTGATGAATGGCTTGAAGGCGCCAAGAACAGTCTGGTCTCATCGTTTGTCGGCGGCGTTGAAAAGGACCTCGACGCCGTGAGAAGCGCAATCATATCACCTTGGTCAAATGGGCAAACGGAAGGTCAGATCACACGATTGAAGCTCATCAAACGCCAGATGTATGGCAGAGCAAAACTCGATCTTTTGCAGGCGCGATTGATCGGCGCGAGCTAAGGCTCCGCGACAGCAAAATTGCGTCAGAGCCAAAATTGGA
>UCML01000104.1:0-3686 GCA_900473675.1 Hyphomicrobiales bacterium | reverse complement strand
GCGCTGGAATCACGCGAGCGCCCTTCTCGCGCGAGCGTTTATTTCCGGTACGACATTGGCTGGATGAGGCCGCATGTGATCCGGCGTGGATGATGTGGCTTGTTGTCGGACCCGTCAGCAACGGTTTTTCCGTTAAATGCGAAAGGAACAATCTTCATCCCGCGTACTGTGATCGTGCCCGCAATCCGCGCAGCTGTAAATCGCTAGCGCAATCAGTGTTCCTGTCCTGAAGACCAGCGATCTTGTCAGGGGGGGCTCCCGGGATGGCATGGTGGTGGGGCCGATCTCGATGTTTCGATGGGCTCGCTGCGTGATCGGTCTTCTTCCCAGGTGCAGTCAGTTCCGTATGTGCCCCAGCTCTCGGCGCATGTCGTTGCGAGGATGCCGATGGTTCTTCCGCTAAGTGGTGTTTAATCGCCTGGTCGATGTCAGGTAGATGCGTCTGGCGTCGATGGGTGGCGATGCCGGTTTCGGTGAAACGGGCGGCGTTATATCCGGAGACATCTGCGCTGATCTCCTTTGTATGCGATGCCTTCAGATGGATCACTAAGGCCGGTCGTCACGCCCGCAACCCTCGATCGGGACGATTTTCCCCGATCCTACAGATCTCCTCGCGCTGCAAAATCGTCCCGCTCTCAGGTGCTGCGGCCCTTCGGGTGCGGCCGTTCCTGTTCCCGCCCTTTTGTCGTGTCCATCGGCAACGCAAACAAAGGAGATACAGCAATGTCCGACCTCGTAAACTTCATCCGCTTCACCGAAACCGGCTTCTCGGGCAACATCGCATCCATGGCTTATGACATCGATTTGACCGGCGAAGAAATCAGAAGCACCAACCCGAAGGCGCCCGTTTATCGCATCCTTGCCAAGACCCCTAGGGGACGCTCCGTAGAAATCGGCGGCATCTGGAAGAAGATCAATCAGAACGGCAGTGACTACTACACCCTCTCGGTCAATACCGGATACGGACGCCTCAATGCCAATCTCGGGCGCTTCCCGAGCCAAGACGACGATGATCTGATGGCCGTGATTCCCTGGGATTGATCCAGCGAGGTACGGCTCCAGTGCGGGGCCGTACCTGAACGATCGCCTGAGTCGTCCACCCTGAGTGGCTCGTGGAATAACAGCGATCGATGCAAGTGAAGTGCACGACCTGCCACGATCCTGCAGAGTTGCCACCTGGCAACTTTTCCATCGATGCGGCGAGAGGAAAGGCCCGATGCCCTCGTTAAGGCTTTGTTAACTCAATTTCCCTTGCCACCGGTTGCGACTCGGGGCAATGTCACCTACGAGTTATTTGCTCACTGTGGAGATTTATCGTAGTTATGTTGAAGCCTCGTAGTCAGGCGGTTGCCCAAGCCACTCTGAAGCCATTGATGACCGACATCATCGCTGGCGACGGAGCTGCGCTTTCTCAAGAGTTGTTGGCAATGAGAAAAGCGCTCTTTCCACCAGTCTCGCAAAAGACTCTCCGCTCCTTCTCATCCGTCGAATCTGCAAAGCTGATCGGTATCGCCGATGCTTATCTAAGACAGCTATCCTTAAACGGGAAAGGACCGCAACCCGATATTGGGTCTGGCGGTCGCCGCTGGTACTCGCTTGACCAAATTAATCAGATACGGGCGGTCCTCGACGAAAACTCTAAAGGCAAAAAGTACGTACCCCGACGTCGTCCCGGTGAACATTGTCAAGTAATGGCGGTAGTCAACTTCAAGGGTGGCAGCGGGAAGACGACTACTGCCGCCCATCTGGCACAGTACCTTGCACTTCAAGGATATCGCGTTCTCGCTGTTGACCTCGACCCGCAGGCTTCGCTAACCGCCCTTCACGGTTATCAGCCCGAGTATGACATTGCTGCAAATGAAACAATGTACGCGGCGATCCGGTATGACGAACGACGGCGTCCGATGTCAGAAATAATCAAGCCAACGTACTTTTCAGGACTCGATATCGTCCCTGGTAATCTTGAGCTTATGGAGTACGAGCACGATACGCCGCGCGCTCTTGCAGAGCACTCCTCCGAGCCATTTTTTGGCCGTGTGGCATCTGCACTCGGCTCGGTGGAAGACAACTATGATGTCATGGTGCTCGACTGCCCGCCGCAGTTGGGTTTCCTAACTCTTGGAGCGCTTTGCGCCTCGACCGGGCTCCTGATCACCGCTCATCCGCAGATGCTGGATGTAATGTCGATGTGTCAGTTTCTCCTGATGACTTCCGACCTTTTGGGAGTTGTTCAGGACGCTGGTGGGGATCTTGATTACGATTTCATCCGCTATGTCGTCACACGGTTTGAACCGTCCGATGCGCCACAGGCGCAGATGGTTGGTTTCATGCGGTCGTTGTTCCGCGAACGCGTCCTCACAAATACGATGCTGAAATCGACAGCTGTTTCGGATGCGGGCCTATCAAAGCAGACGCTCTATGAGGTGGGGCGAGAAAATTTCTCAAAGGCCACTTACGACCGTGCCATTGAGTCGCTGGATGCGGTGAATGGCGAGATTGACAGCCTAATTAGGAAGGCTTGGGGGAGGGCTACATGAGCCGCAAGGATACGCTTAAGGCCATGCTTTCTCGCCGAGAAGGCGAGTTGCCACATGGCAACCTCGAAGAAGATACCGTTGAAACTGAGGAGGTTCCTCCTCCGGAGAGGAAGCTTCAGCACATCCGATCGGGCGCGGTCGGTGCAATGGGCCGCTCACTTGGCAACATCGTTAGTGCCGCGGACCAGGCTCGTGCGCTTATCGCCGAAGGTTTTGCGGTCGTCGAGATACAACCTGAGAAGATTGACAGCTCTTTTGTTTCCGATCGCCTGCCTGATGACGGTGAAACCTTCCAGCAGCTTTTAGAAGCTATTCGCGTCTCCGGCCAGAATAGCCCTGTGCTTCTTCGACCCCATCCGGAAAACGCTGATCGATATCAAATCGTATTCGGTCATCGGCGGGTCAGAGTAGCTTCAACACTGAAGCAGGCGGTGAAGGCTGTCGTTCAGAATCTTACTGACGAAGAAATGGTTGTCGCCCAAGGTCAGGAAAACGCGGCCCGAACTGATCTAAGCTATATTGAGCGCGGCCTATTTGCCTTGGCGCTTGAGGAACGTGGCTTTGATCGACACATCATAATGCGCTCGCTGGGAATGGAGAAAACCCAGCTGTCGAAGCTAATGGCCGTTGCTCATTCAGTGCCGCGTGAGATCATCGAAGCAATTGGCCCTGCACCTAAGGCTGGAAGGCCCCGTTGGATGGGTCTCGCCGAGAAACTCGCGGTTAGCAAGCCGAAGGTTCTTGAAGATCTTCTCCAGCGCAAGGACTTTCGTAACTCCGATACTGATGCCCGTTTCGCACTAGTAATGGAAGCGCTCATTGCGAAGCGAAAGGGAGCAAAGGCAGAAACGATTAAATCGAGCGACGGTCAAAAACTGGCGACGGTTCAGCGTTCGACGAAGGTGCTTAATCTTAGTTTTGATGAAAGGGCATCGCCAGCGTTTGGCGACTTTATCATCGGGAAACTGGAGCAGCTTCACCAAGAGTTCAAGCAGTTCCAGGGGAAGTAGTTCGACTTACCTCTTATGGATCAAGGATAAAAGGATTAACCCGCAAAAGAAAAAGGCCCCCAATCGGAAAACCGTGGAAGCCTCTCTCGTATTCTCTAGCAAGATCGAGAATCGCACTTTCACGAATCACAGTCAAGAG
>UCML01000105.1:0-1232 GCA_900473675.1 Hyphomicrobiales bacterium | reverse complement strand
TTATTACAACCCAAGAACACATATGATTACTTCTGCCAGCCTGACCCATAGCCATAATATGATTTATCTCAACCCTAGCAGAAACAAACCGGGCCCCCTTCGACCTGACAGAAGGAGAATCAGAATTAGTATCAGGGTTTAACGTAGAATACGCAGCCGGCCCATTCGCGTTATTCTTTATAGCAGAGTACACTAACATTATTCTAATAAACGCCCTAACAACTATTATCTTCCTAGGACCCCTATACTATATCAATTTACCAGAACTCTACTCAACTAACTTCATAATAGAAGCTCTACTACTATCATCAACATTCCTATGGATCCGAGCATCTTATCCACGCTTCCGTTACGATCAACTTATACATCTTCTATGAAAAAACTTTCTACCCCTAACACTAGCATTATGTATGTGACATATTTCTTTACCAATTTTTACAGCGGGAGTACCACCATACATATAGAAATATGTCTGATAAAAGAATTACTTTGATAGAGTAAATTATAGAGGTTCAAGCCCTCTTATTTCTAGGACAATAGGAATTGAACCTACACTTAAGAATTCAAAATTCTCCGTGCTACCTAAACACCTTATCCTAATAGTAAGGTCAGCTAATTAAGCTATCGGGCCCATACCCCGAAAACGTTGGTTTAAATCCTTCCCGTACTAATAAATCCTATCACCCTTGCCATCATCTACTTCACAATCTTCTTAGGTCCTGTAATCACAATATCCAGCACCAACCTAATACTAATATGAGTAGGCCTGGAATTCAGCCTACTAGCAATTATCCCCATACTAATCAACAAAAAAAACCCACGATCAACTGAAGCAGCAACAAAATACTTCGTCACACAAGCAACAGCCTCAATAATTATCCTCCTGGCCATCGTACTCAACTATAAACAACTAGGAACATGAATATTTCAACAACAAACAAACGGTCTTATCCTTAACATAACATTAATAGCCCTATCCATAAAACTAGGCCTCGCCCCATTCCACTTCTGATTACCAGAAGTAACTCAAGGGATCCCACTGCACATAGGACTTATTCTTCTTACATGACAAAAAATTGCTCCCCTATCAATTTTAATTCAAATTTACCCGCTACTCAACTCTACTATCATTTTAATACTAGCAATTACTTCTATTTTCATAGGGGCATGAGGAGGACTTAACCAAACACAAATACGAAAAATTATAGCCTATTCATCAATTGCCCACATAG
>UCML01000107.1:0-1049 GCA_900473675.1 Hyphomicrobiales bacterium | reverse complement strand
TTATGATGATGTTCATAATTACCAATATGCCATCTACCTTCTTCAACCTCACCATAGCCTTCTCACTATCACTTCTAGGGACACTTATATTTCGCTCTCACCTAATATCCACATTACTATGCCTGGAAGGCATAGTATTATCCTTATTTATTATAACTTCAGTAACTTCCCTAAACTCCAACTCCATAAGCTCCATACCAATCCCCATCACCATCTTAGTTTTCGCAGCCTGCGAAGCAGCTGTAGGACTAGCCCTACTAGTAAAAGTTTCAAACACGTACGGAACAGATTACGTCCAAAATCTCAACCTACTACAATGCTAAAAATTATTCTTCCCTCACTAATGCTACTACCACTAACCTGACTATCAAGCCCTAAAAAAACCTGAACAAACGTAACCTCATATAGTTTTCTAATTAGTTTAACCAGCCTAACACTTCTATGACAAACCGACGAAAATTATAAAAACTTTTCAAATATATTCTCCTCAGACCCCCTATCCACACCATTAATTATTTTAACAGCCTGATTACTGCCACTAATATTAATAGCTAGCCAAAACCACCTAAAAAAAGATAATAACGTACTACAAAAACTCTACATCTCAATACTAATCAGCTTACAAATTCTCCTAATCATAACCTTTTCAGCAACTGAACTAATTATATTTTATATTTTATTTGAAGCAACCTTAATCCCAACACTTATTATTATTACCCGATGAGGGAACCAAACTGAACGCCTAAACGCAGGGATTTATTTCCTATTTTATACCCTAATCGGTTCTATTCCACTGCTAATTGCCCTCATCTTAATCCAAAACCATGTAGGAACCCTAAACCTCATAATTTTATCATTCACAACACACACCTTAGACGCTTCATGATCTAACAACTTACTATGGTTGGCATGCATAATAGCATTTCTTATTAAAATACCATTATATGGAGTTCACCTATGACTACCAAAAGCCCATGTTGAAGCTCCAATTGCTGGGTCAATAATTCTAGCAGCTATTCTTCTAAAATTAGGTAGTTACGGAATAATTC